>JAXMCO010000001.1:0-546894 GCA_046349335.1 Reyranellaceae bacterium
GCGTTCGACGCGATCATCGTCGGGGCCGGATTCTCGGGCCTCTACCAGCTCCACTGCCTGCGGGATCGGCTGGGCCTCACGGCGCTCGTCCTCGAAGCGGGCGCCGGCGTTGGCGGCACGTGGTACTGGAACCGATACCCTGGAGCGCGCTGCGACTCGGAGAGCCATGGCTACTGCTACTCGTTCTCGAAGGAGCTCTTCGAGGGTTGGGAATGGTCCGAACGCTATCCGGCGCAGGCGGAAATACTGCGCTACCTCGACTACGTTGCGGATCGCCTCGACCTGAAGCGGGACATTCGCTTCGACTCGCGGGTGACGGCGGCGCGGTATGACGAGCCCGCCAACCTGTGGCATGTGACGACGAACGATGGCGCCGAGGTCAGCGCCAGGTACCTCATTACCGCCGTCGGCTGCCTGTCGACGGCGAACGTGCCGGACATTCCGGGGCTCGCCGGCTTTGCCGGGCAATGGGTCCACACCGGGCAGTGGCCCCACGAAGGCGTGGACTTCGGCGGCAAGCGGGTTGGCGTGATCGGCACCGGCTCGACGGGCATACAGGCAATTCCGGTCATCGCCGAGACCGCCGGTCATCTGACGGTGTTCCAGCGCACGGCGAACTACAGCGTCCCCGCGCGCAATGCGCCCCTGACACGAGATTTCCAGCGCTACATCAAGGAGAACCACGCCGCCATCCGGCACGCAACGCGTCGCACGGGGAACGGGCAGCCTTTCTCCATCGAGGACCGCTCGGTGTTCGACGTGACCCCGGAGCAGCGACAGCAGCTTTACGAAGCGGCCTGGGACAAGGGCGGGCTGCAGTTTCGCGCGACCTTCCGCGACCTGCTCATGGACAAGGCTGCCAACGATACCGCGTCCGACTTCATCAAGAGCAAGATCCGGCAGATCGTGAAGGATCCGGCGACGGCGGAGAAGCTGGCGGCCATCGATCATCCCTACGCGGCCAAGCGGCCGCCGATCGATACCGACTACTTCGAGACGTTCAATCGCCCCAACGTGTCCCTCGTCGACGTCCGCGCCGCGCCGATCGAGGCGATCACGCCCACGGGCCTGCGAACCCGCGACGGCCGGGAACATCCACTCGATATCATCGTGTTCGCCACGGGCTTCGACGCGATGACGGGGCCGCTTGTGCGCATGAACATCGTCGGACGAGACGGCCTGACGCTGGCCGAGGCCTGGAGCGCAGGGCCCCGCAATTATCTCGGCTTGCAGGTCGCGGGCTTCCCCAACCTGTTCACCATCACCGGTCCCGGCAGTCCGTCGGTGCTGACCAACATGCCGGTGGCCATCGAGCAGCACGCGGAGTGGATCACCGACTGCATCGCCTATCTGCGCGAGCACGGCATTGCGCGAATCGAGGCTCGCCCGGAATCGATGGATCGCTGGCTGGAAGCGGTCGACGAAGCCGCGCACGCCACGCTGCTGCCGCACACGCCTCACTCCTGGTACCTGGGCGCCAATATTCCGGGCAAGCCGCGGGTATTCATGCCCTATGCCGGCGGCATGGTTCGTTATCGCGACATCTGCGAGGAGCTCGCACGCAAGGGCTACGAAGGGTTCGCGCTCTCTCGATAGGGCGCGATCGGAAAAAAAGAATCACAAGGGCGCGTCCGTCGGGCGTGCGGGAGGAGATACGTCGTCGTGAACCCCATGCTCGTTCACCTCGAGAACTTTCTGCAGGCCCTGTCCGCGGGAATACTCATCGGCGGTCTGTACGGATTGATGTGCGTCGGCCTCGGCATGATTTTCGGCATCATGCGGGTCATCAACTTCGGGCAGGGCGACCTGATGATGGTCGGCATGTACTGCGCCTACTATCTCTTCGGCATCGTCGGGATCGGCCAGCTCTTCGGCGCCGACGCCGGCTCGATCGTGGCCGCGCTCGCCGCCGGCCCGATCATGTACCTCTTCGGCCTGCTGCTGCATCGCCTTCTCATCCGTCAGGTGACCGGAGTGAAGGTCGCGGGCCTCGAAGGCGAGGGCCACTACGCGCAGCTCATCCTGACGCTCGGCCTGGCCCTGATCCTTTCCAACGGCGGGCTGCTGCTGTTCGGCTCGACCCCGGTGTCGATCAAGACGCCGCTGTCGTCGAGCGCCTGGGAGCTCGGGCCGCTTTTCGGCGACGACGTCAGCGTGTTCCTCAACAAGGCGCGCGGCATCGCGCTGATCATCGCGCTGGCAGTGGCGGCGGCCCTTTACCTGTTCATCAACCGCTCGCGTCTCGGCAAGTCGCTGAGGGCGGCGGCCGACAATCCGGAGGCTGCGACCTACATGGGAATCGATGTCGACAAGGCGCATCGGGTCGCCTTCGGCATCGGCACCGCGATCACAGCCGTCGCCGGCGGTCTGGTGGCCACCTACTACCCCTTCCAGCCTTATGTCGGCCTCGAGTTCGTCATCGTCATGTATGCGGGCGTGGTGCTGGGCGGGCTGGGCTCGATCTTCGGCGCCTTCTGGGGCGGCATGATCATCGGCCTCGTGCAGCAGCTTTCGACGCTCGTGCTGCCGACGCAGCTACAGAACACGGCGATCTTCGTCGTCTTCCTGCTGATCGTCTTCCTGAGACCGCAGGGCTTGTTCGGCGTCAGCGTAACGAGGGCTTGAGATGCGGCCCGAGACGCCTGCGCCCAAGGCCATCGTGCCGCGCACCCGGCGCTCCGCCGGCTCGTGGCTCCTGCCGCTGGTCGGCTTGACGGTCGTCTATGTCATTCTCGTCGCGACCGTGCGTAACCAGTACTACCAGCTCATGCTGACGCTGGTGCCCGTGTGGGCGACGCTCGGCATTTCCTGGAACATCCTGTCGGGCTATTCGGGCCTGGTGTCGTTCGGACACGCGGCCTTCTTCGGGCTCGGCGCCTACACGCTGACGATCCTGTTCGTCTTCCTCGGCGTCACGCCGTGGATCGGCCTGCCGCTCGCCGGCGTCGTCGGCGGGCTGGCGGCACTGATCATCGGCTATCCCACCTTCCGCTTGCGCGGCCATTACTTCGCGCTGTCGATGCTCGCCTACCCGCTGGCGCTGCTCTACGTGTTCGAATGGCTCGGGCTGCAGGAGGTGTCGCTGCCCATGCGCCGCGACGCGCCGGCGGCCTACATGCAGTTCAGCGACAGCCGCATCTACTCGCTGATGGCGCTCGGGCTGATGATCGCTGCCCTGCTGGTGTGCCTGAAGGTCGAGCGGTCGCGCTTCGGCATGTCGCTGCTGGCCATCAAGCAGAACGAGATCGCCGCCGAGGCGTCAGGCATCGACGCCTTCCGCTGGAAGCTCAAGGCCATCGTCGTATCGGGCACGATCGCCGGCACGATCGGCGGCTTCTACGTCATGGTGCTGCTGGTCGTCACGCCGCAGACGGTGTTCGGCATGCTGACCAGCGCCCAGGCCCTGATCATGGCGCTGTTCGGCGGTGTCGGCTCGGCGTGGGGACCTGTCATCGGCGCCGCCATTCTCATTCCCCTCACCGAGATTCTTCACGCCGAGCTCGGCGACAGGCTCCCGGGCATCCAGGGCGTCGTGCTGGGTGCGGCGATCATCCTGATCATCCTGACGGCGCCCGAGGGCATCTTCTGGAAAGTGCGCGACATGCTGCAGCGGCGATCCACCCGGAAAGGGGATGCCGGTGACCAGGCCGCTCCGCAGGCCATGGCGGCGGACGAGGCCACGCCCGACGCCCCGGCGCGCACCGCGCCCTCGACCGACGCGCCCGTCGTGCTCGAGGTGCGCGGCCTGTCCAAGAGCTTCGGTGGGCTGAAGGCGGTGCAGGACGTGAGCTTCGCGGTGCGCGAAGGCGAGATCCTCGGCATCATCGGACCGAACGGCGCCGGCAAGACGACACTCTTCAACCTGCTCAACGGCATCCTCGAGGCCGACAGCGGCAGCGTCACCTATGCGGGCCAAGCGGTGCTCGGCCTGCCGACCAATCGGGTCTGCCACCTCGGCATCGGCCGCACGTTCCAGGTCGTACGCCCCTTTCCGCGACTGTCGGTGCTCGACAACGTCGTCGTCGGCGCCTACGCGGCCGCGCCGTCGGACGACGAGGCCTACGCGCTCGCCGAGGTCGCCCTGGCACGGGTCGGCATGGAGCGCGACGCGCACCTGCTGGCAGGCGGGCTGACGACCAAGCAGCTTCGTCTTCTGGAGCTGGCGCGCGCCCTGGCCGCAGGGCCGCAGCTTCTGCTGCTCGACGAAACTCTGGCGGGGCTCGGCGCCGATGCGGTGGAGGACGTGCTCGGCGTCATCACCCGGCTCGCCGCGGAGGGAATGACGATCGTCATCATCGAGCACACCATGCAGGCGATGGTGCGGCTGGCCGATCGGTTCGTCGTGCTCGACCATGGCGCCGTGCTGGCAGAGGGGCTGCCGCAGGACGTGACGCGCGATCCCCAGGTGATCGAGGCTTACCTCGGGAAGAAGTGGATCCAGTATGCTCGAGCTTGACGGCGTGCATGTGGCCTACGGCGGCCTGAAGGCGCTCGACGGCGTGTCCGTGAAGGTCGGCAGCGGCGATTTCGTGTCGATCGTCGGGCCCAACGGCGCCGGCAAGACGACGCTGTTCAAGGCCATCTCGGGCGCCGTGAAGCCAGTCGCCGGCCGCATCCTTTTCGAAGGCCGGGACCTCGCCGAGGTCGCCCCTCCCGACCGGCCCCATCTCGGCATCGCCCACGTGCCCGAAGGCCGCCAGGTGTTTCCCAACCTGAGCGTGCTCGAGAACCTCGAGATGGGCGCCTGGACGGAGGCTGGCCGGCGCGAGTGGAACGCGAACCTCGGCTATATCCTGAAGCTGTTTCCGGTGCTGGAGCAGCGCAGCCGCCAGCTCGCCGGCACGCTGTCGGGCGGCGAGCAGCAGATGGTCGCGATCGGCCGCGGGCTCGCTTCGTCGCCGCGGCTGCTGATGCTGGACGAGCCTTCCATGGGCCTGGCTCCGGCGATCGTCGACACCATCTTCGAGCGCATCATCGAGATCCGCCGCGACAAGAAGCTGACCGTGCTGCTGGTCGAGCAGCGCGCCGTCGAGGCGCTTCAATCGTGCGATCGCGGCTATGTGCTGGAGACCGGGCGCGTCGTGCTCGAGGGCACCCACGAGGAGCTGCTGTCCAACGATCGCATCCGCAAGGCCTATCTCGGCATCTGAATCGCATCGAACATTCGAGGCCGGGCCAAAACAACAAACATCAACTGCTCCAAGGAGGAAACGACATGACAAGCATGCAACGACCGAATCGCCGAACCGTCCTGAAATCCAGCCTGGCCGGCGCGGGGGCGCTCGCGTTGGGCGCGCGCAGCGCTGCCGCCCAGCCCAGCGAGGTGAAGATAGCGCTGATCGTCCCCCTCTCGGGACCCTGGGCGCGCTCGGGACAGCTCAAGAAGATGGGCGGCGACCTCGCGGTCAAGCACATCAACGAGCAGGGCGGCATCAAGGCGCTAGGTGGCGCCAAGCTGCGCCTCATCTCCATCGACGCCGGCGACAACGTCGAGAAGGCGAAGAACGCGGCCCAGCGCCTCGTATCGTCGGAGCCCGACGTGGTCGCCGGCGGCGGCGCCTGGCTGTCGTCGTTCACCCTCGCCGTGACCGAGGTCACCGAACGCGCCGACCTGCCGTGGCTGACGATGGCGTATGCCGATCAGATCACGGCGCGCGGCTACAAGAACGTCTTTCAGACCTCGTTGGTCTCCAGCGCTATGGTCGCCGACGCCGTGCCGACGGCACTCAATATCGCCGAGAAGGCATCGGGCAAGAGGCCGAGCACGGTATACGTCCTGCGCGACAACACAGCAGGTCCTACGGCGTTCGCCAAACCCCTCATGGAAGGAGGCCTCGAGCGCTTGAAGCTCAAGCTTCTCGGCGAGGACATCTACACGCCGCCGATGGCCGATGCCACGCCGCTCGTGCAGAAGATCAGGTCGGCCCGACCGGAAATGCTCCTGTTCCTGCCGACATCGACACCCGACGTGAAGTTGACGCTCGAGAAGCTGAACGAGTTCGGAATGGGCCAAGGACGACTGCCCGTGCTCTCCAGTGGTGGCGGGCTCGGCCCGCCCGAGCTGCTGAAGCTGGTCGGCAAGGACCTGCTCGAGGGCCTGCTGTTCTCGATCGCCAACTGGCCAGCCAAGGGCCAGGAGAAGCTCGCCGAAGACTTCAAGAAGGAAAGCGGCGAACCGTGGATGACGCAGGACACGATCGGCATGTACGGCCATGTGTGGATCCTGAAGGAAGGGCTCGAGCGCGCCGGCAAGGCCGATCGCAAGGCGCTCGGCGAGGCGCTTCGCACCATGGAGACGAAGGACGGCTCGGGCCGGTTCTTCCCCGGCGGCAACGGCGTCATGAAGTTCGACGACAAGGGTCGCCGGGTCGGCGCCGAGATCGTCTTCGTGCAGTGGCAGGGAGGCGAGCCGATCACCGTCTATCCTCCGGCATCGGCCGTGCGCGCGCCGATCTGGGGCAAGCGCTGATCTCGCCAGAGCCTGGAGCCGAACGACGCCCGGGAAGCCCCATAGGCGTTACTAATCAGTCAGTAATGTAGGCTACTTTCTGCTGTGCTTGGACGGTTCGTGGCGTATAATGGCGTGTATGAAGCGCGATGGCCGCAAGCTTGATCACAAGACGCTGGAAGCGATCCGCCTGATGGCGATGGAGCGGCTTGGCGAGGGCGAGGCGGCGAGCTCGGTGATGGAGTCGTTCGGATTCTGCCGGACGACGATTTACAAGTGGCGGAACAAGGTCAGAGACGGCAAGGGACTGAAGGCGCTTGTGTCGCGCAAGGCAACCGGTCGCCCCCGTAGTCTGACAGCGGCGCAGGAGAGCCGGGTATTTCGCTGGATCAACGGCAAGGACCCTCGGCAGTACGGCTTCGACTTCGGCTTGTGGACACGCCAGGTAGTCGGGCAGCTGATCGAGGACAAGTTTGGCGTCAGGTTGAGCCTGGCTTCGGTTGGCACATTGCTGGCGCGCCTGGGGTTGACGCCTCAGAAGCCGTTACAGCGCGCCTATGAGCGTGATCCGGAGGCGATCGAAGCGTGGAAGATGGAGGTCTATCCGAAGCTTGCGGCGCGGGCCAAGAAGGTGAATGCCGATATCTACTTTTGGGACGAAGCTGGGTTCCGGGCCGACGCCGTGCAAGGACGGACGTGGGGCAAGAAAGGCGAGACACCGGTGATCGCCGTGCCGGGCAAGCGACAGACGATCTCGGCGGCATCGGCGGTCAACGCCAAGGGCGCCTTCTGGTTTGCGACGTACCAGGGTGGGCTGAATGCAGATCTGTTCGTCGGCATGCTCGAGCTGATGATGAAGCGCCGCCGCCGTCCCTTGTTTCTCGTGCTCGACAATCTGGCAACCCACAAGGCGAAGGTGGTGACCGAATACGTCGCCAGCACCCGGGGCAAGCTGGAGCTGCATTATCTGCCGGGCTATGCGCCCGAACTCAATCCCGATGAGCTGGTCTGGAACTACATGAAGCGCACAGGCACGGCGCGCCGCTCGCTCGGCAAGGGAGAAGTGCTCCAGGACCACATCGAAGCCGACATGCTGGCCATCCAGCGCAACCCCGGCCTCGTCAAGTCGTTCTTCCGTGCTCCATATGTAGCCTATATTACTGACTGATTAGTAAAATAGGTCGAAAGTTCAACAAAGACCTCTTCCTGAGGAGGCCGCGCAGGAGCCATCTCGAAGGATGGGCTACAGGCGAAATCGTTGGACAAGCAGCGTTGCAGCATCCCCACTGTTGCCAACAAGGGGCGAAGGTTACTTCGCCCTATTCGAGACGCGGCCCTCCGGGCCGCTCCTCAGGGTGAGGATTCCGCTTAACTTGACGCCTATGCCGGGAAGCCCTCTATGCCGGCGACGGGAGCGACTGTCGATCCGATGAAGCGGCAAGCGACTCCCTCGGATCGAGCATGCGCGCACCGGGATCGGTCGTCGCAGCAAGCACATTTCGGTCGGCTGGAACCGGTTGGCCGAAATGCGCTCGGGCCGTCGCTCGACGACGCGGCAGTGCGCCGGCTGCGGCGTGCTCGCTGCGGCGGAGTCTCTCTACGAGGAGCGCACGACGAATGAGCCACATCGGAAAGCCTATTCCGCGTCATTGCATTCCGCTCACGGATGCGACGGTGCTGGAGTACTACGACTATCTTTTCGCGCCCTGGGTGAAGGCCCTCGGGTTGCGTGAGTTCAAGGTCGCTCCTGGCGTGGTATCGGCAGTGCTGCCGCAAAACGATGCGCTCAAGTTCGCGAGCGGCGCCGTGTGCGGCCAGGCCATCATGGCCGCCATCGACACCATCGCATCGCTCGCGATGACGACGGCCGATCGCGCACCAAAGGGCACCGTCTATCAGCACACCCATTTCCTGCGACCCGCCGTCAACGACGACTTTCACGTGCGGGCAGAAGTCCTGCGCTTCGGCAAGGCTTCGTCGTTCGCCGAGGTCCGCGTTGCGTTCGCGGCGACGCAGATTCTGGTCGCGCACGCCAGCATCGAATTCGCCTTCTGACGCACACCATCCAGGGCGCATGCCGGTCGACTGGGATCAGCCGACCGGAACGGGCCGGCTCCGACTGCCGATCCCGGTGCGCTCAATGCCGATTGGACGAACCCGCTTGCGGATCGGTCGAAGCGAAAGCCGCTCCGGCAGGTCACCGGCCCGCGCAGCATCGTCACCTCGGCCGCGAAGACGCCGGTGCCTGCGGGCAGATCCATGTGGGCGCGACCGAAGGGACGCCCAGGCGATCATGCGCTCGCGCTCCCACGACACCGGCGGCCTCTTTCGTCTCGCCCGCCGACGGGTTCGCAAAGGACCATGTCCCGACTGCGCGTGCAGCGCACGCGCGGTCGGAAAGCGCGATGGCTACTCCGCCGCCTGCTTGGTGTCGGTGCGGAACTGCGTGCGGTAGCGGTCCCATTCGTCCGCGCCGCTCAGCCGGAAGCCCTGCTGAGGCGTGATGTCGGACGCCGGCACGGGATGGCGGCCCTTGGCCTTCAGCTCGGCGAGCGCCGCATCGCAGGCGCCCACCACCGTGCGCGTCAGGATGCCCGGCAGGATCATGAAGGCGTAGTCGAGCTTCGCCGCCTCCTCCATCGAGAGGTCGGGCGTCTTGCCTCGCCACACCATGTTGAGCATGCACGGTCCTTTCACCAGCTTCGGCACCGACGCCGTCTCGTCGAGCGTCTGCGGCGCCTCGACGAAGGCCATGTCCGCGCCGGCCTCGATCGCGGCATTGGCGCGGCGGATCGCCTCCTCGAAGCCCAGCACGGCGCGCGAATCGGTGCGCGCGATGATCAGGAAGCTCTTGTCGACCTTGGCGCTCACCGCAGCCCGGATCTTGGCGACATAATCGTCGAGGGGGATGATCACCTTGTTCTCGAGATGGCCGCACTTCTTGGGGAAATCCTGGTCCTCGATATGGATGCCGGCGACGCCGCGCTTCTCGTACTCGCGCACCGTGCGGATGGCGTTGAGCTCGTTGCCGTAACCCGTGTCGGCGTCGGCGATCACCGGCAGCTTGATTGCCGCGGCAATGCGGCCGGCATTGTCGGCCATCTCCGACAGGGTGACGAGGCCGTAGTCGGGGTAGCCGAGCGTCGCCGCCGTGCCCGCGCCGGTCATGTAGACCGCCTCGAAGCCCGCGCGCTCGATCGAGCGGGCGGTGATGCAATCGAAGCAGCCGGGCGCCGTCACCATCCCGCGCGCGAGCGCATCTCGGAAAATCTTGCCTTTGGACATGGTCGAATCTCCTCAATTAGCCGTCATGCCCATGGTCGCGGCCTGGCGGGCGTCGAAGCGGCGGCGCACGGCGTCGTAACGATGGCCTTTCATGCCGCCGCGCACGCTACCGGGTTCCGCGCTATCGTAGAACACCTGCCAGCTCTCGGGCAGCCGCCGCGAATCGGGCGTCGCCAGCCAGAGGCGATAGAGCAGACGCTTCCGGTCCTCTGCGGCATGGTCCTCGAAGCTGGTGCGCGAGTGCAGCATGGTCTGGTTGCACAGGATCTGGAGATCGCCGGGCTCGAGATACAGGCTGAACATGTTCTCCGGCCGGCGCAGCACGGCGTCGAAATACTCCATCGCCGCGCGCTGCAGCGCGCTGAGGGGCGGCACACAGTCGAGCTTCTGCGCATTCTGAATGCGGTTGCGGTTCCACTTGCAGAAAACCTGGCCGTTCGCGTCGGTCGCGCAGACCGGGACCGCGTACCACGGCGCCTCGTCCTCCGATTGCTCGCCGTTGCGGCTGAACGCGTAATCGGAGGCGAGCGCCTCGGCATAGTCGGGCCGCTCGGCCTTCACGGCATCGAAGGCGGTCACCGCGCTCGCGCACAGGCTCATGCCGCCGACCGGCGCCTGATTGTAGCAGGCGAGCAGCACCACATCGGCGCTGTCGACATGGAAGTCGAGCTCGGCGTTGGAGTTGTAGCCGCGGCCCGTCGGGCTGCGGTAGGTCTGTCCCACGTCCCTCACCTCGGTGATGTAATCGCTGGCACGATTCTGCGGACGGGCGACACCGAAATGCAGGCCGATCGCCCAGGTCATCAGCCGGAATTCGGCCGGCGTCACGCCCGCGCGCGGCAGGTTCTTGACCAGCGCCAGGCCGCGACCATAGCGCACCTGGCGGAAGGCCGACGCGAGCGTCGGCAGGCAGCCGTCGAGCGCAAAATCTTCGCCGGACCAGTCGAGGATCGGCCGCTCGACATCGCGAACGGCGCGCGTGGCGGCCAGCAGCTCGGCGCCTTGCGAGTCCGAGAGGCGGTAGGTCCAGCTCGTATCGCTCGCCAGCTCGGCGACGGTCCAGGCTGTCGGGGGCGCCTTCGCCATGGTGCCCTCGTTCAGTCGGCAGTCATGCCGAGCCGGCGGATGGTCTCGCCCGACTCCTGGAGATCGCGCTGGAAGCGCTCGCCGAACGCCTGGGGCGTGTCGCCGCCGGGCAACGCGCCGTAGTCGACCAGCTTGGCCTGGAACTCCGGCCGCGCCAGCACAGTGGCGATATCTTTCTGGATCGCCTCGACGGTGGCCGCAGGCGTGCCGGCCGGCGCGAACAGGCCGTACCAGGAATTCTCGTCGAGCCCCTGGAAGCCCTGCTCCTTGAAGGTCGCGACGTTGGGCAGCGCCGGAATGCGCCGGGTGCCCATGATGCCGAGTGACTTCAGCTTGCCCGCGTTGATCAGCGCCAGGCCCGAGGTGACGCTGGCGATGCCGACATCGACGCGACCGGCCGCGATGTCACCGACGAACGAGGCGGCGCCCTTGTAGGGCACGTTCATCAGCTTGATGCCGGCAGCGGCGTAAATGCGCTCGGCGATCAATCGGCTGCCCGGATCGGGGCTGGCGGACGTCCGCTTGTCGGGGCCTTCCCGGTCCACCAGCGCCTTCAGCTCCTTGAGATCGTTGGCTGGCAGCGCCGGCGTCGCGAGCAGGGTAGCGACGGGATAGGCGATGGCGGTGACCGGGGCGAAGGCAGTCGCCGTGTCGTAGGGCAGCTTCATCAGATGGGCGTTGATCGCGATGCCCGACACCGCGAGCACCAGCGTGTGACCGTCGGGCGCCGCGCGCGCGACGATCGCCGCGCCGACCGAGCCGTTGCCGCCGGTGCGGTTGTCGATGATCACCGTCTGGCCCCACATCTCCTCGAGCGCCTTGGCCGTCAGGCGGCCGACCGCGTCGGTGCCGCCGCCCGGGCTGTAGGGCACGACGATGGTCACGCTCCGGGTCGGCTGGAATGCGGATTTGGGCTGTGCGAGCGCCGTGGCAACCATCGAACCCGAGGTCGCAATGACGGCGATCGCAGCCAGCAAGCGCTTCACGGTCGTTTCCCCCACCGTTGGTACGGGACCATTACAGCAGGCCGGGCTTTGCCGGCACAAGGACGCCAACGCCACCCGTTTCAGTTCGCAAAACCGCGACGACAGGCGCGACGGTCGGCGCCGGGAGCACGCCCTTGCCCGGCCAGCTCTCGACATCCTGACGTAGGAACGGATCACCAGCGCTTTCTCGCGTGCCAAGGCAGCCGATGTGTTGGCGGGCGTCACCTGCGTACCCTCGTTCGAGCTGTCCGCTTGCGGATCGCGCGCCGCGCGCCTCGGGGAAAGCCTTCCGCATCCACTACGCTGATAGGACATGCAGAGCAATCGGCGCCAGGACAGCTATGGGGCCGAAGGGGACGGCGCCGTGTCCCGTGATCGCCTATTCCAAGAAATGGGACGTGCCACGTTCGGCACTGGTGACGGATTCCGACGCGCCGGCCGAGCCGTCAGGCGTGCGCTGCAATCAGCAGCTCGGCGTTCTTGACGCCGATCAGCACGCTCGCCGGATCGCCGGTCACCGCGCCCATCAAGCTCGTTGCCGCCGCGACGTCGCTCGCGCCGGCCCACGCCGTATGGTGCGCGTCCTGCTCCTGCACATACGCGAGGTTCACTGCCACCTTGCTCATCAGCGTGGTGATGTCCTTGCCGGCTGCGCTGTCCTGTGCGCCGCTCATGATATCGACCAGCACCGAGCCGACGAACGCGCCGGCCTGCAGGGTCGTCTCGATCCGACCCGTCCAGTAGGCCAGCCCGGCTGCATCCGACGAGCGGTCGAACAGGTTATTATAGACTGCGTCGAGGAAGGAGCCGATCTCTGCGTCGCTCGCGCCCGACGGGCTGGCCAGGAACGGATAGAGCGACCTGGCCTCGGTGCTGATGCCGAACGAGCTCGCGATGTTGGCAAGCAGGACGGCACCGCCCTGGGCCGGCAGGCCGGTCTCGAATTCGCCGACCCAGAAATGGAAGCCGGCCGCATCGGCGGCCCGGCCGAAGAACGCGGCATAGGTCGCCGCGATCTGCGCTTCGGCGTCGAGCGCCAGCAGGTCGAGCGTGGTCGACGACGGGCCGGCCAGCACCGGCACCACGTAGATCAGCGCCTGGCCGTCGTCGCCGCCCCCATCCGCGCCGGCGGCGCGATAGCTGAAGCTGTCGATTCCGGCGAAGCCGGCAGCCGGCGTGTATCCGAGGCTGCCGTCCGTCGCCACTTGCACCTGCCCGTGACCTGTCGCGGCCTGAAGCGTCGCCGTCACTGGCGACGTGCTCTCGTCGTTGGCCAAGACGCCGACCCTCGCGGTCGCCGAAAGCGAATGGCCCTGCAGGACCACATAGGCATCGCCGTGCGTCGTGACGGTCGCGACGGCCAGGCTGTCCCGCGCACCGATCGTGACATCCGCGAATTGCAGGAGCTCGACCGACGTCAGCCTGTCGAAGCCGTCGGGCCCGTCGACATCGACCTCGTCGCCGACGATCTGCACGACATACTTGGCGCGGGCATAGCCGAAGATCGCCGTATCGACGCCCGCGCCGCCGTCCATCGCGTCGTCGCCCGCTCCGCCCGTCAGGCGATCGTCGCCGTCGCCGCCGGCGAGACGGTTGGCGACATCGTTGCCGACGATCGTGTCGCTGCCCGAGCCGCCCAGGGCATTCTCGATGACCGCGCCGACGGCGATCGAGACGTTCTTCGTGAGCGCACCGATATTGGAGAAGGTGCCAGCCCCGAGATCGATCCTCTGGTTGGTGCCGTAGCCGGAGAAATCGAGCGTGTCGTTGCCGCCGCCGTCCCAGATGCAATACACGACCTGCTGCGTCGAGGACGCGATGCGATAGGCCGGATCGGCGTCGCTGTTAAAGCCGTAGACCGTGTCGCCCACTGCGAACTCGGTGTTGGCGCCGTAGAGCCGTTGGATCGCCGCTATGTCGTGGAGCAGCGGCGTCGAGGCCTGGATCGTCTGGCCTTGATAGACATGATTTGCGCCCGTATTCGACGGGTCGAAATAGCTCATCACCGTGTACTGCCGCGAATCCTCCACATACTCGGCGTCGTTGGCATAGGTGATCGTGACGCCGGCGCCGCCATTGTAGTCCCCGGGGTGCTGGAGCCCCAGCGCGTGGCCGACCTCGTGGAGGACGACCATGTAGGCATAGTTGCCGGCCAGCGGGCTGAGGTTGGACTTGTCGTTGATATCTATCCAGACATCGCCGGCTACATTGGTGAAGCTCTTGGAGCTGGGCGACGGAAAGTAGCTGTGCGCAGTCGCCCCGTCGGACGCGCTTGAATAGTTGCTTATCAGTATCGTGGCATTGTTGGTGTAGCCGCCTGGACTGACCTCGGTGAAGGTGATGTGCGCCACGTTCGACCACAGGCGCATCGCGTCCTCGACGGCCGCCATCTCGGCGGCAGTGACCCTGGAGAAGGTCGTGCGTTCGACCGAAGTTCCGACCGACGGAGCGCTCGAGCGAAAGCCGAACGTGATGGGACCGGACGCTGCGCCCAGCTCGGTCCCCCACTGCAAATTCCCGCGGGTGATCTGGGCGCCGGCTTCCGTCGCGTCCAGATGGGTGGTCGGCGCCACTTACCGTTCTCCTCGCATCACGATGGCGCTCCGAAGCAGCCGCTCACGAGCATACGCACTGGCAGAGGTCGCGGCTACTGCCCGCCCGCTCCCTATCGAGCAACCGTGCCTTCCGGGCTGTCCTGGCATCGATGCGGAAGGTGCGAGGCCCCGAGCATCGGGATACCGCTCTCGCCATCAACAACCTGGCAGCATTGCTGCGAGACAAGGGCGACTGGCCCGCGGCCGAGCGCTTGATGGGCGAGTCGCTCGCGATCCGGCGCGCGGCCCTCGGGGGCGACCATGTGGAAGCGGCGCCCGCCCTTCTCAATCTCGGTTCCCTGCTGGACAACTACGAGGACATTGGCGGAGCCGAACAGTTGTATCGCGAAGCGCTGGCGATCTTCGAGCATGCAGTGGGTCGCAAGCATCCGCACACGGCCCAGACTCTCAGCACCGGCAATTCGCACATGGTTCATCTGGAATCTCCCCAGACTGGCGAGTCCGGTGGCTCGCCTTGGAGGAAGCGGTGTCCGGTGGCCTGCGACCGGTCGAGCGGCGCTGAAGTCGAGGTTCCCAAGGCGCGACTGATGCTTCAAACTGCGGACTGGTACGAGTAAACTGCGGATCGCGACACATGACTGAGGGCGCCTTTCCCCGCGGCCCCGGGGATATCCAAACCGCGGTCGTGGCCCTCGTCGCCCGCCTGGCGCCTGTCGTCCCCGTGCCGCGCCAGCCGGCTCTCGCGCGCAATATCGCCGAAGTGATCGCCAGCAGGCCGAGCACGATGGGCGACGACATGTTCCTTCGCCAGAGCATCATTCGCGGAGGCGTCGCCACGCCGGATCACGTGATCGATGGACTGGCGGCATGGGTCACGGTGCTCTTCGATCTCGACAACCTGCAACACGACCGGTCGAGAGCCCTGGACCTCGCAGCCCAGCTTCCGGACGAAGCCTTCGATCGTCTCGTCCGGGCTCGAGCGCGATCGCGCAACGGCTGCATTCTCGCGGTGCCCCACATAGGAAGCATCGAGCTGTTCGGGGCGCATCTCAAGGACCGTGGCGTGGACCTCGGCTTCGTCTACTCGATCGGGAGGCGGCCGACGCCGGTCGAGCAGTGGATCTACCGGGGCCGCACGGCGAGCCAGGCGACTCCCATCGCGTTCGGGCGAAGAAGCACCGGCGCCGAGATCGCGAGGGTTCTCGGAAACAACGGCGTCGTCATCATGGTGGTCGATGTCTATCCGAGCGACAGGTACAAGGGGATCCAGGTCGAGATCTTCGGCAACGAATTCAATTATCCGCCCGGGCCGGCACGGTACGCCCGGTCCGGAACGCTGGTCCTGCCGGCTTTCGCATCGCGCCGGGAGGCGAAGGGTTTCGCGATGAACATTCTCGAGCCGATCGCCTACCCTGATTCGTTGCCGATGCGCGCCGCCGCACGCGATTTCACCCAAAGCCTCGCCAGCCATATCAGCGGGTTTCTGGCCGACCAGCCGGCGGCCTACTGGCTCTGGCATCCGATCCCGAACGATCCGTTCCGGGCGGTCGCGCGAGGACAACGGCCAGACCTGCTGCGGTCGACGGGCGCGACACCTGCCGACGACGAGGCGGTTGCCGTGGCGGTGGAAACGGCCAATTCGACCTGGACGGCGTCCGGCATCGCATGAGTCGACCGCTCATCGTGATCTACGCCGTCGGCGCACTCGACGGGGTGGGAATCGCGCTGATTTTCCCGATGCTGCCGGGCCTGGTCCGCTCCCTGAGCGGCCCGCAGGGCGTATCCGAGGTGTTCGGCGCGATGCTGGCGCTGTATGCGTTCATGCAGTTCGTCTGCGCGCCGGTGCTCGGCGTCCTGTCCGACCGCTACGGGCGGCGGCGCGTGCTGCTCCTGTCTCTTGCCGGCTCGACCCTCGACTACCTGATCATGGCGTTCACGCCTTATCTGTGGCTGCTCTTCATCGGCCGCGCCATCGCTGGATTGACGGCGGCGAACATGGCCGTTGCCGCCGCCTATATCGCCGACATCACGCCCGAGGCCGAGCGCGCACGCCGCTTTGGCATGTTCACCGCCTGCTTCAGCGTCGGATTCGTCACCGGGCCGGTGATCGGCGGGGCGCTGAGCGACCTCTCGCTATTCGCGCCCTTCCTGGGCGCCGCCGCGTTGAACTTCGTGAACCTGTCGGTCGGGCTGCTCGTCCTGCGCGAATCGCACGCGCCCGAGAGCAAGCCGATCGATTGGCGGGCGCTCAACCCGTTGCGGCCGCTGCGCTGGGCGCTCACCTTCCGTCCGCTCGTGCCGCTGCTCGCGCTCTTCCTGCTGGTCTGCCTCGTCAGCCAGACCTACGGCACCTTGTGGGTGCTCTTCGTCGAGGATCGCTTCGACTGGAGCGCCACCGAGATCGGCTTCTCGCTGACGCTGTACGGCGTGCTCGTCGCCCTGGCGCAGGCGGGCGCCACGGGCCCGCTCACCCGTCGCATCGGTGAACGCGGCACGCTGCTGGTCGGCATTGCGTGCGATGGCGGCGGCCTCCTCGTCCTGGCGTTCGCACAAGCGAGCTGGATGGCATTCGCCGCCGTCCCGCTGTTCGCCTTCGGCGGCGTCGGCCAGCCGGCGCTGCGGTCGCTGCAATCGAGCGCTGTCGATCGCGAGCACCAGGGCGAGCTGCAGGGTGTCGTCGCGAGCTGTGTCAGCGTGGCCGCGTTCTTCGGTCCGCTCGTCTTCGGCGGGATCTACGCGCTGTCGCAGCCGGAGTGGCCCGGCCTGGCGTGGCTTGCGGGCGCGGTCGTGTGCGCCTTGGCCGTGCCGGTCGCGCTCTCCGTACCGAAGAGCGCCGCTCGCCCGTCGTGAAGGAGAGGCGATGGCACGCCTCGTGATCGTCTCCAACCGTGTGGCGATCCCCGGGGAGCGCGGCGCTGCCGTCGGCGGGCTCGTCGTGGCGCTCGCCGACCTGCTGACGCCCGGCAGCGTGTGGTTCGGCTGGAGCGGGCGGCTCGCGGCGGAAAGCGCGCCGCGGCCGGTGGCGATCGAGAAGGGCGGCACCACCTATGCCACCGTCGACCTCACGACGGAGGCCTATCGCGGCTTCTATGTGGGCTTTGCCAACGGCGCTCTCTGGCCGCTGCTGCACTTCCGTCCCGATCTGATGAGTTTCCGCCACGAGGACTACCGGACCTATCTCTCCGTCAATCGGACCTTCGCCCGCCAGGTCAGTAAGCTGCTGCGTCCGGACGATTCGGTCTGGGCGCACGACTACCACTTGATTCCCTTCGGCCGCCTGCTGCGCGAGCAGGGCTTCGCCGGACCGGTCGGCTTCTTCCTGCACGTGCCCTTCGTGCCGCCGCCCATGCTCGAAGCCTTGCCGGTCGCGCGCGAGCTGATCGCCGATCTCTGCGCCTACGATCTCGTGGGCTTCCAGACCGAGGATCACGCGCGACACTTCCGCGACTGCGCACGACTATGGCTGGGCGCCACGGTGCACGGCGAGTGGGTGCGGCTCGACGATCATGTCGTGCGTGCCTTCGCCAGCCCGATCGGCATCGACGCCGACGCCTTCCGCCGGACGGCAATTCGCGCTGCCGGGAGCAAGCGGGTGCAAAGTTTGGTCGGCCGCCGGGCCGGGCGGCCGCTCGCTGTCGGCGCCGATCGCCTGGACTATTCCAAAGGCCTGCCGCAACGCCTGGAGGCCTATGGACGCCTGCTGGAGCGCCATGCCGAGCAACGACGCAGCGTCCAGTTCGTCCAGATCTGCGCCCCCTCGCGCGAGGACGTCGACGAGTACCGCCGTCTGCGCGCCGAGCTCGGCCGATTGGCGCGAAGCCTCAATAGCCGCTTCTCGACGGCCAAGTGGACGCCGTTGCTCTATTCGACCCGGGCGGCGACGCGGACGACCCTCGCGGGCCTTTACCGCATCGCTCGCGTGGGCGTGGTGACGCCTCTCAGCGACGGCATGAATCTGGTCGCCAAGGAGTACGTCGCGGCCCAACCGGCGGACGATCCGGGCGTGCTGGTCCTCTCTCGGCTTGCCGGTGCTGCCCAGGAACTGACCGAAGCGCTGCTCGTCGACCCTTTCGACCCCGACGCCATCGCCGACGCCCTGCACGCCGCTCTCATGATGCCCTTACCCGAGCGCAAGCAGCGTCATGCCGCATTGCTTCAGAAGGTGATGCGCACGACGGCGCAAACTTACCGCCAGCGCTTCCTGGAAGCTTTGAGGTCGGCGCGGCGTCACTCTTCATGAACTCATGCACGACTCGGGAGCGCACCGTTGGCGCTTGGGCATCACCTCGACGTGGCATGCCCGCGCCGCTGGCTGATCGCCATCACGAGCGCGGCGAGCGCCTGAAGCGCCGCCGTCAACGCCAGGGCCCAGCTATAGCCGTCGGCGTTCCAGCCGTCCGACGGAGTGCGCGGCCACAGGTCGAGGATCGCGCCGATCGCCGCCTGGACCACGAACGCGAGCCCCAGCGTCAGCGTGTTCACGGCCGTCGAGACCCGCCCGGTCTGCTCGGGCGGAAACATCTGGCACACCGCGACATAGCCCGCCGGGCCCGACGCCCCGAACACCGCGATCGCCAGCCACAGCCCGAGCACGACCGCGGGCTGGCTCGGCTGCAGCATGAGGCCCACCTGCAGCAGCACCAGGCCGGCGAGGCACACGATCGGAACGACAAAGGGCGGCAGCCCGACCGCACTCGCCCGGCTGGCGGCGCTGCCGGTGAGCACGCTGCCCACCACCATCGCGAAGGTGAAGAAGAACAGCACGCCGGCCCGCGCCATTCCATCCATGCCGGCGACGTCGCGCAGCCACGGTCCCGCCCAGAGGCCCAGATAGACGAAGTTGAACATCGACAGCGTCGCAACCGCCGGCGCCAACCGCCAGAAGGTCCGCGAGGCGAGGATGCGGCCGCTCGACGCGATGTCACTCCGCAGGGTTCGCTGCCGATCCGGGGCACTGGGCTTGTCGGGCACCGACAGGAAGATCCAGGTCGCCGCGCCCAGCGCCAGAAGGCAGAGAACCCAGAAGATGCCGCGCCAGCCGAGCGCCGGCAGCAACGCCTGTACGGGCGACGTGGTGAGCGTGCTGCCGAGCGCGCCGATCGCCGTGGCGATGCCGGTGACGTGCGCTACCCGGCTGCGCTCGAACCAGTCGGCGTGCGCCTTGATCACCGCCATCAGACCGGCCGAGATGCCGATGCCCAGCACGATCCGCGCCGCGACGAGCCCGGCGAAGCCCGGCGACAGCGCGAAGATCGCGAAGCCCGCCGCCGTGAGCAGCATCAGCGCGGCCTGCACGCGGCGCGCCCCGAACGCATCGAGCGCGACGCCGAGCGGCAGTTGTGTCGCCGCATAGGCCGCGAACAGGCAGGCCGCCAGCACGCCGAGCTCGACGGCGGACAGGCCGAGCTCCACGGCGAGCACGGGACCGACGATCGCCATCACCGTGCGCGCCGACTGGTTCATGACGTTTGCCGCGGCCAGCGGAAAGGTCACCCGGACCAGCATGCGGGAGAACACTGCCGCGCTTCAGGCGATCTTCGACATCACGCCGTCGCGGAAGCGGTGCATATTGTCGATCGTGCCCTGCAGGGTCCGATCCGCGCCATAGCCGAACAGGCGTACATCGACCGCGCCGACGCCGAGATCGCGAAGCCGCTCGATATCGCCGGCCCAGTCGGCGTCGCCACCAGTGAACAGCTCGGCCTCGCCCTCGATGTTCCCGCGCGGACGCACGCCGGGGCCGGAGAGGACGCGAAAGGCCAGCGCGATCTCCTTCGGATCGCGGCCGCCGCGCTGGCAGAAGCCATGGAAGCGTTCCAACCCCTGCTTGAAGGTCGAGACCGTGTTCATCGGATGCTGTGGGTTCGTGCCGACCGGATACCAGCCGTTGGCATAACGGACAGTGCGACGCAGCGCCGGCGCACTTTCCCCGCCCACCCAGATCGGGATCGGCTTCTGCACCGGCTTGGGCGTGAAGACCACGTCGTCGAACTTCACGTACTTGCCGGCGAATTTCGGCGCCTCGGCGGTCCACAGCTCGCGGCACGCCGCCATCCATTCATCGGTCACCGCGCCGCGATCGTCGAACGGAGCGGCACCGATCGCCTCGAACTCCTCGCGGCACCAGCCGACGCCGATGCCCAAGGTCAGGCGACCCTTGGAGAGGTAGTCGATGGTCGACAGCACCTTGGCGGTCAGCACGGCCGGGCGGTGCGGCACCACCATGACCGACAGCACGAAGCGCAGCTTCTTGGTCAGCCCGGCGACAAAGGCCGCGGTCGCGAGCTGCTCGAGCCACGCTGCCGAGGCGCCCGCCGGGAACTCGCCGGTCCCGGTATAGGGATACTTCGACGCGAGGTTGCTGGGCACCATGATGTGGTCGCTGATCGTGACGTAGTCGAAGCCCAGCGCCTCCCCTTCCGTGACGATCCGCACCAGGCTGTCCGGCTCGATCAGCGGACCCGTGGTGGGAGCATTGAATCCGATCTGCATGAATCTCTCCTCCTGCGGGGCAAGGCCCGTGTCGGCGCTGGTAGCGAAGCGATGGTCCCTCGGTTGCTCCGGTCACTTCGGATTCGACCGGCTTGCGCGGCGCAACCCGGCCTTTCCGACGTCAGCCTATGCCATACTCGAACCGATGCCGAGGACAGTCGACGCATCCGCACTTCCGGCCTGCGAAGCCGTCGCCGAGTCCGGCGGTGCTCGCGAGCGTCGACGTCTTCGCTGCTGGTCGTCCCCCTGGGCCGCGTCCGCCGCCGGCCCTGCCGAACCGGCGACGCCACGCGCGTGACGTCGCGGCCGCGATGCAGCACGCGCCTTGCCGAACGCGCCGTTCGTCATCGGCTCCGGGCTGGGCTACGATCGTCCCGCCAATTCGAATAGCCCCCGGGTGAGGAGACGCGAGCCATGCGCACCAGCTTTTCCGTCAAGGACATGACCATCCATCGCATCGTCGAGCAGGAGGCCGGCTTCACGCCGATGCTCGACTTCCTGCCGACTTTGTCGAAGGAAACCCTCGGCGAGAACCTCGACTGGCTGGCGCCCGGCGGCTACGACAGCGCGACCGGGAACGTCGTGCTGTGCTTCCAGTCTTATGTCGTCAAGACGCCGCATCACAACATCCTGGTCGATAGCTGCATCGGCAACGACAAGAACTTCCCGCTCCGGCCGACCTGGAACAAGAAGACCGACCCCAATTGGATGAATGCGCTGAAGGCCGCCGGCCTCGGCGTCGACGACATCGACTTCGTGATGTGCACGCATCTGCACGGCGATCACGTCGGCTGGAACACCAAGCTGGAGAACGGCCGCTGGGTGCCGACCTTTCCCAAGGCGCGCTACCTGTTCTCGAGAAAGGAATACACCTACTGGAGCGAGATCCATCAGAAGACGCCGCTCGACCAGATCACCGACAGCGTGCTGCCGATCATCGAGGCGAACCGGGCCGAGCTGGTCAGCAGCGATCATGCGCTCAACGACCATGTCCGCTTGAGCCCGACCCCGGGCCATACGCCGGACCATTTCGCGGTCTGCGCCGGCAAGGGCTCCGACGCCGCGGTGTTCACCGGGGATCTGATCCATTCGCCGATCCAGGCCCGCTATCCCGAGCTGGTCATGCGCGTCGACACCGACCGAGACCAGGCCATCCGGACGCGCCGCAATTTTCTCGAACGCTACTGCGACACCGACACGTTGTGCTGCACCATGCACTTCCCGTCGCCCTCGGTCGGCCATGTCAAGCGCTGGGGCGACGGCTTCCGCCTGGAATACGTGAAGGCCTGACGGCGCGGTGGCCGTGCGGTAGCCACGTCGCCCGATCGGATAGGCGAGCCTGCCGAACGCGATCCCATCGCGGCGACGTCGCGTTCGAGCGACGGCCTCGGGGACGCAAGCCAGCCCGCTGCATCGGCAAGCGGGCGGAATCGGTGCGCCCGGTCGTTGTCGCGGCGCGTACACGGTCGCCTTGCCGCCGGTGAAGCGAGCTTGCGTCCTTTGGCCGTCGAACTCGATGTCACGAATCCAATCGCTACGCCGCGACGGCTCCCGCTTTGCTCGATTCAACCTGATACCGACATTCGTCGCTTCCTGCGCCGATCCTTGCCGCGGCGAGGGCACTGAAGCAGAGCGTGCGCGATCGCTCGTGCGAGAGCCAAGCGCAGAACCGCGTTGGACCGCGGATTGTGACGCCGCGTCGGATAGAGGCTCGCACGGGCGAAAGCCCGGAGTATGGTTGGCGCCCGAGATCGAGCGCATTCCTTGCGACGCCCGCCGCCGCTGCTGACGCCACGATCCGTTCGCGGACGACCTCGCCGTTCGCGCCGCGCCGTCAGGCGTGCGCTGCGATCAGCAGCTCGGCGCTCTTCACGCCAGTCAGCACGCTCAGCGGATCGCCGGTCACGGCGTGCATCAGGTTCGTCGCCGCCGTGAGGTCGCTCCCGCCAGTCCACGCCGTGTGGCGATCGTCCTGCTCGTGCACGTAGGCGAGCGAGACCGCCACCTTGCCCATCAAGGTCGTGATGTCCTTACCGGCGGCAGTATCCTGGGCGCCGCTCATGATGTCGACCAGCACCGAGCCGACGAATTGGCCGGCCTGCAATGTTTGCTTGGTCTGGCCTGTCCAGTAGGCAAGGCCAGCGGCGTCCGAGCCGCGGTTGAACAGGTTGTTGTAGACCGAGTCGATGAAGGCGCCGATCTGGCTGTCGGTGGCACCGAACGGATCGACGAGGAACGGATAGAGCGCCTTGGCCTCGCTGCTGACGCCGAACGAGCTCGCGATGTTGGCGAACAGCATCGCCGGGCCTTGAATCGGCAGCCCACTGTTGAACTCGCCGACCCAGAAATGGAAGCCGGCAGCATCAGCGGCGCGGCCGAAGAAAGCCGCATAAGTAGCCGCGATCTGCTCGTCGGGATCGAGCGCCAGCAGGTCGAGCGTTGTCGTCGCGCCGGTCTGCACCGGGACGACGTAGATCACGGCCTGGTCGTCGCCCGCCCCACCGTTCGCCCCCGAAGCGTGGTAGCTGAAGGCGTCGATGCCGTGGAACCCGGCATTCGGCACGTAGGCGAATCCGCCATCTGCCGAGACCTGGAGCTGGCCGTTCGCCGCTCCCGCCTGCAGTGCCACTGTCACGGGTGGCGTGCTCTCGTCGTTGGCCAGCACGCCCATTGCCGCCGCCGTCGACAACGAGTGGCTCTGCAGGATCACATAGGCGTCGTCGTGCAGCTTGAGATCGTCGTTGAGGATCGCCCCGCCGGCGCTTGCCGTCGCGAGCGAGAGCCCCGCCGACAGATTCGCCAGGGTGACGACGAAGCCCTCGTCAGGCTCAACAACCATATCGCCATTTGCCTTCACCGTGATCGTCTTGCTCGTCTCGCCCGCCGCAAACGTCAAAACGCCGGCGGGCAGCACGCCGCCGGCAAAGTCCGCAGCACTTGCCGGAACCGCGCCCGAGCCGGTCACGCCATAGGACACGCTGTGCGACACCGAGCTGTCGCCGGTCAGCGTCGCCACGAAGGCGAAGGACGTCGTCCCGCCGTTGCCTTCGGGTTGCACCGCAGACAGCGCGGCGAGCGACACCGACGCGTCGTCGTTCAGGATCGTGCAGATCGCCGACGCGGCACCGATCACGAGTCCCGCCGACGGGGATTCGAGCGTCACGACGAAGCTCTCGTCGCTTTCCACCGTCGCATCACCCAGAACGTCGATCGCTATCGTCTTGCTGGTCTCCCCGGGAGCGAATGTCAGGATGCCTCCGTCGAGTGCACCGGCTGCCAGATCGGCAACGCTCGCCGGGTTGGCACCCGAGCCGGCAACCGACCAGGCCACTGTCTGGGTCGAGCCCGAGGCCTGATCCAAGGTCACCGTGAACGCGAACGCCGCTGTTCCCGCATTGCCCTCCGGCTTGACTGCCGAGACAGGCGAGATGGTCACGGTCGGCGCGATGGGCTCCGGTGCGACGACAAAAAGTTGGCTGCCCGGAGCGCTGCCGCCCAGGCCATCGACGACGAAGTACGACAGCTCTACCGGGCCGACATAGCCGGGCGCCAGAACGATGGTGAAGCTACCGTCGCCATTGTCGATCACCGAGCCCTTGTCTGCGCCCAGCCCGGTGATGCTTAGTGTGTCGCCTTCCGGATCGCTAAAGCCCTGGAGCAGATCGGCGACAGCAACACTGTAGTCCGTATTGCTCGTCCCGTCGGCCAAGGCGGCCGACGCGCTGCCCGTCGGCGCTTGATTGACGTGGATGCTCAGGTCGGCGATCGACGTCGAGGCGATGCCCTGCTGGATGCTGAGAAAATCCTGCCACTCGGCCTCGATGGCATCGATCGTTGCACCGTCGGCGATAGCGTCCGACAAGCTCTTGTTGCGGTCGAATATCTCGCGTAGCGGCTGTGGATACTGATGCTTGTCCAGTCCCGCAATGTCGATGCCCAGAATGGCCGACAAGTCGTTGGCGCTGGCCAGATCGAGCGCCTGGCCGACCGCCGACGCATTGAGCAACGCCAGGGCGAGGCCAACCCCGGTATCGTCGTCTGAAAGAGACGTCAGGATGGCAACCTGGACCGCGACCTTCTCGACCGCGAGCGCCACCGAATCGGTCGGGTGCGCCTGCAGGACGGCATAGGCATCGTAAGACCCGAGATCGATTGCATTGGAAAGCCCCAGGGCTGCCTTGATGCCGAGCGCAGCCACGTTGGGCGTCACGCCCAGGTCGACGGCCGCCTGCACGAGCGTCGTCAGGGGATTGACAACGCTCGCTCCCGTCGGGGCAACTAGATGCATCAAGGTGACGATCAGATCGCCGCTCTTCGATTCCAGGATCGTCTTCGGCGTACTAGTCAAGGACTCCGGATGGGCGCCATCGTCGACATAGGTGGCGAGAACCCGAACCGACCGGCCGACGTCGTTGTTCGATATCGTGTAAGTGCTCGTTCCGGTGCCGACGTCGGTCCACGTCACTCCGTTGTCATCCGAGACTTGCCATTGCCAGGCGACCGGCGTCGAGATTCCGTCGGGATCGCTCGCCGACGCGGTGAGCTTCTTGCCGGCCGAGCCGATGCCACTGATCACGACCGAGCCCGGCGTGTTGGCCGGCGGCATTGCGGGATCGACGACCGGCGTCAGCACGCCACCGGCGCCCAGCGCAAACAGCCCGTCGTCGAACTTGACCCGCTCGACGCTCACCAAAGTATCGGTGCCCTCGCCGGTCGGGCCTGTGTCCGTGATCGCGAAGCCGCTACCGGCGACGGCAATGACGTAAGCGCCGCTGGCGCCGGCATAGACTGCCGTATCGATGCCATCACCGCCGTCGAGGAGGTCGTTGCCTGCACCGCCCTTGAGCTGGTCCGCGCCGCTACCGCCATATGCGACGTCGTTGCCGCTGCCGGCATCGACGATATCGTCGCCTCCACCCGCGTAGCACGTATCGTCGCCGCCCAGCAGGTCGAAGTACTCGTCCTTGGACGTCCCGCTCACGTTGTCGCTGCCATCCGTGCACGGGGTCGGCGTCGTGATGACGACACCCGATCCGGGAATGTTGCCTGCCGACAGGTTGGCGAGAAACAGGCCACTATCGTAGATGTGGTCGCCGGTATCGGCGATGCCGATCTCGATGTGATTGGCGACGCCCGAGACGATCGGCGCGACGATCTTCAGGACATGGCTGACGCCGTCATACTCGATCGGCAGCGCGTTGCCAGCGTTGTCCTGGAAGTAACCCGCGGCAAGATTGGCGCTGACGACGCTGAGCGGGTGACTTGGATCGTGGTTGAACAAGGCGTAGTTGACGCCATTGACGATGACGACAGCACAGTCGACGAATTGATCGACCCACTCCGGGAACTCGTCCGAACCGAACACCAGGTCGAAACTGATCGACGTGGCCGCGGGGTCGGCCACGACGAAATCGAACGACACCGTCGTGGCGTCGTAGGACTGGGTCTGGAACACGGTATTGACGACCGCGTCGATGCTAGGGTCGCCGTTCGCGAAGCCGCTGATGCCGCTATTGTCCTGACCGAACCAGCCTATCGTGTTCGACGTTCCTGGAATGGTTCCCGAGGTGAGCAACAGGCCGGCGCCGATGCCGAGCGCCGCAAGCGACCCGTCGTAGAAACCGACAGCCTCCGCGCCCGACGCACGCAAGGCGACGTTGCCGATCGTTATGCCCGAGGCAGGTGCCAGCAGAGCAGCGGTAAGCTTGGTCGGGTCGGAACCATCATAGACGGTGAAGATCGGCATACATCTTCACTTGAGCGATGTGCCCGACGATTCCAAGGGCGACCCGGTGGCCAAAGCGACGCACCGAACGCGAAGATGTCTGCGCAATTGCGCCTGAGTTGCGATTGAGCGGCGCACGTGCACCCCGGCGGTTGCGCTCCCACTCGATCTCGTGCAGCCCCCGCTCCTGCGCTTCGCTCGCGCCGACGGCTTCATCGTCTCGCCCTTCGGCCGATCCATATGAGATCGAGTTTGGGGCTCGCCCGCACCGCGCAGCGACACTCGACGTCACGCCGCGCTGACAGAGAAGAACCTATCGCCGGCCGAGATAGGCTTCGTTCCAGCCCACTAGAACGATCCTTCCCAGGTACACTGGATCCCGCCCAGGTTCGTGTGCCTGATCTTGCGCGTCTTGAGGCTGCCTTCGGTGCGGAACCTTGCGTTGTTGCTGCCGGTGAATGCCCGGTACTCCTTCGAGAAAATCCCCTCGGCGTTGGCGGGCATCGTTTCTTTGGCCGTCGATGTATTCAAGACGAACTTGTCCGGATAGATCTCGGCGGTGAAGGTCGCGCTCTTGTCGCAAACGCCGGCATTCGACGCGATCCCCTGCAGCGTGAACCTCACCGAGGTGCCGGATTGAGCCAGCGCACCGGCGTTCAAGGCGAGCAAGCCGGAGAGCGCGACAATCGCCAAGGTCTTCGTCACCTTCATCGCCTTCCCCTCCATTCTACCCGGCAATCACGCCGACGAACTCGCAGTCGCTCTTCCTCAATCTGATGCTTCCCGGCGCCGTGCCGCTCACGGCACTGTCCGAGAAGCTGCCTTGAAAGCTACCGTCGCGGGCAAGAGGCAGAACGCCAATTTTTCCGAGCAGGGTATCGTAGAACGTGATCGTCCGGCTTCCGGACTCGGCGCTCCAGCTCGGCGGACGAATGCGGCACCCGCTCGAGGTCGACGTCCACCTGATGTCGAGCCTGCGGCCAGGCGGCACGATCGCCGGCCCCGGCGCGCTCTCGGCCGGAGGCGCGACCGCCGGCTTCCGTTTCGCTTCCTCGGCCTTCCTCTTGTCCTCGTCTTCCCTCTTCTTCAGATCGTCGTCGTATTTCTGCAGTGCGGCAGCCGCCTCGCGCAGTAAAGAGTCGCGCTGGGGCGCGGTCAGGAACCCGGTGGCCGGCAGGCTGCGGGCCTTCTGCCACGCCGCGATCATCTCGCGGCTGCGCGGCCCGAATGCGCCGTCGCTCCCGCGCGTGTCGAAACCCAGCGCGGTCAGCGCCACCTGCAGGCGCTGACGGTCGGCCACCGCCAGGCGCAGCCCGGCCTCGGCTGCTTCGGCCGCCTTCCTCTCCGCCTCCACGTCGGCCTTGGCCTTGCTCTCGGCCTCGGCGACCTGCGCGGCCGTCGCGCGAGCCTTCTCCTTCTCCGCATCGGCGGCTTTCTGGCGCGCCTCCTCGTCGGCTTTCTGCCGCTCGGCCTGCGCGCGAGCCAGCGCCTCGTCAGCGAGCCGCTTGGTCTCTGCCTCGACCGCCGCCTTTCGACGGGCCTCCGCCTCGGCCTCGCGTAGCGCAGCCGCCTCGGCTTCGGCCTTTCGCTGGGCAGCCTCGGCCTCGGCCTTTCGCGTCTGTGTCTCCTCGGCGAGGCGGCGCGCCTCGAGCTCGGCCTTGAGCGTCGCCAGCTCGGCCTCGGCCTTCTGGCGTGCCGCCTCCGCCTTGGCGACCTCGGCATCGGCGGCCTGCTTGACGGTGGCATCGGCGTCGGCTTTGCGCCGGGCCTCATCCTCGGCCCGACGCTTCTCCGCTGCCGCGGCCTCCGCCGCCCGACGCTCCGCGAGCACGCGCTCGAGATCCTCGACCTTCATGTCCTCGAGCCTCTGCGAGGAGGCGACCGGCGTGGACCCCGAGGTCGACGGCGCGGCGGGCCGCATCAGCATGTAGCTGCCGCCGGCCAGCAGCAGCGCGGCGACTGCGATGCCCGCGTACACGGCAACCCGACCGCCCACGCGCGCCGCGGGCAGGGCGACAGCCGAGCCAGAGGCCGCCGGCGTGCCGACGGCCGGGATCGGGCCGGGAACCGAGGGTGTCGCTGCGGGCGGCACCCAAGCCGCCGGTGCCGGATTCGGCGCGGCGCCGCGCGACGACCGCACGGTGGCCGGCGGCTCCGCCCGCCGGGTCGGATCGGCGGCTGCCGCCTTGGACAGAGCGAGCAGGCCGCGCCAGCCGGCGATGGATTGCGGGCGTTCGACGGCACGCACGGCGAGGCCAGCATCGAAGCCGCTCAGCAGGCGCGGCGAGAAGCCGGCGGGCGCCAGCTTGGCCAGCGGCGTCCAGGCGTCGTCGAGGATCCGCTCGATCGCGCTGGGCGGCGGCACGCCGGCGATCGCGTGATAGAGCGTCGCCGACAGGCCGTAGATGTCGGTCCACGGCCCCTGCTTGGCCGCCGTCATCTGCTCGGCCGCGGCGTAGCCCGGGGTGAAGATCGCCGTCATCGGCGTCGAGCGGTCGGCCATCGCCGCGCGCGACGCGCCGAAGTCGATCAGGGTCGGCCTGCCGTCCTCGCGCAGCAGGATGTTGGCCGGCTTGATATCGCGGTGCAGGAAGCCCGCCGCATGCACCTGCTGCAGCCCGTCGAGCAGCGGCCACAGCAGCGCGTCGACCTCCGCGGCGCCGAGCCTGCCCTGCCGCCCGAGGCGGGCCGCCAGCGTCTCGCCACGGACCAGCTCCATGACGATGTAGGCGGTGCCGTTGAGCTCGAGGAAATCGAAGACGCGCACGATCCCTGGCGTGTCATGCAGGCTGGCCAGCGTCTGGCCTTCGGCCACGAAGCGCGCGCGGCCGCGGGTGAAATCCTCCGAGACCTTGGTCGAGCGTGGCAGCACCGTGACGCCATCCTGGCGGATGGCCAGAGACACCGGCAGATATTCCTTGATGGCGACGTCGCGGCCGAGCTGCTCGTCGCGCGCGCGGTAGGTGATGCCGAAGCCGCCCTGACCCAGAATCGCCGCGATCTGGAATCGACCGATCCGCGCCCCGACCGGCAACGCGGTGTAGTCCACCTCCGCGCTCGGTGGTTCGTGGCCTACGTCGTTGCTCACCATCGATCGACGTCTCCTCGACGCCTCCTCTCGACTGCCGCCACTATAGTCCAATCGCCCTGGCCATCCAGCCATCCCGGTCATGCCCGGACGCACATGGCTTGAAGGCCCTCGGCAAGGGCCGGTTCGATGAGCTATCCGGGAAAGGCGGGCTAAGTCCTCGTTCCCCCCGCTGGCCTGCGCGACCATCAGGTACTCCGCGAAATTCTCCAGCGTGACGATGCCGACGACCCGATCCTCGTCGTCAACGACGCCAATCAGCGGCTGGCGGCTGCCCTGGAGCTTGGCGACGGCCTCGCCGAGCGGCGCGCGGCCGTTCACGGTCGTCACGTTGCGCTTCGTGACATCGACAACGGGGGTGTCGGAACCGCTCTCGGAAAGAGCCCGGATCATGCCCTCCCTGGTCAGGATGCCTCTCAACCGCCCGAGACCGTCGGTGCCGGGGCACTCGCGCTGCGACGACGACCGCAACCGCTCTACTGCCTGGGATACGGTCGCCCCCAATGCCGAGCGCCCAGAACGCCGCGATCGTCGCATCCTGCACGGTCACATTCTTCGCCGCATCCTCGGGCTCGGTCGCGCAGGTCTCCTGTGAGGCGGTCAGGAAGACGAAGAGCGGGAGGAGACAGCGAGCGAAGGCGACGAGCGGACTGGCATCCAGGTGCTGAAGCGCGCGCTGGAAGCGTCGACGCGCCAGATCGCCGAGAACTCGGCCACCGACGGCGGCGTGGTCGTTGCTGGACCAGTGCCGATCGTCGCGCACCAGCGCCTCGAGCGACGGCCCAGCCATCGGGCGGATTTTCGGTTCTCTCGCGTCGCCGCTCCACCGAAGCCCATATTCACTCCAGATCGATCCGACGAGGCCGGCCGGACGACGGACGCGACGCCCGAGGCCGACAGGGAGCGCGCCGACGCCGCCTATCGACGGGCAACGACCGCAGGAACCAAGGGCTCGAGCGCGCGCCTCGCGACAATCCGTTTCGAGCAGCTACGATTGAGCCAGCCCGGCCTTGATCAGCATCGGCTTCACGTCGACGTAGTACTTCTCGGCGAAGGCTCGATACTCGGTCGGCGTCTTGCGCCACGGCTCCTGGATGAACTTGTCGAGCAACGGCTGGTGTCCGGGGTCGGCCATCGCCTCGGTCACCGCTTCATGGAGGGCCCAGACGATCGGCTCGGGCAGGTCCTTGGGGCCGACCAGGCCATAGGGGCTGACGGCCACCGCATTGATCCCGATCTCGACCAGGGTCGGCTTGTCGGGATACTTGCCGAAGCGCTTCTCCGTCGCCATCGCCAGCAAGCTCGCCTGCCCGTTCTCGACGAACGGCGCCCACTGCGCGCCATCGGGCACGAAATCGATGTGCCCGCCGAGCAAGGCCGGCATCCACTCCGCACCGCCCTTGTAGGGGATGTGCGTGAAGCGCGCGCCGGTCGCCTGCTCGGTCTCGAGCATCAGCAGATGGCCGGTGCCGCCGATGCCCGAGGTGCCGTAGTTCAGCTTCTCGGGCTGACGCTTGCCGGCATCGATCAGCTCCAGCATCGTCTTGTAGGGCGCGCCCGCCTTGACCACGACGCCGAAGGTGAATTCCGACAGGCCGGTGATGTAGGCGAAGTCGCGCAATGGATGCCAGTTGGCCTTCTGGTAGTGCGGGTAGCGCAGGCTGTTGATGGTCATGCAGGCGATGGTGTAGCCGTCGGGCTTGGTGTTCACCATCTGCGCCGCGGCGAGCGTGGCGCCGGCGCCGGCCTTCACGTCGACGATCACCTGCTGGCCCCACTTGCGCGTCAGCCGCTCGCCGAGGAAGCGCAGATGGACATCGGCGACACCGCCCGCCGCCAACGGATTGTAGATGGTGATCGGCTTGTCCGGCTTCCAAGCGCTTTGCGCGCCGACGGTGCCCAGTCGGGCGATCGCCGGTGCCGCCACGGCTCCCGCAAGAGCGCCGGCCAACAGCCGGCGACGACTGGTCGAGATCATCCATTCCTCCCGATTCGATTTTCTTCGACTTGTTTGACGTTCCGCGGATGAAGTCGTGGAACGAGCGCGCAGGCTACCATCCTACCGGAGTCGCGAGAAGCTCTGCTCGGCCGACACGGCCCCGTCGCCGACCGGCCAGCGAGTGCCTGCCTGCGCCAACGAGGCATCGAGCGCTTACCGCAAATCGACAGCAGCGCGGCGTTGTACACGCCAGTCGGCAGGCGCGACGGCTCGACGGTCGCAATGCGCCGGAACATGGAGAAGAAGCCGGCGGTGGGCGGCGGCATGGACGCGCGATCGCCCGACCGAGTGCCGGCGCCACCCGGTCGGATCACGCGGACAGGCGAGACGCCCAATCGGCGACGGAATCGCCGCTGCTCATGTCGGCCCGCACCAGCCCGTCGATCATGAAGGTCGGCGACACGTGGATGCCGTTCTGCCGGGCATATTTGCAATGCCACTTTATCTCGCGGTCGAGGTCGGGGATGGCGAAGGCCGCGGCAAGCGCGACGCCGCTGTAGCCTTCGATGCGGCGGATGATCTGGTTGGGCGTCGTCTCGAGGTTGGGCCCGCCGCAATGCCGATCGAACTCGAACTCCTCGCGATGCGCGGCGACGGCCGCCATGACCGATTTCGCGGCCGCCTTGCCACCTTCCAAGGTAGAGGCGGCCAGTATGCAGCGCACGATGACGCCCGAGTACATGTGCCAGGGCTGCGATTGCAGGCGCAGCTTGACGGTGAGGCGGTCCTTTCCGACCTGGCCGAGCAGCGCGTCGAGCTTGCCGAACGCCTTCACCGAAAACGGGCAGGTCGGCTCGAGGAACACCTCGAGGACGGTCGGGCCGCGGCCCCAAACGAGCGGATCGGCGCGCCAAGTGCTGGTCATGCGATTTTCCTGTCACGAAGGATGTGGCTGTCGTCCGACGGCCGGCCTTCTCGCCGTCCGCCGACCATTTCAGGACGAGAGTAGTTCAGGACGGCCGAGGTCGTCGATGGTGGTTCATGACCTCGCGAATCGTCCAAGAAGCCGCACGATGACGAGAGCCGGGCGGACTCTATCGCCCCTCTCGGACCGAAACCGGAGCCACGCCTTGCGAAAGCGGTCGCGCCGCGCGCAACGCCTCAGACGCCGGCGATCACCTCCGCCCATTCCTCCAGCATCTCGGGATGGCCGTGGCGAATGTGGATCGAGAAGTCGGTGTAGCCTGCCCCTTGCAGCTCGCGCAGGCGGTCGCGGATCGCCTGCCGGGTGCCGGTGATGGTGACGGCGCGAATCAGCTCGGGGGTGCAAACCTGGTGCTCCTCCGGACGCAGGAACATCAGATGGCCGCGGTGATTCTCCAGATAGCGCGCATCGGCCGGCTCGTAACGCTCGTAGATCTTCCGGTACTGCTCCACCAGAGGCACGAGCGCCGGCGGCACGCTGCGGCCGAAATTGCCGAACTGCTCGGCCTCGACCAGATTGTGCAAGGCGACGGTCGCGTGCGGGCCGGCCTGGGCGCGGGCGCGCGGGCTGTCGAACGCCTCGCCCTCGGCCAGCACGCAGCCGCCGCAGAACGCGGTGACGATGCGCGTCGCCGGGTCGATGCCGGCCTCGCGCCAGGCGGCCTGCATGGCGGCAACCGCGGCCTTCGCCGCATCGAGCGGACCGACGGCGTTGATCCAGTGGGCACCGAGCTCGGCGGTCAGCGCGCGGGCGCGCGGGCCGAGCGCGGAAATGTGCAGCGGGATCGGATCGCGGTTGTCGACCACGCCGACATCGAGGCTGAGGAACCGCATCTTGCGCCGGGCGCCCTCGATCTCCCATTCCACCGTCTCGCCGGCGATCAGCCGCTGCACCTGCTCGATGTAGCGCCGCATGTCGGCGAGCCGGACCGGCCCGAGGCCCATGGTGCGCCGGGCGGTGAAGCCGGTCGAGATGCCGAAATCGATGCGCCCCGGTGCGAGTGCATTGAGCGACATGAGCGCGCTGGCCGCGACCGGCGCGATGCGGTTCGACGGGATCAGCACGCCGGTGCCCAGGCGGATCCGCGACGTCGTCACCGCCGCCGCGCCCATGGCGACGAAGATCTCGGCGTTGAGCAATTGCGTGTCGTAGAACCAGGCGCGGGTGAAGCCCAGCGCCTCGGCGCGCTTCACCACCTTCCATGAATCGGCCGCGGTGGCCAGATTGATGCCGTACTCCATGCCGCGACCTTCCCGACGGCCGGAACGCTTGTCAAATCGCCGACCGGTCGCCGCCCTTCCCGCGCAGGACGGACCTTCGCCGGCCAATAATCCCGGTCGATTGTCGTGCCGACGCCAATCGCGACAATCCACTCGCGCCGCACACCGTCGGCTTTTCGATCTCCAGCCAGGTCGCGTTCGACGGGGCACTGGGACAGCGATGCGATCGCCACACCCTCACGTCGGCGAGATCGGAATCAGCCCGAGCTGCTGCAGGATGGCGAGGTTGTCCATCAGGTTCCAGGTCTCGACGATGCGCCCCTCCGCATCGAAGCGATGCATGTCCCAGAAGGTCGCTCGGACCTGCTGGCCGGTTGGCGCCGCACCCATCACCGTCCTGGCGTGCGTCGCCGTCGTCGTGCAGCGCCCCGCGACCCAGTCGTCCTCCGCGACGGCATGCTCGACGACGATCGCGAGATCCGGCCAGCTCTCGCGCATCGACGACAGGAATCGCTCGATATGCTGGCGTCCAGGCCCGACATCGCGCGACCGGATGCTGTGGTCGGGCGCGTAGTAGCGCATGCAGCCGGCCATATCGCCATCGTTGAAGGCCGCTTTGGCCTTCAGATAGTTTTCCTTGTTTCTCGCTGCAATCGTCAGCCGGCTCCGCTCGTCCACGCCCCTCTCCTCCCTCTGCCTTTCTTCTTCGCGCCGTATACGCCTCGGCGGGCGCGCTTGCGTTGAACAAACGTGCGGACGATAGTCCCTCGATGTCGAGCGCCGGGCTCCGGATTCCCGCCTCCGTGTTCTCGGTGGATGTCGAGCACCTCGCCCCGCATTGCAATCCCGCCCCCTGCGTGATCGCCGGGCGGCGCGGATCGGTTTCGGCGATCGGCGCCGGCGAGCGGATCACGGGCGACGTCCTGTTCATCCGGCCCGGTGTCGAGCACGAGGTCGTCTGCGCCGAGGGCGGCCTCAACGTGATCTATCTCGACGGATTGACCTGGCCGGACAATTTCCCGTGCGCCCGGCGGCTGCAGGGGCGGCTCGGCGAGATCGCCGTCGGCGCCCTCTTCCAGCAATCCGGCGCCCAGGCCGAGCTGCGCGATCGACTGTCGTCCGGATCGACGCCGATCCCGCGGCCGCTCGATGTCGCGATCGAGACCATCGTCGCCGAACCGATGCTGCGCCTGTCCCAGCTCGAGCTGGCGCATCGCTTGAAGATGGAGCGAACCCGCGCACTACGGGCGTTCAAGGCGGCGACCGGGCTCACCTTTCGCCGCTTCAAGCGATGGTCGGCCCTCCAGCACGCCGCGCGCCGGATCGCCGCCGGCGAGCTGGTGCGGACGGCTGCCCTGGATGCGGGCTTCGCCGATACGGCGCACCTCAGCCGAACCTTCCGCACCTCCTTCGGTCTCACGCCCTCGGAAGCAATCGCCGCAGGCGCCCGAGTCGGCGCGCGCTAGCGACAGGCGTTACGCCCGCTTGCGCAGCGAGCCAGTCCGATGCTGACAATGACCCCTGCAATGACCCCTGCCCTCTCGCCGCTCGGCGCTGCCGTGCGACACGAGTTCGTCCTCGCGGACGATTTCCTCACCGTGAATCACGGCTCCTACGGCGCCACGCCGCGCTCGGTGCTGGCAGCGCAGGACGCCTGGCGCCAGCGCATGGAGGCGCAACCGACCCGCTTCTTCGCACAGGAACTGCCGGCTGCCTTGCGCGCCGCCGCGGCCCGCCTCGCCCAGTTCGTCGGCGCCGACGGCGAGGACCTCGCCTTCGTCAGCAACGCCACGATGGGCTGCAACGCCGTGCTGCGCTCGCTGCCGCTGGTGCCCGACGACGAAATACTGTGCCTGGGCCACGTCTACAACGCGGTGCGCAACACCATGCGTCATGTCGCAGCCCAACGCGGCGCCCGGCTCGTGGTGGCGGAGCTGCCCTTTCCGCGCCCCGATCGCACGGCGGTCCTCGCCTGCCTCGACAAGGCGCTGGGGCCGCGCACCCGGCTCGCCGTGCTCGACCACATCTTCTCGGCCAGCGCCCTGGTGCTGCCGATCGCCGACATGGTGGCGTGCTGCCAGGCGCGCGGCGTGCCGGTGCTGGTCGACGGCGCACACGGGCCGGGCCAGGTGCCGTTGGACCTGGCCGCACTCGGGGCCGACTACTATGTCGGCAATTGCCACAAGTGGCTGATGGCGCCCAAGGGCAGCGCCTTCCTGCACGTCCGGCGCGACCGGCAGGCCGGCCTGCACCCCGTCACCATCTCGCACGGCTTCGAGCAGGGCTTCCTCGCCGAGTTCGACTGGACGGGCACCGACGATCCCAGCGCCTTTCTGGCGTTGCCGGCCGCCCTCGACTTCCTTGCACGATTGGGCGGCACGACGCTGATGGCGCGCAACGCGGCGCTGGCGGCCGCCGGCGCCGACGCGGTGGCGGCGCGGCTCGGCACCGAGGTCGGGGCGGCCCGCGAGATGCGGGGCGCGATGGGACTTGTCCGATTGCCGGTGGCAGGAACGGCCGGCCCGGAGCAGGCGCGCGCGCTCCGCCGCCGGCTGCTGGCAGCCGGCACGGACGCGCCGGTCAATGCGATCGCCGGCAGCCTTTGGCTACGCCTCTCGGCGCACGCCTACAACGAGGAAGCCGACTACCCGCGGCTGGCGGCCCTGATCGAGCGGGTGCTGGAGACCGTGGCGTAGCCCATAGCCGCCATCGCGGTCGTCGCCCCGGCGCATGCGGATGGCGCAAAGGCCGTTGCCGAAAGGTCGAGCAGCGCGCGAGGTCCTGCGGCCCTCCGCCGATCGGCAGCGGCGCCGCGCACGACGCACGCTCCAGCGCCGGTCCATCGGCGCGCGCCTCAACGCAAGCTCGCCAGCAGCGCGGTCATTCGCGGCGGGATTTCTCCGCGGGGGCTCGCGATGGCTTGCGACAGCAGATCGCGCAATCGCAGGCCGTCGTTGCCGACGGAATCGGTCCGGGCGCCATGCGCCAGCAGCGCTTCGACCGTTGGCCAGCTCTGCGCCCGCGCCGCCCGCATGATGGCGGTGTAGCCCATCGCGTCCCGCGCCTCCGTATCGGCGCCGTGATCGAGCACCAGAGCGAGGCCCTCGGGCCAATCGTCGCCGACGAACAGGAACCATTGGCCCCGGCCCATGTGCTTGCCGAGGTCCACCCCCGCGTCGATCACCACGCGCAGAAGAGCCGCGTCGTGCCGTTCGCGGATCGACCGATACAACAGGCTGGAGCTCTGGTCCGGATCGATGCCGGCGCGCAGCAGGATCCTCAGGATGTCTTGGTTCGCCTGCCCGTCTTCCAACGCCAGGCGCATGAAGGTCATTCCCTCCCAGCCTTGCGCGCCGAGATTGGCCGCGGGGGCGAGCGATGCCACCTTCGCGACGTCGCCGGCAACGATGGCCTCGGCAAGGGCGCGGTCGGCGGGCGCCGAGAAATAGCCACGGCCGGTGTCCCGTTCCGAGAGGCTCGGCGCCGACCACCCTCGACCGAGTTCCCCGAGGGTGGCCCAGGCCGCCCACCACAGCGGCACGCACACCAACGCCAGGCCGATCCCGTAAGCCACGGGCGTTCGGAAAGCCGCGACGATCGCGATCACCACGGCCAGGAGCAAGACGATCGCCAACAGGCCGAAGACGACGAGGCCGCTGAACTGACCGCGCGGGTGGCTCCACTCTTCCAGGGCCGGAATCAGGACAAGCAGGACATTGCCGCACGCCGCGATCCAGAAGAGTCTCGCCAGCCAGGAATTCCTCTTGTCGTCCGGCATCGCTGTCCTCTCCTCACGGGACCGGCGGCCTCCTCGAAAGCCGCAGATCGGCCCGGAGATTTCCTTCGACCCACGCCGCCCTCTACACACCTTCGACGGGCGACGCCATCCGACATCCGCCCGAACACACCGCATACACCGAGGTTTTCGCGCCCATGGCCGGGTGGCTTCCCGGGCGGGGACCGAGCCAAGCCCTCCTTGCCGAGCGGGCGCTACGATGCGCGCTTGACGCCGGGCGGCCGCCACGTTCCGTCGCCCGGCGGCAGGATCGAGGGCGGCGTCTCCTTGGGCCAGTAGAGCCGCATGACCATGAAGATCGGACCATCCGGCGCTGGCAGCCAGTTGGCCGCCTTCTCGGCACCCGGCGGCCTGTTTTGGATGTAGAGCGTGAGCGAGCCGTCCGCGTTGGTCTTCAGGCCGGGCAGCATCGGCGAGTTGATCAGGTATCGGTCGATCGGGTTCTCGATCAGGAGCTGGGTGCGGCCGTCGTACATGGTGATCGACCAAAAGGCATTGACCGGCGGGAGCTGATCGCGTGCGAAGGTCAGCGTGTAGGCGTGCTTGCTGCCGTCGAGCGTCTGGCCGGTCTCATCGGTGCGGGTCAGGGGATACATGGCTTCCGCCGGATCGTTGCCGTAGATGCCGGCCTTCGCGGCGACCGCGCGCATGAGCCAGTTGCCGTCGTAGTGCGCGCTGTCGCCCGGCAGGCCGCTGACCTGCCAGCCGTTCACCGCCTTGCCGGCGCGCGCAATGCCCTCGTCGACCTTGCGCTCGCCCTCCTTCATGCCGAGCGCGATCTCGAGCTTCTGCTCGATCGGCAGGTCCCTGAAGGCGAAAGTCTTGCCGGGCCCGATGCCGAGACGGGCGAGCTGGCTGCGGATTTCCGTCTCGTTGGGCAGCGCAGGCGCGAGCTCGAGGGCGAAGTCGAGGTAGTCGAAGAAGTTGGTCTTCACCAGCCCCTTGTCGATGCGGGGAAAGTCGAGGGCCGGCGCGGCGGGTGGCGGGGCCCGATCGAGCCAGGCGGAGAGCGGCCGCACCCGGTAGCCCGCCTGCACCGCCTTCACGTTGTCGATGTCGCCCGGGTCGAAAAGCTGGGTGCGAAAGATGGCGATCGAGAGTTGCGTGCTCGACCGGAACACCTTCTTGATTCCAGGCGGCGGCGTGCCGTCCCACGCCGGCCCCACAACCAGATGGTCCGCCGCGTCGCTGCCGGTAGCGCGACGGCCGATGTAGCCGTAATTGTAGGTGTTGCCGTCGCAGAGCTGGACGGAATAGTAGCGCCGGGGATCGACCGCCGGAACCGACACGACGACCGGCTCGGCCCGCAGGTCCAGCCAGGCCAGCGAATAGGGCGTGTCGCTGTTGGGCGTGACGACCGCCGTGTCCTTGTAGGTGAAGACCCTGGCTTCGTTCTTGATCTGGTTGAACGGCGCCTTGTACTGCCCGGAGCCGCGGTCGACGGCGAACTCGTACATCACGGCATAGTTCATCACGATCGGCAGGCCGTAGATGAAGCCCGCCTCGGCGATGTCCCTCGCCTTGAAGAAGCCCGGCCGGTCGCTTCCGCCCTGCGCCAGCAGCCTGCCCGATCCCGTCGTGCCGAGGGCGGCGGCCAGCGCGGCCGACCGGAGGAAGTCGCGTTTGCGAAGCATGACGAGAATCCCTGGCGTGTCTGCGCCCCCGCCGGAGGTCCGAGCGGGCCGGCGCAGGGTGGATAGCCTGCCCCTCGGCAGTGGCTCAAGCGCGAACATTCACCGCGCTGCCCCAGCACCATCGGCCGGCCGACGCGACACGCCTCCGCCACGACGTCGCTCAGGGGCCGGAGGCGCACCTCGCCGGGCTCGACCGCATCCTCTGAACTGGCGCCCCGGCGCTGCCGATCACTCGCCGGTCGAGGCGAGCCGCTCAGGTGCTCCGGCCGCGCCGACGGCCGGCGACGGCCTCGGCACTGACGGCAGCCGCTACGACGGTGCCACCGCACCCAGCAGCGGTCGAAGCCGACGGTGAAGCCGGCTGGGCGGCTCGTTGGTCAGGTCCTTGGCCACTTCCTGATGCAGGCTTTCCAGGACCTTCTTGGACAGGAGACCGCGCAGCTCGCCCAGGCTGCGACGCGGCGCCACGAGAATCAGTCGATCGAAAGCGCGACGCTCGCAGGCATCGTCCAGGGCCTCGGCCAGTATCGCCATGAAACGGCGCTTCTCGAGCTTGTGATAGTCGTGCGGCGGCTCGAAGGCGTGCCGTGCGCCGCTGCGCGAGGCGCTGAAGCCGCGGCCAGGTTTGTCGCTCTTGAGATCGCGCGGCCGCAGCCGGCTCGCCGGCGCCACCAGATCGGCGGGCCCCGTCGCCACGAGCTTCGCCAGGTCCTTGTCCGGGCTGAAGAAGCGTGCGCGCGCACCATCGGCGACGACAATCCAGGTCTTGACGAGACGCTTGGCCATGATCACTGCCTCACGAGCGAGTCGGGAAAAAGATTGTGCACCTCGTGCGGCAGGCAGCCCTGCAGCTTGCGCAGCTCACCGCGATCGAGGCAGCGCTCCATCACGGCAAAGCAGGCCCGCGCGGCCTCGCCCGCGCCGACGGCGGCACCACGCGGAAGGTGCGCGGCGACATGGTCGACGAAATCGCCGAGGTGGCGCTCGCGTGTCGGCGTGCCGACCGGATGCCAGCCTTCGTAGTAGGCGCCGCGCAGCAGCATCGGAAGCTGTGCGCCGAGATGAACGGCGTTCTCCAGGCCGACGCGGTCCCGCACGGCATGCAGCGCGGCGCGCAAGGAATTGAAGGCAGCCCGGCGATCGTCGATGCCGAGCTCACCCATCATGATCTTCAGCCAGTGATTGGTCTGCTGGATCGTGGTGTCGAAGGTGTCGAGTCCGGTGGTGGTCATCGTGGCTCCTCGGGTGAGCCATGAGACTGCGGCCTGGACGCGTCGCCGCGCTTGATTTCCGTCAAGCGGCGTCGACGATTTCACGACGCGGGCGGCAAGTGGTGCTTGCCGATGGCGACGACGTTGCTCGCTTGCGGTCCCTTCTCGCCCTCCCCCGGATGGAGAGAGAAGCGGACTTCCTCGCCGACCACGAGCTTGTCGAACCCGCCATTGGCGACGGCATTGCGATGGAAATAGACCTCGGTGCCGTCGCTCGCATCGATGAACCCGTAGTCGCGCTCGGCCATGAGGCTCGCCACCTTGCCATAGGTGGGAATGTCATGCGCCTTCACGTCGCCGCGCCGGCGGCGGACGTAATCCTCGAGCTGTCGGCGCACGCTGTCGAAGCAGTCGCGCACCGCGACGTAGATGTCCTCGTGGGCATGGTGCTCGGGCGGATCTCGCTTCACCACGATCTCCTTGCCCGGGATCTTGAGGTCGACGCGGATATGGAACAGATCGCCGTGACGACGCCGGTTGGGTGCCTCGATGACGACGCGGCAACTCACGATGCGATCGAAGAACTGCTCGAGCTCGCGGGCACGCTCGCGAATCCTCGCCTCGACGGTGGCAGACGCATCGATGTTGCGAAATGTGATCTGAAGCCAGGACGGCATTGGGCACTCCCTCTTGGAAAGGGCCACTCTGCGGGAAGCGGCCATACCCTAACTTGAGGTAGCTCAAGGACTCATTGTGACCACGAATTCGGCGAAAGGGGAACGCGTATTCGCGCAAAAACCTCTCGCCCCACGCTTTAGGGTCTGTCACGAAATAAGTGCTTCAGATTCCGATATCGGCCCGTGGTGTACGCGACAAGGACTCTGTCCTCCCGAGCGCAGCGAGGGACCTTTCCTGCTGCCTTGAAGGTCCGTCGCTGCGCTCGGAATGACAACTTTGCCGACCGCAATCATCTCGCAAGATGAAGCAATTATTTCGTCACATGCCCTTAGCCGTCGTGCGGTGGGGGATTCGAGACGCGTCCGCTGCCCGGCAGCAGCTTCTCGGCGGCAGCGCCGGCGCGCCGGCCGGTCAGTGCGAGACGAGCGAGCAGCGGACCGGTTGCAGCAGGAAGTCCCGCGTGACTCCGCCCAGCACCCATTCGCGAAAGCGGGTATGGCCGTAGGCGCCGCCGACGAGAAGCCCGGCGTCGAACTCGAGGTCGCTGGCGATGTTGCGGAGCTGCACGGCTTCGCCGGCCGTCGCGGGAACGGCACGCGCCGACGCCGCGATCCCATGCCTGACCAGCCAGTCGGCGACATCCTGGGTGCGGGTGCGAGCCTCGGCGAGATCGTCGGTGGCCGCGATCTCGACCACGATGACCCGCTCGGCGAGGCGGAGCAGCGGCACGGCATCCTGCACGGCTCGACGCGCCTCGCGCGTGTCCTTCCAACCGACGACGACCGTTCGCAGATCGACCTTGTCCTGGCTCGACGCCGCGACCAGCACGGGCTTGCCGGCGCGCAGGACCAGGTCGGCGACATTGACGTATCGCGACCGGTCGAGCAGGGCGCCGCCTTCGTGAGCGCCGGTGATCAGGAGGTCGGCGGCTCGCATCTGCTCGGCCACATAGTCGGCGATCGAGCCGTAGGTGACGACCGTCGAGCGCCATTCCAGCGCCGCCACCTTGCCCTCGAGCGCAAATCGGAATTCCTTTTCCGCTGCCTTCAGCTCCCGGTCGATCTGCTCGCTGTCCCAGGTCGACAGCTCCGGCGGCGCGTACATGTCCGGGCTGCCGTAGATCGGCATGGGCTGGCGGGCGCTGATGCCGATCACTCTGGCCGCCGCGAGGCGGGCTGCCATATCGGCCGTCAGCTTCAGCAAAGCATCATTGGGCGTGCCCGCGGCGAGGCGGACCATCAGGCTTACCGGAGGTGTCATCTCGGCCCTCTGCGAAAGGATCATATGTAGCGCCGGCTGACGGCACCCGGTCCTTGATCCCGGTCAAGCCCGAGGGTCGTCCGTGATGCACATCAATGCCGGCTGTCCCGGTCCGGCGGAGCTTGCGGCCATGCCGATCCAGAACGCAGAGATCGCGGCCATGTTCGACCAGACCGCCGATCTGCTCGAGCTCCGAGGGGAGAATCCCTTCCGCGTGCGCGCGTACCGGCGAGCCGCCCGCACGGTCGAGAGTCTCGCGCAAAGCGTCCCGACGATGCTCGGGCAGGGCATCGATCTCACCGAGCTGCCCGGCATCGGCAAGGACCTCGCCGGCAAGATCGCCGACATCGTCGAGACGGGACACTTTCGGCTCCTCGACACCTTGAAGGCGAAGGTGCCCGGCCAGATCGGCGACCTGGCGGCGCTGCCGGGCCTCGGCCCCAAGCGACTGAAGCTCCTCTACGACAAGCTCGCGGTGCGCACGCTCGACGACCTTCGACGGGCGGCGAAGCGAGGAAGCCTGGGCCAGCTCGCCGGCTTCGGTCCGGCCACCGTCGGCAAGCTCCTGGAAGCCCTCGACAAACCGGCGGCCGCCCGGCGCTTCAAGCTTTCGTTTGCCGAGTCGGAGGCCGCCTCCCTGCTGGCCTATCTCGAGGAGGATGGAACGCGCGTCGTCGCCGCCGGCAGCTTCCGTCGCCGCCGCGATACCGTCGGCGATCTCGACATTCTGGCCAGCGGCCGCGACGGCGCGCGGATGGCGACCAAGTTCCTGCGCTACGAGAACGTGGCCAAGGTGCTCGCCCATGGATCGGCGCGCGCCGCAGTGGTGCTGCGCTCGGGCCTGCAGGTCGATCTGCGCGTGGTGCCGCCCGAAAGCTACGGATCGGCGCTGCTGTACTTCACGGGCTCCAAGGCCCACAACATCGCCCTGCGCGGCCTCGCCTTGCGCCGCCGCTGGAAGCTCAACGAGTACGGCCTGTTCTCGGGCACGCGGCGGATCGCCGGCGCCACCGAGGAGGAGATCTACGACCGGCTGGGCCTGGCTTTCGTTCCGCCGGAACTGCGCGAGGATCGCGGCGAGATCGCTCTCGCCCAGGCCGGCAAGCTGCCCCGGCTGGTCACGCTGGCCGACATTCGCGGCGATCTGCATGTCCACTCGTCCTGGACGGATGGCACGGCCGATATCGAGGCGATGGCGCGGGCCGCCGGCGCGCTGGGTCGCGAGTACATTGCCCTGACCGACCACAGCCGGCGGATCGCGATGGTCCATGGTCTGGATGCGGCGCGCCTGGCGCAACAGGCGGCCGAGATCGACCGGCTGAACGACGAGCTCGACGACATCACGATCCTCAAAGGCATCGAGGTGGACATTCTGAAGGACGGCTCCCTCGATCTGCCCGACAAGGCGCTGGCAAAGCTCGATGTCGTGGTGGCGTCGGTCCATTCCTCCTTCGACCTGCCGCGCCAGGCGCAGACCGATCGCATGATCCGAGCCATGCGGAACCGAAACGTCTCGATCCTGGGCCATCCGACGGGGCGCCTGATCGGCGAGCGCGAGCCGTGCGATCTCGACATGGATCGCATCCTGGCTGCCGCCTGCGAGCTCGGCTGTCACGTGGAGCTCAACGCGGAACCCGACAGGCTGGACATCGACGACGCCCAGGCGCACGCCGCGCGCCAAGCCGGGGTCAAGGTCGCCGTCTCGACCGATGCCCATTCCACCGACGCCTTGACGTGCCTGCGCTTCGGCATCGATCAGGCGCGACGCGGCTGGCTCGGGCCGTCCGACGTCGTCAATACGCGATCGCTCGACGCACTGCGCCGACTGCTGAAGCGATGATCAGGTGACCTTTCCGGCTTCGGCCCGCCGAGGACGGCATGCGTCGATCTCGATCGAGACCGTCGCTTCCGCCGATTGAGGCAGGTCAAGGTTGCCTTACCGGGCAATGGATAGGCTTCCAGGATGTTCGAGGTCATCGAGAAGTCGGCGAGCGACTGGCGGGTGGCTCCCAATCTTCGCGACTACGACGCGCTCTGCCGCTCCTTCGACTGGGCGGCGGAACGCCGGACGCTCGCCGGCCTGCCGGGCGGCGGCCTCAACATTGCCTACGAAGCCGTGAGCCGCCCTGTCGCCGAAGGCAATGGCGCGCGGATCGCCCTGCGTCACATCGGCCGCGATGGCGCAGTCTCGGCCGTCAGCTTCGCCATGCTCGACGACGCGGCGAGCCGCTTCGCCAACGTCCTGGAGGCGCTGGACGTGCGCCAGGGCGAGGTGGTGTTCTCGCTGAGCGGACGAGTCCCGGCCTTCTACTCGGCGGTCCTCGGCACCTTGAAGCGGGGCGCCGTCTTCTGTCCGCTCTTCTCCGCTTTCGGACCGGAGCCGATTCGCGCCCGGCTCGAGATCGGCGGCGGCGTCTGCCTGGTCACCACGCGCACGCTCTTCCAGCGCAAGGTCGCGCAAATCCTCGACCGTCTGCCGATGCTGCGCACGGTGCTGTTGATCGACGGCACGGCCGCGGACGAAGGAGAGCGGATACGGTCCCTGCCCCGCCTCACGAAGGCGGCTTCGGACCGCTACCGGACGGCCGCCACATCGCGCGAGGATCGCGCCCTCATGCACTTCACCAGCGGCACGACCGGCCGGCCGAAGGGAGCGGTCCTGGTTCACGACGCCGTGGTGGCCCAGGCGGCGACCGCCCGTTACGCCCTCGACCTGCATCGCGAGGACATCTTCTGGTGCACCGCCGATCCCGGCTGGGTCACCGGCATGTCCTACGGCGTGATCGCTCCCCTGGTCAGCGGCGTCACCAGCATCGTCGACGAGATGGAGTTCGATGCCGACCGCTGGTACTCGATCATCGAAAAGCAGAAGGTCAGCGTCTGGTACACGGCGCCCACCGCCATCCGCATGCTGATGAAGGTGGGCGCGGAGGTCGCGCACAAATACGACCTCGGCTCTTTGCGCTTCCTCGCCAGCGTCGGCGAGCCGCTCAATCCCGAGGCCGTCGTGTGGAGCAAGCAGACCTTCGGCCGGCCGTTTCACGACAATTGGTGGCAGACCGAGACCGGCGGAATCATGATCGCCAACTTCGCCGCATTGCCTGTCAAGCCAGGGTCCATGGGCAAGCCCCTGCCGGGAATCGAGGCGGCCATCGTCGAGCGCACGGCGCAGGGCATCCGGGTGATCGACGCGCCGGATACCGACGGCGAATTGGCGCTCAGGGCAGGCTGGCCCTCGATGTTCCGCGGCTATCTCGGAGAGGACGAGCGCTACCGCAAATGCTTCGCCGACGGCTGGTACCTCACGGGCGATCTCGCCCGGCGCGACCGCGACGGCTACTACTGGTTCGTCGGCCGCTCCGACGACGTGATCAAGACCGCCGGCCACCTCGTCGGTCCGTTCGAGGTCGAAAGCGCGCTGATGGAACATCCCGCGGTCGCCGAGGCGGCGGTCATCGGCAAGCCCGACGAGGTCGCCGGCAACACCATCAAGGCCTTCGTGGCGCTCAAGGCCGGATGCGAGCCGAGCGCCGAGCTCGAACGCGACTTGATGGCCCATGCCCGCCGGCGCCTGGGCCCCGCCGTGGCGCCGCGAGAGATCGCCTTTCGCGACAATCTGCCGAAGACGCGCAGCGGCAAGATCATGCGCCGTCTGCTGCGGGCGCGCGAGCTCGGGTTGCCCGAGGGCGACATCTCGACCCTGGAAAGCGACGAGAAGAAATGACCGTCAAGCCGCACCTCGACCGCGCCCACGCCCGCCATTTGCTGGGCCAGATGCTGCGCATCCGTCTGTTCGAGGAGAAGTGCGCCGAACTCTATACCCAACAGAAGATCCGCGGCTTCCTCCATCTCTATATCGGCGAGGAGGCGAACGCCGTCGGCGTCATGGGCGCCTTGTCGGCCGACGACAGCATCGTCGCCACCTACCGCGAGCACGGCCACGCCCTGGCCCGCGGCATCGCCATGGGACCGCTGATGGCGGAGATGTACGGCAAATCGAACGGTACGAGCCGCGGCCGCGGCGGCTCCATGCACATCTTCGACCGGCCGGCCCGCTTCTACGGCGGCAATGCGATCGTCGGCGGCGGCCTGCCTCTCGCCGTCGGCTTGGGCCTCGCCGAGAAGATGCGCAAGGGTCCCGGGGTCGCCGTATGCCTGTTCGGAGAGGGCGCCGTGGCCGAGGGCGAGTTCCACGAATCGCTCAATCTCGCGGCCGTCTGGAAGCTGCCCGTGCTGTTCGTGTGCGAGAACAACCTCTACGCCATGGGCAGCGCCATCGAGCTCACCGAGTCCGAGACCGACATCCATCGCAAGGCCCAAGCCTATCGCATCGATTCCAATCGTGTGGACGGCATGGACGTCGTGGCGGTCGAGGCGGCGACCCGCAACGCCCTCGAGTGCATCCGCGATGGCGCGGGGCCGCAGTTCCTCGAATGCATGACCTATCGCTTCCGGGCCCATTCGATGTTCGATTCCCAGCTCTATCGCGACAAGGCCGAGGTCGAACGCTGGAAGGAGCGCGACCCGATAAAGCGCTTCGGCGCGTGGGCCGTCGCCAGCGGGCTTCTTCACGGTGAAGACGTCGTCGCGCTCGAGAGGAAGGCAGCGGCCGAGGTCGATGCCGCCGTCGCCTTCGCCGAAGGCGGCGCCTGGGAGCCGGTGGCCGACCTTTGCCGCTATACGCTGATGGATGCGGTGCCGACATGACCATGGCCGGCGATCGACAGAAGACCACCTATCGCGAGGCGATCAAGCAGGCCATCCGCGAGGCGCTGACGCGCGACGAACGCGTGTTCCTGATGGGCGAGGATGTCGGCCACTACGGCGGCTGCTACGCCGTCACCAAGGGCCTGCTGCAGGAATTCGGCGAGGAACGCATCCGCGACACGCCCTTGTCCGAAGCCGCTTTCGTCGGCGCCGGCATCGGCGCGGCCATGGCAGGCATGCGGCCGATCGTCGAGATCATGACGGTCAATTTCAGCCTGCTGGCGCTGGACCAGATCGTCAACAACGCGGCGACCATACCGCATATGTCCGGCGGGCAATTCGCCGTTCCCCTGGTGATTCGCATGGCCACGGGAGCCGGACGCCAGCTCGCCGCCCAGCACTCGCACAGCCTCGAAGGCTGGTACGCGCACATTCCCGGCCTCAAGGTCGTCGCCCCGGCGACTCTCGAAGATGCACGGGGCATGCTGTGGAGTGCGCTGCAGGACCCCAATCCGGTGCTGATTTTCGAGCACGTGAACCTCTACAACATGGAAGGCGAGCTCGCGGCCGATGCCGGCCCGGTGCCGCTCTCGGGGGCAACGGTGCGCCGCCCGGGGCGGGACCTCAGCGTCATCACCTATGGCGCCAGCCTGCACAAATCGCTGGCGGCGGCCGAGCAGCTCGCAAGCGAGGGCATCGAGGCCGAGGTGATCGACCTTCGCTCCCTGCGGCCGCTGGACGACGCGACCATCATGACCTCGGTGGCACGCACACGCCGCGCCTTGATCGTCGACGAGGGCTGGCGCTCGGGCGGCATCTCCGCCGAAATCTGCGCACGCGTGGCCGAGCAGGCCTTCTACGATCTCGACGCGCCGCCGAGTCGCCTGTGCGGCGCCGAGGTGCCCATTCCCTACCCCAAGCATCTGGAAGATGCCGCCATACCCCAGGTCGATACCATCCGTGCAGCCGCCATCGGGCTGGTGAGGCCGCAAGGGAGGCCGGCTTGAGCGATTTCCTCATGCCGTCCCTGGGGGCCGACATGGAGAAGGGCACGGTCGTGGAATGGCTGAAGAAGCCCGGCGATCGTATCGAGCGCGGCGACGTCGTGGCCGTCGTCGAGACCCAGAAGGGCGCCTTCGAGATCGAGGCCTTCGAGCAAGGCGTCCTGAACGAGATCGTCGTGCCCGTCGGCACCGAGGCGCCGGTCGGCGCCGTGCTGGCGCGGATCGACGGGGCGGCGGCGACCGAGCCGGCTGCGGCCTCCCCGCCAACGGCCGCTCCTCCTCCAGCCGAACGGCTCGTGGTTCAGCCTGCGGTGCCCCAGCGCGAGCTGCCGACATCGGGCGAGCGACCTCGCATTTCCCCGGCGGCAGCGCGCCGCGCAGCCGAGCTCGGCGTCGACGTGCGCGGCCTCACCGGCAGTGGACCGCGAGGCGCCATCGCCATCGCCGACGTCGAAGCCGCCGCGGCGAGAGCACCGAGCCCGGCGCCGCGGCGCGGCTTCGATCCGGCGGCGATGCGCCAGGCGATCGCCGCGGCCATGGCGCGCTCCAAGCGCGAGATCCCGCACTACTACCTGTCGCTGCCCATCGACCTGGGGCGTGCGACGGCATGGCTGACGGAAGAGAACAGTCGACGCGACGTCGAGCGCCGCCTGCTGCCGGCGGCGCTCCTGCTCAAGGCTGTCGCCCTGGCCCTGCGCGAGGTGCCGCAGCTCAACGGCTTCTGGGTCGATGGCGCGCCCAAGCTGTCGCCGGCGATCCATGTCGGCTGGGCGATCTCGCTGCGCGGCGGCGGCCTGATGGCACCGGCGATCCACGACGCCGACCGCCTCGGGCTGGACGAGGCAATGGCCGCCTTGCGCGATCTCGTCACGCGGGCGCGAACCGCGCGCATCCGCGGCTCGGAGATGATGGACCCGACCGTCACGGTGACGAGCCTTGGAGAGCGGGGCGCCGACAGCGTTCTCGGCGTCATCTACCCGCCGCAACTGGCGATCGTAGGCTTTGGCGCGCCGCGCACGACGCCGTCGATCGTCGACGGCCGGATCGAGCCAAGACCGATCGTCCACGCGACCTTGAGCGCCGATCATCGCGCCAGCGACGGCGCTATCGGCAGCCGGCTGCTGGCCGCGATCGACCGGCATTTGCAGAAGCCAGAGGCCCTATGAGCGACGCCGAGATCATTGCGAGGTTGCGCACCATCCTGGGCGGCATCGCGCCCGACCTGGACGTGGCGACCATCGGACCGCACGACGACCTGCGCAACGACATCGGTCTCGATTCGATGGACTTCCTGAACTTCGTGATCGCCGCCCACGAGCAGCTCGGCGTGGACGTCCCGGAGGCCGACTACGGCAAGATCACGTCGCTCGCAAAGTTCGCCCGTTACATCGCTGCGCGCTGATTGCCGTCACCAGCAAGCTCGGAATGTCGCGGCAGCGGTCGCCCTATGTCTTCCGTCGCTCCCTGCCGGCTTGCGCGACCATCAGGTACTCGGCGAGGTTCTCCAGCGTGACGATGCCGACGACCCGATCCTCGTCGTCGACGACGCCGACGAGCGGCTGACGGCTGCCTTGGAGCTTGGCGACGGCCTCGCCGAGCGGCGCCCGGTGGCTCACGACGGTCACGTCGCGTTCCATGACCTCGACAACGGGCGTGTCGGGGCCGCGTTCGGAGAGAGCCCGGATCATGCCTTCTCTGGTCAGAACGCCGTTCAACCGCCCGCGACCGTCGGTGACGGGAAACTCGCGCTGCGACGACGACAGCAACCGCTCCACTGCCTGCGATACGGTCGACTGCACGCCGAGCGCGGAGAACGCCGTGATCGTCGCGGCCTGCACAGTCGCATCCTTCGCCGCGTCCTCCAGCTCGGTCGCGTAGGTCTCCTGCGAGGCGGCCAGAAAGATGAAAAGCGCGACGAAGACCAGGATCGGATTGCCAAAGAGACCGAGGAACCCCAGAGCGAAGGCGAGGGCCTGGCCAATCTGGGCTGCAATCCGCGTGGCGCGCACCCTGTCCAGGCGCAGGCTGAGAAGAGCCCGCAGGACCCGGCCGCCATCCATCGGAAACGCCGGAATCAGATTGAACAAACCCAGCATCACGTTGGCCACGGCAAGCCTGGTCGCAAAGTCGACCTTGGGATTGTCCACGGCGTCGATCCCGAGCTTGGGATCGAGATCCGCGCCAAAGGCCACGATCAGGACGACGGCGATCGCCCCGTTCACGGCCGGCCCGGCGAGGGCGACCAGCAGCTCCTGCCCCGGTCTCTCCGGCATGCGCTCCGCGCTGGCGACGCCGCCGATCGGCAGCAGCGTGATGTCGCGCGTGGCGATGCCGAAGTGGCGAGCCGTCAGGACATGACCGTACTCGTGCAGCACCACGCAGCCGAAGATCGCCAGAATGAATACCACTGCAGAGAGACCGGCCGCCGGGCCACCCTGCAGGGCCGCGGCAATGCCGAACCAGGCGACGAGCAGAAGAAACGTGAAGTGAATGCGCACCTCGGTGTCGGCGAACCGTCCGAGGGAGAGGGACCATCCCATCATGATCGATGGCACCTGCGCCTGTCGGCTTTCGTCAGATCACGCGGGCTAGCACGGCCGGCTTGAGCAGGACGAGCAGGACCAGCGCCCACACGACGATCCAGAAGACCCAGGTGATTACGGGATGGTCGGCCTGCCATTGCAGGATTTGCCGATGGAGAGTCATGGATAGCCTCCTGCCTGATCCTTTCTTGCCGACGGAACGCCGGCGCCGCGTTGATCTCGATCAAGAAGGCCCTGCACAACCAGTGGTTAGCTCAATCGTCTTCTGACGACGGAAGAAGGGTCGATTCATGCCACGTCATGTTCGCGACACCGAAACGCCACCGCCATCTCCCGACCTGACCATCCCGGTCGAGAAAGCCTGCTTCATCATCGTCAAGGCGCGCGAGTTCGACGCCAAGGATCCGGCCTCGGAATCCAATCCGGCCTCGAACCCGAGCGACGACAAGGGCGTCGCCGTGCTCGAGGAGCATGCCGACGATCCCGTCGCCGAAGAGCTCGCGTCGTCCATCGAGGCGCTGTCGGAGGACGAGCAGATCGACCTGGTTGCCCTCGCCTGGCTGGGGCGGGATGGAACCGGGCCGGACGATTGGCCGGAGATACGGCGCGAGGCGGCGCGCGCCCACAACGACCGAACGGCGAGCTACCTGCTCGGCATGCCGATGCTGGCCGATTTCGTCGAGGAGGGGCTTTCCATGCTCGGCCGTTCCTGCGAAGAATTCGAGATCGGACGCCTTTGAGCTGAGCAGAAATGCAAGACGCACCGGCTGTCGACCCCGAAGCGATCCCGAAGGCGTTGCCGCCGGACAAGCTCTTCCGGCGCGCCGATCTTTCCGCTCTTGCCTTCGCCACGACTCGCGAGCTCATGCCTGCACCCGTGCTCGCCGGCCAACGGCGGGCCGAGGACGCGATCAGGCTGGGAACCGGCCTCGCGGCGCGCGGATTCAACATTTTCGCGACCGGCCAGACCAAGGCCCGCATCTCGTCGTCGCTGCGCAAGATGCTCGAGGCGGTGCCGCCGCCCGACAAGCCGCTGCAGGACTGGGTCTACGTCAACAACTTCTCCGTTTCGCACCGGCCGACCGCCATCGGCCTGCCGGCCGGCCGCGCGATCGCGCTGCAGCAGGCGATGCGCAAGATGATCGAGGATCTTCGCGTCACCCTGCCGGCCCTGTTCGAGAGCGACGACTACCAGCGCCGGCGAGCCGCCATCGACGAAATCCTGCGGGCCAATACGCAAAAGGTCTTCCAGAGCCTGGGAGAAAAGGCGACCTCGCGCGGATTGGCCATCATCCGCACACCCATGGGCTTCACCGTCGCCGCCATGGACAAGGGCGAGATCGTCGAGGCAGAGGCGTTCAACAAGTGGCCGGAGGAACGGAAGAAGGCGACCCAGGAGGCAATCGCGGAGATCGAGCGGGAGATGGAGCAGAGCCTGAGATCCATCCCCAAGCTCGAGAAGGAGCGGCGCGACGCCATCAACGCCCTCAGCCAGGAGACGGCACGCTTCGCCATCAACCAGGAGATCGACGAGCTTCGCCCGGGCTTTGCCGACCTGCCGAAGGTCCTCGATCACATCGAGGCGGTTCGCGACGACGTGCTGCAGCATGTGCAGCTCTTCCTCGGCCAACCCGAAGGCGAGTCCGCGGCGCGCCTCGATGTCCTGCCCCTGGGGCATCCGTTCGAGCGCTACGACGTCAACGTCCTGGTCGGCAACGACACCGACAACCACTCCCCGGTGGTCGAGGAGCTCAACCCGACGCTGGGCAACCTTCTCGGGCGTGTCGAGCACATGTCCTTCCAGGGCGCCCTGGTGACCAACTTCAGGATGATCAAGGCCGGGTCCCTGCACCGCGCCAACGGCGGCACGATCGTGATCGATGCCCGCAGCCTGTTCACCGAGCCGTACGCGTGGTCGGCGTTGAAGCGGGTGCTGGTCCGCCAGGAGATCGTGATCGAGGATCTCGCGCACATCGTCGGCCTGATGTCGACGGCGACGCTGGAGCCCAGCCCCATCCCGTTGAACGTCAAGGTGATCCTGTTCGGCGAGCGGCCGATCTACTACCTGCTGGCCGCCCTCGATCCGGAATTCCAGCAGCATTTCAAGATCCTCGCCGATTTCGAGGACGAGCTCGACCGCTCCGCCGAGGGCGAGGCGCTGCTCGCCCGACTGATCGGCGGGATGGCGGCCGAGGCCGGGTTGCGCGCCCTCGATCGCAGCGGCGTCGAGGCCGCCATCGAACGTGCCGCGCGGCTGACCGACGATGCCGGCAAGCTGTCGTTGATGATCGAGGACATTCACGACCTGGTCATCGAGGCGGACCACTGGGCCGCCGCCGCCGGGCGCGCGCTCGTCACGCGCACCGATGTAGAGCAGGCGCTGCGGGCGCAGCGGCAGCGCGTTTCCCGGCTCGAAGAGCGAAGCCGCGAGATGATCGTCCGCGAGGTCGCCCTCATCGCGACCGAGGGCAGCGCGGTGGGCCAGATCAACGGGCTGTCGGTGCTGACCTTGGCCGGCCATGCCTTCGGCCGGCCGTCGCGCATCACGGCGCGGGTCGGCCCGGGCAGCGGCAAGATCGTCGACATCGAGCGCGAGGTCGAGCTGGGCGGGCCAATCCATTCCAAGGGCGTGCTGATCCTGTCGGGCTTCATCGCCGGCCGCTTTGCCTTGGACACGCCGATGTCGTTACAAGCGAGCCTTGTGTTCGAGCAGTCGTATGGCGGGGTCGAAGGCGACAGCGCCTCGGTCGCCGAGCTTTGCGCGCTGCTCTCCGCGCTGGCGAACCTGCCCTTGCGCCAGGACCTCGCCGTCACCGGCTCCGTCAACCAGCATGGCGACGTCCAGGCGATCGGCGGCGTCAACGAGAAGATCGAGGGCTTCTTCGACATCTGCGCCGCGCGCGGGCTGCGCCGCGGCCAAGGGGTCGTGATCCCAGTCGCGAACGTGCAGCATCTGATGCTCCGCGCTGACGTGGTGGAGGCCTGCCGGGACGGCACCTTCGCCGTCTATGCCGTTCGCACCGTCGACGAGGCGATCGGGCTGCTGACCGGCCGCGCGGCCGGCAGCCGCGGTCGAGACGGCCACTACGCCGAAGGCAGCGTCAACCACGCCGTCGAAGCCTGCCTGGCGCGCTTCGCCGCCGCCCGCAAGGCCCTCGCGGCCGACGGCGAGGAGCGGAAGACGTGACGTCGAAAGCCTCCTCCCGCTATCGCCGGGCAGTGCTCGGGCTGGGAACCGGCAGCATCGACCGTCACATGCTGCGCGCCGCGGGCGAGTTCGCGCGCCTGCTGGAATTGGAGATGCTGGGCCTCTTCATCGAGGACAGGTCGCTGCTGGGCCTTGCCGCCCTGCCCTTCTCCCGCGAGCTGCGCCTGCCAGGCCACGACTGGCAGACGTTGGAACCGCAACGCGTCGGCGACGAGCTACGCGCCGCCGCCGAGCAGGCGCAGCGGCTTTTCCGGCAGGAGATCGCCTCGCAAGGCGTGGCGTGCCGGTTCGAGGTGCGCGCCGGCGATCCCGGCAAGGTGGCGGGCGACGTCGCCCAGACCGGCGACATCCTCATCGTCGCCGAGCCGATGGAGATCGAGGCGCTCGCCTCCGCGAGCACGCCGGCGCGGCGCGCCGCCCTGTCATCGGCCGCCGCCGTCCTGCTCCTGCCGCGCTCGGGGATGCCGCAACGCGGTCCCGTGGCGGCCGTGGCGAGCGGGCCGGCAGGCGCCTGCTTCGAGCTGGCTTCCCGCATCGCCGAGTCGGCCGGCGAAGAGGCCGTCACAGTTCCCGGAGGCCTGGTCTCGACAGCCACCCTGATGCGGTCGCTCCAGCACGCGCTCGGTCCTCATCGCGAACGCCTGCTCATCTTGCCGCGAAGCGCGTCGATGCACGACGACGTGCCGCAGGAAATCGCCAGCTTGCGCAAGGTGCCGGTCCTGATCGTCGGCGCCGAGGAGGATCAGCCGCCCTCGATCGCGTGACGGCTCAGGATCTGGCGCACGTCTTCATCGCCGACCTGCGAGAAATCGGCGTAGTGAACGCCGATGGCGAAGAGGTCGTCGCACTCGTCGAGGCAGACTACCTCGCCGAATTCGCGCCGCAGGTCGGCGGCGATCTCCGAGCTGGCCACGGGAGCGGCGATCACGAGCCGGCTCGGCTGCCGCAGGGCTGTCGCCTGCGCGGCGGCGCGCATGGTCATGCCTGTCGCGATGCCGTCATCGACCAGGATTGCGACCCGCCCGGCGACGTCGATCCGCGGCCGGTCGCCGAGATAGGCGCGGCGCCGCCGCTCGATCTCGATCAGCTCGCGATCGCGGACCGCCGCGAAGTCACGCTCGGAAATGTCGAGAGCCTGGATGACCGCTTCGTTGCGCAGCGTGACGGGCGGTGCCCCGTCGGCGATCGCGCCCATGGCCAGCTCAGGCTGTCCCGGCACGCCGATCTTGCGCACCAGCACCAGGTCCAGCGGCGCGGCAAGGCGGTCTGCAACCTCGCTCGCGACCGGCACGCCGCCGCGCGGCAGAGCCAGGACGACCGGCCGCTCCACTCTCGATCGTGCCAGAGCCTCGGCCAGCCGGCGGCCGGCCTCCTGCCTGTCGCGGAAGATCGTCGGCGGTGTCCGGACAGCTCGCCTCACCGGCTGGGCTCTGGCTCGTCGTCCGCCAGCAGCTCGATGATCCGCGCCGCCGTCACCGGGACATGATGGCCGCTCTTGGCCAGGACGTCATGGTCCCCCGCCATGCAAACGGCGACGTCGTCGAGGTCGGCCACGCTCGGCTTCAAAGCCAGAATCTCCGCAATCCTGCCATCGTCGAGATCGCCCAAAATCTTGCGGATGTCGGCCGATGCCGCGAGACGTGCGCCGTCGCTCACAGGCTGCTTGGTCATGATTGCCCTCCAACTGTTACGATAATTGATCGGCGGGGTCGCAACCTTGATCGAGATCAACCATGACCGCGCGCGGCTCCCTTAGTCTTTTGTCAACGAGGAGGTAGCCGATGTTCCAGCATATTCTTATCGCCACCGACGGGTCGCCGTTGTCGGAATCGGCCGTCGACCAGGCCATGACTCTCGCGCGCGAGGCCGGCGCGAAGGTCACGGTCGTCACCGTGACCGAGCCCTTCCACGTGATGGCGACGGACTCCAAGCAACTGTCCGAGACAAGGGAAACCTACGAGAGGCACATGAAGGCCGAGGCGGCCCGCTACCTCGCCAGCGCCGAGCACAAGGCCAAGGCGCAGGGCGTGCAATGCCACGTCGTCCAGATCGAGGAAGAGCATCCCTACAAGGCCATCGTCGACACGGCCAAGAAGGTCGGTTGCGATCTGATCGCCATGGCGTCGCACGGCCGCCGAGGCGTCTCCGCCCTCGTCATCGGCAGCGTGACGAACAAGGTGCTGACGCACAGTGCGATACCGGTCCTGGTCTATCGCTGAATGGCCGCCGCGGCGCGCGATCCGAATTCCGGGCGGAATAAGGAAGCCGTCGCGGGCGATGAACGGGAAGTGCCGCTCGGCGCCAAGGTGGCATTCCTGGCAATGCCCCGCGCGTTCGGCCGCACGTCGGGTCCGATCCGCTGTCACGAGACCCACATGTCGTGGCTCTTCTCGACGCCGGACGAAGTCTACAAGCTGAAGAAGCCGGTTCGCTTTCCCTATCTCGACTTCTCGTCCCTGGAGCGCCGGAGGATGGCCTGCGCGGCCGAGCTCGTGCTGAACAGGCGACTGGCGCCGGACGTCTACAAGCGGCTGGCGCCCCTGACTTGCCGCGGCGACACGCTGGCGATCGATGGTGTCGGCGAGGTCGTCGACTGGCTGGTCGTCATGCGGCGCCTCGACGAGGACCGCACGCTCGAGCGCCTTCTCCTGGCGGGCCGCCTGACGCCTCGGCAGCTCGATCCACTGGCCGCCCTGCTGACGCGATTCTATCGGCGTGCGCCCCGGGTCGCGATCACGCCAACCCTGCACCTCGCGCGCTGGCGCCGCGGCCTCGCGGCCAATCGATCGACCCTCCTCGACTCGCGGCTCGGCCTGCCGGCTCCGTTGGTGCGACGCATTGACCGGCGGCAACGGGAGTTCCTGCGGCAACGCGCGGACTTGCTGTCGGCGCGAGTGCGCCGCCGCCTGATCGTCGACGGGCACGGCGATCTCCGGCCCGAGCACATATGGCCCGAGCCGCCGGTCCTCGTCATCGACTGCCTGGAGTTCGACGCCGCGCTCAGGGCGATCGACCCGCTCGACGAACTCGCCTTTCTCCATGTCGAATGCAGCTTGCTCGGTGCGGCGCGACACGCCACGCGCCTCGTGCGACGCGTGATGGACGCGCTGCCCGGTGGTTTCGTGCCGGCGCTCTTCGCCTTCTATTCCGCCTATCGCGCCACGTTGCGGGCACGGCTGGCGATCGCCCACCTCCTGGAGAAGACGCCGAGAACACCCGAGAAGTGGCGGCCGCTCGCCCTCCGCTACCTGCGGGCGGCAGACCAGGTGTGGCGGCATAGCGACGCGGCACGGTGAGCCATGATCGACCACAGCCTGCTGCTGACCGATCTCTACCAGCTCTCCATGATGGAGGTGTATGCCCGCCACGGCATGCACCGGAGCGCCGTGTTCGAGCTCTTCGTGCGCAAGCTTCCGGCCCGGCGCCGGTTTCTGATGGCGGCCGGCCTGGAGCCGCTCGTCCGCTTCCTCGAGCAGATGCGCTACTCGGCGGACGAGCTGGAATGGCTGCGCGGCACCGGCAGCTTCTCCACGAGCTTCGTCGACAGCCTGGCCGATCTGCGGTTCACCGGCGATCTCGACGCCATGGCCGAGGGCACCGTGTTCTTCCCTGACGAGCCGATCGTGCGCGTCACCGCGCCGCTGCCCCTGGCGCAACTCGTGGAGTCGCGGCTGATCAACCTCGTTCACGTCCAGACCGTCGTCGCCTCGACGGCAGCGCGCATGGTGCTGGCCGCACCGGGCAAGGCGCTGGTCGATTTCGGCTTTCGCCGCGCCCACGGCGCGGAGGCCGGCCTGCTGGCGGCGCGCGCCGCCTATATCGCAGGATTTGCCGGAACGGCGACCCTGGCGGCGAACCGCGCGTTCGGCGTTCCCGTGTTCGGCACCATGGCGCACTCCTTCATCCAGGCACACGACGACGAGGCAACGGCTTTCGAGCGCTTCGCACGCGCCCGGCCCCGGGCGCTGACGCTGCTAATCGATACCTACGACACCGAGGCCGGCGCGCGGCTGGTCGCGCGGCTGGCACCGCGGCTCGCCACCGAGGGGATCGCCATTGCGGCCGTGCGGCTCGACAGCGGCGACCTCGCCCGGCATGCGCGCAACGTGCGCGCCATCCTCGACGCCGCCGGGCTGCCCGAGATCCGGATCATGGCGAGCGGCGGACTCGACGACCGCAGCCTGCAGACGCTCGTCGGCCAGGGCGCGCCGATCGACTCCTTCGGCGTCGGCACCAGCCTCACCACATCGTCCGACGCGCCGGCACTCGATTGCGCCTACAAGCTGCAGGAATATGCCGGCCAGCCGCGGCGCAAGTGCAGCGAAGGCAAGGCGACCTGGCCTGGCCGCAAGCAAGTCTGGCGGCGTCTCCACGACGACGGCACCCTTGCCGGCGACACTGTCGGACTGGCGCACGAAGCGCCGTGCGGGCTGCCGCTGCTCCACCCCGTCCTGCGCAGCGGCCGGCGCGTCGGTGACCTGCCCACGCTGACGCAGGCCCGCGCGCACGCTGCCGCATCGCTGGCAAGCCTTCCCGAGTCCCTGCGCCGGCTCGAGGAGGCGGCAACGGTGCCGGTGCAGATCAGTCCCGCGCTGCGCGGGCTCGCCGCACAGATGGACGAAGCGAGGAAGCCATGACCCGACGACCGTTGGCGCTGTTCGGCCTGGAAGGCTCCCGGCCGTTCGCCGAGCAGATCGCCGCGCGTCTCGCGACGGCGTTGGCACCGCACGAGGAGCGCGGCTTCGAGGACGGCGAGCACAAGGCGCGCCCCTTGCAGGACGTTCGCGGAGCGGATGCCTACGTGGTGCATTCCCTGCACGGCGACGACGTTCAGAGCCCGAACGACAAGCTCTGCCGCCTGCTGTTCTTCTGCGGCGCCCTGCGCGATTCGGGCGCCGCCAGCGTCACCGCCGTGACGCCCTACCTTTGCTATGCCCGCAAGGATCGCCGCACCAAGCCCAACGATCCGGTCACCACCCGCTATGTGGCGGCGCTGCTCGAGGCGGTGGGCGTCGGTCGAGTCGTCACGGTGGAGGTCCACAACGTCGCGGCGTTCGAGAACGCCTTCCGCTGCCCGACCTGGCACGTCGAGTGCGCGCCGATCCTGGCGGCGCATTTCGCACCGCTGGTCCGTGGCGTCCCTGTGGTCGCCGTCTCTCCGGACGCCGGCGGCGCCAAGCGGGCTCAGCGCTTCCGCGAAGAGCTGCAATCCCTGACCGGGCAGGAGGTGGGCTCGGCCTTCATGGAGAAGAGCCGCAGCGCGGGCATCGTCAGAGGCGAGGTGCTGGCCGGCGACGTGCGCGACGCGACCGCCATCATCGTCGACGACCTGATCAGCACCGGCGGAACCTTGGTGAGGGCCGCCCGGGCCTGCCGTGCAGGCGGCGCCAAGCGCATCGTTGCCGCAGCGGCGCACGGGCTCTTCATGGGCGGCGCGCGCGAGCTCATGGCCGAGGAGACCCTGAGCGGCATTGTCGTGGCCAACACCGTTCCCGCCTTCCGTCTCGCGCCGGAACACGCTCGCCGCATCACGACGCTCGACGCCAGCGACGCGGTCGCCAACGCCATCGCCGCCTGCCACGGGGCGAGCTGACGAAACAGGCGGCAAGGGCGCCGTGCGTGCGCGGCCCGCTTGACCTGCATCAAGGCCGCGGGGTGCCTGTTCGGTAATCTGCTTCGACATCGGGTTCGTCGCAGCAGACATCCGCACCCGATTCGGGATGCGACAACCCGACCGGAGCGAACGCCATGTTCCATCATGTCCTGATCCCGACCGACGGCTCGGCACAAGCGAAGCGCGCTGTCGAGAAAGGCACGGCTCTGGCCAAGGCGGTGGGCGCCCGTGTGACGTTCCTCACGGTGGTCGAGCCCTTCCACGTCTTGTCGATGGCCCCCAGGCGCCTTTCCGCGACCCGAGCGAGCTACGACCGGCTGGCCAAGGAGGAGGCGACTCGCATCCTCGCCGAAGCCGACAAGGTGGCGCAGAAGCACGGCGTCGCCTATGCCACGGCGCAGAAGAAGCACGAGCATCCCGACGAGGCGATCCTCGAGGCCGCTGCCAAAGGAGGCTGCGATCTCATCGCCATGGGATCGCACGGCCGCCGCGGCGTCGTCACCCTGCTGCTCGGCAGCGTCGCGGCCAAGGTCCTGGCGCGCAGCTCGTTGCCGGTGCTCGTCTATCGTTAGAGCGCATCGCGGCCGGCCCAGGGCCGTCGCATATCGATGCACTCTTCCTTCTCCGCCCCAGCTTCCCAGCTACGGAGCGGACACGTCTTGCTGCCTCCCCCGTATGACGGGGGAGGAATTCGAGGTTGGCGGCTTCGCTGGGGAGCAGGATGTGGCGGCCGCGATCGTTCGGCTCTTTGACCTGCATCATTTGACGGCGCGCCCGGCGGCCTAGTCTGCCGGGTGTCCCGCCGTAGAGGAGAGCGTCATGGCCTACAAGCACGTCATGTTCCGGTCCGCCGCGCGCGAGAAGATCCTGAGAGGCGCGGCGCAGCTCGCCGACGCGGTGCGCGTGACGCTGGGGCCGAAGTCGAAGTCGGTGCTGATCCAGCGCAAATGGGGTGCGCCCCTGGTGTGCAACGACGGCGTCACCATCGCCAAGGAGTTCCAGCTCAAGGACCCGGAGGAAAACCTCGGCGCGCAGATGCTGCGTCAGGCGGCGGAACGCACCGGCGATCTGGTCGGCGACGGCACGTCGGGCTCGACCGTGCTGGCGCACGCGATCTTCGCCGACGGGGTGCGCAACGTCGTCGCCGGCGCCAGCGCCATCGATCTCAAGCGCGGCCTGGAACGCGCCGCCAGGGCGGCGACGGAAACGCTGAAGGCCATGTCGCGCCCGGTCGGCACGCGCAAGGAGAAGGCCCAGATCGCCGCCATCTCGGCGCACAACGACGACGCCATCGGCGAGATGGTCGCCGAGGCGATGGAGAAGGTCGGCAACGACGGCGTGATCACCGTCGAGGAATCGAAGACCACCGAGACCGTGCTGGAAGTGGTCGAGGGCATGCAATTCGACCGCGGCTTCATCTCGCCCTACTTCATCACCAATCCCGAGCGCATGGAGGCGGTGCTAGAGGATGCCCGCATCCTGCTCTGCGACCACAAGATCGCCGCGCTCAAGGATCTCATCCCGCTGCTCGAGCAGGTCGCGAAGTCGGCTCGGCCGCTCCTGGTGATCGCCGAGGACGTCGAGGGCGAGGCGCTGGCCACGTTGATCGTCAACCAGCTCCGCGGCGTGCTGAAGAGCTGTGCGGTCAAGGCGCCGGGCTTCGGCGATCGCCGCAAGGCCATGTTGCAGGACATCGCGGCGCTGACCGGCGGCCAGGTCATCTCGGCGGAGCTCGGCCTCAAGGTCGAGGCGGCCCTGCCCGCCAATCTCGGCGTCGCCAAGCGTGTCGTCGTCGACAAGGATGCAACCACTATCATCGGCGGCGGCGGCAGCAGAGCGGCCATCGATGGCCGCGTCGGCGCGATCCGCCGCGAGATCGAGGCATCGACCAGCGACTACGACAAGGAGAAGCTGCGCGAGCGCCTGGCCAAGCTGTCGGGCGGCGTCGCCGTCATCCGCGTCGGCGCGCCCGCCGAATCCGAGATGAAGGCGAAGAAGGAGGCACTCGACGATGCCATCAGCGCGACCAAGGCCGCCGTCGCCGAAGGCATCGTGCCCGGCGGCGGCCTCGCCTTGCTGAAGTGCACGGAGGCTGTGGCGCGCGAGGAGGCGGCCAGCGAGGGCGACGAGCGGACCGGCATCCAGGTGCTGAAGCGCGCGCTGGAAGCGCCGGCGCGCCAGATCGCCGAGAACTCGGCCACCGACGGCGGCGTGGTCGTCGCCCGCATGCTGGAAGGCAAGGGCAATTACGGCTTCGATGCCGCCCGCAAGCAATATGTCGACCTGGTCGAGGCCGGCATCATCGACCCGACGAAGGTGGTTCGCATCGCGCTGGAGAACGCCGTGTCCGTGGCCAGCACCTTGCTGCTGAGCGAGGCGACCATGACCGAGGTCGAGGACGAGAAGCGTGAAGCGCCCGCCGACCGAGAGCTCTCCCCCTTGTGACCGGGCGCCCTTCGCGATCGACGTCGACGGATCGCTGACGGATCGGGCTGGCCAAGGCCCACTCCTCCGCATCGCCGTCGGCTCGCGGAAACGCCGACGGCGCAGCAGCCGTTCGGAAATCCTCAGTGCCCGTCACTGGACCAGTGCGGATCGTCGCGGAACAACGCCTTTATGACGCCATAGCCGCGACCCACGTTTTGCAAGCCTGAATTCAGGCCGGTTCGGGGTTCCTCGGCGATCTCCCGCATCGCCCCGCCAGATTCGCGAATGTGCAAGATTCCACTCCACGTGATCGCCATGTCGATGGCCTTGCCTTCGGTATGACGACTAGCCAACGCCGGCAGCGGCGAAGACGGATCGATTTGATAGCCTTGCACCATTTGCAACGCCGAGGAGCGTGACTTCGCACGATCGATTCGCCCCGCGTCGTCGCGATGCACCCATTCTATGTCGATCTTGGGATGCACGGGCACATCCTCGGGCCGCATACCCTGGCCGACGATGGCCGCAGAATGATGCATCAGCCAAGCCCGTTCGGGTGGCCGAAAGGTGGACGCGACGGTCACCGTGCACCCTGCATCGAGCAGCGCCTTCATGAGAGCCTTCGCCTGACCCTTGAACGGATCGACCAAGTCATCCAGGGATCTGCTACCGGGGAAACGAGCGACCCAGATCGGGCCGCTCAACTCCTTCCTCTGTACCATGTGTCCGCCTCCGCAGCCTGCTCTCAGCCCGTCCCGACCGTGGCGCCATGCTCGAGCGCCGCGGCCGCAACCTTGGTGCCCGGCTTGTCGAACACCACGATCAGCGTGACTTTCCCGTCGAGCTGCGGAACCTCGTTGACCTGCACAGCGCCCTCTGCAATTGCAACCGCCTTCAACATCTCCACCTTTTCCTTGGGCACATCATGGATTTGCTTGATGACGAACATGTTCTTTCTCCTATTTCAGACCAAGTCGCTTGACCAACTTTTGACGATCGGCGGGATAGCCGACGAGAAGCTCGAACACGGTGTGATCTATCCCTTCCGCCTTCAGTGCCTTGATGGCCTCCTGAAGCTTGGCCTGATCCAGGCTCCCGTCGGCCTTGAGCAGGAATTTCTCGAGGAGCTTGGTGTTTTCATCCGATGAATACGACAGGCTCGTGATGGGTCCGATCTGCACGATCGGGGCGGTGTCCGTTCTCGCGTCACCCTTCTTCGCTTCGACCTGGGCTTGCTTGACGGCGTTGGCCACCTGGGTCTCGATCGAGGTCGGCAGGCAAATGTTGATGTATCCTTGGATCGCGGCAAAGGCCGCAGGCTGGTTGTTGTAACCAGTGGGCGGCAGCGCGCTCTTGTAGGTCTGCTGCATATTGCGGACGAGTTGAATGACATCGGCAGCCGGCAGCTCATAGATCAGGCCACTCGCCAGATTGTCGACGCTGGCAGTCGCCAGGCCGAAAGCGATGCCGGTTATCGCCAACGCCTGCGCGGCGACTCCTACAGCTCCCAATACTCCCAGCGTCGCCGACCCGAGGAGCGCAAACTGCTGCTTGGTCGTATTCTTGGCGCGATAGAACCTGTTGAGCGCCCCCAAATAGTCGTTGCACTGGAGATCGACGTAGTTGATGCCAGCGGCGACGAAGACCCGCCACTGCTCGCTGGTATATTGTTGGGGCGTGCCCGCCTCCGGCGGAATACCCGCCGCCTTGCTGATCGCGGCGGTAATGGACGCCTGCTCACTTGCGTAGGCTTCCACCTTGGCTCGATCGATTCGCGAATCGGCGCCCGAAAACAGCAAGTGTCGCTCGGCTGAGCTGCACGCGCCAAGTAGCAGCAGAACGGCAAGTCCCGCCAGTAATCTGATGATCTCCTTTACCATACTCCCCTCCGTTGCGCCGATGTTCGTCGCCATTCCTCGAATAAATCCAATGGCGATCCGATCGGCCGCGTTGTTAACGAGTCTCACGCTGTCGATACGCACGCGAATTCGGCATGTAGTCGTCCCGCGATAGCGCCCTTGTGTCGCCACCGCGCCGGGAACGCTCGGCCGCAGCGGAGCGGCGGCAACACCGAGGTAGTGAGAAATTCGGGGTGCGGCCGGGCATCCTTCACCCCACCGGAACGGCGGGCAGGTCGAAGCCCGGCACCGCGGCCACCACGCGCGACAGGACAAAGTCGTGGCTGACCGCCAGGTCGTGATCGGCGATCGGTGCCACCGTTCGGACGATATCGAGAGGGCCGAGGCGCGGCGGGATCTCGTCGTGTCTGAGAAGCGACGGGTCGTGAGCGATCATCGCGTCCAGGTAGCGAGACTGAGTCTCGAGAGTCTCGTTTTCACTGGTGAAGTGCGTCGTGACGAAGGCGGTGTCCAGGAGCGCCCTTCCCTTCGGCGAGAATCGCGCCTCTTCCGCCGCCCGATCGCCATCGACGCCGTGCATCAGCGGCGTCTCCCAATAGAGGCAATCGAAGGCCGAGTGGCCGATCACCGCCGGCGGGGCGACCTCGGTCGAGGTCCCGGGTCTCGCCGACCGCAAGGTCTTCATCGCGGCTTGCCAGGCCAGGTAGCCGTTGCTGTAGGGCGCGAGGAGAAGGCGGGCGTTGCCGATCGCCCGACTGGTCCAGGCGTCGTCGGCAGCGCCGCCGAGCCGCCGCCGCACGGCGTCGAGCCCGCGCCGCAACAGCGTGGCGATCCTGTCGTGCGTGTCGAGGTAGCCGGTGACAACGCTGCCTTTGGTTCCGTCGACGGGGGTTGTCATCCGCATGGTCGGGGCGATCACCACGGCGTTCTTCTGCGCCGCGCGGATCTGGTCCGGCAGCTCGTGGGTCGTCCAGGCAAAGCTCTGAGGATCGAACTCGCGGCCGTGGAAGAACAGGACGATCAGCAGCGGCCGATCGAGCGACAGCCTCGGATGCCAGGCCAGCAGCGCATTGGGCTGCGGCGCGAGACCGTTCACGGCGAGCTCCGCGCACAGCATGTTCGACGGGGGTGGCATGATCTTGCTCTCCTCCCTCTACAACCGGCATTGCATGAGAGCGAACAGGGTCTCGCCGCCCTGCTCCGTCGGCAGGAGAAAGCCCGAGCCGTCGAGCCGCAGGGGACGCTTGGTCACCGAATTGCCGACATTGCCGCCGACGACCATCACCTTGTCGGCCGTCACGTCCACCACCAGATCGGTATGGCCCTTGTAGTTGCCGCCCTTCTGATGGTCGTAGTCGACGCCGGCCTCGCGCGCCCAGCACACCAGATCGCCGACCTGGGGCCGAGCCGCGGCGAGCCGTACCGTCCAGTACGAGGCGGCCTGACGCTTCTGGACGAAATCGCGGATGCCTTGGGAAATGTAGACGCTGTGCTGCGTGGAATAGCGGAAGCGCTCGCCGGCCCCGGCGCTGCGCATCACCCAGGAGATGAACGCGGCGGACCACGGCCAATCGTGATTGAGCCCGTCGATGCCGTGGGTGTTCGTGCCGTCCTCCCAGTAGGTGCCGACCCTCTCGTAGAAGCCGCCGTCCTCGCCCTCGGAATGTCCCGCCCGGACCGTATGACCCGCGAGGTCGTAGGTCTGCCGTCCGAAGAACTCCCATTCCGCGATCGCCTTGGCGACGGCGGTCCTGGCGAACGTGCCAGGCACGGCGTCGCCGGCCGCCGCATCCGGCGACGGCGCATCCGACGCGCTCAGTCGAAAGGCACCGAAATCTTCCGCCGCCTCGTCGAGGTCGACGCTGAGACCGTCCCAATCCTGGTCGATGTGCCGATCCTGCGCGAGCGCCCAGCGGCCGGAAATGTAGAACGCCTTCGACCCCTCGAAGGCGCGCGAGGCGCTCAACCAGGCATAGTCGCACATCGCCGCGTCGAGCAGCGCCGCGAGGACCACGCCGTCGCTGTAGACGCCGAGCTTGTAGCGCCCCGCGAGCCCGGAGCGCACGCCGGCGATGTACTTCTTGATCCCGCCGACATGACTGCTCTTGTAGCCGCCGGGCAGGTGCTCGAGCGCGAAGTAGATCGCCGAGCCCTCGGGCTGACCGACGGCAAGCGCCTGCGCGAGAGCGATCTGGGCATGGTGCAGCCCCATGTCCTCGGTCAGCGCCGGATCGCCATCGTCCTCGAACACGGTGAACACGGACATGCCGGCGGCGTCGATGCGCTTGGCCTCGGCCGCCGTGAGCCGCTTCCAGGCGCTCGACGAATAGTAGCGGCCGACGGCGCCGACGCCGCGGGCCTTCAGCACGTCGAGCTTGGCCGACACGTTGCTGCTGGTGTCGATGACGATCGTGGCCATGGATGCCTCCCGCGGTGAGATCACTTCTTCACTGACACGTGGATGAGGGCGGAGTTCTCGAAGAACACCCAATCGCAACCCGCCTCGATGGCGAGCCGGCTCAGCCTGCCGAGCTTGTTGCCGTCGATCGGCATGGTGGTGAGGTCGGCGGCGCGGCCTTCGTAGTGCAGCGAGTTGCCGGCATGCTCGTCGTTCTCGTCCCACGCCTCGGTCACGCGCAGCCTTGCCCCGGCCCACTCCTTGGCCACGCGGATCGCCAGATCGTCGAGCTTCTGCTTCAGCCGCGGCGTCATCCTCCGGTCGGCATCGGTGTGCTCCTCGACCTTGAAGACGATGTCGGGATTGTCGTTGAGGACGAGCAGCGTGGCGAAGTCCGGATCGTCGCGACGGATCTTCCTGGTCATGGGGCCACAGGCCGCGGCTTCGGATGTCGCCGGCACATGCTGGCCCTGGGTCAAGTCACGGGGCATTTCGGTTCCTCCTGAGAGAGAGTCCATGCGAGCCCGCCTACGCCTCGGTAGGGGCCGACGCGGGAGTCGAGGCGACGAGCTGGTGCTCCGGGACGGCGGCGCCCAGGACGGCAAGCAGCGTCGTGCCGATCGGGCTGCCCCAGCCCATGCAAGCGTCCCAGCCAGGACCGGCGCGGTAGCCGGCAACGCCCTTCACGCCGTTGTCGCCGACTGCGGCCGCGGGCAAGGTGTCCCGGCAGACGGTCGAGCCGGCCGCATAAAGTATCGGGTTGATGAAGCCCACGTCGTTCCTGCTGTAGCCCGTCGCCGAGAGAATGCCGATTACCTGTCCGTCGGCCGAATTGCCCGGAAGGCGACAAAGCTTCCTCACTTGGTCCACGCTCGATCACCCCGTGCTCGCAGGCGCGCCGGCATGGCTTCCGCCGAGCGGGCAATTCTCGAGGCCGTGGACGCCGATCACGATCGCCGACAATCCGGCCGGCACGTGCGCCGCTCCGTCCCGGTCGCGACACCGCGCGAGGTTCTCCGATTCGCCCGAGCCGCTCTCGTGCTCATAGAGGCCGAGGTCGACCCTGAACGCTTCGCCCATCCGCGCGACGGTCGAGCGCACGACGACGCTGCGGCGCGCCGCATGCGCTTCGACAACCTCGAGCCCGTGCGCCACGGCAAACACCGAGACCGCCGCGATGTCCTCGTCCGAGGCACCGTACGGGGCATTCCACACCGACCGCGACAGACGCCGGCGATGCGTCCCGTCCGATGCGGACAATTCCTCCACCCTCGGCAGCGCGGCGCCGTCTGGCCGCCCTCGCAGCACGATGGTTGTGCAAACCACCTCGTCTCCCGCAGCGGCGCCGATCCGACGCGCCATCGTGGAGGCAAATCGTTCACTCCTGCGAACCGGAACATAATTCGACTCGGGCATCGAGACCGTCTCCTTGTACCCAGCGTGTCCTGGCTCTTCCTGGCATCGCATTCCGACGTCGACCGCGCCCATGGTCGGCAAGGGCGACGCCCCGCCCGACGAAAGACAAGCCACTTGTGATGGTCTTCATCCGTTGTCTCATGCGCTCTGGGCAAACTGCATCAGGCGGCCGAGCGTCAGCGGGTTGCCGTCAGTGATGGCGGCGAGCGGCTGAAAGCCACGGCTGCTGTGCAGGAATGAGGACCGGTCGAGCCAGAGGAGCCCGATGAACGTCTCGGCGACGATGCGGCTGCCGACCGGTCCGAGATGCTGGCCGCCGAAGCTGGCGCCTGGGCGCTGCGGCTCGGTCGCCCCATGATACTCTGCCTCGCGCAGGATGTAGTACCAGAGCGGTGCATTGCCCCGGTTGTCGCCGCCGTTCCCGTCGATCCATCTTGCCCGGAAGGCCCCGCGACGCTCCGCCACTTCGTCCCGCGCCGCCGCTTCATCGGCATCGGCCGGCGCGATGCGCGAGCCCGCTGACCATACGACATCGTCGCTCAGCGGCGTGATGCCCATCCGGCGGGAAATCTCCTGGCCGGAAGGCAAGCTGAGCAACTGCCCGCGCTTGAGGTTGCGGAAGGCCAGATTGCCGACAATCGAGCCTGGGCTGCCGGGCGGGTTTGCCGGGTCGAAGAACTCCGGCAGGTCGCCAAGTGGCTCGGCAAGCAGCGCGTCGATCCGGTAGGACGGCTGCGGAAGGACGGCGGGTTTGCCGTCAATCACCGTACCGCCCGGACGCGTTGGAACGTCGTCGAGGAAAAACGCCCAGTCGATCCCCCAGAAGTCCGGCAGCACGACGCCAAAGCCGTTCAGGTTGGCCGTCGGCTCGCTGGCGCGGTCGAAGGTCGGAATGCGCTGCTTCGTCCTGTCGGCCCCGGGGGGTGCCACGACGATGTCGTTCAACGCATAGCTCGGTCGCACCATGAAATGACCGAAGCGGAATGCCGCTCCCGCGAATTCCAGTGGCATGTATGGGAACTCGGCTTCGCTGTTCAGGTAGTTCTGCAGGCGCGGCGTTCCACCGGCGTTCAGAACTTCCGTCACCATCCCTGGCTCGCAGATGCGATCCAGATAATCGTGCAGCACGACCCACTGGTAGTGCCAGCGGACGCAGCTCGCGGCGGTGGCAAAGCGCGCCTCGACACTGCTGCGATCTCCGCCGAATGCGTCGAGGATCGCATCGTCCATCACAACCTTGTTGTGGAAAGCGATCAGCGCCTGCTGAAATTGGCTGACGATCTTGTTCTCGTCGTTGCGCTTGTCGCCCAGCACGGCGGTGCCGTCCGCCAGGCGCAGGATGTCGTGGCCGGCGCCGACGGCCGCCGAGATCGGTGGCTCGCGCGTGTTCATCGCCTTGCCCAGGCGCAGCCGCAGCTTGTCCTTCTCGTAGAGGTAGGGCTGGTCCGCGGGGCCGCGGGGCCGCGGCCATAGATGCTGTCGAGATCGAGCGCCGGAGAGCGGAAATCGACAAGGCCATCGCGATCGAGCTGCTGCGCGGTCAGCGGAGTCGGATCGAAGGTGATGTCGTGATCGACGAACTGACCGAAGTACGTGTAACCCGATGGTATCCGGTCATTCTCGTCTTCTGGCTCGCGCTCGGTGAGAGGCGCCCCGTCATCCTGCTTGACCATGACTGCCGCGAGGTCGGCCAGCGCCGCATCCGGCAACTTGGGACAAACCGGCGCGTTGGCGAACATCAGGCCGAAGCGGCCAAAAGGCTGGCCGGGATTAGCACCCGCCACCATGCCTCGCGTGTCGGCCCCGTGGCCACGGCGTGCCGGTTTCAAGATCATTGCTTTGCCCCTTGCTGCTGTCTCCGCCATGAGTGCTTGGCGATACAGTTAGCTTGTCAGCACCGGGCGGATCGAAACGTGATCGAGACGTGAGCCCCGCTCGAGCGTGCTAGCGGTCCGGCTTCAGCCGCGGTCTATCGCATCGCCGATCCAAGGAACCCGGACCGCGTCGATGCTCCGCGAGAGGCTGCCACGGCCGAAGCAACCGAACAGCGACATACGCAGCGCGCCGCGCCGGTCCGAGAACACCACGACGCCGCTGGCGGGAACAAAAGTTCCCGCAAGTTCTACCCCCGGCGGCAGGTTAACCTGCAACAGGAAGCGCGGCATCGTCGTCCGGCCCGACCGGCGAGGTGCCAAGGTGCCGAAGCAGGTCCAGCTCGGTGCGAGCCCTATCGGCGGCGGTTCTGGCGGCTCGGCGCGGCCGGCATGCCCGATCGAAAGGTATTCACCGTCGCTGCCCCAGCGCGCTACAACCAACCAGCAATGCGAGTCCGGCATGGGCACCCAAGGTGCCCCCGATCGACCGTCCCGGCCACGGCCGCACATTGCCACAACGAATCCCGATGGCATCATGGTGTGGTTCGGCCAGCCGGCACGGACGGAGCCGGACAAGAGGGGTTGGAATGCCGGAGCTGTCGGAAATATTCCTGGCCGCCGCGACCGCACTGGAGCAGCCGACCGCGCCAGCGGTGGGTGTGGAAGTGGCAGAGCTGTTGGCGTGGCTCGACTGTCCGCCCCGCGATCCGCCGGATGACACGGCACGCCATCGCGCCCGCTTGTTGCGTGCTGCCGCACAGTTCCGGCGGTTCTTCCGGCTGACCGCCAGTTCGGCGCCCGGCTTCGCCTGCTTCGGGGGCGAAGCCGACCCCGCCGCCCTGGGAGCCCTGCAGGGCCTGCCTGTAGTCGGCGTCGCCGGCGGCGGCGCCACTCCACTGGAGGCCTTCGAACGTTGTGTGGGCGAAGGTATCGAGCGTATGAGCTGCATGGAGATCGCCGACGATCTCTCCATCACCCGTCGCCCTCCGCCGGTCGCGGAGGCCTGGCTTGCACAGTTTCCGGGCATGGCAGAGAGCCAGGACTGGCTGCCGGCGCGCCGAGTTACCGGAGAGGCCGCGGAGGTGCTGCTGCCGGTCGATCTCTGCCGATGGAGGTCGTTGGCGCGGCGGCAGGCTAGCTTGCCGTTCGCGGCGAGCCTGGGTTGCGCCGCTGGACCGACAATGGCCGATGCGATGTTTTCCGGGCTTTGCGAGGTTGTAGAGCGCGACGCTGCGGCGCTCTGGTGGCGCGGAGGCCGACGTGGCCGCCCCCTTCCGCTCGAAGCGGCTGCCACAGCGGCGGAACAGCTGAAACAGTTCCGCCATCAGGCGGAACGACTGCGCCGCAGTTGGCTGATCGACATTACCACCGACCTTGCCATTCCTGCGGTTGCCGCGATCTCGTGCGACGCCGACGGAGGGGCCGTCGCCATCGGCACGGCAGCGCGACCGAACCTTGCCCTCGCCGCCGAGGCCGCGACTCGCGATCTTGTCTTGAACGAGCTGGCGGTGGAGCTGGTCGATGCTAAGCTGGCGGCGCGCGGTGAGGCGGCCTTGAATGAAGAGGATCATGCCCATCTCAAGCGCAGCCGAGGCCTGCATGTGGCACGTCACCCGATCCTGCATCCGCACGGTGCGCCGCCCACCCAGCCACGGGACGATCAGCCAACGTCCGGCCTGGCGGGAATGCTCGATCGCATCGCGAAAGCGGGGTGGAGCGTGTATGCCGTCGATCTGACCCGCTTGCATTTCGATGTGCCGGTGGTTCGCATGCTCTGTCCCGGCTTGGAGAGCGTGCCGTCGCAGGTGGTCGGTACTCGGCTTCGATCGGCGCTGGATGCACCGGACGCGGAGCGTGGACACGGAGAGATTGCTCTCTTCTGATATGTTTCAATTCCGGCGCCGGCGTCGTAATCTGAGCGCTGCGAGGGGATCTGGGGGATCCGACAATAGAAATGGCAGCGGATGGCGCGTCGGTGAGTGTTGCGGATCAGGTGCTGGAGCTCTCCGTGCTCGGCGCCTTCAGCGGTCGCTACCGTGGCGGCGAGCTCAAAGTCGACAGCCCCAAAGCGCGGGCGATACTCGCCTACCTCGCGCTCGATGCGGGCAGCGAGCAGAGCCGAGAGCGCCTTGCCGGACTGCTGTGGAGCGAATCGGGGGAAGCGAATGCGCGTGGATCGCTGCGGCACATCATCCTCAAGCTGCGCCGGGCCTTCGACGAAATCGGTTGCGGCGCACTGCGCACCAAGCATTCGGCACTCGCGCTGGACCATGAAGCAGTACGGATCGACAGTCACGACGTCCTGGCCGCCGCGGAAGCCGGCTCTGTGCACCACCTTCTTCTGAGTGAAACGCGCATTTCGGAACGGCTGCTCGTCGGATTCGAGGAGCTCGATCCGGCTTTCGGTGGTTGGATCCAGGCACGACGGCAAGCGTTCCACGACGCCCTCAGGCGTGCGCTCGAGGCGCTGCTGGAGAAGACGCAACCGGAAGACGCAGCGCGGCGCCGTGACGCCGCCCGAGCGCTGCTGCAACTCGACCCGACACACGAATCCGCCTGCAGGGTGTTGATGCAGATGTATGCGGAGGCCGGCGATCCGAGCGGCGCGCTGCGCGTCTACGAGAAGCTGTGGAACGTCCTCGACGAGGATTTCGACATCGAGCCGTCGGCGAAGACCCAGGCACTGGTCGCGGACATCAAGGTCGGCCGTATTGTGCCGCGTCCGGCGGCGCAGGCGGCCTCGCCCCCGGTAGCGACGATCGCCATCCCGGCCGCGAGCCCTCGCCAGTCCACGCTCCGGGTGGCTCTGTTCGTCGAGCCTTTCGCAATCAACGGAGTGGCGCCGGAGCAGGCGCACCTCGTGCATGGTTTCCGGCACGATCTGATTGCACGTCTGGTGCGCTTCCGCGAATGGTATGTACTGGACAACGCACCGCCGGAGGCCGGCGACGGACGGGTGCGGTCGTGCTACCGAATCGGAGCGACGGCTTATCAGGCGGGTAACCGCATCAGCATGGTCCTCACGCTGGCAGATCGGGACAGCGGCATTTTCGTCTGGAGCGAGCGTGTGGATCTCACGCTCGATGCCTGGTTCGAAACTCAGCAGCACGTGCTGCGCCGCATCGCCATCGCGCTCAACACCCACGTTTCCTCCGACCGCCTGTCCCGCGTGGTGGCGCAACCGGACGTGTCGCTGGAGGGCTACGATAGCTGGCTGCGCTGCCGGCACATGCTGCTCGGCTTCAATCCCGACGACTGGGAGCGTGCCTTCACCATGGCCCAGGAAATGGCCCAAGGCATGCCGAACTTCGCGCCAACCTGGTGCAACTTGGCCCAGCTCGATAACGTCGCGCACATCATCCAGCCGGGAGTCTGGCGCGACCGGGCGCGCGAGACACGGGCGCTGGAGCATGCGCGGCGCGCCGTGCAACTCGACCCAACGGACTGCCGCAACCAGCTCTGCCTGGGATGGTCCTATGCGATGATGGGCCGGTTCGGACCGGCGGATATCCATATGAGTCTGGCGCTCGAACTCAACCCTGACGATTCGATGCTGTTGATGTCGCTGGCACTTTATCGTGCCTTCCTCGGCCAGCACGAGCAGGCGCGGCTGCTCGGCGAGCAGTCGCTGCAGGCGACCTTGGTGCCAAGCCGGACCCATTGGGGCTTCGAGGTCACCAACGCCTATCTGCGCGGCGACGACGAGGCGGCGCTGCATGCCTGCGACCACGCCGAGGATGTGATCCTTACGTTGCAGGCTTGGCGCGCCGCCGCGCTGCACCGGCTGGGACGGCAGGCCGAGGCTGAGCGCGCTGCGGCACGGTTCTGCGAAATGGTCGCCAAGGCCTGGCATTCCGAGCTGCCACCGACGCCGGCGCAGATGGTGCTTTGGCTGTTGCATCTATACCCTTTCCGCCACACGCAGGAGTGGGAGCGGCTTCGGGACGGCGTGGCCGGGGCAGGTCTGCCGACACAGGGTGCGATACTAGCTGCCCGCCAGCAATCCGCAGACTGACGTTCGCGCTACATCACCGCCGGGCTCGGATCCGCCCTGCCCCCGGCACAGTTCACCGTGCCGGGAAAAGCGCTGGCCGTGCCATGATCGCACGCCCGAAGACAGCGCCGGTCATGCCATGCCGAGCTCAGGGCCCGCCGGCGCAATTCGATATCGTGTAGTCGCCAATGCGCCTTGCATCCAGCCGGAGCTTGTCACTAAGGGAAATCGGAGGATTGTTGCAGGCCGGCATATAGAAGGGGGGCATCGGATAAGGCACTGCTTTCAACCTGCCCTCATGCTGCCTGAGCAAGTCCGGGTCTGGCAGCTTCAGAACGAAACACGTAGGGCTTCCCTGCACCACCTTCACCTCGGTCACCGTATTGGGGATCGTGAAGTTGGTGCCGGCATCCTTGAATTGCTGCCGCAGTGCGTCGATTTCGGCCTTGGTCGTCGTGGACTGGGGCTTTGTCCATTTTTTGCCGGGAATTTTTAGGCGATCCTCCCCAAGGACCCAGCTCTTCACGAGGTTGCCGATCGCCTCGAAGTTTACAATGGCACTCATTCCTGTATCTGGCATTTCTCTTTCTCCTGTTGGGCGTGGATGACTATGGCCTTTGCGACGTTGCCGGCGAGGCGGCACTGAACAACGGGGGCTGCGCGTTCCGCCAATCCGGCGTGTTGGCCAGGAAGCGGAGCAGACGGACGAGGGAAGTAATCTCCGACAGCGCATCGAGCGCACCTTCGGCGCCATGCGTCTCTCCAATCCAGCGCAGACGCTCGCGCAGTCTGTTCGACTGCAGCTCGGCTGGAACCGGGTCGCGGGCGAGGAAGCTGGCGATCGTCTCGGCGACGATGATGGAGCCGAGGGGACCTAGACCTGCCTTTTCGGTGGTCGTGGCCGCTTCCAGCAGCACGAAGAATGGAAGCGGCGGATCTTCTTCGAGGGCGGCCATGATCTCGGGCGAGAGGGATACGCTTGGCGGAAGCGACGAATTCCACGTCCTGAGCGTTGCCGGCCAGCCGGCGCGTGTGGAACTGAGGAGGTCCGCGAGTCCTTGGTCTTTCACACCCTGGACAATCGCATCGAGCAGAGGCCAGACCGACCAAAGCCCCGCGAGGCCGGCACTCATGAGATCGCGTATGGCGACTCCGCCGACCTTCGCCTCCGCTTCGTCGATCGGCGGCAACTTGTCCTCGAGACCCCGGTTCGCTATCGCGCCGATCGGGCGCGCCAGATTGGCCGGCGTGCCCGAGAGCGGCAGAAAGTTGGCCCAGTTCACGAGCCATTTCGTCTCGAGAGGAAAGCGAACGCCCGCGCCGGCGGATGTATGGTTCAGGATTTCGCTGATCAGGAACATGTTGGGCGGAGACTGAAGAGTATAGGTGCCGCGGATCATCGCATGTCCGAACCGAAACGCTCCATGCGAGAATTCGAGCGGCATGCCCCGCTCCTTCCCCGGGAACTCCATCAGCGGCTGGCCTGCAGCATAGAGCGGTTGAACGTCCGGGTGCAGCACCTGCGGTAGCAGGTCTCGCCGCAGGATTTCGCGGTAGATCAGCACGGTCGCCGCGTGGGCGCAGGCGAAGGCCTCCTCGGCTCGCCGGGCTCCGGCAACGCCGTCTTCGGTGACGGGCGGAAGCCGCGACAGGATGGCATTGTGAAGCGCCATGAAGACGAAGGCGGTCTGCGACAGCATGAAATGCTGATCATTGCGCATGTCGGCGAGCAGCGCCGCATCCAGGCCCCGCGCTCCAGTTCCCTCCGGAGAGGCGATCGCAGCGCGCGGAATATCCCGCCCTGACGGAATCGGCGCCGGATTCGGCGGTTTGCCTTCTTCGTTGGCGTCGGCCCTGATCGGCCCCATGCGGAAGGCAATAGAATGCTGTTCCGATCCGGAGCGAACGCCATAGGCAAGCGGAAATCGTCCGCGGCCGCCGCCATAGATCGTTTCCAGACGAAGCGGATGCGACTGCTGGTTCCGGGTTTCCGAACGCGCGCCGACGGCCCACAGCGGCACCGTGGTATCGACCATGTCATGCGCAACCAGTTGCAACGCATAGGTATAGCCTGAGGGCAACTGGTCCTTTTTCGGTTCGGGCGCCTCCGTCATCGCCCGTGCTATTGCCGACATGTCGATAAGCAGCTCGTTGAACGCGGCAGGGTCGAACCTGGGGTCACGACCACGCCAGCGGAAGCGGCGCGCGGGCTCGCCCAGGAAGTGGCCGAAGCCTTCAGGCGGCCCGTGCAAGCACGTGCCGCCCAGCCCTTGCGCCGGGGCCGCTGTCCGAAAGCCAATCGGGCATCCCCCACTTTGAGCTTTCATCTGCGAACCTCCCCCTTCGATCGGTTCTCGTATCGCGAAGGTCGTGATCCGATCGTGATTGCCGGGGAAGGCGCCCGAACCGACTCAGAGCACGATCCGCGGCGTCCGTTCATGGAAGCGGCACGAGGTCGGTCCAGGAACGCAGCGCGACCACATCGCAAGGTCGCGACCCGACGCCGGGCGCGGCTTTTCAGTCGCGACCTCGGCAACTTTTGCGCACACTCGGCAATGAAGCCAGATGGGCGAACGCGATCCCTACGGAGCCTCCCTGAAGTCCGCCTTTGCGGGTGTCTTTCGTTCCCTGCGAGGGCTCAACTACCGAGTCTGGTCTCGGGCAGTTGTGTGCGTCAAGTTCAGCAAAAAGGGCGATGTCGATGAAGTCGGGGTGCGGGCGGCGCGGAGCCCCCGCGATCGCGCAGCGCCCCCCGCACCCGCCGCCGTCAGGCGGCCATTCGGAGAGTTATCTTCTTGTGCTCCTTGAGATGGTCCATGTTGAGATAGCGGATCGCCTCGAGCCAGTTTTCGTGTGTCTCCACGGCCAGCGCCCGGACCAACCGCAGGCAACTGGCAGCGTTGGGGAAGATGCGCACCACATGGGTCCGGCGTTTGAGCTCCTGATTGAGCCGTTCCAGCATGTTGGTTGATTTCATGTGCTTGTGATGGGCCAGCGGCAGCCGGTAGTAGGTCAACGTCTCCTCGATGTTGTCCTCCACCCAACTGCATAGCTTGGGATAGCGGTCCTGCCACTTGCCGAGCCAGGCTGCGAGGTCACGCCTGACCTCGGCCAGCTCTCGCCGGTCGTACATCCAGCGCAGTTCCTGCAGGCAATCGTCCTTGAGCCGGCGCGGCACATAATCGAGCGCATTGCGCAGGAAGTGCACGTAGCAGCCTTGCCAAGACGCCTCCGTCAGCACCTCGCGGATCGCCGCCTTCAGCCCGGCATGGTCGTCCGAGACGACGAACTCCACCCCGTGCAAGCCGCGTCCTTTGAGCGCCAGCAGAAAGTCCTTCCAGCTCGACCGGCTCTCACGGTTGGCCAGCTCCACTGCCAGAACCTGGCGCCGGCCCTCCCAGTCCACCCCGATCACCACCAACACCGCCTGGTTCGTGATCACTCCGCCCTCGCGGATCCGCTCGTAGCGGGCATCCAGGATCAGGTACGGATAGGCCTCTGACAGTCGGCGCTCGGCAAACGCCTTCAGGTTCTCGTCCAGGCTCTTGTTGATCTGGCTGATCGACGAGGCCGAGAAGCTGTGCCCGCACAACACCTCCGTTACCGCCTTGACCTTGCGCGTCGACACTCCCTGCACGTACATCTCTGCCAGCGAGGCCACCAGCGCCTTCTCCGACCGCTGGTAACGCTCGAACAGCTCCGTCGAGAACCGACCAGCCCGATCCTGCGGCACTCGAAGCTCCAGCGTCCCAACTCGCCTCACAAGTGTCCGCCCATAGTATCCGCTGCGGTACGACAGACGACCTTCCGTCCGTTCCCCTTTCGACGCTCCAATCGCCTCCGTCATCTCCGCTTCCAGCGCTTCCTGCACAAACCCCTGAACCGCCGTCCGCACAAAATCCTCGTCCCCCTCCAATAGCCCTTTCAGCCCTACAATCGACGAACTACCTTCGCGCTTGGTCATGGCGTGGTCCCTTTCCACGGGGAGCGGTGACTTCGAACATCACCAACATGCCATGACCACCCTCTCTGGGCTCTTGCTGAACTTGCCGCACACTATCTCTCGGGCGCGAAGGGGTGATCCTGCAACAGCGGCGCAATCCTCGCACCTTCGAGCCGCCAAAGTGGATGAACGAGCGCTATCGTTAGATCGCCCGAGCCGGCAAACAGCGCCAAGCATAGAGCAGCCTGACAAAGGCGTGGATCAGCAAAGCCTTCACCAAGCGTCGATGTTCGGGCGCTTCTTGCCCGCCCTCGGCGGCGCCGGCCGGATGGCGGCCAGCATGTTCGTGACCCAGGTCCGTGTCTCGGCCGGGTCGATCACGTCGTCGATCATGAAGTTGGTCGAGCGGTGCAGTGCCTTGCCGTTCTCGTAGGCCTTGGCGACCTTGGCCTCGAAGAATTTCAGGCGCTCCGCCGGGTCCTCGATGGCCGCGAGCTCGGCGCGAAAGCCCAGCTTGACCTGGCCCTCGATGCCCATCGGTGCGAACTCGCCGGTCGGCCACGACACGTAGAAGTACGGCGCGCGGTAGTTGCCGCCGGCCATGGCGCTCTGCCCCAGGCCGTAAGCCTTGCGCAGCACGATCGTGAAGTACGGCACGGTCATGTTGCAGCTCGTCAGGAACATGCGCGCGGCATGGCGCACCAGCGCCGTCTTCTCGGCCTCGGGTCCGACCATGATGCCGGGCGTGTCGCACAAATTGACGACCGGAAAATCGTAGGAGTCGCAGAGCTGCATGAAGCGCGCGCCCTTGTCGGAGCCGTCGGAATCGACCGCGCCGCTCAGGTGCTTCGGGTCGTTGGCCATCACGCCGACCGTCCGCCCTTCCAGCCGGATCAAGGCCGTCACCAGCGTGCGCCCGAAATCGCGGCGCAGCTCGAGCACCGAGCCTTCGTCGGCCAGCGTGGCGATGACGTCGCGCACCTCGTAGGAGCGCAGCCGGTTCTCCGGCACGATATGGCGCATGCGCCGCTGGTCGGGCGCGGTCCACTCCTTCAGCGGCCCCTGGAAATAGGCGAGATACCGCTTGGCGACGGCGACCGCTTCGGCTTCGTCGGCGACCAGGATGTCGACGACGCCGTTCTTCGTCTGCACCGGCATCGGGCCGATCTCCTCCGGCGCGAACACGCCGAGCCCGCCGCCCTCGACCATGGCCGGGCCGCCCATGCCGAGCGTGGTTTCGGCCGTCGCGATGATCACGTCGCAGCAGCCGAGCAGCGACGCATTGCCGGCGAAGCAGCGGCCCGAGACGATGCCGATCAGCGGCACCAGCGCCGAGAGCTGGCCGAAATGATGGAAGGTGTCGAACTGGATGAAGCCGCCATAGTCGTCGTCGCCGGGCCGGCCGCCGCCGCCTTCGGCGAACAGCACCAGCGGCATGCGCCCGTCCTCGGCGATGTCGAGGATCTTGTCGGTCTTCCAGTGGTTGTGAACGCCCTGCGTGCCGGCGAACACGGTGTAGTCGTAGGCCAGCACGGCGACGCCGGTGGCGGGCGCGGCGAACGTCTGCCCGTTGACGCGGCCGACGCCGGCGATCAGGCCATCGGCCGGGCTGCGGGCTAAAAGATCGTCCATGCTCCGCCGGTGTCGCTGGGCGGCGATGATCAGCGGGCCGTACTCGACGAACGTGCCGGGGTCGAGCAGGTCGTCGACATTCTCGCGCGCCGTCCGATGGTTGGTCGCGCGCCGGCGCTCGACGGCATCCGGCCGCTTGTCGTCGCGCGTCAGCGCGCGGCGCGCCAGCACCTCGGCGAGGTCCGGGCGAATGGCATCGAGGTCGAGCTCCTCCGCGCCGCCCCCAGCCTCCGCCACGACCTCGGACGGCTCGAGCGTGAGCAGGAGCTGGCCTTCCCACAGCGTCTCGCCGGGCTCGGCATGGACCGCCCGCACGATGCCGCCGGCATCGACTTTGATGACGTGCTCCATCTTCATGGCTTCCATCACGGCGACCTCGGCCCCCGCCGGAACCGCGTCGCCGACCGCAAGCGCAATCGAGATGACCGTGCCCTGCATCGGCGTCCGCACCGCGATCGTCCCGTCCGGCAGATCCTCCGCCCCGACGGGGCCGGCGCTCGCCTCCAGCCCCTCCCGACCCTGGTCACGCCTCGCCTGGCCGTAGGCGAGTACGGCGAGCGGGTCGACGGCGTCGACCTTGGCGCCGGCTCGGGCGCCGCGCTTGTCCTCCTTCGCCGCCGCGTAGCGACGCGGATGAGCTGCCGCTCCCTTGGCGATCAGCGCGGGCGCATGGGCCTCCACGAAGCCGGTCGAGAGCGTGCCGGCCCGCACCTCTTCGTCGAGCAGCATGGCCTGGAGAAACGCGATGTTGGTCGGCACGCCCGCGATGTTGAATTCGCAGAGCGCCCGGTAGCCCTTGGCCGTCACGTCCTCGACGCGGCCGGAGCGGGCAAGGACGATCAGCTTGGCGAGCAGCGAGTCGTAGGCCGGGTTGGTCGCGTAGCCGGTATAGCCGTAGCCGTCGACACGGATATCGGGGCCGGAGGGCGGCTCGAACGTGCGCAGGATGCCGCCGCCGGGCCTGGCTGCGCCGTCGGCTTGCATCGTCTCGACGTTGATGCGGAGCTGCATCGCCATGCCGCGCGGCGCCACCTTCGCAGAGCTTGGCCCCGCATCGCCGACGAGCCCGAGCTCCGCCAGGGTGGCGCCGCCCGCCAGCCGGAGCTGCAGCTCGACCAGATCGAGGCCCGTGACCGCTTCGGTCACCGTATGCTCGACCTGCAGGCGCGGGTTCGCCTCGATGAAAAAGAAAGCGCCACTCGTGCCGTCGACGAGGAACTCGAACGTGCCGAGGCTCGAATAGTGCGCCGCGCGCGCCAGCGTCAGGGCGGCCTCGAGCAAGCGCCGGCGCACGCCGGCATCGAGGTTCGGCGCGGGCGCGAACTCGACGAGCTTCTGGCGCTGGCGCTGCAGCGAGCAGTCGCGCTCCCACAGATGCGTGACCTCCGTGCCGTCACCGATCACCTGCACCTCGATATGGCGCGCCCGGCGCACGAGCTGCTCGACGTAGAGATCGCCCGAGCCGAAGGCGGCGGTCGCCTCGGACCGGCAACGGGTGAAGGCCTCTTCCAATTCACCGATCGCCAGGACCGGCCGCATGCCGCGACCGCCGCCGCCGGCGACCGCCTTCACCATCACCGCCGCGTCTGAGCCGAGGCCGGCCCCGGGCTTGGCCCCGAGCTCGGCCCCGAGCTCGGCCATGAACGCCCGCGCTTCGTCGAGGGTCGTGGGCGCCGCCGTGCCCGGCAGGGTCGGCACGCCCACGGAGCGCGCAAGCTGCCTTGCCCGGTGCTTGTCGCCGAACAGCTCCAGGATCGCAGGTGTCGGGCCGACGAAGGTGACGCCGGCCTCGGCGCAGGCGCGCGCGAAGCTCGCATTCTCAGACAGGAAGCCGTAGCCGGGGTGGATCGCCGTCGCCCCCGCCTCCTGTGCCACGCGCAGGATGGCGGCGCCATCGAGATAGGCGGCGACACCGCGTCCCGGCAGGGCGATCGCGGCGTCGGCCTTCTCGACATGCAGGCTGGCGCTGTCGTCCGCGGGATAGATCGCGATGCTGCCCATGCCGAGATCGGCCGCCGAGCGAAAGATGCGAATGGCAATCTCGCCGCGATTGGCGACGAGCAATTTCTGTCCGGTCATCGGGTCGGCGCTCTGGAAAGAAAGAGGAAAGGAATGCGGCCTCGCCGCAGGCAATATCATAAACGCCAGCGCGACACCGCCGGTTCGATGGGCCGATCAATCGCTGCACGGCTTGCCCATCGCCGCGAAGCCGACGCGGCTTCCGGGTGACAGGAGCCGGCGTCGTCCGGCCCGCGTCGGGACGCACGAGAGCGTCTGTCGAACCGACCCGACGCCTCGTCACGCCCACCGAGATCGGCGCCGCGAAGCCGCGGGGAGCGGCTTCGCGGCCTTACCGAAGGAGGCCGCAGGTCAGCGGTCGAGCCAGATGTCCTCGAAGCGCCAGCCGTTGTAGATGCTGTTGGTCTGGGTGACGTAGTTCTTGACGTGAGGGTGCCAGCAGCTCGCGGCCATCTGGTTGGAGACGATCGGGCGGGCGATGTCCTCCTGGAGCTGCCGGTCGATCTCCCACACCATCTGCCGGCGCTTGTTCTGGTCGACTTCCTGCGACTGCGCCTCGAAAAGCGCCGTCATCTTCGGGTTGCAGTAGCCGTCGTAGTTGCGCAGCGAGCCGCAGGCATAGCCCTCGAAGAAGGTGACGTCGGGATCGTCGACCGCGCTGCCGCTGTAGTTCATCGCCACGAAGAAATCTTTCTTGAAGACGCGGTTGTAGTAGACCGCGGTGTCGATGATCTCGAGCTCCGCCTCGATCCAGACCTGCTTGAGCTGGTCGATCAGGATCACCGCCGGGTCGCGGAACACGGCGATGTTGCGCGTGCTGACCTTGATCTTGAGCGGCTTGTCCGGCCCGTATCCGGCCTGCTTCATCAGGCCGCGCGCCTCCTCGCGCGCCTTGGCGACGTCGCCGTAGCCGACGATCGATTTCAGCATGTCCGGCGTCAGCCCCCACTGGCCGTCGGGCGGCGGCAGCATGGCGCCGCTCATCTGCCCCTGCCCCTCGTTGAGGATGTCCATGAAGGCCTGGCGATCCATGGTCAGCGCCATGGCGCGGCGGATCCTCGCGTCGTCGAACGGCGGCTTCTCGCGATTGATCATGACGTTGGCGGCGACGCCGGTGCTGCGCATGGTGCACTGAGCATTCGGCGCGTCCTTGCGGATGTTCTTGAGCAGGGGAACCGTCACGTCGGCCGGCAAGGTCATGTCGAACTTGCCGCTGATGAAGGACAGCATGCGCGTCGAGCGATCCGGGATGATCGTGTACTCGATGCCGTCGAGATACGGCAGGCCGGGCTTCCAGTAGTCGGCGTTCTTCACCAGCTTGATGCCCTCGTTCATCTTGAACTCGGCGAGCTTGAACGGCCCGGTGCCGATCGGCTTGCGCCGCATTTCCGCGGCCGGGACGTGACACGGGTACATCGGCGTGTACCCTGAGGCGAGCAGGGCGAGCAGCGCCGGCTGGCGGCGCTTGAGATGGATGGTGACGTCGAGGTCGCTCTCGACCGTCACCTTCTCGAGATTGCCCCACCAGGCAGCGCGCGGGTTGCGCCGCAGCTTGTCGGGATCGATCAGCAGATCGAAGGTGCAGGCGACATCCTTGGCGGTGAACGGCTTGCCGTCGTGCCACTTCACGCCCGGGCGCAGCTTGAAGGCGAGCGCCTTGCCGTCGCCGCTCCATGTCCAGCTCGAGGCGAGCTCGGGCACCACGGAGTCGAGGCTGTTGCGCGCGACATGCTGATCGAAGAGGACGAGGTTGTTGTAGAGCGCCATGAACGGCATGACGACCGAGAAGGTCGCCTCCTCGTGGATCGAGGCGCTGGGCGGCGTATCCATGTGCTCGATCTTCAGCACGCCGCCGGATTTCTGGGCGAGCGCCGGGCCGCTCGCCAACAGGAACGCTGCCACGGCGGCGAGGCCGAGGCATGGGATCGGGCTTTTCATTGTTTCCTCCCTGACGCGTTGACGCTTTATCTCCAGCTCCTCACGCTCGGTACACCGGACGAATACTGGGTACAGAGACGGCCGCTGCGCAAGCTGGAACGAGTCGAGAAAGCGCCTGGCGGCGCACATCCCTGCCTCGAAGGTCGGCTCGTTCGTTGCCGATAGCCTGCCACACGTTCACGACGAGAGAGACAGGAGGTGAAAACGTCACCATCGGCGATAGCGCTGCGACCGCGCTCCCTGGCCATTCGGGACATGCGGGAAGGCGACGGCGGTCCTGCTTCACGAGGCCACGGAGCCGTCTCGGAGCAAACGCGAACAGAGCGGCCCCGATCCTGGCGAGAGGGCCGGCGCGCGTTGGTCGGCGAGACCATCCGGTCCGCCCCGCCCAATCGATCCGCCTGGCCGAACCGTCGCACGACCGCTCGACGAAGCGCGGCGTCACCGCCGGGCACTCCGCCGAGCACCCGTTCCGGCGGCTGGCAACTGGGCGGCAGATCGAGCCGCGACCGCCTCCACACGACAGCCAGCCGGGCATCGCTCGCGGCAGCATCGAACGGCAGACAGGCCGGCTCGACCACAGAGAATTCGAGGACTGCTACGAGGTTGTGCTGCCCGCCCGCGGCATCAACCACGTTTCCCGAAAGCTGCCCCGACCACCGATGTCCGGTGTGCCGGCGCCGTCATCCGAGAGCGGTCGCGCCGGCGGCCGCGCAGTGCAGCATATGGGGAAGGTTTCCAGGATTCTCGGTGTAGTAGCTCGTCGCACGGAGATAGCGCTCCATGTCCGGCCCCTCCACGGTGTTCCCCAACGCGGGCAACGGAACCTGCAAGCCCGGATTGCCGCCGGCCAACCAGGTGAGCAGCTTGGTGGGCGGCCCCGTCATGTTGATCCAGAGGGCCATGTAGATCAGAGCTTTGGGCGCGATTTGCCGGTGGGCTCCCTGCGCGGTCGAGAGGCACCGGTCCACATGACCGTAAACGTCCTGAAGGATGCCCTCATCCATCTCGTCGACGAGCTGCTTGCTCGCCAAGAGCGCCGCATTCACTTGTTGCGTCTCGGATGGGCTCAGAGGATTGGTGATCAGGTGCACGGCCAGCCGCGCCAAGAGGTTGTCGATTGTGGCCGGAGCCATGCCGGCGGCGCTCATCGCCTTCCGAAAGGTTGCGGTGACATTATTTTGCCCGGCGTTCAGATCGCCCTGCATGAAGCCGAAACTTGCCCCGCTCGTCCCCTTGCCCGCGAAGAAAAGACGATAGGGGGTGGCATCGCCGATTTCGTGCAACCGCAACGCGAGACGCAACCCCGGCTTGAGCTCTTCCTTGGGCATACCCACCTCCTCCTTCGCGCGGCTTGCGCGCTCCGGTTGAAAGCTAGCAGATCGACGCACCTTCGCTCAAGGTGCTTGCCCCGAAGCGACGGTCGGTCCTGGCCGTCCCACCGCAACTCACCGGCGCAGCCTGCCCGTGGTCGGGGTCGCTCGTTGCCCGCCCGGCGCCAGCAGGGAGAGCCACATCGGGCATCGCATGTTCGCCTTCGTGAGCCAGGGCTGGCGCGGCAAGCCCGGGGCGACAGTGCGGTTCGAGCCGCACAGCCGCCGCCGATGCGGTCGGCCCCGGCGGAGAGGTTGCCGGCTCGCCGACGGCGCTGCGCGGCACCCAGGCCCACGGCGGCGCGCGCATGATCTCGAGCCATCCACTTCTTGCCGAGCCGGGCAGGCTCGGCGCGAGCGTTGGAGGGACCGGGGCAGTCGGGCCGGCGTCCCGCGTGCCAAGGGTTCGCGATCGTGTCCCAATTCGTGGTGCAGGAGCCTGCGGCGTCACAGGAGTTTCCGGGATGGGCCGGATCGATCAGGCGAGCTTCAGGCGCCAGATGCTGCGGCCGTAGGTGGCGGCGAGCAGCGTCTTGCTCGCCGTATGGAAGACGAGGTCGACGATCATGGCCGGCGGAAGATTGCCGGTGCCGTTTCGCCAGGTCGCGCCGGCGTCGTCGGTGACGAAGACGCCGGCATCGTTGCAGACCCAGAGCTCGGCTGGCTTGTCCGGTCGGATGAGCAGCGCATGGTGAGGTACGTCCGGCAGGCGACCACCGTCGATGTCGACCCAGCTCGAGCCCGCGTCGGTCGAGCGGAAGACATGCCGATTGCCGAAGTTCGCGACGGTGACAACGACATGGTTGGCATTGCCGGGAGCGGTCTCGATGCGCGTGACCGTGACGCCGGGCAGCGTCCCGCCACCCAGGTTGCCCGACCACGTGCCGCCGCCGTCCAGGCTGCGGAAGACGCCGCCATTCTCCGTCCCGACATAGATGTGCTTGGAGCTCGCCGGAGCGACTTCGATGGCGGTGATCGGGCTGTTGTCGAGCACTGGCGTCAACGCGTCCCATGACTCGCCATCATTGCGCGAGCGGTACACGCGCTGGTTACCGGTATAGAGCGTGTTCGAATCGTTCGGATCGATGGTGATATAGACCATCCAGACCCCACCGCTCTCCTCGGGCTTGAACGGAGGGGAGATGTCGCGCGCCCTGTTGTTTCGAAACCGGAACATGCCACCGTACTGGTACGAAGCAACGACATGCCCCGCGTCGTTCGGATCGACCACCATCCAGCCGCCATCGCCTCCCAGGAGCTCGAACGCATCGTTGGGCGCACCGGTCGTGGTGACCAGCGTGCCGTTGTCCTGCGCGCCGCCGCCGAACACGCGCGCATCCGATTGGGCGACGTCGAGGTCGTAGTACATCGTCACGGACAGGCCGTTGCTGCGATTGCTCCAGGTGCGGCCGAAATCCTCGCTGACATCGAGGCCACCGTCGTTGGCGCTGTAGACCCGGCCCGGCCTCGCTACGGGCGCGAGGAGGACATGGTGATCGGCGTGGGCGTAGGTCGGCGTGCCCCGCTCGGCGTCCCAGTGCGACGACACGAACCAAGTTCTTCCGCCGTTGGTCGAGCGATGCAGGTCGACGCCGCCGCAAATCACGAGGTTGGGGTCCGTCGGATGGATGGCGATCGCGTTGCCGTAGGACATCTGGCCCTCGCCGGCGAAATGGCTTCCTGCCACATTGCTCCAGCTATCGCCGCCGTTGATGCTCTTGAAGACGCCCAGCACGCCTTCCTTCTGGTCCGTCGCGTCGGCGCATATGGCGAAGAGGACGCGCGGGTTCGACGGCGAGATGGCGAGCGCAGCGCGGCCGATGCGGTCCGGGCTGGGCAAGCCGGTTCTGAGCTGCCGCCAGCTCTGGCCCCCGTCGGTCGAGCGCCAGATGCCGCTCGCCGCGCCCTGCTCGGTGACAGTGGCGAAGACGCGGCCTTTCTTGGACGGATCGAACACGACCTTGTGACACCAGTAGTTGCCCGTCGAGACGAAGGTCTCCCGCGTCCAGGTCGCGCCGCCGTCGCGAGTGGTGAACAGGCCGCCGAGATCGCCGGCCGGCGACACCCGGTCATAGCCGACGCCGCCAACGAGCACGTGCCTGGCATCGAACGGATCGACGGCGATGGTGCTGATACGGCGCGGGATCCCGTTCCTGGCCGACGTCGCCCACGCGCTCCAGCTCACGCCGCCATTGGTCGACCGGTAGACTCCGTCGCCGGGATAAGAGTCGGCCGACAGATTCGCCTCGCCGGTGCCGCAGTACAAGGTCGAGGCAGTCGTGGGGTCGATGGCGAGGGCGCCGATCTGGAGAGGCCCATTGGCGCGCCACTGGAACTTCCAGCTCCGGCCGGCATCCGTGCTCGCCCAGACGCCGCCGCCCGCCGCGCCGATCCACACCCGATCCGGATTGGCCGGATCACAGACCAGCGCCGTGCACCGGCCGCCGATATTGGTCGGACCGGCAAGCTGCCACTCGGTCGCCATCGCCGGCGCCGCCCGGGGCATCTCCTTCCGCACGCGCCTTCGCTCCGCCTCGAGCTTTGCCAGCGGCGCCTCGCGCAACGGCCAGGTCACCCGGGCGCCGAACCAGGCGACCCGCCTCTTGTGTCGGTTCGTCTTGGCTTTGGTCGCTCCGGGGAGGCGCGCCTTGCTCGGGCCACGCCGCAAGGAAATGGCGCCGTCGCCGGCAACGGCTGCCTGTCGAGACTTGCCGGGCTTCCGACGCCCCTTGCGTTGTGCCATCGACCGCTCCCCCTGATTGTGATGTCGGGCGCTCCCTCGTGACCATGCCGGCTGCGACGCAATCGGCGGCGGCTGCCGACAGGAGCCTTACGCGGACGCTGTCTCGAATATCTCGGAGACATTGCCACCATAGCAGGTCAGGAGGCGCGCCGCATCGTCGCCCTGGGATCCTCTCGCGAGGGAACAAGGGCTCCAGTCGTGACGATGCCGGTGTCGTCCCGAGCGCCGCGAGGGACCTTTGCTTGCGGCCTCGACGGTCCGTCACGGCACTCGGGGCGGCGCGGCGATTCCGTAGTATTTGCTTCGGTCCGCCACTCCGCGTCTGGTCATGGCCCGGGCGCGATGGCACCTTGGCGCCGACAAGGAGCAGCCCCGACTGGGAGCAGCCCCGACTGGGAGCAAAGGAGACGTCATGGCGATGCGCATTCTCTGGCCGAACCTGCCGGCTTCGCTCGTGCCGGTCGCGACCGAAGCGGTCGGTTCGGGGTTCGAGCTGGACTTCCGCGAGAAGTTCGACGACGTCACCGACGCGCAATGGGCGGCCGCCGATGCGGTGGTCGGCGGTTGCCCTCCGCCCTATATCGACAAGCTGAAAGCCTGCCGCATCTTCGTGAAGTACGGCGTCGGCTACGACGACGTCGACATCGAGCGGTTCGGCAAGCTGGGCATCCCGGTCTGCAATGTGCCGGATTACGGCACGCGGGAGGTCGCCGACCACGCGATCGCCATGATGATGACCCTCGCCAAGAGCATCGCCTACCACGATTCGGAGCTGCATGCCGACCTGAAGGGCAACTGGCGCCCGGCACACAATCCCTTCGGACGCCGCCTGTCGATGTGCACCTTCGGGATCGTCGGCATGGGCCGGATCGGCACCGCGGCGGCGCGCCGCGCCAAGGCCTTCGACATGGACGTGGTGTTCCACGACCCCTATCAGCCGAGCGGCTATCAGTTCGCGATCGGCGTGCGCCGGGTCGACACGCTCGCCGAGCTGATGGGGCAATGCGACTTCGTCAGCATCCACACGCCGCTGACGAAGGAGACTCGCGGCCTGATTGGCGCCGAGGCGTTCGCCGCCGCCAAGCGGGGCATGATCCTCGTCAACACCGCGCGCGGCCCGGTGGTCGACATCGACGCCCTGCACGACGCGATGAAGGACGGCACGGTGCTGGCGGCCGGACTCGACGTGCTGCCGGAGGAGCCGGCGAACCCGCAACGGCGGCTGATCGCGGCCTGGCAGAAGAACGAGGACTGGATCCGCCATCGCCTGCTGCTGACGCCGCATTCGGCGTTCTACACGCCCGAGAGCATGCGCGATAACCGGGCCTTCGCGGCCCGCACCGCGGCGCGCTATCTGCGCGACGGACGGCTCGAGAATTGCGTCAACAAGCAGTTCCTGATCGCGAAGGCGTGAGGCCGCGCCGGCGCCGGCGACATCCTCGTTCCGGGGAGCGCCGGCACCGACGACATCGCCATCGTGAGGGGCACTCGCAGGGCGCGTCTCGAAAGGCGCGCGGCAATCCGTGCGCGAGGGGCCGCAATGACGGTGCCTGTTGCCCATCCTGCGAGACGCTCGCTCCTCGGAGCCTGTGGCTTTTTCGGCGACGACACTCTCGGGGATTCGCCGAAGCAAGGAAAGGTCCCGCGCGGAGCTCGGGATGACACCACTGTTGTCATCCCGAGCTCCGCGAGGGACCTTTCTTTCGACGATGGACACACATCGCAGAGCCCGCCGAAGAAGTCACAGGCTCTCGGGACGAGGGTGTCGTTGGTGCCGGCGCTCTGCAGGACGGGGATATTGCCGGTCCCGGCGCTCCTCGGGACGAAGTCGCTCGTTGGCGCTTCAACCGGGGAAGATCACGCTCTAGGGTGCTGCGCTCGTCACCGATGCAAATCGCGGGGAGAAAAATGGACCAACAGAGCTTCGACTTCATCGTCGTCGGCGCCGGCTCGGCCGGCTCGGTGCTGGCCAATCGGCTGAGCGCCGACCCCCGGCACAAGGTGCTGGTGCTGGAAGCCGGGCGCGAAAGCCATCCCTGGTCGTGGATCCCGGTCGGCTTCGCCAAGCTGATCGACAATCCCAAGGCGAACTGGCTCTACGCCTCGGAGCCCGAGGCGTCGACCGGCCAGCGCCGCATCCCGATCCCGCGCGGCAAGCTGCTGGGCGGCTCGTCGTCGATCAACGGCATGGTGTTCGTGCGCGGCCAGGCGCAGGACTACGACACCTGGGCGCAGCTCGGCAATCGCGGCTGGAGCTATAGCGAGGTGCTGCCGATCTTCCGCGACATGGAGAGCTTCCAGGGCGATGCCGACGAGGAGTATCGCGGCCGCAACGGACCGCTGAAGGTGACCGAGAGCAACGAGAGCGGCGCGATCTACGACGCACTGATCGAGGCCGCCGGCCAGGTCGGCATCGCCTACACCAAGGACTACAACGGCGCCAAGCAGGACGGCATCGGCATGACCCAGGCGACCATCCGCGGGGGTCGCCGCATGAGCACCGCGGTCTGCTACCTCGATCCCGCCCGCAGCCGGCCGAACCTCAGCATCGTCGCCAACGCCTTGACCGAAGCCCTGCTGCTCGACGGCAAGCGCTGCGTCGGCGTGCGCTACACCGTGGCTGGCCAGCCGCGCGAGGCGCGCGCCACCCGCGAGGTGGTCGTGAGCGCCGGCTCGATCAACTCGCCGCAGCTCCTGGAGCTCTCCGGCATCGGCCAGCCGGAGCGGCTGAAGGCGGCCGGCATCGAGGTGCGCCACGAGCTGAAGGGCGTCGGCGAGAACCTGCGCGACCACTACTCGCCGCGCATGAAATGGACGGTGCCGCCGGCGCTCGGCATGACCTACAACGACAAGATGCGCGGCCTCGGCCGCGTCACCCAGGCGCTGCGCTACGCGCTCACCCGCAAGGGGCTGCTCGGCCTGCCGGCGGCGCCGATCCGCGCCTATGTCCGCACCCGCGCCGGGCTGGAGGCGCCCGACGCGGCGATTTCCTGGATCCCGTTCCTGGTGGGCGAGAACTTCCAGCTCGCCAAGACCTCCGGCATCACCGCGATCACCAACATCCTGCGCTCGGAAAGCACCGGCAGCATTCACGTCACGTCGAGCCGGCCGGACACGCCGCCGGCGATCCGCTTCAACTTCCTGAGCGCCGCACTCGACCGGGAGGTGACGCTGGAAGCCATGCGCATCACCCGGCGCATCATGACGGCACCGGCCATGAAGGACATCGCCACCGACGAGATCGCGCCCGGCGTGAACATCGCCGCCGACGACGAGCTGCTCGACTGGGTGAGGAACAACGCCGAGACCACCTACCATCCGGTCGGCACCTGCAAGATGGGCGCGGACCCGATGGCGGTGGTCGACGATCAGCTCCGTGTCCGCGGCTTGGGCGGACTGCGCGTCGCCGACGCCTCGATCATGCCGACCCTGACCTCGGGCAACACCAACGCGCCGTCGATCATGATCGGCGAGAAGGCCGCGCGGATGATGCTGGCGTCGACGGCTCAGGCCGTCGCGGCCTGAGACGAGCCCCGGCGATCCGGACGCCGCATCGCCCTCCCCGACGCTTGCGTCGAGTTGGCGTCTTGGCCGCCTGCGGCCAAGATCGCGCAGGCCCCGCAGGGGCGGAGGGACCAGGGGCCTCGATGGAAACGTCCGCCCATGTCCAGAAGAGCATGGGCGCGCGAGCGGGCCGGCGGCGACGCCGACGTCCGCGGCGGCAAGGATGCCGTTTCCAGTCCGATGGTCGAGCCAAGCCGGCGATCGTCGCTATCGGTCCAGGCCCCCCGACGATAAGCGGTCAAGACCATTGCCGCGCTCCCTGCGTCTGCCGACGATCGTCGGTGAGTTGGCGAGGGAGCGGGGTGGCGCGGCAACATCGCAGGCTGGCGGCCATCGTCGCAGCGAACGTCGAGCGCTCGCGCCTCATGCGCGCGCGTCTTCCAGGATCATGGCCGCGGCCTTCTCGCCGATCATGATGGAAGGCGCATTGGTGTTGCCGGCCACCACGGACGGCATGATGGAAGCATCCGCCACGCGCAGCCCCTCCACTCCATGCACGCGCAGCCTCGGATCGACCACGCTATTGCTGCCGATACCCATGGCACAGCTACTCGAGGGATGGTGATTCGTCGTGCCGGTTTCGCGCACGAAGCGTTCCAGGTCGGCATCGCTGGCATAGGAAGGACCAGGCATCAACTCGGCGGCGATGAAGGGCTTCAGCGCGGGCTGTTCCGCCAGCCGTCGCGCCAGCTTCGCCCCCGCCACCATGGCGCGCATGTCGTATTCGGACGCGAGAAAGCCGAACGTGATCGCCGGTGCGGCCAGCGGATCGGGGCTCGCGAGGCGCACCGTGCCGCGCCCTTCCGGAGCCAGATGCACCGGGCCCAGCGTGAAGCCGGGGAAAGGATGCGGAATCACGCCACTCTTGGAGCGTTCGAGCGTGCTCCATTCCAGCAGATTGATCTGCAAGTCCGGCTGTTCCAGGCGCGGATCGGATCGTATGAAAACCCCCGCGCGGATGCCATTCACCGCCATGGGCCCGGTGCGGAACAGGCCGTAGCGCACGGCGGCCGCTATCTTTCGCGGCCAACTGTTTTCCAGATCATTGAAGGTGATCGGCTTGGTGCAGCGCCACATCAGATAGAAGCAGAAATGATCGTGCAGGTTGGCGCCCACCGCCGGCATGTCCCGCACGACCGCGATGCCCATGGCCTGCAGGTGGTCGCCCGGCCCGAGCCCCGACAATTGCAGCAACTGCGGCGATCCATAGGCGCCGCCGGCGACGATCACCTCGCGCCGCGCGCGCGCCACCTTCAACCCGCTCGGATCGCGATATTCGACACCGCGGGCGCGCCGGCCTTCCATCACCACACGCGTCGCCTGCGCATTGGTGCGGACGGTCAGGTTGGCGCGCTGCCTGGCCGGGGCCAGGTAGGCGCGCGCCGAGCTCCAGCGCCGATTGGCGCCGGTGGTCGTCTGATAATATCCGGCGCCTTCCTGCACCTTGCCGTTGAAGTCGGGATTGCGTGGAATGCCCGCCTGCTCCGCGGCCGCGATCAGCGCCTCGGTCAGCTCGGAGGTGGAAGCGTGGTCGGAGACATTGAGCGGTCCACCCGTGCCATGAAATTCGTCGGCGCCGCGGGCTTGATTTTCGGCCTTCTTGAAGAAAGGCAGCACGGAATCGTAATCCCAGCCCGTGCAGCCGCGTTGGCGCCAAGCATCGTAGTCGCGCGGATGGCCGCGCATATAGACCATGCCGTTGATGGAGCTGGTGCCGCCCAAGGTCTTGCCGCGTGGCACGTAGAGACGCCGATCGTTGAGCTGCTTCTGAGGCTCGCTTTCGAGGCGCCAATTCACATTCGGGTCGACATAGGTCTTGGCGAAGCCGAGCGGGATGTGAATCCAGGGATTGCGATCCGGCGGTCCCGCTTCCAGCAACAGCACCGCATGGCGGCCATCCTCCGAAAGCCGTGCCGCCACCGCCGCGCCGGCGGAACCCGCGCCGGAGACGATGAAATCGAACACGCCGGCTTCTTCTGCTTCGCCGCTCATGCCTCTTGCCCCCCAACCGCCCCGCGTCTCGATCGGCGGCCGGCCGCGCTGCACCGACGCTATCGACTGCAACCACGCCGACCGAGGGATTGAATACCAACAGGCATCAGCCGTGTGTACCGATGATTCGATTCGGCCTCGACGCGGGAAGGCAGGCCGGCAAGCTCGCTTCTCGATGACCGACTGCTCGGCCCGATGCTCGTCTACCCGGCCTCGCTCTTCGTGTCGCGAGCCCGGCTGGAAACGGCCATCCCGATCTCGCGGCATGCGCCCCAGGGGCAACACGATCGCCCGAGACGACCGCAGCAGGGCAAGCCTCTCGCTCTCAAGGATAGCTCTTGATCGCCCGCGCCGTGGCGAGCGACTTGCCGCTGGCATCGTGGGCGACAACCGTCCATTCGTAGCGATGAGTCTGCGGCGGACACGGGCCAGTGAACTGGAAGGCGCCGGGTGCGATCCGCGCCTGGCCTGTGTAGCGTACCTTGCCTCCGCCGTGATTGAAGCGAGGGGCGTCGAGATCGACCATGCGGAACTCGAGCTCCGTCGTTCCGGCAGGGACACCCGTCAGCGAAAAGGCCGGCGAGGGGCTCGCGATCGGCTGGCCCGAGCAAGCTCTTATGCCCTCCCAGGTCGGGGTCACCGCGAAGCCACCCTGCGCCATGGCCGCCACGGACCAGAGCCCGGCGCAGAGAGACGAGAGGAAAAGCCTGCTGCTTGCCATCGTCCTCACTCCTGTGCACGGCTCGATACGCCAGGAAACCGAGGCGGCAAAGGGTTTGCGGCGTCGCAGCCGCGCTGCCCTGGCGCAACCCTGGGCGAGCGCATCGTCGACCGTCCGCAAGACGGTACCGGATCGGCTGCAGCATCGCTATGCTCGGCGGCCTGCGCCGCCATCCTCCTCGAACCCTGCCATCCGGACAATCATGAGCAACCAACAGCGCTTTCGCGATCGCGAGGTCGTCTTCGCCAACGGCGTTCGCGGCGAGACGATCGACATACCGAGCGCCAACCCCTCGAACTACTGGCAGGCAATCAGCCAACCCGACGCGATGCCGCGCATCACGGTCGACGGCAAGCTGTTCCTGCCGACGGAGGCGGCGGCGCGATCGCCGGTCGTCGTCATCGTCCCGGGGAGCCTGAGCATCGCGGCGTCGCACCTGAAGCACGCCGAGACCTTGGCGAACATGGGCATTGCCGCCTTCGTCCTCGACCCGTTCGGGGCGCGGGGCGTCACCTCGACCGTTGCCAACCAGGCGCAATTCTCGTTCGCGGCTTCCGCCTACGACGTTGCCGCGACGGTCGGTGTTCTGGCCCGGCACCCTGCCCTCGATCCGGCCCGCATCGGCCTGCAAGGCCACAGCCGAGGCGGCTCCGCGGTGCTGACCGCCGCGACGCGACGGTACTGCGAGGCCGTGCACGGCCGAGATGTCGGGGCGCGCGCGGTGCTGGCGGCCTATCCCTGGTGCGGCCATCAGTTCCTCGATCCCGATGTCGGCCGGACCGAGGTTCGCGTGCTGGTTGGCGACCAGGACGACTGGGTGTCGCCCCAGCAGGCACAGGGCTACGTCCAGGCACTCCGTCTGCGCGGCGGCGTGGCCACGATCCGCATCGTCGCCGGTGCCGAGCACAGCTTCGATCGCGAGGAACCGATTCAGCACATTCCCGAGGCGTCGGTATCGCCGGCGGCCCCGACCGGCTACCTCGCCGACGATGGCGCTTTCGTGCATCCGACCGCGGAGCGACCCGACCCGAAGCTGACCGACCGCGATCTCGCGGTCTACGCGCTGAAGGCAGGCTACGGGGTCCGCGGTGCGACCATCGGCTCGCAGGGCGCTCAGCCGGCGCTGTTCCGGGCCGAGATGACGGCATTCTTCCGCCGGACGCTCGGCGTCGAGCAAAGCCCGGCCGGAGGCAGCGCGTAGCAAGAGCGCGGCTGTCCCGGCAGCCTCTTCGACCGTCGCGACCGTCCGGCGGCGCGGTCGGAGAAGCGCGACCCGCCGGACCCTGACCTGCCTCGCTGGCTGCCCGGCCGTTCCAGCTTCTCGACCTTGCGAGCAGCGGCCCGGTCATCGCCGGCCGCGCCCGACGCCCACCTGGCCGCTCGATCGGCGCACGAGAACGCGAAGTGAATAGCGAGGCGGGCCTGACCGCCTGACCGCCAGCCGACTGGAAGCAATGGTGCGCGAGAACGCACCGAGTTGCGTCTCTCGAGAATCGCGGCATTCGGTCAGGACGCCCTCGATCGGCTCGCCCGAATGCGGTCTGCCCACGATCACGGCTCGGGAAAGTGCGTCGAAATCGAGCCGCCTGCCCCGGTGCTGAGTCACGCCGCCGTGGGCAATCTGCGCACGAGCGTCCACCAGCCCGCCAGCCCGACGATGCCGGTCGCGGCGACGCCGAGACCGATATTCAACTGCGTGGTGTGCGGCAGGTAGCCGATCAGCAGTGTCAGCAACGCCGCCGAGATCATCTGCACGAATCCCAGCAGCGCCGAGGCTGCGCCGACGCGGTTGGCGGGCACCGCGGCGAGCGCGTTGGCGAGCGCGTTGGGCATGTTGAGGCCGTTGCCCCACCCCATCAGGACCAGCGGCACGATCAGCGCCAGCGGCGTGACGAAGCCGAGCAAGGCCGTCGCCACCATCGCCGCCGCGCCTGTTGTGAGGATGCCCTGGCCGACAGGGATCAGGAGCAGGCTCTGCACCCGGCCCTGCAGACGGCTGGAGACCAGGCTGCCGACGACGAAATTGCCCGCCCACGCCAGCGTGAACCAGCCGAAAAGCTCCGCTGCCACGCCCATCCCCTGGATCAGCAGGATGGGTCCGCCGGAGAAAAACACGTTGAAGCCGGACGAGGCGCAGGTGGCCGCGATCATGAGGCCGACGAACCGGCGTTCGCGCAGCACCCCGCGGAAGCCGTCGATGTAGTCGCGCACCACGCCGGTCGTGCGCGGCGGCGCCTTCGGCGCGGTCTCGCCGAGGATGTGCCAGACCGCGGCCAGCATCGCGCATCCGACGGCGGCGGTGAACCAGAAGCTGCTCTGCCAGCCGAAATGGCCGAGGAGCTGGCCGCCCAGCAGCGGCGACAGCGCAGGCGCCAGCGCCATGGCCGACGCCATGTAGCCCATCGCCCGCGGCGCCTCGGCGCCGGAGCGGCTGTCGCGCACGATGGCGCGGCCCAGCACGACGCCGCCGCAAGCGCCGCAGGCCTGGATCAGGCGCGACGCGATCAGGGCCTCGATCGTCGGGCTGAGCGCGCAGCACAGGCTGCCGGTCACGAACACGACCAGGCTCGCCAGCAGCACCGGCCGTCGGCCCAGGCTGTCCGAGAGAGGACCCACGGCGAGCTGCGCGAAGGCGAACGCGAACAGATACACCGACAGCGTGAGCTGCGCCGTGCCGTAGGCGACATCGAAGCTTCGCGCGATGGCCGGCAGCGACGGCAGGAAGATGGTGAGCGCGAGCTGCGACGACACTGTCGCGCTCATCAGCAGCCAGATCGGCGGTTTGGTCGTGCGCATGCGCGGCGGTTTCGGACGGCCCGGGACAGTGAAAGGGCGCGCTTCATAGCAGCGTCGGCATGCGCCCGTCCGTTTTTCCCGCGAGGCTGCGGTTTCAGCCCCGGCGCTCGCTCCCGTGTGCTTGCGGTTTTCGGTCAGGGCCCTCGCACAGGGGCGCGCCCTTCATTCTCCTCCCAGCGACGCTGCCGCTGCTCCGGAGTGGCCATATCTCGAATTCCTCCGCCCCTCGTGACGGGGCGCCTCCCCATAGGCGTTGGGTCAAGTCGGAAACCCAACAAGATTCTCATCTTGAGGAGGCCGCGTAGCGGCCGTCTCGAAGGAAGGCCACACAGGAAATCGTTGGAAAAGTGCTGTCGCAGCTCCCTTTACTGCTGCCCACCCTTCGAGACGCAGCCCTGCAGGCCGCTCCTCAGGGTGAGGATTCTCCTCAACTCGACACCTATAGGGCACCTTCTCCGATCAAGCGCTGCTTACAGCGCCATAGGGGGACGGATTCGAGATATGTCCGCTCCGTAGCGACGAGCTGGGAGGAGAAGCGACAGCTACGCGAGGAGCCGACGGCCACGGCCGGTGCGGGTCACGGCGGGGCGAGCCGCACGGCCATCACGTAGCGTTGGCGATAATAGTCGGCGTCCAGAGGCGTAATCTGGATGGGCGAGCCCTTGTGCGTCGCATGAATGAACGAGCCGTCGCCGACATAGATCCCGACATGCGTGAAGGTGCTGCCGCTGCCGAACAGCACGAGGTCGCCTCTTCTCAGGTCGCTGCGCGCGACCGAGACGCCTTCACGGACCATGTCGGCCGGCATCCGCGGAATGCGTTGCTGAAAGACCGCCCCGTAGAGGTAGTAGACGAAGCCGCTGCAGTCGAAGCCGGTGGCCGGCGAGATGCCGCCATGGCGATACGGCGTCCCCAGGTACTTCGTGGCGCGAGAGACCAGACGGTCTCCCCACTCCGAGGAAGCCGGCTGTTGGAGAGACACCGTTCGAGGGCGCGCTTCTTCCTGCCTCAGCGAAACAGCAGAGACGCCATTTTCATTTTGCCATCTTGCATTGAGCTGATCGGCCATAGTGTCGGACGGATCGGCAGCGGGAGGCGCCTTGACGGCCGGCTTGAGCTTGCTTTTCGCTGGCGCCTTGACCTGGGCCATCGCCGGCGACGCGGCGCCGAGCAACACGGCGGCTATCAGTGCGAAGCCCAGACAGGCCGCCACCTGCAGGACGACCAACCGGGTTGAAGAGAGTCCGCTGCGCCCGGTCCTGTCCGCCATGTCTACCCCTGCGCTGCCACCGACGTCGCGATCCTGATCAAGAGGAGGAGGACCGTCCAACAAAAGCTGCAAGGACGCCACAATTGCGCTGTGGATACTTCCGATGCGCGGCGTCGCGAGCGGGTCGCCCGGGTGCTGGCAACGCGGATGCTGGCAGCGAGCTGGCCTCGCCTTCAGCGACGGATGCCGACCGACGACAAGCGCGGGCAGCAGCCCCGGACTGCCGCCAGGCGATCGTGAAATCCCTTCGTCGCCGTGCTCGACCTTGCCAGGTCCACGGCGCGTGGCAGAGTCGTTGGCGAGAGTCGCAAGATCGACGCGGCGGCCGGCGCGGCGGTCTGGCCCCTCTCATCGACGACGCGACAGTCGCCACAGGACACGAGGAGATCGACATGGCGAAATTCACCCACGACCACGTGCACCTGCGCAGCCCCGATCCGGAGGCGACGGCGCAATTCTACGAGCGCATGTTCGGCGCCGAGGTGCTGCGCACCGTGCAGCAGGGCAAGCCGCGCGTCGATCTCGACCTGTGCGGTCTGAAAGTGTTCATTGCCCAGGCGACGGGAGGCGAGATCGGTGCGGCACCGACATCGCCCTATCTCGGCCTCGACCATATCGGTCTGACCGTCACGGGCATCGACGCCGCGGTGGCCGAGCTGAAGGCCAAAGGCGCGGAATTCACCATGGAGCCCACCACGATACGGCCCAACGTGCGCATTGCCTTCCTGCGCGGGCCGCAAGGCGTGGCCATCGAGCTGGTCGACCGCAACGCGGCCTGATGCGACCGCGAACAGGAACGATCCGGCGCGGTGGACGCCGGACCACCCCGCGGCGACAAGATGCAACGCTCTCAATCTGGAGGAACGGCCATGCCCCGCTACGAAACCCTGACACCGGAACAGATGACGCCCGAGCAACGCCAGGTGGTGGACAATGTCGCCGCCGGACCGCGTGGCTCCGCCGCGCGCGGGCCGTTCATGGCCTGGCTGCCCTCGCCGAAATTCGCCGATCTGGCGCAGGCGCTGGGGGCGCAGACCCGGTTCGGCTCCAGCCTTCCGGCGAAGCACTACGAGATCGCCATCCTGATGGTGGCGCAGCAGTGGCGCGCGCAGTTCGAGTGGTATGCGCACGCGCGACTGGCGCAGAACGCCGGCATCAGCCAGGGCATCATCGATGCCATCCATCGCGGCGAGAAGCCGAAGTCGATGGATCCCAAGGAAGAAGCGATCTGGCAGTTCGCCAAGGAGCTGCTGCAGACCCAAAGAGTGTCCGAACCGACCTTCGCCCGGGCCAAGCAATTGTTCGGACAGAACGGTGTCGTCGATCTGGTCGGCGTGATGGGCTACTACGGCCTGGTGTCGATGACGCTCAACACCTTCCAGGTGCCGCTGCCCGAGGGCGAGAAGCTGCCATTCGAGGAGTAGGCGGCGGCGTCTCTCATGTCCCTCCCCCGTCTTACGGGGGAGGTGCCCCCGAAGGGGGCGGAGGGGGAAGGGTTCAGACGAGATCCATGAGAATCCGACGTCGGAATCAGAGACATCCCGACTGCGGCTTTCCCCCTCCGGCCCTGCGGGCCACCTCCCCCTGTGGCGCTGTTTACAGCGCCACAGGGGGAGGAATCAGAGTGCGCCGGTGACGCTCGCAGGAAGGACGACAGACCTGAATCAGGCGCCGGCGATCGCCTTCACTTCGAGATACTCCTCCATGCCGAACTTGCCCCACTCGCGGCCGTTGCCAGACTGCTTGTAGCCGCCGAACGGGGCGAAGCGGTCGTTGGGGACGCCGTTGAGGTTGACCATGCCGGCCCGGATCTGCTTGGCGACGCGCTTGGCGCTCTCGACCGAGCCGGCGGAAACGTAGCCGGCGAGGCCGTAAGGCGTATCGTTGGCGATCTTGACCGCTTCGGCTTCGTCCTTGGCGCCGAGGATGGCGATGACCGGCCCGAAAATTTCCTCGCGGGCGATCGTCATGTCGCTGGTCACGTCGGCGAACACGGTCGGGCGAACGTAGAAGCCCTTGTTGACGCCCTCGGGCAGGCCCGGCCCGCCGGCGACCAGCGTCGCGCCCTCGTCCACGCCCTTCTTGATCAGCGCCTGGATCTTGTCCCACTGGGTGCGATTGACCACGGGACCGATCGTGGTGCCCTCGGCCTTCGGATCGCCCGCCTTGGTCTTGTCGGCGACCGTCTTGGCGATCGCCGCCACTTCCTTCATCTTGCCGGCCGGCACGATCATGCGCGTCGGTGCGTTGCAGGACTGGCCCGAGTTGTTGAACACCGAGGCCACGCCGCCGCTCACCGCCTTCGTGAAGTCGGCGTCCTCCAGGATGACGTTCGGCGACTTGCCGCCGAGCTCCTGGCTGACGCGCTTGACCGTGTTGGCGGCGCGCTTGGCGACGTCGATGCCGGCGCGGGTCGAGCCGGTGAACGAGATCATGTCGATGCCCTCGTGCTCGCTCATCGCCGCGCCGACCTCGGGACCGAGGCCGTTGACGAGGTTGAACACGCCCTTCGGCACGCCGGCAGCGTGCATGACCTCGGCGAAGATCAGGGCCGAGGTCGGCGTGAACTCCGACGGCTTCAGGATCATGGTGCAGCCGGCGGCGATCGCGGGCGCGACCTTGCAGGCGATCTGATTGAGCGGCCAGTTCCACGGCGTGATCATGCCGATCACGCCGATCGGCTCGCGCACGACGGTCGCCGATCCGACCTTCTCCTCGAAGTGATAGTCCTTCAGCACCTGCAGGGTCGACATCAGGTGACCGAGGCCGGAGCCGGCCTGCGCACGCTCGGCCATCGGGATCGGCGCACCCATCTCGTCCGAGATGGCGGCGGCGATTTCCTTGGAGCGCGCCTTGTAGGCGTCGATGATCTTCTCGAGCAGCGCAATGCGCTCCTCGCGCGTCGTGACCGAGAAGGTCACGAACGCCGCGCGGGCGGCAGCAACCGCCTTGTCCACGTCCGCCTTTGAGCCGACGGCGACGTCGTAGATCGGCTCCTCGGTAGCGGGATTGACCACCGGGACCGTCTTCATGACGGCCGGGTCGACCCAGGCGCCATCGATATAGAATTTCAAGCGATTGACCATTTGGCAGATCCTCCTCGAGATTTCGGGGGCCGTATCGGACGGCGGCAAGCCGACCTCGGATGGTGGGAATTCTAGAGCGGTATGTTCTTGGTTTGAAGCGCCATTCCCGAGGCCAGCGCGCGAGCTTCTGTCGTCCTGAGTTCGACATTTGCGGCGCACTGTCGTTAGCGAAGGACCTCATCGCCGCCTGCGACGGGAGCACGTTGAAACTCCCGGCGACGAGATCCTTCGCTTACGGCGCTTGCTCCGCAAGCGCCTTCCTCAAGATGACACGAGGGATCATGGTGCGGGAAGCCGGCACCGCCCGAATTGGCCGCCTGTCAGGAGAGTGCCTTGCGAACCTCGCTCACGAAGCGGCTGGTCGACGCGATGAGGCCCGCGTCCAGCGGCGCCGCTTGCGAGGAGTGCTTGGCGATCACGATCTCCCGCTTGCGATCGACGAACAGATTTTGTCCGTGGATGCCGAGCCCGAACAGCAGGGGTGCCTCGCCCCGTTCGACGTACCATTTGTCGCGGTAGTGCATGGCCGCACCGGGGAAATACGGCACGAAGCTCCCCGCATTCCAGGCCTCGGCGTCGCCGTTGCGGGTGATGTCCTCGATCCAGGCCGCCGGCACCACCTGTCGCGTGCCCCGTGCACCAACCTCGACGACGAGCTGGCCGACGCGCGCGAGGTCGCGCGTCGTCGTGCACATGCCGCCCGCACAGCGCGGCGCGCCGAGCCGATCGACCGTGATGTAGGCGGGCTCTGCCGCGCCCATCGGCTGCCATACCAGCTCGCTCATGAGATCGCTGTAGCGCCTGCCTGCCGCGCGCTCGATGATCCAACCGAGCAGGTCGGTGTTGGGCGACACGTAGGAGAACTTCCCGCCGTGCGGTCCGTTGGACTGCGTCAGCGTGGAGAAGAAGCTGCGCAGATCGCTCGCCCGTTCGCCGGGCTCGAGCGGGTTCCAACCGGTCGCCTTGCGATACTCGACGATCGGCCCCGACGTGGCGAGATAATCCTCGTCGAAGGCGACCGCCGTGCGCATGTCGAGCAACTGCCCGACCGTCGCGCCGGCCCAGGCGGTCTCGCCGAGCTCGGGAACATAGTCGACGGCGAGGCGGCCGATTTCGAGCACACCCTGCGCGCTCAGCACGGCCGCCAGCAGCCCGAGCAGGGACTTCGTCACCGACATCAGGATGTGCGGCGAGCGCTCGTTCATGCCGTTGGCGTAGCGCTCGAGCACGATGGCGCCGCGATGCAGGATGACAATGCCGTCGGTGCCCGTCGCCGCGAGAAAATCGTCGAGCCCCGCGCTGGCGCCCTCGGGCAGGCCGATGCGAAGCGCTTCGAGGCCGCCGCCGCGCGTGAGGGGCCGTACGCGCGCCGGGTCGTGCGCAATGTCGGCGGAAGGGACGATCTCGCGCACGTGATGGAACGCCCAGCGATTGAACGGCGCGGTCCGCCAGTTGGCGAGCGTGACCTGCCCCTCGGCGGGCGGTGGAAAGCCCGACATCAGGGAGGCCCGCGGCGTCTGTGAGGTGCGCATCGTCGGATTGTCTTGCACGGGGTCTCCCGAAGACGGTCGTCGATGCGGCCGAGCTTGCTATGATCGGCATGCCGCGACAACCCCCCGGGGCGGAACCGCAGGGCATTCGCATTGGACAAAAAACTGCCGTCATCCCGACCGGAGCGAGCGTAGCGAGTGGAGTGGAGGGACCTTTCTTGTTGCGACATCGACAAGAGAGGTCCCTCGACTTCGCTTCACTCCGCTCGGGATGACGGAGAAAACGGTATATGCGGATGCCCGGGGCGAAAGCGGAACCCGGCACGTCGTTGCCCGGGACCCGGCACGTTTCCGACGAGAGGAGAGCACGTCATGCCGATCGAGCGCTTCATGGTTGCCGGCGAGCTCGAGCCGGTGAGCCATTACTGCCATGTCGTCCGCGCCGGCGACTTCGTCTACCTCTCGGGCATGGTGGGCATGAGGGCGGACGGGACCATCCCGGCGGACACGGTCAGCCAGTTCGAGATCGCGCTGAAATCGATCGACACCTGCCTGCGCCATGCCGGCGGACGGGCCGACCAGGTCGTCAAGGTGCTGGTCTTCATGACCGACATCGCGGAGCGGGCGAGCATCAACCCGATTCGCCAGCGCTATTTCGGCGAGCATCGGCCGGCGTCGACGCTCGTCGAGGTCAAGGCGTTGGTCGATCCGCGCATGAAGGTGGAGATCGAGGCCGTGGCCTACGTCGGCGCCTAGGGCGTGATCTTCCTTGTAGGAGCACATCGTGGCGCGCATGTTTTTCATGAGGACCGCGGGCGTCCCGCCCGCCTGACGGCCAAAGCGGACCTTGATGGTTGTGATGGCGAATTATGACCGAGGCGCTCTCCGCAGTTCGCCGAGTTCCTGGACGATGTGCCGCAGCCTCTGCATTCTCAGCCGCACCTTGAGGCCGTCCAGCTTGAGGTCAATCGTCGGGACTACCGAGCGATTTAAGGAGAGCTTGGAACTGCTAGTCGCCGCCGTTTCGACGCTCACCACCGGCGGCACGAGGAAAGCCATTATGAGCGATCTTAAGGGGATCGAGGCGATCAGGTAGCCTTCCTACACCGTGACGATCGTCGGCTTCAGTCTTGCATTGTCGGGCAGCCGACAGCGGTGGCCGGGTTTGTTTGGACAGGAGTCGGCGTTGGATAAGTGGAGCCTCTGCCGGTCAGTACCGCCGTGGTGTGGTGGTCACGCAGGGAGGGCGTAGCCCGACCGGAGGGACGACCACACCACGGCGGCGAAAAATTCATGCCGCCCGTGCCAGAGGCATGGCGCCCTCGAAGTAGGCGTGATCGGGCGTGCGACGGTCAAGGCTCGAGTGTGGCCTCTTGCGGTTGTAGAAATCGAGGTATCGACCCAGCGAGGCGCGCGCCTGGCCGACGCTATCGTAGGCCCGCAGATAAACCTCCTCGTACTTGACCGACCGCCAGAGCCGTTCGACGAAGACATTGTCGCGCCAGGCTCCCTTGCCATCCATGCTGATCGCGATGCCGTTGTCGGTCAGCATGCCGGTGAACGCCGCGCTGGTGAACTGCGAGCCCTGGTCGGTGTTGAAGATGTCGGGCTTGCCGTGCCGGGCGATCGCCTCCTCGACGGCTTCGAGACAGAAATCCACCGCCATGTCGATCGACACCCGCCACGCCAGGACCCGTCGGCTGAACCAGTCGAGCACCACCGCCAGGTAGACGAAGCCGCGCGCCATCGGGATGTAGGTGATGTCCATCGCCCACACCTGGCCCGGCCGGTCGATCACGAGGCCGCGCAGGAGGTAGGGGTAGATCTTGTTGCCGGGCGTGGCTTTCGAGGTGTTCGGCCGCCGGTAGAGCGCCTCGATCCCCATCCGTCGCATCATCGTGGCGACGTGCTGGCGTCCGATCTCGACACCCTCGCCGACCAGCAGATCGCGCAGCATCCGGCTGCCCGCGAACGGGTGATCCAGATGCAGCTCGTCGATCCGGCGCATGATCGCCAAGTCCGCCGGCGACACCGGCCGGGGCCGGTAATAGACGCCGCTCCGGCTCAGCTTCAGAACCTCCGCCTGGCGCGTCACCGGCAGGGCGTGCGTACGGTCGATCATCGCCTTGCGCTCAGCATGCCGGCCTTGCCGAGCGCGCCTTCCAAAAAATCGTTCTCCAGCGTCAGCTCCCCGATCTTGGCATGCAGCGCCTTCACGTCGACCGCCGGCGCCGGCCGAGCTCCTTCAGCCCCGAACACCCCAGCCGCCCCCTCCAGCAGCCGTGACTTCCAGTCCATGATCTGGTTGGGATGCACATCGAAAACCTGCGCCAGCTCCGACAGCGTCTTGTCGCCCCTCAAGGCTGCCAACGCCACCTTGGCCTTGAATGCCGCACTGTGGTTCCGTCTCGTCCGTCTGCTCATCGTCTCTCCTGTTCCGCGGCATCCTTGCCGCATTCAGGCAGAAACTCCACTGAACGCCCTATCCAGATTCTCCAGGCCACCTCTTACCTGGCGGCATAGAATTCCATCTCGATTCGCTCTTTGAGCCGCGGATCTGCTATGAAGTCGAACATCAAAGCAACGTCTTCATCGCGCGGAAGATGCTTATCGCAATAGTCCAGGACTTGGTCCCTAAGTTCCTTTTCAAGAGGCATGACTTATCACTCCCAAGCAGCCGCTACCGGCGCGCGATCCCCAGGATCTTGATCGCCGCCGCCGCGGCGCCGAAGCCGTTGTCGATGTTCATCGCCATGACGCCGGGGGCGCAGCTCGACAGCGCGGCATTGAGCGCCGCCGCGCCACCGGAAGCCACCCCGTAGCCCACCGAGGTCGGCAGCGCGATCACCGGCGCGGCGACCAGGCCGGCAACGACGCTGAACAGCGCGCCTTCCATGCCGGCCACGACGATGACGACGCGGGCCTCGCGCAGCCTGGCGAGCTGCGCGTTGAGCCGCCACAGCCCGGCGACGCCCACGTCGGCGATCAGCGGCGCGGCGTGCCCGTGGAAAGCCAGCGTGCGCGCCGCCTCGCGCGCCGCGCCGAGGTCGGCGGTGCCGGCCGCGACGATCAGGGCGCCCTCGACCGGCGTGCCGGGAGGCGGCCCGCCCAGGATCGCGGTGCGCGAGAGCGCGTCGAAATCGAGCCGACTGCGTAGCGCTTGCGGCAGGCCGTCGTGCTGCGCCGCCGCGAGCCGCGTGAGCAGCAGGCGCGCGCCGTTCGCGGCCGCGCTCTCCACGATCGCGGCGATCTGCGCCGGCGTCTTCGGCTCGCACAGCACGGCCTCGGCAACGCCGGTGCGCGCCTCGCGTTCCCAGTCGAGAAAGAAGTCGCTCACGCCGGTCCGCGCAACAAGGGGCCGCTCACGAGAGGGCCATGCAGGAAAGCGGCGCCGCGGCGATAGGGGCGGAAGCCCAGGAAGCGGCGCTGTTCGCCCGCGCACAACACCTCCGCGATGCGCCGCATCGCCTCGTCCGGATCCGGTGCCTCGACGACGATGCCGCCATGAGTGACGCGGCAGCGCAGATCGGTCCCTCGAGGCACGTGGGCGCCGAGGGCGCGCTCCATGCGCGCGACGAAGGCCAAGTCTTCGGCGCTGATCGCAATGCCTGTCTCGACCCGGCTCGACAGGCAGGGCTGCGCGGGCAGCTCGGAAATGTCGCCGAGATCGAAATCGCGCGCGAGGGCCCGCACGGCTTGCTTGTCCATGCCGGCCTCGACGAACGGGTGGCGGACGCGATGCTCGGCCGCGGCGATCAGGCCGGGCCGGTAGTCGCCGAGATCGTCCAGATTGGCGCCCGAGGCGATCGGCCCCTCGGTCACGTGGGCGATGCGCGCATAGAGATTGGTCTTGCAGAAGTAGCAGCGATTGACCGGGTTGGCGCGGTATGCGGGATCGGCGAATTCGCCCGCGTCCACTTCCGTGAGCCGCCAGCCGAAGCGGGTCGCATGGTCGCGCACGCGGGCCGTCGCCTCGGCCGGCACGGCCGGCGACAGCGCATGCACGACCAGCAGGCCGGGCGGCACGCCAGGCGAGCCGGCCCGCGGCGCCGCACGATGCACGGCCCGGTGAGTGGCCCCGTGCGCAGCGCGGTGCGCGGCCCGGTGCGCGGCATGAGCGAGCGTCATGCTGTCGACCCCGCCGCTGACCGCGATCGCGAGGTTCGGCAGGTCCGCCAGAATGGCTTCCAGCGCCGTCATGGCCATTCGCATATGGGTGCGCCTTTCATTCTCCTCCCCAGCTCTGCTGCTGCGGAGTGAACACATCTCAATCCCTCCCGAAATCGGGGGAGGTGCCCCCGTAGGGGGCGGAGGGGAGAGCCACCGTCGAGATTTCTCCGATTCCGACGTCGGAATTGGAATCATCTTGTCCGAGGCTTTCCCCTCCGCCCCGCATGACGGGGCACCTCCCCCGATTACGGGGGAGGCGGCGAGATGTGTCCACTCCATAGCAGCTCTGCTGGGGTCGGCATTTTGCCCGCAAGCAGCCAAAATGCCGACCCCAACGCCAGCGTTGGTGAGGAGACTCGAGAGCGCTCTGCACGCGCATGTGGTGCGGCGCCGTCATGGCTCCTCCGCCTTGCGCTTGGCGGCGCGGCGGGCGTCGAGGCCCGCGATGTCGGCGAGGTCGTCGCTCTCCGCCTTGCGGCTGGAACCCGCCGGCCGCGTCACCGTCTTCACGCGCAGCCCGCCCGCCTCCGCCCGCGCCCGCGCCCGCGGCAGCACGATGCGGCGTGCGGCCTGCCAGCGCAGGCCGATGGTCGCGGTCTCGGTGAAGCAGGCGTCGGCCACGGCATCGCGCGCCGCCGGCTCGACGAGCAGGCGAAACGTGTGGACCGGCCGTCCCTTCTTGCCGATGGCGGGGACGAGCACGAGGTCGCGGACGCCATCAGCAACGCGCAGCCGGTCCGCCGCGACGGCGATCTCCTCGGCCGACATGTCATCGATCTCGAAGGCGAGCACGAGAATGTCCTCTTCGCCCCTCCCCGCTTCACTCGGCCCCTCTTCACCCGGCACGCTCGCCGCAGTGTCGAACAGGGTCGCGCGCAGGATGTTGGGCTGGCCCGGGAGCTCGCGCGTGCCGGCCCCCGTGCCGGTGCCCCGCAGGCAGCCAGCGACTCGCGTCGGCGCGAGGTCGACGAGATGGCGGAGGATCGCCGCGCCGGTCGGCGTGACCCGCTCTCCGCCGATGCCATCGTCGCGCCAGGTGAAGCCCTCCAGCAGCCGCGCCGTGGCGGGCGCCGGCACCGGCAGCAGCCCATGGCGCGTGCGCACGAGGCCGTCGCCCCGCGGCAGGGCGGAGACGCTCCAGCGCGCGCCCTCGAGGGCCGCGGCGACGCTGCCCGCCGCCGTCACGTCCATCAGCGAATCCCAGTCGCCGATCTCGTGAAAATGCACTTCGTCCACCGGCACATGGTGGATCGCGGCCTCGGCCTCCGCCAGGTGGCGCAGGATGGCGATCGCGTGCGCGGCCGTGCCGGGACTGAGCGGCGCGGCCTCGATCCGCGCCACCATGTCGCGAAAGCCGGCGTGCGCGTGATGACCGTGATCGTGGTGCGAGCGGTCGTGGTGCGAGCGATCGTGGTGATGGGGGTGATCGTGGTGGCGATCGCGGTCGCCGGCCGGCGCCGACAGTCCGAAGCGCAGGCAGTGCAGGCCGGCGCTGGTGCCCGCCGTGAAGACCGGCGTGCCGGTTCCGGGCGGCAGCACCGAAGCGGCGTCCGCCAGCACGCGGTCCCGCAGATCGGGCAAGGCATCGACCAGGGCGGCGGTGAACATGTCGCCCGCGATGCCGCCCACCGCGTCGAGGCGGATCGCCAGAGTCATTCGCCGGCGAAGACCGGCACGACGTAGGGGCCTTCGGGAATGAAGGCGACGTTCGGATCGTCGTGGCGCGCGACCGCCTCGCGCAGCGCATGATCGACATTGGGCGCGATGGCGACGCCGGTGATGCGACGCTCCTCGTCGTCCAGGCCGGTGGTGTAGAGCTCGATGCGCCCGACGCGCATCGCCTTCATCTGCATCTCGGTCTGCCACTCGTCGATCTCGGCCAGCGACTTGGCCGTCAAGGTGGCGAGGAAGCGCTCCGGCCCCAGTGCGACCAGGCGGGTTTGCGCCTCCCGGAATTCGGGCGAGCCGAACCCCTCGGAGCAGGACGAGGCGATGATCAGCGTGCCGCCGGGCTCCAGGATGTCGAGCGGCGTCACCATGCCTTTCACCGTCTGATAGTACGTCTTGTCCAGCGGATAGCCGGCCGAGGACGTGACGATCGTCTTGTAGCGCCGGCCGATGCCGATCCGGGTCGACGCGGCGACGAACGCGACGGCCGCCATGTGGCTCTCGATGACCTCGCCGAACGTCACGTGCACGAGGTCGCGGTCCTCGTCGATCACCGTGTTCAGCGCGTAGCAGTCGCCGAGCCGGCGCACGATCTCGAGCTGTTCCTCGTGCAGCGGATTGCCGACGAGGTTGCACTGCACGGCGAGCGGATCCTCCATGAAGCGGGCGGAGTGGAAGGTCCGGATCGTCGCGTGATGCGCCACGCCAGGCGCGATCACCTTGCGGCCGCCCGACCAGCCGGCCATGAAGTGCGGCTCGACCAGGCCGGTGGCGATGCGCAGCTCCGCCTCGACGAAACGGCGGTTGAGCCCGATCGGCGTGCCGCGCGTGGCGGTGCGCCCGAGATCGACATGCGCGGCCTCGTCGCGCGCGTCGTGGTTCTCGATCCGCACATTGGCCATCACCCAGGGATCGCCGACCAGCTCGGCGAGCTCCTCGCCCTCATTCGGGCGATGCAGGCCGGTGGCGACCAGGATCGTGATGGCCCCGAGCGGGATGCCGGCGGACACCATGGTCTGCACCATCGGGCGCAGGAACAGGCCGTTCGGCACCGGGCGCGTGATGTCGCAGATCAGGATGCAGGCGCTCTTCTTGCCCCGCGCCAGCTCGGCCAGCGCAGGCGCGGCGATCGGCTGGGCGAGCGCAGCGGCGATGGCGCCCTTCGGGTCCGCCAGCTTCGCCATCGCCCCCTTGCGGATGACCGTGGGACGGACGCCGGCCGGAACCGTGACCGGCAGATGGCCCTTGCCGAACAGCAGGTCGATCGTCGAGTCGCTCATTGCCTGGCCTCGCTTGCCTCGCCCATCAGCCCGTCACCCACCCGCTCCGCCAGCGCGGGCCAGCGCAACAGATGGCCGGCGCCGGTCGACAGCGCACCGGCATCGAGCAGTGCCCGCAGGCGATTATGACGCATCGAAGGTTTCCTTGAAGTCTGGCCGGACAGTAAGCCCGATCAGCCGGCAGCGGCAACGCGAACATGGCCAACCAAGGATCGCTCGCAGCTCCCAGCGTTCGCCAAGCCGTCCTCTAAGGCATCACCTGGCTCTCACTTGATCGCCACCAGCTCGACGTCGAAGATCAGCGTGGCGTTGGGCGGGATGACGCCGCCGGCGCCGCGCTCGCCATAGCCGAGCTGCGGCGGAATGATTAGGGTTCGCTTGCCGCCGACCTTCATGGTGGCGACGCCCTCGTCCCAGCCGGCGATGACGCGCTTCATGCCCAGGGGAAACTCGAAGGGCTGCCCGCGGTCGACGGAAGAGTCGAATTTCTTGCCCTTCGCACCCCCTTCCGAGAGCCAGCCGGTGTAGTGCATGACACAGGTCTGGCCGCTCTTGGGGCTCGCCCCCGTGCCGACGGTCGTGTCAATGAACTTCAAGCCGGTGTCGGTCGTCATGGTCTTTCCTTGCGTTTGCGCGGCCGCTCCACGGGCGGCGGCGAGCGTTGCGATTGCAATCATGACGCGGCGGGTCACAGGCATATGGCTTTTCCTCGGCGAAGTCGCGTGCAGGTCCAGCGATACGAAAGTCTGGCGAGGAAGCCAACCCCGATGATTTCGGCTCGGGCGGCCATCGGTGCCGAGGCCGCATCGGACGCTTCGCTTCGTCCGCGGGCGCGACGCTGCGCGAGGCAGACCGCTCAAGTCCTCGCCGCCCCGATGGCGGAAGCCGCGCTTCGCTGGGGCTCGATGGTCTGGCCGACTACCCCGAGCTCGTGACGATCCAGCTCCTCCTCGCTTCCGAACGGTCATCCGGGGAATGCAAGGCAATGCCCGGACACCGCATGCGACCCACCATCGTCGGCTCGACCGCCGCGCCGGCGCCGGCGTCGCCAGGGCCAGTCCGCACCGCCAGCCAGCGCGTGTCGATGGAGGCGGCCAGCTACGAGATCGTCGGCCGCGTGCTGCTCGGCCTGCCGCCGGATCGGCCGGCGCATCGGCTGTCGTGCTGGCGGCCGTAGTCTGGACGGCAAGTGCGACGGAGACACGTCGCCCTTTCTCGCCGCCCATCGCAGGCGCTTCTGTCGCAGCCCTCCGCGGCGCGTCGGCCTTTCCCCGCCCCCGCGACCTCGGGTCTATAGTGCCGGCGAAGGGCCGGGACATGGCCGGGCGCGCCGGCGGTGATACATTGGCTTGGCCGCGGATTGCCCGTATACGCGCCCGTCTCGTGGACGCGCCCGTGTGGAGGACGACAGGTAGATGAACGACAAGAAGCCCATGCCGCCGGAGGTCCCTGCAAGCCAGGAGTCCCGGGATTTCATCCGCGACATGGTCCAGGCCGACCTCGCCCGCGGCACGGTGCAGGGCATCGTCACGCGCTTTCCGCCGGAGCCCAACGGCTACCTGCATCTCGGCCACGCAAAGTCGATCTGCCTCAATTTCGGGCTTGCCGCCGAATACGGCGGCCGCTGCCACCTCCGCTTCGACGACACCAACCCCGTGAAGGAGGAGCAGGAGTACATCGACGCCATCCAGCGGGACGTCCACTGGCTCGGCTTCGACTGGGGCGAGCACCTGTACCATGCGTCGGACTATTTCCAGACATTGTACGACTGGGCGGAGCACCTCGTGCGCTCGGGCCTCGCCTATGTCGACGACACGCCGCCCGACGAGATGCGGGCGATGCGCGGCACGCTGACCGAACCGGGCCGCGCTTCGGCCGATCGCGACCGTTCGGTGGAGACGAATCTCGGCCTGTTTCGCGACATGCGCGCCGGCAAATTTCCCAATGGGGCCTGCGTGCTGCGGGCGAAGATCGACCTCGCCTCCGGCAACATGAACCTGCGGGACCCCGTCCTGTATCGCATCCTGCACGCGACTCACCCGCGCACCGGCACCGCGTGGTGCATCTACCCGACCTACGATTTCGCACATGGCCAGTCCGACGCCATCGAGCACGTCACGCACTCGCTCTGCACCCTGGAATTCGAGGACCATCGTCCCCTCTACGACTGGTTCCTCGACCACCTGCCGGTCCCGTCGCGGCCGCGCCAGACCGAGTTCGCCCGCCTCAATCTCGGATACACCGTCCTTTCCAAGCGCTACCTGACGGATCTGGTGCGGCGCGGCATCGTGAGCGGCTGGGACGATCCGCGCATGCCGACCCTGGCGGGCCTGCGCCGCCGCGGCGTGCCGCCGGAGGCGATCCGCGAGTTCGTCCGGCGCATCGGCATGTCCAAGGCCAACAGCGTGGTCGATCTCGCCATGTTCGATCACGCGGTCCGCGACCGTCTCAACCAGGCGGCCCAGCGGCGCATGGCGGTCCTGCGGCCGCTGAAGCTGGTGATCGAGAATTTTCCCGAGGACCATGTCGAGGAGCTGGAGGCCGTCAATCATCCGGCGGACCCGGGCGCCGGCACGCGCATCCTTCGCTTCGGCCGGGAGATTTTCATCGAGCGCGACGACTTCATGGAGAACCCGTCGAACAAGTTCTTCCGGATGGCGGTGGGACGCGAGGTGCGGTTGCGCTATGCCTTTCTCGTCACCTGCCGCCAGGTCGTGAAGGACGCGGAAGGCAATGTGGCGGAGCTGCGCTGCACCTACGACCCGGCCAGCCGCGGCGGCAATGCACCGGACGGTCGAAAGGTGAAGGCCACCCTGCACTGGGTGTCGGGCCAGGACGCGCGCCCCGCCGAGGTCCGCTTGTACAGCACCCTGTTCAATCGCCCCGACCCGGGCGCCGAGGGCGATCTGGACGCCGACTTGAATCCGGGCTCGCTCGAGGTCCTGTCGGGCGCGCTGCTGGAGCCCTCGCTGGCGGAGATGCAAGCGGGCGAAGCGGTGCAATTCGAGCGGCTGGGCTATTTCTGCCCGGACCCGGCGAGCCGCCCGGACGCCCTGGTGTTCAACCGCACGATCGAGCTGCGCGACACCTGGGCAAAGATGCAGGTCGGCGGGTGATGCGATCGCTTGCGCAGACGGCGCATTGAAGCCCCTGGTGCTTCGTCGTGCCACCCCGACGGCCCTGTGTGGACGCTACACAAGCTCACCTGGGAAGAGAATCGTTGCCCTCTGGAGCGTGATCCTTTTGGGTTGAAGCGCCGAAAAAGACCTCATCCTGAGAGCTTGTGAAGCTATTGACGGGCATTCAATAGGAGTCGCGCGCAACAGCAATAGCCTCATCCTGAGGAGCGAGCGCAGCGAGCGTCTCGAAGGATGGGCAACAGGCACCATCGTTGCGGCCCATCCTTCGAGACGCCGCGCTTCGCACGGCTCCTCAGGATGAGGTTGTTGCTGGCGCTTCAACCCAAGAAGATCACGCTCCGTCGCCTGACAAGACCGGTCATCCGGCCGGCCCTGATCACGCTCCGTCGCCTGACCGTGGCCGGTCATGCGGCCGGCCGGGAGCAGCGGCAGTCAGGACGGCCTGATATGGAGCCGAAAGACGAAAAGGATGATCGACAGGGCGACCGCGAGATAGGCCAGCGTGCTGGCGATGAACCCTCTCCACCATTCGTAGCGCTCGCGGGCAGCATCGAGCACGCCGAGACGTTCCTGGTCGCGGGCGATCGCGGACAGCGCATCCGCGATCACCTTGTTCTCGAGCTCCTGCAATCGTTGGACGGCGGCCGGGCTGTCGTAGCCCTGGGCGATGGTCTCCTCGTAGGGCTTGAGGACCGACTGCCAGTCCTTGGGATAGACGATGGCGGCGGCGCGGCGCAGCGAACCGATCGACACCGCGTTGGCCCGGTAGAGATTGTCGCCGAGATAGCGCAGCTTCATGTCGGCCGAGACGGCGGCCATCAGCAGATTGAGCGTGCCGCGACCGAGCTCGTTCGCCTGGAACTGCGCCACGAACCGCTCGAGGTCGGTCATGCGGGCCTTGAGGGTCATGGACTCCGTCTTGAGGGGGCGCTCCAGCTCGTCCAGTCGCAGGTAGACGACGTTGCTGGTGAACCACGAGCCGATCGACGGCGCCGCGAACAACAGAGCGACCAGGAAGCGGCGGAGAAACACCCGTACCGCCGAGCGCTTCGGCGCCTCCTGGGGAACCTCATCTACGCTCATGGCATCCTGTCGCCGATCGCCGATCCGTCACTGAAATCCCCGCCGCAGACGTCACGCCGGCTTCGACTTTGGCGGAGATGCCGGGAATTCGCCATCCCGCGTCGGCAGGGGACAATGCGCTCGCCGGCATGATAGCATTCGCTGACAGACCATCGCGAGGAGGTAAGACCGATGCCCTTCGGACAGCGCGCTGTTGGAGCGCGGGCTCGGCTTGCCATTGTGACGGTTGCCATGGCGGCATGCTGGACGACTGAGAGCGCCGCTCAGACCTACTACAACGGCTACGACATCGGACCGGACTACGGCGCCATGCTGCGCGACCAGCAGGCGCGCGGCCAGCAGCTCGACCGCGAGATCCAGGCGCGAACCGCCGATATCGTCCAGCGCACGATGCAGAACCCGGATTGCTACGCCAAGTACCAGCAGCATCTCGCGCAGGGCGGCACGCTCACCTACCCGCAATTCGCCTACCAGTATGCGGCGACCGGCGGCTTCACGCCCGAAGGCATCCAGCGCTACCGCAACTCCGAGCAGCAGAACCAGCAGCGCGAATATGAGAAGTGGCAGGAGCTGCAACGGGCGCAGCGCGAACGTCAGCGCGCCCAGCAGGAACATGCCGACCGCTACAGCCGCAACCAGAACCAGGCTGGCGACGTCCTGCAGGGCCGGAGCTGGTGGATCGATCCGACGACCGGCCAGCGTCAGTCGCTGCCCTATATCGGTCCCAACCAGGGATACGTCGATCCCAGGACCGGCAACCGCTACTGGCGCGACGAGTCCGGCCGGTACGCCGTGCAGACGCCCTCGGGCCAATGGGCCTGGATGGTGCCCACTCAATGACACGGGGCGCCGAGGCATAAGCGTTAAGTTTAGGAGAATCCTCACCCTGAGGAGCGGCCCGGAGGGCCGCGTCTCGAATAGGGCGAAGTAACCTTCGCCCCTTGTCGGCAACAGTGCGGATGCTGCAACGCCGCTTTTCCAACGATTTCGCCTGTCGCCCATCCTTCGAGACGGCCGCTGCGCGGCCTCCTCAGGAAGAGGTCTTTGTTGAACCTTCGACTTAGCTTAACGCCTATGGGGCACCAAGGCGACGATGGTCGCCAAGTCGCGCCGGAGCGGCGTCGTTCGTCTCGAACCCTGATCGCCTGGCAAGCCCTCGCCGGGCTGGTGACAGCCGGTCAAAGCCGCAGCCGCGAAGCGGTGGCGCGGGCGCGCCAGCCTCGACGGGCTGACGGGGTCCGGCGCGCTCTCGTCCGAGCGGTCATTGTTCAGCTTGCTTTGCGCGACAGCGTGAGCGGCAGGTCCAGCTCCACCCGGTCGTGCATCACCTTGGGCGTGATGCGGCCACGCTCACCGCGTTCAAGGCGAACCAGACCGTACCCTTCCATTGTGCGCAAAGTGCGCGAGAGGTTAGACTTGGCCTTGCCGGTGATTCGGGCCAGCTCGTCGAGCGAGCCAGGCATCTTCTCGGCAATGACGCGCAGTAGCTCGCGATTACCGGCTGATAGGACCTTGGCGAAGGATTCCGTGGAGGTGAACCAGACCTTGGGCTCATCGGCTGCCACACGCCGCTCGCCACGCGCCACGGCCATGGTGCGGGCCTTCATCTCCTTGTAGCTGGCGATGCCGACCTTCAGCGTCGTCATAGGATCACTCCTCTCTCGCGCAACACACCGTCCACGGTCTCCCAGAAGTCGGCAAGCAAGGTCGCCGCATCCTGGTACTCGTAGGGCCGGATCATGCGCAGCCGGTGGCGGTGGTCGTGTGGCGCGTCGCGCCTCTGCCTCGCGACCCGATGGGCATTGTCGAATCCGACTAAGCGCTCCCCGTCCGGCCCATGCAGGGTGAGCGAGTAGTCCAACCCATGCGGCTTCTCCGGGGACATCGACACTCGTGTTACCACGAACCGGACCCAGTGGCCGCCCGCCGGGTCCACCACGAGAACTTGTCCGTCGAGGTCGAGAAGCACATCGAGAGTCGGATCGCGCGGCTCCGTCACCACGGGTAGTTATCATACTGAAGCAACACAAGCAAGAGAAGGGTGTCGGCGGCTATAGGCATGACCGCCATCGCTCGAAGCGTCGATATCAATGATGTTTCCTCGGCAGGCGACAGCACAGGTGTTTCAGCGTCGGCGCAAATCACCAATCAGCTCAGCGACATTCCTCGCAACCGCTCCGTCCGCCCCATTGCGGCCCATCCCTGACGATTTCGATATCCTTATGGTGCTGAACTCCTGGCGCGTCGCAACGGCTGCATCGAACCGGCCCGGCACCGGTTATGGGAGGGCTATAGCGTAGAATACAGTGCCCATCATCGTCGGCCGTGGTCCGCCACTGCTCCTCGACAACAAGTCTCTCCTGCCTCGGCAGGAGCCCGCAAAGGCCGATCACGGCGGGCGTTTCGTGCAGGATCTGTCGACTGGCTTCGCCGCCTCAGCGCCCGTTTGGCTCTCAGGCCGGCAGGAATGTCCCAGCCGTCGAACGGCTGGAAACGCACACGCCGCCCGAGCCGAACGAGGCTGCCTGTGTTGACGGCGATAGCCCCCTGCCCGAGTGTCCGTTGCATGAACGCGCCCGATCCAGTGACCCTGTCCGTCCTCGACAACCGCTTCCGTGCCATCGTCGATGAAATGGGAGAGGCGATGCTGCGCACCGCCTATTCCCAGATCCTGAATTCCTCTCGCGACTTCTCCATTGCGATCTGCGATGCAGAGGCGAGGCTGCTGGCTCAGGCAGATCACATCCCCATCCATGTCGGTGCCATGCCCTTCGCGGTGAAGGCGGTCGTCGAGGCCTTCGGGGAGTCGATTGCCGATGGCAACGTCTATCTGCTGAACGACCCCTACTACGGCGGGTCGCATCTGCCGGACTTCACGGTCGTCGTGCCGATCTTCGCCGACGGTCGCGTGATTTTCTATTCGGTGGTTCGCGCCCATCAGACCGATATCGGCGGCGGCACCCATGGTGCCTACAATCCCGCCGCCACCGAGATCTTCCACGAAGGCCTGCGCCTGCCGCCGATCCTGCTGGGAGAGGGCCGGCTGCCGAGGCCCGACCTGGTGCGCATGATCGTCACCAACAGCCGAATGCCGCGCGAGGTGCGCGGCGACTTGATGGCGATGATCGGTGCGGCGCATCTGGGCGAGAAGCGGCTGCTCGCGGTCCTCGACAAGAATGGCGTGGCCAAGACGGAAGCCGCGGTCGGCGCGATCCTTTCGCTGTCCGAGGCCCATGCCCGCCGCATCATCGCGTCCTGGAAGGATGGCACCTGGACCGGCGAGGCTTTCCTCGACGATGACGGCTTCGGGCGACAGGACATCGCCATCCGCGCAACGGTGACCAAGACGGGCGATGCGATCGTCGTGGACCTGTCGAAGTCCGATCGCCAGGTGCCGTCCTTCCTCAACTCGTCCTGGCCCAATACGGTGAGCGCGGTCCGGATGGCCATCGTCTTCCTGCTCGATCCGGAAATCGCCAAGAACGATGGTTGCTTCCGCCCCATCGAGATCGTCGCCGAGGAAGGCACGATTGTCCTGCCGCACGAGGGTGCGCCGGTGACCATGTGCACGTCCCACTGCGCGAACGAGATCGTCGAGGCGGTGGTCAAGGCGTTGGCCAATGCGTGCCCGGATCGCGCCATGGGCGGCTGGGGCCGGCGCTTCCGTATCGCGATCAAGGGCAGCGATGCGCGGCGGCCGGGCCGGCCCTTCGTGTGGCACCTGTTCCATGCGCGTCCCGGCGGTGGCGGGTCGTCGCAGGGCGACGGCTGGTCCAACGCGGGCGAGTGGCATTCGGCCGGCGGGTTGAAGTTCGGCAGCATCGAGATGGCCGAGGCCCGCTTCCCGCTGTTCTTCGCGCGCCACGAATTCCGTCCCGGCAGCGCGGGCGATGGCCGCCATCGCGGCGGCCTCGGCGCGGAGCTGGTGTTGAAGCTCGAGACCGACGGGCCGGCCGTGGGCAATACCGCCGGCGACGGCGTGCGCCATGGCGCGGCGGGAATGCTGGGCGGCAAGGACGGGGCACCGCATCATTACACGCTCGAGCACGCAGATGGCACGTCGCGCGACCTGAGGACAAAGGAAGTCGGCATCCCGCTCGCGCCGGGCGACACGTTGCACATACGCGCCGGCGGCGGCGGCGGATGGGGGCTGCCTGAGAACCGCGACGCCGAGGCACGCAGGCGTGACGCCGACGAGGGGCTGCTGTGAGTACCTTCCGAATTGGCATCGATGTCGGCGGCACCTTCACCGACATCGTCTGCGTCGCAGCGAACGGCACGACGACCCTGGCCAAGGCAGCCTCCACGCCGTCGGATCAGAGCGAGGGCGTGGTGAACGGCCTCGCGGTGCTCGGCCAACGCCTGGGCTTGGGACTGCCCGAGCTGCTGGCGGCCACGGAGCGCATCGTCCACGGCACGACAGTCGCCACCAACGCGCTGCTGGAACGCAAGGGCGCGAAGGTCGCGATGCTCACCACCGAAGGCCATCGCGATGTCATCGAGATGCGCGAGGGGCTGAAGCCCGAACGCTACAACCTGCGCCTGCCGCCCGCACCTGCGCTGGTGCCGCGTCGGCTGCGCTTGCCGGTTGCCGAGCGCCTCCGTCCCGATGGCACGGTGGAAGTCGAGCTCGATCGCACCTCGCTGAACTCGGCCATCGCGGTGCTGAAGGCGGAGAAGGTCGAGGCGGTAGCCATCTGCTTCCTCCATTCCTGGCGTGACGACGCGCATGAACGCGCCGCCGCCGAAGCCGTGCGCGCCGCGCTGCCGGATGTCTTCGTGACGACGTCCGCCGAAGTGCTCCCGCAGATCAAGGAGTTCGAGCGATTCTCCACGGCCTGCGTCAATGCCTATGTCGGGCCGATCGTGTCGCGCTATCTCGCGCGGCTGCGCGGGCGGCTGGCCGATGCGGGATACAAGGGCTCCATCTTCGTGATCCTTTCCCATGGCGGTGTCGCGCCTGTCGAGGAAGCGGCCCGACTCGCCGCAGGCACGGCGCTCTCCGGTCCGGCGGGCGGCGTCGCGGCCGGTGTCGCTCTGGCCGAGCGCGGCGTGGGGCAGAACCTCATCACCTTCGATGTCGGCGGCACCTCCACCGATATCGCGCTGGTCCTGGAGGGCGAGGCCGCCCTCGGCCGCGGCCGCACCGTGGGAGGCGAGCGCATCGCGCTGGAAAGCCTCGACATCGTCACGCTTGGCGCCGGTGGCGGCTCGATCGGCCATGTCGGGGCCGGCGGCACATTGCAGGTCGGCCCGCGCAGCGCCGGAGCCGTTCCGGGGCCCGTCGCCTATGGGAGGGGCGGCACAGAACCCACGGTGACGGATGCCAATCTCGTGCTGGGCTATCTCGACAAGGACAACTTCCTCGGTGGCGCGCACAAGCTCGACCGCGACGGCGCCCTGGCTGCTTTCGGCAGGCTGGGGGATTCGGTCGGTCTTCACGCCATGGCCGCCGCGGAGGGCGTGCATCGCCTGGCCAACGTGCGCATGGCCGACGGCATCCGCATCGCCACCGTGCGACGCGGCGTGGATCCGCGCCACTTCACCCTGCTGGCCTTCGGCGGCGCGGCGGGACTGCATGCCTCGGCCGTCGCGCGGGAACTCGGGATGCAGCGCGTCGCCGTGCCGATCTTCGCCGCGGGGCTTTCGGCCTGGGGCATGCTGCACACCGACCTCCGCTACGAGATGGCACGGAGCGAGCTCGCCAGCGGCGGGGTGCCGGAGGATGCCATGCTGCGCACCATCTGGGCCGGGCTGGAAGCCGAAGGCCGCGCCCGCGTCGCATCCTGGTTCGGTGGCGAGGTCGAGACGAGACGCGCCGCCGATATGCGCTATGGCGAGCAGGTCTTCGAGATCACCGTGCCGCTCGAGACGGTCGAGTGGGACGCGGCAGGTCTCAGGAGGCGCGTCACCGATGCTTTCCACGCGCGCCATGAAGCCCTGTTCACCTACGCGCTGCTCGAGGAGGAGGTGGTGCTGGTCAATGCCCGACTCGCCGTGATCGGGCGCCTGCCGCCGATGCAGCCGCCCGAAACCGTCGCGGGAGGCATCCCGGCCCCTTCCTTCGCGACGCGCCGAGCGCAGATCGAGGGTGTGGAGCGGGAGCTTCCGGTCTTCGACTTCACGGCGCTCGCCGCGGGACAGGAAATCGCCGGTCCGGCGATTATCGAGAGCGACACGACCACCGTGCTCCTTCTGCCGGGCGACACGGCACGGATGGATGGGCACGGCTGGCTCGCCATCATGCTCCCAGGCGACTGAGCCCCGTTTGCAGCGATATCGTTCGCGTCGAACGCGGTGCGCTGGCCGTTCGCGGAACGGGCCCCGGTCGGGAGGCCGGCGGATCGCCTTTTCATCGAACGACATCGCGAGCGCCGGGCGTGCGAGCCTCGATGCCTGCCCCGAACTGTTCGGCGCCGGCAAATGCATGTTCGAGAGCGTTTTCCGTTCAGGGGCGATGGAGCAGCCACTCGGTCTTCTGGAACGCCTGCAAGCGATTGGCTACTGATGCGTCGAGCGATGAAAGGGCCGCACATCTTGCGCTGACGGCAGCGCGCACCTACAGGAAACACACCGGGTTGGTTCGAGGGAGGACATCGTGGCAAAACGAATCGTGGAGAGCCCGCAGGCGATGAAGGCGCTGGTAGGCCAGGAGCTCGGGGTCAGCGACTGGCTGGTGATGACGCAGGAGCGCATCGACACATTCGCCGAAGCGAGCGGCGACCATCAGTGGATCCATGTCGATGTCGAGCGCTGCAAGACCGACATGCCGGATGGCAAGACCATCGCGCACGGCAATCTGACCCTGGCCGTGATCGCGACCTTCGGCCGGGATGTGCTCAAGATCGACAATGTGCGGAATGGCATAAACTACGGCTCGAACAAGGTGCGTTACACCAGCCCCGTGCAGGTCGGGGCGCGCATCCGCGGCCGCCAGAAGCTGCTCGCCGCCGACGACATGCCGAACGGCGGCATTCGCATGACGTATCAATGGACCGTCGAGATCGAGGGCAAGGATCGTCCGGCCTGCGTCGCCGAGACCATGAGCATCGCCTACCCCAAGACCTGAGCGGGAGGGACTGCGGCGACACAAAGCGCGAGCGGCCCGGCCCGCCACCGGCGGCGACGCGCACGTCGCGCTTCACCCTTGCTCGGCCAAAGCTGGCAACGCCTGGCTGCGTTCGCGACCGCGGCGAGGAAGCCAAGCGGACCACGCATGATCGCAGGCGTCCGGCGCAGGCCGCCTTTTGGTCGAGAGACGCGCGCGAAAGAGAGGAGCCCGGTCGTCGAGTCGGCGAGTTGGCGGGCCTCCATGACGACCGTATCGGTTCTTTCTGGGCCTGCGCGGCGTCGGCGACCGGCGCCGTCGAAGGAAGCTCGGTCGTCGAGGTGAGCTGCGGCTCCGGCGCGGCGGTCGCGGCTGCGGCGCGCCGCCACGATGCGCATCCGAACCTGAACGCTATTGGCGGAGCCTCATGTGCTCGCGACGGCAGCCGCGGCCCGTCCTTTGCGAACAGCCCCCACGCGAAATAGAAACCGCCAAGCCATCGAGGGGAGTCCCTTGACCATGCGAGGTCACCTGACTTCGCTGTTGCTATCGCGGTCCGACTTGGCCGCGGGCGGAATCGGGAGGCGATTGCGGCGCGCCAGCTCCTCGAGCTCGGCCATGCCTTCCTCGTAGCGACCGGCACGGCAATCCTCGACGGCGATTTCCGCGCGCGCCCGCTGGCCGGTGTGATGAAACGTGGGGTGTTGGCCGTAACGGAACCACAGCGCGTAGAGCTTGAGGCAACGGTCCATCTTGGCTGGCGAGGCCGGCGGCACCGTGCTGCAGGCCACCAGCAAGGCGCCCCAGACACAGGCCGCGAAGACTGCACGCATGGCACGCCTTCCTCTCGCTCAAGTGAAGAAACCGCGGGCGCCCAACACCCCACCGGCAACAGTCGCCGTTCCGGCGGCGAGCAGGAGCCAATGGAGCCGCGCGGCAAGCGCGAACGAGCGATCGGGATCGGCGAGCGCGCGGCGGGCGAACCAGTCGTGCAGCACCAACGGCTCGAGCACGAACAGGACCGCCATGAACAGCAGCCAGACGACGACCATGGCCACGAGATACCAACCGCCCGGCTCGACGAAGCGTGGCCACGCATCCAGCCGCTCGGCCAGATAAAGACCGCTTGCACCGGCCAACGGCACCGACAGGCGTACCTGGCTGGAGAAACGTCGCTCGATCGTCTCGAACATCTGCAGACGGAGCGTCGGTTCCGGCAGTCGCGACACCGCTGGCAACACGACGGATGTCACAAAGGCGACGCCGCCGAACCAATGAAGGACGCAGAGCACGTGCACGGCCCGCGCCAGGTCGACGTCGCCCACGGCATCACGCGGCGCGCACTTGCGCGGCAGCGGAAGCATCGGCCGCTGCCGACGGCAGCGCGTGGAGCGCAAGCCAGTCGGCCATGGCACCGACGGTCGCCGGCAGCTCCACGGCCAGCGATCCGGCGAAGGCGCGCCAGCGGTCGAGATTGCGGGCCGGCACGCCGACCAGGACGGGAATGCCGAGATCGACGGCTTCGGCCACCGCCTGACGCAGCCCGCCGCCATCGGCCTCGATCTTGCCGAACTTATTGACCACCAGCAGCCGCGGCGCGTCGTTGTGCAAGCTCTGCAGCACCGCCTCGCCGATCTCCGTCAGCAGGCCGACATCGAGCCGGCAGCCGCGCGCCTCGCGCCCGCGATGCTCGGCGATGGCGTGGATCTCCCCGCTCGCCAGGTCCTCCAGCAGCATGTCGCAGGGATGGTGGCCGGCGGCCACCGGCTCGACCTGCAGCGCCCCCGCGAGCTGCAGACCCGCGGCACGCAACGGCTCGATGGCACGCGCGATTATGCGGTCGGGGTAGACGCCATCGGAATAGACGATGGCGGCAATGGCGAGCTCGTTCACGACTCTTCTCCTCCTGTGCATCCGCCGCCGCAGCCACAGCCGGCGGTATCCTTGCGCAACGACCAGGCCAGCATTTGCCGCAGGCAGGCCGACCCGGGATCGTCGGCGCGCTCCAGCGCCGACATCAGCGCCAACCAGTCCTCGTCCGAAGCGTGGTCGGCAAAGCGCCGCGCCGCCGTCGAGGCATAAGCGACGGCGCTCGTTTCCTGCTCGCGGCAGGCGGCCTCGACGTCGACCAGCAGCGGCAGGTCGCCCAACGACAGCAGCGCCTCGGTCGCGAAAGCGTCGTCGGCGAGACGTTCGATCATCTGTCCCAGCAGCATCGTGGCCCCCTACTGCACCAGCGGACCGGCCGCGCCGCCGAGATCGACGCCCGTCACGACCGCACGGCCCGCCAGCACGCCGACGTATTGGCGCAGGGCCTGGCGGTGGACCGCCTCGTCGAGATAGTCGGCGATGCGCTGACGCACCGCGGCGTAGGGCAGTTCACGGCCGTCGATTCGCCGATCGAGACGCACGACATGGATGCCGTAGCGCGTTTCGACCGGCTGCGGATGGACGGCGCCGGGCTGCAGGACGCGCAACGCGGTCTCGAACTCCGTCACGGTCTGGCCGGGTCCGATCTGGCCGAGGTTGCCGCCCTGTGCCGACGACGGGCAGGCCGAGTGCCGCGCCGCCAGCGCCGTGAAGTCCGCGGGACGCTCGTGCAGCTCGGCGATCAGGGCTTCGGCCGCGTGACGCGCGGCCTCGCGCGCCGACGCATCGCCCGGAGCGGCAGCGAGAAGGATGTGCGCGACCTCGTAGAGACAGGGCGTGCGGAAGCGCCGGCGATTCTGCTCGTAGTAGCGGCGACAGGCCGCGTCGTCGGCGTGCGGCACGACCACTTCGCGCTCGATCAGGGCGCGGTCGCGCGCCTCCCCGGGCGTCTCGCGGCGGCCCTCCTCGTCCTCGATCGGCTGCGCCTCGATGCCCAGCCGATCGGCTTCCTGGCGCAGGAGCTCGCGGATGGCGAGGGCTCTCGCGGCGAGCGTCCATGCTTCGTCGGGATCGCGCGATGCGTGGTGCTGCGTCTCGCGGGCGATGTCGGCATTCGAGATGGCGACGCCGTTGACGTTGACTGGCACGGGCCTGACGAAGCGGCGACGCGGCTTGGTGGCGGTGGCGACGGCGGTCATTGCCCTACTCCGCCGGCTGGCGCGCCGCGAGCGGACGGCGCGTCCGCACGACCTGGTAGCCGCGCCGGCCGAGGTACCACACCGGCGCCGACCAGATGTGGACCAGGCGGCTGAACGGGAACACCAGGAACAGGGTCATGCCCAGCACCAGGTGCGTGAGGTACGGCCAGTCGAGGGTTTGCAGCGTGGCGGCGTCGACCGGATGCAGCACGACGATGCCTTGCGCCCAGTGCGACAGGATCAGCATCACCGAGCCGTCCTTGTGGGCAACCGAGAAGGGCAGCGTGGCGAGGCCGAGGCAGAGCTGCAGCCACAGCAGCGCCAGGATGGCGATGTCCATGGCAGAGCTGGTCCGGCGGATGCGCACGTCGAACAGGCGGCGGTGCAAGAGCAGCGTCAGCCCGACGAAACAGATCGCGCCGGCGATGCCGCCCGCTGCCACGGCCACGAGCTGCTTCTGCGGGACCGTCATCACCAAGGTGTAGACAGAGGTCGGCGTCAGCAGCCCGACCGTATGGCCCAGGAGCAGGAACAGGATGCCGACATGGAACAGGTTGGAACCCCAGGCGAGCTGCCGCTTGCGCAGGATCTGGCTCGAGCTCGCGCGCCAGGTATAGGGCTCACGGTCGAAGCGGATCAGGCTGCCCAGCAGGAAGACCGTGAGGCAGACATAAGGATACCAGACGAACAGGAGGTGGAAGAGCCAGTCCTTCATGGCGAGACTCCCTGGCGTGCGGCGGCGCGGCCGCGGGTCAGCGGGGGAACGGTGCCGTCGGCCGGACGCATGGCGGCACGCAGCCGGTCGGCCAGGCCATCGACGGCGCAGCCGCCGTCCGATGCGCGAGGCCCGAACGTCACTTCCTGGTCGACCCAGGCGGCGTCGAGCGCCTCGAGATCGTCGGGCTGGGGATCGGGCTCGGCGCGCAGGACCGCGAGCGTGGCGTCGTCGAGCTTGGCCTTGGCGATGGCCAGCAGCGCCGCCGTCACCGCCCCGTAGGCCGACTGGCGCTTGGCCAGCCGCTCGCCGAGGGCGGCGATGACGTTGGCCGGCTGCCCGATCAGCGCGATCGCCTCGCGCGGCGCGCGGGTCGAGGCATATTCGAGGAACAGCGGCAGGTAGTCGGGCAGCTCGCTCGCGATCGGCGTGTAGCCGCCTTCCTCGTACAGCTTCAGCAGATCGACCATGGCTTGCCCGCGGTCGCGGCTCTCGCCGTGGACGTGCTCGAAGAGATGTAGCGACAAGGCGCGCGTGCGGTCGAACAGGAGCCCGTAGCGTTCCTGCAGATCGTAGAGGTCGCCCGTCCGCAGCTCGAAGATCAGCCGGTCGAGCCGGGTGCGCTCGACGTCGGGCACGATGCCTTCGCGGCGAAGGACATCGTCGATCTCGTCGAGCGCCTCGACCAACCCGGCGGTGGGATAGGACAGAAGGGCCGCCAGCGCGCGCAGGGTCTTCATCACGCGACCTCCATCGGGTTCTTGGCACGCGGGCGGAGCTTGCCGCCGCCGAACAGGTTGCCGGTGCCGTCGTCGGGCGAGCAGCCGTTGCCGAAGCTGAAGCCGCAGGCTCCGCGCAGCCGATAGGCGTCCTCCGAGGTCTCGCGATGGGCAGTCGGGATGACGAAGCGGTCCTCGTAGTTGGCGATCGCCATCACGTGATACATTTCCTCGATCTGCCGGGGCTCGAGGCCGACGCGCCTGGCGATGGCGCCGTCGATCACACCGTCGACCGTCTTGGCCCGCATGTAGGCGCGCATGGCGAGCATGCGCTCCAGGCCGCGCGCCACCGGCTCCTCGTCGCCCGCCGTCAGCATGTTGGCGAGGTAGCGCAGCGGGATACGCAGCGAGCGCACGTCCGGCATGGCGCCATCGACGCCCATCCGGCCAGCCTCCGCGGCCGACTGGATGGGCGACAGCGGCGGCACGTACCAGACCATCGGCAACGTGCGGTACTCGGGATGCAGCGGGAAGGCGACCTTCCATTCCATCGCCATCTTCCACACCGGCGAACGGCGGGCGGCCTCGAGCCAGGCGTCGGGCACGCCGTCGCGGCGCGCCTGGGCGATCACCGCCTCGTCGTGGGGATCGAGGAAGATGCCGAGCTGGGCGTCGTAGAGCTGCTTCTCGTCGGCGACCGAAGCGGCCTGCTCGATGCGGTCGGCATCGTAGAGCACGACGCCGAGGTAACGGATGCGCCCGACGCAGGTCTCGGAGCAGACCGTCGGCTGGCCGGCCTCGATGCGCGGATAGCAGAAGATGCACTTCTCCGACTTGCCCGACGACCAGTTGAAATAGATCTTCTTGTAGGGGCAGCCCGACACGCACATGCGCCAGCCGCGGCACTTGTCCTGATCGATCAGGACGATGCCGTCCTCCTCGCGCTTGTAGATGGCGCCCGACGGGCAGGCCGCGACACAGGCCGGATTGAGGCAGTGCTCGCAGAGCCGCGGCAGGTACATCATGAAGGTGTTCTCGAACTGCCCGTAGATCTCCTTCTGCACACCCTCGAAGTTGGCGTCCGCCGAGCGCTTGGCGAACTCACCGCCCAGGATTTCCTCCCAGTTGGGACCCCACTCGATCTTTTCCATGCGCTGGCCGGTGATCAGCGAGCGCGGCCTCGCCGTCGGGAAGGCCTCGAGCTCGGGCGCCTTCTGCAGGTGCTCGTAGTCGAAGGTGAAGGGCTCGTAATAGTCGTCGATCTCCGGCAGGTCGGGATTGGCGAAGATGTTGGCGAGGATGCGCCACTTCGAGCCGATCCTGGGCTGGATGCGGCCGTTCTTCTTGCGCACCCAGCCGCCGTTCCAGCGCCTCTGGTTCTCCCAGTCCTTCGGGTAGCCGATGCCGGGCTTGGTCTCGACGTTGTTGAACCAGGCGTATTCCATGCCTTCGCGGCTGGTCCACACGTTCTTGCAGGTGACCGAGCAGGTGTGGCAGCCGATGCACTTGTCGAGGTTGAGCACCATCGCGATCTGCGCGCGAATTTTCATGGCTTGTCTCCGGTTGCCTTGTCTCCGGTTGATGGGGCGGCGTCGCGATGGGGCCGCTCGAGCCAGTCGACCGTGCCGAGCTTGCGCACGATCACGAACTCGTCGCGGTTGGTGCCGATCGTTCCGTAGTAGTTGAAGCCCCAGGCCTGCTGGGCGTAGCCGCCGATCATGTGCGTGGGCTTCAGCACCGCGCGCGTCACCGAGTTGTGGATGCCGCCGCGCTGGCCGGTCGTCTCCGAGCCCGGCACGTTCACGATCTTCTCCTGGGCGTGATACATGAAGAGGGTTCCCTCCTTCATGCGCTGCGAGACCACGGCCCGCGCGACCAGCGCGCCGTTGACATTGTAGGCCTCGACCCAGTCGTTATCGACGATGCCGGCCTTGGCCGCATCGACCTCGCTCAGCCACACGATCGGCCCGCCGCGCGACAGCGTCAGCATCAAGAGGTTGTCCGTATAGGTCGAGTGGATGCCCCACTTCTGGTGGGGCGTGATGAAGTTCAGCACCACCTGCTTGTTGCCGTTGGGTCGGCTGTCGATAATCGGTCGCGTGGTCCGGAGATCGACGGGCGGGCGGTAGACGCACAACCCCTCGCCGAACGCCAGCATCCAGCGATGGTCCTGATAGAGCTGCTGGCGGCCGGTCAGCGTCCGCCACGGGATCAGCTCGTGGACGTTGGTGTAGCCCGCATTGTAGCAGACCTTCTCGCTCTCCAGCCCCGACCAGGTCGGCGCCGAGATGATCTTTCGCGGCTGGGAGACGACGTCGCGGAAGCGGATCTTCTCGTCTTCCTTCGGCAGCGCCAGGTGGGCGTGCTCGCGGCCGGTCGTGCGCGACAGCGCTTCCCACGACCGCACGGCGACCTCGCCGTTGGTCTCGGGAGCCAGCATCAGCAGCACCTCGGCGGCATCGATGTCGGTCTCGATGCGCGCCAAGCCCTTGGCCGGACCATCGGCGACGACACCGTTCAGGTGCTTGAGATGCTCGACCTCGCGCCCGGTCTGCCAGGCGATGCCCTTGATGCCGTTGCCGACCTTCTCCATCAGCGGCCCCAGCGCCGTGAAGCGCTGGTAGGTCGCCGGGTAGTCCCGCTCGACCACGGTGACCGCCGGCATGGTCTTGCCGGGGATCGGCTCGACCTCGCCCTTCTTCCATTCGCGCACGTCGGTCGCCTGGGCGATCTCGCCGGGGCTGTCGTGCATGATCGGCGTCAGGACGACGTCCTTCTCGACGCCCAGCACCTCCGGCGCGACACGCGAGAACGCCTTGGCGATCGCCTTGTAGATCTCCCAATCGCTCCTGGCCTCCCAAACCGGATCCACCGCCGCCGTCAGCGGATGGATGAAGGGATGCATGTCGGAGGTGTTGAGGTCGTTCTTCTCGTACCAGGTCGCCGTCGGCAGGACGATGTCGGAGTAGACGCAGGTGGTCGACATCCGGAAGTCGAGGGTCACCAGCAGGTCGAGCTTGCCCCGCGGCCCCTCCTCCCGCCACACGACCTCCTTGGGCTTGGCCTTGCCCTCCTCGCCGAGATCCTTGCCCATCACGCCGTGCGACGTCCCGAGCAGGTGCTTGAGGAAGTATTCGTGTCCCTTGCCCGACGAGCCCAGCAGGTTGGAGCGCCAGACGAACATGTTGCGCGGCCAGTTCCGGGGATTGTCGGGGTCCTCGCACGACATGCGCAGCTCGCCGCTCTTGAGCTTCTGCGCCACGTAGTCCTTGGCCTCGAGGCCGGCGGCGGCAGCGGCTCGGGCGATGCCGAGCGGATTCTGCTCGAGCTGCGGCGCCGACGGCAGCCAGCCCATGCGCTCGGCGCGCACGTTGTAGTCGATGATCGCGCCGTCCCACGTGCCCGGGGGCGCCGTCGGCGAGACGATATCGCCGACATTGATCGTCTCGTAGCGCCACTGGTCGGTGTGGGCGTAGAACGCCGAGGTCGAGTTCTGCTGGCGCGGCGGGCGCCCCCAATCGAGAGCGAAGGCGAGCGGCGCCCAGCCGGCCTGCGGCCTGAGCTTCTCCTGACCGACATAGTGCGCCCAGCCGCCGCCCGACTGACCGACGCAACCGCACATCGCCAGCATGTTGATCACGCCGCGATAGTTCATGTCGGCGTGGTACCAGTGATTCATGGCCGCGCCGATGATGACCATGGAGCGGCCGTTGGTCTTCTCGGCGTTGGTGGCGAATTCGCGCGCCACCTGGATGATCTTGTCGCGCGGCACGCCGCTGATCTTCTCGGCCCAGGCCGGCGTGTAGGGCACGTCGTCGTCGAGCGACTTGGCGACATTGGGACCGCCGAGGCCGTTGTCGACGCCGTAGTTGGCCATGAAAAGATCGTGCACCGTGGCGACCAGCGTCTCGCCGTCGGCGAGCTGGAGGCGCTTGACCGCCACCAGGCGATTCAAGACGCCGGCATGCGACGTCGAGGCGAAGTGCTCGTGCTCGATGTTGCCGAAGTAGGGAAAGCCCACATCGACGATGTCGTCGCACGTGTCGTTCAGCGACAAGAGCAGCCTGGTTTCCTTGCCGGTCGCCTCGCGCTCCTCGAGGTTCCATTTTCCGGCCTCGCCCCAACGAAAGCCGATCGAGCCGCGCGGCGCGACGATCGAGCCGGTCGTCTCGTCGTAGGCGACCGTCTTCCATTCGGGATTGTTGGCTTCACCGAGCTTGCTGTCGAAGTCGGAAGCGCGCACGAAGCGGTCCGGCACGTAGACGCCGTCGGCTCGCTTGCCGAGTCGCACCAGCATGGGCATGTCGGTGTAGCGCCGAACGTAGTCGCGGAAGTACGGCACCTGCCGGTCGACGTGGTATTCCTTCAGGATGACGTGGCCCATGGCCATCGCCAGCGCCGAGTCCGTGCCCTGCTTGACCGACAGCCAGATGTCGCCGAACTTGGACGCCTCCGAATAGTCGGGACAGATCACCGCGCTCTTCAGGCCGCGATAGCGCGCCTCGGTGTAGAAATGGGCGTCGGGCGTGCGCGTCTGCGGCACGTTCGAGCCCCACAAGATGACGAAGCCCGCATTGTACCAGTCGGCCGATTCGGGAACGTCGGTCTGCTCGCCCCAGGTTTGCGGCGAGGCCGGCGGCAGGTCGCAATACCAATCGTAGAACGACATGCTGACGCCGCCGATCAGCGACAGGTAGCGCGAGCCCGCCGCGTACGACACCATCGACATGGCGGGGATCGGCGAGAAGCCGAGGATGCGGTCCGGCCCGTAGGTCTTGGCGGTGTAGGCGTTGGCGGCGGCGATGATCTCGGTCGCCTCCTCCCAGCCGACGCGCACGAAGCCGCCGTGGCCGCGCTTGCTGGTGTAGGCGGCGCGCTTCTCGGGGTCCTCCACGATCGAGGCCCAGGCGGCGACCGGACTGAGGGTGGCACGCGCCTGGCGCCACAGGCGCAGGAGGCGCGAGCGCGCCAAGGGATACTTCACACGGTTGCCGGAATAGAGATACCAGCTATAGCTGGCGCCGCGCGAGCAGCCGCGCGGCTCGTGGTTGGGCAGGTCGGGCCGCGTGCGCGGATAGTCCGTCTGCTGCGTCTCCCAGGTGACGATGCCGCCTTTGACGTAGATCTTCCACGAGCACGAGCCGGTGCAGTTCGCGCCGTGCGTGGAGCGCACGATCTTGTCGTGCTGCCAGCGCTTGCGATAGGCATCCTCCCACGAGCGATCCTCCGCGGTCGTGATGCCGTGACCGCCGGCGAACGGTTCGTTGACCTTGTTGAAGAAGGTCAGGCGATCGAGGAAATGCGACACGATCAATCTCCCGAATTGGCGGCGGTCAGCGCGACGCAGGCGCGATGGAGGCGACGGCGAGGCCGCGCCGCTCGATGTCGAACAGCAGGCCGCCGCGGCGGGTGTAGAAGAACCACGTGATGAAGATGCAGCTCAGGTAGAAGGCGAGAAAGCCATAGAGCGCCAGCGCAGCGCTGCCGGTGAGAGCGATCGACGAGCCGAAGCTCTTGGGGATGAAGAATGCGCCGTAGGCGGCGATCGCCGAGGTGAAGCCGATGATCGCGGCCGACTCCTTCTCGGACTGCAGACGGCGCGCCTCGGCGCCGGCCTGCGGCATCAGCCGGTCCATATCCTTGCGCATGATCGCCGGGATCATCTGGAAGGTCGATGCATTGCCCACGCCGCTGGCGAAGAACAGCAGCAGGAACATGGCGAAGAAGCCCATGAAGTTGCGCTCGCCCAGGAAATGCACGACGCCCAGCGCGCCGATCGCCATGACGACGAACACCCAGAAGGTGACGCGCCCGCCGCCCCAGCGGTCGGAAACCCAGCCGGTCAACGAGCGCGACACCGCGCCGACCAGCGGCCCGAGGAAGGCGTATTGCAGCGCGTTGACCTCGGGGAACTGCGTCTTGCTGAGCAGCGGGAAGGCCGCCGAGTAGCCGATGAAGGAACCGAAGGTGCCGGTGTAGAGCCAGCACATGATCCAGTTGTGCCGGCGCTGGAAGATCACCGACTGCTCGGCGAACGAGGCGCGCGCCGAGGCGATGTCGTTCATGCCGAACCAGGCAGCGAAGGCCGAGACGGCGATGAACGGCACCCAGATGAAGCCGGCATTCTGCAGCCACAGCCGGCCTTGGCCGGAGGCCTCGGCCACGGCCTGTGGCGGGCCGCCCAGCCAGCCGAAGACACCCATGGTGATCACCAAGGGAACGACGAACTGCACGACGCTGACGCCGAGATTGCCCAGGCCGGCATTGAGCGCCAGCGCGTTGCCCTTCTCCGCCTTGGGGAAGAAGAAGGATATGTTGGACATCGACGATGCGAAGTTGCCGCCGCCGAAGCCGCACAGCAGCGCCAGGGCCAGGAAGATCCAATAGGGCGTCGCCGGGTTCTGCACGGCATAGCCGATGCCGACCGCCGGGATCATCAACGACCAGGTGGCAAGCGTGGTCCACAGCCGGCCGCCGAAGATCGGCACGACGAAGGAATAGAAGATGCGCAGCGTCGCTCCGGTGATGCCGGGCAGCGACGCCAGCCAGAAGAGCTGATCCGTCGTGTAACGGAAGCCGATCGAAGGCAGCTTGGCGACCACCACCGACCACACCATCCACACCGCGAAGGACAGCAGCAGCGACGGGATGGAGAGGGCCAGATTGCGCCGCGCGATGCGCCTGCCGGTCTGCTCCCAGAACACCTTGTCCTCGGGCCGCCAGTCGTCGAGCATCTTGCCCGAGAGCTTGCCGACATGCTCGGGGCCGTGGATCGGCTGCATCTCGGGCAGCTCCGGCAGCCGGGCCAGCGCCTCGCCCGCCTTCTCGCGTTCCATGGCGCGGATCGAGACGTGCATCCATACCAGCGACGCACCGGCGATCAGGAACAGCAGCATGAAGCAGCTCGTCCAGATGCCGCTGAGATCGTTCAGCAGACCGAAGGCGATCGGCAACACGAAGCCGCCCAGGCCGCCGACGAGGCCGACGACGCCGCCCACGGCGCCGACATGGCCCGGGTAGTAGACCGGGATGTGCTTGTAGACAGCCGCCTTGCCGAGACTCATGAAGAAGCCCAGCACGAAGGCGCACACGGTGAAGGGCACCAGACCCATCTCCAGCGTGAAGGCGATCGGCCCGCCGATGCCCTTCACGATGTACTGGGTCGGCGGATAGGACATCACGAAGCAGGCGGCCACCGAGACGCCGAACGTCCAGTACATCACCCGCCGCGCGCCGAACTTGTCGGACAGCACGCCGCCATAGATGCGGAACAGGCTGGCCGGCACCGAATAGGCCGCGCCGATCATGCCCGCCGTGGTGATGTCGAGGCCGTAGACGCCGATCAGGTAGCGAGGCAACCATAGCGCCAGCGCGACGAAGCCGCCGAAGACGAAGAAGTAGTAGAGCGAGAAGCGCCAGACCTGGATGTTGCGCAGCGGCTCGATCATGGCCGAGATCGGCTCGGGCTTGATGCCGGCCCTGCGCCGCTCGGCGAGCTGGGGATCGTCCTTGGTGGTGAACCAGAAGACCACGGCCGTCACCAGCAGCGCCCCGGCCCAGATCTCGGCCACGCTCTTCCAGCCCCATGCCACCATGACGAAGGGCGCGACGAACTTGGTGACCGCCGCCCCGACATTGCCGGCGCCGAAGATGCCGAGCGCCGTGCCCTGGCGATCGGTCTCGTACCAGCGCGAGACATAGGCGATGCCGACGGCGAAGGAGCCGCCGGCGATGCCGACCCCCAGGGCCGCGATCAGGAACGTGGGATAGTCGTAGGCGTAGGTCAGCAGCCAGGTCGCGACAGCCGCCGCGACCATGACGCCGGTGTAGACCACGCGGCCACCATGCTGGTCGGCCCAGATACCCAGAATGAGACGGATCAGCGAGCCGGTGAGGATGGGGGTGCCGACCAGCAGGCCGAACTGCGTGTCGGTCAGCCCAAGGTCCTTCTTTATCTGGACACCGATGATCGAGAAGATCGTCCAGACGGCGAAGCAGACGGTGAAGGCCAGCGTGCTCATGGCGAGCGCGCTGGTCCGTCCGCTCGTCGCGCCCTGCATTCCGCCTTGTTCCGGCATGTCAAATCTCCCGCTTGTCGGCAGGAGGTTTGCGGCGGCTCGGCGTCTAGAGGTTGATGTGCATCAAGCGGGTCGTGCCGCACCCGTCACTTTGTCGAATTATTATCCTATATTCATGGCAAGTCTTCGCATTTGGTAACATGGCATGGCAGGCTTCGAGCCAGATCGACATCCACGGCATCCATCGCACGACGCTTCGCAGAAGGTTCGAGCATGCGTCCGACCGACCTTCCCCTGATCCGCCGATCGCGCCTGTTCGCACCGGTTTCGGAGACGGATCTCGCGGCCATGCTGGCGACGTGTTTCGTCCAGACCCTCCCCAAGGGGGCCGTTCCCTGCCACCAGGGCGAAAAGCCCGAGTTCCTGCACATCGTGCTCTCGGGCGGCGTCGGGCTGTTCGGGGCGGGACCGCGCGAGGAGACCCTGGTCGAATTTTTCGGGCCCGGCGACAGCTTCATCCTGCCCGCGATCATGCTTGACGCGTCCTACCTGTTGACGGCGCGCCTGCTCGAGGAGAGCCGCCTCCTTCTATGGCCGGCGGCCGCCTTCCGCGCCCAGGTGCGGGCCAACGGGGCGCTCGCCTATGGCGCGACCCTGCTGCTGTCGGTCTACTGGCGCTCGCTGATCGGCCAGATCAAGGACTTGAAGCTGCTGTCCGCCATCGAGCGCCTGACGGCTTTCCTGCTCGCCCTGTCCCCGCGCCAGAGCGGCGCCGTGACGGTCACCCTGCCGGGCGGGCGCCGCCTCGTCGCCGGACGGCTGGGAGTGACGCCGCAGAGCCTGTCGCGCGCCTTCGCGGCTTTGCGCTCGGTCGGCGTCAGCGGCAGCGGCCGTCAGGTCACGATCGCCGACGCTGGACGGCTGCGCGAGTTCACCGGCGGCCGGGCGCTCAAATAGGGTCAGCAGGTCGGAAGGCCGGCACCGAGCCGCGGCGCCAGCATCGAGCCACCGCTCTCGATTGAAGACAGGGTGCCTCGGGGCGGAATTGAACCACCGGCGCTGCGATTTTCAGTTGCAGCACGAGGCCGATTTTTCTCCGCCTTGAAACCAATCGCGGCCGTCCAATAGGTCGCTCGGAAGGCCAGTCTGTCCAACGGTCACGTCCTCGCCGCGCGCGCCGTCAACCGCCATGCAGATGATCGAACAGGAACACCCGATCGCCGGGCGACAAAGGGCAAGAAAGGGGAACGACCCTGCCGTTGAGCGCGGCGGCATAGACATCGTGCTGCGCGCCCATCTGGATCGCGAGATCCTCGACCGTCGCGTCGTCGGCGACGTCCAGCACCATCGAGCTGTCGCCTTTCGGCACGAAGCGGCGGAGGTTGCCCCACAGGAAGACGCTGACCTGCATCAGTCGCCGCCCTCGATGCGGTCGAGCGCGATCTTCTCGGCGGTGATCGGCAGCGTCCGGACGCGAACGCCCGTCGCGGCGGCGACGGCATTGGCGATCGCGGCAGGCGGCTCGATGCAGGGCGGCTCGCCGACACCCTTGGCGCCATAGGGGCCGTTGACGCTCGGTCTCTCGACCAGGATGCACTCGACCGACGGCATGTCCATCGCGGTCGGCATCTTGTAGTCGGTAAGGTTGGCGTTCACCACGCGCCCGCCGTCGTAGACGATCTCCTCGCTCAACGCCTGGCCGATGCCCTGGGCGACACCGCCCTCGATCTGGCCCTCGACATAGGTCGGGTTGATGGCGAAGCCGACATCCTGCGCCACCACATAACGGCCGATCGTGACCTCGCCCGTGGCGTCGTCGACCGACAGGTCGACGGCGTGGGCGTGCCAACTGTGGCTGGTCCAGGCCGGCAGCGGATGGTTCTTGACGCGATTGGGATCGAACACCGGCATCGGCTGGATCGCGGTGCCGTGCGAGATCAGCCCGCCGCCGGTGCGCTGCGACAGGGCGGCCGCCTCGGCCAGCGACATCCGCTTGTTGCCGCTCACCACGGCCTTGTCCTCGAGCCGAACCTGGTCGGGCGCGACGCCCCACAGCGGCGCCACCAGCTCGCCGATCTGGCGCCGCAGATCCTTGGCGGCGGCGATGCAGGCATTGCCGACCGAGAAGGCCGTGCGGCTGCCTTGCGCGCCGTAATCGTAGGGCGAGACATGGGTGTCGACATCGGTCGCGTTGATGTCGGCGAGATCGACGCCCAGCTCCTCGGCGAGGATCTGCGCCGCCCCGGTCATCGCGCCGCTGCCGAGCTCGACGGCGCCGCTCACCACGGTCACCGTGCCGTCGGGATTGACCTTCACATAGACGCCGGACGAGCCGCCGGTCGTGAGCCACCACGAGCAGGCGATGCCCTTGCCCCGGCCCGCGCCGGGCTTGCGCTGCGTCCAGCCGATCGCGTCGGCCGCCTTGCGCAGGCACTCCTCGATCGAGACGCTCTCCAGCGTCTCGCCCGCCGGGCCCTTGTCGCCCTCGCGGTAGACGTTGCGCAGGCGGAGCTCGAGCGGATCGATGCCGAGATCGTCGGCGATCATGTCGATCTGCGATTCGACGGCGAAGTTGGCCATCGGCCCGGCCGGCGCACGGAACGAGCCGGTCGAGCCTTTGTTGGTGTAGACCGCGATCCCCTCGAAGGCGAGGTTCGGCGAACGATAGGGACCGGCCAGGACCTGCAGCGCGATCGCCGCGGTCGCCGGGCCGGAGTTGGCGAAGGCGCCGCAATCGAGGACGACCCTGCCCTCGCGCGCCAGCAGCAGCCCGTCGCGGCTGACGCCGGTCTTCAACGTGACCACCGTGGGCTGGCGCGGATAGGCGTCGGTCAGCTCCTCCTCGCTGGTCGTCGTCACCTTGACCGGCCGCTTCGACTTGCGCGCCAGCCAGGCGGCGAAATGCTCCACGCCGACCCTGAGCTTGCCGCCGAAGCCGCCGCCGATGCCCGGCACGACCACCCGCACCTTGCTCGCCGGCAGGTCGAGCACCTCGGCCAGCATGTTCTTCATGTCGAAGGGCAACTGGGTGTTGCTCCACACGCTGACGTCGCCGTTGCCGTCCCAGCTCGCGATCGCGGTGCGGGGCTCGGTGTAGCCGGGATGGACGTGCTGCGTCGTGAAGCGATGCTCGTAGATGCGATACGACCCGGCGAAGCCCGCCGCCAGGTCGCCGCTGCCCATCGAGGACCGGCCCGCGACGTTGCCCTCGCGATCGAATACGGGCAGCGCCTGGTAATCGCGCCAGCCGCCATGGACCAGGGGTGCGCCGGGCCGCAGGGCCTCCTCCGGATCGAACACCGCGGGCAGCGGCGCGTACTCGATCTCGATCGCCCGCACCGCCGCCTCGGCGATCTCCAGGCTGGTCGCGGCGACGGCGGCGATCGCCTCGCCGCGAAAGCGCACGACGCCCTCGGCCAGCATGGTGCGATCCTTGATCGCCGTGCCGAAGCGGATCTGCGGGATGTCCTTGGCGGTCAGCACGCAACGCACCCCCGGCAGCGCCGCCGCCTTGGCGACGTCGAGCCGCACGATGCGGGCATGCGCCTCGGTGCTGCGCAGGATCTTGCCGAACAGCATTCCGGGCAGCGCGAAGTCGGAGGCATAGACGTGCTTGCCGGTGACCTTGCCGATGCCGTCGATGCGCTTCAGCCGCTTGCCGGCGACGCGATATTGGCGGGGACTCACGACGCTCTCCTCGCGTGCTCGGGCCGCGCGTTCATCTGGCGCGCCGCCGCGATCACCGCGTCGACGATCTTCTGGTAGCCGGTGCAGCGGCAGAGCGTGCCCGACAGGGCCTCGCGCACCTCGGCTTCGCTCGGCACGTGACCAGGCCGCTCGTCGAGGAACGACTTGGCGGCCAGGATCATGCCCGGGGTGCAGTAGCCGCACTGCACCGCGCCCTGCTCGATGAAGGCGGCCTGCAGCGGATGAAGGTGCTCGGGATCGCCCAGCCCTTCGATCGTGACGATCGAGCGGCCGCGGCACTGCTCGGCCAGCAGAATGCAGGAATTCACTGCCTTGCCGTCGAGCAGAACGGTGCAGACCCCGCACTCGGCCTCGAGGCAATTCTCCTTGGTGCCGGTCATGCCGAGCTCGCCGCGCAACACCTGCAGCAGCGACCAATGCGGCTCGACCATCAGCTCGTGCCGCTCGCCGTTGATCGTGAGTTCGAGCGCCTGGCGCGTCATGGCCCCACCCCCTCGAGGCGCGCGGCGCAGCGCGCGAGCGCCCGTTCGACCATCGTCGCGACCAGCAGCTTGCGATAGCGCGCCGACGCGCGCACATCGTCGATCGGCGTCGCCTGCGCCGCGGCGAGGCGGCCGGCCTCGGCAAAAGCCGCCTGGCCGCCCCTCTCGACCAACGCTTCGGCATCGGCCACCCGCAGGGTGCGCGAGGCGACCGCGCCGATGGCGAGGCGCGCCTTCCCTCCCCGTACCAGATGGGCGGCAACGCAAACCATCGAGATCTCCATGGCCTTGCGCCGGCCGGCCTTGAGGAAGGCTGTCGCACTGGCCGCCGGCGGCTTGTCGAAGCGGATGGCGGTCAGAATCTCGTCGGGCCGGCGATCGGTGCGGCCGCGCTCGACCAGGAAGCGATCGAGCGGCAGCGTGCGCGTGCCGGCCGAGCCGCGGAGCTCGACCGTGGCGTCGAGCGTCAGCAGCACGGGCACCAGATCGGCTGCCGGTGAGGCATTGACGATGTTGCCGCCGACGGTCGCGATGTTGCGCACCTGGCGGCCGCCGATCACGGCCGACGCCTCGGCGAGCGCGACGAGCTGCTTCTGGAACCCGGGATGGCGGACCACGGCGTCGTGTGTCGCCATGGCGCCGATCGCGTAGCCGCCGTCTATCTCGGCGATCGTGTCGAGGCCGAGCCCGGCCAGGCTGATCAGGTGCCGCGGCGCGAGGCGCCGCCGGTTGATCTGGATGACGAGGTCGGTGCCGCCGGCCAGGAAGCGCGCCGCCTCGCCGTGCTCGCGCGCCATGGCGATCGCGGCGTCGAGGCTGTCCGGCCGATGGAAGGCAAAGCCCATCGCCTATCCCTTCACGCGCGGCCAGACATCCCTGCCGAGTGCCGCGAGCGTTTGCTCGGCCGTCGTGCCCTCGCACGGCAGCGGCATGACGATGAAGCCGTCCGCGCCGGCTGCCTTCAGGTCCGCCATGTGCTGCGCCACCTCGTCGGGCGAGCCCGCGAGCGTGAAGGCATCGACATGGCGGTCGGTGATCGCCGGCAGCAAGGGCGTGTAGGGCGCCGCACCCTCGGCATAGCGCACGCCGGCGAAGGGCGCGATCTGCTCCGCCGTCAGGGTGAGGCCTTGCTTCTCCGCGGTCCTGAATTTCAGCCGGCCCGCCGCCAGCATGCGCGCCACGCCCAGCCGCACGCCGTCGCGCGCCTTCCTGCCGTCGGGCGAGACGCAGGCATTGAGCCGCAGCAACACCTTCACCGCCGACGGATCGCGCCCCTTGCGCCGGGCTCCCTCGGCCAGGGTCGCGCGGAAGGCCTCGACCTCCTCGACGTTGCCGCAGCCCTCCATGATCGCGCCGTCGGCGATGCCGCCGGTCACACGCTGGCCGAGCGGACCGTTGCTGGCGACATAGATCGGGATGTCGGCGCGCACCGGCTTGAACGAGAGCTTGCCGTTGTGGAAGGCGACGACGTCGCCGTGGAAATCGAGCGCCTCTCCCTTGAGCAGCGCCCGCACGACCTCGATCATCTCGCGAATGGCGGCCGCCGGCTTCTTGCGCACCACGCCCAGCTCGGGGAAGCCCGAGATGCCCGCGCCGACACCCAGGATGGCGCGCTGGTTCGAGATCTCGTCGAGGGTGGCGATCGCCATGGCCGTCAGCGCGGGATGGCGGGCGAACGGATCGGTGACGCAGGTGCCGAGCCTCACCCGCGTGGTGTGCTGCGCCAGCACCGCCAGGGTCGAGTAGACCTCGCGGTAGAAGCGCTCGTCGGCGACCCAGAGCGTATCGTAGCCGCTGGCCTCGGCGAGCTTGGCTCGCTCGACCATCTGGGGCATCGGCACGTTGCCCAGCATCAGCAATTCGAGAGACATCCGCAGCAACTCCTAGGCGGCTTCGTTCCACGACCGCGCGGCAAAGGCCGCAAAGCGCGGCGCGGCCCAATAGTCGTCGTCGAACTTCAGGCCGAGCTCACAGCCCGCCCGCATCAGCAGGGTGACGATGCGCGACTTCTCGTTGGCCGAGATCATGGCCGCGGAATAGGAAATGCAGATCGCGACCCGTTCGCCGTTCTCGCGATCCTCGACGCAGATCGCCAGCGATTCGACGCCCGGCAAGCTCTCGTCGGTCGCCTGCGACCAGCCCTTGTCGCGAACGCCCGCGAGCGCTGCGACCAAGTCGTCGATCGTCGGCGGCGCGTTGGGCGACGGCGGTTGCAACGGCAGCGGATAGAGCGCGCACACCGTCGCATCGTCGAGGCGTGCGAGCAGCGCGCGACCGGTCGAGGAGCAGAAGGCCGGCAGCCGGTCGCCGGGCGACGTAACGACCCGCAGCGGCTTGTTGCCCGGCTGCATCCTGAGACCCAGGACATCGACGCCGTCGAGGATCGCGACATAGCCGGTGTGACCCGTCGCCTTGACGATGCGCGCCAGTGCCTCGTCGGCCGCCGCGCTCAAGGTCGAGTTGGCGCGATGGCGGCGCGAGGTCTCGAAGATCAGATGGCCGACGCCATAGCCCGAGCTCGCATCGGCGGCGGTCAGCAGCCCGGTCTCGGCCATCGCTTTCAGCAAGCGCGACGACGAGCTCTTGGGCAGTGTCAGAAGCTGCGCGACCTCGCTGACCGACAGCACGTTACGCTCGGGCGTGAACAGCCGTAGCACCCGCGCAACGTTGCCGACCGAGTTCATGAACGATCTCCATGTTCCATTTTTGCGAGGCTCACGAGCTATAATTGGAACGCCAGCAATCGTAAATGGCCTAAATAATGCTGCATCTCTCGCCGCAAGCACCATGTCCGTTCCGGAATTCGGCGATCAATTGACAAGACTGGAACGCTATGGACGAATGACACAGGGGATGATGGAGGGATCTCGATCATGGGAAAGACGGATCGGCGCACGTTCTTGAAAATCTCGTCGGGGGCCGGCGCGGCGGCTCTGGGCGGACTAGGCAGCCTGCCGGCGCAGGGGCAATCCGGGTCGACGCTGACGGTCGCCTGGGACAGCGACATCGACAGCCTCGATCCGCACGTCTTCAAGTCGGTCGGCGGCTACGCCGTGCAGTGCAACATCTACGACCCGGTCGTCTCCTGGAAGGTGCGCCCGATCGAGGGCGCCAGGGGCGTGTCGCGTTCCTTCCCCAACGAATTCGAAGGTAGCCTCGCCGAGTCCTGGGCCTTCGAGCGCGACGGCGCGACCGTCGTGCTCAAGGTCCGCCCCGGCATGACGTTCCCGAGCGGCCGTCCGGTCGACGCCGCGGCCTTGAAATACTCGCTCGACCGCGCGCTGCAATCGCCGGGCTACATGCGCTTCATCATGCCGCGCATGATCCAGGTCGCCAAGCCGGAGAACATCGTGGTGCGCGACCCGATGACGATCGCGCTCGACATGAAGGGGCCGACGCCGCAGGCGATGGTGCTCAACTTCCTGTCGCTGATGACCATCACCGCGCTCGATCCCGAGCTGGTGAAGCCCAACGCGACGGAGAAGGATCCCTGGGCGGCCGACTGGGCCAAGCGCAACCCGGCCGGCTCGGGGCCCTATACGCTGGTCACCAACACGCCCGGCGTGGAGGTCGTGCTGGAGGCGCGCAAGGACCACTGGAAGGGCACGCCGGCATTCCAGAAGATCGTGCTGAAGTTCGTGCCCAACGAGGCCGACCGCGTGCTGCTCCTGAAGCGCAAGGCGATCGATCTGGTGATCGGCCGTCCCGGCCTGTCGCCGCGCAACATCAAGACTTTCGAGAACGAGAAGGACTTCCGCATCGTCACGGTGCCGGACACGACCTGCCATTGGCTGGCGATGAACCAGACCAAGAAGCCGCTCGACAACGTCAAGGTCCGCCAGGCCATCAACTACGCCATCCCCGTCGCGGCGATCGTGCCGAACGTCCTGATGGGCTACGGCTCCGTCATGAAGTCGCCGGTGCCGGCGTTGACGCCCGGCCACGACGGCACGCTTTCGCCCTACAAGTACGACCTCGACAAGGCCAAGGCGCTGATGAAGGAGGCCGGCGTGGAGACGCCGGTCACGCTCGACCTCGCCGTCCGCATCGGCTGGCAGCCGCACGAGGAGGCCGCAGTGTGGATCCAGCGCGAGCTCGAGAAGATCGGCTTCAAGATCAACATCACGCGGCAGACCGATGCGACCTTCCGCCAGCTCGCGACCAAGGGCGACCTGCAGCTCTCGATCGAGACCTGGCAGTCGTGGGTGAACGATCCGTTCTTCCACATGGTGCCGCTGTTCCATTCGACGTCGAAGGGCACCAACACGGCGTTCTACAGCAACCCCGCGCTCGACAAGATCCTGGACGAGAACTACCACCAGCTCGACGCCGAGAAGCGGCTGGCGGCCGCGAAGGCGGCGCAGAAGATCGTCATCGACGACGCCGTCTGGGGCATGCTGTGGTACGACAACTGGACGCGCGTGATGCGCAACGACCTGGTCGGCGTCGAGAAGCGCTGGGACACCTTCGAACGCTTCGCCTCGCTCAAGACCGGCTAGAGCGGCGGCCTGAAGAGTGGCGTTCCTCGGCTATTTCCTGCGCCGGCTCTCGCTCGTCATCCCCACCCTGGTGGGCGTGACGATCATCACCTTCACCCTGACCTACGTCCTGCCGGGCAATCCGGCCGTCGTGAAGGCGGGGCCGCTGGTCTCGCCCGAGATGGTGAAGGAGCTGGAGAAGGAGATGGGCCTCGACCAGCCGGCCTGGGTGCAATACTGGCGCTACATTTCCGGCGTCGTGCGCGGCGATCTCGGCCAGAGCGCCTCGACCGGCCGGCCGGTGCTGCAGGATTTCAAGCAGCGCCTGCCCGCCACGCTCGAGCTCACCCTGGCGAGCCTGCTGATCGCCCTGCTCATCGGCATCCCGCTCGGCGTGCAGTCGGCCGTCCATCGCGACACCGCGATCGACCATGTCGGACGCATCGTCGGCGTCGCCGGCGTCGCCATGCCGACCTTCTGGACCGGCCTGCTGGCCCTCTACTTCTTCTTCTACCTGCTGGGCGTGGCGCCGCCGCCGCTCGGACGGCTCGGCTCGGGCATCGAGCCGCCGCAGGCAATCACCGGGCTCTATGTCGTCGACAGCCTGCTCACCGGCAACTGGAAGGCGCTGGGCTCGTCGTTGCACCAGCTCATGCTGCCGGCTTTCACGCTGGGCCTGAGCGTCATGGCGCCGATCGCCCGGATGGTGCGCTCGACCATGCTCGAGATCCTCGAATCCGACTACATCAAGGCGGCCTGGGCGGCGGGCATTCCACGGCGGCGCGTGATCTACGGCGATGCGCTGGCCAATGCCCTGATCCCCGTCGTCACCATCCTGGGCATCGTGTTCGGCTTCCTGATGGCCGGCAACGCGGTGGTCGAGAGCGTGTTCGCCTGGCCCGGCATCGGCAACTACGCGATCACCTCGCTGATGACCAAGGACTCCGGGCCGATCCAGTCCTTCGTGCTGTTCGTCGCCGTGCTCTACGTGGTCGTGAACTTCGTCATCGACATGGTCTACGGCCTGATCGACCCGCGCATCCGGCTCGACTGATGGCCGACGCCGCCGATGCGCCGCTGTCCTTGCCGAAGCCGGCGTCCACCGCGCTGCGCCTGGTGTGGCTGCGCATCCGCCGCAACTGGCTGTCGACGATCGCGCTGGCGATCATCGCAGCGACGATCCTGGTCGCCCTGCTCGCCCCCTGGATCGCACCCTACGACCCCGATGCGACCGACCCCGAGGCCGCCTTGCAGACGATGTCGCTGCGCCACTGGCTGGGCACCGACATCTACGGCCGCGACCTGCTATCGCGCATCGTCTTCGCCGCCCGGGTCGACCTCACCGTGGCGTTCGGCGCGACGGCGATCGCCCTGGCGATCGGCTCGGCGATCGGCGCGATCGCCGGCCATTACCGCGGGCTGGTCGATCTGATCATCATGCGCTGCGTCGATTCGGTCATGGCCTTCCCCGCCTTCATCCTGGCGATGGCGATCACGGCCGCGCTCGGCAACAGCGTCGCCAACGTGCTGATGGCGATCGCCATCACCCAGATCCCCAACTACCTGCGCCTGATCCGCGGCGAGATCTTCCGCATCCGCGAGATGGAGTATGCCGACGCCGCCCGGGTGGTCGGCAATCCGGCCTGGCGGATCATGTTCATCCACCTGCTGCCCAACTGCCTGCCGCCGATCATCGTGCAGGCGACGCTGGCAATGGGCTATGCGCTGCTCACCATGTCGGCGCTGTCCTTCATCGGCCTCGGCATCCAGCCGCCGCAAAGCGAATGGGGCTCGATGACCGCCGACGGCGCGCAATACATCGTCACCGGGGAATGGTGGCTGTTCCTGTTCCCCGGCCTCGCCATCGTCGTCATGGTGCTGGCATTCAACCTGGTCGGCGACGGCTTGCGCGACTTCCTCGATCCGCGCATGCGGGGTGTGCGGTGACCGCCCCGGTCGTCGAGGTTCGCGACCTCAGCGTCCGCTTCGCCAGCGACCACGGCGAGATCGAGGCCGTCGATGCGGCGAGCTTCGAGGTGCGCGAAGGCGAAATCCTGGGGCTGGTGGGCGAGTCCGGCTCGGGCAAGACGGTGACCGCGACGGCGATCCTGCGCCTGATCCGCAAGCCCGGACGACAGACCGGCGGCAGCATCGTCTTCGGCGGCCGCGACCTCTCGCAACTGCCGGAGGACGCGCTGCGACAGATCCGCGGCGCCGAGATCGCCATGATCTCGCAGACGCCGCGGACGTCGCTCAACCCCTTGATCGCGGTCGGCGAGCAGGTTTCCCGGCTGTTCGAGATCCATGCCGGCCTGTCGCCGGCCGAGAGCCGCAAGCGCGCGCTCGAGATGCTGACGCTGGTCGGCATTCCCGAGCCCGAGCGGCGCGCCCGCCAGTACGCTCACCAGTTCTCCGGCGGGATGTGCCAGCGGGTGATGATCGCGATGGCGCTCACCACCTCGCCGCGCCTGCTGATCGCCGACGAGCCGACCACCGGCCTCGACGTGTCGACCGCGGCGCGCATCCTCGACCTGCTGCGCGAGCTCGGCACCCGGACCGGCGCCTCGATCCTGCTGATCACCCACGATCTCGGCGTCGTCGCCACGACCTGCCAGCGGGTCGCCGTCATGCATGCCGGCCAGGTGGTCGAGGTGGCGCCGGTGCGCGCACTGTTCCGCCATCCCGCGCACCCCTATACGCGCGCGCTGGTGCGCTCGATCCCGCGCATCGACCGCGAGATCGTGATGGAGCCGGTGCCGGGCTCGGTGCCCTCGCTGCTCGACCCGCCGGCCGGCTGCCGCTACGCCGGCCGCTGCCCTTGGGTGGAGGATCGCTGCCGGCGCCACAAGCCCGGCCTCACCGCCGTGGCGCCCGAGCATCGCGTCGCCTGCTTCGCCGTGGAGGATGGCCGTGCCCCCGCTGTGTGAGGTCACCGACCTGAAGACGCACTTCCCCCTGCGCGGTCTCCAGGCGTGGCTGCGCACGCTGCAGGACGGCAAGCCGCCGGTGGTGCGCGCCGTCGACGGCGTGTCGTTCAGCGTCGAGGCCGGCGAGACCGTGGGGCTGGTGGGCGAGTCGGGCTGCGGCAAGTCGACGGTCGCGCGCACCCTGGTCCGGCTGGTCGCGCCGACGGCGGGCAGCATCCGCTTCGACGGCGAGGAGCTCACGGCGCTGAGCGATGCGGGCTTCGACAAGGTCCGGCCCGATCTCCAGATGGTGTTCCAGGATCCGACCGCCTCGCTCAATCCGCGGCTCAGCGTGCGGCGCATGGTCGGCGAGCCGCTCAAGCTGCACACGCAGATGAGCGCGGCCGAGCGGCGCCAGCGCACCGACGCGGTGCTCGAGGAGGTCGGCCTCGGTGCCGATCTCGCCGAGCGCTACGCCCACGAGCTGTCGGGCGGGCAGCGCCAGCGGGTCAACATCGCGCGCGCGCTGGTGACCAACCCGCGCCTGATCGTGCTCGACGAGCCGACCTCGGCGCTCGACGTCTCGCTGCGGGCGCGGGTGATCCTGCTGCTGGAGGAGCTGCGCCAGCGCCACGGCCTCTCCTACCTGTTCATCTCGCACGACCTCGCCACGGTGCGCTATCTCGCCTCGCGGGTGGCCGTCATGTATCTCGGCGTGATCGTCGAGGAAGCGACGGCCGGCGAGCTGTTCGGCCATCCGACCCATCCCTACACGCGCGCGCTGCTGGCCGCGGTGCCGGTGCCCGACCCCGACGCCCGGCGCGATCCCTTCGTGCTGTCGGGCGAGATCCCGAGCCCGATCGACATTCCGACCGGGTGCCGGCTGCGCAGCCGCTGCCCGCTCGCCCAACCGGTCTGCGCCGAGCCGGTGCCCTATCGCGAGGTGGCGCCCGGCCATTTCGCCGCCTGCCATCTGGTCTGATCGAAAGTTGAAGGAGGAGAGCCAATGACGGTCGTTCGCTATGTGCTTGTGAAGGTGCGGCCGGGGGTGTCGCTCGACGAGTTCGAGAAATTCGAGCGCGAGGTCGACTACGTGAAGGCCGCCCAGAACCCGTCGATCGTGAGCTACCGCACGCATCGCATCACCGGGCTCGATCCCGGCATCGAGGGCGGGCCATGGGACTTCATGGAGCGCATCGAGGTCACCAGCCGGGCCGAGTACGAGAAGCAGGCGGCGACCGGCAGCAAGGAGTTCCTCGACCTGCTCTACAGCAAGTGGCTCGACCGCTCGAAGACGGTCGCGCTCTGGTCCGAACGGATCGAGCCTTAGAGCGCCTTTCCGCAACGACCAGCCGAGCTGCGCGCATTGCCGCTCCGATGGAACCGCAGGCGGTTCCATCGAATCGAAAATCGCTTTAGGAGGGAGCCCCATGGCCATCGTGAGATACGTGTTCGCCGCGCTGAAGCCCGGCGTCGACCGCGACGAATACGAGCGCTACGAGCGCGAGGTCGATTATGTCGTCGCCGCCAAGATGAAGACGATCGTCTCCTACCGCACGCACCGGCTGACCGGCGTCGTCGGAAACCTGGAAGGCGGCCCGTGGGACTATCTCGAGCGCATCGAGATCACCGACCGCGCCGCCTATGACGCCGAGATCGCCACCATCGGCAAGGACCTGATCGCCGAGCTGTACGAGAAGTATCTCGACAAGTCGAAGACCAAGTCGGTCTGGACCGTGCTCGTCGACCCGTGACCGAGATTCCCGTCCTGGCCGGCAAGGTCGCGCTGGTCACCGGCTCGTCGTCCGGCGCCGGCGCGGCAATCGCGCTCGAGCTGGCACGGCACGGCGCCAAGGTCGCCGTCCACTGTCGTGCAGCCATGGAGGATGCGCAGGCCGTCGTCGGTCGCATCGTCGAGGCCGGCGGCACAGCGGCGGCCTTCGAGGGCGATCTCGCCGAGGTCGACGCCTCGGCGGCGCTGGCGCGCGAGGTGGAGCGGGCGTTGGGCGCGATCTCGGTGCTGGTCAACAATGCCGGGCCGTTTGCCGATGCGCCTTTCAGCACCTTGAAGCCGTCGGCCTGGGACCGCGTGATGTCGGTCAATCTCAGGGCGCCCTATCTGCTGGCGCAGCAGGTGGCGCCGGGCATGGCGCGCCTGGGCTGGGGCCGCATCGTCAATCTCGGCGCTACGTCGGGCTTCGTGCGCAGCCATTCGGTGTACGGCCTCGCCAAGGCAGCCCTGCTGCATCTGACCGAAAGCCTGGCGCTGGAGCTTGCCCCCGCGATCACCGTCAACGCCGTCGTGCCGAGCCAGATCGCCAGCGCCCGCACCGACACCATGCCGGTCTACAAGGCGGCGGCGATCGAAGGCACGCCGCTCGGCCGCCTGGTGACGGAGCAGGAGATCGCCCGCATGGTCGCGCTCGTCTGCTCGGCGGATTTCGACTTCGTCACCGGCCGCGCCCTCGTGATGGACGGCGGCCGGACCCTGCCGCGCTTTCCGCGCATCGCCCTGTCCGACTGAGCAGCGTTCGTCGGAGGGCGTCGATTCGAAGCGCGAATATCCCGAATGTCCCGAATGTCCCTTCCGCCAGGGCGACCATGGGGCATTGGGCGATCGCGCATCCCTTCGCCGCAAGGGCCTGCCGGGCAGCCCGAGGGACGACGGTCGGGCCGCTTACGCTCCGCTCGCAGCGATGCTACCTCCTCCCCGCTTCGGAACATTCGTCTGGGAATTGTCGAGCGATGCCTGAACACCAACTGCGACCCACCATCGTCGGCTCGGCCGCTGCGCTCTCGTCGCCAGGGCCAGTCCGCATCGCCCGGCCCCGCCATGGCGGCTGAGCTCGATCTCGTCGCCGCCGCGCAAGGGCTGGCGCCGCGCATCCGCAGCCAGCGTGGCGACATCGAGCGCCAGCGCCGGCTGCCGCCCGAGCTGGTGGCGGCGATGCACGCGCTGAAGCTGTTCCGCCTGTTCATCCCCAGCGAGCTGGGCGGCCTGGAGACCGACCTGCTGACGGCGGCGCGGGTCGTCGAGCAGGTGGCGATCGCCGATGGCGCCGCCGGCTGGAGCCTGATGATCGGCAGCACCTACGGCCTGATGGCGGCGCTGTTGCCGCAGGACACGGCGCGCGCGATCTACGGACCGCCCGACGCGGTGGTGGCCGGCGCCTTGCGGCCCACCGGCACGGCACGCGTGGCCCCGGGCGGCTACCGCGTCGACGGCCGCTGGGCCTTTGCCAGCGGCATCCCGCACGCCACGTACTGGAACGCCGGCTGCTTCGTGATGGAGGGCGCCACGCGGCGCGCCACCGCCGAGGGCGCGCCCGAAATCCGGATCGTCTTCTTCCCGCCACAGGACGGCGAGCTGATCGACACCTGGGATGTCGGCGGCCTGCGCGGCACCGGCAGCCACGACTACGCCGTCCGCGACCTGTTCGTGCCGGCGGCGCACAGCCTCACCCTGGACGACGAGCCATGGGCCGCCGGCGCGCTCTATCGCGTGCCGTTGCAGGCCCTGCTGGATACGTCGATGGCCGCGGTCGGGCTCGGCATCGGCCGGGCGGCGATCGACGCCTTCGTCGAGCTGGCGGCGATCAAGACCGCGTCGGCCGGCTCGGGCAAGCCGCTGGCCGAACGCGCGATGGCGCAAGTCAACGTCGCGCGCGCCGAGGCGGCGCTGCTGTCGGCGCGCGGCTTTCTCTACGACACCGCCGGCGGCATCTGGAACGACGTCCTCGGCGGCCGCGCGCCCGACGCCCGCCAGTTGGCCATCGCGCGCCTGGCGCGCATCAACGCCATCGCCGCCGCCTCGCTCGCAATCGACCTGGTGTACGAGGCCGGCGGCGGCAGCTCGATCTACGCCAGCAGCCCCCTGGAACGCTGCCTGCGCGACATCCGCACCGCCAGCCAGCACGTCTCGATGGCTGCGGCCAACTACGAGACCGTCGGCCGCGTCCTGCTCGGCCTGCCGCCGGATCGGCCGGTGCATCGCCTGTAGTCGGAGCGCCCCGCCCGTCCCTCGATGAAGCCGCGCGGCAGGCGGACCAGCCGCTCGCTGCACACCTGTTGCCCCGTGGAGCGTCCTTTGATCCGGATCAAGGACACCCGAGGGTGCGGCACGAACACTTCCGTCCGGCAGTGGCCCATCTGAAGAAGGAAGACGACCATGGGGCGGGGTCAGGGAGCCGCGAGCGTCGAGCGCCTGCGGGAGGAGATTCAGAGCGTCCAATATCGCGAGGCGACCGATACCTTCTGCCGCCTGGTGAAGGAGAAGGACCGCCCCCTCAAGGACATGATCAAGGCGGCGATCGCCTTCGCAGCCCCCTATGTCCAGGTCCCCTCGCACCTGATGCGGCTGCCGAGCGGCGAGCTGCGCGGCGTGAACTACGACCACACCATTCTGGGCTGGCGTGGTGCGATCGCGCTGATGGCGGAGCTCGAGGGCGCGCGCGGCATCCTGCCGAACGTCCAGGCAATGTGGTACGTGCCGCAGGGCCTCAATGTCTGGGAACAGGTCATCTGCCAATTCCCCGGCCACTACGCGCGTGACGGCGAGCAGTGCAACCGGCAATTCCCCGGACCCGACGCCAACGTCAATCGCTTCGATGGACCGGCCTGGAACCCGCCCAAGATCTACTTCGAGGACCATGCGCCCATCGAGGGCGGCTCCGTCGACGACCGCCTGGCGCGGATGAGCTGGGCGATCGCCGAAGGCGACAAGGCGGAAGCCTATGGCCTTTTCCTCGGGCTGGCGAAGGATCCCGACCATCGCCGGCGCCTGAAGGATGCCATCCTGCTCGCCGGCATCATCGACCTGCAGGACACGATCATCAACCGGGGCGGCTACCAGAATATCGGCCACAAGGCGCTGCGGGCGCGGGCGCTGGTGGATATCGCCGACTACCTGGGCTGGGACAATGCCAAGGAGCTGATCTACACCGTCGTGCCGGACCTCGGATGCTCGCCGCGCCTGTACGGCCTGTGGTCCGAGATCGGCACGATCTGCCGCATGGAGCTGCCGGGCCAGGCCTCGATCCCCAAGCGTTCCGACAAGCCGCCGAGCGAGCGCGAGCTCGACATCCTGACCGAGGCGATCGTCTGGGGCGGCCCGTTCGACGTCAACGCCGCGATCATGAGCCTGTTCAAGCGCGGCGCCGGCATCCTCGATGTCGGCGATGCCGTGACCGTGTGCTTCCAGCCCTATCTCATCGACGTGCTGGAGCACCCGAACGCCTTTCTCCACCCGACCCATGCGCTCGACTACATGAACGTCGTGCAATCGTGGATCAGGGACTACGACAATCCGCACCAGGTCAAGGCGGTGTTCATGGGCGCGCGCTTCATGAACGACACCATCCGCTCGAACGCCATCTTCCCGCGCGATCCGGCGTTCGCCCTGGAGCCGCGCCGGAACCATCGTGCCTGGGCCGATGGCATCGCCCTCGATCGCCTGTTGCCCATCTTGAAGCAGCATGTGCTGGCGCAGGACGCGCCCCGCGCCTGTGCCCTGGTCGATTCGTATCTCGAGCGGACCAGCGAGCGGCACGATCTGCTGGACACCATCACCTACGCCGCCTGCCACTGGCAGAACGATCCGCACGTGATGCGCAACTGCAGCTCCTCGCTCGAGGAGTTCCGGCACAATCGCACCGCGCGGCGGGACGACATCATTCGCGGATTCGTCAAGCACCAGTCGCGCTACATCAAGCGCGCGCCGACCCACGACTGCTATCGGGTCTACGCCGACTATTTTGGCTCCGCTGCCTGAGGACCCCGCATGAGCAACGATCGCGCCGCACTGGACGAAATCTGGCGGATCCGCAATGCCGCCGCCACGACCCTCGCGCTCAGCGAGGAGCAGATGTGCCGGGCGGTCGGCGAGGCGAGCGTCGAGCAGCTCGTGGCCCTGATCGAGACCTTCGCCCCGGGTCGATCGAGCGGCCCCGAATGGACCCGAACCTTCGAGCCGTTGATCGAGCGCCTGTGGGCGTGGCGCGACGACGAGACCATCGCCGCCCTCGCCCGAGTCTTCGGCGCGCGCGGCCTGCCCTGGGCGGCGGTCGCACGGGCCCTCTCTCCGGAGCAGGGGATGGCGAGCCGCGCCGCTCCACGGCAAGCGGCCTGGGCACGGCTTCCGGCATTCACGGTGGTGTGACGCACAGCCGCTCCGACGCGACGGTGCAGAGGAACGCACATGGTCGACGCAACGCTGATCGCCGATGTCGGGCGCGCGCTTTGGGGAGAAGCCTGGAAGAGCCCCATGGCCGAGGCGGTTCGCCACCAGAAGAGCGCTGTCGACGGCTGGGCTCGCGGCCGCTCGGCGGTGCCCGCAGGCGTATGGAGCGAGCTGCGCGCGCTCGTGCGCCAGCGTCGGCGCGAGCTCGATACGCTCGCCCCGCGAATCGAGCGCATGCACGACGACGCCCTACAGCGCACGGTCGAGCAGGCGAAGAAGCTCGAGGTGTAGAGCGCAGCTCGCCTGCCGCACGTTGACATTGGCGGCGTGCCGAGGCGTCATCCGCGGGATGTGAGCTGAGAGGTCGGAAGCACGCCGGGCATGACGCGTTTTCTCCTGCCCTGCGTCTGGATCGCCTGGGGCCTGTCCTATCCGCTGATGAGCTGGTCGCTCGAGGCGGTCGACCTGTTTTCCGGCCGTCTCATCATCATGCCGATCTCGGGCGCGATTCTCCTGGGGCTCGGCGTCCTGAACGGCGCCTCGGCGCTGCCCGATCGCCGGCTGTGGGGTCAGCTCGCGCTGACCGGCCTGTTCAACATGGGCCTGTTCCAGATCTTCCTGATCGCGGGCCTCGCCCTGCTCGGACCGAGCCGCACGCCGATCATCGTCTACACGATGCCGACCTGGTCGGCGCTGCTGGCGGTGTTCGTCCTCAAGGAGCGGATCACGCTGCGCATCGCGCTTTCGCTCGCGCTGAGCCTGGGCGCCGTCGGCCTCGTCATCAGCCAGGAAACCGCGGTCCGAAGCGCGCCCGTGGGGACGATTCTCACCCTGCTGGCGGCGATCTCCTTCGGCATCGGCACCGTTCTCACCAAGCGGATGGCCGTTTCGGGCGACACCACGATCAATGCCGCCTGGCAGATCCTGGTCGGCACCGCCCCCGTGCTGGTCGTCTGGCTGGTCTTCGCGCGCGACGCCTACTTCCATCCCGAGCAGGTGCGCGGCCTGGTCGCTCTCGCCTGGCTGATCCTGGTGTCCAACGTGCTCGCCTATGCCTGCTGGTTCCGTATCATTCGGGCGCTGCCGGCGGCGGTGGCCAGCCTGACCACGCTGGTGGTGCCGTGCGTCGGGTTCGCCAGCAGCGCCCTGCTGACGGCGACGCCGATCTCCTGGCTCGACGTCGTGGCGCTCGGCTTGATCATCGCCGCGGTCACGCTGGCACTCGTCAGGAGGTGAGCATGAACATCGCGCAATTGCTTCTCGCCGCCGCCCGCGCGAAGGGCGAACGTCCGGCGCTTTGCATCGGGCCGGAGGTGGTGGCGACCTACGCCGATCTCGCGGCGAGCGCGGCGGGCCTCGCGGCCGCGCTGCGCGGTCGCTTCGGCCTGCAGGCGGGCGACCGCGTCGGCATCGTGATGACGAACACGCCCGCCTATCTCGAAGTGCTGTTCGGGATCTGGTGGGGCGGGCTCGTCGCCGTGCCGATCAACGCCCGGCTCCATGCGCGCGAGGTCTCCTACATCCTCGCCAGCGCCGGCACCAAGGTCTGCTTCACCAACAAGGAGGTCGAGAGCGTCGTCGGGTCGATCGCAGTCGAGCGCGACTTTGCCGTCGTGTCGGTCGACAGCCCCGACTATGCGAGGCTCGCGGCACACGACCCGATCGCCCTGCAGCGCGTCGAAGCCGGGGGCGCCGGCTGGCTGTTCTACACGAGCGGCACGACCGGCCGGCCCAAGGGCGCCACGCTCACGCATCGCAACCTGATGGCGATGCTGCTCGGCTACCTGGGCGACATCACCCACGTCACCACTCGATCGACGATCCTTCACGCCGCACCGCTGTCGCACGGCACCGGCCTGATGGCCCTCCCCTATGTCGCAAAGGCAGCCGCCAACGTCGTGCTCGAGAGCCGCAGCCTCGATCACGACGAGGTGCTGGAGCTGCTGGGACGTTACCGCGGCGTCACGATGTATCACACGCCGACCATGCTGAAGCGCCTGGTGAACCATCCGGCGCTCGCCGCCGCGCGGCTCGAGAACCTCGACACGGTATTCTACGGCGGCAGCCCGATGTATCTCGCCGACCTCCACCAGGCCATCGACCGGCTGGGGCCTCGCCTGGCGCAGATGTGGGCGCAGGCGGAAACGCCGAACACCGGCACCGTGCTCGACAAGCACCATCACGCCGACACGACACATCCCCGCTATCTCGAGCGGCTCTCGTCCGCCGGGATCGCCCGCACCGGCATCGAGCTGCGCATCGGCGACGAGAACGACGACGAGGTCGGCGCCGGCGCGCTGGGGGAAATCCTGGTGCGCGGCGACACCGTCATGGCGGGCTACTGGGACGCGCCGGAAGCGACGGCGGAGACGCTGCGCAACGGTTGGCTGCATACCGGCGATCTCGGATCGATGGACAAGGACGGCTTCCTGACGATCAAGGATCGCGCCAAGGACATGATCATCAGCGGCGGCTTCAACATCTATCCGCGCGAGATCGAGGAGGTCCTGCAGCAGCACCCCGCGGTGCTAGAGGTTTCCGTGTTCGGCCGGCCCCACCACGACCTGGTCGAGGAGGTCGTCGCCTGCATCGTCGCCCGTCCCGGCATGACGGTGACCGACGCCGAGCTCGACGCGCTCTGCCTCGACAACATCGCCCGCTTCAAGCGACCGCGCGCCTACCACCGTCTCCAGGAGCTGCCGAAGAGCTACTACGGCAAGATCCTCAAGCGAGAGCTGCGCGAGACCATCGGCGCGGAGAGCGACTCGGCGCTCGCGGAACGGCGGCAGTAGAAGCAGCAGCAGCTCGCGCTGCCGCGCCTTGGCGGCAATCGGACCGTTCGAGGTGTCGATGCGCTCGAGACCGACAGGCCCGGCTGCCGGCATAGACGACGTCAAAGGCGGCCGCAGGCTACTCCACGCGAATCTTGCCGGCCCTCGCGATGGCGCCGTAGTCGGCGCGCTCCGCCGTGATGAAGCTCAGCGTCTCGGCCGGCGTCGTGAGGCGTGGCGAGGCGCCGAGATCGCGGATGCGCGCGGCGATGGCCTCCTCGCGCAGCGCCTGATTGATCGCGCCGTTCAGCCTCTGGACGATCTCGTCCGGCGTTCCCTTGGGCGCCATGAAGGCATACCAAGCCACCCATTCGCGCGGATCGAGGCCGAGCTCGAGCATGGTCGGCACCTCGGGCAGGCGCTCCGAACGCTCGCGCGAGGTGACGGCCAGCGCGCGCAGCTTCCCGGCGGCGATGTGCGCGGAGCTCGCGCCCAGGCTGTCCAGCGTGATCGGCACCTCGCCGCCGATCACCGCCATGAGCGATTGCGGCGTGCTGCGGTAAGGCACGGCAGGCATGTCGAGCTTGTGGCGGATCTTGGTGTCTTCCACGACCAGGTGCGGGATGCTGCCGGATGCGGGCAGGCCATAGCGCCAGGTACCCGGTTCCGCCTGCACCCGGGCGATGAATTCCGGCATCGTCCGCATGGGCATCGCCGGGTCGAGCACCCAGACCAGCGGCGAGGTGACGGCGACCGAGATGGAGCTGAGCTCGTCCACCGGATCGAACGGCATGTTGGGGTAGATGCTGCTGCCGATGGAAATGGCGCCGACATGAGCGAACATGAAGGTATAGCCGTCGGGCTGGCTGCGCTGGACTTCCTGCATGCCGATGATGCCATTGGCGCCGGGCTTGTTGTCGACAACCACCGGCTGCCCCAGCAATTCGGCGAGCCGTGGCGCGAGAATGCGGGCATAGACCTCGTAGCCGCCAGGCGCACTGGGAACGACCAGCCGAAGCCGCCTGCTCGGCCACTCGCGTCCTTGGGCCAAAGCGGGCGACGTTGCCAAGAGACCGAGCGCAACGCGGCGTGTCAGGCGCATGGATATCTCCTCCCGGCCGCAGGGAGCGGCGGCGCCGCCCCGTTGGCCCTGTCGTGTCTGGAGCAGGTCGCCAAACGCCTGCCCGCTTTCCGGTAGCGTAGACATTGCGGGCGACTTCGCAATGCCAAGAACGGCGAGGCGTCACCCTCGCCGCCTGCTCCATCCAATGGTCGCGCGCTCGGGCGGCGGATATCGCTCGACGGACCCGCGTCAACAGGGAGCAGCCCATCCGCTTGCCATATTCCGGCGCCATCCCGAAGATCGTCGGTGCAATCAAGGGAGGCTTTCACATGGCAGTCGACGCCCACCTGACGGAGCTCGAGCGGCGGCATCGCACCCTCGAAGCGCAGATTGCCGATCTGCAGGCACACAGCTCGTCGGACGATCTGAAGATCGCGGAGCTGAAGCGGCAGAAGCTGCACCTCAAGGAGGAGATCGAGCAGTTGCGCCACAAGGCAGCCGTCGGCTCGCCAGCCGACGCCTGACGGGAAGAGCATCGCCCGCGCATCTCGCCAGCAGAAGATGCTCGAGGACGGCAGGGAGAACGCCTATGACAAGCGCCGCCAACATTGCCGGCCGCCCACGATCGGGTTCCCGCTTGCGAACCGCGATCTGTGACCGGCTGGGCATCGAAGCGCCGGTGTTCCAGGCCGGCATGGGCTGGGTCGCCCGCGCCGAGCTTGCGGCGGCCGTGTCGGCGGCGGGTGGCCTGGGGGTGGTGGGCGCCGGCTCGACCAGCGGTGCCGATGAGCTGCGGGCCGAGATTCGCGGCGTCCGGGAGCGGACCGACCGCCCGTTCGGCGTCGACATCTTGTTTGCAACGGTGCGCGCCGCCGGCGACGAGGCGACGCGGTACACCGACCAGGTGCGCGCCATGGTGGAGGTCGTGCTCGAGGAACGGGTTCCGGTGCTGATCTCCGGCTTGGGCAGCCCCAAGGCCGTGGTGCCCGAAGCGCGGGCACGCGGCATCTTCGTGATGTCGGTGGTGGGCGCGGTCAAGCATGCGCAGCGCGCGCAGGCCGACGGCGTCGACGCGGTGATCGCCTCCGGCTGCGACGGCGGCGGCCATGTCGGTCAGGTCGGCACCGCGGCGCTCGTCCCGGCCGTCGTCGACGCGGTCGAGATCCCGGTCCTGGCCGGCGGCGGCCTGGCCGACGGCCGCGGCCTCGTTGCAGCACTGGCATTGGGCGCCCAGGGCGTCTGGATGGGGACGCGATTCATCGCCACGCGCGAGGCGCGCGCGCACGACAACTACAAGGCCAAGATCGTGGGAACCGATACCGCGGGCACGGTGGTGACGCGTGCGCACAGTGGCAAGACCTGCCGGCTGATCGACAACGAGTTCACGCGCTCATGGGCGGGGCGCGAGGGCGAGATACTGCCCTATCCGCTGCAGGGCATTCGGGTCGGGCATCCGGCATCGGAACGCGGCCGGTTGCGCGGCGAGGTGGAAACCGGCGTGCTGCCGGCGGGGCAGAGCTGCGGCCTGATCGGCGACGTACCCGCGGCCGGGGACATCGTCCGGCGTATCGTCACCGAAGCGGAGGCGGTCCTGGCACGACTTGCCCCCTGAGCCGAGTGACGTCCAGTGGCTGCGAAGCAAGCCGGTCCGTTGCGGCCATGACCCCTGCCCTGCCGCCGCCCGGCGCCGCCGTGCGGCACGAGTTCGTCCTCGCGGACGATTTCCTCGCCGTGAACCGCGGCTCCTGCGGCGCCACGCCGACGATGGGCTGCAACGCCGTGCCCCGCTCGCTGCCGCTGGTGCCCGACGACGAGATACCGTGCCTCGGCCACGTCTACGACGCGGTGAGCAATACCTTGCGTCGTGTCGCGGCCGGACGCGGCGCCCGGCTCGTGGTGGCGGAGCTGCTTATTGCGCGCCCCGATCGCGCGGCGGTCCTCGCCTGCCTCGACAAGGCGCTGGGGTCCGCGCCCCCGGCCTAGCCGACCTCCTCCAACGTCGAGCACGCTCCGCTGACGCGGGTCTGGCGCATGTAGCGCCGGTGGCGGTCGGCGTCGTAGCCGCTTCCGGCGTGGAGGAGGCAGCGGTTGTCCCAGAAGACGACGTCGCCCGGTTGCCAGGCATGGACATAGATGTTCTCGGCCTGGATCGCCGCTTCGGTCAGCTCGTCGATCAAGGCACGGCCGGCGTCCCGGCTCATGCCCTCGATTTCCCGGACATGGGAGCCGAGGAACAAGTTCTTGGCGCCCGTCGCCGGATTGGTCCGCACGAGCCGCTGACGCACCGGCGGCAAGGAGGCCGCCAGCTCGGGCGATACCGCATCGGGGGCAACCTTCGAGCGCGAATAGACGTAATCGTGGATCGCGATCAGGGGTTGGAGCCGGGCCTTGCGCTCGGCTGCGAGGCGGTCGTAGGCAGCGCGCAGGGAGACGAACATCGTCGTGCCGCCCTCGGCCGGCGTTTCGTAGGCGCACATGATCGAAAGGTACGCCGGCACCGGCTTGAACGAGGCATCGGAGTGCCACATGTTGTTCCCGGTGAGGAAGATGGTCTTCTTGTGCGCGTTGCCGAGCACCGTGCCGTCCTTTTGGACGTTGCCAATGGTGCCGAAATATTCGGTCTTGCCGATGCTGGTGTGGCTCGGCTCGGGGTTGCCGAATTGGCGCGTGAGGGCGAGCTGGCGGTCGTCATCCATCGACTGATCGGGGAAGCAGACGAACGAATACCGATCGATCGCAGCCTCGATCTCCTCGATCAGGTCAGGTGCGAGTGGCCTGCCGAGGTCGATGCTGCGGACGCGGGCGCCCAACTGCGGATGCAACTCTTCGTATCGTAGCTGATTCATGGCGAGCGTCTCTCTCTGCGCGCTTCGTCGCGAACGGGGGCAGCGTCAAACGCCCAAAGGGGCGTCCTGCCCGACAACCTGCTTGTAGAGCGCCCTGACCTCGTCCGAGACGCGGTGCGTGTCTTCCTTCAGGTTGCGCGGCGTGATCGCGATGAAGGCGATTTCCCAGTTGTCCGGCTTGGGCATGCCGACCTTCGGCACGAAGGCATGCGGCGCGCCGGGCGCGTTGTGGAAATGGCCGCCGCCAACCACCGGCGTCAGCACCGGCTTGCCGTCGTCGTCGATGGAAAAGCCTTCCGCCTCGCCCACGACATACATCGGGAACTGATCGGTGCGGCTGGCGATGTGTGTGTGAAGCTCGACCTTCGGCAGGAACACCGCCGCGACGCCGCGGCCGTGCCGGTTCTGGCCGAGACGCCACGGGCCGGGGCCGCTCAGATCCGGCGCGGCGGACAGACGATAGTCCGCGCGGGCCAGGATCGCGCGCAAGGCTTCCTTGGGATCGAATTCGGGACCGGCCGCGGCGCGGGCCTCGCTGAAATCCGCGTAAACGGACTTCATCCACTGAAGCTCGTCGTCGGCCAGCTCGTGGTCGAGAATCGGAAGGATCGCGCCATCGGGCATGGAAGGCTCCTCTGCCTCGTTATCCGACATTCCCCAGATGAATCCGTGGAAGGTCGCGAACGCTAGAACGATTTGCGACTTGATGGAACCGCCTGCGGTTCCATCGCGCCGAAAATGCGCGCGCCGGGGTCGGTTGTCGCGGCAGGCACATCCCGCCCGGGTGCAGAAAGGCCATGGTCGGCCTAGCCCCGGCCGGCGCGAACGAGCGGGGCCTCGCGAGATCGGGCCTCGCGAGATCGGGCTTCACGAGATCAGCGAGCCGCTGCGCCGATCCGTGACCTCCTTGCGGCCGGTCTTGGCGGCGCGTTCGGCGGCGTGCTTGTCGATCATGCGCTGGGCCGCCTCCTGGCGCTGACGCGAAAGCGTGTCGCGGTTGGCGGTCACCCAATCGTAGGACTCCTCGCGCGCGACGTTGCTGCCGTCGAAGACCGGCATGACGTAGCGCGCATAGAGCTCGTAGGAGCGCTTGGTCGCCTCCCAGTCGGCGATGTTGTTGGCCATGTGCAGCATGACCCCGAACTCGCCCTGCTTGGCCTGCAGCTTGGCGATCTGGGCAATGGCGTCGTCGGGCGTGCCGATCACGCCGATCTTCACCCGCATCCAGTAGTCGACGATGTCCTCGCCCGGCGGCACGTTGAAACGCGGCATGTTGTTGTTGACGTAGTCGATATAGGCCTGCATGCCGAAGCGCACGTTCTCGCGCGCCTTGTCGCGCGTCTCGGCGATGTGGAACGGCGCCACAAGGCGCAGCCGCCTGGGATCCATGGTGCGGCCGTGCTCGGCGGCGATCTCGCAAGCGGTCTGCCAGTTGGTGGCGAGCGCGTCGAAGCCGGTGGTCTCGGCGGCGGCGACGCACAGCATGCCGAGATCGTAGCGCCCGGCCAGCCGGCCGCCCGACGGCGTGACGGCGCTGGCGACCGCGACCTCGGGAAACGGATCGCTGTAGGGAAGAAGGTGCAGGCGGGCCTCCTTCAGCGAATACCAGTCGGTCTTCTCGGTGACGACCTCGCCGCGGAACAGGCGCAGGATGAGGTCGAGCGCCTGCTCCATGCGGTCGCGCTGGGTGTTGGGATCGATGTCGAGCATCATGGCATCCGACGCCAGCAGGCCGGGACCGGCCCCGAACATGACGCGGCCGCGCGTCTGGTGGTCGAGCTGTATGATGCGGTTCGCGACCATCAAGGGGTTGTGGTAGGGTAACGAGATGACGCCGGTGCCGAGCCGGATGTGCTTGGTGCGCTCGGCGGCCGCGGCGATGAACAGCTCGGGCGAAGCGATGGTCTCGAACCCCGCCGAGTGATGCTCGCCGATCCACGCCTCGTGGTAACCGAGCCGGTCGAGCCATTCGACGAGCTCGAGGTCGCGATGCAGCACGTTGTGCGGGTTCTCGTTCAAGGCGTGGAACGGCGGCAGGAAAATCCCGTGTCTCATGCGCATCGGTTCCTCCGTCGTTGGCGCCGGCGCCCAGTCTATCGCGGCGGCGGGGAAGGTCCATCGCGGCGCGCACGGGATCCGCTCGAAAGACTCTCGCGCCGCATCGAGGTGCCTTATGCTGCGGCGGCGGTGTCCGTCGGTTTCGGGGATGCTCGTTTCGCAAGGCAATGGACCCAGGAGTGGACACGTCTTGCTCGCCTCCCCCCGTGGCGCTGCAAACAACGCCACAGGGGGAAGTGTGTTCACTCCGTAGAATGCAATGAAGGGAGGCGAACATGGCAAGGCTCGACGGCAAGGTCGCGGCGGCGGCGGGAGGAGCCTATCCCTGGACAGCAAGGAGCCGAGGCCAATGACCGACAAGACGATCGCTCCCCGCGCGCTCGAGCTCCACGAGCTCAAGCAACGACTGCGCGACATCATCGCGGGCAAGGGCGGCGAGCTCGCGTTCCTCGACGTGCGCGAGGACGGGCAACGCGGCATGGCCCATCCCTTGCTGTCGGTCGGCCTGCACTACTCCACCCTCGAGGCGACGATCGGCCGGCTCGTGCCGCGCCGATCGACGGCGATCGTGCTGATGGATGGGGGAGACGGGGTCGCGGAACGGGCCGCCAAACGTCTCGCCGGGCTCGGCTATTGCGACATCGCCGTGCTCGGCGGCGGGGTCGAGGCCTGGAGGTCCGCCGGATACGAGCTGTTCATGGGGCACAACGTCGTTGCCAAGTCGTTCGGCGAAGCGGTCGAGCATGCCTGCCACACGCCGTCGATCTCCGCCGAGGAGCTGAAGGCGATGCAGGATCGCGGCGACAAGCTGGTCGTGCTGGACGGCCGCACGCCCGAGGAACACCACCGGCAATGCCTGCCGGGCGGCATCAGCGTGCCCAATGGCGAGCTCGTCTATCGGGTCCACGATCTCGCGCCCGATGCCGACACCACCGTCGTCGTCAATTGCGCGGGCCGCACGCGCAGCATCATCGGCGCGCAGACCCTTCGCAATGCGCGCATCCCCAACAAGGTCGTCGCCTTCCGCAACGGCACGATGGGCTGGACGCTGGCGGGCTTCGCGCCGGAGCTCGCCAGCACGCGGCGCTTCGGGCCGGTCTCGGCCAGCGGCCAGGCGCAGGCCCGGCAATGGGCGGCAGGAATGAGGGACCGCTACGGCGTTCGGTCGGTCGACCGCAAAACCCTGGAGTCGTGGCGTCACGACGCGAACCGGACGACGTTCCTGTTCGACGTGCGCGATGCGCGCGAGTATGCCGACGGCCACGTCCCCGGCGCGCTGTCGATCGCCGGCGGCCAGCTCGTGCAGACCACCGACGAGTGGATGGGCGTGCGCGGCGCCCGGGTGGTGCTGACCGACGATACCGGCGTGCGCGCCAGCGCCACCGCGCACTGGCTCGCCCAGATGGGCTGGGAAACCTACGTGCTCGACGGCGGAATCGGGTCCGGGCCGGTCGAGCGCGGCCCGATGAGCGAGCCGGTGCTCGGGCTCGACAGGATCGCGACGGCGCAGGTCGGCCCGCAGGAGCTGAAGGCCATGATCGACGCCGGCGACACCGCCGTGATCGATGCCGGACCGGGCCTCGCCTATCGCACGGCACACATCCCCGGCGCGATCTGGGGATGCCGGCCCCAGCTCGGCAAGGCGGTGGCGAAGCTCGGCAAGATCACGCGCATCGTGCTGGCCTCGCCCGACGGGGTCCGGGCCAGGCTGGCGTCACTCGACCTCGCCGACCTGACCGACGCCCGCATCGCCGTGCTCGAGGGCGGCACGGACGCCTGGGTGAACGCCGGGCTGCCGACCGAGCAAAGCCCCGGCACGCCGTCGAACGAGGAGATCATCGATCACCTGGTCTGGGTGGCCGGGCGTCGCACGGGCAACCAGGCCGAGATGAAGCAGTACCTCGAGTGGGAGCAGCAGCTCGTCGCCCAGCTCCAGCGCGACGGCGATCTGCCCTTCCGCATCGTCGCGTAGGCGGTTGCGCGGCCGGGGCGCGCGCGCTTCGGCCGTCGCGCGGTGTCTCCAATCGATTGGACAGAGGCGCCGTCTGCCGCGCCCGGGGTCGCGTTCGACGCAACCTGGGTCGCGGCAGACCGCGACCCGATCGAGCAAGACGACGCCTGCACTTCGAGCCGTGAGGCACGGAAAGGAATACTATCGCTCACCAGATCGTTCGAGGTGATGCATAGAGCTCCTTTCTATAACTCAAAAAAGTCCCTCAAAATGATCTATAGAAAGGCGGTCCATGGCTCATGACGTGGCACTGGCAGCACATGAAGACTGGCCGGCCTTGGGCCACGCCGCCGCCGCCCTGGCGCCCCTCGAAAGGCGGTTTCTACGCCACGTCGGCGAGTTCATCGGTGCTGTGAGGCACATCGGCCGCGTCGGGCAACGATGCGCTGAAGATCGAGCTGCTGCGCGACGAGGCGCCGAAGACATCCGAGATCGAGGGCGAGGTCCTCGACCGGGCTTGCGTGCAGGCCTCCCTGCTTCAGCGCCCCGGTGTGGCGCTCCGCAGCGTCGGGCTCCGCATCATCGCGGACACTTCCGGTGTAAACGTCGGCGCGGCTGGGGCAGACTGATCGACGCGGTCCCGCAACGGGCCGGGCGAGATCTCGGGCGGAAGTGAGAGCATGGGCAGTTTCGCGGAGTACGACAAACTCGATGGGATCGGCCTGGCGGCGCTGGTCGCCAGCGGCCAGGTCACGGCTGCGGAGGTGCTGGAAGAGGCGATCGGTCGGGCAGAGAGGCTCAACCCCGATATCAACGCCATCACGGTTCCCCTCTACGACCATGCACGCGCCGTCGCGCGCGCCGGCCTTCCCGCAGGCCCCCTGTCGGGCGTCCCCTTCCTGCTCAAGGATCTCGGGGCCCAGTTGACCGGCACGCGGACGACCGGCTCAGGCAAGCTGTTCGCCGATTTCGTTGCCGATCACGACAGCACCATCGTGGCGCGCTATCGCTCCGCCGGCCTCAATACCTTCGGCAAATCGGCGTCGCCGGAGATGGGCCTCGCGCCGTCGACCGAACCGGCGATGTTCGGCCCCTGCCGGAATCCCTGGAGCCTCGCCCACAGCAGCGGCGGGTCCTCCGGAGGATCGGCGGCGGCCGTGGCGGCGCGCATCCTTCCGCTGGCGCACGCCACCGACGGCGGCGGATCGATCCGCATTCCGGCGTCTGCGTGCGGCCTGTTCGGCCTCAAGCCGACCCGTGCCCGCAACCCCTCCGGTCCCGACGTCGGCGAAGGGTGGGGCGGCCAGGCCGTCGGCCATTGCGTCAGCATCAGCGTGCGCGACAGCGCCGCCTTGCTGGACGTGAGCGCGGGACCCGACATCGGCGATCCCTACTGGGCCCCACCGCCGACCGGACGGTTCCTGGACGAAGTCGGCCGTGACCCGGGCAAGCTGCGCATCGCACTTTGCACGGCCCCCTGGAACGGCGAGCCGGTCGATGCCGACTGCCGGCAGGCGGCCGAGGACGCGGCGAAGCTCTGCGAAAGCCTCGGGCACAGCGTCGACATCGCGAGCCCGGTGTTCGACTTTGCCCCCTTCCGCGAAGCCACGCGCGTCCTCGTCGCCGCCAACGTGCTCGCCTCGCTTCAGGCGCGCGCCAAGACGCTGGGCAAGACCCTCGAGGCCGCCGACGTCGAACCGCTGACCTGGTCGATGGCCGAGCTCGGAGGCACGTACTCCGCCGCCGACTACGCCCGATCGGTCACGACGATCCACGCCGTCGGCCGCATCGTGGCGCGCTTCTTCGCCGGTTTCGACATCCTGCTCACGCCGACCATGTGCGCGCCGCCGTGGCCGCTGGGCGTGCTGTCGCTCTCCACGCGCGATACAGACGCTTATCTCACGGCGATCAACCGCTCGATCGGCTTCACGTCTCTGTTCAACGCGTCCGGAAATCCCGCGGCCAGTCTACCGCTCCACTGGACGAAGGGCGGCCTGCCGGTGGGCGTGCAGATCGTGGCGCCGTTCGGGGACGAAGCGACGATCCTTCGCCTGGCGGCGCAAATCGAAGCCGCCCGGCCGTGGAAGGACCGGCGGCCGCCTTTGGCGGCCTGACCAGAGGATCGCCGGGATCGATCCGAGCGGCGGCTGACCGTCGGCCCCGCCCCCGTCACCAATCCTGCACCGACCCGTCCCGCCCGATCGGCGGCTCGGTCACGACCTCGCGCAGCGTGAGCCGCGCCAGGGCGGTGTCGTTCAGCTCGATGCCAAGGCCCGGCGCGTCGGGCACCTCGAGGTAGCCGTCCTTCAGCACCAGCGGCTGCACGACCATGTCGCGCTTTGGCGGATCGGACTCGCCGGTGTATTCCTGCAGCGCGAAGTTCGGGATGCAGGCGTCGAGCTGCACGCAGGCCGCCGTCGAGATCGGCGACAGGGGATTGTGCGGGATCACCTTGACGTGGTGCGCCTCGGCCATCGCCGCCACCTTCTTGGATCCGGTGAGCCCCATGCACAGGCAGACGTCGGGCCGGACATAGGCGCAGCCGTTGTTGGCCAAAAGCTCCTGGAACTGGAAGATCGACGAGAAGCGCTCGCCCGTCGCCACGGGCAGGCCGCTCCTCGCCTGCACGTCGGCCATCATCGCCGGACTGTCGGGCAGCATCGGGTCTTCGTAGAAGTACGGATGGAACTTTTGCAGCCGCTGCCCGAGCGCGATCGATTCGGCCGGGTTCATCTGGCGGTGCAGCTCGATGCAGATGTCGGCGTCGCCCGCGAGCGCCTCGTGCACCGCGCCGACGCGGCGCTCGGCCTCGCTCACCCATTCCTCGAAGGATCTGCGCAGGTGATAGTCGGGCGCGAAGGGCGAGAAGCGGATCGCCGTGAAGCCCTGGCGCTGCTTGGCGACGGCATCGGCCACCAGCGCGTCGAGCGTGTCGCCCTTGGCGTGCATGTAGCAGCGCACGCGGTCGCGCGTCCTGCCGCCCATCAGCTCGTAGATCGGCACGCCGTAGCGCCGGGCCTTGATATCCCAGAGCGCGATGTCGATCGCCGAGATCGCGCCGCCGACCAGCGCGCCCATGAAGTGCGAGTGCCGCTGCAGCGCCTGCGCGTGATGCTCGATCGTCGAGGGGTCGCGGCCCACGAGATAGGACTTCATCGCGTCGATCATGGCGGCGGTCGGCCGTGGCCAGCCATGCACGCCGGCCTCGCCGGTGCCGACCGTGCCGTCCTCGCACTGGATGCGCAGCAGGCACCAGCGCTCGATCAGGAACGTCTCGATCTTCTCGATCCGGGTCGGGGCCAGGTTGCCGAGGCGCTGGGTCATCGGCCGACTATAGCAGGGCCGGGCTCGCCCGCCCCTTGTCGGCGCCTCGTCCGCCAGAACCGCAACCCACCCCCTGCATGGCCATCGCTTGACCTGAGCGCCCGGCCCGTCGGTAATCGATCGGGCCGCGCCGTCGCGGCGCAGGAGAAGACACACCATGCCGACCGTTCATCCGCAGCTCCAGAAAGCGCGCGATCTCATGCCCTTGATCGCCGCGGCCGCGGACGAACACGACGAAATCCGGCAGCTCACCAAGCCCGTCGTGAAAGCCCTGGTCGATGGTGGGTTCTTCACCCTGCTGAAGACGAAATCGGTTGGCGGAATGGAGCTGAAGCCCTCGATCTTCGCCCAGGTGACCGAAGCGCTCGCTCATGCGGACGGTTCCACCGGGTGGGTGGTGTGCCAAAGCAACGGCTGCTCGACCACCAGCGCCTATCTTCAGCCGACCATCGCCCAGGAGATTTTCGGGCGGCCGGACGGGATCGTCGCCTGGGGCCCGCCCGGTTCGCCCTACGAGGCCACGCCCGTGGAAGGCGGCTACCGCATCACGGGGAAATGGCGCTTCATGAGCGGCAGCCAGAACGCCACCTGGCTCGGCGCGCATCTCCGGGTGGCGGGCACCAAGGAAACCAAGACCTTCCTGTTTCCCAAATCGAGCGCCACGTTCCACGACATCTGGCACACGCTGGGGCTGCGCGGCACGGCCAGCAACGAGTATTCCGTCGACGATCTGTTCATTCCGCACGAGCGCGCCGTCTATCGCGACGGTCCGCGCGACCGCCGCAACGACAGCCCGCTTTACCGCTTCACCAGCACGCAGCTCTATTCGATCGGGTTCGGAGGCGTGGCCCTCGGCATTGCCCGCGCCACGATGGACGCGTTCCTGGACCTGCCGCGAGAGACGACCCGCCGCGGCGCGGGCAAGCCGATGGCGGAGAACAACGTCGTCCAGAGCCACGTGGCGCAGTGCGAGGCGAAGTGGCGGTCGGCGCGCTATTTCCTTCACGCGGCGGCGGACGAAGCGTGGAAAACCATCGAGGCGCGCGGCGAGATGGACATGGATCAGCGGACCCGCCTGCGGCTGGCCTCCACCTGGTCCATCCAGTCGTCACGCGAGATCGTCAATACGCTGTTTCACGATTGCGGCTCGATGTCGGTGTTCGAGGAGAGTCCGTTCGAACGCCGTCTGCGCGACATCGACACGGTCGCGCAGCAGGGCCAGGGGCGCATCATGCATTACGAGACGGTCGGTCAGGTCATGCTCGGCGTGTCGCCCGAAAACATTTTCTAGCAACGCTGTCCTGCCGGAGCCTCCATGACGTCTGGCTTTGCGGGTGTCTTTCGGTCCCTGCGCGGGTTCAACTACCGGGTCTGGGTCGTCGGCGCCTTCGTCTCCAATATCGGCACCTGGGTGCAGCGCACGGCGCAGGACTGGCTGGTGCTGACGCAACTGACCGACCACGACGCCACGGCCGTCGGCCTGGTGATGGCGCTGCAGTTCGGGCCGCAGCTTCTTCTGCTGCCGTGGACCGGCTTCGCCGCCGACCATTTCGATCAGCGCAAGCTCCTGATCGCCACCCAGGCGACGATGGGCACGCTCGCCCTCGCCCTGGGCGCGCTGACCGTCGCCGGGGTCGTCGAGCTCTGGCACGTGTGCGTCTTCGCCTTCCTGTTCGGCAGCACCGCGGCCTTCGATGCGCCGGTGCGCCAGATCTTCGTCGCCGAGCTGGTCGGCGAGAAGGACCTGCACAACGCCGTCGCCCTCAATTCCACCTCGTTCAACGGCGCGCGGATGATCGGCCCGGCCGTCGCCGGCCTGCTCATCGCCACGCTCGGCACCGGCTGGGCGTTCCTGATGAACGGCGCCTCCTTCGTCGCGGTGCTGATCGCGCTGGCCTGCCTGCGCACGGCCGAGCTTCGCTCGAACGCCCGGGCACGGCGGGCCAGAGGCAGCTTCACCGAGGGCTTCCGCTACGTGTGGGGGCGCCCGGACCTCAAGGCGATCCTGGTCATGCTGTTCCTGATCGGGACGTTCGGCCTCAATTTCCCGATCTTCATCTCGACCATGGCCGTCGGCGTCTTCCACACCGACGCCCAGGGATACGGCCTTCTGTCGTCGGCCATGGCGATCGGCACGGTGGCCGGCTCCCTGCTCAACGCCTCCCGCGAGAAGCCGCGCTTCCAGTTGCTGCTGACCGGCTCCGCGATCTTCGGGCTCGGCTGCACGGTCGCCGCCATCGCGCCGGGCTATTGGTTTTTCGCCGCCGCCCTCGTCGTCACCGGCATGGCGGCGCTCACCATCACCAATACGTCGAACAGCCTGATGCAGCTTTCGACCGAGCCCGCCATGCGCGGGCGGGTGATGGCGCTGCGCGTCGCGATCGCGCTCGGCGGCACGCCGATCGGTGCGCCGATCGTGGGATGGGTGGCGACCCAATACGGGCCGCGCTGGGCCCTCGGCATCGGCGCGGCCGCCGGCCTCGCCGCCGCCCTCGTCGCGGTCCACTTCCTGGCGCGCCGACGCTAGGGCCTCGGGGCCTCGCGGCCGCGCGGGGGGCTCTCCCTCGGACATCACACGCGATCCACGAGATGCCGCGCACCGAGTGGCCGGTCGACCACAACGTCTTCACGCGCGAGAAGACCGGAAGCGGTCGCGTCCCCCGGCCCCTGGGATGCGGAAATCGCCCGCGCCGCGCCGCCTGCCCCGGTGCAAACGGCCGCGGAATGGAAAGCCCCGCCACGCGTCGATCGTGGGGCGCTTCTCGCCGCCGCGGGCAAGGAATATACTGCCAGCAGTAGAAACGCTCAGCGTCCCTCGTCGACAAAAGTCATATTCCATCGCCTGTCGGCGAGACTCGTCGAAACAGGTCGTTCCTCGAGGTGCCCTATTCTTCGAGGTGCCCTTTGCGGCGCACGCAAGTATGATGACGTTGTCATCGAAGGCGCGGAGAAGCCATGAATGCGCGCATTGCAATAACGACCGCGATTGCAGCGCTCCTGGTGCTGGTGCAGCCGGTCGCGGTGCGGGCGGCCGACATCGAGGTGTTGAGCGCCAACGGGATGCGGGAAGTTCTGCAGGAGCTCGGGCCTCGGTTCGAACGCGAAACCGGGCACGGTCTCACGATTTCCTTCGCCACCTTGGGAGTGATCGTGCAACGCGTCCAGGACGGCGAGACCGCCGATGTGATCATTCTTCCGCGGCAGGGCATCGATCGACTGGTCAAGGAGGGACGGGCAAGAGCCGGCACCGTGGCTGTGCTGGCCCGCGCCGGCATCGGCTTGGCGGTGCGCAAGGGTTCGGTGAAGCCGGACATTTCCACGCCCGAGGCGTTGAAGCGTGCGCTACTGGCCGCGAAGTCCGTCACCTATCTCGATCCGGCTGCCGGCGGAACGAGCGGCGTTCATTTTGCCAAGGTGCTGGAGCGCCTGGGCATTGCGGCGGAGATGAAGTCGAAGACAATTCTTCATGCCAATGCCCGAGCGGCAGGAACGCTGATCGCCAACGGCGACGCCGAGATCGGCGTCAATCTCATCCAAGAGCTGATGCCTCTCCCCGGCATCGAGGTCGTGGGCCCGCTGCCCGGCGATCTGCAGAACGTCATCGTCTTCGCCGCCGCCACCACGACCGTTTCGAGCAAGGCCGAGGCGACGAAGGCGCTGATCGATTTCTTGCAAAGCCCGGCCGCAGCCTCGGTAATCGAAGCGAAGGGCATGGAACCGCGCTGAGGCGCCCAAGCCGATATTGTCGCGGCGAGCCGATGTCGCGCCTCGTGCGGCGGGCCGGACGCTATAGGGACGAAGAAGAGCTTCCGCCGTGGCTACCGCGTAGGGTCAAAATACTCGAACGATCAGAAGCCCGGCGCCCAAGTAGGGTAAGCGTAGCGGTGGCGGAGTTGGTTCGGTACGATTTGCGGACAATTCATGAAGCCGTTGCCGAGGTAGGGACATGGCAGGGACGGTTAATGGATTGGGCGCGCATCCTGGCCTACGTGACGGGGACGGTGGACCAGGAGTTGCTGGCACCGAACGAACACCTGGCTGCCGAGAATCGCATCCTCAAGGCGCAACTGAATGGCCAGCCGAGGCTGTCGGACGCCGAGCGAGGCGTACTCGGTGAGATTCCGTATGGTCAATGAATTGGTCCGGTCTTGGGCCATCACGCCGCCTCACGATGGTAGCAGCGCAAGAGTCCGCCCAACCGCTCGCGACACCGCACGGGTCCCTCGCGCTGCCGATCCTGCGCCCGCGGGAACAGGAAGACGTTGCCCTTCCCCTGGTGGTTCCGCTCGCCATGGTAATGGTCGACGTATTCGCTGAGCGCCTGCCGCAAGGAGCCCTCGGCGAGCAGGATAACCTTGGACAGGCACTCGTCCTTGACCGACCGGACCCAGCGCTCGGCGTAGGCATTCAGGTTCGGGCTCTGCGCAGGAAGTGCGAGCGGCTCGACCTGGCCCGACGCACGGATAGCCCTGAACGACTGCGCGAACTTGGTGTCCCGGCCGTGCAGGAGATAGCGGCAACCCAGCAGCGCGCCATACTCGTCCATGGTCGCGTTCCGGGCCATTTGGCTCATCCACGCTTCATCGGGGTGTACGGTGATCCCGGCGTTCGCCACCCGGCGGCACTCGAGGTGGATGAAGAACAGCACGCAGCAGGTCACCAGTCCCCGCAGCGTCAGCACCTCGACACTGAAGAAGTCGGTTCCCACCAACAGATCCAGGTGGGTGCGAATGAAGTCGGCCCACGTGGTCGTCCGCTTGCGCACAGGCGCCGGCGGCAGGCCGTGACGCCGCAGGACGTTGCCGACCGTCTGATCGGAGACCTCGTAGCCCAGATTGGCCAGCGCCCCGGCGATCCGGTTGTAGCCCCAGCTCCGGTTCTCCCTGGCCATCCGAACAAAGGATCAGCTCCTCGACCTCTCGACTGATCCGGGGCCTGCCCGGGCCTCGACGCGCCTTCGAGCCGTCGAACTTGCGGGCGGCAAGCCTGCGATACCAGCTCAGGATGGTCTCGGGCCGGGCCACAGTGGCGACGTCAGCGAGCGCCTTGCGGCCCAGCCGATGACCGATCTCGCCGAGCGCCGCGCGCTCCGCATCCGACAGCTTCAGCCGACCCTTCAGCTACGCCTTGATGATCCTGTTCTCCGCCGCCAGGTGTTCGTTCCGCGTCAACAGCTCCTGGTCCACCGTCCCCGTCACGCAGGCCAGCATCCGCGCCCAATCCATAGCCCCCCTGCCCCGAAGCGATTCTGGGCAACGGCATCTTGAACCGTCCGGAATGTCCTACAAATCGTTCTGCAAACTGCGACCCGAGGCCTTCTAGCCGACTGACGTGTCGGCCGTTTCAGTTTTTTGACCATACGGGATGGGTCGACGCCCACAGGAGCGGCAAAGGGCTCCAAGGGGAAGGCTGCTCATGTAGACGCTGTGCAGATTCGGCAGCACGAGAACGCATTGAGAATATTCGGTCCTGCCTGTCAATCCTGAGGCAGCGGCACCCGCTGGTCTACGCGGATGATCCGGTCCTTGGGGATGAAGACCACTCGCCCGTCCGCGCCGCGCAAAAGGATGCCCCTGTCCAGAATGCGAAGGATGCGTCCGGCGGTGGTAGAGGAGCCCTGCGTCGTGACCAAGTCAGTGTAGTGCGATGGGTCGAATTCAGCCCGAAACAGCGCAAGCAGCAAGACGCAGTAAAGCCAGAACGCTGCCGAGATGCCGACGGCCGCGCGGAAGGTAAGCGGCCGGGCCGGAGATCTCCAACTACCCACAATGTAGCCTGCGTAGGTGATGAAGAAAAACCCAAGCAAGCCGATTGCGACGGCAACACTCCCGAACCTGGAGGGGCCAACAAGACGAATCGAAGCGGCTATTACCGTCCCTATTACCGCCGACCAAACGAACGACGCCAACGCGCCCCAAAGTAGCGTTCTGAGCGGGCTTTTGCCCTGGGCGAGAATTCGCCTTCCGTAGACGAACCCAACACCAAAAAGGGCGGATGCAGGGAGGAGCAGACTTAGTGAGGTGCCAATCGCGGCCACGGCGGTCTCGATGTGATCAGAGATGCCGTAGTAGAACAGCATGCGCGTGTCGATGTACGACCAGAATATCAGGTCGTGTAGGAACGCCGAACCCAGCGCTAACAGACCGAGAGCTGTGCCGAACTTCGCGATCACGTCGACTAGGGCCTGTCCTCTATTGAAGAAGAAATTCGCATAATAATGGAATCAAAAGAGCAGGAATTTTGAATCGATCTTGCGTTGTTGTCGTCGAAGCTACTTTTTCCAAGGCCTGAGCTACCCAATCGACCCGCGACATGCTCCTTGCCAGTCAGCCACTGGGAGCTGACTGATGCGCCGTTACGCCCTTCGCGACGACCAATGGGATCGGATCAAGGACATTCTACCGGGACGCGAGGGTCATGTTGGCGCGACCGCCAGGGACAATCGTCTGTTCGTCGATGCCGTGATCTACCGCTATCGAGCTGGCATCCCATGGCGCGATCTGCCCGAGCGCTTCGGCGCTTGGAAGGCTGTCCATACCCGCTTCAGCCGATGGGCAAAGAGCGGCGTGTGGCGCAGGCTGTTCGAGCTTCTCGCGGCCGATGCGGACAACGAATACGCCATGATCGACAGCACCATCGTGCGCGCTCATCAGCATAGCGCCGGCGCCCAAAAAAAGACGGCGAAGATCAAGCGATCGGCCGAAGCAAAGGCGGGCTGAGCACCAAGATCCATACCCTGGTCGATGCTCTGGGCAATCCTGTCCGCTTCTTCCTGACGCCGGGCCAAGCCCACGACCTGCAGGGCGCCGACGCCCTGTTGCCTGACATGAAGGCTGATACCCTGCTGGCCGACAAAGCCTTCGATGCCGACCAGCGCCTCATCCAACCTCTCGAGGCCGCCGGCAAGACCTGCGTCATCCCCTCGAAGAGCAATCGCAAAAAGCCCCGCCCTTACGACAAGGAGATCTACAAGGCCCGCCATCTCATCGAGAACTTCTACTGTAGCCTCAAGCGCTTCAGGGCCATCGCAACTCGCTACGATAAGACCGCTACCAATTTCCTCGCCGCTATCCACCTCGCGGCGGCTACCATTTGGCTCAATTGAGGACAGGCCCTAGTTCAGTGAGCGACGTTAGTGGCAACTGGAAGCCTGTTGGTGCGGTCATGCAGCCTGATACATCAGGGCGGGCAGTAGTTGAACACGCGGGTTCGGACCTGCCCCGGTTTCGTGGACGGTTGACGATTTCGACTCACGCCGTGTGAGTTGACGCGTTCTTTCCCGCCCTGGTTGCACTGTTCCTTTGTTCGGCCCCAAAGGAGCCCGTTCCTTCGTCCCGGCCCACGCACTGCGCAGGCCGGGGCGCGAAGCGGCCGTCAAGGACGCGCCCTCTTAGGGCGCGCCCGGAGGCAAAGTGGACGAAAATTTGCCTAGCTGCGCAAATTGTCTGACGGGACACGTCTAACTTAGGCCGCGTCTAATCTGCGAAATCGATTAACCATTGATTCTAATAGAAGAAATGGTGCCCAGGGGCGGAATTGAACCACCGACACTGCGATTTTCAGTCGCATGCTCTACCAACTGAGCTACCTGGGCGCGCCGTTTCCGTTGGCGGCGGGCTGTATAGGACAGGCGCGGCCTGCCTGTCCAGCAGACGGCGATCCCCAGGCGGCGGTCCTCGGACGGCGCCGCCCGACAACGGCGCGGTGGAGGCTGCCGGCAACGCGGGCAGCAGGAGCAATGCCGGCGGCAGGAGCGAGGGCGGCGGCAGGAGCGAGGGCGGCGCGGGGGCGGCAGCGACGTCCATTCGGTTGGACGCCACGGCCGGGCTCTTCCCGACCGGGGCGCGGTCTTCCGCGACCGGGGCGCGGTCTTCCGCGGGCCGGGCGGCGGCCTGAGGCGCAACCGGGGCGGTGGCCTGGCGCGATCTGGATTGCGCCCGGCGCGATCCGATCGGGCAGCGCTCGTCGGGATCGCGGCGCGGCGTTGGCGCGGGCGGCCTCTTGACGACCGGCACGCGTCCGCGCTTCTAAGAAAAGAACTCGAAGCCACCGCCCAAGGAGGGGCAGGCCGATGCACGCTGTCACCAGAACACCTCCACGCACGCCCGTCGAAGCATCGCGCCCCGGGCGCGGCAGACCGCCCCTCGGGCGCGGCAGACCGCTCCCCGATCGCGTCGGGCCGCGCGCCGGCCATACCGGAGGCGACGCCGGTCGCGCCGACCGCGCCGGGCGGCACGCCGGCCGCCTTGGACGGGGCTAGCCCATGCCCAAGCACCTCAAGCAGAAGCCGTGCCAGTGGCACAGCCTCACCACCGAGGCGAACGTCACCGAGATCCATCGCCAGCTCTACCAGGGCGTGCGGCCGGGCGTGCTGGCGCGCCAGGTGCAGGCCACCGACCCGCCGCTGTTCTCCGACCGCACGGCCGAGCAGGTCAGGCACTGGTTCGCCGACTACCATCGCAAGGTGATCCAGCCGGAGTGGACGCGGGGCGTGCTGAGCGCCGCCCACTTCTCGCGCCGCGACAGGCTCATCAAGCGCCTCGACGTGATCGCCGAGCTCGAGACCCTGACCGTGAAGCTGGGCGCGCGCTTCGACCGCTTCTTCGGCCACGAGAGCTGGCCGACCGGCCCCGGCAATGCCGGCAAGAACGCGCCGCCGCCACGACCGCTGCCCGGTCTCGACGTCGTCGCCAAGAATTACCGCACGACGCTCGTGGAACTGGCGCGGCTCTACCTCGAGACCGGCCTGCTCTACCGCGTGCCGACCAAGATCGAGTCCGCGCTCACGACGGCGATGGGCGGCCGCTCGGTCTTCGAGTTCACCCAGGAGGAGGTCGACCGCTTCAACCGCGCCACCCTGCTCGAAGGCACGACGCCCGAGGCGATCGAGCAGGCCGAGCGCGAGGAGGCCGGCGACAATGGCCCCGCCGGCGGTGACCTCGGCGGCGGCGATCTCGGCGGCAAGGGTCCCAGGGGCGAGGGTCCCGGCGGCGGCGATGGCCGGGGCGGCCGGGGCGCCTGAGCGCCCGGCGGCACCAGGTCGACACGGCACCAGATCGACACGGCATGCGCCGGCCTGTCCGGGCGTGATGCCCGAGGCCAACGACGGATAGGCACGGCGGATGAAGCGGGCGGCGGCGCCGGCGACGGCGCCGCTCGACGGGCGGCACGACCGGGAACTAGCCAAGGACCGCTAAGTTAAGCATCCTTTCCTTAGGTCCAAGCCTCGCGAAAAGTGGGTGCGACTTCTTTGCAAACCGAGTAATGCCCAACACTGGGGATTTGGAGCGTCCAGGAAACCGGGGCTGGTCCAGGACCCGCGTCGCGCTGGCCGCGCAACATGTCCAATCAGTTGAACAGCTCTCCACCAAAAAGAGCGTTGCCCCTACACCGTCGGTCCCGCCGGCGCCCCGAACCGCGTCTTCAGCCGCATCAGGATCATGTCGCGCAGCCGCCGGTACGCATCCAGCCGCATCTCGCGCGTGCCCTCGACCACGCTCGGGTCGGGCACCGGCCAGTATTCGACCTCGGCGGCGGTCCCGCGCGTGAACTCCAGCGCCTGGTGGTGGGCCTCCGGCGACAGGGTCACGATCACGTCGAACGACGCGGGGTCGACGTCGTCGAAGGTCTTGGCGTGGTGGTGGTGGACGTCGATGCCGATCTCGTCGAGCGCCTGCACCGCGAAGCCGTCGACGGCGCTCGCCCGCACGCCCGCCGAATCGATGTACGACGACTGGCCATAGAGCCGCCTGGCCAGCGCCGCCGCGATCGGCGAGCGCACCGAGTTCTCGCTGCAGGCGAACAGCAGGCTGGCGGGCAGCCCGCTCATCGCCTCGCCCCTTCGCTCGCCCGCTCGCCCACCCACCGGCTCGGCCGCTGGCGCATCCCTTCGCTCGCCGGGCGTCTCGCCTCTTCGCTCGCCCGGCCCTCCGCCCGCCGGCTCGTCCCGTCACTCCCCCGCCTGCTCGTCTGCTCGCTCCCCCGCCCCCTCACCCGCCTGCCCCCGCCCGCGCCCGTCACGCCTTGATGTGCAGCGCGCAGATCAGCGTGAACAGCCGGCGCGCCGTGCCGAGGTCGACCTCGATCTTCCCGGCCAGCCGCTCCATCAGGATCTCGGAGCCCTCGTTGTGCAAGCCGCGCCGACCCATGTCGAGCGCCTCGATCTGCGACGGCCCCAGCTTCTTGATCGCCGCGTAGTAGCTCTCGCAGACGAGAAAGTAATCCTTCACCACCTTCCGGAACGGCGTCAGCGACAGGATGATGTCGCGCAGCTTCTTGTCCTCGCCGTCGCGCACGTCGAGCACCAGGCGCTGCTCGAACACGCCGATGCGCAACCGGTACGGCCCGGGCGCGCCGACCAGGGCGAAGTCGTTCTCCTCCAGCAGGTCGAACAGGGCGACGGCGCGCTCGTGCTCGACCTCGGGCGAGCGGCGCGCCACGGACTCCTCGTCCAGCACCACATCGACGATGCGGCGCTCGGTCGTCTCCGGCCGGTCGCTCGACATGGCGAGGGTCACGTCCGCCGGTCGAGCCGGATCGCGACCGAGCGGCCGTGCGCGCCCAGCCCCTCGGCCTCCGCCAGCGCCAGCGCCGCCGGCGCAAGCGCGGCCAGCGCCTCGGGCGTGCACGAGACCAGCGACGTCCGCTTGACGAAGTCGGCCACGCCCAGCCCGCCCGAGAAGCGCGCGGCGCGCGATGTCGGCAGCACGTGGTTGGTGCCGGCGACGTAGTCGCCGATCGCCTCGGGCGTGTGGCGGCCGAGGAAGATCGCACCGGCGTGGCGGATGCGCGCCGCCAGTGCCTCGGCCGCCGCCATGTCCAGCGCCAGCTCGACATGCTCGGCGGCCAGGCGGTCGACCAGCGGCGCGCACGCGGCGAGGTCGGGCACGACGATGATCGCGCCGTTGTCGCGCCAGCTCGGACCGGCGATCTCCTTGCGGGCGAGGCCGCCGAGCTCGCGCTCGACGGCGGCGGCGACGGCATCGGCGAAGCCGCGGCTGTCGGTGATCAGCACGGATTGCGAGGACGCGTCGTGCTCGGCCTGCGACAGCAGGTCGGCGGCGATCCAGGCGGGGTCGTTGGCGGCGTCGGCCACCACGAGAATCTCCGACGGGCCGGCGATCAGGTCGATGCCGACCTGGCCGAACACGCGGCGCTTGGCGGCGGCGACATAGGCGTTGCCCGGGCCGGTGATCTTGTCCACGGGCCGGATCGACTGCGTGCCGTAGGCCAGCGCCGCCACGGCCTGCGCGCCGCCGATGCGCCACACCTCGTCGGCGCCGGCGATCTCGGCCGCCAGCATGACCAGCGGGTTCAGCACGCCGCCGGGCGTCGGCACGGCCATGACGATGCGTGAAACGCCCGCGACCTTGGCCGGCACGATGTTCATCAGCACCGACGACGGGTACGCCGCCGTCCCGCCCGGCACGTAGACGCCGACCGAGTCGAGCGGCCGATAGCGCGCCCCCAGCCGCGTGCCGGTCGCGTCGGTGAAATCGACGTCGTGCGGCAGCGTGGCGCGATGGAACTTCTCGATGCGGTCGGCGGCGAACGCGAGCGCGTCGCGCTGCGCGGCGGAAACTTGCGCTGCGGCGGCGCGGCGCTCGGCGTCGGTGATGCGCAGGCCGACCTTGGCGAAATCCACCTTGTCGAATTTTTGCGTGTACTCGATCAGCGCTTCGTCGCCGCGCGCGCGCACGTCGGCCACGATGCCGGCGGCGATGCGGTCGACGTTCTCGTCGGTGTCGCGGTTGCGCGCGAGGAAGGCGCCGAACTCGGCCTCGAAGGCGGGCCGGGTGGCGTCGAGGCGCAGCGGCCCGCGCAGGGCCGCCTCCCGGGTGGGCTGCACGCGCACCGGCTGCACGCTCTCGCGCTGCCCCGTTTGGCGCAGATCGCCGCCGGGCCGCGGCACCTCGCTGCCGCGCGGGCCGCTCGCGCGCGGCGTCGTCTCGCGCTGCTCCGCCTCGTGCGGCTCGTCGTCGGGGCGCGGCGGCCCACCTTCACGCGGCACGGGCGACCTCGCGGAAGCGTTCGATCCAGTGTCCGACCCGGATCGGCTGGGTCTTGAGCGCGGCGCGGTTGACGATGAAGCGCGAGGTGATGTCGGCGATGTGCTCGATCTCGACCAGGCCGTTCTCGGCCAGGGTGCGGCCGGAATCGACCAGATCGACGATGCGATGGCTGAGGCCGAGCGAGGGCGCGAGCTCCATCGCGCCGGAAAGCTTCACGCACTCGGCCTGCACGCCGCGGGCGGCGAAGTGGCGGCGTGTCACCTCGGGGTACTTGGTGGCGATGCGGACGTGGCTCCAGCGCCGCGGGTCGTCGTGGCCGGCCATCTCGGCCGGCTCGGCGACGGCCAGCCGGCAGCGGCCGATGCCGAGATCGATCGGCGCGTAGAGCTCGGGATAGTCGAACTCCATCAGCACGTCGGCGCCGGCGATGCCCAGGTGGGCCGCGCCGAAGGCCACGAAGGTGGCGACGTCGAACGAGCGCACGCGGATGATGTCGAGGTCGGCGTGGTTGGTGGCGAAGCGGAGCTGGCGCGCGTCGGGGTCGGCGAAGGCGGCCTCCGGCTCGATGCCGACGCGATGGAACAGCGGCGCGGCCTCCTTCAGGATCCGCCCCTTCGGGACGGCCAGGATCAGCTTCTCGTTGGCGTTTGCAGCGGTTGCGGTTGCTTGTGCGTCGCTCGACACGGCCGGTTGCTCCAGTAACGAACGCCCGCCTCCTCCGCGACCGGGTTCCGAAGAGAACGCATTTCATGTTCCTCTCCCCCAATTGGGGGGAGAGGCTAGGTGAGGGGGTTACGCATGTCGCTGCCCCCTCACCCAACCTCTCCCCCTAACGGGGGAGAGGAGCCCGAATGCGGACCCTCGCACGCCTAGTCGACCGGATGGGCGGGCTTCCACGGGGTGGCCCAGGGCTCCCCGACATCCCCCAGATGACACGCGAGCCGGCCGATTTCCAGTCGGATGGCGCGGCCTGCGGCGAACCGCAGCGTGACTGAACGGTCATTTTCCCGAACCACCGAGAGCAGCTCGAGCACGCGGTCGGGCTCGCCGAGCGGCACGTCGTGGTGGCGCACCGCCGTCACCTCGTTGAACACCAGCGCCGAGTGGGTCCGCCAATAGGCGACATCGACGGTCGCGTCGGCCTCCCAGCAGAAGCGGTTGAGCAGCAGCACGAAGCGGCGCTCGTCCTTGAAATAGGCGCAGTCGCGCACCGCCACCAGCGAGTCCTGGACGGCAGCCGACACGACGGCGAGATCGTCGGCGTCGAGCGCGGTGAGCTTCAGCGGCGGCACGCGGGCCCCTCTCCCCCTTCCCTCTCGTTGTCTCTCGTTGTCTCTCTTCGTCTCTCGTTGTCTTCCCGCCTCTATCTTCCTCAGCCCTTCAGCCGCTCGATGTCGGCGCCGCAGGCGGCGAGCTTCTCCTCGAGGCGCTCGTAGCCGCGGTCGAGGTGATAGACGCGGTTGACCGTGGTGTGGCCTTCGGCGGCGAGGCCGGCGATGGCGAGCGACACCGAGGCGCGCAGGTCGGTGGCCATCACCTCGGCGCCACGCAGCTTCGCCACCCCGCGCACCAGCGCCGACTCGTGATGGATGGTGACGTTGGCGCCCATGCGCGACAGCTCGGGCACGTGCATGAAGCGGCTCTCGAACACCGTCTCGGTGATCATCGCCGCGCCCTCGGCGCGCGTCATCAGGGCCATCATCTGCGCCTGCAGGTCGGTCGGGAAGCCGGGATAGGGCTCGGTCATCACGTCGACGCCGCGCAGCACGCCGTTGGTGCGCTGGACGCGAAGCCCGCGCGGCGTCGGCTCGAGGCTGACGCCGGCGGCGCGCAGGCTTTGCGCCGCCGTCTCGATCAGGTCGAGGCGGCCGCCTAAAAGCTCGACGTCGCCCGCGGTCATGGCGACGGCCATGGCATAGGTGCCGGTCTCGATGCGGTCGGGGATGACGCTGTGCTCGGCCGCGCGCAGGGCCTCGACGCCCTCGATGGTGAGCGTCTCGGTGCCGATGCCGTCGATCGGCACGCCCAGCGCGGCGAGACAGTGCGCGAGGTCGGTGATCTCCGGCTCGCGCGCGGCATTGTCGAGCACGGTGGTGCCCTTGGCCAGCGCCGCGGCCATCATCAGATTCTCGGTGGCGCCGACCGAGACCTTGGGAAAGGTGTAGCGCGCGCCGCGCAGCCCGGCCGGGGCGCGGGCGATCAGGTAGCCGCCGTCGATGTCGATCTCCGCCCCCATCGCCTTCAGCCCGGCGATGTGCAGGTCGACCGGGCGCGCGCCGATGGCGCAGCCGCCGGGCAGCGAGACGCGGGCCTCGCGCTCGCGCGACAGCAGGGCGCCCAGCACCAGCACCGAGGCGCGCATCTTGCGCACGATGTCGTAGGGCGCCGTGGTCGACACGATCCGGGGGGCATGCAGCACCAGGGTCGTGCCGCGGGCATGGCCATTCTCGCCCGCCGCCGCGTCGACCTCGACGCCGTGCTGCTCGAGGAGCTGGATCATGGTGGCGATGTCGGCCAGCCGCGGCACGTTGTGCAAGGTGAGCGGCTTGTCGCTGAGCAAGGCCGCCACCATCAGCGGCAGCGCGGCGTTCTTCGACCCCGAGATGCGGATCTCGCCTGCGAGCTGCTTGCCACCCTTGATGCGGATACGGTCCATGGACGATCGCTCCCGCCGTCAGATCTTGGGCAGGGTGACGCCGCGCTGGCCCTGGTACTTGCCGGCCTTGTCGCGGTAGGAGACCTCGCACGGCTCGTTGCCCTGCAGGAACAGGAACTGCGCCGCGCCTTCGTTGGCGTAGATGCGGGCGGGCAGCGGCGTGGTGTTGGAGAATTCCAGAGTCACGTGGCCTTCCCATTCCGGCTCGAGCGGGGTGACGTTGACGATGATGCCGCAGCGCGCATAGGTCGACTTGCCGACGCAGATCACCAGCACGTCGCGCGGGATGCGGAAATACTCGACCGTGCGGGCGAGCGCGAACGAGTTGGGCGGGATGATGCAGATGTCGGCGGTGCGGTCGACGAAGCTGTTGGCGGCGAAGTTCTTGGGATCCACCACGGCGGAGTCGACGTTGGTGAAGATCTTGAAGTCGGTGCCGACGCGCGCATCGTAGCCGTAGGACGACAGGCCGTAGGAGATGACGCCCTGACGCTTCTGGCCGTCGACGAACGGCTCGATCATGCCGTGCTCGCGCGCCATGCGCCGGATCCAGCGGTCGGAGAGGATGCTCATTAGAAGAGGATGCTCATGGGGGAGACGATGCTCATTGCCGGGCGCTTCTAACGGAGCGGGCGGGCCGGCTCAACCGATGCCGGCGCGGCATCCACAGGGTCGGCGGGCGGGCGGGCATCGGCCTGCGCGCGCGCGCGGGCCTTGCGCCGCTTCAGGTTCTCGCGCAGCGCGGCGGCCAGCCGCTCGGCGCGATCGTCGGGCGTCGGGGCGGGTGTCGACGGGGAAGCCATGGCGGGGAGGATACACCAAGGAGCGGTGCGCCGGACACGCCCGATGTCGCGGCCGCGGCCCTCACGCCAGCGTCAGCGCCTTGGTGTAGATCGCATAGGGCACGCCATGGAGGGCGGGCGCGTCGCGCAGCCTCACGAAGCCCATGCGCAGGTACAGCGGCAAGGCGACGGCCATGATCGGCGTGGTGTGCAGGGCAATGACGGGCGATCCGTCGCGTCGCGCCCGGCGGATGCAGTCCTCGGTCAGGCTGCGGCCGATCCCGCGCCCGCGCGCGGCCGGATCGACCACGAGCATGCGGATGATCGGCCAGCCCGGATCGAAGTAGGCGGCCTTCGGCCTGTCCGCCGCGACATAGGCCACGCCGCCGACGAGCCGGCCCCCATCCTCCGCGACGACGATCTCGCCGGTCTCGGCCAGCTCGGGCATGCGCGATACGCCGGCCGCCATCGCCGGCCAATCCGAGTAGTGGAACTTGAATTGCGCGAACGCCGCCAGCGCGACCTCTCTCAGGGCGTCGGCGTCGGTCGAGCGGTAGTCGCGCAGCGCGGGGGCCTGCGGGCGCGCGATCATGGGGCCGCCCTGCCGGCGCGCGCCCTGCCCTTGCGCCGCGCGCGGTTTTCCCGCAGAGCGGCGGCCGGCCGCTCGGCGCGCGCATCGGCCGCGGGCACGGATGCGATCGGAGGTGCGGCCGGGCGAACACGAGCGTCCGTCTGCGGGACCGCTTGGGAAGGGACAGCCATGGCTGCGAGGATACACCGATGATCGACGCCCTGCGCACGCCCGACGAGCGATTTGCCGGCCTGCCCGGCTGGCCCTACGCGCCGCACTACGTCACGCGCGCCGACGGGCTGCGCCTGCACTACGTCGACGAGGGGCCGCGCCCGGGGTCGCGGCAGGGAGCGCGCGGAACCGGCCGCACCTGGCTCTGCCTGCACGGCCAGCCGACCTGGAGCTACCTCTATCGCCGCATAATCCCGGTGCTCGCCGCCGCCGGCGACCGCGTGATCGCGCCCGACTTCTTCGGGTTCGGCCGCTCCGACAAGCCGACGGACGAGGCGGTCTACACCTTCGACTTCCATCGCGCCGCGCTGCTCGAGCTGATCGAGGCGCTCGACCTCCGCGACATCCGGCTGGTGGTGCAGGATTGGGGCGGGCTGATCGGCCTCACCCTGCCGATGGCGATGCCCGAGCGCTTCGCCGCGCTGCTGGTGATGAACACCACGCTCGGCACCGGCGATGCGCCGCTCGGCGAGGGGTTCCTGGCGTGGCGCTCCTTCTCCAATCGCAACCCGGACCTGGACATCGCCCGCCTGATGCAGCGCGCCTGCCCGCATCTCGCCGACGGCGAGGCCGCCGCCTACGCCGCGCCCTATCCCGACGCGACCTTCAAGGCGGGCGTGCGCCGCTTCCCCAACCTGGTGCCCGACCGGCCCGACGCCGGCGGGGCGGCCCTGTCGCGCGACGCCCGCCGCTTCTGGCGCGAGCGCTGGACGGGCAAGAGCCTGATGGCGATCGGCATGGCCGACCCCGTGCTCGGCCCGCCGGTGATGCGCGCGCTGCACGAAGACATCCGCAACTGCCCGCCGCCGCTCGAGATCGCCGAGGCCGGCCACTTCGTGCAGGAATGGGGCGAGCCGATCGCGCGCGCGGCGGTGCGGGCGCTGTAGGAGGCGGTGGGCGGCTGCTGTGGGAGATGGCGGGCGCACAAATGTCCGCGCGCCGCGCGACGGGCCCGGACCTGCGGGCGCGGACACCTCTCGAATCCCTCCCCGTCATACGGTGAAGGCATGAACGATGCATCGGCTCGGTCGACGCGACCGGAGGACAGGGTGCCTCTCCAATCGATTGGAGAGAGCCGGCCCCGGCGGGATCGGGCAGCACCGCGGCGGGGGCCCCGCTCGGCCCGTCGTCGATTTGTCAATTCCCTGATCGCAAGAAGCGGCGCCTCGGAGAAAGGGCCGAAAAGTGCCGTGGAACAAGGCTTTTGCGGCTATCCGCCGGAACCGAACAGGGAAATTTAACAGGGAATTCCGTCACCGGAACAGGGAAGCTCGTCACCGTTTCAGGGAGCTTGCGACAAGGGATCAGGAACCTTCGACACTCGACCTCGCAGCGCGTTGGTGGCTGGCACGTCGGACGCGCGCACCTGATCGATCCTTAGGCGAAGGACGCGAGCCGTCACCGTCGCGACGGCTCGGTGTTGCGGCCAATGGCCGGCACGGCGATCTGGAGCGCACGGCCCAGGCGCTGCGCGCCGATGGACAGCCCAATGAACGACCTGGCAGGGCTTCGATTTCGGCAGCGTCGACCAGCCGGACCGTCACAGCCGGTATTTGGCAACCACGTCGCTCAGGTCCCTGGCCGCAAGCTCGCCGCGGCGGTAGGCGGCCACACGGTCGGTCGCCTCGTGCGCCCACAGTCGATCGATGTCGGGATCGGCACGGTCGAGCGTGTCGAGCACTTCCTCGACCAGCGCGCTGCGCTCCTCCGGCGGCAGAGCGTGTGCCCGCTCGATCAGCGTCTTGGCCTCGTTGCTCATGTCGCTCTCTCGCTGTTGCCGACCTCAAGATGGCTACGCGCCGGCGACGGCTCAAGACGCGACCACGCCGCCGCAATGGCAGGCGAGGGTGTCGAGCGCCGCCCGCCTCCACCCGCGCGCCGCGCCGCCGCGCGTCGCCCAAGCCGTAGAGCCTGCCGCGCCGAGCGGCGCTATGCCGCCGCCAGCTCCTTGGCCAGCGCGGCGGGCACGCGGATCGGCATGTCCAGGAGCATCTGGGCGAAGGCCTTGGCGAGCGGGTCGGCCTTGATCGAGGCCATGCCGCCGCCGCCCAGCGCCTGGCGCAGCAGGAAGTTGAAGCCGTGGATGCCGGGCAGGCGCCAGCGCGTCACCTTGCCGTGGATGCGGTGGGCGAACCAGCGCGCGACCGCCTCCTCCGTCAGCTCGGCGTCGAGGATGGGCTGGTGCTCGGCGCGGCGCGGGAAGATGCCGATATTGGCGTTGTCGCCCTTGTCGCCGGAGCGGCCGTAGGCCAGCGCGATCAGCGGGACGGTGGCCACCGCGCCGGCGACGGCGCTCCCCGCACCCGCGCCGGCAGCGCCGCTCCTCGCACCTACGCCCGCCGCATACACGGGCGACGGCAGCGGCGGCGGCTCGACCGGGAGCTGGTCGGCCGTGAAGCCGCCGCTCTTGGCGCCCCGCTCCAGCGCGATGGTGCGGCCGTCGAGCTCGACCGTGACCGGCACCAGCGCCTTGGGCACCAGGCAGGAGAACATGCGGATCACCGGCGAGGGCGCGACGCGGCCGGCGCCGAAGCTGCCGGTCATGCCGACCACGCCGCCGGTCGACATCGGCGCGATCTCGCGGCCCAGGAGCGCCAGCGCCTCCTTCTGGTCGTGGCGGGCGGCGATCTTGACCACCACCTCGCGCGAGTCCTGTGCGCGCGCATGCGGGCCGTAGGTCGCCTCGCCGCCGATGATCTCGATCGACACCTCGCGGTAGTCGCCGAGGTTCTTCTCGCGGAACAGGCGGCGCGTCTTCTTGATGATGGCCTCCGCACTGTGCTGGCCCTTGGCGACGGCCTCGCGGCCGCCCAGCATGAAGATGGCGCCGAGCTTGTAGCCGTCGGGCCAGGTCGTCGACACCTTGTAGCTGTCGGTCGGCGGCCGGCCCTTGGCGCCCGTGACGCGCACCAGGTCCTTACCCACCTGCTCGAAGGTCGCGTGGGTGAAATCGCACACCACGTCGGGCACGATGTACGCGCGCGGGTCGCCGATCTCGTAGAGCATCTGCTCGGCCACGGTGGCCGGCGTAATCAGGCCGCCGGTGCCGGCGGGCTTGCCGAGCACGAAGCTGCCGTCGGCCGAAACCTCGGCCACCGGAAAGCCCATCGCGTCGTAATCCGGCACCAGGCGCCAGTCGGTGAAGTTGCCGCCGTTGCACTGCGCGCCGCACTCGATGATGTGGCCGCACAGCGTGCCGGCGGCCAGCGCATCGTGATCGTCCATGGTCCAGCCGAAGGCGTGGATCAGCGCACCCAAGGTCACCGCCGAGTCGACGCAGCGGCCGGTGATCACCACGTCGGCGCCCTCGGCGAGGGCGCGCGCGATCGGGAAGCCGCCGAGATAGGCGTTCATGCTGGCGATGCGCGCCGGCAGCGCCTGGCCGGTGTCCATCTCGCGCACCTCGAGGGCACGAAGCTCGTCGACGCGCGGCAGGAGATCGTCGCCCAGCACGACGGCCACGCGGAGCGACACGCCCGCCGCCGCGCAGGCCGCGAGCACGGCGTCGCGGCAGGCCAGCGGATTCATGCCGCCGGCGTTGGTGATCACCTTGATGCCGCGGTCGGCGATCTCGCGGGCGAGCGGCGCCATCACCACGCTGACGAAATCGACGGCGTATCCGGCCTGCGGGTTGCGCAGCTTCTGCGCCGCCATGATCGACAAGGTGACCTCGGCCAGATAGTCGCTCACCAGGTAGTCGACGTCGCCGCCGCGCACGAGCTGGGCGGCCGCCGTCTCGGTGTCGCCCCAGAAGCCGGAGTGGCAGCCGATGCGAACGCGGGCCGTCGCCGGGCCGCCGCGGGCGCGAGCGCTGCTGCTGCTGCTGGCGTCGCTCATGACGCCCCCCGCTTGCGATGGATGAAGGCGGTCATGCGCTCGATATGCTCGCCCTCGGCGACCGACTGGGCGAAGGAGTCGATGCCGGCCTGCACCGCCTCGTCGAGCGGCAGCCGCTCCCAGCGCCGCATCAGGCGCTTCTGCGCGCGCACCGCGAGCGGCGTCGCCTCGACGATCGCGGCCACGCAACGCTCGACCGCCGCGCCGATCTCGGTCGCCGGCACCACTTCCTCGACGAAGCCCCAGGCCTCGGCCTTGGCCGCGTCGATGGTCTCCGCCGTGAGCAGCAGCCGCGAGGTGCGGCCCCAGCCGATCAGGCGCGGCAGCAGCGCCGCCTCGACCACCGAGGGCACGCCGACCTTGACCTCGGGCATGCCGAAATGCGCCGTATCGGTGGCGATGCGCAGGTCGCACGCCGCGGCGACCTCGAGCCCGGCGCCCAGCGTGTAGCCTTCGAGCCGGCCGATCACCGGCACCGGGCAATCGCGAATCGCCTGGCAGAGCTGGTGGACCATGGTGATGAAGCGCCGCCCGTCCTCCGAGCTTCGCATCCCCGCCATGTGGTTGATGTCGGCGCCGCCGATGAAGGCGCGGCCGCCGGCGCCGGCGAGCACCACGCAGCGCAGGTCGGCCTCGCGCGCCAGCGACTGGAAGGCCTCGGTGAGGTCGAGCAGCGCGGGCGGCCCGAGCACGTTCAGCCGGCGCGCATAATCGTAGGTGACGTGCGCCACCACGCCGGCCGGCCGGCGCTCCCACGCGATGTCGATCTTGTGCGCCGCCGCGAGGGGATTCGCCGCCATGAGGTTTCGCTCCGTGGGACTTTGTGATGCAGGAGAATTCGCTCTATTAGAGCGCCCGCGCGCGCCTTCACAAGAGCCCAACCGAATGCCCGACTCCATCGACCTCGGCCGCTACTCGACCTTCGTGCCGCCCGATCCGTTCGAGGATCATGTCGGGCCGTTCTATTTCAAGATCGACGGCGAGGCGGGCCGCGCCGGCAGCGTGCATTGCGTGCTGCCGACCCTGCCGCGCCACGGCAACTACGTGGGCGGCGTGCATGGCGGCGCCATCCTGACCTTCGCCGACTACGCGCTCTGCCTGGTGGCCGGCCGCGCCGCCGACGGCGGCACCAACACGAGCTTCGCGATGACCGTCTCGATCGCCGTGGAATTCCTGGACGCCGGCCGCATTGGCCCGCCGCTCGAGGCGACCGGCGAGCCGTTGCAGGTGACCGGCCGGCTAGCCTTCGCGCGCGGAACCCTGACGCAGGAGAGTCGCACGATCGCGCTGTGGTCGGGCGTGGTGCGCCACGTCGCGCGCGCCAAGGCGATGGCGCGCAAGGCGGCGGCGGAGGCCACGCCCGCAACGCTGGAGGCGGCACCGCAGAGCGTGCCGGCCGGCTTCGAGCAATTGACCACGGCGAGCGTCTACTCGCGCCACATCGGCCCCTCCTTCGCGCGCCGCGAGACCGACGGCGCGACCTTGATCCAGCCGACCCTGCCGCACATGTGCAACTCGGGCGGCGTGCTGCACGGCGGCTACATGATGAGCTTCGCCGACTCCGCGGTGACGCGCGCCGCCGGCCTGGTGACCGGCATGGCGCCGACCACGGCGGCCTTCGCCGCCGAGTTTTTGTCCGCCGGCGATCTCTCCGCCCCGCTGACCACGCGCGTAGAGGTGCCGCGCCACGGCAAGTCGCTCGCCTTCCTGCGCGGCGTGCTCGAGCAGAACGGCCGCAAGCTCCTGGCCTACTCGGCGACGATCAAGCTGCGCGCACGGCGGTAGGGTTCCGACGAAGAGTTGCCCCATCGATTGGACAGCTCATGCGCTGGGGGCGCGTTACTGGAGGGGCGCGCCTCAGTTCATGAGTCGAGTCAGTGTCTCTCGCTTCTGCCGAGCGGACGCACCGGCGTACATCTGATGTGACCCTCGCCGACGAAAAGCACGTCAATAATCCTCGTGGCCTTCTGGTCGACGTCCAACCAGCAGGTCGCTCGTTCTATGGCGCCCCCAGCAGGAGGTCGTCGCGCGCCCTGTCATGTCAGGCAAAACTCGTGCGCCGCCCCGGCCTCGGCGCAGCTTTTCCTGACGTAGGATACCAACTCGCGGTGTTGGTTCATCCGCTCCGATATCTGCTCGACGCATTAATCTGCATTAGATGTCGAGATGCGGGAGGAGCGGCTACTCTAGCTCAAGCGCCGGACTTCTCGCCCTTCGCTCTCGAGAAGCATCCAGGAAAGGGATCAACTCTTTCGTCCTCGTTGTCTTCGCCCAGTCCCGGCAAGTCCTGGACGAGGGACCTCGCCCAGTCGCCCCGTTGATCTTCATACTTATCCCAATGCTCGCAGAGGTCTGGATACCTCTGTTCGAGCCGTGCTGCCCCCGCCCTTCATGTCACCCGCGCGTGACTGTGGCCGAAGGCGCCGGGTGTGACGATCGGGATGCCCCGGAAAGGATCGAGCACCAGCAGGTCCATGTCGCCGGTCACGATCAGATCGGAGCGGCCGTTCACGGCGAGCTCCAGGAACTTGTCGTCGCTCGGGTCGCGGCATGCCGCGACCGTCTCGGTGATCGTCACCAGCTCGGCCTTGGAAAATATCCGGCGCACGTTGTCGAGGTAGAAGGGCTGCAGCTTCGACACGAAGTACGGCCGCTGCAACACCTCGAGGACCTGCCCTTCGGTGGCCACGCTCTTGAGCAGTCCGCCGAACCTGTCGACCCACCCCACGGCGCGGGGCTGCGAAGCATCCTCGAGACGCGGCACTGACCAAGACGTTGGTATCGACAACCAGCCTCATTTACGCAGCAAGGGCTCGACTTCCGCTTGCGCCTGCTTGATGAGGCGGTCGATGTCGTCGTCCGACAAGCCCGCCTCGATCACCTTCGGTCGAGCGAAGCGCCGCGCCTCGGTCAGCCAGTCGGCGGGCTCGAGGACGAGCGTCACGGGCTGGTCCGGCGAGATGCCCCGGCGCGCGAGCTCGGCCGCCACCTGTCCGGCGGTGCTCTCGATGAATTGCGGTACGGTCACCTTCGACATGGCATCCTCGACAACGCAACCGAGGTAGGCGAACCCCGGCGGCATTTCCTCGTCGGACATCGGCTTCCCGGCCTCACTTGGAAGCATATCACACCGTGACCATCCTCTGGCGCGGAATATCCCGGCGAGCGTGAGAGGCATCTCCGCAGGGGCAGACGCCGACCGGCGACGCGGGAGGCCGATGCCCGTCCCTCGTGCTCGGACAAAGCATTGGACGATCGAGGCGCGCGGTGACGTCGTGGATGGGCGGGCCGCTGGCAGCGTGGATGGGCGGGTGACGTCGCGGACGGACGGGCGCGCTGGCCGGCGCCCCTAGCGCAAGACGACCGGCTTCAACCCCATCGCCTGCGCCAGCTTGCGCTGCCGGGCATCGAAGGTCAGGAAGTGCCGGCGCTCGAGCGTCAGGGCGCTCGCGACGTGCAGGATATCGAGCATCCGGCAGGCCAGCGCCGGCGTTCGCTTGCGGCTGATCTCGTCGGCGAGGCGCAACGCCACGCGCCACGAGACGTCCGCCAGCACCAGACGGCCCTGCGCGAAATCGTCGTCCAGAGCCGCCAAGGCCGCCTTATGAACAGACGGGGACACGAACCCGCGCGCCGAGGCCAGGCCGATGCCGTTGACGACCTCGACCCGCCCGAAGAGCGTGACGGCGAGCGGCCCGCGCGAACGGCCGGCCCACGCGGCCACGGCGCGCGATTCGGGCTCGTGCAGATAGAGCTTCAGCAGCGCGCTCGCGTCGGCGTAGCTGCTTTCAGCGGTCGCCGCGATTCTCGTCATGGAGCTGGCGCGCCTGCGCCCTCGTCATCCGCCGCGGCTGGTACGATTTCAGGCGCTCCCAGAAATCGACGGTCGGCGGCGCCGCCTTCTTCGGCGGGGCATAGAACGTCAGGCGATAGCGCGGCTTTCCTCTCTCCGTCACCAGCACCTCCCCTTGGGACTCCAGGCGCTTGCGGATTTCCGGGAAGCGGTTGCGCAGATCGCGCACCGTGGCAGTGGTGCTCATGGTGAGACAAAAATGTCTCACATCGATGTGCCGGTCAAGGCCGCCACGGCGATGTTCGTGCCGCGCAGCTTGCACGACGACGAGCGTGCCGCGCGGGCGGCGGGGCTCGCTCACGGCGCCGCGCGGCGGCGGCTGTCGCTCAACCGGCCGGCGTCTTGTCGGGGCCAGCCGGAGTCTTGTCGGGCTTCGTGGCCGGTGGAGGCACGGCGGCGGCGTCAGGACCGGGATGCTTCGTGGCCTGCTCAGCCGATGGCACTCCCGGCACGGGCGCGGGCGGCTTGGAACTCGCCGAGGCTTCCGGCTTGTCGGCCGGGTCCGGCGCGGACGCGTCGGGCGCGGACGGGCCGGAGGCATCCGGGCCGGCCGGTCCTGTCGCGTCGCCGGCCGGGGGCGTCGCGGTCGGCGCTCCGGCGGTGGCGGAGGCGCCGGCCGATGGCGAGGCGCCTGCAACAGGCTGGGCCGCCGCCGGGGCGGCTGGCAACGTCGGCGATGCGGCGACAGGCGGTGCCCCGGCAACCGTCGTCGATGCCGGCGGCACGGCAGCGGGCGGCATCCCGACAATCGTCGTCGGCGTCACGGCGACAGGCGGCGTCCCTCCCGTCGGCGTCACCGCCCCGCCACCCGAGGCGACCGTCGTCGCCGTCGTCGTCGCCGGCCCGGGCTCCGCCGGCTCGGGTGCGGCGAGGCGGGCGGGCTTGATGGCGTCGCCCAGATCCTCGACCGCCTTGCGGAGTGTCGCGCCGTCGGTGGCGCGGGCGAGCCGGATGCCCAGGAACAGCGACTTGTAGCTCTCCGGCGCCTCCTGCGGCGACAGCTCGGCCAGCGCCTTGAGATCGAGGAACAGCTTCTGCGCCACGTCGTCGGGGATCGTGCTCGGCCACAGCGCGAAGCAGTAGGTCGGCAGGATGCGGCGCGCCTTCTCGAACGAGACCGAGTGCATGACGCTCACCACCTCGTTCAGGAGCTTGGCCGTCGAGTCCTGCAGGTCGGCGCGCAGATACTCGACGGCGGTGCGCAGCACCTTCTCGCCCACCACCGACAGCAAGGCGAGGCCGAGATTGAGCGTCTTGATCTTGTCGGGGATGTCCTTGTCGGCGCGCAGCTTGTTGACGATGCCGACGATGCGCTGCGATTCCTCGCTCGACACGTTCTGCATCAGCGCCACGCAATGCTGCGACAAGATCGCGGCGGCCTTGTCGAAGGCGATGTCGGCCATCAGCTCGTGGACCAGCACGGCGCGCGGGCCCGCCATGTTGCGATCGACGGCGCGGTCGGCGGCAGCCGACAGCGTGTCGAGCACGATCGACGGCCCGATCGCCAGGTCGGAATCGCCGACCCGGAACTTGAAGATGGCGGAGCGGAAGAACACCAGCGACGAGGAGCCGGCGATGAGCACCGCCTTGACCAGCGTGCCCGGATCGTCCGGCCACTCGGTCGTGTCCTTGGCGACGAAGCCCAGAGGCTCGCGGAACACGTAGATCAGGTAGAGCGCGGCGGCCGAGCCGGCGGCGTTCAGGAACACATAGAAGAAGCCCGGCGCCGTGAGCAGCGCGCGCACCGGATTGTCCTTGTAGCGCGAGATCAGCTCGGCCGCGCCGACCGCCGCGCCGAACAGGAAGACGCTGGTGCCGGCGATGATCCACGCCCGCTGATCGGCCAGCAGCGCGGTGGCGAAGAACACCACCGAGGCGGCCAGCAGCACGATGCCGACGCCGGCCCGGTTGACCGCGCGCTCGTAGTCGCGCTCGCTGCGATCCTTCAGCGCGAAGAGCTGGCGCGCGGCGTGGAGCAGCAGGATGCCGGCCACCGCGCAGGCGAGCGCCAGGGCGACGGCGAGGAGCGCCCCTGCGAGATTCTCCGGCAGGAATTTCCGGATGAACTCCAGCATGTTCACCACCACGACAAGAGGCGGGCGGACAGTCTAGCAACTTGCAGGTACGTGCCAACCGGCAATCGCACCGGTATTCGCATCGGCGGCCGCAGGAGTGTCGGCGTTCGCACAGGTGTCGCCGTTCGCACCGGCATTCGCCTGGGGCTGGCCGTCACGGTCTCACCAGCGAAGCCGCTCCGGAGCAGGCACCTCTTCTCCTCCTCCGTCATCGGGGGAGGAGAACGAAGCCTAGTCGACAGGGGGAGGCCGCGGCGGGATCGGGGTGCGCTAGCCGAAGCGCAGCAGGCGCTGGCGCTCCTGCTCGGCCGCCTCGCGGCCGGCATCGGTGAGGCAGAAGCCGTTGTCGCGCGGATCGACCCAGCGCATCTGGATCAGGTAGTTGAGCACCCGGTCGAACTCGACCTGCGGCAGCTCCGCGCGCATCCTCAGGAAGTCGAGCGGCATGGGCTCGGTCTGCTTGGCGAGGATCGTCAGCAGGACGACCTTGCCGGCGAACGCCGAATCGTCGTCCGGCGAAGGGCCGCTGCTCTTTTCCGCGCGCGCCTGCGATTCGGTCAGGAACGTCGCCAGCGCATCGGTCTTGGACGCCATGAAAAACCGCCTTTCCCGTCGCCCATGCTCGGCGCCGGCAGGGAACCCCGTGTCGGCCGGAATATAGGCACGCCGCGCCGCCTTCGCCAATGTTCCCGGCGCCGGACGGCGCTGCAGCGATGCCGCACAGGGGCCGGCAGCGCCGGGCCTTCGTTCGGCCCGATGCCGATAGCGAGCGGCGGCTCGCCGGCGGTGGCGCGGCCCAGCCAGGTGGTGGCGCGCGGCCCAGCCAGGCGTCGGCATCCACGACCGCGGCCGCGCCGTCGAGACTGGCGGGCGCCCGCACCGAGACTTCGCCGTCGATCAGGGCTGCCCTCCGCGTTTGTCGCGCGCGGCGATGCGTTCGGGCAAGTCGCGCCCGCCCATCGTCCGGCGCAGGCCGCGGATGCCGAAGCCGCCGTCGTAGTTCAGGATGCTGCCGGTGGCCGGCACGTTGTCGGCGCGGCAGGCGAAGAACACATAGGCCGCGGCGTAGTCCCTCGCCGTCGGCAGCAGGCCGATGGGCACGCGCTCGGGCGCGGTCCTGGCGAGATCGATATCGGCGATCGAGCGTTGCGCCATGCCGAGCGAATCGGGGCCGCGCAGATCGGTCGAGATGCCGCCCGGCGCCACGCCGTTGACCCTGACCCGGGGCGCGAGCTCGAAGGCGAGCTGGCGCACCAGGCCGACCGCCGCATGCTTGCTCGCGGTGTAGAGCGGGCCGCCGCCGTCGGGATAGAAGCCGGCGTTGGAGATGGTGAAGATCATCGAGCCTCGGCTCTCGACCAGCGCCTCGAGCGCGGCCTTGGCCAGCAGCAGATAGCCCTTCACGTTGATGTGGAAGACCTCGTCGAAGGCCCGGTCGACGGCTTCGTCGGGCAGCGCCAGCAGGTCGGTCGAGAAGTCCCAGATGCCGGCATTGCCGATAGCGCAATCGAGCTTGCCGAACCGCGAGACGCAGGCGGCGACCGCCCGCCGATTGTCGGCCAGCGAGCGGACGTCGCCCTCGACCCCGACGACGGCATCGCCCCGGGCGGCGGCGAGCTCGGCGAGCCCGCGCGCCGAACGGTCGAGCACGCCGACCCGCGCGCCTTCCTCGAGGAGCCGGTCGACCACGGCCCGCCCCAGGCCGGACGCGCCGCCGCTGATCAGGATGACTTCGTCGCGCAATCGCATGACCGTGACTCCTTTTCCGACGCCGCCGTTATCGCACGACGCCGCGCCGCGCTCGCGAGAGATTACGCAACGGGCCTATCCGGCGAGGCCGCCCCCTGGACGGCCTCGATTGCCGACAGGCAGGTCGAGCGCGGGGAAGCGCAGCGATGGGAGGCCGGCAGGAGGGCGGAGCCGCCCCCCGGTCGACGCCTTCGCTTCGGCCACCCCGGGGACGGGCCTTCCCGCCGCGAGCGGCCGCGATCGCTGGTCGAGAGGCGTTCGAGCCCGTGTCCCCGATCCAGCGGGCCGCCAGGCGCGAGCAAGGAGCCTATGCGCAAGATCGATTGCGCATAGGCCCCTACATTGCGCTTATGCTTGAAGATTGCGCATAGGTTCGCTATCTTGCGGATAGAGGGCTATGCGCAGCAATGGCCAGGGTCATCGACGAAGACCGTCTGAAGGAGATCGAGGCGGTGGTTCGCCGCCACGGCGGCAAGGGCGCGAGCGCCCGGCAGATCGCCGGGGCGCTGGCGTCGCCGCCGCCGCCGCGCACCTTGCAGTTCCGCCTCAAGAGCCTGGTCGACCGCAAGCGGCTTTTTAGGGAGGGCGAGCGGCGATGGGCGCGCTACTTCCCGCCGCGCCTCGCCGATACCACCGGCACCGCCCGCCCGAGGTCCAAGGCTCGGGGCGCCGGCGAAATCGTCGCGACGGTCCCGCTTTCGAGGCCGGGAACCAAAATCCGCGACCATGTCCGCCGCCCGGTCGCGGCCCGCAAGCCGGTCGGCTACGAGCGGGCTTTTCTCGATGCCTACCGACCCAACCAGACCTTCTATCTGAGCGCGCCGCAGCGCGCGCGCCTGCGCGCGGTCGGCACGCCGCGGATCGCGCCGCAGCCGGCCGGCACCTACGCCCGGCAGATCCTGAGCCGGCTGCTGATCGATCTTGCCTGGAACTCGAGCCGCCTCGAAGGCAACACCTATTCGCTCCTCGACACCAGACGCCTGATCGATCTCGGACAGGAGGCCGAAGGCAAGGATCGGATCGAGGCTCAGATGATCCTCAACCACAAGGATGCGATCGAGTTCCTGGTGAGCGGGGCACAGGACATCGGCTTCGACCGCATGACCCTGCTCAATCTGCATGCCCTGCTGGCGAACAACCTGCTCGCCGATCCCGACGCGGCCGGACGGCTGCGCCGCATTCCCGTCCTCATCGAACGCTCGGCCTTCCACCCCCTGGAAGTGCCTCAGATCATCGACGAATGCTTTCAGGAAATTCTGGCAAAGGCCGGTGCCATCGCCGATCCCTTCGAGCAGGCCTTCTTCGTCATGGTGCAGCTTCCCTACCTGCAGCCCTTCGACGATGTGAACAAGCGCGTCTCCCGCCTCGCCGCCAATATCCCCCTGATCAAAGGAAACCTGGCGCCGCTTTCGTTCGCCGAGGTGCCGCGCGAAACCTACCTGCAGGCCGTGCTCGGGCTCTACGAGCTGCGCCGCGTCGAGCTGCTCCGGGACGTCTTCCTCTGGGCCTACGAACGCTCGGCCGACCGCTACAAGGCGGTCAGGCAGTCGCTGGGAGAGCCCGATCTCTTCCGCATGCAATACCGCGCCCAGCTTCGCGCGCTGATCGGGCGCATCGTCCGCGAAGCCGTGACCAGGAGGCAGGCGGCATCCGAAATCCGGCGATGGACCGGGCAGACCATTCCGGAGCACGACCGCGAGCATTTCCGGGAAGTCGCCGAAGCTGAATTGCTCGGCCTGCACGAAGGAAACTTCGCCCGCTATCAGGTCAGGCCGTCCGAGTTCGCGGCATGGCGGAAATCCTGGAAGCGCTGAAGGCCGCTGCCGCCCGCCGCTTCCGGCACGTCGATCCCGCCCGCTCGCCCGGGAAACGGCGCGGGCGCATCTCGAGCCCCTCGGTCATGCGGATGGGCACCCGCACACATCGAGCCCCTCCCCGTCATACGCCATGGCAGCCGCCCCTCTCGACCCCTCCCCCCGTCACACGCCATGGCAGCCGCCCCTCTCGACCCCTCCCCCCGTCACACGCCATGACAGCCGCCCCTCTCGAATCCCTCCCCCGTCATACGGGGGAGGTGCCCCCGCAGGGGGCGGAGGGGAGGGCCGCGGTCGAGATCCTCCGAGCCCGACGTCGGAATCGGAATCATCTTGTGTGCGGCCCTCCCCTCCGCCCCGTAGGACGGGGCACCTCCCCCGTATGACGGGGGAGGGATTCGAGAGGGGGAGGGATTCGAGAGACAGGGGGGGGGCCGCAGGGGCCAGCGGGCGGCGCTCTCCGCGACCACCGCGCCGGGGTCGGCCCTAGAACAAGGTGGACAGGTTGGTGGCGTGGATGACGGTATGGTCGAGGTAGATGTGGCGGCGCTGGAGGCGGAAGCTCTCGCCGGCGCGCCGCAGGCGGTCCTCGCGGCGCGCGCAGAAGCTGTCGGTCACGCCTTCCAGGCGCGAGCGGTAGAGGTGGAGCGAGGAGCGCACCGAGACGAGGTCGCCCTCGAGGTCGACGATCTGCACGTTGCCGACGAAATGCCGCGTGCGCGACGGCGGATCCTCCGACCAGGACGAGCCGGTGTAGAGCTTGTCCACCCGCATCGCGAGGTCCCTGCGGTCGTCGTCGAAATAGGCCATGTCGCCGACGCGGGTGAACTCGCGGTCGATGTCGCGCACCGCGACCGTGCGGCGGATCGGCATCCAGTAATGGATGTCCTCGGCGATCAGCGCCAGCCATTCGCGGTAGCGCCGCTGGTCGAGCAGCCAGGCCTCGTGGAACAGGAACTGCTCGACGAGGAAGTGCAGGGCCATGCGGTCGGCGAGCGGCAGCGCGGCGAGGCCGCTCTGCGCCTCGGGCGACGCGGCGAGAGCGTTTTCCGCCTCGGTGGGTGCGGCGACGGACATCGCTAGATCCTCCCCGTCGGCGACGGTGTGCGGGTGCGCTGGAGCTCGTCCCAGCTCTCGGCCTGGAGCCAGTCGGTCCAGCAGCGATAGTGCCAGCGCTGGGCGTGCTCGTTGACGTGCGTCTCGATGCTGCGCTGGCCCGACGGGTCCTCGCGCACCTCGTCCTGGCCCAGCCCCATCTGCAGGTTCTGCGGCCACCGCCGGGCGACGCGGCCGAGCGCTGCCTTGGTGCTGTAGGTCCAGTTCTCGCCGTCGTCCTGCTCGAGCAGGCCGGCCGGGCCGAACGAATGCGTCATGAATCGCATCATCGCGCGGCGCTGCTCGGGCGTGTAGCTCTTGGGCACGAAGGTGAACCACCAGACCTCGGTCTTCAGCGGCCCGCGCGGCAGGCGCAGGCTGAGCTGCAGCGCCCGCGTCGAGATCCACAGATTGGGAAAGATGTTGGGATGGCCCATGGCGCGAACGCCGGCCGGGCCCATCACCTGCTTCATGCGGCGCGGGCGGATCGGCCGGCGCTCGCTGATGCGGGGCGCGAGCTTGGCGCGCTCCTCGAAGCTCAGCGTGTCGAGCCGGGCGCGCTCCTCGTCGCTCAGCGCGTCGAGCACGGCCTGCTGCTCCTGCGAGACGCCGGGTCCGCCGATGGCGTGGCCGTACTCGCCCAGCATCACCATCTGCTGCATCGGCTGCATGACGGAGGCGGCGACGAAGCCGACGCGGATGGCCGAGCGGTGGCTGAAGCTCACGTGATACCAGTCGAACAGGTTGTCGACGGCGATCTTCCAGTTGCAGTCGATCACGTTCTTCTGCACGCCGTCGACCGCGACCAGCTCGCCGTGCACGGCCATCTGGTCGATGCCGATGCGGCCGACCTCGCCCAGATAATCGTGCAGCGACGGCGCGGCGGGATCGAGGGTGGCGAAGTGGAAGCCCTTGTAGTGCTCGACCTTGGCAGCCTTGCGCAGCGCCCATTGCGCGGTGTCGAGCTTGTCGCGGTAGAAGCTCGCGCCGCCCGGCACGGCCTGCAGCCTGCCGTCGAGGCCGAACGTCCAGCCGTGATAGGTGCACTGGAAGGATCTGGCGTTGCCCATCTCGGCGCGGCACAGCGCGTTGCCGCGGTGGGTGCAGGTGTTGAGCAGGACCTGGACGGCGCGGTTCTCGTCGCGCACGACGATGACCTGGTCCTCGCCGATGTAGCTGGTGAAATAGTCGCCGATCTCGGATATGTGGCTTTCGTGGCACATGAAGTTCCACCCACGCGCGAACACCCGCTCGAGCTCGAGCTCGTAGATGTCCGGGTCGACGTAGATGGTCTTGTCGATCAGACCCTTCTCGCCGTCGAACCAGCCGCCGATCTCCTCGCGCCCGAAAGGGCGCCCCCGCCTCGCGCTGCCCGACATGACCGTCCCCTCCTCCTGTGCCGATAGCGCGCCGAGCCTACCGCGTCCGGGCCGCCCGGCGCTGCCCCTCGCTCCGGGAAAAGTGAGGGGCGTCCGCGATCAGGCCGCCGCCGCCGGCGCTGGTGTCCCGAGGCGGATGCGGCTGCCGATGCGGACTCGGACGCGGAGGATGCCGCCGCGGCCGCGCAGCCCGCGCCCGCCGCTGTCCTCGTGCACGGGCGGCAGCAGGGCCGGCCTTGCCGCCGGCGCTGGCAGCACCGTGACGGAACGGCGCTGCCGATGAGTGTGTTCTGGCGCGACCTCGCCAAGGCGGCGGGAACAGTCCTGGCCGACATGCTTCCGACCCTGCGCGCGGCCTTCATCCCGATCGCGGGCCTCGCCGGCGGCGTCGCGATCTTGTTCGCCGCTTATGGGCTGCTTCCGTGGCTGGTCTCGCTGCTGCTTTAGCGTCAGCGCACGACACCGGCGATGGGTGTCTCCCGTCACCCGTGCTAAACTTCCTCCATGAAAGTCCCCGCACCCAGGTCGCCACGGCGCGCTTCGAAAGGCTACGTGATCGGGCGAAGCGCCTTTGCCAAGATCAGCGCCATCGAAGGCATCAGCACGACGGCGGCGATGGAAGCCGATTTCCGCGAATTCGAGCGCAAGGGGCTCTCGGCCGAGGAGCGTCGCGCGGCGATCCGTCGAAAGTATGGCAAAGCCCGCTAGGCCCGCCGACTACGACTCCATAGCGGATCCGTACTGCTATCCGGGCACCACTGTACTCGCGAACCTTCCCGGAATTCGCGAGCCCGTGGCGCTTGCCGAGTTCGAGGCCGTGAGCACAGCCCAACGTGCCGACGAGCCGTTGCCGACCGGCAGGCTGAGCCTTCGGCACTATCGGGCCATCCATCGCCATCTGTTCCAGGACGTCTATGCCTGGGCGGGAAAGTTCCGGACGGTACGTCTCAGCCGGGACGGGAGCGTGTTCTGCTATCCTGAGAACATCGACCGCACGATCCACCGCCTCTTCGCCGATCTCCGGGCGCAGAGGCACCTCGCGGGACTGACGCTGGAGAGCTTCGCGACCGCCGCCGCACGTTTCATAGCCGCCCTGAATGCGATCCATCCGTTCCGCGAGGGCAACGGTCGTACCCAAACCATCTTCCTTACATTTCTTGCTGACCACGCAGGCCAACCAGTCGATCTTCACCGGCTCGTCCCTGCGCGGTTCCTGAAGGCGATGATCGAAAGCTTTCACGGTGACGAGCGTCGATTGACAGACGAAATCCGGCAACTCATTCGGTAGGGAATCGTCTCGGGCCGCCGCCCCTACCCCGCCGGGGTCCAGATGCGGATGGTGCCGCTGCGGCCGCGCAGCTCGCGCTCGCCGCCGTCCTTTAGCGCGAGCGGCAGGGTGCCGCCGCCGATCTGCTGCACCACCGCGTCGCCCACCACCAGCGGCGTGGCGAGCGCGCGGGTCAGGCTCTGCAGGCGGCTCGCCACGTTCACCGTGTCGCCGATCACGGTGAAGGACAGGCTGTGCTCGCTGCCGACGTCGCCCAGCACGGCCGGGCCGTAATTCAGCCCGATGCCGATGGCGAGCGGCGCCTCGCCGGCCGCCGCGCGCGCGGCGTTCCAGTCCGCCAGCGCCTGCAGCATCAGCGCCGCGCAGCGCAGCGCGTTCAGCGCGTCGTGCGGGCTGGGCGTCGGCAGGCCGAACACGGCGAAGATCGCGTCGCCGATATATTTCTCCACCGTGCCGCCGCAGGCGAAGATCTGGCCCGCCATGCGCTCGTGGAACTCGCGCAGCATCGCCACCACCGCCTCGGGGGCCATGGCTTCTGCCATGCGGGTAAAGCCCACGATGTCGACGAACAGCACGGCCACGGTCTGGCGCCGCACCGGGCCCAGCGGCTGGTCGCTGTCGGCCAGCAGGTCGACGATGTTGGGCGAGAAATAGCGCGCCAGGTTGGCGCGCGCCCGCTCGGCGTCGGCGCGCTCGCGGTCGAGCCCGCGCACGTAGGCGATGGTCTCCAGCGTCTTGTCGATGGTCGCCTCGAGGTCGGCGAGGTCGACCGGCTTGGTGACGAAATCGAAGGCGCCGCGGTTCATGGCGGTGCGGATGTTGGCCATGTCGCCGTAGGCCGACACGATCACCGCCCGCGCCGGCGATTTTCGCGCGCGCAGCTCGGAGAGCAGGGTCAGCCCGTCCATCACCGGCATGTTGATGTCGAGCAGCAGCAGGCCGATGTCGGGCTCCTCCTCCAGCACCGCCAGCGCCTCCTCGCCGTGGCGCGCGAAGCGGAAGGCGAGGTCGCCCTTGCGGATGCGCTGGCGGAAGCGCTGCTTCAGCAGCAGCTCGAAATCGGGCTCGTCGTCGACAGCCAGAATCTTGGCGGGCTCGCTCACGCGCTCGGCCCCCGGCCCTCGGGCAAGGGAGCCGGCGGCGGAACCGGCGGCGACCCGGCCGACGGCACCGGCAGCGCCTGCAACTGCCGCTTCAGCACCTCGAAATCGACCGGCTTGGTGATGAACTCGCGGGCGCCGAGCTCGGCCGCCCGGCGCCGGCGCTCGTCGTCGCCGTAGGCCGTCACCATGATGACCGGCAGGTCGGCGCGCTGCGTCTTGACCTCGCGCAACAGCCCGAGCCCGTCCATGCCGGGCATGTTGATGTCGGACAGGATCACGATCAGCTCGGGCCGGATGTCGCCGCCCAGCATGTCGAGCGCCTGCTCGGCCGACTGGGCGAAATGCATGACGTAGCGGCCCTGCCGGACCTCGCGCCGGAACTGCTGACGGAACAGCTCGGCCACGTCGGCCTCGTCGTCGACCACGAGAATGCTGACGCTCATCGCGCTCCCTCTTTGGCTTGCACCCGCCGGCGCGGCAGCCGCACGGTGAACTCGGTGAAGGCGCCCGGCTCGCTCTCGACCGCGATCGTGCCGCCATGCTGCTGGGTCACGATATCGTAGCTGATCGACAGGCCGAGGCCCGTGCCCTCGCCGGTCGGCTTGGTGGTGAAGAACGGCTGGAACAGCTTCTCGCGCACCTCGGGCGGGATGCCGGTGCCGTTGTCGCGCACGCGCACCTCGACCGCCTCGCCGAGATCGCGCGTGGTGACCGTGAGCGTCGGCCGGTAGCCCGCCGGCTTGTCGGCCGCGCCGCGCCGCTTGGCCACGGCATAGAAGCCGTTGCCGATCAGGTTCAGGAACACCCGCGTCACGTCCTGCGGCACCACCTCGATCGGCGCGAGGCTCCTGGCGAGGTCGCGCTCGAGGGTGACGTTGAACTCCTTGTCCTGCGCGCGCGCGCCGTGATAGGCGAGGTTCAACGCCTCCTCCACGAGCGCATCGATGTCGGACGGCGTCCAGTCGCCCGAGCCGCCGCGGCTGTGGCTCAGCATGCTCTTGACGGTGCCGTCGGCGCGCTTGCCGTGCTCGGCGATCTTGCCGAGATTGCCGACCAGCAGCGCCATCGTCTCGTCGACCTCCGCGCGCGTGTCCTCGTCGAGCGTGGCGAGCGCGGCCGCCGTGGTCTCCTTCAGCTCGTCCAGCAGCTCGACCGAGAGCGTCGCGAAGTTGTTGACGAAGTTCAGCGGGTTCTTGATCTCGTGCGCGATGCCCGCCGTGAGCTGGCCGAGCGAGGCCATCTTCTCGGACTGGATCAGGTTGGCCTGCGCCGCCTTGAGCCGCTCGAGCGAGTCGCGCAGCTCGGTGAACAGCCGCACGTTCTCGATGGCGATCACGGCTTGCGCCGCGAAGGTCTGCAGCAGCTCGATCTGCCGTGGCGTGAACGGCCCCGGCTCGATGCGGCGCAGGCTTATGGAGCCGACGGCCGTCCCTTTCCGCAAGAGCGGTGTCGCGGTGGCAGCCCTGAAGCCGACATCCGCTGCAACCTGGCGCAAGGCGGAAAACTCCCGACCATCGAGGGCCTGGATGTCCGAATAGTGGATCGTCCTGCCGTCGGACATCACGGCGCGGAAGTGAGGATTGGCATCGAGGGGGCGGCGCAAGCCCACGGTGCCTTGCAAGGGTCCTTCATGGGCGACGACGACGTACTCGTTGCCGTCCCTCAAGTGGACGATCGCGTCGGTCGTGCCACAGAAGCGCACTGCCGCCTTCGCCACCGCGTCGAGCACCGGCTGAACATCGGTCGGCGAGTCCGCGATGGCCTTCAGGATGTCGGCGGTCGCCGTCTGCCGCTCCAGCGACTCGCTGAGCTCGGTGAACAGCCGCACGTTCTCGATGGCGATCACCGCCTGCGCGGCGAAGCTCTGGAGCAGCTCGACCTGGTTCGACGTGAATGTCCCGGGCTCGGGTCGTCTCAAGGTGATCGCGCCGATCGCCACGTCGTCCCGCATCAGGGGCGCCGCCAGCGCCGACCGGAAGCCGCTCCTGGCGCCGAGCTGGCGACCATCCGGGTATTCGTCTCCTTCAGCCGACTGAAGATCGGCGATTTGCACGACCTTGCCGTCGACCATTGCCCGGCCGGGCGCGGTATGGCGATTCAGCCGTCGCGGTCCGGGAAGGGCGTCGACCGGACCTTCGTGCGCGACGATGGACCAGGTGTCGCCGTCGCGCAGACTGACCACGGCGTCGCGCGCGCCGCAGAACTTCAAGGCGGCCTTGGCCACGGCCGTCAGCACCGGACTGACGTCCGTCGGCGACTGGGAAATCACCCGCAAGATCTCGGCAGTGGCCGTCTGCTGCTCCAGCGCTTCGCGCAACTCGGTGAACAAGCGCACGTTCTCGATGGCGATGACGGCCTGCGCCGCGAAGCTCTCGAGCAGGTCGACCTGACTGGGGGTGAAGGCCCCCGGGTCGGGTCGCCGCAGGGAAATGGCGCCGATCGGCACATTGTCCCGCAGCAGCGGCGCCGCCAGCACCGCACGGAAGCCCTCGCGCGCGCCGAACTCCCGCGCCTCCGGAAAGTCGTCCGCTTCGGGCGATTGGAGATCGGCGACATGCACCACCGTACCGTCCACCATGACCCGGCCGGGTGCCGTCCCCCGGGTCAGCGGTCTCGGCCCAAGCGTGGCCTCGATCGGGCCCTCGTGCGCGGCGATGAACCAGGTGTCGCCGTCGCGCAGGCTGACCAGGGCGTCGCGCGCGCCGCAGAACTTCAAGGCGGCCTTGGCCACGGCGGTCAGCACCGGGCTGACGTCCGTCGGCGACTGGGAGATCACGCGCAAGATCTCGGCGGTCGCCGTCTGCTGCTCCAGCGCCTCGCTGAGCTCGGTGAACAGGCGCACGTTCTCGATGGCGATGACGGCTTGCGCGGCGAAGGCCTCGAGCAATTCGATCTGCTTTGAAGTGAAGGGCCCAGCAACGGTCCGTCGCAGCAGGATGCAGCCGATGGCGACGCCTTCGCGCAGCATCGGCGCCGCCAAAGCGGCGCGGGCGCCCGAACCAACAGCCAGGGTCTGCGACGTCGCGAAGTCGTGAGCGCCGAGGGCTCCCAAGTCGGGAATGTGAGTGGTGCGGGCGTCGACGATGGCGCATCCGCTGATCGAGCTGCGATCGAGCGTACTGCGGCCCAGTACGAAAGGCATCGACCCCTCGTGCGCAGCCCGGACGAACTCGTCACCCTCGCGCAAAGAGATGACGGCATCGGCGGCACCGCAGAATCGTTGTGCTGCCTTTGCAACCGCGTCGAGCACGGGCTGGACGTCGGTCGGCGAGCTGGCGATCACCTTGAGGACGTCGGAGGTTGCAGATTGCTGGTCGAGCGACTCGCGCAACTCGGTGAACAGGCGCACGTTCTCGATGGCGATAACGGCTTGCGCGGCGAAGGTTTCCAGGAGCGCGATCTGACGGGGCGACAGAAGGCCCGGCTCCGGCTTGCGCAGCACGACGCAGCCGATGGCCTTGCCGCCGTGCATCATCGGCGCGGCGGCGGAGGAACGCCACTTGTGTTCCCGGGCCAGGGCCAATACGCCAGCGTAGACGGCCGGATCGAGGTCGTCGACGTCGGCGATCTGAAGGGTGCGACCCTCCAGCAGGGCCTGGCCGCTGAAGTTGCCGCCAATCGGCCTGCGCAACCCCAGGGTTGCCGTGAGCGTGCCCTGATGCGCGGCAACGACGTTCTCGTCCCCGTCCCGCAACAGGACGAGCGCGTCGGGCGCGCCGCAGAACCGGAGCGCCGCCCTGGTGACGGCTTCCAGCACCGGCTGGACGTCGGTCGGCGAGCTGGCGATGGCCTTCAGGATGTCGGCAGTGGCCGTCTGCTGCTCCAGCGCTTCGCGCAGCTCGGTGAACAGCCGCACGTTCTCGATGGCGATCACCGCCTGCGCGGCGAAGGTTTCGAGCAACGCGATCTGCTGCGGCGCAAACGGGCCGGGCTCGACCTTGCGCAGGACGATGTTGCCGATGGCCGTGCTCTCGCGCATGAGCGGCGTGGCGACGGCGGCGCGGAAGCCGTGCTGGCTCGCGAGCCTGCGGGCGGTCGCGAACTCGACCGGATCGAGCGCCTCCATGTCCGGGAAATGGAACGTCCGGCCCTCCCTGACAGCGCGGTCGAGTGACCGGCGAGTGCCGGCATCGTAGCTCAGGGGCCCTTCGTGGGCGGACGGGATCAGGCCGTCGCCGTCGCGCAGTTGGATCATCGCATCGGTCGCGCCGCAAAAGCGCACGGCGGCCTTCGCCACGACGTCGAGCACAGGTTGCACCTCGGTCGGCGAGCTCGCGATGGCCTTGAGGATATCGGCGGTCGCGGTCTGTTGCTCCAGCGCGTCGCGAAGCTCGGTGAACAGGCGGACGTTCTCGATGGCGATCACCGCCTGCGCGGCGAAGGTTTCCAGCAACTGGATCTGCTGCGGCGTGAACGGGCCAGGCTCGACATTGCGCAGGATGATCGTGCCGATGGCCGTGTCTTCGCGCTTGAGCGGTGTGGCGAGGACGGCGCGAAAGCCGTGCTGCCGTGCGAGCCTGTGGGTGGTCGCAAACTCGACCGGATCGAGAGCATCCACATCTGGAGAATGGAACGTCAGACCATCCAGGGTGGCACGTGCGGCCGCAGAGCTACGCTCGAGCAAACGGCGGTCGCCAACGCTGTACGTCAAAGGCCCTTCATGGGCACAGGGGATATGACTGTCGCCGTCGCGCAATTGGATCACCGCATCCGTCGCACCACAGAAGCGCACGGCCGCCTTCGCCACGGCATCGAGCACCGGCTGCACGTCGGTCGGCGAGCCCGCGATCACGCGCAGGATGTCGCCGGTCGCCGTCTGCTGCTCCAGCGCTTCGCGCAGCTCGGTGAACAGGCGGACGTTCTCGATGGCGATCACGGCCTGCGCGGCGAAGGTCTCCAGCAGCTCGACCTGGCGCGGCGTGAAGGTGCCCGCGTCGGGCCGCCTCAACGAGATGGCGCCGATCGCCACGCCGTCGCGCAGCAGGGGCGCGGCGAGCGCCGAGCGGAAGCCCGCCGACGCGCCGAGGGCGCGGCCTTCCGGGAAATCGTCGCCTTCGGCCGACTGGAGATCGGCGATCTGCACCACCCTGCCGTCCGTCATGGCCCGGCCGGGCGCGGTCTGGCGGCGCAGCGGCTGCGGTCCGCGACGCGCCTCGATCGGGCCCTCGTGCGCGGCGTAGATGGCATCGTCGCCCTCGCGCAGGACGATGAGCGCGTCGGGCGCGCCGCAGAAGCGCAAGGCCGCCGCGACCACCGCGTCGAGCACCGGCTGGATATCGGCCGGCGAGCTGGCGATCACCTTCAGGATGTCGGCGGTCGCGGTCTGGCGCTCCAGCGATTCGCGCAAATCGGCGAACAGCCGCACGTTCTCGATGGCGATCACGGCCTGCGCGGCGAAGGTCTCCAGGAGCTCGATCTGCTGCGGCGTGAACGGCCCCGCCTCGACCTTGCGCAGCACGATGTTGCCGATCGCCACGCCCTGGCGCAGCATTGGCGCGGCCAGCGCGGCGCGATAGCCGTGCAGCTCGGCCAGCCGGCGCCCGGCGGCGAACTCCACCGGATCGAGCGCGCCGATGTCGGGCTGGTGGATGGTGCGGCTGTCGAAGATGGCGCGGGCGCTGGCCGAATCGCGGGCGACCGGGCGGCGCACGCCGATGCTGGCGCCCAGCGGCCCGTTGTGCGCCACCCGCACAATCTCGTCGCCCTCGCGCAGCGAGATCGCGGCGTCGGTCGCGCCGCAGAAGCGCACCGCCGCCGCCGCGACGGCATCGAGCACCGGCTGCAGGTCGGTCGGCGAGTTGGCGATCACCTTCAGGATATCGGCGGTGGCGGTCTGGCGCTCCAGCGCGGCCTCGGCGGCGTCGCGCGCGGCGGCGATCGCGGCCTCGGCCCTCTTGCGCTCGGTGACGTCGGCGTAGATCAGCACCGCGCCGCCGTCCGGCACCGGGTTGTTGCGCACCTCGACGATGCGGCCGTCGGGCCGCGTGCGCTCGGTCGACCATTGCCGGCCGAAGCGCTCGCGATGGCTGGCGACGAGGCTCTCGACGTCGCCGTCGCCCAGCTCGCCGCGCCCGACCAGCAGGCGGACATAGTCTTCGTAGCTCGGGCGGCCGGCGACGAAGGCGTCGGAGATGTCGAGCATCTCCTGGAAGTTGCGATTCCACGACGCGAGGCGGTGGCCGGCGTCGAACATCACGACGCCGTCGCCGGTATTGTCCAGGGTGACGCGCAGCTCGGCCTCGCGGTCGCCGAGCTCCTCGAACAGGCGGGCGTTCTCGATGGCGATCACCGCCTGGTCGGCGAAGCCGCTGGCCAGCTCGATCTCCTTGTCGCTGAACGGCGCGACCTCGGTGCGGCAGACCACGAACACGCCGAGCAGCGTGTCCTCGCGCAGCAGCGGGATGCCGAGCGTGGTGCGGAAGGCGACGGCCGACAGCCCGTCCCAGGTGTAGTCGGGATCGGCCAGCACGTCGGGAATGTGGATGGTGCGGCGCTCCAGCGCGACGCGGCCGCTGGTGTTGCCGCGGCTCGGCTCGAACGGGTGGGCGAGCATGTAGGCGCGCTCCGCGTCGGACGCGCCGGCCGAGGCGAGCAGGCGGTGGACGTTGCCGTCGCGCCGGAACAGCCAGGCCTGGTCGCCGCGGCACAGGCGCGCCACCGTCGCGACCAGCGTGTCGAGCACCGCATCGAGGTCGGTCGAGGAGCGGCTGATGGTGCGCAGCACGTCGCTGGTCGCGGTCTGCTGGTCGAGCGATTCGCGCAGCTCGCCCAGCAGGCGCGCGTTCTCCATCGCGATCACGGCCTGCGCGGCGAAGCTTTCCAGCAGCGCGATTTGCTTGTCGGTGAAGGGACGCACTTCCTGCCGGGCAGCCACGATGCGGCCGAGGAAGGTGCCGTCCTTCAGCAAGGGCACCGCCAGCAGAGTTCTGATGCGGCCGAGCTCCGTCGTTGCGCGCCAGACCGGATCGTCCGGATTCCGGCGGGCCAGCTCGGTCACGTCCGCGATTTGCGTGCTTTGCTCGCCCGACAGGGTCGCGGCCGCGGAGGGCCGGTAGCCGCGGCGCAGGAAGTCGGCGAACGCATCGTCCATGCCGCGGGTCGCGACGGCGCGGAAGCGCCCTCCCTCGAAGAGCTGAAGGCTTCCCAGCGTGGCGCCGCACAGGTCGTGGGCCTTGGCGAGGACGACGTCGAACACGGGCTCCAGCACGCCGGGCGAGGCGTTGATGACCTGCAGGATTTCCGACGTCGCGGTCTGCTGGTCGAGCGATTCGCGCAGCTCGCCCAGCAGGCGCGCATTCTCCATCGCGATCACGGCCTGCTGGGCGAAGCCCTGCAGCAGCGCGATCTGCTTGTCGGTGAACGGGCGGATTTCCTGGCGATAGGCGGTGAGCGTGCCGAGCAGCACGCCGTCCTTGCGCAAGGCGACCGCCAGCAGGCTGCGCGCGCCGCCCGTCTCGACCAGGGCGCGCGATCGTTCGTCGCCGAGGCGGTAGCTCTCGTAATCGGACAGGTCCTCGATATGGACGACGTCCTCGCCGCCGGCGATGCGCGACAGGGCGTTGCGCGCGCTCGGCGCGGGTGCGCCGGCGACCCAGCGTTCCATCAGCGCCGGCGGTACGCCGCGCAGGGCGACTGTGCGGTATCGGTCGCCCTCCCACACGTTCATCATCCCGTAGGCCGATTCGGTGAGCTGCACCGCGCGCTCGAGCATCGCCTCGAACACCGGCACGAGGTCGCCCGGCGAGGCGTTGATGACCTGGAGCACCTCGACGGTCGCGGTCTGCTGCTCCAGGGCCTCGCGCTGCTCGCCGATGAGGCGCGCGTTCTCCATGGCGATGACCGCCTGGGCGGCGAAGCTCTGGACCAGCGCGCCCTGCTGCTCGGTGAACGGCCGCACCTCCTGCCGGAACAGGGTGATGAAGCCGAGGAAGGCGTCGTCCTTGCGCAGCGCCACCTGGAGCGCCGAGCGCGCGCCCCCCAGATCGACCAGCGCGCGGCGGTTGGGCTCGCCGCGGCGATAGATGTCGTCGTCCGCGAGGTCGAGATTGTACAGGATGCGCGCGCCGGCCAGCATCTGCGCCGGCCCGGTGCCCGGACCGTAGTGACTCGGATTGCGGTTGCGGAACTCGGCGAACGCCGCCGGCACGCCGCGCGCGGCGGCGGTGCGGAACGTCCTGCCGTCGTAGATGTCGAGGTGGCCGAAGCGCGCGCCGCAGAGCTGCATGGCCTTCTCGAGCACGACCTCGAAGACCGGCGCGAGATTGCCGGGCGAGGCGTTGATCACCTCCAGGACCTGCGCCGCGGCGGTCTGCTGCTCCAGCGCCTCGCGCTGCTCGGCGAGCAGGCGGGCGTTCTCCATCGCGATCACCGCCTGGTCGGCGAAGGTGCGGAGCAGGCCGACCTGGCGCTCGGAGAACGGCTCGACGCGCTGGCGCGACAGGATGAGGACGCCCGCGAGCGCGCCCTCGCGCAACAGCGGCACGCCGACCTGGGTGCGGATCTTGCCGAGCTGCGTGGCGCCGGCCAGCCGGTATTCCGGATCGGCGGCGATGTCGGGGATCTGGACCGGCCTGCCGGCCAGCGCGACGCGGCCGGTCACCGAGCCGCGATCGACGACGATGGGTATGGCCGCCTGGTGGCGCCGGTAGTCCTCGGCGTCGCGCGCGATCTCGGGCGTGGTCCCGGCCGCCGTCACGACGATGAAGTGCTCGCCCTCGCGCCGGACGATGAAGCCCATCTCGGCCTCGCACAGGCGCAGCGCGGTCTCGGTCAGCGTCTGCAGGACGGGCGCGAGATCGACGGTCGAGCGGCTGATCGCGGCCAGCACCTCGCTGATGGCGGTCTGGTACTCGTGGGATTGGGCGAGATCGTCGGTGCGCTGCTCCAGCTCGGCCAGCAGGCGGGCGTTCTCCAGCGCGATCGCCGCCTGGTCGGCGAAGGTGCGGACCAGGCCGATCTGACGCTCGGTGAAGGGCTCGACGCGATCGCGGGTGAGCGAGAGCGCGCCGATCGCCTTGCCGTCGCGCAGCAGCGGCACGCCGAGCGCGCTATGCCAGCGGTTGGCGTTAACCAGATGCGCATGCGCGTAGTCGCGCTCGGCCGCGAAGTCGTGGACATGCACAACCTCCCCGTCGGCCAGAGTCCGGCCGGCCACGGTCGTACGGTCGAGCGGGAATGTCTGGTTGCGCAGATAGCGGTCGGAGTCGGCGGTCAAGCCACGGGTCGCCACGTAGCCGAGGCCGTCGCCGCGGCGAACGGCGACGGTGCCCGAGTTGGTGCCGCACAGGCGCGCGGCCGCGGCCAGCATCGTGTCGAGCACGGTCTGGATGTCGCTGGCCGACCGGCCGATGACCTGCAGCACCTCGCCGGTCGCGGCCTGGTAGTCGAGCGACTGGGCGAGATCGTCGCTGCACTGTGCGAGCTCGGCCGACAGGCGGGCGCTCTCGTGCGCGAGACTCGCGTTCTCGCGGGCGAGGCGCTCCTTCTCGCGCGCCAGCTCCTCGACCTGGCGCCGCAGCGCGTCCGCCGCCACCGCCTGGCTCGGCGCGATGTCAGGCTCCCCCGCCATGGCCTCCCCCGGTTGCCTTGCGCGCAACCATATCGGCCGGACCGGCGGGAGGCTAGGGCGGGTCCGGCGACGACGCTGCGGGGCGGAGGCGGAGGCGGCGACGCGCGGCAAGGGCGCCGGCAAGATGTCCCATCGGGTCGTCCAATCGATTGGACGGCGAGGACACGGCGGGCATCACGGCCGGCCGATCCTCGGCACCGACTTGAAGGGATCGAGCGCGGCAACGCCGCGACCTGCCACGTGCTTCAGGTTTCGCGTGACCAGGATCAGCCCGTGGGCCCTGGCGGTCGCCGCCAGCCCGGTGTCGTCGACGTGCTTGTCGGCGTGCGCGAGCAGCTCGCCCCAAAGAGCCGCGATCTCCTGCGTGACCGGAAGGATGCGCTCGCCGAAAGCCTCGAAGATTTCTCGCACGCGCCGCTCGATCCGGTCGGCGACGTCGCGCTTGCCGGTGCGCAGCCTGGCGACGCCCTTGCCGACCTCGCGAACGGCGAGGACGCTGATCGCGTGCTCTCGATCGTCGACCGTCGCCAACCAGGCGGCCACGTTGCGGTTAGGCTCGGTCTTGCCGATCTCGCGGAAGACGTTGGTGTCGAGGAGAAACTTCATCTCCTCCTGCCCGAGACCTCGTCCAGCGCCTCGAGGCCGGCCCTCGCGACCGTCCGCTTCACCGTCCTGGACGGATAGGGTCGGCCCACCTTCGGGTAGGCGTCGGCGTAGGCCTTCGCCGTCGCCACCGCCTGCGGGGTCAAGGAGGGATAGTCGGCGCAAATCTGCTCCGCCGTCATGCCGCCGCCGAGAAGGGCGGCAACGCGGTGCACCTCGACGTTCGTGCCCCCGAGCACGGCCTCGCCGTCGTGCCGGAACTCGACCTTCCTCGCCAGCCGCGTCAGCGCGCGCGCGCGCTTGCGGACCTTGACCTTCAGATCGTCGATCGCGACGCTCAGCCGACCGAAGCGGACCTCGTGCACCTGCTCGACCGCGACCCGCTTCAGCGCACGGTGGAACTCCGCCCGCGCCTTGGTCGTGAGCTCCTCGCGCAGCGCGCGGACGGCATAGAGGTACAGAAGATCGGCCCAATCGACCGCGCGCACGGCGCCGCCGGCCTTGCGGATCAGCCTGGCCCGGACGGGGCCTTCGTCGAGCGCCTTCTTGACCGCCTTGACGGGCTCGCCGAGCACGAAGGCCACCTCGGCCGCGGTGAAGGTTGCAGCTTCCAGCATGGTCGTTTCCCAATACGACCCCAAAAATAGGGTCGATTTAGGGAAGGCGCAAGCAGGGAGCGGGCGGCCCCCATCCGAATGAACATCCGATAGCGTCCAGCTTCGTCCCACGCAGGCGAGCCGGAAGTCACCAGCTCACCCTCCCTTTGCAGGACGACTCGCACAGAAGGCCGCGCTCGGTCCCGTGAGGAGAGGGTCCACAGATCGGCCGTCTGGATCAGTTTCGTCCTCTTGCACTCGGTATCCTGTAGCGACGGATCGTCTCAAACGGACGGCCGCTCGGGCTGGCGAAGGGAGTAGGGCTGACCGTCTCTCGGCTGAAACTTGGCCAGGATCTTCTCGAGGGGTGACCCTTTCGAGACGATGCTCCAGTGGCCGGTGTTGCCGACGGACTGGAGCACGGCAACGCCGGCACCGAGCCGCTCTACCCGATCCAACGAGCTCGCGAACCCCCGGCCACCCAGGCTGCGTTGCAAATCCTTGTGCTTGTCGTGCTCGTAAGTGCCGGGAGTGGAGTCGTAGTCGTCTCGGTGGATTGCGACGAGCGCCGCCGTCCGCAGGACAGCCAGCGGATTCCTGAAATACTCGTCGCTGCCATAAAGCGAATCGAAGAAGGCACAGCATTCGACGCGCCTGCGAGCACCCTCGTGCACGAGCATCCGTGACGCAAGCGAATGGCCGCCGCTGAAAGTCGCGACGACAAGCGGCGCCGCGGCCGCCCGGGCCTCGACGATGGCGGGCGCGACAGCGGGCGCCAGGGCGCCGATGTGCTCGGGAAGCTCCTCCAGAAAGCCGCTCACCTGGGCGTCCCGAGCGAACAGCCCGGGATTGTCGCCCGACCTGTCGCCGAGCGAGCTTCGCGGGCAGACCAGCAGACAGTTGCGTTTCGCACCCGCGACCTGAGCGGCAAGCGCGTGCTTTGCGACTTGGATCTCGAGCGGCTTCTCGAAGCCATGGAAGAAGAGCACGATGAAGAAGGCGCAGTTCGGATCGAACTCCGGAGGGCACGTGAGGTAGGCGACGTTCTTGCCCTCGCCACGAAGAACCGGATGCTTCAGCTCGACCCACGCCTCGCGTGGCCCTGGATCGCTGGTCATGCGACACTCCTTCCCTGCCTCACCGCCGAGAGTGCTCTCACGGGCAACACTCGGGATCAGTGTATTCTCGATTGACTTCGAGTTGCACTCCGTGATTGCATTTTTACGGACAAGCGCCAATCCGCCGAGATCGCTCGGCATCGCGAAGGGAGAGGGCCCATGCCGCGCAGCACCGAAGAGCAGCGTCAACTCTGGCACGACTTCGAATGTGCCGAAGCCAAGATGGTCGTCGTGCCGTTCGGGCCGGATCGCATCCGGGTCGCTCCGGTGACGGCCGATGCGTGGCAGGCCCTGGCGGCGGTCATGGCGCATCACGGCTACGCCATCCGGACGACCGACACCGACAGCTACAATTGCCGGACCATCAAGGACGGCACCGGGAAAAGCCTGCATTCCTATGGGATCGCCTTGGACGTCAACTGGCAAACCAACCCGTGGCGCGACCATCCGGGGACACGACCGGTGAATTTCTCAAGCAAGTCGACGCAACTGGAACGGGCAGAAGACGTGCGCGTGGGCATCGCCGACACCGACATGACCAAGGCGATGATAGACTCGGTGCTGCGCATCCAGACGAAAGCGGGCCTCAGGGTGTTCGAGTGGGGCGGTAGCTGGCAGACGGTCAAGGATTGCATGCACTTCGAGATCGATGTCTCGCCCGCCGACATGAGCGTCGGAATCGACACCGCGACCGTCGAAGGGTGGGATAGCTTCGTTGCCAACGCCGCCATGCCGCCTGCCGCCGCGCCGGCCAACCCCGCCCCCGCGGCGAGCCCGCCAGCAGCAGCGCCGGCCAAAGCGGCCGAGCTGCATGTTGTCATCGCGCGCGACGCGCTAAACCTCAGGGGCGGCCCGGGGACCAGCTTTCCGGTGCTGCGCAGCCTGCCGGCCAACACCGTGGTCTCTGTCATCGGGCGCCAGGGCGATTGGGCTCGGGTGGACCTCGAGGGCGACGGCCTTGCCGATGGCTTTGCTTCGTTGGCGTTCCTGCAGCCGGTAGCGCCCAGCCAGCCCGGACCTGGCCCGGCACCGACGAGTGCGGGCATTCTCGATCGGGTGACGCCTGCCGCCGTCAAGCGCATGTTTCCGGCCACGGGGCTTGGCCCGATCACGGCCAACTTGCCGTTCGTCCTGGCCGGATTGAGCTCCTTCAATCTCGTCGACCGGCCAATGGTCCTGATGGCCCTGGCGACTATTCGTGCCGAAACCGAGGGCTTCGTCCCGATCGACGAGTTCGTCAGCCCGTTCAATACGGCGAGCAGTCCGTTCGACCTTTACGACGCGGGAACAGCCATAGGCGCGGGCCTGGGCAACACCGAGCCAGGCGACGGGCCGCGATTCAAGGGGCGCGGATATGTTCAACTGACAGGTCGCGACAACTACACGCGTATCGGATCGCAGATAGGGCGGAATCTGGCGGGCCAGCCCAGCTTGGCGAACGACCCGGCGGCAGCCGGCATCATCCTCGCCAGGTTTCTGCTGAACAAGGAAGCGGCCATACGAGCGGCTCTCGCAGCGGGCGATCTGCGTCTTGCGCGCAAGCTGGTCAATGGCGGCTCGCATGGCTTCGACCGCTTCAAGGACGCTTTCGATCGCGGCTTGGCGGCGCTCCCGGCCTGACCTGACACCGGGCCAAGGGTCCGTGGATATCTGACGACACCGTGACGGCTTCAAGACCAACGCCTCCCCTTTCAGGGGCCGAGCCTCATGGATAGAATCAGTCGCCTCGCCCGCGGTCGTGCACAGTCATATTCTCAACTGACCGACGTTTGCTCGGCCGTTGAGCACGCGCCGCCAGCGCATCGCCGACCGACGGATTTTTCGTGGCACCTGGAGGCGTCAGGCTCGGCCAGAGGCGACTCGCTCGCGGTCGTCGAAGGCCGGAACGACCTGCCGGGCGGGCCGCTTGCCACCGCCGCCGCCCGGCAGCGCGCTGGACCCGGTTGCGTGTCTCGCACACTTGTGCCCGCCTGCGACGTTCGCATAGCGTGGGGTAGATGGGGAAGCGACGGTGCGTCACGTGCCGACATCGCCCGTCGCGCCGCTCCGCCTCGTTCGGCGGGCTCGACGATCACGAATTTGTCGGCAACGCCCGATAGGGTCGCGCCACGCCGAATCGACTCCCGCTTTTCCGGTCAGCCTGCACAACGGAGGCCCGCCATGGCAAAGGACGTTCTCGAGACCGAGCACCGCTCGCCGCGGGAATACGAGCCCGAGGTCAATCCGCTCGAGACCAAGAGCGTGCCTCGGCTGCGAGAAGTCAAGGAGCCGGGGACCAGCTCGAAATTCGCGCCAACGGTGTTCGTCGACCCGGAGTCGGTCGTGCCGGCGTCGGACCCCGATCCCGCAAAGCCTCGCAGGTTCCTTCTCAAGCCGGTGTTCCCGTCCGCACCTTACAAGGTTCACGTCTTCCAGCACGGCCTGAAGGGGTTCGTGCCGACGCGCATCGCCGCCGTGGTGCCGGGCGGGCTGACGGAATTCAAAAGGGCTCTCGTCTTCTTCCATCCGCTGCCGACCAAGCGGGCCGGCTACGCGGAGGGGGAGTACTTCGAGCAAACCGGCGGCTGGCACAACATCTACCGTTACTGCGACCAGCAAGGCGCCCAGCTCGCCGTCTCCAAGCGCAAATTCGTGCTCATCTTCCCGATCTTCAACCTGGGGTCGACGGAAACCTGCGGCCGCTTCCCGGACGAATGGAAGTCGCTGATCGAGGACATCATGGTGATGGTTCGCAATGCCAACGCGCCAGGGCTGGCCAAGCAGCCCCGGCCGGCGCTCACCGATGTCGTCACCGCGAGCTACAGCGCCGGCGTCAAGTACATGCACACGTTCCTCAAGACGGCGAAGGGTCTCGGTGCCCATCTGCGGGAGGTGTACGACTACGACGGCCGCTTCTCGACGCACAAGGAGTTCAGCGAGAAGCTGATCGGGATCCATCCCAAGGCGAAGGTCCTCATTTACGATCAGCAGCCGGTGAAGGAAGGCGACGTGGAAAAGGAGTTCAAGGCCGGCAAGGGAATCCACCTGCCCGAGCCACGGTGGCGCGACCTGCCCAACGGACAAACGAGCTTTCTCAACATCGCCCCGGACCCCAACGTACAACCTGTCGCCGGATCGCTGCTGGTCCACGGCGCCATGCCCCGCTACATGATGTTCCACTCGCTGAGCAAGAGCCCCTTCGGTCATTGACGCCAGGGACGAGCGCGCGAGCTTCCGGCAAGCGTCGGCGCGGCGGGCGAACGAGAGCCGCCGGACCGACGTCCCGATCCATGTCACCGCGAAGGCGACGGCCCAGGCGATCCGCTGCGCACAGGAAGGCATCCCTGCACAGCCGGAGCGACAGTGACGCGCCGAGGGCGACCGCGCACGACGGGCGTCCTACTCCGCCAGCGCGGCGTAGCCGAGACAGACCACCATGTCGAAGGACGGGCGTCCTTCAGCCTAGAAACGAGAGTTGCGCCTGTCTCGAGGAAACAGGCGAGGAGTGGATTTTCTACCGATTGGTGTCGTGCGGCGCGCAGGGCAGGTGGTGCGCGTAGCAGCCGGCCGTTGAGGAAATGGCGCATCGCCTCGCTGGGAATGCGATAGAGCCGTTGCAGCGGCGTCAACTGCTCCGCAGTTGCTCGCACGTTGGCGAAGAAGCGTGCGATGCGGCGATAGGCGCGCTTGGCCTGGTCGTGGTTGCCGTGCGTGCTGGTGCTGGTGCTGGTGCTGGTGATGGTGAGGGTGGTGCGACCGGCATGCTCGGTGCAGCGGGCGATGGCATGCATCATCAACGGTCGGGCGGTGATCGCCTCGCGATGCCGATCGGGCTCGGCCAGACGGGCGAACAGGGTCCGCCAGTTGTAGGTGAGCGCCACGATGCGGGCCATCAGCTGGCAGCGCGCCAGGTCATGCGTTGTGAAGCCGCCCCAACCCCACTGGTTCTTCATCTCGTCGTAGACGTTCTCGCAGTCGGCGCGATCGCGGTAGAGCTGGCCGAAGCTCAGTATCTCCTCCCTCAGCGAAGTCGCCAGGGCGCCGTGCTCCCAAACTGGCTCGGCGGCCTCGACATTGGCGAACCCCAGCGCCAGCTGCCCGCGCTCGTTGCGAACCGCCGACACCGCTCCCTTCAGCCGCTGGCGCAGCAGGATCACCCGCCGGGCCCGGTTCCAGCCGTGCAGCTTGAGCCACGCTTCCTTGCCCTGCCAGCCTTGCCCCGCCTGCGTCCAGCCCAGCTCCGACATCGCCCGATCCAGCGCCCGCTTGACGTTCGCCGTCAGTCGCAGCCGCAGCAGATACGCCAAGCCCTTCTCCTCGCAACGCTGCATCACCAGATCAGTGCCCCAGTTGTCGTCGCCCCGCACCATGCGCGGCCACATCGATCGTGGTAGTACCTCAAGAGGACACCACAACCCGTCTTGCGAATGCCGCGAGACGTGCTGCTTTGCCGGGCGACAATCAAGGTGAGAAGGCAGCGTCAATCAGGATGAGAAAGCGCCGGCGAGGGTGGGACGAAGGGAAGGCGCAGCCCGACCGGAGGCCTACCCCCGCCGGCGGCGCGTTTGAAGACGCGTCTGGCGACCGGCCGGGATTGAGCCAAGGTGTTGATCTGTCTTGCTAATAAGGGATCGACATATTGGCTGGCCTCCACATCACCGACCACCAGACGAGGCTGTATATGACTTACCGACAGACACTGACCGTCGAAGCCGCTGCGGCGAAGAGCGGGTTCTCGACCGCTACCGGCTACCGGGTCGAGGCCGATCCGCGCCTGCCCTCGCAGAAGGAGGCGCGGCGGGGACGGCGGCGGCCCGATCCCCTGGAGCCCTATTGGGAATCTGAGGTTGTGCCGATGCTGCAGGCCGCGCCGGACATCCGGGTAGTCGGTGTGCTCGACGAGCTGCGGCGACGCCATTTGGAGCTGAACCCCAACGTCCGCCGCACGCTCGAACGGCGGATCCATGCCTGGCGCGCCGTGCACGGCCTGGAGCAGGACGTGATCTTCCGCCAGGAACACGAACCCGGCCGTCTCGGCCTGTCGGACTTCACCGACACGAGCACGCTCGGCATCTCGATCGCCGGCACGGCATTGGCTCACCGGCTCTATCACTTCCGACTGGCGTTCTCGGGCTTCGAGCACGCCCACGTGGTGCTGGGGGGCGAGAGCTTCGTGGCCCTGGCCGAAGGCCTGCAGAATGCGCTGTGGGCGCTCGGCGGCGCGCCCAAGCAGCATCGCAGCGACAGCCTGTCAGCGGCGTTCCGCAATCTGGACGCCGACGCGCAGCAGGATCTGACGCAGCGCTACCAGGATTTCATCCTAAAAACGTGAGTTGGGGATTGCGCTGAGGCCGAGCTTCATCGGAATCTGAAGGTTATGAGCGCGTCGAAGGAAGCTCGGAGCGTCACCCGGGTGGTGATGCCCGCTGTGGTAGAAGAAGCCGCCGATCGGAGTGTAGTCGCCGATACCTACGGCGGTCGGGTGCACGTTGAGTGGGATCCGTCGGCGGCGGTAACGCCGCTGGGTCAGTTGCCGTTCTTTGCGGAGTTCTTGAAGCAGAGCGGCTTGTTCGATGCGTGGGTGTCGGACAGCCCGCTGCGCTATGTCAGTCCGAACGCGCCGAAGAAGCGAGATGTGCTGGGGACGGCGCTGCTAGGGGCGCTTGGGGGTTGCCGGCGTTATGCGCACCTCGGATGGCCCTGCGTGACCGGGTCAATCCGCTGCTGCTGGGAATGACGAAGATCGTGAGCGAGGATGCGAGTGCGCCGCGGGCTGGGGTCGATTGATGCGTGGCGAGCGGCGAGAATGTGGAGCTGGGGAGCACCTGTTGCATTGCGTACGGCCGTTGCTGAGCGAGCCGTGGATACTGGACGTGGATACGACGGTGAAGCCGCTGTACGGGCATCAGGAGGGAGCGGAGGGGCTGGCTATGGCAACCCGAGCAAGCGAGGTCGTCTCGTCGCACAGCTTGCACACGTACCTGATGGCCAATGTTCGGCTGGTGCTGATGTCGAGGCGCGCAGCGGCAAGCAGCACAGCCGTCATTCGCAGGAGGCGCTGTGGCGTTCAAGGAGAGGACTGCTGGTCGAACTGGCCGAGCCCGCTGCGCGTGGCGACTCGAATTGGGGCAGCGAGATGGTGCTGCAGCGCTGCGAGCAGGAAGGGCTGCCGTACCTGGGGTTACGTCTTCTCGAGGACGGCGCAGAAGGTGAAGCAGGCGCTGGAGCGGCGATGTCGGATCGACTGGCCTGCGCCGGGCCATGGCCGCGGCGGGCGCAAGGAGGCGGCGCCGGTTGATGGGCTGGAGCCGGTCGCGCCGGGTGATCCTGCTGCGTCGGCGCCTGAAGGGAACAGTCGGTTTCTCGACGGTGACCTGCAAAGCCGGTAAGGATGGCCACCGTGTTTCAGCCTTGTCGAGGTCGGCGCCGATCGGCAGCTGTGGCGCTGGCCGGTGCGCTGGTGACGTCGTCGGAGTGCCGAGATCATCACGCTGGGCCGTTTCATCGCGATCGTGGCGATTGCGAGAACGCCTTCGACGCTTGAAGAACCAAGGTGTGGTTGGGGCGTGGCTTCACGACGGTCGATCTGGCACGCTGCCGGCTGATGGCCCGTATCGTGGCGCTGGCCTACAAATTGGTGGACGCTTTCGTACTGGGCGCCTGGCTGCACCCGGATCGCCATCGCGAGGCAATCACCAGCCGGCTGCTCGGCGATGACGCCATCGCGCGGCGCACCGAGCATGCCGGCCGCACCACCCTGACCATCACCAGCACCCACGGCGATCATGCCGAGGTGCGCCGGGCCTATCGCCGTATCGCAGCCTTCTTCGACGGGCTTCGCTCAACTGCGGAGCAGTTGAGCCCACTGCAACGGCTGTACCGCATTCTCAGCGAAGCGATGAAAAAGTTCCTGCGCGGTCGACAATTGCGCCCGCCGCCATTCAGCTTGACTGCGGCGTGACGCAATGGACGGTTGTTTACCGCCCCAATCCCGGCACTCCAACCACCGAGCCAACTCCCGTTTTTAGGCTCATGGCCTACTACCTGCACGTCACGCAACGCGTCCAGTCGCGTCAGTTCGCCGGCGGCCTGACGTCCCGCGCCGTGCTCGACAAGCTCGCAGACATCAAGATGCTCGACGTTCACTTCCCGACTGCCGACGGCCGCACCTTGATCCTCACCCGGCACACCGAGCCCAACGCCGATCACAAGATCATCCTGCAACAGCTCAAGCTCCAGATGCCGCCTCAGCCTCCACCTCGTATCACCGTCGCGAAATAGCAAAGCCCGGCCCCTTACCGCCTTGTAGTGGAGACCTTTCAGCTCCGACCTCTGATTCCAAAGGGCTTTTCCTCTTCCAACTCCTCCAATTGAGAAGGTTGGGATAGCGCCCTTGCTGCCGCCGCAATCAGCGGCGATCAGCAGACGCTTGGCATCAAGATGCGGCCGCTCGCTGGACGTCTGACGGACAGAGGACCAGCGATACGGGCGGGCGGCTGACCCGATCAGGCGTGATGGGTGATCAGATCCTCGGCGGTCCTGATGCCGACCAGCAGGCTGTGCGCGTCGGCCGACACGCCGTGCAGCAGCGCCGTCGCGGCGGCGATGTCGCTGGCACCGGCCCAGGACACGCCCTGGAGATGCTGCTGCTCGGCATATTCCAGGCTCACCGCGACCTTGCTCATCAGGGTCGTGATGTCCTTGTACGTCGCGGTGTCCTGCGCCCCGCTGATGATGTTGATCAGCGCCGAGCCCACGGCCTGGCCGGACTGCAGCGTCTGCTTGATCTGCGCCGTCCAGTAGGACGCGCCGGCCGCGTCGGACGCGCGGTTGAACAGGTTGTTGTAGACGCTGTCGACGAAGCTGCCGATCTGGGCGTCGCTGGCGCCGGCCGGGCTGGCGAGGAACGGGTAGAGCGCCTTGGCCTCGGCGCTGGCGCCGAACGCGCGCGCGACGTCGGTGAACGCGGCCGCCGGGCCGCGGGCCGGCAGGTCGTGGCTGAACTGGTTGACCCAGTAATCGAGGCCCGCCGCATCGGCGGCGCGGCCGAAGAAGGCGGCATAGGTCGAGGCGATCTGCTCCGGCGCGGTGAGCGCCAGCAGGTTCAGCGTCGTCGTCGCACCGACGACATTGACCGGCACGACGTGGATCGTCGCCTGGCCGCTGTCCTTGGCGCCGTACTCGCCGAGCGCGAAGTAGTTGAAGACATCGATGCCGCTGAACCCGGCGGCCGGCGTATAGGCCAGCGCGCCGTCGGTGCCGAGCTGCAGCAGGCCGTGCGCCACGCCCGCCTGCAGCGCCACCGCGCTGGCCGATTCGCTCACGTCGTTGTGCTGCACGCCGCTCGACGCGGCGAGCGCCAGCGGGCTGCCCTGCAGCACCACGTAGGCATCGTTGTGGGCATCGAGCGCGGTCGGGAAGGTGGCGGTCCATGCCCCCGCCAGAGTGCCCTGGCCGCCCGGACCCGGCGTCGCGATCAGCTTGTAGACCGGGAAGGTGAAGTCGGCGAAGCCGCCGCGGCTGACGTAGAAGATACCGCTGGTCCCGGTGTGGGCAGTCACCGACGTCGTGTCGTACTGGAACAGGCCGACCTGCTTGTCCGCCGCCGGCTCGTCGTTGAACTCGAAGTAGTTGTAGCCCATCAGGTTGGTGGTGCTGCGCGCCGTGCCGGCGTTGTGCAGCGTGAGATAGGCCTCGATGGTCTTGGCTTCGTTGACCGCGGCCAGGGCCTGGTCGGCCGGCGTGGGATACACGGAGCGGTTGGGGTTGAACACCTCCATCAGCATCAGCGGCACGCCGACATTGGAGCCCGGCCACGGCGTGGCGGCGCTGTCGTAGAGCTCGAGCGTGTGGGCGATGCCGTTGCCGAACGGCGCCTGCGTCGTGCTCTGGCCGATGTTGAAGCTGTTGAAGTAGTAGCTGGCGAAATCCGAATCGACGGAGGCGAGGCCGGTCACCGCCTTGGTGAAGGTCTGGCCGGTCGGCTGCCAGCCGTTGGGGCTCGCCTGCCCCACCGTGGCGCCGGCCAGCACCCAGTTCATCCAGCTCCCGTTGACGCCGTTGTTGCCCTGGTCGGCGTTGGCGAAGGTGGCGCTGATCGGCACGACCGCGCCGCTCGCGCCGTTGACGACGGGCAGGCCGTCGGGGCCGGTGGCCGACGTGCCGTTGATCTGCTCGTGCAGGTTATGGACCCACCAGATCGTGCGGGCGAGGAAGTCGGAGGCGTTGGTGTTGGGCGGGCTGTTGTTGGCCTGGTAGATGCCGCCCTCGCCGATGTCGCCCTCGTTGCCGACGCTGATCAGGACGTTGCTGAAGATCTTGCCGGTCGACGGGTCGGTGATGCTGGCGATGAACTGCTTGAAATCGGCCTGGATGTCGGAGGTCGCCGAGCCGAACGAGTAGCTGCTGTCGGGCGTCACGCCGTTCCACGAGAACTGGTCGTTGTTCAGGAAGTAGTCGGACACCGGCACGACGACCTTGAGGCCGAGCGACTGGGCGTAGGTCAGGAAGTTGACGTGATCGAGGCCGGCGAGCTGCTGCGACGTCGAGGTGCCGCGGGCGACGTCCCAATTGTAGAGCCGCACCAGGTTGAAGCCTTCGTGGGCGATGGTGCCCAGATCGTCGCGGTAGTTGGTGCCGTTATTGAACGGCACGCTGAACGGCGCGTTGCCGGCCGGCGACGGCTGGTAGCCCTTGCCCCACAGCGCGGCGAAGGCGTCGTTGGCCATGTCGGAGTCGAACGTCTGCAGGCGTTGATTGACGTCGTTCGCGCCCGGGCCCTGGCTCCAGCCCGGCCAGGTCGGATTGTAGTCGACGCCGCGAAAAATCTGTCCCGTGTACCAAGCCATGCTCGACCCCTTTTCGGCTCCCCGTCGCGCCCGATTGACGCGCGACGCTCCTGCACTGCGATTGAGGCCATATCTTGACGACGCCGGTGGATCGCGTCGAGCGCGATCGCGGCGGATGCGATGGCGGCGAGGCCGACTGCGGCGAGTGCGATGGCGGCGGGGTCGGCCGCGGCATGGTCGATCGCGGCCTCGCCGAGGAACCCGGCACGCTCGGCCGTCGCGCCCGCTCCCCAATCGATTGGACGGCCGGCGGTGGCGGTGTCGATGTCGATATCGGCGTCGATCAGCGCGAGGCGGCGGCTGTCGCGCTGGCCGGGGCGCGGCGCGCGGCGCGCTGGTAGGCGCGGAGCTGCTGGTCGACCTTGAGCAGCAGCGCCGTCACCGCGCCGTTGTTGACCAGGTTGCAATCGACCTCGAAGCCGAGATGCTCGGTCTCGGCGATGTCCGAGGCGGGCCGGCAGCCTTCGCGCGCGACGCGCCACACCAGCCCGCCCATCGCCTTGACCGCGTCGAGCTCGTTGGTGAAGCGGCAATCGTCGGCGACGACCGGCCCGCGCCGCAGCGCCGGCTCGACGGTGCGCCGCCAGCACGACAGCCAGAAATCGGCGCCGATCAGCGCCCGCCCCCACTCGGTGCCGAGCGTCTGCAGGGCGTGCCGCGGCGTGCGCCCGCCGAGCTCGGGCACGGCGCGGCTCTTGAGGTCGCCCTCGAGGCAGCGCCGCACATACTCCGGCGTGCAGCCCTGCCGCGACAGCAGCGCGGCCAGCATGTGCTTCAGCGGATCGGAGAAGCGGATGCGCTGAAAGCCGTAGCGCCCGACGAGATACTCCGCGACCGTCGATTTGCCCACGCCCGCCGACCCGGTGAGCGCCACCACAAGAGACATCCTCCACCCTCCTTGGTGGTCCCGTGCGAAGGTAGTAGCCGACGGGCAGCGGAGGGGAAGGACAAACGCCGCCGGCCGGCCGGGCTTTCCGGCCGCCTGCCCGGTCTGTTCGTCGACTCGCGCGCGGCCAGGTATTTCGATGTCCCCGAGCGCCGCTTTGCCTCGACAGGCGGCTTCGTCCTCGGCTGGGATCACTTGACGCCGAGCGGCACGCAACGCGGATGCGATGCCTGCGTTGGCTGACTCCGGGCATCAGCCTGTCGCGAGTCGTGCGTTGGTTCTCTCCCCCTCTCCCAGCCGCTCGATCGTCGCGCGCAGCTCAGCCACCTCCTGCTCCAGCGCCTCGACCTTGGCCAGGCGCCGCTCGTGCTCCTGGAAGCCGGCGGTCAGGAGCGGGATCAGGCGGTCGGGTTTCCAGGTCTGCGGGCGCATCTCGCCCGGCGCGTTGAGCAGGCGGCCGTCGGGGCCGCGCGGGCCGGCCTCGTCCCACACGTCGTCCTTCTTGCCCGTCGCGGCGCACGGCAGCACCGCCTGCACGGCGTGCGCCAGGAAACCGATGTCGCGTTGGGCGGTGTGTTTCCAGCGATACCACAAGGGGTTGAGGCTCAACAAAAGGGCCGTTGCATTCTCGACCGGGCCCAAGACGTCCTTCAAGCGGTAGTCGGAGGGCGGGGTGGCGGTGCAGCTCGAGATGGTGATGCCGGTGCTGTCGATGGCGACGGCGCTCTTCACCGTGCCGCCCAGGCAGAAGAGCTGGATGGTGTCGCCGCCGCCGGTGTTGTTGTTCAAGAGCAGCGACCAGTACTGGCCCTTGGAGACGAACAGCGAGGCGCCGCCGGTGCCGGCCGTGGCGTCCCAGTTCATCGCGCCGCCCAGGATACTGTTGCCCGAGCCCGGCTGGTCGTCGGCGTTCTGGCCGAAGCGGATGGTGTGCGAGACGTAGCTCGCGCGCAGCGTCGTGAAGCGGCCCGTGGCGGGCGTCGTGGCGCCCACGCTCGCGCCGTCGATCGCGCCGCCGGTGATCGACACGGTCGCGGCCGATTGCGTGGCCAGGCTGCCGAGGCCCAGGTTCGATCGCGCCGCCGCCGCGGTCGCCGCCCCCGTGCCGCCGCCCGCCACCGAGACGGGCTGGTCGACGAAGGCGCTGCCGTTGTAGCGCTGGAATTTTTGCGCCGCGACGTCGAAGCGGATGGCGCCGGTCGGCGTGTTGGCGACGGCGGCGTCGAACATGGTCGCCGCCGCGTCGTCGCGGTCCTTGATCAGCGCCGGCCAGCTCGCATAGGCATCGGTCGCAACGGGCTTGTTCCAATCGGCCATCGTTCAGTCTCCCGGATCGGTTGAGGTCATTCGCCTGTGATCACGCGCACGTCTCTCGCGCCGCATCCCTCCCCGTCCTCCCTCTTCTCGATTCCTCCCCCGTATGACGGGGGAGGAACAAGAGAGGACGCATCTCGAATCCCGCGCCGGTATGACCGGGGAGGAACAGGCGAGGGCGCCTGTCGAATCCCTCCCCCGTAACCGGGGGAGGTGCCCCCGCAGGGGGCGGAGGGGGAAGGCCGCAGGCGAGATGCCTGAAGAGTCCGACGTCGGAATCGGACGCGTCTCGACTGGGGCCTTCCCCCTCCGACCCGTATGACGGGCCACCTCCCCCGTATGACGGGGGAGGAACAAGAGAGGACGCATCTCGAATCCCTCGCCGGTATGACGGGGGAGGAACAGGAGAGGACGCACCTCGGATCCCGCGAAAGAGTATGGGCGTGTTCATAGGCCTTCGCTCGGGGTCAGACGCCGCGGGCGGTCCAGCTCACGGTGCCGGAGACGCGGGTGCCGGCGTCGTCGAACAGGAGGATCTTGAAGCCGGTCGGGTTGGCGCCGCCGGCGAAGCTGTAGACGGCGGTCCGTTGCGCCGTGCCGGCCGCGGTGAGCTGGATCGACTTGATCGAGCCGAAGCTCTTGGCGAAGGCGACCGGCGTGCCGGCCGCGTCGTAGCCCGGATCGCCCGCGCCCAGCACGGCGGCGGTGCCGGTGTCGGTCTTCTCCTTGGCGTCGATGCGCAGGCCGAACGGCTTCATCTGGAAGAACGCGCCGCCCGTGCTGGTGAAGTCGAGCGTGACGCGGATGTAGCGGAAATTCTCGACGTTCTGCACCTGGCCGGTGCCGACCGTGGTCCAGCTCGTTCCGTTGGTGCTCTTCTCCATCGTCGCGGTCATGCCGACGGTGCCGACGATGTCGTTCCTGCCGATGTCGAGCGTGCAGGCGGCGGCGCTCGCGATGGTCGCGCCGACGTCGAAGGTCTCGACGTATTGCGCCGTGGAGGGCGGCGGCTGCAGGTAGTAGGTCTTGCCGGCGTCGATCTGGGCCTGCGGCGAGGCCCAGCCGTTGGTGGTGAAATGGCCGGTCCAGCTCTCGGCCGTGTCGATCGGGCCGATCAGCCCGCCGCCGATCGGGTCGAAAGCCAGGTTGGTCTTGGTGCCGCCGAAGCTCGTGGTCTGGCTGGCATGGACGATGTAATCCGGCGGCCCCGCGACCGTGGCCACCACCGCGACCGGCGTGCCCTCGTTGCCCGCGCTGTCGACCGCCGCGACCCAGTAGACGTAGGTGCCGCCAATCGTCTCGGCGGTGGTGGTGAAGGTGCCCTGCTTCTGGCCGATGACGGTCGCCGCCGCCCGCGATGTCGCCGCCGTGGCGCCGCGCTTCACCAGGTAGTGGGCGATCGGCAGCGTGGCGGCGGGCACGGTCCATTTCAGCACCACGCCGTTGTCGACGATCTGCGCGGCGAGCGTGGCCGGCGCGGCGGGCGGCGTCACGAACACGGTCGCCGCCACCGCGACGCCCGGCACGCCGGCGATGTCGGTCGGCACGATCCAGAACACGCGCGCGCCGTTCCAATCGATGGGCGCCTGGAAGGTGGTGGCCTTGGTGCTGCCGAGCAGCGTCGCGCCGATCAGCGCCGGCCCGTAATAGAGATCGTAGCGGTCGATGGTGCGGGCCGACACGACCGGCGGCCAGGCGAGCTTGAAGTCGGTGCCCGCGATGGTGGCGGTGACGTTGGGCGAGCCCGGGATCGCCACGGTGACGGCGAGGCTCTGCGGGTGCGCGCTGTAGGTGCCCTGCGGCGAGGTCACCGCGGCCACCCAGTAGGTGTAGGTGCCGACCGGCAGGCCCTGGCGCGCGAAAAAGGTCTCCGGCGTGGTCGCCACCACCGTGCCCGCCGCCCAGCTCGCGCCCTCGCGGATCTCGTAGCGGCTGACGTTGAGGTCGGGCACCGGGTTCCACTTGAAGGCGACGCCGGTGGTGTCCTGCAGCAGCACGAGCCCGCCGACGTCGGACGGCTGGATCTGCGAGGTGAGCGCCACGGCCAAGAGCTCGACCCAGGCGCTGTTCCTGCCGTTCAGCGCCTTGGCGCGCACGCGGAAATCGTAGACGCCCTCGGGCGCGTCGGCGTACTCGATGCTGGTGACCGACGACACGCCGACATCCTGCCATTGGCTGTGGTCGGGGCCGCGCACCTGCACGTCGTAGGCATAGACGCGGGCGTCGGGCACGCGGTCGGCCGGGTCCTGCTCGACGTCGAGCGCGCGCTCCCACGAGACAATGACGGAGGTGGCGATCGCCGAGCCCACGGTGGCGTGGTGCAGCACCGAGGTGAGGTTCGACGGCTGGCCGATCGCGCCGGTCGGCGTGGCGTTGTAGGTCTGCGGCGCCGCCAGGATGCCGCTCTCGACGCGGCCGAACTTGCCGGCATCGTAGAGCACGGCCATCAGCTCGAAGGTCGCCGCCTTCACCTCGGTGCTCGACACGATCATGAACTCGCGCGTGGCCAGCGACGTTTCGGTGATCGCCCACACCGCGCCGGCGAGCGGCGCGGCGGCGAGCGCCGTTCCCCAGGTGAGCGTGCTGGTGGCGCCCGCGCTGTTGGTCAGCGTCCTCGTGGCGAGGCTGCCGTCGGGCAGCATCACCTTCAGCGTGTAGGCGTGGCCCGCGACGATGGTGAACGGCGCGTCGATCGCCAGGCTGGTGGTCGTGGCCGCCGTGGCGCGGCCGCCGATCACCTTCTGCGCGTAGTTCTCGTCGGCGATGGACACGATGTCGCCGGGGAACTTGTCGGCGGCGTCGAGGCCGGCCTGGAAATGCACCGACTCGGTCGCCGTGCGCTCGGTGTCGAGCACCCACTTTCCGGCGCGGATCGCCTGGCCGCGGCTGGTGCAGCCCGAGGCCACGATATCGACCTGGCGCACGCCGTACTGGCCGACGCCCGCGGCATCCTCGACGAACTCGACCGCCGCCTTGTAGCCGTCGGCCGGGTCGTTCCACACCACCTTGGCCACGGTGTGGCGCGACTTGAGCGACGTGCCCTCGTACTTGAACTGCCCGCCGACGACGTTGCTGTTGGTGAACAGGGCGACGGGGGATTTCGGCATGTCGGCCACGGGCCGCACCGCGCCTGCGCTCCAGAACGGCATGCCGCGGAAGATCGACGCCAGGGTGTTGACCGCGGCGAACGCCTCCTGCCGGCTGTTGAGGCAGAGGTTGCAGGCGAAGCGCGGCTCGCGGGTGCCGACGCCTTTGCCGTCGTCGACGCCCTCGAACACCATGTCGGCACCGGAGGCGACGACGCCGTCGCAATACTGCGCGATCGAGTAGAGATCCCACTTCCACGGATCGATCGCCGTGGCGGGCAGGCCCAGCCCGTAGCGCGTGTTCGAGAGAAGATCGTAGAAGCACCAGGCGGGATTGTCGGTCCAGCCCACGCTGAAGGTGCCGTCCCAGGCGCCGGTGTATTTGCGCGTCGTCGGGTCGTAGTTGCTGGGGTATTTTATCTTCAGGCCCTTGATGTCGTAGGCGCGCGTCGGCGCGCTGCCGCTGAACTGGGCGGTGTCGATCTGGATGCCGGCATAGGCGACGTTGGGATGCACCAGCTTGCCGTCCGTCACCTTGGTGTAGGAGGTGAAGTAGAACTCGTCCTTCACCCGCGTCTGGTCGATGTCGACGCCGGGCCGCTCGACCTTGAGGGTGAAGCTGGTGCCGGGGCCGTGCGCCGGCAGGGCGATGCGATGGTCGCGCTGGTAGGTGCTGGTGCACTTGCCGTCGAACGCCTGGTGGACTCGTTGATCGAAGACGCCGGCGCCGGTCTTGAGCCAGATCTTGTACTCGGCGGCGCGGAACTTCACCGAGCCGTCGTTGTTGGTCTGATCGTAGAGCGCGGGGATCGAGAGCTTCACGATCACCGCGTCCATGTCGCCCGCGCTGTCGGTGAAGGTGACCGACTGCGGCGCGGCGTGCGTCACCTTGTTGCCGATGCCGGAGCCGACCTGGACCACGGTCTTGCTGGTCGGGAAGCCCGCCATGTAGCTCTGGGCGCCGAACGGCAGGCCGTAGCGGGTGTCCCAGGCGATGCCGTTGAAGTTCCAGGTGCCGTCGTCGTTCTGCAGCGGCGTGTCGTTGAAGAAGATCGACTTGTCCTCGTCGACCAGGCCCTCGATCGGGCCTTCGCACCAGACGTCGAGGAAGCGCGCCGTCGAGCGCGACTGCAAGGTGTTGGGCGCCTCCGACGGCACACGGCCCGACGGCAGGTTGCCGCCCTTGCCGAGCGTGCCGCCGCGCCCCGATACGCCCGGCGCGCGCACGCCCGACGCGGAGGCGAGCGCGCCGGACGCGGAGGCGAGCGTACTCGAGGCGCGCGCGCTGGACGGGCGTGCGCTGGATGGGGGCGCGCTCGATGGGGGCGTGCTCGAGGCGCGCACGCTGGATGGCTGCGCGCTGGCGGGGCGGGCGCTGGATGCGCGGGCACTGAACACGTGTCGCGTGGGATTGGGGCCCATCAATACGTTCCCCCCGTGAAGGCCGAGCGCGCGGTGCCGCCGTCGGGCAGCGCCGTCTGCTCGAGCGCCGTCACCTCGTCGGAGCCGACATCGGACGACGCCAGCGTCGAGCCGACACGCATGCGGCCGTAGACGATCGGGATCGGCCCGCCCTGCTCGGCCGTGTTGACCGGGCCGGAATAGATGAACGACGTCCGCGCCTCGGGCCGCTCCTGCGAGTAGGCCGGCGAGACTTGCGGCGTCGGCGAGATGAGCTGCGAGATGCCCGACAGCGCCATGATGGCGCCGATGCCGGCGATGTTGCCGTAGGTGATGGCGCCGAGCCCCAGCGGCAGCGAGAACGCGGTCGCGCCGAGGCCGCCGCTGGTCAGGAATCCGGTTGCGGCGGCACTGAACGGGGTCGCCGTCTCGGCCATCGCGACGCCGGCCGCCAGGCCGCCTTCGGCCAGCGCGCCGACGCCCGCCGTCAGGAAAGCACCGGCGACCATCGCCACGCCCAGGATGATCTTGCCCGCGCTCTTGCCGCCGTCGCCGCCGCGACCGGCCGCCGCCGGCACGATGTGGAGGTCGTCGGGTCCGAGCTGCAGCGCCAGCTCGCGCTCCTCGAGATAGCGCCCGTGCCGGCGCGTGGCGCCGCGCACGAACGCGTAGGCCGGCCCGGCGAAGAACGCCTGCCGGAAGCCCGGATGGTTCGCCTCCAGCGCCCACACCGCCTCCGGCAGGCTCGCGATATCGAAGCGATGCCGCCAGCCATAACGCCGCCCGAGCGCGCCGTAGAGATAGACCTGCCGCATCATGGCGAGGCTCCCAATCCATGCCCCTCCCCCGTCTCCTTTTCCTCCCCCGTCTTACGGGGGAGGTGCCCCCGAATGGGGGCGGAGGGGGAAGGCCCCAAACGAGATGAGTCCGAGCCCGACGTCGGACTCATAGAGACCTCGCCCGAGGCCCTCCCCCTCCGCCCCTCCGGGGCACCTCCCCCGATTAGGCGCTGTTTCACAGCGCCACAGGGGGAGGCGAGCGCGGGCTCGGTCTCTCCAATCGATTGGACAGGCCACATCCGCATCGTTCTCGCGTGGAACTTCTGCTTCCAGGGGCCGAGCACATCGATGCGCGACAGGCGGCGGCTGAGATGATGCAGCACCAGGCCGTTGTTCACATAGATGCCGGTGTGGTTCACCACCTTGGCGCCGACCTGGAACAGCAGCACGTCGCCATGCTCCAGCGGCACGTCGGGCCCGAGCTCGGCGAAGCCCGGGAAGCTGCCGGCGAGGATGTTCTCGGCGATCACGTCCTGGCCCTTGTCCCACCAGTCGGGATCGCGCGGCGTCACGGGAAGCTCGATGCCGCGCTCCCGGCGATACCAGTCGCGCACCAGGGCGTAGCAATCGGCGGTGCCGTGGCGGAACGGGCGGCCCTCGTAGGGCGCGACGTCGAGCTGGTCGCCCCAGAAGAACACCGACGGGCCATGCACCCGGCTCAGCACGACGATGCCCCACGGCACGTCGCTCGCGGCCTGCTGCGCCATGTCGGCTTTCGACGGGCAGTCCATGCCTTCGGGATGGGAATGCACCACGGCGCGCAGGCGGCCGCTGCGACAGGCCGCGGCCATCACGTCGTTGTCGATGGCGAAGCTCTCGCGCGGCGTCTCGGCGGTGTTGGTGCACGGCACGTAATCGTCGCCGAGAACGAGGCCGCAGGATTCGTTCGGCGCCTCGGCCTCGGCATGGGCGATCATGTCGGCGCGGCATCGGGCGGTGATGAGCATCATCGTATCCTCGCAGGGCCTCGTGTCCTCGCAGAGCCTCGTGGGGTCGGCTCCTCCTTCTCCTCCCCAGCTCCGCTGGGGAGGTGTCGACGCCTCGCGGCGACGGAGGGGTCATCACTCATGGTCATGAGCCATGACCCCTCCGTCCGCGAAGACGCGGACACCTCCCCAGCGACGCTGGGGAGGAGAAGGAGGGGCGTGCTGGCGGGCGGGCTGCAGTCGAGAGGGGCATCATCGTGTCTTCGAGATGCCCGGCCAGCCCGAGAACGGCAGCTCGGCGTCGGTGCCGTAGCGGGCCTGGCAGCCCGACAGGCGCTTGCTGCACGAATCGAGCGCGGGGTCGGTGGTGGCGGAGTCGGTGGCGGTGAACTTCGCCGTGCCGGCATAGGGGCAGGTGCCGGCGACGAACGCCGCGCCGGTCCAGCGGCGATAGGTCTCCGAGCAGGTGTCGCGGATGAACTGGCGGCGCGGGATCATCACGCCCTGCTGGTCGAGCGAGGCGGCCAGCTCGAACTCGATCATGTCCTTGGTCTGCTGCGACTTGCGGTCGATGTAGTAGACGTCGGGAATGAAATGGGCGTTGGGATCGGCGCTGGCCAGGCCGTCGAGATATTTCACGAAGGTCTTCCAGCGCGTCAGCCTGGCGCCGACCAGGTCCTTGTACTGAATGACCGCCGGCAGCAGCAGGCCGGCGACGTTGCTGACCAGCAGCTTGGGCTTGGGCAGCGCGCCGCGGCCGGCCCATTCGAAGCCCGACGCCTCGATCGGGTACGGCGTGTAGGTGTGGCCCTTCCATTGCGGCAGCGCGCCGCCCGCCAACGTGCCCGCGCACAGATGCCAGATGTCCGTCCCGCCGATCGGCGCGGTGTCGAGATCGAACAGCACGACGATGTCGCCGGGCGACAGCGACTGCGCGGTGGCGGCGAGGCTGGCGGTGATGGTCATGGCCTACTCATGTCCCTCCCCCGTAATCGGGGGAGGTGGCCCGCAGGGCCGGAGGGGGAAGGCCTCGACGAGGATGCGCACGAGTCCGACGTCGGACTCGGAATCGTCTCGCCTGGGGCCTTCCCCCTCCGCCCCGTATGACGGGGCACCTCCCCCGCAAGACGGGGGAGGAGAAGAACGGGGTCGCAGGATGCGAGTCCTCACAGGTCGAACACCTGCTCGAAGCGGGCCTTGAGCGTGCCGGTGGTGCCGCTGGTCTTGGCGACGCTCCACGACTCGCACTTGAATTGCAGGGCCGAACCGGCGCCGGGCGGCGTCCACAGGAAGGCGAGATAGCCCTTCTGGCCAGCGAGGAAGGTGTCGATAGTCGTGCATTCGCCGAAGGCGATGTTCTCGAACGCCACGTCCCACACCTGCGGCACCAGGTTGAGGCCGTCGCCGGCGCGCTGCTCGTAGCCGTTGCCGAAGGCGTTCTTCAGCGTGCGCGGCGCGCGCGCGAGGCTGCTGCCGAAGGTGGCGGCGATCGAGGGAAAATTGGTGGTGGTGGGCATCTCACGTCACCGAGCTAGCCGAGCACGCCGACCATGCCTCCCCCGATTACGGGGGAGGGATTCGAGGACGTCGGCTCCTTCTCCATTTCCTCCGCCGTCTCACGGGGGAGGTGCCCCCGAATGGGGGCGCAGGGGGAAGGCCTCAAACGAGATGAGTCCGAGTCCGACGTCGGACTCATCGAAACCTCGCCTGGGGCTCTCCCCCTCCGCCCCTCCGGGGCACCTCCCCCGATTAGGCGCTGTTTCACAGCGCCACAGGGGGAGGCGGATGAGTTCGTGGTGGTCGGCATCTCACATCACCTTGCTCGGGTTGTAGGCACCGGCGGGATTGAGGATGCCGCCGGGGCGCATCTGCTCGGTCAGGTTCTTGTTGAAGGCGGCCGTCACCAGCGCGCCGATCTGGCTCGCCATTGCGGTCGGATCGCCACCGCCGCCGCCGCCGAGATTGCCGCCGCCCGCGCCCACATTGACCTCGATGTTGGTGGCGATGGTGTGCCCGGAGCCGAAGCCGCCGCGCAGGGTCACGGGGATGCGGCCGTTGGGCACCGGCACGTAGGCCTCCGGCGTCGAGCCCTCTCCGAACAGCGCGAGCTGCGGCGAGGTCGCGACGCCGCCGCTGGCGTAGCGCCGCAACGGCAGCGGCCCGTGCGATGTCATGATGCCGCCGCCCGCGAACTGCGACGTGAGCCAGCCGAAGGCGCGGCCGATCAGCCCGCCGCCGCCACCGCCGCCGCCGCCGAACACCGCGCTCGCCAGCGGCGCGGTGATGTTCTGATGGATGGCGATCTTGGCGAAATCCTGCACCACCGCGCGCAGCACGTCGCTCATCGCGGTCTGCCAGTCCTTGGTGCGGAACAGGATGGCGGTCAGCGCCTCGTCGGTCGCGTTCAGCGCCGAGACGATGCCGCTCTCGTAGGCCTTCCAGCCTTCGGTCGATTCGCGGAAATAGGCGGCGAGCGGCCCGGCAGCGCGGCGCGCGGCCTCGCTCACGTCGGCGAACCGAATCCGCGCCGCTTCGTTCTGATCGATCCAGCCGATCGCCCTTTGCTGCTCCTCGGCGCTGGCGTAGAGCCGGCCTTCGACCTTGCGGCGTTCCCGGGCCGCCTCGAACCGGGCGATCGCCTTGTCTTCCTCGACCTGCGAACGGCCCGACAGGTCGATCTTCAGCTTCATCAGGTCGGTCTCGTCCTTCAGCCGGCCGATGTTCTTCGCCTGATCGACCGAGAGCGTGGCGAGCGCCTTGCGATCGGCCTCGGTGAAGGATTTCCGCTTGGCTTCCTCGAGCTTGATCTGCTGCGCCTCCTCGAGGTCGCCGCCTTGGACCATCTTCGCCCGCAGGTCGCGAATTTTCGCGTAGGTGTCCCGGTAGACGTCGTAGGTGTAGGCAGCGGTCGCATCCACGGCCATGACGGCCTGCACCTCCAGGTCGGGAATCTCCTCGGCCGACTTGCGGATCTCGGCGTGCATCGCCACGAGCGCGCGATAGAATTCGAGGCTCTGCTGATCGCGCACCGACTCGACGCTCGCGCCAGCGCCGGCTTTCTGCGCGGCCATCAGGGCGTTGGCCTCGCGCGTCGAGCGCATATAGGCATCGGCGAGCTCGGCCTGCTCGCGCACCTCGCGCGAGATCGACACACTGGGAGAACCGCCGCTCGTGCTGGCCGGCGGCGTCTTTCCCGCGGGCGCGCCGCCCGCCGACGTCGGAGCCGCCGGCGTCGCTGGCGTGGTCTTGGCCACGCCCGGCGACTTGGTGAGACCGGCGATGACGGCCTTCGTCGCCTCGACATCGCCGGTCGCCTTATCGAGATCGGCTTTGTTGTACTGTCGGCCCTGGCCGGCGATGACGTCCTGCTTTTTCTGCTCGCCCTGCCGCAGCGCCTCCTGCGCGCGCTCTAGCCTCCTGTCACGCTCGAGGGCGGCGACCTCGACCATCTTGCCGGACACCGCATCGAAGGCGAGGCCGAGATCGCGCGCCTGCTTCACCATGTCGTTCAACAACGCATCGAGCTTGGCGGCTTCACCTTGCGCGAACGCCTCCTTGCTCTTCTCGGCGATGGCGTCGTAGCGCTGCATCAGCCCAGTCAGCGCGACGTGCGCTCCTTCGTAGGCCTTTTGCGCTGCGGCGTTGCCGGTCTGGGCGGCCAGGCCCTCGATGTAGACGAGCTGCTCCTGGATTTTCTTGGTGAGCGTGTCGACCGAATCGCCGTCCTCGACCAGCATCGGCTTGTCGAAGACGGTGAAGAGCTTGACGACCTCGCCGGTCAGATTGACGACTCCGGTCGCCGCCTTGGAGAGCAGGCTGTCGTTGAACTGGTCGAGAAACTTGCTCCAGGCGAAGGTCGTGTCCTTGAGCGCGCCGGAAAGGCCGCCGCCGCCCGACGTATCGCCCGGCCCGACCGCCTTGGCGACGGCGCGCACCAGCTCGGCTTGCGCGGCCATCTTGCCGCCGCTCGCCTCCATCTGGCGGATGCGCTCGCGGTCGATCTCGGTCAGCCGCACGCCGGCGTCGCTCAGCGCGTCGAAGCCCTTCTGCGGATCCTTGAGCGCCTGCGCCATGATGCCGGCGGCTTCGGGCAGCTCCTTGCCCCACGCCCCGGCGAGCTGGACGGCGACGTCCATCGTGCCCTTGAGCGTGTCGCCCGAGACGTGGCCTTGCGCGATCACCTGGGCCATCGCGTTGCGCACCGCCGTCTCGTCGGTCGAGCTCGCCTGGGCAGTGCGCACGACGAGATCGTTCAGGTCGGTGCCCGACAGGCCGGTCGAGCCCTGCGACAGGCGCTGCGCGCCGGCGAGCGCCTTCTGCGATTTCTCGTAGGCGACGGTCTTGTCGATCATCTCCTTCAGGACATCGACGGCGGCCTCGTAAGCCTCCTTCAGGGTGCGGGCACCGAGCGCGGCGCCCATGGTCGGCGCGCCGAGCGAGGCGAGGTTGGCGCCGAGGCCGCGGATCGCGCCGCCATAGGTCGTCGCGCCACCGCTCGCCGCCGACAGGGCGCGCTGGAAGGCCGTGAACTGACGGGCCGCCTTGTCGTGCGCGGTCGCGCTCTCGTCGACGGCGGCGATGTGGCGCTTCAGCACCGCCGACGCCTCGTCGCGCATCTTCAGGACGAACAGCAGCTCCTCGTTCTGGCTCATCGCCGGCGACCTCGCTTCATCGGGACTTGCTCCTCGCCTCCTCGATCCTCTGCGCCTCGCATTCGTTCACGACCGCGTGGACCAGGCGCATCAGCGTCACGTACTTCACGGCCTGGCTCATGAGCGCGCCGTCGTCGGCCAGCACGCCCTCGGCGTAGAGGCTGTACAGCGCCATCAGCTCGGCGAAGGTCGCCGGGTCGTCCTTGACCGGGCGGCGCAGGCACTGCCATTGCCGCGCGCCGTCGAAATCGTCCGGCGCCAGCGCCCCGCCCTCCCACTTGCCGGGCGCGACCTCGCGGGCGTCGCAGCCGTACTCGCGTTGCTGGCGGGCCGTGCAGGTCGCGCACGCGCGCTCCGGATAGAGGACGATGGCGGCTACGCCGCGACGGATTTTTTTGCGTCGTCCTCCGCCACGGTGTTGATAAAGCGGATCTCGCGGGCGAGCTCGCGGATCAGATCCTGGGCCATCAGGGCGAGGCGGTCGGTGTCGACGACGGTGTATTTCTTGCCCTGCAGGATGCGCTCGACCGTCTTGAACTCGATGTCGTTGTCGCGCGCGTCCTTGAAATTCTCCCAGCCCTTGAGGCCGAAGCGGACGACCTCGAGATCGGCCTCGTTCATCTTCACCTGGGCGGTCTGGATGCCGCCCAGGTCGCTGTCGGAGAAGGTCAGCATGCGGTCGGCCACGTAGGCCGAGACGAAGGCGTCGAGGGCGCCGATGGTGAAGCGGGTCGCGTCGGCGGTGCCGCGCGCCGGATCGAGGGCCGACTCGATCGTCTTCACCGAGGACAGGGTGAGTGCCTTGATCGCCATGTGTGCTTCCCCTTCAGATGCTGTTGGGCAGATGCTGCTGGCAGCGCGAAGGGTAGCGGCGCGCGGCCGGCGATCTACGCGGCGGGGCGGCGATGGCTCGTTGCTGCGGCCAGCCCGGGGACGGCGGGCGCAGCCTCTGCGCTCGATGCGGGCGCGGGCTCGTTGGTGCGCCCGGGCGCGGGCTCTTCCTTGTCGGCCACCACCATCGTCACCTTGGCCGGCGCATGCCGCTTGGCGACGGCCTGCGCCGTGGCCCGCGTCAGCTTGGCGGCGAGCAGCTCACCGTCGGGCTTCTGCACGATGTAGATCTTTACGTGGAACACGGCCGAGAGCGTAGGCGGCAGGTAAAGGGCATCCAGGCGTGCCCGATCGAATGGTCGCACTTCGCCGCCACGCGCCACACCGCCCACCTCATCCTGAAGAGTAAGCGCACCAAACAAATCCTCATCCTGAGGAGGCCGCGCAGCGGCCGTCTCGAAGGATGGACCTCGACGACGGTGCCTGTGGCCCATCCTTCGAGACGCTCGCTCCGCTCGCTCCTCAGGATGAGGTGGGTGATGGGGCGCGCCTCGGAATGAGGTGGGTGATGTCCAATCAGGTCGCGTCAGACGCGACCCGACTGGGCGATGCCGCGACAGGGTCGCGTCGGACGCGTCCAATCGATTGGACAGACTACCAGCCGCAGGCCTGGCGGACCGGCGCGATCGCCTCCTCGAGGCCCGCGATCTTGAAGAACAGGCTCTGCTGTCCGGCGCCGCCGGGGTTGGCGCGGATGGCGAATTCCTGGGCCTTGAACATCTGCTTGACGAGCGGGATGGATTGGGCGGCAAACAACGCGCGTCCGTCATCGGAGGTTTGCCAGGTCTCCGACAGCGGCGGCCGATCGTCGAGCCGCCACTGGACGACCTGACGACCCCGGCCGAGAGAGCGCGGCCAGGTGACTATCAGCTCGGTCTTGTTGCTCCGGCAGCGCACCCACAGCGCGGCGTCCTGGCCGCCGTCGTGGAAGGCCCCCACCGCCACCACCCTGGCGCCGTCGAACCGGTCGACGCTGTTGTGCGAGTGCCAGCGCGGCGCCGTCTTCTCGCCCTCCGCCGGCACCGGCTTCTTCTCGTCCGCCGGCGGCGCGGGCAGGTTGTCGTACTTCCAAACCCTGAACCTGCCGTCCGGCTCCCGGCCGGCGATGACCCTCAGAGAGGTCCGGTCGCTCAGGCTGACGCTGTCAATTCGGCGACCCTTGGTGATGAAGTTGCCCCGCTCGAGGGGCCGGCGGGCCGCGCTGTCCAGGGCCTCCTGGAGCGCCTTCTCGGCCGCGCGCCAGTCGTCCTGATCGACCCCGGACTCGCGCGGCAGGATGGTGTCGCACTTCGCACACACATCGAAGAAGATCATGTCGAGCTCGTCTTCGCTCTTGGCCGACGTCGCCGCCGACCACAGCACGATGCACGTCGCGACCAGAATGCCCAACTTCCGCATCGTCCGCAGCATGACCAAACGGGCTCTTCGCGGCAAGCCACGGTCGGTTGCATCGTGCCGGTCCACTTCGCCGGCAAGCGGGTTGCGCCAAGCATCGAGAACACGCCGACAGAACGGCGGCGAATGCTTTTACCAAGAGCACGCCTGCCGCAGGGTGCCGAGGAACTCGTCCATGCCGGCCACAGGGAACACCATCGTCCGATCGAGGCCGCCGTGATGGCGCACCCTGACCACGAACTTTCCAGCCTGCCGCAAATCATTGAACAGAGGCAAGGAGCGCGGCGAGGTCATGACCCTGCGGCTGGCGTCGTAGGGCCAGGTCTCACTGACGACGGGCTTGTCGTCGATCCGCCATTGCACCGTCAGCTCGCTTGCCGACCCGATATCGTCGCCCAATAGTGCGACGATGACATCGAGCTCATCGGCGACGCATCTTACCTCCAGCAAGCCGGCACGGCGCTCGGTCCAAATCCCGAGAGACACGCTCGGCGAGCCGTGCAGCGCGTCCTTCCTAACCTCCGCAAACCAACCGGAGACGCGGCTTTCGACGGCGTACCGCTCGACCGCGTAGCTGCCGTCGTCCTGGCGCCTGACCACGGCCAGCACCGTCAGCCTGCCAAACAGCCTTACGGATTGGACCCTGTTGCCCGGCCCCATGTCGATGTTACCAAAAACAGCGGCGTCCACCGCGAGCGCGCCGAGCTCCTTCTCGAGGGCGGCATCGACGCTGGCCAGGTCGCCGGCGTGCGGCTCTCCGCGAAGGTAGGAATTTCGGTCGAAAATCGTCTTGCAGCCGGAGCAGACATCGAAACGCTCGTGGATCTCCGGCTTCGGCTCGTTGCGGGCCATTGCCGGCGTCGCCAGGCTCCACAGCGCCAGGCTCAGGAGCGCCGAGCTCAAAAGCGCCGCCGCGACGATCCGTGCTTTCGCCATCCGAGCCTCCGTCATCTGCGCCCTACCACGAGCAAGCCTGGCGGAGCGGCGCGATGTCGCTTTCCAAGTCGCCGAGCTTGAACAGCAGGCTCTGCTGCACCGTGGCGTAGGGCCTGACCCTGATGGCGAACTCGCCGGCCTTGAACATCTGCTTCAGCAAGACGATGGGCTGTGGTGCGAAGAGGGCGCGCCCCGATCTGGCGAAGGACCAGTACTCCGACGACGCCGGCTTGTTGTCGAGCCGCCACTGGATCACCTGCCCGTTCTGGCTGCCGAGGTAGCGCGGCCAGGCGACGATCACGTCGGTCTTGTTGGCGAGGCAGCGAACCGAAATGTAGCCGTCCTCGTCCTCGGCGCGGGCCATCATGATCACGGTCTTCGCGCCGTCGAACTTGTCGATCTTCGTCGTCACGAGCCAGTGCGGGTCGTCCGTCTTCGCATCCTTGGGCGCATCGTCCGACTTCAGAACCCTGAAAGTGCCATCCGCTTGCCGTTCGGCAGTCGCCACCACGGCGCGCGCGCTGAACAATTGGACAGACAGAATTCTGCGGCCCCTATCGACGACCATGCGGCCCACTCTGGCGGACCGGAGGACCTCTCCGTCCAACGCTTCCTTCAGCGCCTTGTCGACCCTGATCCTGTCGTCGACATCGGCATCGATTTCCGGCGGGACGATCTCGTCGCAGCCGGTGCACATCACGAAGGGTTCGATACGATCGCCGGCGTCGTTCCGCGCGAGAACAGCTGCGGACCACAGCCCGACACACGCAGCGACCAGAGTCCCAAGCTTCCCCATCGACCCTTCACCGCTGCCACCACGGCCGGTAGCATGACGGACCGGCGTTTTCCCGGCAAGCGCGCGTCGGTTGCGGCCGGTTGCAGGGCGAGGCGCTCTTTCTCCGACGGTATCGACATGCGGCGGGGCGCGCGGGAAAGGACGGTGCATCGCCGTCTCGACAGGACACGCCCGGGCCGGCGACGGGTCGCCGGGCGGCAAGGTCGCCGCCTCCCTCTGTCCAATCGATTGGACAGAACCGACCCGCGAGCGGGCTGGCCCGCGAGGAAGCCTCGCGCCGAAGGCCGGAGGCCGGAGGCCGCACGCCGCACGCCGCGCGCTGGCGCGGCACAGCGCCGGCTGCCGCCCTTGCGACCTCCCGCGCCGGCAATCGGCCCGGCGGTTGTGACCCTCCTGGGTCGCGGTCTACCGCGACCGGGTCGCCACCCTCCGTGGTGTCCCGCCGAGCCGACGACGCCTGCAACGCGTGCGTGCATCACCCTAGCCGCGAAGTCTGTGGATGGGTGGCCGATCCGCGCACACCTGCGCCCGAAATACCGTCTGTCCCGCACGCCACGCGATTGACAACGCCGGAGATCGAGCCTTGCACCGCCCAACCGACGCGACGCCGCTCAACATCTGGCGTCGGCCCGTGACCGCGCTTCGATAGGTGCGAATCGTATGTCGGCCGGCGAATAAGTCGGCAAACGAACGCGGGCGATTCGGACAACAAGTTTTTCCGCGAGGAAGGAGAGGCCCGAGACTCCCGGCGGTCCCCGCCCCCGCGCTTCCCGGATGGCTGGCGTCGGTGCGAGCGCGATCTTCCTTGGCCGAAGCGCCAAAGGACGACCGCGTTCCGACGAACGCGTTCCTGGAGCGCCTCGGGGGGAAGCGCCAGGCGCGGCATCGCAAGATGGGTAACGGAGACCGTCTCTGGTGCCCGTCCTTCGAGACGCTCGCTGCGCTCGCTCCTCAGGACGAGGTGGAGGGTGGCGCGCGTGGCGCCTCGGGGTGAGGTGGGCGGATGGCGCGCCCGGCGCCTCGGCGCGAGGTGGGCGATGGTGCGCGTGGCGCCTCGGGGTGAGGTTTCTCCCGAGGCGGCACCGCGCTAGCACGCGTAGATGAGAATCTCGTCGTCGCCGTTGACGCGGTTGAACTGCAGCGCGGCATCCAGCGCCACCAGGCCGCTGCGATCCTTGTAGGTGAAGCCGGTGTACTGCACCGCGGGCGCATGGAACGCCACCATGTTGCCGGCCGTCGTGCCGACGCGCATGCCGAACGGCATCTGGCGGCCACCGGCGAGCTTGGCCCAGAAATCCTGCTGGGCGACCAGCGTCGCCTCGGGGTCGATGCCGCCGGTCGAGGTGCGCTCGGTGACGCGCAATCCGGTGAAGCCATCCGCCGCGTTGATCGACATGCGCGGATCGATCTTGTTGCCGATGTCGTAGGAGAAGCTGTCGACGGCGCAGATGTTGTTGCTGGGGCCGGCGACGCCGAAATCGTCGATGTGCAGGCGGCCGAGCTCGCATTGCTGGGGCAGCGTGGTCTCGAACACCGGGCTCGCCGGCAGGGCCGCGTCGGTCGGCGCGTTGTAGAAGCCGGTGAACTCGAACTCCGCCATCGCGCGCTGGCCCGCCTGGGCGTTGATCTTGAAGGTGCCGTAGGCGCCGGTCAGCACGTGCAGCATGCCGTCCTTGTACATGCGGATGGCGATCGAGCCGTAGGCCTGCTCGTCGGACGACGGCAGATACTGGATGCCGGGCGGCCAGGCGGTGACGACCCACGCCTGCGAGGTGGCGAGCGTGCCGCTCCAGGTCGGCGCGATCGTGCCCGAGGCGAGCCCGCCCGTGAGCGTGATCGCCGAGCCCGAGGTCATGGTGACGTTGGTCTGCTGGGCCGTGCCGTCGTCGTAGGTGATCGAGCAGCGCGCCACGCCCGACACGCCGGACGTGGTGATGCGGATCAGGATGGTCTTGGGCTCGACGATCGCCGAAATGCTGCCGCCGCCGGCCCAGCTCACCGCGGGCGTGCTGGGCGCGGCCGCGGCGATGAAGGCGCCCCACCACGCCGTCGAGCGCGTGGTCGCCAGCATCGTGCAGCCGCGCAGCAGACGGCCCAGCCGGCACTCGGTGCCGACCGCGCCGCCGCCGCGGATCTCGTGCTTGAAGGTCATCTTGCCCATCTTGCGGGTGATGATGTCGGCCACCGGCGAGAGGTCGTTGCGATAGAGGTTGCGCTGGATGTTCTGGACATCGAGCTTGTAGTCGGCGTCCTCGACCAGCATCGGGTCGGTCGCGTCGCTGAACGACGGCGCCGTGCCGTAGGTGCCTTCCAGGGCGGCGTACACCATGGTCTTGCGCGTGAGAATGGACATCGGCTCGGCCCCTCCGTGGGCGGGCTGGCTGGCAGCGGGTGGTGCGGTGTGCGGTGAAGTGGCGGGGCGCGGGCTAGGACGCGGCCACGACCACGGCGACGCCGCCCGTCGCCGAGCGGCAGGCGTTGAGCTTGGCCGCGATCTCGCGCAGGGCGTTGTTCATCAGGACGAGCTTGGCGTCGCCGTCGGTCTTCTTGATCGCGGCGTTGGCGGACGTGGTGTCGGCGCCGGAGACGGCGGTGCCGGTGCCCTCGGCGATGTCGGCGAAGGTGGTGCCCCACGACACCGTGCCGCCCGAATTGTCGACGAGCGGCGCCACGCCGCAGGCCACGCAGAGCTTGTTGGCGTGGACCGCGAGCTGGCTCACCGCGTTGCGATAAGCGACGACGAAGGCGTTGGCGCCGGTCGCCGAGGCGAGCGAGGTGGCGACCGCCGTCATCGACACGTCGACCGCGCCGATCGTGCCGTCGGCGGCGGTGCCGACGATGGAGTCGGTGAGCGTGCCGTCGAGCGCGGGCACCTTGGCGTGCAAGGCGTTGGCCTGCGCGATCAGCTCCTTCAGCCCGTCGGTGAGGTTGACGAAGGCGGCCTCGAGCTCGGCCTTCTGAACGCAGTCGGTGGAACCGAGCACGGCCGGCGTGAACAGCGCCATCGCCTCGATCGTGCCGTCGGCGGCGGCGCCGCCCGAATTGTCGACCAGCGCGGCGACCGCCGAGGCGGCGATGCGCGCGATGTTCTGCGCCAGCCCGCGAACCGCGGGCGTCAGCCCGTTCTGGTCGACGCGATAGATATGCCCGCCGGCACCGAAATGCCGCGGCGAGATCATGACAGCCATCGGAGCACCCATCCGTGTGTGCGGGCCGCGCGGAATGCCGCGACCCTCCGTGCGGCCAGCAATAGGCGGCCGGCGGCGCGTGGGTCAGGGGGCGGAGGGCGGGCGGCTCGGTTGTGCTACCGAACGGGCGTGCCGCAGCGGAGCCCATGGGCCGAACGCACCACCCGTCCATTCGTTTGGACACGGGTGGAGCTTGCTCCGCCCCTGCGCGGGTCACGGGTCGATGCCGCTGCCATGCCAGCGGAATGGACGACACCGTCGCGCCGCTTCATTCGATCACCTCGTCGGCCATGGTGAGCAGCGACGCCGGCACGGCGAGGCCGAGCGCCTTCGCCGCCTTGAGGTTGACGACCAGCTCGAACTTCGACGGCTGCTCGAGCGGAATGTCGCCGGGCCTGGTGCCGTTCAGCACCTTGGCGACAAACGGCACGAGCCGGCGGTACATCTCCACCAGGTCGACACCGTAGGACATCAGCCCGCCGCCGTCGGGGAAGGTGCGGAACGGAGAGATGCCTGGAAGCCGGTGCCGCGCCGCCACCGCCGCGATCGTGCCGCCTGCCCGGCGTATGAGCGGCGAGCCGAGCAGAACCAGGGCCTGCACGTCCGGCTTCAATCCGCGCTCCACGACCGCTTCGACACGGCTGCCGCCGCGAAACTCGATCCCAGTCGCCTCGATGGCGGCCGCTTTCGCCGCCGCCAGGAAGGCATCCCGCTGGTAGGGGCCGGTCCCCGGATCCCACACCACCGCGAGCCTCCGCAGGTTCGGCACCAGCTCGGTGATCTGCTGAAGCCATTTCGCGCAAATCGCCGGCGCATCGAGGAACAAGCCGGTCACGTTGCCGCCCGGCCTGGCGAAGCTTGCCGCATAGCCGGCCAACAGCGGGTCGTTTTCGAGGTCGTTGCCGACGATCGGCACGGTCATGCTCACGGCGCGCACGGCCTCTATCGAGGCTCGGGCGACGGCGATGATCACGGCTGGGTCGAGCGCCACCAGCTCCCTGGCGAGCGTCGGCAGGCGATCCGGCTCGCCGTCGGCCCACCGCTCCTCGACGCGGACGGTCTGGCCGTCGATCAGGCTCATCTCGCCTATGTCACGCCGCAGCGCGGCCATGGTCGTGCTGCCCGTCCCCGGCACGCCCGTATGCAGGAGGCCGATGATGGGAGTCTTCCTGGCTTGCTGCGCCCCTGCCGCGCGAGGCCCTGCCGCCAAAGGCCACGCCGCAACACTGCCCAGCCCCGCGATTACCCGGCGCCGCCTCACTTCGTTCGTTTCCCCCTGTCGCCGGTGGAGTGTCGCCTGCCACGTGGTGGTCAGCAAGCGACGGGCTCACCGCCGGAAGGTTCACTGCCCTGTGCTGAAGGCGCGACGACCGGAGGTGATCGAGCAGCGCCCCTGCTCGTACCGCGCCCGACCGTCGGCTCGGCGCGGCACGGCGCGTTGCTCACGAGGCGAGCCGCCGTCTATGCTCCGCCGGCAAGAACGGCACATCGAGAGGAGACGACAGCATGGCATTCTACGAGCTTCGCCAATACTTCGTGCGGCCAGGCAAGATGGACGGCTGGGTGAAGATCATGGAGGAGGAGATCATCCCGTTCCAGGTCTCCAAGGGCATGGTGATCTGCGGCAGCTTCCGCGGCGAGACGGACGATTCCGCCTATATCTGGATCCGCCGCTTCGACAGCGAGGCCGAGCGCGAGGCGCAGTACAAGGCGGTGTACGAGACCGACTACTGGAAGACCAAGATCGCGCCGCGCGTGCCGGACTACCTGGACCGCGAGAAGATGCACATCCAGCGCCTGGTGGCGACCAAGCGCTCGACGATGCAGTAGCCGCGGACGCGGGCCGGCGGCGCCGCGTTGCGGCGACGGCGCGGCCGGCGATCTCGCGGGCCCGGCCGGCGGCGCCGCGTCGCGTCGGGCCGCCTCGCGGCCCCTCCAGAAAAACGGGCGGTTGTGTAAACCAGGTCACACAACGCGCGCGCCGGAGTGCTCGAATCGCGGTAAGCGGTGCGGCGCTGGGGCTCCATGCGATACACGACGTCATTGGCGAAGGCAGCACTCGCGTTGGTGTTGCCGTTCGTCCTGGCGACCTGCGCAAGCCTGCTGTCCGACCGACTGCCGCTGAAATACGACGAAAAGTCGGTCGGCGGGCCCAATAGCAGTGCTCCCCTGCAACTATACCTCCCGCCGGGGAACGGCCCCTTCCCGGCCGTGCTGGTCATGCATAGTTGCAGTGGCATCACCGACAACACCCGGACATGGGCAACGCGCCTGGTCGGCTGGGGCTACGCCGCGGTCATCGTCGACAGTTTCGGGCCACGCAATCAACGCAGCATCTGCAACAACCCGGACCTCGTCCCGCTTCGCGTGCGTGGGCAGGACGCCCACAACGCCGCCACTTATCTGCGCACCTTGCCCAACATCCAGGCCGACCGGATCGGGATCGTTGGCTTCTCCAACGGTGGCGGGGCGACGCTTTGGGCCATGATCGGCGTGGAGATTCCCGTCGACCGCGGCGCCCGTCCGTTTCAGGCGGGAGTCGCCTATTACCCCGTATGCTCGGGCAAGGCGCTCGGGGGACCGTATGTCACGGACCTGTTGATCCTGATCGGCAAGGACGACACCTGGACTCCGGCCGACCTCTGCCTCGGCACGGTCGCGGCGAGAACAAAAGACCCCCGTCCGCCTGCCATCAAGGTCTATCCCGGTGCGCTGCACAGCTTCGACCTTGGCACCTTACCCGTGGTCACCCCTTCCGGCCACATGGTTGGCGGCAATCCCGAAGCGGCCGCCGATTCGATCGCGATGACCAAGGCTTTCCTCGATGCGCGGCTCGAGGCGAAGTAGCCGCTGCGCCAAGCGCCGGTCGGGCTGGCTGCTCGACCGAACCAACAACCTCCGTTGCCGTCCAATCGATTGGAGAACGCCGTTAGCGTGACCCGAAGAGGGTGACCCGTGAACGGTGCAGCGAGTGAAAAGGCGGCCGGCTCGGAAAAGCCGGAAATCGACGCGACGCGCATCGGCGCTGCCGCGAGCGTTCTGGCGTCCAATACCCGGGAAATCGAGGACGCGTTCAATCCATCCTATCTCAGCGGGCTGACCCGGCTCGCCATGACCTGCGGAGCCGGAAAATGACCTACTTCACCCGCTTCGCGCATCTGCTGAAGGGCGACCCCGATCAACCGCGGGACGAGCGCGGTCGCTGGACCACGGGGTCGGGCGAGCCAGGTCCAAGTGGAGCAGACGGCCTTCTCCTTGCGGCCGACAATCGGCGCCAAAACAAACAGGTCAGGGACATTGTGGTCCAACTGGGACTCACGCCGGACCAACAAGATCAACTTCATCGAGCAATTAGTGGACAAGGGTTGACTTTCCAAGAAATTCTCCGAGAAGCTCGAGAGATGTTCAACAAGTAGTTGAAGCGCCGAGGCATCGAATGAATCAAGTACTCGATCTGTACAAACCGTTGATCGGCCAGCTCGCGTGGTCGGTTCGCAGAGGTGTGGGCACGTTTCTCACTTTGGAATTCGACTTGCCGCATCTCTTGGTCACAGAACCAAGGATTTCTAACGCGGAGAGCGCAAAGATCAGGCGCATGGCGTCCAGGAGACGAGTGTTTGTCGAAGGTGACTGGCATTTCTGGATCCGAGATACCCGATGGAGACTTCGAACCGCGGGTGGTGTCATCGACCACGACAGCGACTTGTCCGACAACGAATGCCTGAAGGACCTGGAAGGCCAACGCCTTCTTTCGGTAGAGATGAGAGAAGGGAGTGTCCTCGAGTTGACCTTTGATCTCGGAGGAAAATTGGAACTGGGAGGGCCCTTGGACGGTGAGGAGACTCAATGGAGCCTTTATCATTGGCAGGACATGGCTGCCCATTTCGAGGCTGACGGCACCTTGACTGTCGAGAGAAAGGCGATGCCTGATTGACGATCGTCTCGGTGCTGCCGTCCAACCAGACAGCATGGCTTTCTGAAGATGACCTCGTCGCGCCGTTGCTCGCCTGTTTCCCTAGAGACTCTTCGCCGCCGCGCGCACACCGTTGATGATGAAGGCTCTGCGCGCACCGGCCAGCTCGCCGTCCACGGCCTTGGGCCAGGCCGAGTTGATGACGATCACAAGCCGCTCGTCGGGGACGACGGTGATCGATTGGCCGAAGATGCCGGACGCATCGTAGGCGCCATCCTGCCCGACCCACCAGAAGTATCCGTAAAGGGCGGCGTCGCGAAAGCCATAGGTGATCCGCGGCGACGTCGCCTGGGCGACCCATCCGGTGGGCAGGACCTGCCGACCGCGCGCGATGCCGCCATCCAGCATGAACTGGCCGAAGCGGGCGTAGTCACCCAGCGTCATCGACAGGCAGCAGCCGCCGCGCTCGTGGCCGGCCAGGTCAGTCATCCACGTGGCATCGCGCTCCATGCCATAGGCCTGCCAGATCTTCTCGGAGGCGTACTGCGATAGCGACTTGCCGACGGCATTGGAGACCACGATGCCGACGAGATCTGTCTCACCGCTATTGTAGTTGAACGTCGTGCCCGGATTGTTGAAACGCGGCAGGCTCCTCATGTAGCTCACGATCGGATTCGCTCCCGGCTCCTGGATCGCGGTGCTGTAACGGGTCACGTCGGCGTCGGGATCCTTGTAATTCTCGTTCCACCTGACGCCCGAGCTCATGGTGAGGAGCTGGCGCAGCGTCACGCCCGCGTAGGCCGACCCTGCGAGCTGCGGGATGTACCGCGTGACCGGATCGTCGAGAGACCCGATCTTTCCGTCCTGGATGGCGGCGCCGACCAGGGTGGAGGTAAAGGACTTGGTCACCGAGAACGAGATCCAGCGATCCTCCGGCTTGCGACCGAGGCCGTACCGCTCGAGCAGGACCTTGCCGTCCTTGACGACCATCAGGCCCGAGACGTAGTTGGCCTTCATGTGATCGTCGAGGTCCCAGTAGTTGCCATACCGGTCCTTGTAGCGGACCGTGAGCGTGCGGTCGGCCTTGGGCAGCGGGCGCACGTAGTCGCCGCGCTCGATGATCGCGCTGCGGTAGAGGGTCTCGATGGCAGGGTACCATTTCGCCTGCTGCTCGGGCGTCCAGCGGAACATGTGGGGTGTGTCCGGTCGCAGGCTCTGCGCGTGTGCAGTGCCTATGGCCAGGACAGTCACAGCCGACAACAGCCCGATCGTCTTGCGCATGGCCGCTTCCCCTCGGTGTGTCGTGTCCCGGGACGTGATGTCGCTGAGACACCGTTGCGGACTGTGCGCGCCTTGGCCTCGGCGACCGCACTTTGGACGCCCGGGCCTGAGCCGCCCGTCCGCACCCGCGTCGCGCTCATGGTCTGTTGGTGGTGGCAGCGAGCGCGGGCGGGCGCCGCCGCCCGTTGCCCGGACGGGCATAGGCTTCGTGTGCCTCGACGAGGCGGCGCAACAGCTCGAGGAAGATCTCGGCTTCCCGACGTTTGAGCGGCCCGAGAATGCGTTGCTGCGAGGCGACGACGTCGGCGCGCAGGCGATCACGCAGCGCTTGGCCGCGAGGGGTGAGCCGGAGCGCCCGCGCTCGGCGGTCGACTGGGCTGACCCGCCGTTCGACATAGCCCACCGCAGCCAGGCGATTGATGAGGTGATGGGTGCTCACCGGGTCAATGCCGACACGCGTAGCAAGGGCTCCCTGCTCGATGTCAGGCGCGTCCTCCAGCGCGGCGATAACGGCCCATTCGACTGGCCTCAGCCCCGCCGGCTCCGTCACCTCAGCGGTGATGCCCTGACACAACTGGTTGAAGCGTCGCGCCAGATGGCCCGCCACGCGATGGCGTTGGGGAACGGGAACCTTGTTGGTCATCGTCACGCATGAAGGGTAGCCAAAGAAAATTAATTAGTAAATTAACTATTGCCTTGCGCAAACGCGAGGCCTCTGCGGAAGGCCGCGACAGCGGCTGCCCCCGAGGGAAGGGGCTGTACGGGCAAGACGGATATCATGGCGGCGCTGTTCGAAGAGATCGACGCCCAGCGCGAGGCCGAAGAAGCGGAGAAGAACAGGAAGCAGCCCGTTCGTCGGCTGACCGCGCGGGTCGAGGAGATCGGTGCGGCCCTGGCAGGCGCGCGCCATGTCGCCTCGTTGGCCGCAGGACGATTGAAGGACAATCAGCGCACCCTTTGGCGGCGAAGCCTTTTGCCGTGAAATCCTCGGCCACGAATTCCTTGGACGATCGCTTCTCTCGAAGATATGGTTGTGTCTATATGTATGCCACAACTTTTTGGAGAGCTTTCCGATGGCCGGTTGACCAGGAGAGCTCGACATGAAGGACAAGGCCAAGCCAACGCACTCAAGGGGCGGCTCGGACAAGCGTACGAGCGCGGCGGAGAGGAAGGCCGACGAGGTGCTGCGCGAAGCATTGGACAAGTATCATGAGGCGACTGCGTCCGTGCATGAATTGCTGAGGCGCCGGGACGAAGCCTACACACATCTCGCGGCCTGCCAGAAAGCTTACCGGCGGGTGAAGGGCCTCCCCGAGGAGATGAAGGGCGGCGACACGGACATCCTGATGGAGTTGTTCGCAGAGATCCGCGTCCAGCACGATGCCGAAGAGGCGGACAAGGCCAAGCCAACACGCACAAAGGGCGGCACGGACAAGCGCAGGAGCGCGGCGGAGAGGAAAGCCGACGAGGTGCTGAGCGAAGCATTGCACAATTATCGTGAGGCGGTCGCGTCCGCGGATAAGCTGGGGAGACGGGTGAGTGAAGCCTTCGCGCATCGAGACGCCTGCAACAGGGCTTACCTGAGGGCGAGCGGCTTCGATCCCGAGAACATGCTGGACGAGACGGACCTCATGGCGGAGCTGATCGCAGAGGTCGACGCCCAGCGCGAGGCCGAGGAGGCGGAAAGGAAGAAGGCGGAGAAGGAGAAGGAGAAGGAATAGGCCCGTCGGTCGTGGAAGGCCCGTGACGACACCGCAGGGTCCAGGCCTCGCAAGGGAGGCACCAGGCGATACGCACCGTCCAGGGCGAAGGCAGCGCTCGCGTCGGCGTCGGCGTCGGCGTCGGCGTTGCCGTTCCTCCCCGCGCCCCGGTCGAGCCGGCGGCTCCCGCCCCGGCGGGTCGCTTTCGGGGAATGCCCCTCTTGCCATCCCGAGGGTGATTGCCGGCACGCTTGCGACTAGCATGGGCGCCTACGGGAAACAGGAGAACGACCATGGACCAGGCCTTGAAGGGCGTCCGCATCATCGACATGACGCACAACCAGGCGGGCCCCGCCTGCACGCAGATTCTCGGCTTCCTCGGGGCCGACGTGATCAAGCTCGAGGAGCCCAAAGGCGGCGACATCGCGCGCGTCAACATGCGCGACCACGCCAACAGCGACAGCCTGTTCTTCCTGATCCTGAACGCCAACAAGCGCAGCCTGACGCTCAACCTCAAGACCGACGAGGGCAAGGAGCTGTTCAGGAAGGTCATCGCCCAGTCGGACGTGCTGGTCGAGAATTTCGGGCCGGGCGCGCTCGATCGCCTGGGGCTGGGCTACGACGCGCTGAGCAAGATCAACCCGCGGCTGATCTACGCCACCATCAAGGGCTTCGGCACCTATGGGCCATACAGCGGCTTCAAGAGCTTCGAGCCGGTCGCCCAGGCGATGGGCGGGGCGATGAGCGTCACCGGCTTCCCCGAGAATCCGCCGACCTACATCTATCCGGCGATCGGCGATTCGGGCACCGGCATGCACATGGCGATCGGCATCCTGGCGGCGCTGCAGCAGCGCCACGCCACCGGCCGCGGCCAGCATGTCGAGGTCTCGATGCAGGACGCGGTGGTCAATTTGGTGAGGGTGAGCCTGCGCGACCATCAGCGCTTCGGCCATCCGATGCCGCGCACCGGCAACCAGCTCGGGCGCAACGTGCCGGGCACGACCTACGCCTGCGCGCCGGGCGGCCCCAACGACTACGTCTATCTCTACGCCCAGCCGCAGATGTGGCCGGCGGTGGCCAAGGTGCTGGGCCAGCCGGAGCTGACAAAGGATCCGCGCTTCGAGACCGGCGACGCGCGCTGGGAGAACCGGGCGGCGCTCGACGCCATCGTCGAGGCGTGGACACGCGGGCGCAGCAAGCACGAGGTCATGCGCCTGATGGGCGATGCCGGCGTGCCCTGCGGCGCCTGCCAGGACACCGGCGAGGTGCTGGCCGATCCCCATCTCAAGGCGCGCGAGATGATCGTCGACGTCGATTACCCGACGCGCGGCACCTTCCAGACGGTCGGCTGCCCGATCAAGCTGTCGGATTCGCCCGTCGCCGTCAGCCGCCCGCCCCTGCTCGGCGAGCACACCGAGGCGTTGCTCGAAGCGCTGTGCGGCGTCGAGCCCGACGAGGCCAAGCGCCTGCGCCAGGCGGGCGTGGTGTAGCGCGGCGGCGTTGTCCCCGCCCGCCCGCCCGATCGACGGCCGGGCTCCAGGCACTGTCGTGATTCGAGCTGTCGTGATTCGAGCTTGGACCGGAGACACCGGCACAATACATTATGCAAAGTAGGGTATTTTTCTTGCTACCCTTCTGGAGGCGATAATGAGGCCGAGACTTCTTCTCGCGACATTGATCGGGCTGGCGGGTGCTTCTCACCTCTCCGTCGCGGCCACCTCCAGCTCGACAGACGCGACGTGGGCTGCTTATGGCGCCCTGGAAGAGGGCACGTCGCTCTACTGCGCCGGCGGGTCGGTTCCCATGCCGGAGTGGGCTTGGCAGACTTCCGGGCAGGTCGACCTGAAGGGCACTACGCTCACCTTCAGGACGTCGAGCCGAGCGCCGAACAGCTCCTTCACTGTCGATTTCAAGGCGTTGCAGCCCGATGGGTCGGCAAGAGTCGTCGCCAGGGACAGCAAGAACAGAGAGTTCTACGTAACGCTCGCGCCGGGCAGCGGAGCCCGCCCCTTCTCTATGACCTATTCCTACAACGCTTGCCGGCGCGTCTATACGCCCGCGACATAGCGGCGGCCGGCGCGCCGCATCCAGCGGCACGGGCGGCGGCTGCCACGGCTCGCAAATCGGGACACGACCGGGCACTGACCCGGCTCGAGAAGCCGCCCCGGCGACTGGGGAGAGAGCGCCCGCGCCGGCGGCCGGCACCTGACGGACGCACGGGGCGGCGGACACCATCGTTGTCCCGACCGATGCCTCCGCCCCGGCCCCCGAGCCGCGCGGCCCCCGAAGGCAGCGCTCCTGCGACCACCCTCGCGTTGGCACGCCGGCACCCTTGCGGAGCCCCCGCTCGACGACGCGCCCGCCGGCAGCACCGGCGGGCGTCTTGTCTGGTATCCTGCGTCCATGGGGCTGACCTTCAGGACGGCGACGCTTGCCGACGGCGAGGAGGTCGCGCGCATCATACGCGCCGCCTTCACGCCCTATGTCCGCGCCCTGGGGCGCGAGCTGCCGGCCGACGGATCCGCCGCGTTCGCCGAGGAGCGGGAGCGCGTCGTGGCGGAGCTCGCGCGCGGCGACGTCTATGTCGCTTTGGAGGGCGCGCGCATCGTCGGTGCCGTCCGGACGAAACCGCAGGAGAAAGACCTCTACCTCCACACGATCGCCGTCGATCCGCCGCAGCAGGGCACCGGCGTCGGGAGCTGGCTGCTGCAGCGGCTCGACGCGGTGGCACGAACGCGCGGCCTCGCCAGCCTGTCGCTCGAGACCGCCGAGATGGCCGTGGCCAACATTCGCCTTTACCGGCGCCACGGCTTCGAGATCGTGCGCCGCGGCCCACCCGACCACGGCCTCGACCCTCATGTCAGGGTCTACATGGTGAAGTCGTTGTAGGTTCCGTCGACGCCGCTGCCGGCTCATGAGCACCGCGGGCATCAACGGCGCTGTAGTCAGCGCCGAGCGCGCTCACGAATCATGAGCGGGCAGGCCCCGCCCACGGTCCGCTCGATCACGCCAGCACCGTCCCCCGCCGCCGCAGCAACCGCCCCGGCAGGGCATCGGTGTGCTCGCCCGCGTCGATCACCACCGTGCCGTTGACGATCACCGTGCCGACGCCCGCCGGGTACTGGTGCGGGTCGTCGTAGGTCGCGCGGTCGAGGATCGTCGCCGGGTCGAACAGCACCACATCGGCCGCCTGGCCCTCGCCGAGGGTGCCGCGGTCGGCCAGGCCCAGCGCCGCCGCCGCGCCGCCGGTCATCTTGAAGATCGCCTGCGGCAGGGTGAGCAGGCCGAGGTCGCGCGCGTAGTGGCCGATCAGGCGCGGGAACGTGCCGTAGAGCCGCGGGTGCGGCTTGCCCTGGCCGGTGACGCCGTAGGGCGACACGCACGGCCCGTCCGAGCCGACCAGCGCGGCCGGGTCGGCGGCGATGGTGCGCACGTCGTCCTCCGACATCGAGCGCACGACGATGCGGGTGGCGCCCTTGTCGGCGACGATCACGTCGCACACCGCGTCGAGCGGATCGCAGCGCCGCTGTTGCGCAATCTCCTCGATGGTGCGGCCGGCCTCGGCGGCGCCGTTGGGCGAGATGGCGATGCGGATGTCGGCCCACGATTCGATGTGGCCGAAATTGTTGAAGCCCACCTCGGCGATCTTCTGGCGGATGCGGGCGCGCGCATAGGGATCGGCGAGGCGGGCCAGCATCGCCGGCACGCCGCCTTCGTGCAGCCAGGTCGGCAGCAGGAAGCGCAGCGGATTGGAGGCCCAGTCGTAGGGATACTGGTCGCCGTGCACGTCGACGCCGCGCGCGCGGGCGGCGGCGATCGTGCCGAGCAGGCGCCCGGCCTCGCCCCAGCGCCCGGTGCCGGAGAGCTTCATGTGGGCGAGCTGCACATGGATGCCGCACCGCTCGCCGACGTCGATCGCCTCGGCGACGGCCTCGTGCACGCCGTGGCTCTCGTCGCGGATGTGCGAGGAGTAGCGCGCGCCGTGCGCCGCCAGCACGCGGCCGAGCGCGTGCATCTCGTCGGGCTCGCTGTAGCAGCCCGGCGCGGTGAACAGGCCGGAGGAGAGGCCGAGCGCGCCCGCCTCCAGCGCCTCGGCCAGCATCTCCTGCATGTGCAGAAGCTCGGCCGCGCTCGGCGCGCGGTTGTCCATGCCCATCGCCATCAGGCGCAGCGTGTTGTGGCCGACCTGCATCACCGTGTTCACCGCGATGGCGGGCCAGCGTTCCATGTAGCGGGCGAAGTCGGTCTCCTCGAACGCGAGCCAGGGCGCGCTGCCCGACAGGTAGTCGCGCAGCATCTCGACCTTGCCGGGCAGCGCCGGGGCGACGGAGAAGCCGCAATTGCCGACCACCTCGGTCGTCACGCCCTGGCGGATCTTGCCCTCGGCCTTGGGATTGAGCGGCAGGGTGAAGTCGGAATGGGTGTGGATGTCGATGAAGCCCGGCGCCACCACCAGGCCGTGCGCGTCGATGACGCGCGCCGCGCTGTCCGCCCGCTCCGCCTCGATGGCGGCGATGCGGCCGGCGCGGATCGCCACGTCCGCCACGCGCGCCGGCGCCCCGGTGCCGTCGATCACCTGGCCGCCCTTGATCAGGATGTCGTCCATCGCCGCCTCCCTCGCCCGTGCCGGCCTCGCGCCGGCGCGCACCGACCTCCGGGAGGACCGACAGGATCGGCCGGCCCCGTCGCCGACGAGACTAGGCGCGGCCTCGGGGAGCGGCAATGCCGGGCGCTCCAATGTGAACGGGTTCACTGTCGAAGCGACCGGCATCCCGTAAGGATGCCTCCCCTCAGCGCGATGGAGAGACGCGATGTGTGCTCGTGGGCTCGGTTGTGCGGCACTACTATCTCTCGTGGCGGTCGTCCTTCAGGCAGGCGCGCCCGCCCTTGCTCAGACGGTGGCATCGCCCTTCGACGGAATCTGGTCCAACGGATCGCTGAGGTGCACCCCGGCCGGAAACTGGCGCGCGCCGGGCATGGAAGTGCGCAACGGACGCTTCACGAGATCGTCGCAATTGTTCGGGCGGTACTTCACGTGCGACGTGGCCATCGATCCCGATGGCTCCTTCGACAAGGCCTGCGGCAACGAGACCTCCATCGCGGGACGAGTGGTCGGCGACCGGATGAAATACACGTTGAGACACCCGATGAGCATCTGCGAGGTCGTCTTCAAGCGCGCGCCCGGCGCCGTCGGCCCAGCCCTCGACGCCGCGGCCCTCCGGGCGGAAACCGTCACGATCTGTGCGCAGACGATCGACAACAGCCTGAGACACCAGCGCGCAACGCTCCCACCCGAACGGCGGTCAGCGGAGCAGCAGGCATCCGGGCAGGTGGCGGCCGATTCGTTGGCCCCTAATTCGTTGGCCCCCAATTCGTTGGTCCTGTGGGGGATCTGGGAGGGCGAGGTCCGGTTCCACGCCCAGTCCCGGCTGTGCGCGGGGTGGTTGTTCGGCCGTATCGACGAGCACGGCGAGCCGAGCGCGATCTACGCCTACAATGGGGCGGGATCCGCCGCGCTCAACAACACCAGAATGGGCGCCCTCCCGTGGCGAGGTGGCCAGTACCGCAACGGCACGTTGGTGATGACGGGCTCGCCGGCGTAATACGCGCTGCGCAGGCGCGACGCCGACACCCTCGAGGGCTCCTACATCGAGGCCGGGCACAGCTACCCGGCAACCTTCAAGCGACGGCACCTGTCGAACTGAACCGCTCGCGTCCCCTCCGCGCCACAGCGCCCCGGGCGCTCCGGCCAGCGCCGCGGTTGGACGCGTGCGATCAGCGCCCCAGGGGCTGACCATCGATGCGCAGCGCCTGGATACTGGCGGTGCCGTCGGCGCGGACCGCGAGATCGACGGTGAGCGCGCCGGGCCGGTCACGGATCAGCCGTTCGAGCTCGAGCGCGCGCGTTTCCGGCACGAACAGCTTGATGCTGCCGTTGGCGGTGCCGATCGATGCCGGCACGAAGACGTCGCTGTCCCACAGCCTGCCGGGGACGACCAGCAGGCACCCGCCCGCCGCCGGGTCCGCCCCCGAGTCCGCGGGCGAGGCCGCGGTCGCCTCGGGAAGGAAGCGCACGCGCGGCTGCCGCTCGGCATCGAGGGCGATCACGCACAGCGCGCCCGCGGGCATGCGGCCATCGGCTCCGGGCTGCGGCAGGCGCTCCCAGCGCCACGCGAAGGTCGCGGTGAGGTAGTGGCCACGCAACAGGTCGCGCGGATCGACGCCGCGCACCGCGACGTTCAGGACCGTGACATGGCTGCGCAGCCATTCCTGCTGGCCGATCATCGCCGCCAGAGTCGCCACCGGCAAGGCGAGCGCCGCGATCACGAGCAGCGTCATGGGCAGCGTCGTCGTCTTGGGAGTCATGGCATGCCCTCGCGCGTCAGGCGCTGCGTCAACCGCCAGCCGAGCCAGGCCAGCGCGAGGCACAGCACGCCGCCGCCGATCAGGCCGAGGCCGGTCGCCGTCAGGCCGCCGATCGCCTCGAAGTAGAGGACCAGCAGCCGCACGCCGATGACGGCAAAGGCGAGACCGAGCAGGGCCCGCCGGCCGCGCCGCGCGGCGAGCCAGCCGATCGCCGCCCAGTAGAGGATGAAGAGCAGGCCGAAGAGCGCCTCGAACAGGACACGGCTCTCGCCGCCTCCCGCGCCATGCCAGGCCCGCCCGAGCAGCAAGGCGGCGGCCCACACCGCGAAGCTCACGCCGAGCAAGGCGAGCGACGGACGCCGGCCGGCGGCGCCTCCGTCGAGCCACAGGGCGGCCGCGGCCAGCAGCGTGGCGAGCGCGCCCAGCCCGATCTCCTGCGACGCCGCGAACAGGCCGACGAGCTGCACATTGACGGCGAGCACCGTGGTGCTGACCGCGCCGACGAGTCCGGCCAGCGCCAGCGTCACCATCAGCTCGCCCTGCTCCTCGGCGGCCGGCCAGCGCCGACGCACGACGCCCACGACGATCAGCAGGCAGGCCGGCAGGTAGATCAGCAGAGGGAAGACATGATCGCCCAAGAGCGCGTCGAGCGGCCGATACGCCGAGAACCAGGTGAGGACGGCAGCCGCGACCCACGAGGCGCCGACCAGGCGCGTGACGCAAACCAGGGCGAGGAACGGCGTCGCCACGGCCAGCCAGGTCACCAGCGCCTGCCACGGCTCGCTCTGGAGCTGATAGACCTGCCCGATCAGCGCCAGGCCGCCGAGCACCAGACCGAACAGGAGCAGCGCGCCGATCTCGCACGGCCAGCGCCGGTCGCGCCGCCAGGCGACGAACACGAAGGCCGCGACGAGGCCGGTCACCAAGAGATCGACGGCGAGCTTCGCCGTGGCCGGAATCTCCGCCCAGTTGGCCGCGATCACCGCGACGACGCCGAGCCCGATCGCCAGCGCCCCCATGGCCGACACGGCCCACAGCCAGACCGGCCGGCGATGCGCGGCCTCCCAGGCGCCGATACGCTGCACCGTGCCGTCGTCGATCAAGCCGGCGTCGCGCCACCGCTTCAGATAGTGCTCGGCGATCACGCCGCCATCTTCCCGCACCGGGCGACCAGCGACAAGCCGCGCGTGCCCCGTCGCTCTTCCTCGCCTCCCCCGCCGCTCTTCCTCGCCTCCCCCGTCGCTCTTCCTCGCCTCCCCCGGTTACGGGGGAGGAACTCGAATGTCCACCTTCGCTGGGACGATCGCGACGGGCGTGCTCAAATGCAACCGCTCCGGTCGCGGCCAGCGACCATCGCCCGGTCGCGCGCCGGGCCAGGCAACAGGAGGTGCCGATGCAGACCGTCGTCGAGGATCGCCGCTTGCCGGCCGACATCGATGCCCAGCCGGTGGTGCAGGCGGCGGCCGCGCTGAAGCCGGCCTTGCGGCGCTACCAGGACGAGATCGAGCGCGAGCAGCGGCTGTCGCCCGAGCTGGTCGAGCGCATGCACGCGGCGGGCTTCTACCGCCTGCTGTTGCCGCGCGCGCTCGGCGGCCTGCAGGCCGATCCGCTGACCTACATCCGCGTCGTCGAGCTCCTGGCCGAAGGCGCGGGCTCGGTCGGCTGGAACGTCGCCAACAACGGCGTCGCCCAGCTCGTCACGCTCGGCCTGCCCGACGACGGCGTGCGGGAAATCTATCCCGCGGGCCATCGCAGCGTGATCGCCGGCACCGCGGTGCAGGGCGGCGGCCAGGCGGTGGCGGTCGCGGGCGGCTATCGCGTGAGCGGGCGCTGGACCTTCGGCAGCGGCTGCCACGAAGCCGCCTGGATGCTCGGCAGCTTCCAGATCCTCGATGACGGCCAGCCGCGCCGCCGCGACGATGGCGGCCAGTTCTGGCGCGGCCTGTTCCCGCGCGCCGAGGTCGAGGTCGTTCCCGGCACCTGGGAGGTGAGCGGGCTGCGCGGCACCGGCAGCTTCGACTGGACGGTGACGGATTTCTTCCTGCCGGAGCGGCACACCACCATCCATGCCGGCGCGCCGCTCGACAATCAGTGGAGCCATTGGCCGGGCCTCGTCTATGCCCTGCCGGCGCAGGCCTGGGTCGGGCCGCACCAATGCGCGGTGATCACCGGCCTGGCGCGCGCCGGCATCGAGGCGCTGGTCGAGCTCGCCGGCGAGAAGACGCCGCGCGGCCGCACCGGCCGGTTGTGCGACAACCCGCAAGTGCAGGACGCGGTCGGGCGCGCCGACGCGATTCTCAATGCCGGACGTGTCTATCGCGACGCGATGATCGCCGAGCTGTGGAAGGCGCTGGCCGGCGGCCGCGAGACCACGCTCGAGCAGCGCGCCCGCTGCCGGCTCGCCGCGGTGCATGCCGCCGACTGCGCCCGCCAGGCGATGGACCTGATGTACCGGCACGGCGGCAGCACCTCGTTCAAGACCGCGAGCCGGCTCGCCGAGGTGTGGCGCGACCTGCAGGTGGTCGGCCAGGCGGCGACGCTCGCGCCGGAGTGGTATCCGATCGGCGGCCGCGCCTTCCTCGGCCTCGACCCCGGCCCCCGCCTGAGCTAGGGCGCGGCTTGCGATGACTTGCTCGCCTCCCCCGTCATACGGGGGAGGTGCCCATAAGCGTTAAGTTAAGGAGAATCCTCACCCTAAGGAGCGGCCCGGAGGGCTGCGTCTCGAAGGGTCGGCAACAGTGCGGATGCTGCAACGCCGCTTTTCCAACGATTTCGCCTGTCGCCCATCCTTCGAGACGGCCGCTGCGCGGCCTCCTCAGGAAGAGGTCTTTGTTGAACCTTCGACTTATCTTAACGCCTATGGGGGAGGTGCCCCGTCATACGGGGCGGAGGGGGAGGGCCACAGACGAGGCGATTCCGATTCCGACGTCGGACTCTCATGAACCTCGCGTGAGGCCTTCCCCCTCCGGCCCTTCGGGCCACCTCCCCCGATGACGGGGGAGGAATAGAAGAGGAGTCCGCTCGGTAGCCGTAGGACGGCGAGGCGACCCGAGATGAGCGGTCGACATTGGGCACAGGGCGGGCGGTGCTGGCCGCTTGTGCCGCCCTCGCCGACTTGCCACACTCGCGCTCGGATCGAGTCGGCCGATGCAGACCGCGACGACCCGGGCTGCGTTTGCCGACCGGACAGGACTGCCACCGCGCGCCAGAACGCGGGGCCCAAGGGAAGGATCGAACGATGACGGTCATCACCACGACCGACAGCCCGGCCGCGCCCGCCGACTCCACGCCTCCGGCGCGCCGACGCGATCTGGCCGGCACCACACCTCTGACGCGACGGCGCGGCACCTTCGCCGCCGACAAGCTGTGGGCGCTGGCCTTCGTCACGCCTTACGTCGCCGTCTTCGTCGCCTTCGTGATCTACCCGATCGGCTACGGGCTCTGGCTGGGCAGCGATCCGGCGAGCTACAGCGCGCTGTTCAGCGATCCGGTCTATCCGCGCACGGTGGTGAACACGCTGCTCTATCTGCTGTTCGGCGTGAACCTGAAGCTGCTGCTGGCGCTGCTGCTGTCGGGCTTCTTCATGCGCAAGGGCTGGTGGACGAAGGTCCTGCTGCTGATCTTCATGCTGCCCTGGGCGATCCCGGCGCTGCCGAGCTACCTGTCCATCAACTGGATGCTGAACGGCCAGTGGGGGCTGATCAACAACATCATCTGGAACGTGGCGCAGGTCGACGGGCCGCCCTGGCTCGACAGCCACGGCTTCGCGCTGGCCTCGGTCATCTACGGCCATATCTGGAAATGGCTGCCCTTCTGGACGCTGATCTTCCTCGCCGGGCGCATGGCCATCTCGCTCGAGCTCTACGAGGCGGCCGATGTCGACGGTGCGAGCCGGCTGCAGAAATTCAGCCACGTCACCCTGCCGCTGATGGCCGGCATGTACCTGGTCTGCACCATGCTCTCGACCATCTGGGCGCTCGGCGACTTCAACGCCGTGCGCTTCATCTCGGGCGGCGGGCCGGCGCTGTCGACGCACGTGCTGGCGACGCTCGGCATCCGCAACGCCTTCGAGCTGGGCGATCCCGGCCTCGGCATGGCGACGGTGCTGACAGCGCTGCCGCTCCTGATCCCGCTGGTCATCCTGCTGATGCGCCAGTTGCGCAAGAGCGAGGTCACGATATGACCGCGACGAACATGACCGCGACCGACATTTCCGCGGCGGGCGCGGCCGCGGCGCGCCGCCGCGGCGGGGGCTGGCGCCGCGCGCTCGACCGTATCGGCGTGGCGCTGCTGTCGGTGGTGCTGCTGGTGTGGACGCTGCTGCCCATCTACAACATCATCCGCGTGTCGATCCAGGAGAAGGAGGAGGTGCTCAGCACCTCGGTGTTCCCGGTCGCGCCCAGCACGCATGCGTTCGGCGTCGTGTTCCGCCAGGCCTTCTGGCTGCTCGAGACGTTCTGGAGCCAGATGGGCAACAGCTTCTACATCGGCATCATCGTGGCGTTCCTGACGCTGGCCATCGGCACCCTGACCAGCTTCACCATCACCCGCATGCGCATCAAGAACGGCTGGATGCTGACCAACGCAGCCCTGCTCACCTACGTCATCCCGATGTCGTTCCTGGCGATCCCGTTCTACGGCATCATGGGCAAGTACGGCCTGACCAACAATCCGATCGCGGTGATCGCCGTCGAGGTGACCTTCGCCACGCCCTACGCCATCTTCATCTTCCAGCAATACAGCGCCTCGATCCCGTTCGAGCTCGACGAGGCGGCGCGCATCGACGGCGCCTCGCCGCCGCAGATCTTCTTCCGCATCTACCTGCCGCTGATGGCGCCTGCCCTGGTGGCGATCGGCACCTATGCGCTGCTCCTGTCGTGGAACGAGTATCTCTACGCCTTCCTGCTGCTGTCGGGCGGCAAGGTGGTCACCGTGCCGGTGGCGCTGGGCAAGTTCCTGGTCGGCGACGAGGCGCCGTGGAACTACCTGATGGCGGCGGCGATCATCTACGCCATTCCGCCCCTGCTCATCTATTACGGCGTGCGCCGCAAGATGCACGGCGGCCTGACCATGGGCGGGGTGAAAGGCTGAGGGCGGCGCCGGCGACGACGACGAATTCGACGACGAGGCCGAGGACGATCCAAGCACAAGACGAAGAACGGGGACGGGAACGAACCAAAGGGTGGAGGGACGCACGATGAAGCGCATGACACGGCGGCAGGCAGTGGTGGGCGGCGCGGCGGGCGCGATCGCGGCGGGGACCGGCGCGATGCCGCGCCGCGCCAGGGCGGCGGGCGAGCTCGTGGTGTGGTGGACCCAGGGCTTCTACAAGGCCGAGAACGATGCCGTGATCGCCTGGATGGCGGACTGGGAGAAGAAGAACAACACCAAGGTCAACCTGACCATCATGAACGGGCCGGACGTGATCACCAAGCTGATCGCCGGCATGCAGGTGGGCGACGTGCCCGACGTGGTCCACACCGTGACCGGCGACCGCTTCCTGGTGCCGCGCGCGGCGTGGAACGATCAACTGGAGGACGTCTCAGACGTCGTCGACTCGCAGAAGGCCGAGTTCACCGAGACCGCGCTGCTGAGCGCGCGCCTGTACAACGCCAAGCAGAAGAAGAGCGCCTACTATGGCGTGCCGACCAAGGCCTCCTCGCTCTTGAACTCGCTCTGGCTGCCGCTCATCGAGGAGGTGGGCTTCGGCGCCGCCGACCTGCCGGCGACGCAGGACAAGTTCTACGATTTCTTCCAGACCGTGCAGGACAAGCTGCGCGCCAAGGGCAAGCGCATCTTCGGCCTCGGCTACTCGATGGCGGCCAAGGAGGCCGATGCCGGCAACCTGTTCCACCAGTTCCTGGTGAGCTACGGCGGCGCCGACATCGTCACGCCGGACGGCAAGCTGCATATCGACGATCCGGCGGTGCGCAAGGCGGCGATCACGTCGCTCGAGCGTCTGACGACGCCGTTCAAGAAGGGCTACGTGCCGCCGGGCGCGATCAACTGGGGCGATGTCGACAACAACAACGCCTTCTTCGCCAAGCAGATCGTCATGACGCCCAACGCCACCATCTCGATCGCCGCCGCGCAGATGGACAAGCCCGATCTCTATCTCAAGGAGATCGTCACCCGCGGCGTGCCCCTGGGCAACGACGGCAAGCCGGTGCCGAGCGTGCTGGCGATCGCCCCGACCATCATCCCCAAGGGCTCGAAGAACGTCGACGCCGCCAAGGCGCTGCTGCGCGACTTCATCCAGCCGGCGAACCTCAACGCCTACCTGAAGGAGACGCGCGCGCGCTACCTGCCGGTGATGGCCTCGGTCGTGAAGACCGATCCCTACTGGACCGACCCCAAGGATCCGCACCGCCCGATCGCCGTCGACATGGGCCTGATCAAGCCGACGATGCCGTGGTGGATGTCCTACAACCCGGCCTACTCGGCGGTGCTGTCCGAGCAGATCTGGCCGCAGGCCGAAGCCAACATCACCCAGCGCAACATGACCCCCGAGCAGGCCACCGACGAGGCCGCCAAGCGCATCGAGGTGCTGTTCGAGCAATATCAGAAGCGACCCGGCGGCAAGGGTGCACGCACGGGATATGACCGCGCGGTGCGCGCAGCGCTTCCCGGCAGTGCGCGCCGCCCTTCCCGTTCGTCGCCCGCGAGCGTGCGCAGGATCGGCCATTCCCTCGACGGATCGAGCCCGTCCAGGTCTTCGCTCGAATCAGTCGACCACGTCGTCGGCGCGAATCAAGATGGAAGGCGGGATCGTCAGGCCGAGCGCCGCCGCCGCGCGCGCGTTGATCACGAGCTCGAACTTGGTCGGTTGCTCGATCGGCAATTCCGCCGGCTTGGCGCCCGCCAAAATCTTGTCGACGTAGGTCGCAGCGCGCCGCCAGATGTCCTCGATGTTGGCCCCGTAGGAGACGAGCCCGCCGCCATCGACGAACGGCCTCAGCTCGTACATGGCCGGAACACGAAGCTGCGCGGCCAGCTTGGCGATCTCGCCGGCGTGGCTGAACAGAATCCCCGAGGCCGGAACCAGGAGTGCTCCTGCACCCGCATCGGCCGCAGCCTTGAAGGCGGCCGGAACGTCCTTGAAATCGCCGATCTCGACGGAGAGCGGCTTCCAGCCGCTCGACTGACCCGAAGCCTGCGCTAGCCGCCACAGCTCGGAGATGGTCGCATCCCACACGATTCCCACCGTGTCCGCGCCGGGCACGATCTCCTTGAGAAGCTGCAGCCGCTTGCCCGCGAGCTCCAGGCTCAACAAGCTCATCCCGGTGAAGTTTCCACCCGGGCGGGCGAGGCTGCGGGCGAACCCTTGGCGCACGGGATCGCGCGCCGCCGTCATGACGATGGGGATCGTCGTCGTCGCCTCCTTGAGCCGGGACAGCGCTGCCCCGCCGCCGGTCGCGACGATCACGTCGACTTGGCGGCCGACCAAATCGGCAACCGCTTGCATGTTGTCGGTGCCGCACAGCTCGGTCACGAAATCGCGGCCATAGATATGACCCAGCTCGGCCATTCCGCGCAGGAAGGCACGCACATTGCGGTTGCCGGGGAGCGCGCCCGTCATCTCGGCGCTCGGACCGCCGATGCTGACAATTCCGATGCGCGCCACTCTGCGTGACGGCTGGGTAAGGGCTGGCAGCGGCCAAGCGACCGCTACGCTGCCAATAGAGACGATGGCGCTTCGACGGTCCATCATTCGCTCACCACATCGATACGGACAAGATCGAGAACGGCGTCGTCAATTCAGCAGAGCAAATACGTCAGCCGCCGCCCGGCGACAACTGCAGTTTCGATCGCCCTGGCACGCCCGTCACCTCCTGCCCGCCATCGACCTGCTGGCCCTCACGCCGGCGCCTCCAGCACGATTAGTGCGATACCAACGACTCTGTCGACGCCGGCCAGCTTGCACGGCGCGCCCGCGAGAATCGCCGGGCTTTCCTGCAAGCAAGAGCTGCCCCAGCGCCGGAGTGCGATGTCGGGTCTTCATGGCAGCGGCCACGTGGAATGCCTCGTCCAGCTCGCCTGTCGCTTCGCCAACGCTCACACGGCGCGGAGGTCGAGCCGCTTGCCGAGCGCGAGAAGGGCGGCGGCGATGCCGTCGATGCGCGTGGTATGGCGCACGTCGGTCAGCCGGTTCACCTCCTGCGGCGTCGTGCCGAGCCGGCGCGCGAGCTCGGCCGGGCGCACGTTCTGCCGAACCAGCTCGTTCAGCAGCAGCACCTTGGCGGCGAGGCTGACGGGAAGCTCGACGACCTTCTGCCCACGCTTGGGGCGCGAGGCCGGGGGCACGGGGCGACGGTCCTCGAAATAGAAATCGAGCGCCGACACGAGGGCATCGCGCGCGTGGGCCAGAGCCTCGACCTCGGTGTCCCCTTCGCTGATCGCCTCGGGGATGTCGGGGAAGGTGACGGTGAAACCGCCCGCCTTGTCGCGGAGGAGCGTGACGGGAAACTGCATGGTCAGTCCTTCAATCCGAGTTGTCTTCTGATGGCAGCCAACGTGCCGGGCTTGATGTCCTTGCCGTGCATCGGGATCACCGCTTGTCGACCGTTCAGGTAGACTTTGAGATGCGAGCCCTTGCCGGGCTTGAATGTCGCCCCAAGGCTGGTGAGCCACCGTCTCAGCTCTTTGGACGTCATGCCGCACTATAAGCAAAAATGCTTATGACGCAAAGAACGGGAGAATGGCTTCCACGTTCTCCGCCGTCCGCTTCGCCGCCACGACGATCGCTCTCCTCCGCCGTCAGCGGGGGAAGTGCCCGTCATACGGGGCGGAGGGGGAAGGCCGCAGGCATGGTAATTCCGAGTCCGACGTTGGAATCGGAGGGAGCTCGACTGACGCTTTCCCCCTCCGCCCCCTTTGCGGGGGCACCTCCCCCGATGACGGGGGAGGCAAGCAAGATGTGTCCTCTTCGTGGCGGCGCGCGATCGTCGGCGCCGCGGCAGGCGGGCGCGGCGATCGGGCGGCGCGGGCGGGGGCGGCGGCAATATGCCTTCTCGATCCGGTCGCGCCTCTCGGTTCAATGCCGGCGTGGAGCCGGGTGCGCAGCCCGGCCTTCGCGTAGGATCGATCGGGGAGAAGGTCGGCGTCGGGACTCGCGCCGGCGCAACGCTACAGGGACCGCAGCGCCGGGCAGCATCCGCCCGACGACGCCGCGGCCCGTTCGATAAAGGACGTCGAAAGAACCTCATGACTCGCCATATCACCGACATCGACTTCACCTTCGTCTCCAGCATCGATCCCGGCGACGGGCTGATGTACATGGTCTACGACGCCACGGTGCCCGACAGCTACCGGGTCGAGATCTCCTCGCTGAGCTACTACGTCTTTCGCCAGGCCTCGCCGGACTGGGAGGCCAGCGACACGGTCACCGTGGGCGCGGCGGCGGGAACCTTCGAGACCGGGGCCGGCATCGACACGCTGGCGGTTCAGACCATCACCTGGCCGATGCGGCTGTTCGGCGGCTCGGACGACGACCAGATCAATCCTTCCAAGTCCCACTTCGATCCGGGAGCGATCTACAAGCTCGAGGCCTATGGCGGCGCGGGCAACGACACGATCAACGGCGGCAATGCCGCCGACACGCTCTACGGCGACAAGGCCGATTCGTTCACCGGCAATCCCGTGATCGCGTCGGTGACGCTGGCGCCCTACGACACGCGGGGCGACGGCAACGACATCGTCTTCGGCTATGGCGGCGACGACACGATCGAGGGCAATGGCGGCGACGACCAGCTTCACGGCGGCGACGGCTCCGACACGATCGACGGCGGCGCCGGCAGCGACTTCCTCTATGGCGGCCCGCGCGGCCACGGCTATCTCGATATCCTGACCGGCGGCGCGGACAGCGACGCCTTCATGCTGAGCTACAGCGACGGCACGTCGAGCGCGGGCTCGTCCTTCTGGTCGGGCTATTTCGCCTCCTCGGCGCAGGACTTCGCCGGCACCGCCGTCGGCGACGTCATCCAGAACATCGCCGACGAGACCACCGAGGAGATCGCCAAGGGCATCATCGGCGCCTCGCTGGGCGCCGCGGGCGGCGTGCTGGCCGAGACGTTCGTCAACCTGGTGGAGTCGCTGATCGCCGCCGCGGAGCCGGACTCCGCCAATCAGGACGCGATGGTGGTCACCGATTTCGATCCCCGCCGCGACGTCCTCATGCTGCCCCTGCAACAGCACGCCTCGGAGACCCTCACGACCAAGGTGGTCACGGCGATCCAGGTGCCGGGCGGCGAGGGCGACGCCAAGGCCCTGGAGTTCTCGGCCGGCGGCAAGGTCTATGCCTATGTCGAGCTGAGCGCCGACTTCCTGAGCGCCATGGGGATCGCGGCGAACAGCAACGCCGCCGCCCAGGTCCTGAACAACCTGGTGAACCTCAGCAGCACCCTCCAAACGCTGAACGGCACGGTCGGCTTCTCCAACCTCGTCAGCTCGACGATCAGCGACGCGCTGCCGGGCGGCGGCTTCCTGGCGCCGCAGGCCAGCCTGGCCCTCGATCTGGGCGTCAACGTGTACGGCGCCGTCGGCGGCCTGGTGACCAGCAACGGCCAGTCGGACACCTTCGGCCATACCCTGGCCGGCACCGACTATACCGACATCCTGTCGACCAATTCGCAGGTGATCGGCTTCGGCAAGCTCATCCTGGCGACGAACGCCGCCTACATCCACGGCTTCGGCGGCGGCGACGTGATCTACGGCACGGCGTCGGCCGACACCCTGTTCGGCGACGACGGCAACGACTTCGTCTACGGCTTCGTCAGCGCGACAAACGGCGACGGCGGCGTCGACCCCGAGAGCGTGTCGGGCGGCGCCGGCGACGACATGCTGTACGGCGGCGGCAGCGCCGGCGTATTCGACGGCGGCACCGGCTCCGACACGTTCGGCGTCGTCTATCTGACGCTCGAGGGCTCCGCCATGCAGCTCGAGGTCGACCTGACGGCAGGCTACGCGGCCGAGCAGAAGGCGCCCGCCGACACCACGGCGCCGGTCAGCAGCACGGCGCCGTTTCCGGGCACCGGGCCGAACAAGGTGCCGAACAGCTACGTGCTGACCGGCATCGAGAATGCCATCGGCGGGCCGCTCAACGACTGGATCAAGGCCGCCAACGGCTCGCGCATCGAGGGCGGCCCCGGCGCCGATTACCTCGATGCCAACGCCGGCAACGTGACCGTGAGCTACAGCACGTCGACGCGGGGCGTGACCGTCCAGCTCCTCCAGGACGGCGCCAAGGCCTCGGGCGGCGATGCCGAGGGCGACGTGATCGGCTACACCGACATCAACGACGTGGCGCGGCTGATCGGCTCGGCGAAGGGCGACACGCTGGGCGCCTACATCGACTATTCGTCATCCCAGAACGAGCCGTTCATCCTGACCGGCGGCGGCGGCTCCGATACCTTCCAGTTCCTCGGCACCAATGGGCCGGGGGCGGTCATCGTCAGCGACTTCACCGCCTCCGCGACGGAGCACGATCTGTTCGACGTGCGGGCCCTCGGCACGACCTCGTTCGACGAGATTTCCCAGGACGGCAATTCCTTCGTCGTCGAGACCTCGCCCGGCGGCTCGGTGCTGCTGTTCGTCGACATGGCGAACTATGTCGCGCCGCTCACCGCAGCCGACTTCCTGTTCGCGCCCTCGGGCAACCCGGTGTCGGTCGCGGCGCGCGACGATGCCTACGTCGTCCAGGAGGGCCAGGCGCTGACGCTGACGGCGCCGATCGGGGTCACGTTCAACGATCGCGACACGTCGGCCGTGTCGCTGCTCGCCGGCCCGGCACACGGCACGCTGCAGCTCGCCGGCGACGGCAGCTTCCGCTACACGCCGGCCGCCGGCTATTCCGGCATCGATACGTTCTCGTACCGCTCGAGCAACGGCGCCAGCACCGACGATGCCCGGGTGTCGCTCTTCGTCGTGCCGGTCGCGACGGCGGCGACGACCACGCTCGACCTGCTGGCGCTGTCGCCGGAAGAGCAGATCGCGGCGACCTATGCCGCCTTCGGCGGCCGCGCGGCCGACGCAGCGGGCTTCGACTTCTGGGTCGCTCAGCACGCGAGCGGCCTGCCGGCGCAGGGTCCGGGGACGGTGCTCGCCAACATCGCCAACGCGTTCGCCATCGGCGCCGAGGCCAAGGCGCTCTACCCCTTCCTCGCCAACCCGCAAGGCGCGAGCGACGCCCAGATCGGCGCCTTCCTCGGCAGCGTCTACGACAACCTGTTCAACCGCGCGCCCGACGCCGCCGGGCTCGGCTACTGGACCAGCGAGATCCGCCACGACCTGCAGGCCGGCCGCCTCGTCGGCTCGGTGCTGGTCGACATCATGGGCGGCGCGCAGGATTCACCCACCGGCAAGGACCTCACGAGCCTGATGGGGAAGGTGGCGGTGAGCCTGGCCTTCGTCGAGCAGCAGGCGCTGCACCACATGCCATGGCAGGGCGCCGCCGACACCGCGGCCGCCGCCGCCCTGCTCGATCCCGTGACCGCCGAGCCGTACTCCGTGCTGATCGGCATCCGCAACGGCGAGTTCCTGGTCGCCAACCACGGGTAGCCCAACTTTCTCAACTGGAGGAGTTGGAAGAGGAAAAGCCCTTTGGAATCAGAGGTCGGAGCTGAATCTAGGGCCTGTCCTCAATTGAGCCAAATGGTAGCCGCCGCGAGGTGGATAGCGGCGAGGAAATTGGTAGCGGTCTTATCGTAGCGAGTTGCGATGGCCCTGAAGCGCTTGAGGCTACAGTAGAAGTTCTCGATGAGATGGCGGGCCTTGTAGATCTCCTTGTCGTAAGGGCGGGGCTTTTTGCGGTTGCTCTTCGAGGGGATGACGCAGGTCTTGCCGGCGGCCTCGAGAGGTTGGATGAGGCGCTGGTCGGCATCGAAGGCTTTGTCGGCCAGCAGGGTATCAGCCTTCATGTCAGGCAACAGGGCGTCGGCGCCCTGCAGGTCGTGGGCTTGGCCCGGCGTCAGGAAGAAGCGGACAGGATTGCCCAGAGCATCGACCAGGGTATGGATCTTGGTGCTCAGCCCGCCTTTGCTTCGGCCGATCGCTTGATCTTCGCCGTCTTTTTTTTGGCGCCGGCGCTATGCTGATGAGCGCGCACGATGGTGCTGTCGATCATGGCGTATTCGTTGTCCGCATCGGCCGCGAGACGCTCGAACAGCCTGCGCCACACACCGCTCTTTGCCCATCGGCTGAAGCGGGTATGGACTGCCTTCCAAGCGCCGAAGCGCTCGGGCAGGTCGCGCCATGGGATGCCAGCTCGATAGCGATAGATCACGGCATCGACGAACAGACGATTGTCCCTGGCGGTCGCGCCAACATGACCCTCGCGTCCCGGTAGAATGTCCTTGATCCGATCCCATTGGTCGTCGCGAAGGGCGTAACGGCGCATCAGTCAGCTCCCAGTGGCTGACTGGCAAGGAGCATGTCGCGGGTCGATTGGGTAGCTCAGGCCTTGGAAAAAGTAGCTTCGACGACAACAACGCAAGATCGATTCAAAATTCCTGCTCTTTTGATTCCATTATTATGCGAATTTCTTCTTCAATAGAGGACAGGCCCTAGCCCGTCTTCGCGGATTGGAGCAGATCGGAGAAGCGGTTTTGTTTGGGATCAAGGAGTTAGCCGAGAAGGTCTTCACTACGAGCGGATTGGGTGATGAAGATCGGCGGCGGTTATTTTGGGCGGCTTCTGCGGGGGCAGGTTGAGCTTGAGCCGGTCGATCAGAAGCATGAACTCTGGCTCGGGCTGGGTGTATCGGGTGAGCACGATCTGGCGGCCATCGGTGGTCGGCAGATGAACATCGATCATCTGGACGGCGGCGAACTTTTCGATCGCGCTTCGCGAGGTCAGGCCGGGCGCCAGGGCGTGTAGGCGGCGGGTCAGGGTGACGTGTAGGCAGTAAGCCAGGAAGGCGACGAAGATGTGGGCCTCGATGCGCTTCTCGTCCTTGTGGAAGATCGGGCGGATGGCGAGGTCGCCCTTGAGGTTCTTGAAGGCCTCTTCGACGGTGACGAGCTGGATGTAGTATTGCCAGAGCAGGGCTGGATCGTCGTCGATGAGATTGGTGCGCAGCAGGTAGCGTCCCTCGCGGCAGCGTACGGTTCGCAGCTTCTTGCGATTGAGGGAGAAGGTGAAGGCGGCAGCTTTCTTGTCGGTCACGACGTCGACGAGACGCCAGGCACTGGGCGCCTTCGCGCGCGCGGCGCCGAGCTTCATCAGCAGCTCCTCGCGCGAGAGCTCCATGGCGGCGACCTGCTCGAGCCGCTTCCACAGCCACTTCAGCTGGCGCCGGCGCATGGCGCGTTCCTTGGTTACCCGATCGTGGCTCTGAGCGAAGACATAGAGCTCGCCGTCCTCGGCCAGCAGCTTGACCTGCACGCCCTGGCGCGCCTGCTGCCACGGCTTGTCCAGCAGGTGCTTCTCGAGCCGGTTCAAGCGGCCCTTGGGGGTGCCCACCAGATACTGCACCGGCGGATCGCTGTCGCGCATCTCGGCCAGAACCGCCTCGGTCGGCACGCCGCGGTCCATCACCCAGACCCGCCGCGCCTTGCCGTATTGCCGCTCGATCTTGCCGAGGAACGGCCGCAGCGTCTTGCTGTCGGCAGTGTTGCCGGGCAGCACCTCGTAGGCCAGCGGCAAGCCCTCGGGCGTGGCCACCAGGGCGATCACCACCTGAGGACAGTCCGGCCGCTTGTCGCGGCTGTAGCCGTGGCGCCGCTTGCTGCCCTCGGGCAGATCGGACGCATTGACCTCGAAGTACGTGCTCGTCAGGTCGTAGAGCAGCACGTCGAACTCGACATTGAACAGGTCGCGCCAGCGTCCGACGAGATGCGAGAACAGCGCTTCCTTGTGCTCCAGCAACAGATCATGGCAGGCGTAGAGCTTGTGCACCTCGGCCAGGCCGAAATCGCCCCCCAGCAGATCGGCCATCGCGCTGTTGGCGAACCATTGGCGATGCAGCCGCCATTCGCTGCCCGGCGCGATCAGGCGGTAGCACACCAGGACCTGCAGGATCTCGTCCCATCGCGTGTTCTTGCGGCTGGGCGGCAGGCGAGCCGACCAGAAGTGGTCGAGCTGCAGCTCGTGCCATAACTGCCCCGCCAGCCAGCACGCGCCCCATTGCCGGGGCCGGCACAGCCGCAGCTGCGACAGACGAAGCTGCACCCCGGCACCGGCCGCTTCACAGCGATCCTCCGCCAACAGCGCCAATGTCCGCGGCCGGCCGGCGTCCTCGTCGAACACCTCGATCGCCTTGCGCCAGCCCGCCGCTTGCGAGGAGCTGATCTCGCCGAGATACAGCACGTGCCGCTGCACCACCCGGCCACCCGCGACGCGCTTGTTCTCGACGATCGACCAGTAGCTATGGCTCTTGCCGTCCTTCTTCCGCTCGGTGCGTCGCACAAACATGGCGCAACACTATGCACACCATCATCTGCATGAAAACGGGGTAGGTCTTCACTACAGATGTTATCGCAACGGTTGCGATTCGATTCCCTGATATATCAAACACTTGCGGCCACCAAAAATCTCTCAATGACTGTCAACGCCGGACTAAAAATGCATCGGCGGGCCGGAGCAAAAATGCATCAACGGGTATCGGCATTGTCGGCGCGGGCCGGAGGCTTGTGCCGGTAGTCCACAGGACAGCCCCGCGCGCTGCGGAGTGCCCTTCGAGAGGCTGACGGAGCAGCGCGCGGGGCTGTCCTGTGGACCCACCGGTGCAAGCCGTTATCCGGAGGTGTAGTTTTGTCGCGGCGTCGGGTGTGACGGGGCGTGGGGCGGCCGGCCTCAGCTGTCGTCCGGCTGAGTGGTGCGCTGACGCCGTTTGCTTTGTTTCAGCCGGTAGCTGTCGCCATTCATCTCGAGGATATGAACGTGGTGGGTCAGCCGGTCGAGCAGCGCACCAGTAAGACGCTCGGACGCGAACACGCTGGTCCATTCGTCGAACGGCAGATTGCTGGTAACGATCGTCGAGCCGCGCTCGTAGCGTTGGCTGAACACCTCGAACAGCAGCTCGGCGCCGGTCTGGGATAGCGGCACGTAGCCGAGTTCGTCGATCACCAGGAGCTTGTAGGCTGCAAGCTGGCGCTGCAGCCTCAGCAGCCGCTTCTCGTCGCGTGCCTCGAGCAGCTCGTTGACCAATGCGGCCGCCGTGGTGAAGCCGACCGACAGGCCTTTCTGGCAGGCTGCCAGCCCCAGGCCGAGCGCCACGTGGCTTTTTCCGGTGCCGCTGTTGCCAACCGCGATCACGTTCTCGCGGCGAAGCACGTACTCGCAGCGCGCCAGTTCGAGCACCAATGTCTTGTTGAGCGAGGGCAGCGCGGTGAAGTCGAAGCTGTCGAGGCTCTTGACCGCCGGGACCCGCGCTTCTCTGATCCGCCGCTCGACCATCCGCCGTTCGCGCTCGATCAGCTCGAGTTCGGCCAGGCGCAACAGGTAGCCTGTATGCTCGACACCCTCGGCGGCGCACTGCCGGGCGAGCTTGTCATGCTCGCGCAGGAATGCCGGCAGCTTGAGCACCTTGAGGTGATGGCCAAGCAGAAGCTGTGGCGTGTCGGTCATGACGTCACCCCGGCGAGCAAGTCCATGTATGTTCTGGCCGAGGTTGTCGCCACGTTGGCATGCGGCAGGTAAGGATACACCGTCATGTCGAGGCGTAGCGGCCGGCGCTCGATCCGGCACAACACCAGATGCTTCACCGCATCGAAGCCGATCACCCCGCGATCGATGGCATCGCGCACGCCGGCGGCGACGTCATCGATCCTGAACACTTCCATCAGCCGCAGAACCTGCACGAACTCGCGTTTGCCTTGCTTGCCCATGCGCGCCTCGAGCAGGCGACGCAGCGTGGCGAACGCTTCGGGCAGCTCCCAACCGGCCAAGGGGGCCGCCTGGTCGAGCGCCCCGATCTTGCGCTCGAGCAGCGCCAGGTAATGCAGCGGGTCGAACACGAAGTCTTCCCGCTCGTAGGATCGGACGTGCCGGGCGATGATCTCGGCGCCGCACGAGATCACCACCTCGTGGACGTAGCCACGGATCACGACCTCGCGATGACCCCAGGCGGTCGGCACCGAGTAGTCGGTGCCGCGATAGCGCACCAGCGACAGCGAGGCTGACCCGACCAGCCTGCTTCTCGCAGGCGTCATAGGGCGTCGGGGGCAGATCGTGGAACGCCGCCAGGTCGCGCGCCATCCGCTCCCCGATCGTCTCGTCGTGACCGCGCAGCCGATCACCAAGACGGCGCCGACAAGCTTCCAGCAGTTGCTCGTTCAGTGCGTCAAAGCTGACGGCATGCGGCAGCGGCACCAGCAGGTTCCGCCGGACCCACCCGACCAGACCCTCGACCTTGCCTTTGTCGTTGCCCTTGCCCGGCCGGCCGAACCGGTCGGCGAACAGGTAGTGCGACTGCAGCTCGTTGAACACCCGCGTCCGCTGGCGCGTCCCATCACCCAGGATCCGCGCCACCGCCAGCCTGGTGTTGTCGTACAGGATCGATTGCGGCACCTTGCCGAAGAAGTCGAACGCCGCCACATGACCGGCGCAGAACGCCTCCGTGGTCTCCGCCGGATAGGCCTGCACGAAGCCCGCGTCACTGTGCGCCAGGTCCATCACGAAGAAGTGGATCTTCCGTTCCACCCCGCCGATCACCGCCAGCGCTTCGCCGAAGTCGGCCTGCGCGTGCCCGGGATCGTGCCGCAGCGGAACGAACACCTCGCGCTGCCGCTGACGCTGCAGCAGCACGTAATCCTTCACGATGGTCAGGCCGCCGCCATAACCGTGCTCGTCGCGCAGGCGCTCGAAGATCCGCTTCGAGGTATGGCGCTGCTTGGCAGGCCGGGCCTTATCTTCTTCCAGGATCTGATCGATGATCCCAACGAACCGGTCCAGCTTCGGGCGAGCCGGCGGACGGCTCCGCCGGTACCCAGGCGGCACAGAGAAAGCTAGCATCTTCGACACTGTCCGCGGATCCAGGCCAAACCGACGGGCCGCCTCGCGACGACTCAATCCTTCAATCTGAACCGCGTATCGAACAAGACCATAAAGTTCCACGCCCTTCATCCCCCGCCCTCTGCACTCCGCGAAAAGAGCTATCTGCCGATGCATTTTTGCTCCGGCGCAACCAGACTCTCTGGCCGCTTCAATGAGCCTAAAAACGTGAGTTGGGGATTGCGCTGAGGCCGCGCTTCATCGGAATCTGAAGGTTATGAGCGCGTCGAAGGAAGCTCGGAGCGTCACCCGGGTGGTGATGCCCGCTGTGGTAGAAGAAGCCGCCGATCGGAGTGTAGTGGCCGATACCTACGGCGGTCGGGTGCACGTTGAGTGGGATCCGTCGGCGGCGGTAACGCCGCTGGGTCAGTTGCCGTTCTTTGCGGAGTTCTTGAAGCAGAGCGGCTTGTTCGATGCGTGGGTGTCGGACAGCCCGCTGCGCTATGTCAGTCCGAACGCGCCGAAGAAGCGAGATGTGCTGGGGACGGCGCTGCTAGGGGCGCTTGGGGGTTGCCGGCGTTATGCGCACCTGACGGCCCTGCGGTGCGACCGGGTCAATCCGCCGCTGCTGGGAATGACGAAGATCGTGAGCGAGGATGCAGTGCGCCGCGGGCTTGGGTCGATTGATGCGGCGAGCGGCGAGATGTGGATGGGGAGCACCTGTTGCATTGCGTACGGCCGTTGCTGAGCGAGCCGTGGATACTGGACGTGGATACGACGGTGAAGCCGCTGTACGGGCATCAGGAGGAGCGGAGGTTGGCTACAACCCGAGCAAGCGAGGTCGTCCGTCGCACAGCTTGCACACGTACCTGATGGCCAATGTTCGGCTGGTGCTGGATGTCGAGGCGCGCAGCGGCAAGCAGCACAGCTCGGGTCATTCGCAGGAGGCGCTGTGGCGTCTGCTGGAGAGGATCGGGCGGTCGAACTGGCCGAGCCTGCTGCGCGGCGACTCGAATTGGGGCAGCGAGACGGTGCTGCAGCGCTGCGAGCAGGAAGGGCTGCCGTACCTGTTACGTCTTCGACAGACGGCGAAGGTGAAGCAGGCGCTGGAGCGGGCGATGTCGGATCGTGACTGGGCCTATGCCGGCCATGGCTGGCAGGGCAAGGAGGCGGCGCTTCGGTTGATGGGCTGGAGCCGGTCGCGCCGGGTGATCCTGCTGCGTCGGCGCCTGAAGGGAACAGTCGAGCTGACGGATCGCGCCGGTAAGGATGGCCAATTGCAGCTCAGCCTTGTCGAGGTCGGCGCCGATCGGCAGCTGTGGGAGCACGGCGCGCTGGTGACGTCGTCGGAGGCCGAGATCATCACGCTGGGCCAGCTCTATCGCGATCGTGGCGATTGCGAGAACGCCTTCGACGAGCTGAAGAACCAGTGGGGTTGGGGCGGCTTCACGACGCACGATCTGGCACGCTGCCGGCTGATGGCCCGTATCGTGGCGCTGGCCTACAATTGGTGGACGCTGTTCGGGCGCCTGGCCGACCCGGATCGCCATCGCGAGGCAATCACCAGCCGGCCGCTCATGATGCACGCCATCGCGCGGCGCACCGAGCATGCCGGCCGCACCACCCTGACCATCACCAGCACCCACGGCGATCATGCCGAGGTGCGCCGGGCCTATCGCCGTATCGCAGCCTTCTTCGACGGGCTTCGCTCAACTGCGGAGCAGTTGAGCCCACTGCAACGGCTGTACCGCATTCTCAGCGAAGCGATGAAAAAGTTCCTGCGCGGTCGACAATTGCGCCCGCCGCCATTCAGCTTGACTGCGGCGTGACGCAATGGACGGTTGTTTACCGCCCCAATCCCGGCACTCCAACCACCGAGCCAACTCCCGTTTTTAGGATGAGGGATTTTCTCTCCGGCGCTTACAGCTGATCCGTTTGGCCAGCGCCGCGTCGCTCCTCGCCCACGCGACGACCACGCATAGTACCCGCTGGTGGAGACACCCAGCACACGGCACATCGTGGCGATCGGATACAGGGCCCGGTACGCGCTCACGAATCGGTATCCTTCGACGGAACCGTCTTCGCCTCCCGCGCGAACCAGGCCGCGGCTTTTGACAAGATCTCGCGCTCCAGCTTGAGCTGCCGGTTCTCCCGTCGAAGCCGGCTCAACTCCTGACGTTCGACCGTCGTAAGCCCGCCCGTTCGCCGGCCTTCGTCTTGCTCAGCCTGGGTGACCCAATTGCGGATCGCCTGGCCCGACGGACCGAACTCCCTCGCCAGCTCCTCCGCGTTGCGGCCCGCCCGAACCAGATCGACTATCTGCTGCCGGAACTCGGCAGGATATGGACTTCTCTTCTTCGCCATTGGGGACTCCTGGAACACAAATGTTCGGGTGTCCACGAAAGCGGGGCAACTTCATCCTTGCATTGGTTATTGCCTTGGCCCCGCTCTTGACTGCTTGGAAAGGCGCCGACCTCTCCTCCGGCTTCACGCTAGCGATGGTCGCGTCCGTAGGCATCCTCGGTGCCTATTTCAGTCGCGTGCTATCCTTTCAGAGCAAGCTGGCGTCGATCGGCTTCGAGGAGGTGATGCATCTGTACCGGCCGGTGATGCTGACGCTTCGCCTTTTGTTTGGAATGATCGGTGCGATCATCTTCTACTATCTGATCCGGGCCGGAATGCTCGGCGGCGGCGTTTTTCCGACGATGTCAGACGATTTGACCATCCCGCCCGTGACAGAGAAAATTCTCGCACCGAGCCCCAATGTCGCAAAGCAATTCATATGGTCGTTCCTGGCGGGCTTCTCCGAGCGGCTGATCCCAGACGCCTTGGGTCGCTTGGAGGGCGGGGCAGGTAAACGCGGCAAGCCATAGCCGTCGTCCCGCACCCTCCGCGATCCCCCTCCCACTTCGATGCCCAGGCGAGCAAGAGCGACGCCAAGAGCGGTGGCCGGGTTTGTTTGGACAGGAGTCGGCGTTGGATAAGTGGAGCCTCTGCCGGTCAGTATCGCCGTGGTGTGGTCGTCACGCAGGGAGGGCGTAGCCCGACCCGAGGGACGACCACACCACGGCGGCGAAAAATTCATGCCGCCCGTGCCAGAGGCATGGCGCCCTCGAAGTAGGCGTGATCGGGCGTGCGACGGTCAAGGCTCGAGTGTGGCCTCTTGCGGTTGTAGAAATCGAGGTATCGACCCAGCGAGGCGCGCGCCTGGCCGACGCTATCGTAGGCCCGCAGATAAACCTCCTCGTACTTGACCGACCGCCAGAGCCGTTCGACGAAGACATTGTCGCGCCAGGCTCCCTTGCCATCCATGCTGATCGCGATGCCGTTGTCGGTCAGCATGCCGGTGAACGCCGCGCTGGTGAACTGCGAGCCCTGGTCGGTGTTGAAGATGTCGGGCTTGCCGTGCCGGGCGATCGCCTCCTCGACGGCTTCGAGACGAAATCCACCGCCATGTCGATCGACACCCGCCACGCCAGGACCCGTCGGCTGAACCAGTCGAGCACCACCGCCAGGTAGACGAAGCCGCGCGCCATCGGGATGTAGGTGATGTCCATCGCCCACACCTGGCCCGGCCGGTCGATCACGAGGCCGCGCAGGAGGTAGGGGTAGATCTTGTTGCCGGGCGTGGCTTTCGAGGTGTTCGGCCGCCGGTAGAGCGCCTCGATCCCCATCCGTCGCATCATCGTGGCGACGTGCTGGCGTCCGATCTCGACACCCTCGCCGACCAGCAGATCGCGCAGCATCCGGCTGCCCGCGAACGGGTGATCCAGATGCAGCTCGTCGATCCGGCGCATGATCGCCAAGTCCGCCGGCGACACCGGCCGGGGCCGGTAATAGACGCTGCTCCGGCTCAGCTTCAGAACCTCCGCCTGGCGCGTCACCGGCAGGGCGTGCGTACGGTCGATCATCGCCTTGCGCTCAGCATGCCGGCCTTGCTGAGCGCGCCTTCCAAAAAATCGTTCTCCAGCGTCAGCTCCCCGATCTTGGCATGCAGCGTCTTCACGTCGACCGCCGGCGCCGGCCGAGCTCCTTCAGCCCCGAACACCCCGGCCGCCCCCTCCAGCAGCCGTGACTTCCAGTCCGTGATCTGGTTCGGATCCACATCGAAAACCTGCGCCAGCTCCGACAGCGTCTTGTCGCCCCTCAAGGCTGCCAACGCCACCTTGGCCTTGAATGCCGCACTGTGGTTCCGTCTCGTCCGTCTGCTCATCGTCTCTCCTGTTCCGCGGCATCCTTGCCGCATTCAGGCAGAAACTCCACTGAACGCCCTATCCAGATTCTCCAGGCCACCTCTCGCGCAGCTCGTAGAGCTCGCGCCAACTGAATTGATGAATGAGCGATGCAAATGTCGACGCGAGCAGGGGCAAAAGGATAAGCGCGGGTCTCAACCAGTCGGGGCTTGGCTTCAATTCGATCGCCGCCAGCGCCGCGGCACCGAAACCGCTGATCAGCGACAACACCTGGAAGCCGTAGAACAGGTTCCGATTTAAGGATTTCGCGCGTTCGTACCAGCGGTGATGCGCGCGGATCGTGTCGCGCAGCTCCTTGCGGCGGCGATCTATCGTGGCGCCGTCGATGGGCGTTGCTGCCAGCATGGGTGACGGAGTCGGTCTTGCGGCTGTCTCTTCCATGGTTCCCCCTTTGGGACCGCGCCGCCACACACGCCATGCGCGTGACCGGGCCGGCCGGTCCGGGGCAAACGATAGCAAACTATCGTCAACGTCCAAGAATTGGCCCGCAGAAGTGGGTGCCAGGCTGTTGGGATGGCGCCGCACGCACGGCGGCCCATTGCCACCATTCCCCATCGAGTGCGCTTTTGCGTCCTGCCGCCGGCCCCACCCGCGATGCGGGACACATTGCCGCTATCTGCAATTTGCATTTAGATTGCAATAGTGCTTCGCCCTCCTACAATCGCGCCCGTGGGACGGCGCCGAGCTCGCCTTCATGGCGCGCGAGAAGGCCAACCGGCATTCGATCCGCGTCGGCCTGCTCGAGCCAGGCGACTACGGCAAGCCGCTCGGCGCGCTGGCGCAGGACATCGCCGCCTTCGTGCGGGCCCAGGGCGGCGGTAGCCGCGGGGGTGGCCCCGGCCGCCACACGGCGACGGCCACTCTCGAGGCGACCCAGGGTGGCGGTAGCCGTGGGGGTGGCCCCGGTAGTGGCAGCCCCGGTGGCGAGGAGGACGACGGCGGCGACTGGCGCCGGACTTGACCCCTCCCCGGGCGCGCGGTGCGCGCCGAGCCTGCCCCAGACCCCGCGGTCGGGTCATGCCGCCCGCGGCCCGCGACGGGCGCATGGCACGCGACGGCCGTGACGGGCGCGAGCCCGGCAGGTCACGTCATCCGCGACTCGGCGAGACATGCTGCCCGCGGCCGGACCGGCGCACGCCGGCCCCGACCGGGCTGGCCCCGGCCTCTTTTTGGTGTTGTCAAGATGCCGCCTGGATGACGCCGGATCAACAGCTTGTGGCATCGCCTTCCCATCGCACCAGAGCCGCGATCCCAGCTCGCGTCATCTATCAAAAAGAACCTGTAAAGGACTGAAAAACAGTGCTAAATTTTGTCTCATTGTAGACATAATCAATTTTGGATTTTCCCCTATGCAGCAGCCTTCAGTACTGCTGGTCGAAGACGATGCCCATCAGCGTCGATTGGCCGAAAGCTTTCTCGTCGACCACGATCTCAGCGTCATCGCCGTCGAGAACGGCGCCCAGATGCGCCGTCAGGTGTCGCGCGCCATGCCCGACCTGGTGCTGCTCGAGGTCGAGCTGCCGGGCCGCGAGGACGGCTTTGCCCTGACGCGCTGGCTGCGCGAGAGCAACGGCAAGGTCGGCATCATCATGTTGACGGCGTCCAACGACCCCGGCTCGACGGTGCGCGGCCTCGACAGCGGCGCCGACGATTACGTCGCCAAGCCCTACGAGCCCAACGAGCTCCTGGCACGCTGCAAGAGCGTGCTGCGCCGCTCGGCCAACAAGTCGATGCCGCCGCGCCTGGAGCGCATCCGCATGGGCCGCCACGTGCTCGACCTGCCAGGCGCCCGGCTGATCGATCCGGAGGGCGGCGACGTGGCGCTGACCTCGGCCGAGTTCGACATGCTGAAGCTGTTCGCCGAGAACCCCAACCGGCCGCTGTCGCGCGACTGGCTGCTCGAGACGACCAGCCATCGCAGCCGCGACCCGTTCGACCGGGCGATCGATCTGCGCGTCACGCGCCTGCGCCGCAAGATCGAGCCGATGCCCGACAAGCCGACGGTCCTGCGCACCGTGCGCGGCGTCGGCTACATGTTCGTGCCGCCCGCAGAGTAGGTAGGCCGCAGAGTAGGCGGGCCGCAGAATAGGCCGCCGGCCGAGCAGGCGGGCCGGCGGGAAGGCTGCCCGGCCGAGCGGGCTGCCCGGCGAGAGCGGCCGTGGACGGGCCGCGCCACCCGGCGAGCCGGCCGGCTCCGCCGCATCATCGCCCGCCCTGCCCGGCGCAGCCCGGACCGGCCCGGCGTGGGGCAATCGCCGAACAAGGTGACCGCGCCTTTGAGCGAGGCTACAAGGGCGGCCTCTCCGGAGCGACGCGGACGCGGATGCCGCGCGGCTCGGTCGGGGCCCGTAGTTCAGTGGTTAGAACGAGCCGCTCATAACGGTTATGTCGCAGGTTCGAATCCTGCCGGGCCTACCAGCCGCTCGAGCGAGCCAGCCACGATCGCGATCGAACGACGGTTCCCGTCTCGGCGACGCGCGTGACGATAGCGGTGCGAGCGGCGAACACGCCGCCCAGGGGCAGGCCACGAGGTCGTCTCTCGTTGCGTCGAGCTTCCACGGCATGGCCGATCGCGCGGCTCGACCGACAGGCCGAGAATCGACCTGCCGCCCGTCGGCGAATGCCGGCACCCCGAGCGTGCTCGGACCGCGACCGGCGCAACCGCTCCGCCGACAGCGCCGTTCCGCCGAGGGATCGGGCCGCCGAGGGATCGGGCCGCCGGCTCACGACGGCACCCCCCATACCGCGTTCAACACTTCAAGCTTGCGCTGCTCGACGGCGCCCAATGCGCGCCGCGCATCGCGGCGGCGGGTGAAGATCGCATCGACCTCGACGATATCGCCATCGAAGTTGTTGACCGGCACCATCTTGCGCAGCACCAATCCGAACCCCTCGAGCAGGCGAATCAGGTCATGAAGTAGCTTCTGGCCCTCGTAGAGCGGATAAAGATGCGCCTCCAGCTCGATTCCGAGGCAGGTTTGGAGAAGCCCGCCGAAGCCCAGCAGCACCTCGTGCTCGTATCCCTGAACGTCGATCTTCACGACATCCGGCGCAGGGACCATTCCCTGCCTGTGCAACGTATCGTAACGATTGCAATGGACCTCCGTGACGAGCGTCACGTCGAACGCCCAGGCGATCGAGTAATTCTTCAGAAGTGCCGCGTTCGGCTTCAGGATCGAGGTGCAGCCCAGATGGCGCGTGATGTTGAGCTGTTGCGGGCCGTCGACGTTGGATAGGCCGACGTCGATGACGCGCCCATCGGGAAGGCGGCCGATCGGGCCGTGCAGCATGCGGTCCTCTGACGCCGAGCCCGGCCTCAATGCCGGGCTCGCCTCGAACACGGTCGGGCTGATCCTGTCGGCTTGCAGCATCCAATGAGCCGGAAGCCCCGCCGCGCCGCCGACATCGACCAGCTTCACGCGCTCCTCGTCGGGCACCGCGCGCAGAAGCTCGTCGGCGGAGCAGAGCTCTATGTCGATGCTCGAGATCGCGTATTGCTCGCGGCCCGAGCCGCCGTACACGGCGCCGCGCCTGAAAGCCCCGATATAGAGGCTCGGGTTCTTGGCCACGAACGAGACCTCGATGTAGATTTTTCCTTCCGGCAACCTTTCGGTGCGGACGGACAGGCTCTTCCCCCGGTCGACGATTGTTCCATCGGCGCCGATCGCGGCGATATCGATGTTGCCCCAATGATGGACATAGAAATCGGCATCTCGATTGGTGGCCGGGAAAATGACGATCTTGAGCGTCACTATCCTGAAAAGGAACTCGGGGCTGGTCAAAGACAGCAAATGATAGCTCACGTCCGGCGTATCCGAGAACACCAGGTTCGAGCTCTCCAGTCTCACCGTGGCGCAGTGCGCGGGCACCCACTTCAGCAACTCCTCGCCGCGAAAGCTCAATCGCTCGATTATCTCTCTCATGCTCGAACTCCCGGCGCACGGTCGACGCGACACGGCCGTCGCCGCCTCGGCGGCGCGCAGGCACGACGAGCCGTGCGCTGCCCGCCGATCGCCCCCCCCGCGCGCGCCGCCATCGTGCCGGATTTCCCCGACCGAATTCGATCCCGTTCTTCCTGGCGCGGCTCCATGTCGCTCGTCCTGCTGGTGGTGTTCGCGAGCGCGGCCGACCTCCTCGTGGCGCCCCTGCTGCAGCGCCTCGCATGAGGCATCCCGGCCTGCCCCGCCTCGCCGGCCTGCCCGGCCTGCCTAGGGCCTGTCCTCTATTGAAGAAGAAATTCGCGTAATAATAGAATCAAATGAGCGAGAATTTTGAATCGATCTTGCGTTGTTGTCGTCGAGGCTACATTTTCCAAGGTCTGAGCTACCCAATTGACCCGCGACATGCTCCTTGCCAGTCGGCCACTGGGAGCTGACTGATGCGCCGTTACGCCCTTCGCGACGACCAATGGGATCGGATCAAGGACATTCTACCGGGACGCGAGGGTCACGTTGGCGCGACCGCCAGGGACAATCGTCTGTTCGTCGATGCCGTGATCTACCGCTATCGAGCTGGCATCCCATGGCGCGACCTGCCCGAGCGCTTCGGCGCTTGGAAGGCTGTCCATACCCGCTTCAGCCGATGGGCAAAGAGCGGTGTATGGCGCAGGCTGTTCGAGCTTCTTGCGGCCGATGCGGACAACGAATACGCCATGATCGACAGCACCATCGTGCGCGCTCATCAGCATAGCGCCGGCGCCAAAAAAAAGACGGCGAAGATCAAGCGATCGGCCGAAGCAAAGGCGGGCTGAGCACCAAGATCCATACCCTGGTCGATGCTCTGGGCAATCCTGTCCGCTTCTTCCTGACGCCGGGCCAGGCCCACGACCTGCAGGGCGCCGACGCCCTGTTGCCTGACATGAAGGCTGACACCCTGCTGGCCGACAAAGCCTTCGATGCCGACCAGCGCCTCATCGAACCTCTCGAGGCCGCCGGCAAGACCTGCGTCATCCCCTCGAAGAGCAACCGCAAAAAGCCCCGCCCTTACGACAAACAGATCTACAAGGCCCGCCATCTCATCGAGAACTTCTACTGTAGCCTCAAGCGCTTCAGGGCCATCGCAACTCGCTACGATAAGACCGCTACCAATTTCCTCGCCGCTATCCACCTCGCGGCGGCTACCATTTGGCTCAATTGAGGACAGGCCCTAGACCACATGGCCATCGCGCTGGCGCCTATACTCGATCACCTGGACGCCGTCCGCCTCTCCGAGCTGACCCGCTTCCGGGCGGAGCACGTGGACCTGCTGTTCGACCGGGCGAATGATAATGAGCCGTCCTGCTCCCGCCGCTATTTAGCCACGCGCAGCCTGCACAATTCCTTCCCATCATCGGGAAGGGAAAGTGACATGGCACACGTCGTCGATGTCAAATTGCTGACCTGTAGCTGCTGCGGCCTTGAGGCCGTCAAGAAGGTATGGTCCTGCAAGTGCGTCACGGTCGAACTCGACGAAGACGCGGAAGCTTGCGGCGATTGCGACAACTTCAGCGATATGCGCGAGAACAACTGCGGCGGCTCTGGCTGGCCGGGCGGCGACTGAAACACCCGCTAGGTGTGATTGCTACCTAATACCGCATTTTTGCGCGCGAGCGGGCGGTGCGGTCATCGACAGCAGGCCGAGGACGGCGACGGCAACACGACAGGCGCGCATGACGGTCTCCCTCCGGCTGGCAACGGGTCCGGCTCCAGGGCAGGAAACGGCCTCGACGGCGAGGTTGCCCGCAACGCTCTCGGTTCGCGGGTCTCTCTCGGCGTCGAGTCCTATCCGATTCCCGCCCGCCGCGCCGCTCGGTTTTTTCGATCCGGCGATGGAATAAGGAGCATGAACGATCGGTAGGGGTGGTCAAGGGATAGTGTTGCACGACCGCAACCCCCGGTCGCGCGCGCCACTCGACACGCCGATCGACGCAGTCGCCATCGAAAAATGCCGCTTTCGCCTTACGCGCTGCCAAATTCCCGCGCCAACATATCGACGTCTCGTCGTTCGGCGCGGATCGGAGGGAACCATGGTGTTCAACCTGAAGCCGGTAACCGTTTTTGGTTTCACGATCGAGAGACCGGTCGGCCGAGGCGGGAAGAACCAACCGGATGACATCTTCGTCGTCAAGACGCTGCTGAACGGCATCGCCGGGAAGGAAGGCGGCGCCGACGGATCGCTCGATACCAGCGATCTGTCGTCTTCCCCGGAGGCCATGGAGCCGCTGATCGAGGCGATCGTCGTCTTCCAGGCAGAGCAAGCCGGACTATTCCACGATGGGCGCGTGGACCCGGAGAAGAACACGATCAAGCGCATGCGCGCGCTGTTCAAGCAGAGCAAGGGCGGAAGCCTGGATCTGATCACGATCGCGCCCGACGGACCGATCGTCGGCCCTTGCGACGCACACGGCTTCAGCGCCGCGAGGCTCAAGACGAATGGCGGTGCCGACTGGACGGCGTTCGACGCCTCGGCGCCCGTGCGCCAGATGATTCCGGTCGGCAGGACGCGGAAGCTCCGGGTCGGAGGCCCGAGAGGCACCCTCGCGAGGTTCTTCCTGCCCGGCTCCGTCGCGACCATCATCGACTCGACCTCGACCACCGTCACGGTGCTGGGCCTCCGCGAGGGCGAAGCCGCTCTCACGGTCGCGGTCGAAGGGCAAAGCCCGGCCGCGCTGCGCCTCCTCGTGCGCGGGCCGTCGTCGGTGCCGCTCGACATCGTCCATCTCGGAGCCGCCCCTGCGGCCGCCGCGCTGATGGCGTCCGCCCAGCGCTCGGTCCTCGGCGCGGTGAATCGGATTTTCGTAAATCAAGCGAACTTGACCTTCACGCCCGGCACGACCCGGGGCGCCGAAAGGATCCGGACCGACGGCCGGGAGGTCGTCATCGACCCGAGCAGGACGATCCTCATTCGCCGCTTTCCCGTCGGCCCGCCGCGCGACACGCACGAGATCCGGTTCGGCGATCTCAGGACGCTCGTGACGGATCCGAAGGCGGTCACCATGATCGTTTCGGCACAGTTGCGCGCCGCGGAAAAGGCCAGCGTGGTCGCTCAGGCCGAGTTGCGCAACAAGCTCCTGTGGTTCAATCCCGCGAACCCTGGGCCACGCTTCAACACCTTCGCGACGCCGGCGCACGAGATCGGCCATTCCCTCGGCCTGGGCCACATCGTCACGCCCAATAGCGGCCTCTTCCTGGTGCACAAATCCGTCGCGCCGAACAACTTCATCATTCCCTGCGAGACGCTGGTGCAGCTCGCTCCATGAAGTCTGGCGCCCGGTGGGTGTCCCTGAAATCGGGATCGATGGAGAAGATCGTCCCCCTGCGAGGGAGGCGGGGCCGGTCGAGCGGACGGCAGGGGAGCCTCGCCCATCGATGACGATATCGGGATCTCCATCGCCGGCCAGATCGACCAGGGATACGAGCTGCCCGTCGGAGAAGGGGCCGTCGTCGTTCCCGGCCGCCCGGCCGCTCGGCGCAGACTCCGACGAACCCGGCGCGGCCCGCTTCGCCGTCACATGGCATAGAGTCCGAAGTATCGCTTCGCCGCCTCGTTGTCTTCCTTGACGCCGTCCTCTGCGGTCAGGTGATAGATCAGATACTCCCGGCTGTGGTCGTTCGGCGGATAGAGCACGTCGATCCGCGCGACCTTGCCGACCCTCACTACGGCCGGCTTCGCTTTCTTCTCGGGTTGCGCCGGCAGGTACTGGGTCGCGTTCCGGGCGGGAACCGCCTTCCTGGGCGCCGCCAGGGTGAGGACGCATCGCTTGCCGAAGTCGATCGACACATTCGTCGCCTTCTTGAAAGGCCCCTCGGAGACGGCCTTGGCGCGAGCCGCGGTCGCTGCCTGGGCGATGATCCGGGCCGCCTCGAGAGGGGCGATGGCCTCGACGCCCCCGATCTCCGCCGACGGGACGAAGGCTCGAGCCCCGCCGCCGGCGATCGGCGTATCTCCGAGCATGATCGTCGAGTTGACCGGCTCCGGCGCGTTTCCGTACTTCTCCCATCACGCCAGTCCGCGGTTCTGCGGATTGCTTTCGTCGTACTCGACCACGGCACCGAGCCAGGCGCTCTTCTGTTCGTAGACGTTCCGGTCGGGAGCGGGCGCGCCCTCGAGCCACGGCGGCAGATTCCCCGCTTTCCGATTCGCCGCCTCGCGCGCCTTGCTGGCACTGTCCTCCTTTATCGTCGCTGGCAGGCTGCGATGGATGACGCGATAGACCGCCTTCTGCAGCATCGCCTGCCCCGATTTCGAGGGCAGCATGACGTGCTTGAAGAACAGCCGGTTCGGGATGAACGCCGACGGCCACGTCACGCCGTCCGCGACAGGGGCCCTCACGTCGCTGGCCAGGACCAGCCTTACGGCGTCGGCGCCTTCGCCCACTTCCCATATCTGGACCGGGCCGATATGGCCGTTCTCCAATCGAACGTCGACGCGATCGACCATCGGGGTGCCTCTTGCCGTGCCGTTGCGGGCGGAACCCCAGCACAGCCTCTACGAAGTGGCCGGTCAGGAATCGTTGCCGTGCGCCGTCGCGGTCTCGCCCCGATGTCGCCTGACAACGCCCGAGCCTTCGCGCTCGGGAAGACCGCACGGCCGAACGATGGAAATCCCCGGAACCGCCGGCCGAGCGACGGCAGGCCTCGCGCCTTGTTCCCGCGCGCGCCCCGGCGCGCGCCCCCTCGGAGCCAATGGCGAGGGCAGCGTCGGGCCGGCCCGGCGGCCGGGCGCGCATCGGGCTTTCGGCAGATGCACCAACGAAAACGGCCGGGCTTTGCCCGGCCGTCCCGATTGCCCCTGGTGGGGACAGTCTTACTGGATGACGATCTCGACGCGGCGGTTCTGCGGCTCGCGCACGCCGTCGGCGGTCGGCACCAGCAGGCCCGTCTCGCCCTTGCCGATCACCGTGATCGCCGTCGCCGGCACGCCGTTGCGCACCAGCGCATCCTTGACCGCATTCGCGCGGCGCAGCGACAGCGCCATGTTGTACGCTTCCGGACCCGACGTGTCGGTGTGGCCGGTCGCGGTAATGCGGGCATTGCCCTTGGCCTTGTAGGCGGCAGCCGCCTGACCAATCGTCGTCAGCGCCTGCTGCGACAGGTTCGAGCGATCCCAGTCGAAGAACACCATGAACGACGGCGGCGCCACGGCCGGAGTCGGCGGCGGCGGCGGGGCCATCGCGGGCGCCCCGAACCGGTACGCGATGCTGGCCATCAGGCTGATGTTGTTGTTGTTGAAGGTCACGCCGCCGACCGCCGGATTGTTCACGGTCGGGCTGGTCGTGCCGTAGTAGCGCCCTTCGAGGTTGATGCGGAGCTCGGGATTGATGTTGTAGCCGACGCCGACCATGCCCTGGTAGGCGAAGTTCGTGCTGCTGGTGTTGCCGCCCAGCGCCGAGGCATTGACGAAGGCGATGCCGAGGCCGGCGCCGATATAGGGGACGATCGGCCCGCCAGCCATGAAGTCGTAGAAGGCATTCGCCATGATGGCGGTCTGCTGGTTGTTGAACCCGGCGGTGAGGTTCTGGAAGCCGACCGGCGCGACCTGCAGCGTGCCGTTGTTGCTGCGGTAGACGCCCTCGAGCTCGACGCGCGGGCCGACGAAGTCGTAGCCGATGGAGCCGCCGACCAGCCACCCGGTCTGGGGATAGACGTTCAGCAGGCCACCGGCCGTCGGGAAGTTGACGGTGGTGTTGAACATCCAGTTCACGCCGCCCTCGGCGCTGATATAGAAGCCTGGATATTGAAGCTGTTGAGCTTGGCCCGCCGCGGGCAGAGCAGCCGCAACGGCCGCAGCAGCGATCCACAACTTTCTCATCGCGCTCTCCTTTTCATTCATGTCTTCGCTGAAGAATACTCCCGAAGAGATTGCACGGCAATAGAACCGCCCGGTGTGCAAAAATCGTCGGTGGAGAATATCGGCGCCGCTCGGGGTCGTCTTTCGCCGGCGACAGTCGGCACCAGGCGACGCCCGCCGGCTGCCGGTCGGCCGGCGTCAGTCGCATTTCGGCGACAATCCCTGCCGCGCGGGCCGAGGCCCGCGAACCGCGCCGGCCGGCCTAGATCCCGATCCGCCGCGCGAAGCCGATCCGTGCCTTCAGCAGATCCTGGTCGCTCGACGGCAAGTTCGCCCACTCGGCGAGAGAGTCCGTGGCGATCTGCGCCACGGTGCTGTCCGGCCGCACAGGCGCGCGCGGACCGGCGGCTGCGAGCGCGAGACCGAGCGCGCCCGCAGCCGTCAGAATCAGAATCGCCAGAGAGGCCGGGCGGCGAACGCGCGCGCTGCGCGGCAGCCCGATCGACAATGTCGGCATGGTCGTCTTCCTTCGCGCAGATGCCTGCGTCGTTGATTAGAGGGTGCGGGAAGTCTAGGCCGTTCCACGCCGCCCCCGCCGCCGGGCAATTGTATTAGTTGTGTCATCGCCGCCCTGCGCGCAGGGCGCTTGACCCGGCGCGCGATCCAGTCAGGCTGGCGGCAAGGAAGAAACGAGGAAACCTGCCCGCCATGACGTGCCTCCCATGACATGCCCGCTGGGGATTGGACTCCTCTCCAGGGCCTCCCCCTATGGCGCTGTAAGCAGCGCCTCAGGGGAAGGTGCCCCCGCCGGGGGCGGAGGGGGAAGGCCGCAGTCGAGATGTCTCGAATCCCGACGTCGGAATCGGAGGCATCTTGTCCGCGGCCTTCCCCCTCCGCCCCGTGTGACGGGGCACCTCCCCATAAGCGCTAGGTTAGGGAGAATCCTCACCCTGAGGAGCGGCCCGGAGGGCCGCGTCTCGAAGGGTCGGCAACAGAGCGGATGCTGCAACGCCGCTTTTCCAACGATTTCGCCTGTAGCCCATCCTTCGAGACGGCCGCTGCGCGGCCTCCTCGGGATGAGGGCCTTGCTGAACCTTCGACTTATCTTAACGCCTACGGGACACCTCCCCCGGTTACGGGGGTGGCGAGCAGGATGGGTCCGCTCGCCGGGTGACGTGCCACGGGGACGCGCCTCCCGCGCCGTGCTCACGATGACCCGTTCGCCATGACCGCCGTGACAGCCGCCGGCGCTGGCGCTGGCGCCGCCGGCGCGACGCGCGCGAACACCGTGCCGATCCTGATCGCCGCCTCGGTGATGATGAGCCTCGCCATGGGCATGCGGCAGTGCCTCGGCCTGTTCCTGCCGCCGATGACCAAGGCGCTCGACATGTCGGCGTCGGACTTCACCTTCGCCATCGCCGTCCAGAACATCGTCTGGGGCCTCGTCCAGGCGCCGCTCGGCGCGATGGCCGATCGCTGGGGCCTGCGGCCGGTCATGGTGCTGGGGGCGCTGGCCTACATCGCCGCGATGGCGGTCCTCACGACCGCCACGGGCCTGGCGACCTTCGTGCTGGCGCAGACCTTGATCGGCATCGGCATCGCCTGCACCGGCTCGTCGCTGGCGATGACGGCGACGGCGCGCGCCGCGAGCCCCGCGCGGCGCAGCGTGGTCCTGGGAATCGTCGGCGCCTTCTCCTCGGTCGGCACGCTGGTCATCGCGCCAATCCTGCAAGGGCTGCTGGGCGGATGGGACTGGCGCTGGGGCGGCGCGCTGTTCGTGCTGCTGGCGATGGCGATGGTGCCGGCGGCGCTGGTCACCGGCCGGGTCGATCGCTTGCCGCAGCCGGCGGCGGCGCGCAGCTCGGCCGCCGAGGCGATCGGCGAGGCGTTGCGCAACCGCCGCTTCGTCGTGCTGTGCGCCACGCACTTCGTCTGTGGGCTGCAGCTCATCTTCATCAACACGCACCTGCCGAATTACCTGGCGATCTGCGGCCAGGACCCGATGCTGGGCGCCACGGCGCTGGCCATCATCGGCGGCATCAACATCGCCGGCTGCCTGCTCGCCGGCTGGCTCGGCCAGCGCCACCCGAAGAACGTGCTGCTCGGCCTCACCTATCTCGGCCGCGCGGCCGTGGTGGCGATCTACTTCATGTTCCCGCCGACGCCCGCCACCACCCTCCTGTTCGCCGCCGCGATGGGCATGCTGTGGCTCGGCGTCATTCCGCTGGTCTCGGGCTACGTCGCCGACCTGTTCGGCACGCGCAACATGGCCACCCTGCTCGGCGTGTCGTTCGTCGTCCACCAGATGGGCTCGGTGATCGGCGCCTGGGGCGGCGGCATGATCTTCGACGCCTTCGGCAATTACGACGCAGCGTGGCGCATCGGCGTCGCCATCGGCATCGTGGCGGGCCTGGTGCAGATCCTGTTCGGCGGCCCCGGCCGCACGCCGTGGTCGACGCGCCGACCGGCGACGGCGGCAGCGGCGGCGGGTTGAGCGCAGTCCCGGGGCGGCCATCCATAGGCGTTAAGTTAAGGAGAATCCTCACCCTGAGGAGCGGCCCGGAGGGCCGCGTCTCGAAGGGTCGGCAACAGTGCGGATGCTGCAACGCCGCATTTCCAACGATTTCGCCGGTAGCCCATCCTTCGAGACGGCCGCTGCGCGGCCTCCTCAGGATGAGGTCCTTGTTGAACGTTCGACTTAACTTAACGCCTATGGGGCGGCCATCCCTATGGAGATGGCCGCTGCTGCGCTGGTCCATCTCGTCGGCCACGTTGGGCGTCCCGCAGGCCGCCGGACCGATCGCCTTCGCATTCGTCGCCTTGAGTCTCACCGGCGACACGAGGGGCGGCGCGGCGATGGTGCTCGCCATGACGCTCGCCCAGGTGGCCTGTGCGCTGCCGATCACCCGGCTCGGCAAGACCTTGCCCTTGTCGACCTTCCTGAAGCGCCTGGTGGCCGTTCGCACGGTGGCCCTGCTGTCGGTCGCCCTGCTCACCGCGCACGGCGCGTCGTTCACCTGGCTGATCGCGCTTGCCATCGTTGCCGGATCGACCAGCGGCGCGGCCTACGGCTGCCTGCGCGCCGTGCTCAACCATCTGGCGCCGGCGGCGCGGTTGCCGCGTGCCCTCGGCATCGCGGCCACGCTCAACGAGCTGACCTTCGTGCTGGCACCCGTGGCGGCGTCGGGTCTGGGCACGGTCTCGCCGGTCGTCGCCGTCCTGGCGCTCGCCGTAGTCGGCGCCGTTCCGGCCTTGCTGATCCCGCACACCGGCCCGGCCCACATCGACGCCGACCACCGTGCCGGCGGCTCGGTATTCAGCCCGTCGATCCTGCTGTGGCTCCTGTGCGCGGCGGCGGGCGGCGCCACGGTCGCAGCCATCGAGGTCGGGGCCGTCGCGCTGGCGCTGACGTTCGGCTACGAACCGGCGCTCGCGATCCTGTTCACCGTGCCGCTGTGCCTGACCGCCGTGGCGGGCGGAATCTGGGTCAGCGTGCGCAACCGCATGGCAATGCGCACGGCCGTGCTCGGCCATCTGATCGTCATGACTCTGGGCGCGGCGCTCGCGGCGTTCAATCTGTCCGTCGCGACAACCGTTGTCGCGACAATCCTCATCGGCTCCTCGATGGCTCCCTTGAGCACCTACTATTCGCTCGTCCTCGACAAGCTCGCGCCGGCGCAGCGACGCGCCGAGGTGTTTGCCTTGCTGCGAACCGCGAACGCAACAGGCGTCATCTTCACGAGCGCCGTCCTGACCGTCGTTTCATTGTCGGTGGCGTTGATCGTCGTCACCGGCCTGATGATCGTCGCGACCCTGACCGTCGGGATCGCATCGGCCAGACGCGCGCCCTAGGCGCCGCTGACGGTGCGCTCATCCCCCGGTCAGAACCACGACGCCTTGTCGACCTGGTTGCGCAGCGTCTGGCCGGCGGCGAAGGCGCGGCAATTGTCGGCGATGATCTCGAACCGGCGCTCGTCGAGGTAGGGGCCGTGGCCGGCCATGTGCGGCGTCAGCAGCACGTTGGGCATCGTCCATAGCGGATGCTCGGCGGGCAGCGGCTCCTGCTCGTAGACGTCGAGCGCGGCGCCGCCGATCTCGCCCGCCTCCAGCGCGGCAACCAGGTCGGCGAGCTTCGTCGTCATGCCGCGGCCGATGTTGACGAAGAACGCCGTGCGCTTCATGCGCTGGAAGCGCGCGCGGTCGAAGAAGCCTTCGGTCGCCGGCGTATGCGGCACGGTGAGGATCACGAAATCGGCGCGCGGCAGCAGCGCGTCGAGCGCCTCGGGCGGATGCAGCTCGGCGACGCCGGCCGGCGCCGTCGTGCGGCGCGCGTCGGTGGCCAGCACGGTGACGCCGAATGCCGCCAGCAGGCGCGCGGCCTCCGCGCCGATGCCGCCTGCGCCGACGACCAGCGCCGTCGCTTCGGGCAGGTGCACGACGTCGCCCGCCTCGAGCGGGCTCTTCTTCCACTCGCGGCGAAGCTGGCGGGGAATGTACAGGTGCAGGCCGCGCGCGAAGGCCAGCACGAAGGCCAGGATGTGGGCGCCGATATGGTCGTTGAAGATCTCGCGGAAGTTCGTGACGGCCACGCGATGGGCGACCAGCTCGGGATAATAGTAGCCCGCCGCCGGCGCCGCCTGGGGCGCCTGCAGCCAGCGCAGATTGCGCGCCTCGGCCAACAGCTCCTTGCCGAGCCAGCCGAACGCCGCCTCCGCGTCGACGATCTCGCGCGCGGCGCTGTCGGCATCCTCGGCCACCACCACGCGGACCTCGGGCACGGTATCGGCCAGCCGCTTCGCCCAGCCGCGCGTGGTGTCGGACTGCGGCGGCAGCATGACGATCTTGAACGAATTTCTGCTGACCACGGCGGCCCCTCTCCTGTGCGACAACCGGCCGACTGTAGATCGAACGGACGTCGACCGGCAAAGTCCCGCCGCTCGTCCCGGGGAGCTTCGCGATGACGACGACCAAGACGACGGCCATCACCCTCACCGTCTTCGAGCGCTCGCCCGACGGCGGCCGCGGGCTGGCGCGCGATACGCGGGTGCGCTGGGCGCTGGAAGAAGTCGGCCAGCCTTACCATGTTCGCCTCGTGTCGTTCGCGGCGATGAAGCAGCCCGAGCATCTGGCGCGCCATCCGTTCGGCCAGATCCCGACCTACGAGGAAGGCGGTCTCGTGCTGTTCGAGAGCGGGGCGATCGTCCTGCACATCGCCCGGCGCCATGCCGGCCTGCTGCCGCACGATGGCGGCGCGCAGGCGCGGGCGGTCGCCTGGATGTTCGCCGCGCTCAATACGGTCGAGCCGCCGATCCTGGAGCTCGCGACCGCGCGGCTTCTGGAGGGCGACAAGCCATGGACCGCGGAGCGCCTGCCGCTGGTCGAGGCGCGCGTGCGCGAGCGGCTGACGCAACTTGCCGCGCGGCTGGGCGATGGCCCGTGGCTCGACGGCGCGTTCAGCGCCGGCGACCTGATGATGGTGTCGGTCCTGCTCCGGCTCCGCGCGTCGGGCCTGCTGGAGGAATTTCCGGCCCTCGCCGCCTACCTCGCCCGCGGCGAGGCGCGGCCCGCCTACCGGCGAGCCTTCGCCGCGCAGTTGGCGGTCAACAAGCCATCGGCCGGCTGATCGCGCCGACGGCGCCGGCGAGCGTCAGCCCGAGCGACGCTCGGGACGGACGGCGCTCGGGACGGACGGCACTGGGGAAGAGCGGCCCTCAGGGCGCGCGCGACGCACCGATCTTCGACTGTTCGTAGGACCGGCGGATCAGGGCGAGCAGGCTGCCGCCCGTCACCGCGCCCGCGACATAGATTCCCGCGGCCAGGAACGCCATCGGCACGCGCGCGCTGAAGCCCAGGAAGGACATCGTCACGACCTGCAGATTCTGGAACGCGAAGATCGCCGCCGCGGCGCCGAGCAGGACGATGATTGCCAGATGAACCCAACGCATGGTCGTTCCTTTCCGATGGCTGGCGCAGGCGGCGCCCGGGATGCTGCAACCTTACCCTGAAAATCGCCGAGCGCCTTCAAAAGCGCACGATGAGTCGCCCGCCCTCGTTCGATTGCCGTCCAGCCAGGCCGCGAGCCGCCGCGAGCCGGGTCGCGTCGAACGCGGCCCGGCGGGCGGCGCGACGCCCTTCAGGCGGCCGACCGGCTCGCGCCGTTCCGAAGGGCAGGCGCGTCCCGCTCGCCGTGGCGCAGGGCCAGCAGGCGGTCGTGCAGAGCGCGGTCGTAGGGGAACCACGCCAGCCGCGCGGCATCGGGCCGGTCCTCGTCGGGCGTCGCCTGCGTGAAGGCACAGAGCAGCGCGGCGTCCTGCCGGCGGGCGAAGGCAAAGCGCACGATGGCCGTCGGCAGGTGGACGAAGGCGGAGAAATCGCCGACGCAGCCGATCGCCTGCATCGCCTCGACGAGCAGCGCGAGGTAGCCCGCGTCGCTCTCCTGGTCGAAGGGAAGCCCCCGCGCGAGGCGCGCGACGACGATGCTGGGCGTCGGATGGCGGCGCGCGAATTCGTCGGCGCACAGCCATCGCGCGAACCCTGAGATGGCGCGTGCTGATCCGTCTGGCATGACGACCCTCCCCGGCAGGCGATCGAGGGCTTTCGACTGACCTCGATCCGGTGGCGGAGCCTATGAGAACAAAATAGGAACATCAAGCCCCTACATCGAGTGCCGCCGCCCTGCCGGCCGTCCAGATGGTGCGACCGGCCTGCCGCCCCGGGCCGGTCGTCGACCGGCCGATCGAGCTGCCGCCCTCGTGTGCCCTAACGTCCGCAGCCGACCGCGCCGCCGCCGTCTTCGGCGGCGGAGGGGTCTCGCCCTCGTGTGCCCTACCGTCCGCAGCCCACCGCGCCGCCGCAATCCGTGCCCTGACGGCCGAGGCGCTCGGCTTCGGCCTGGTCGGCCGCGCCGCCCGCTCTGTCGCCTGTCGCCTCCTTGGCCTTGCCGCGGTCGCGCCAGGCGATGGCGAGGGTCGGTCGCAGCCGGATGGCCTGGTCGAAGTCGGCGATGGCGCGATCCCACGCGCCTTTGCCGGACCACGCGACGCCGCGAAAGTAGAGCACCGTGGCCGCCGTCGGGTCGAGGCGGAGGGCCTGGTCGAAATCGGCGATGGCGCGGTCGAGCTGCGGGCGGGCGAACAGATGGACGAAGCCCCGGCTGGCGAAGGCCGGCGCGAAGTCGGGCGCGACGCGGATCGCGGCATCGTAGTCGGCCAGCGCGCGGTCGAGGTCGTTGCGGCGCAGGCGCCAGGCGTCGCCGCGATTGACGAATGCCTGGGCGAGAACGAGCGGCGGCGCCCGGCCCGACTCGATCACCGCGCTGCAGCCCTCGATCGCCTCCATGGGCGGCAGGCGCGGCTTGGGATCGATGCCGCAGCGCGCCAGCGCGCGCGCGTAATCCGGCGGCTGCGGCTGCGCCAGCGCAGCGCCCGCGACGGCGCAGGCCGAGGCGCACGCGACGGCGCCGGCGAGCAGCACGGCGGCAAGGACAGGTCTCGTCGCAGCTCCCATCTCGCGCCGCCTCGCATGCCCCGTCGCGGGTCTCGTCGCATGCCGCGTGACTCTCCGCGTCGGGCGCCCGCCGCGATCCGCCGCGCCATCGGCATCGGCACCGGCACTGGCACTGGCATCGGCATCGACATCGGCACCGGCCTCGTCCCCGGCCTTCGCCATCGCTCGCTTCCTTTTCAGGTAGTTAACGTGTCACTATACAGACCGACAATTGCCGAGGAGCGTCCCCGCCTGTCTGCCTGGACGCAGGTCCATCGAGGGGAAATGTCATGACGACGTACACGGTCAAGATCGTCAAGACGACGTCGGGCAGCGCCGATTGGAGCAACCCCGCGCACTGGGCCGGCGGCGTGGTCGCGAACAGCCCGGATGCCGATGTCGAATTTCAGACGGCGACGGTCATCGCGACCGGCGAGCTGGTCGCGGGCAACGTCACGATCGGCGCCGGGAAATCCTACACGATCGGCTCGATCACCCTGCCGGGCAATCGCCTGGAGATGTACGGCACCCTGTCGGTCGAGGACGCGGTGACCCTGCAGGCGGGCAGCCAGATCATCCTCTCCGGATCGTTGAGCGCGGGCTCGCTCGAGAACCGCGGGAATGCGCTCCAGGGAAGCGGGCAGCTCCATATCGCCGGGAGCCTGGCCAACTACGGCGAAATCCATGGCGCGAATCTGGAGGTGACGGCGGCGTCCCTCGCGAATTTCGGATATATCGGCGGATCGTCCGGCCAGACCACGATCACGGTTCCCGTCGGCGGGTTCGCCAACCTCTCGGGCTCGACCCTGACCGGCGGCGCCTACGACGTCTACGACGGCACGCTCTCCTTCGACGTAGGCGGCATCGTCACCGACCTCGCCGCCGCCGTCTCGCTGCGCCTGTGGGACGCGGACCTTCAGTTCTACGATCCGGGCGCCGGCCACTACGTCTCCCTCGAATCGTCCCTGAAGTCGATCGCCGCGTCGGGAAGCCTCACGCTCAGCCGGACAGCCTACAGCGCGGACACCCTGTCGATCGACGGCACGCTCACGCTCGAGGAGACGGCGACCCTGCAAGCGACGCAGCTATCGGTCGGCGCGGGCGGACGCATCTCCGGATCGGGAACGATCGACGCGCCGATCCACAACGACGGAACGATCGCCGTCGCCGCCAGGTCCGAGCTCGTCGTCTCCGGCCCGGTCGAGGGGTCGGGAACCCTGGTGGTTTCCGGCGGGAGCGTGCCGAGCATTCCCGTGTCCCCCGCCCCCGCGGCCCTGGAGCTGGGCGGGGCGACCGCGCAGGCCGTCGTCTTCGCCAATGCCGTCGGCAGATTGACCCTCGACGATCCCGCCCACTTCACCGGCACCATCGCGCCCGGCTCCATCGTATCGGGCGGCACCGGCAACCAGATCGTTCTGATGGGGCTGTCGCTCGCCGACCTGCAAGGCTGGTCGTATTCGGGCGACACCAGCGGGGGCACCCTGTCGCTGCGGGAAACATCCGGCCACACGACGACCCTGCACATGATCGGCGACTTCAATGTCGGCAGCTTCCAGATCTCGGCCGGACCGGCGCCGGTCCTGTCGATCGACCCGACCAGCGTGATCGTCACCGTCGGCGGCAAGATCACCCTGGCCAACGACACCGGCGCGTCGGCGACGGACTCCCTCACCAGCGATCCGACGATCACCCAGACCGGCGCGGCCGGCGCCTATGTCCGGCTCACCATCGACGGCACGCCGCTGCCCGGCTACCTCCACGCCGACGCGCAAGGGGTCTGGAGCTACACGCCGAGCGGCCTGGCGGACGGCATCCACACCATCGTCGCCCACGAGCTGCTGGTTAGCTCCCGTTTCAATATCGACCTCAGCACCGCCTCGATCACCTTCACGCTCGACACCGCGTTGACGGCGCATGGCGATGCCTATGTCGCGACGCCGGGCCATGCCATCGTCGCCAACGCCGCCGACGGCGTGCTGGCCAACGACCGGACGCCCGCGGGCGCGGCCGCGACGGCGGCGATGGTGAGCGGCCCCGCGCACGGCACGCTCGACCTGGCGGCCGACGGCAGCTTCGCCTACACGCCCGACCCGGGCTTCGCCGGCATCGACAAATTCTCCTACCGCGCCCAGGCGGCGAACGGCATCGGCGACAGCTCGGAGGTGTCGCTGTTCGTCGCGCCGGTCAATGTCGGGACGACGACGACCCTCGCGCTGACGGCGCTGACGCCGACCGAGCAGATCGCGGCGACCTACGCGGCGTTCTTCGGACGCATCCCCGATTTCGGCGGCTTCTCGTTCTGGTTGCACGAATTCGAGGCCAACCTGCCGAGCCAGGGGCCGGTGGCGCTGTTCGCCAATATCGCCAGCTCGTTCGGCATCAGCCAGGAGGCCAAGGACCACTACGCCTTCCTCGCCCACCCGGCGAGCGCGAGCGATGCCGAGATCGGCGCCTTCCTGGGCAGCGTCTACGACAACCTGTTCAACCGCGCGCCGGACGCCGCCGGGCTCGCCTACTGGACCGGCCAGGTCGCGCAGACGCTGGCGGGCGGCCGCTTCGTCGGATCGGTGCTGATCGACATCATGAGCGGCGCCCAGAACAGCGCGGCCGGCCAGGACATCGCCACCCTGCTGTCGAAGGTGGCGGTGAGCGTGAGCTACCTGACCACCGACCCCGGCGCGATCGTGCCATGGCCCGACGGCGGGCTGGCCGCCCAGCAGGTGCTGGGCGCCGTGACAGATGCCGCGCAGAGCGTGCTGACGGGCATCGTCGAGGCCCACACGCTCGCGCTTACCGGGCATCTCTGACCGGCGCGTCGCCGTTGGTCTCGCCGGGCGGTCCTTGCTGGCCGCCTGACCCGCCGCCGGCCGCGTGCGGCCGCCAGCTACATGCGCTTGGTTCCGCGAAGCAGATGCCCGCAACTCCGCGAGAGCGCTGCCCATTCCAAGGTCGACACTCGACGTACAACCCCAGGCTTTGGGCTGGCACGGCAGGGAGATTTAGTTAGTGTTCAGGCGTACACGCGACGTTGGGCGAGACAGGCATGGCAGATGACAAAACCGCATCGTTCGACGAGGTCGTCGATTTCGTCAGCACCGACAGAAAGGTCACCGTTCTGCTTGGCGCAGGAGCTTCCGCCACCGCCGGCATTCCGCTGGCGAACGGGATCGTGGCCAGGGCACTCGCGGACTATCCGAATCTCGAGCAGAAAGTCGGGACCGATCCGACCTACGCCAGGTGCATGGCCGCGTTGCCGACCGGCGTCCGCCACAACCTCGTGCGCGCGGTGTGTGCGGGTGCCAAGATCAACTGGGCCCATGTAGCGCTCGCTCTGGTGATGCGGGCAGGCTATGTCAATCGGGTTCCTGACGACAAATTTCATTACCATGCTGGTGCGGGCCTGCGCGCTCATCAGGGAATTCCCGGCGGTCTACGATCTCGCTCGCCGCCACCCAAACCTTCTCGCCGTCGCTGACGGCGGGCCGACGATCTTCCCGCTCTGCATGGCCAACAAGCCGGCATGGTCCATGTTCACCGCGCCGAGATCCAGTTCGACCAGGTCGAGATCGCCTAGGCAAGGCCATCGACGCGGCGCGCGAACGGCAGACCTGGATCGTGATCGGCTACAGCGGGGCCAACGACCCTCTGGTCCAGGTGCTGGCCGAGCGATCGTACGAACCCGGGCTGTATTGGGTTGGTTATCGCGACAATCCGCCAGACCGTACGTCATCGAGACGGCTACGTCCGACCATCCGGGGATTGCTGGGTGGTCAATGGCTTCGACGCCGACCAATTCCTCGTCGAGCTGGCTCGTCGAAGGTCTTCCCGCCCTCCATCGTTTCCAAACCATTCTCGTCGTTGCAGGCGACCTTGGATCCTGCGCCCTTTTCTCTGGAGCAAGAAGTCGCCCGACTTCATCGACGACACGCGCCGCATGGTCCGGGCCGCCATCGAGGAGCACGAGCAGGGCGAGCGCCGGCCGAGAAGGCCGCCTCCCCGAAGGCAACGAGCCGCAACCAGCCGAGACCGCTCAAACCCGAAAGCGTGGGCGGCGGTCATGGCGGGGCAGTACGATCAGGTCGTCGCCGACTACGAGGTCGGCCTCCGGCGCCAGGCGTGCCGCGCTCGCGCCGGCGGCGGCGCAGGCCCTGTTCCAGCAGGGCTATCGAGCTCAGCGGAGGCCGCACGCAAGGACTCGGACGACCTTGTCGAAGACCTTGCAACGGCGACGAACAGGTACGCGGCCGCCCTCAAGATCAAGCCGGACAAGCACGGGCGCGCGCAACTGGGGGCTTAGCGCTCAATCAGGCCAAGACCAAGGCGTAAGGCCGAACAGGCCATTTCAGCGACGCGGGCGATATGCGCCGCCCTCAAGATCAAGCCGGACAAGCACGAGGCCTTGAACAACTGGGGCTTGGCGCTCACCGATCAGGCCAGGACCAAGTCGGGCGTGGAGGCGGACCCGGGCTGTTCGACGCGGGCGAGAAGGCAATACCGCCGCCCTCAAGATCAAGCCGGACAAGCACGAGGCCTTGAACAACTGGGGCTTAGCGCTCTCCAATCAGGCCAGGACCAAGTCGGGCGTGGAGGCGGACCAGGCTGTTCGGCGACGCGGGCGAAGTATGCCGCCGCCCTCAAGATCAAGCCGGACTCACGAGGCCTTGAACAACTGGGGCAACGCGCTCTCCGATCGAGGCTACAACCAAGTCGGGCGTGGGGGGCGGACAGGCTGTTCGGCGGCCGCAGGCGAGAAGAAGTACGCGGCCGCCCTCAAGATCAAGCCGGACAAGCACGGAGGACCTTGTACAACTGGGGCAACGCGCTCTTGGCCCAGGCCAGGACCAAGTCGGGCGTGGAGGCGGACAGGCTGTTCCTTGCGACGCAGGAAGCCGAGAAGTATGCCGCCGCCCTCAAGATCAAGCCGGACTCACGAGGCCTTGAACAACTGGGCAACGCTCGGCCCAGGCCAGGACCAAGTCGGGCGTGGAGGCGGACAGGCTGTTCGGCGACGCGGGCGAAGTATGCCGCCGCCCTCAAGATCAAGCCGGACTCCCCGAGGCCCAGCGAACAACTGGGGCAACGCGCTCTCCGATCAGGCTTCGCCAAGTCGGGCGTGGAGGCGGACAGGCTGTTCGGCGACGCGGGCGAAGTATTGCCGCCGCCCTCAAGATCAAGCCGGACAAGCACGAGGCCTTGAACAACTGGGGCAACGCTCTCCGATCAGGCCAGGACCAAGTCGGGCGTGGAGGCGGACAGGCTGTTCGGCGACGCGGGCGAGAAATGCCGCCGCCCTCAAGATCAAGCCGGACAAGCACGAGGCCTTGAACAACTGGGGCAACGCGCTCTCCGGTCAGGCCAGGACCAAGTCGGGCGTGGAGGCGGACAGGCTGTTCGGCGACGCGGGCGAGAAGTATGCCGCCGCGCTCAAGATCAAGCCGGACCTCCACGAGGCCTTGAACAACTGGGGCAACGCGCTCTCCGATCAGGCCAAGGCCAAGTCGGGCGTGGAGGCGGACAGGCTGTTCGGCGCCGCGAGCGAAATGCCGCCGCCCTCAAGATCCAGGCCGGACTTCCACGAGGCCTTGAACAACTGGGGCAACGCGCTCCTGGTCCAGGCGACGACGAAGTCAGGGCCGAGGCCGCTCGGCTCTTGGAGGGAGGCACAGCAGCGCCTGGAACGCGCCCTCGCCGGGCAAGGGCGCGTACAATCTCGCCTGCGTCGCCGCCCTGCGGGGCAAGGCGCAGGAGGCTCGCGACTATCTGAGCCGATGTGTCGAGCTTCGGACTCTGCCGACGAGGGCGCATCTCGAAGCCGACCCGGACCTCGACAGCCTGCGGCAAGGGCCGTGGTTCGAGACAATTCTCCGCGCGGCGGACGATCAATCCGCTAGCGGGTCGAGCGGCGCCTTCGCGTGATCTTCGCATCCGACGAGGTCGTTGCCGGCAAGGCGGCTGGGGCGGCGTTCGCGCGACTTCGTCCCGCCGGTAGCGGTACTTGCGGCGGCGCTTCGGCGGCATCCGCGAGCCGGATGCCCACCGCGCGCGCGACGGCGAGCGCCTTGCCGAGCTGGCACGTCGGCTTGCCGGCTTCGAGCTCGACGATGAAGCGCGGGCCGACATCGACCGTCAGCGCAAGCCCCTCCTGCGTCAGGCCGAGCGCCTGGCGCCGCCGCCGTATCGACGCGCCGAGTTGCTGGGGTGTTTCGAGCATCACTTCCCAAAGTTGGGCCATGCGGCCTTGCCTGCCAACTCTCGATGACGATCTTCCCGAGCGGGACTATCGCCATCCTGAAGAGCAGCACTCGGCTCGACTCTTCCCGAGCGGGAATACGAATCCCGCTCCGGTCGCCCCGCCCGTTGTCAGACAGGCCGCAGACTCGCCCTCGCCGGCGCCGCCCCTGCCGGGACGGCTGGCTCTACGCCCTCGGCACCCCCGCCGCCTCGGCCTCGATAAGGTCGAGCGGCTTGTCTTGCAGCGTCGCCTCGAAGGCGCGCAGGCGCTTGTAGACGGAGATCAGCGACACGATCGTGGTCCACGACCGGACGAGGTACTGGAACGAGTTCTCGACCCGGCCGAAGGCGCGGATGACCTGCTGCATGACGCCGAGCGTCAGGCCGCCCGCCACGATCGAGGGCGCCAGCGCGATGTAGGGTATCAGGACGCTGGCCTGCAGGTAGCCGTAGCGCACGATGTTGAAATAGAGAAAGTGGAAGTACAGCCGGAAGTAGTTCGTCCGCACGTCGTGGAACAGCGCGCCGAGCGTCGGCGGCTCGGCGCGGGCCGCGTTGTCCTCGCCCAGCACCAGCTCCTTGCGGTAGGCCGCCTCGACCCGCTGGTTGCGGAACTCGAGCCCGGGCAGGCGGATGCCGGCCAGCGCCAGGCCGGCGGTGCCGACCACCGCCCAGATCACGGCGACGAACACCAGCGCCTGCGGCACCTCGCCGACCAGCGGCAGCGCCTTCACGTAGACGCTGAGCCCCCACAGGATCGGCAGGAAGGCGATCAGGGTCATCAGCGCCTCGACCAGGTTGGCGCCCAGCCCCTCCACCGTCGTGGCGAATTTCTGCGTGTCCTCCTGGATGCGCTGCGAGGCGCCCTCGATGTGGCGCAGGCGCTGCCAGTGGACGACATAGTAGTCGTTCATCGCCGTGCGCCAGCGGAACACGTAATGGCTGGTGATGAAGGCGGTGAGCACGGCGGTGCCGATATAGACCCCCGCGATGCCGCCGAACGTCGCGAGCTGGCCGAAGAACTGCTCCTGGGTGACGGCGTTCGGCTTGGCCAGGGCCTGCTGCACCATGTTGTAGAAGCTGCCGAACCAGTTGTTGATCATCACGTCGAGCTGCACCTGGAACCACAGCAGGAAGACGATCAGCGCCGAGACGGCGACCGACCAGCGATACCAGCGGTGCGGCATCAGCCAGCCGACCAGCCCGACGAAGAGCGCGCCGATGCCGATCATGTACTGGAACAGCCAGATGTTGCGCGCGGTCTCGACCGCGACCGCCGCGCCGTCGGCGTCGGCCGGCGGATAGGAAAAGCCGGCCAGCCCGCCGAGGCTGAGCTGGGGGCCGAGGTCGCGCGCCACGCCGTACCACAGGGCCATGGCGAGCGCCGTCCACAGGAGCACGGCGGGGAAGAAAATTCTCGGGGTCGGGAAGAACGAAGCGAACATCGCTTCTCATAGGGCGCAAAGGCCCGCGAGGGCAACGCGTTCGACGCGGGACGGCAGGCCGGCGGCGCGGGACGGCGGGCCGGCGGCGCGTGCCGCCGCGGATGCGCGGAACGACGAGATGGCGGCTCGGGACGCCGCTCGGGTCGCGGCCCGACAATCGCGCCGCCGGGACGCGATCGGCCGTCCGCGCGGGGCTACGGCGAGAGGCGGCCGACGGCTCCCGCCGTCCGGCCTATGGCTTGAACTCGCGGGCCGGCAGGGAAATCTTGTTCTCGCGCAGCCGTTTCTCCAGCAAGGCGATGCTCTTGGGGTCGCCCTTGCCGGTGCTGCAGGCGTTGAGCGCGTGCGTCGCCTCGAGGTCGGCGCCCCAGCCCGCCGGCGGCAGGACGAACTTGCGATAGAGCTCGACGAGCTGGCGGCAGTAGGTGGTGTCGTCGATGGCGAAGCTGGTCGTCTGCGCGCCGGCGGGAAGGGCCGCGCCCAGGACGAGGACGACCGCCCAGGCCCGCGCCAGCCACACCGCCCACGGCGCGGATCGCCCGAGCCCAAGCCTACGCCGCGTCATCGATACGAACCTTCGCGCCCACTGATCGTCGGCGACATTATCTTGGCCCAAGCCCCACGCCGGCACTCTCGCGGTGTCGCACCGCCCCTGTCAACGCCGCGGCACTGCTTCTCCAAGTCGCTCGCCGTCCGCCACGACCTGACGCACGGCAGCCGCGGACCGATGGAACAAGTTCCGTCCAGCCGAGTGGAGAGGCCCAACCCATGGACGAGTCCAAGTCCCGTGGGCAGCCCTACCGGAAGGCCGACGTCAGCGCGCCCCAGACCTGGAGCTCGCCGGCCGGGCCCTCGATCAGCAGGGTCCAGTCGGTGAAGTGGCCGGCTTCGATGCAGCCGTGGCCGCGACCGTGCAGGATCAACGACAGCTTCTGGCCGGGGCCGACGAACGCCCCGAACACGCCGGTGCCGACGGCCTGGCTGGTCAACTGCCATTCCAGGTAGAGCAGCGGCCCGAGGCCTTCGTCGGGCACGCCGCTCCTCGGGTCGACATGGAAGATCGAGATCGTGTCGGGGATGACGAGGGTGAGCGTGGCGGTCTCGCCCGCCTTGCCGGCACGCGTCGTGTCGGCACGCGTCGTGTCGTCACCCGTCTTGCCGTCGCTCGTCTTGCCGTCGCTCGTCGCGCCGTCGCCCGTCTTGCCGTCGCCCGCCTCGCTGCGGAAGGTGAACACGATCTCCGTATCCGTCCGCGCGACCGCGAGCTTGAAGGTCGTGCCGAAGGTACGGAACGCCTCCGGCGCGTCGGCCGTACCCGTGGCGAGCGCGGCCTCCTCGTCGAACGTCATGGCCGCGATCTCGCGCAGGCGCGGCTCGCTCGTCTTCTCGATCGCGACGTAGCGGTGGCCGCGGTCCGAGCAGCAGGCGCAGGCGAGTGCCGCGCCGCTCGCGAGGCAGAGCGCCACCAGCGCCGCGACGAGGCCGGTCAGGGGTCTCATGAGCCGGCAAGGTGGCGAGGCATTGTGGCGAATTGCCGGTGTCAACTTTCCGCTCCGCCGAAGCCGCTACGGCGTGGACACCTCTTCATCTCCTCCCCCGTAATCGGGGGAGGTGCCCCCGACAGGGGGCGGAGGGGGAAGGCCTCAATCGAGATTCCCCCGATTCCGACGTCGGAATCGGATTCACCTTGCCTGCGGCTTTCCCCCTCCGCCCCGTATGACGGGGCACCTCCCCCGTAAGACGGGGGAGGGATTCGAGAGGTGTAGATGCCCTGACAAATGACGCGAGCGGGATTTGAAAGGTGTCCACTCCGCAGCGGCGACGCTGGGGAGGAGGATGAGCTAGAACGGAAAATCCCAGCCGAGCCACCTGGCCACGCCGCGGCCCATCACCTTTTCCAGCTCCGCCGGATGGCCGGCGAGCCAGGGCAGCTCCTCGGTGAAGAAGGTGATGCACTGGCGCCAGGTGCAGGGCATGCGCGTGATGTCGGTGCCCCAGAAGAAGCGGTCGGGGCCGAAGGCGTCGTAGATGCGGTGCAGCGGCTCGTGCAGGTTCCTGTAGGGATAGGGCTGCGACGAGTAGGCCGGCGCGCCGGTCGCCTTCACCGCCACGTTGGGCAGTGCTGCGATCGCCAGCAGCTCGTCGAGATGCTCGAGCGCGTCGGCGTCCTTGGTCAGCACCTTCAGCCCGCAATGGTCGATGATCAATTTCAGGCGCGGATGGCGCTCGGCGATCCAGCGGAACTTCTTCAGGAACACGCCGGCCTGCAGCGAGACCGGCACGCCCGCTGCCTCCGCCGCCGGCCAGATCCAGTCGAGCCCGCCGTCGACGATCAGCCTGGGCTGACGGCCATAGAGCAGCGCCCAGCGCAGCCCCAGCATGCCGGGCTGCGCGAGCCAGCCTGGGATCAGCCGCGCATTGTCGGGATTCTCCGGCGGGAACTGGCCCATGATGGCGAAGCGCTCGGGATATTTCCGGGCCGCCTCGATGGCGAGCGCATTGGAGGTCGGGTCCCAGCTCGCCGGCGGATGGATCAGGCCGCCCTCGACGCCGGCCTCGTCCATCTCGGCTAAAAGCTCCTCGGCCGAGAGGCTCGGCACCTGGCGATGGCCGCCGCCCGGCGGGATGACGGTCTGCGACCAGATGTGGACCTGGGCATCGATGATCTTCATGGCTCGACCTTCATGGCGCGCTCCCCCTCCCCTGGCCCTGCTCTGGCCACCCTGGCCCTGCTCTGGCCGCTGTGCTCTGGCGGCCCTACTCCGCCAGGTCGTAGAGGCCCTTCGACGCAGCCATGCTGACGGCGAAGGCCTCGATCGCCTCCAGGGTCGGCGTCGGCACGCCGACGCTCTTCGCGAAGGCGACCGGCGCGCGCACGATCGCCTCGATCTCCATCGGCCGGCCGAGATCGTAATCCTGCAGGATCGACGGGCGGTGGTTGGTGTAGACGCGCGCCGGGCCGTAGCGCGTGTCGGGATGGTCGTCGAGCACGATGCCGTGCGCGGCCGCCACGCTCAGCGCCTCGGCGTGGGCGCGCCGCGCGAGCTGGTTGACGATCGGCGTCTTCTGGATGGCGACGGCCTGGCCCAGCACCAGGCAGAGCGTCGAGCCGGTGAGGTTGGCCATCAGCTTGTGCCAGATGTCGTAGCGGATGTCGGTGGTGGCGGGCGAGCCGATGCCGGCCGCCACCAGCGCGCCGCGCAGCGCGGCCACTCGCGCGCTCTGGCGATCGTCGATCTCGCCCACCCACAGCGTGTTGCGCTCGGGCTGCTCGTGGACCACGACGCCCGGCGCGACGACGTGGTTGGGCGAGGTGATGACGCCGCCCAGCGTGCGCCCGAGGCCGACGCTCCTGGCGAGCGCGCCGCCCGGATCGAGCCGCGACAGGTCGGGCGCGGGCGGGCGGCCGGCGGCGAGGCCGTGGCCGTACCACCACGGGATGCCGTTCTGCGCGAACACCACCGGCGTGTCGGGCCCGAGCAGCGGCCCCACGCCCTCGGCGAGCGCGGCGAGCCCGGTCGCCTTCAGGGTCGAGATGACGGCGTCCTGCCGCCCGAGCTCGGCCGGCCGATCGCTCGCCCGCACCGAGGCGACGATCTTCTTGGTCCCGGCGATCAGCGTCAGCCCATTGGCCTTGATCGCGTCGAGGTGCGGGCCGCGCACCACCACCGACACCTCGTTGCCGGCCGCCGCCAGGCGCGCCGCAAAATTCCCGCCGATCGCGCCGGCCCCGAAAACACAGATACGCATGCCCACGCTCTCCCCCAGACCCCGGCTCCGACCCCAGCTCCATCTGGCCAGCCGCCGTCGGACCGGCCACCACTCCCACAGCCGCCATACCGTGCGGCGGTACGCGCGCGATCGTCAATGGGGACAGCTCGCGTGCCATCCAATCAGGCCGTGTCGGACGCGGCCCCGTCGCGTCAGATGCGACCTGGCCCGCGGCAACCCGCGAGGCCGCCCGGTCAGACCTTCAGGACCTGCCCGGGATATTGCGCGACGGCATCGTCCGATGTGACGAGCGTGAAGCCTTCGACATGAGCCTGCGCGAGCAGCATGCGGTCGAAGGGATCCTTGTGGATCGGAGGCAGCGCCAAGGTGGCCACGGCATGGTCGCTCGATATGGCGAGCTCTCGCCAGCCATTGTCGCGGAGGCCGCGGCGCAATCGGCGCGGCTCGACGCGGAAATCGTCGCGACCGAGCCGGTGCTTGATGGCCACCTCCCACAGGCTCGCCGCGCTGAACCAAAGCTGTGAGCCGGCCTCTTCGAGAATCCGGCGCGCTCTCCGCGACAGCTTGCGCGGTTCTCCCGCCGCCCACAGGAGAAGGTGGGTATCGACCAGGACGATCAACCGCCGACCCCGAACTGACGCTCGATCTCGTCCTCGCCCATTCGATCGAAATCGTCGGGCGTCGAGATCTCCCCGGCCAGAAAGCCGATGGGGCGCAGCGCGGCCGTCTCGTGCGCATCGAGCGGCACGACCTTGACCAGGGGTTTGCCTGCCTTGGCGATGATGAACTCCTCGCCCCTGGCAGCCCGCTCGACCAGGCGCGACAAATGGGTCTTGGCCTCGTGGATGTTGATGGTGCGCATCGGCTTTCTCGACAGACTTAGTTCAGTCAGTTTAGTCCGCAAGGCAGCTCTCCGCAATCGACGCCGCCGACCCCGATCGCGGCCCTCGCCTCGGGCCGGTTGTCCCCCTTCCATAGCCGTCTCCCAGACACGACAAAGCCGCCCACAGGGCCCGTCACGAAACAAGTGCTTCGGATTCCGATATCGGCCCGTGGCGTACGCGACAAAGACCCTGTCATCCCGAGCGCAGCGAGGACCTTTCCTGCTGCCTCGAAGGTCCCTCGCTGCGCTCGGGACGACAACTTTGCCGACTGCAATCATCTCGCAAAATGAAGCGCCTATTTTGTCACAGGCCCATAGGCGGCTTTGTGCCGACTTCTGTCGACCCTTCATGGGCGGTGCGAAGCCAGTGCGGGAACGATCCCGTCGGCGCGGCACCCGCCCATCGCCGGCGCGCTCGCGCGCCGGGCCCGGTGTCGGCCGGCCGCAGCTACGGCTACGTCGACGGCAGCTCGGCCTTGGTTACGTGGATGACGCCGTTGTGCCACGTCAGGTCGGGCTTCGCGACATCGACCGTGTCGATCTTGAGCTCCTGGTTCACGAACGTGACGGGGAAGGACTTGCCGTCGTCCATCGTCAGGGTGGGCGTCGTCTTGACGCCGCTGGCGAGGAGCTTCTTCGGCGCATGATGGCGATGGAACCATGCCTCGAACTCCGGCTTGCGGGTATCGAGCATGTTGACCCACCACTGCAGCTTGTCGCCGAGCGCCGCATCCGACGGCACGACCAAGGTGAACTCGCTTTCGGCCAGCAGGCGCAACCCGAGCCCGCGCCTGGCGACCAGCGAGGCAACGAGCGTGGCGCCCGAGTCCTGCAGCAACTGGGCAAGCTCGAGGTCCTCCTTGCGCGGTCCCGCGGCCTCGTCGGGCTTGTCGCCGCCGAAGAGCTGCGCGCCGACGCGCCGGACCCGCCCGAACGCCTCGTCGTACAGCAGCCCGGACACGAAGCCGAGCAGCCCGATGAACGCCGCCGACAAGGTCGACGGCCCACTGCGCACGTCGCTGGTCAGCAGGAGGCCGGCGCTGCCCACCAGGTAGATGGCGAACGCCGCCAGCGCGCCGAGGAACGGCGATATGACGATCTCGCCCCAATCGGGGTCTTCGAGGCGATTCCACCAGCCCACGTTGGACAGGCGCAGGATGTTGAGCGAGAGCGCGCCCAGCGCGCCGATCAGCAAGGTGACGAACAGCGTCTGCGCCGCCGGCCCCTGCTCGAAGTAGCGCAGCAGCATGCGATTGTAGAGCCTGCCGGGCTCGGCGAGGTGCTGGAGCGGGCCCGCGTCTCGCCACCGCTTCTCTTCTTCCTGAATGGCGGCAACGGCCTTGCGGTAGGCACCGACGGAGTCGCACCTCAGGGCCTGCTGCGGATCGGCTTGAGCATTCGCCATCGCATCCAGCACGTCTTCCATCGCCGCCTCGATGTCCTGCTTGGGAACGAGCGCTCTGGTCCAGGTTTCGTACCGTGCTAGCACCTCGGCGACTGGTTGGTTGCGCCGCTTGCTCTCCTCGGCCCACTCGTTCAGCTTTTGCAGGCTCTTCTCCAGCGCCTTGACCCCCGAACCCACCTGATCGAAACGAGGCTTGGAGGGCTTGTACTCGGCGAGCATGGCTCCATGCTTCTTGGCGGCTGCCTCGTAAGACGCCTTCCTCTCCGTCCACTGAGCTCGCAGCGCCTGGGCAATTTCGGGCGCGACGCCCGCGACCAGATTGGCGTCCTTGGCCAACTCCTGATCGGCGGCCTCGACGTTGAATTCCGCTCCGTTTCCCCCTGCGAGCTTGGTGACGACCTCCGGTCTCAGGACACCGGCGCCCTTGGCTTTCAGGAAGTCCGACAGGTTCTTCGCCTCGACGCGCATCTCCCGCGCGGCGTCGTACAGCGCGCCCTGACCTCCCTCGAGCACTTGATAGTCGGCCAGCGCGGCTTGCGCGGCCTTGTATTTCTTGGCGACCTCGTCATAGGTCCGCCTCTTCTCCTTCCACTGATTTCTCAGCGCGTCGATCTCCGCGGCCTTCGCGCTGGCGAACATGTTGTCGGGATTCTTCAGCTTCTCGTCGGCGACCTCGATGCTGAACGTCTCTCCCGCCTTTGCGGTCAGCTCGACGATGATGTCCGGTTTCAGGACATTCTGGCCCTTCTCCTTCAGGAAGCTCGACAGCGCCGCCGTCGCGGCGCGCATCTCGCGTTCGGCGTCGCGCAGCGTCGCCCGATACCCGTCGAGCATTCGATACAACGCAATGATGTCGCGTTCGACGCAACGCATCTCGAACAGGGCGACGACGGCATCGCGATCACGCCTCTGGGACACCACCAGGCTTTCCAGGCTCGCCACCTTCTGCGCCTGCAGCTCGGCATCGATCGATCGTCGGGCGATGAAGTGCGAGTAGCAGTCGAAGGTCAGCTTCAAGGTGCCGGCCACGACCAACAGCAACACGGCGTACTTGAAGAAGCGGATGACGGTCTTCTTGTCGGCGCCGGCATTTCCATTGGCTTGCGTCGATGGGCCGGTCGCGCCAGTCGACCCGGATCCGCCGGTCGCGCCAGACGAACCCGTCGCGCCTGTTCCACCAGTCGCACCCGTCGAGCCTGTCGCGCCGGTCGACCCCGTTCCGCCACGTGCGCCCGTCGAGCCCGTTGCGCCGACCGAACCCGTTCCGCCGGTCGCGCCAGACGAACCCGTTGCGCCCGTTCCATCATTCGCGCCCGTTGCGCCCGTCGCGCCGGTGGCTCCGTTTCCAGACTCGGGCATCTTGGTTCCCCCAGCTCACGGGAAACCCTGGCTGTGATCGCCCTTGTGTTTCCCCTGGGCGAGAGTGGCGTGCGGTCACCGGGCGGGATGTGGCAAAAGCCACACATTGCGATCACGGAATCGTTGCCCGGCGCCGGATCGATCGCCTGTCGGGTGGCTCGGCACGCCCGCTCGGCTGGCTCGATGTCGTGCCCATATCTTGCACGTCTTGCACCGCGCTCGCCTGCTCACTCGCGCGAGCACGGCCTGCCGCCGCCGCGCACGACCGTCCTCGCCGTCGCCCAGACACAACAAAGCCGCCCGTAGGCGGCTTTGTGCCGACTTCTGTCGACCCTTTATGGGCGGTGCGGAGCCAGTGCAGGAACGATCCCGTTGGCAGTTGCTGCCCAAGTCGCCAGTGTCGTGATGGTAGACGTCACAGGATCACCTCCTTTCGATGTTGATGGGGATTAGAGCCTCGCACAGCGCGGGCGCGCGGTAAACATCGGCGATCAGGTTCCCCGCCGCGCCGGCCAAGGGGCGATGTTCCGCCGCCCCGCGATTCGCTCTAGTCTGCGCGACAGGGAGGAACGACCAACCATGACGCTTCGCCGCCTCGCGCAGGCCGCGCTCCGACTGGGCCTGGGCCTGGGCCTCTACCTGCCCCTGCTCGCGGCCGGCGCGATGGCGCAGGGCGGCGGCTGGCCGGACAGGCCCGTGCATATCGTGGTGCCGCTGACCGCCGGCAGCGCCACCGACGTGATGGCGCGCACCGTCGGGCAGCGGCTCGCCGAGCAGCTCGGCCAGCCTTTCATCGTCGACAACAAGCCCGGCGCGGCCGGCACGATCGGGGTCGGCGCCGTCGCCCGCGCCAAGCCCGACGGCTACACCATCCTGGTCCAGTCGTCGTCCTACACGATCACGCCGATCACCTATCCGAGCACGCCCTACGACACGCTGCGCGACCTCGCCGGCGTGACGCCGCTCGCCCTGCTGCCGCAGGCGCTGGTGGTGTCGCCGGCGAGCGGCATCAAGTCGGTGCAGGATCTGATCGCGCGGGCCAAGGCCAAGCCCGGCAGCCTGAACTACGGCTCCGCCGGCATCGGCACGGCCAACCAGCTCAACGCCGAACGCTTTCGCATCGGTGCCGGCATCGATGCCGTGCACGTGCCGTTCAAGGGCACGCCCGAGAACCTGACCGAGCTGATGGCCGGCCGCCTCGACTATTTCTTCTGCCCGGTGACGATCTGCCTGCCGCTGATCAAGGACGGCCGCCTGGTGGCGCTGGCGATGGGCAGCAGCCGGCGCTCGGCCGTGCTGCCCGACCTGCCGACCACGGTGGAGCTCGGCGTGCCCGATTCCAACTACGATTTCTGGGTCGGAATGTTCGTGCCGGCCGGCACGCCGCGCGACATCGTCGACAAGCTCCACCGCGAGACCGCGAAGGCGCTCGCCAACCCGGCGGTGAAGGAGAGCCTGGCCAAGCTCGGCGCCGAGCAGAACCTGATGGACCCGGCGACCTTCGACGCCGAGATCAGGAAAGAGATCGCCTCGAACGCCGCCCTGGTGAAGGCTGCGGGAATACCGACCGGGGCGCAGTAATCTGCGACCGGGGCGCAGTAATCTGCGACCGGGTTGCAGCAAGCGCGCGGATGACCGTCAGCCGGTCGCGCGCCAGAAGCGGTCGAGCTGGGCCGCGTCGCCGTTGAACAGGTTGCGGTCGCAGTGGCTGACGCCGCGCACGATCGTGGTCTGGCCGTAGGCCGGGCGGCTCTCGGTCTCGTCGCCGGCGTACTGCCACAGCCGCCAGCCTTTGCCTTCCCAGGCGAGCGGGACCTCGGGCGAGTCGTGGTAGTCGGCGACCCACAGGCCGCAGCGCGCGACGATCGAGTCGGGCGTGATGCGCGCGCCGAGGCCGAGGCCCGAGTTGGGCAGCGGGTCGCCGTTGGCCCAGGTCGGATGGACGTAGACCAGCGGCAGCCGGCCGGTCGCCTCGGCCACCGCCGTCACGAAGGCCTCGGCCTGGTCGAGCCGCATGGAGTTGGACGGATTGTTCTCGTTGGCCTCGAGGTCGAGGGCGAGCAGGGTCCTGGGGCCGGGCCGCGACACCGAGAGGAAGAACGCCGCCTGCTGCGCGCCCGACGATTGGCCGGTGCCGAAATGATAGGTGCCCCACAGCAGGCCCGCCGCCTCGGCCTGCGGGCGGCGCGCCGCGCACGCCGTGTCGGTGTAGTCGCCGCCCTCGGTCGCCTTGTGAATGACGCCCAGGATGCCGCTCTGGCGCACCAGCCGGAAGTCGGAGACGGTGACGCTGCGGCTGAGGTCGATCACCGCATCCAGCCCGAGCGTCGCCCGATCCGGCGGCGGCGGCGCGATCGGGTAGCGGTGCGGATAGGCCGTCGAGGGCGCGCCGGGAGCGCCGCATCCGGCCACCGTCGCGGTCGAGGCCGCCGCCGCGAGGCGCGAGAGGATTCTTCGCCGCGAGATCATGCCGCCGACACTACCATGCCGCGGCGGCAAGACGTCGAGCGGGCAGCAAGTGGGGCCGGCGGCGCGCTGCGCGCGAAATCCTCCTCGCGCGGACCGGACATCCCGGAGTCCGCGCCTCGACGCCCCGAGCGCCATCGCTCAGGCGGCGCGCTCGAGCGGCCGGGCGCGCCTGATCCTCGCCTGCTCCTTGGGACTGTGCATCGCCTCCCACAGATCGCTGCGCCGCTGCACGTTCAGCCAGAAATCGGCGCTGTTACCGAACACCCGTGCCAGGATCAGGGCCGTCGGCGCCGTGACGTTCCTGCGGCCGTTGCACAGCTCGTTGACGCGGCTGCGCTGGACGCCCATCGCTTCGGCCAGCGCACCCTGCGTGAGTCCCAGCGGCTGCATGAACTCCTCCACGAGAATCTCGCCGACCGTTATCGGCCGGCGCTTCGTCCTCGGCATGACCGCCTCTCCTTACCTGTAGCTGTGGTCGTCGAGATAGAGATCGCGCGCTTGGCCACGGCAGCAACTCCGACGACAACGCGCGCCGTCCCGGCGGAACGACCTCCGTGGAAGCGCGCTTGCGGTGCGGAGAGAGCCGTCCCGTATCGGGAGGCCCTTATGGATTCTGGTATTGCGCCTCGAACGCCGGCAGACGGCCGCGCTCGGCTGCATTTTCGGCGATGGCCCGCAGCAGCGCACGCTTTTCCTCGGTCCGATTCGCGCCGGAATTGGCGCGCACGTAGTCGTCGCCTTCGAGGCCCAACAGGGCCTTTCGACGCTCGATCCGTGCCTCCAGGTCGCGTATCGTCAAAGTCTGCATGCTGTTACCCAGGCGAGCAACGTCTCCAAGGACGCTTCGTTGCCGGTCTCCGTCCTGATGCGTTTGTCCAAATACTGCTCATCCAGCCCTTCCGCAAGCTGGTAGAGCCTGATGGCCTGATCGCGCATGACCTCATCGACCCGGGAGGACGAATAGGCCTGCGCCAGCCGGTCGGCAATCAGGTCTTCGACCGGAATCACCAGCATTTTCAACGTCTTCTCGCCGTTCTCCCCGTCCAGATGCAGGATCTGTATCCGCTCGGGATCGTGTTGCCGTCCATCAGGCGGCCCGAAACGACTTGCACTCCAAAATCGAAATCCGGGTGCGCGACCGCCCAGTGCAGCCATCCCGGCCTTGCCGGCCTGTCGAAGCCCAGAACCCTCAACTCGGCAAAGAACTCCCGCTGCCAATGGCTGACGAAATCGAAATCGCCGGAGGCGATGGCGCCGCCCGTGTAGAGTTCCACCGCGGCGCCGCCGACCAGGACCGGCGCGGACAGCCCCTTGGCCTCCATCCGCTCGATCGCTCTCGCCAACAAGATCAGCGCTTGCGTGAATTGCGGCCTCAGAGCCATCCCGTCACCTGAGCGTGCCGTTCACGTCACACCCATCGCAGGCACTATGGTGTCTCCTCGGGAACGGACGGCCGCGCTCGGCTGCATTTTCGGCGATGGCCCGCAGCAGTGCCCGCTTTTCCTCGGTCCGATTCGCGCCGGAATTGGCGCGCAAGTCGTCGTCGCCATCGAGGCCCGACAGGGCATGCCAACGCCCGATCCGTGCTTCCAGGTCGCGTATCGTCGAGGTCTGCCTGTCGTCGCCCGGGTGGCCGGCGTTGCCTCCGTCATTCGCAAATCTTGTACTGTGTTTGAAGGCAGCGCGCGGCCTTGTTCGCCACGAGCTCGTTCTCGACGATGCTCAACGAGGCCGTTGCCATGGCCTTTCTCGCTCGCTCGATCAGGTCCGAGTAACGCGGATCGTTGCTGGCAGCGACGATGGTCCACCACATCAGGAACCGATACCGCGTCTGCTTCGATTCTTGCATGCCGATGAACCATTGGGCTTCCAGCCATTCGGCAAGCTTGGCTTGCGCCGGCACACACCCTCGGGCCGCCGCGTCCTTGTAGGTCGCCGTAAGGACGTCGTGCCAATACCTGGCTGTCTTGTTGCCGTCTGCGCCGGGCTTGTCGAGGAACACCATCGTGTGCAGCTCGAGCATGGCCGTCACGCTTCCCTTCTCGGCGGCCGACGCCAGCGCGGCCGTTGCGGCGCGGTACCATTTCGCGCTCTCGGCCTTGTCGGGCGGCGTGCCGTACCCGGCGTCCAACATGAACGCCAGCCGGATTTGCATGCGCGTGTCGCCGCGTTCGGCCGCCGCCCGGATCGACGGAAGCGCTTTCGCCCACCATCTGGAGGCTTCGGCCTTCTGCTGCGACACCCCTCGCCCACTCGAGAAATCGTGGCCCAACTGATACTGCGCTTCCGCATCGCCCTGCTCGGCGAGCTGCATTCGCCGGGCCAGCGCCTTGGCCAGCCACTCCTTGGCTTTGCCCTCGTCCACCTCGGTGGCCCAGCCATACTTGTACGAATTGCCGATCCAGGAGGCCGCGTCGGCATCGCCGCCGTCGGCGGCACGCTTGCGGGTATCGAGGCTGAGCGCCGTCCATTTGTCGGCTTCCGCGCTGCTGACGGGAACGCCGCGTCCATAGCGATAGACATTGCCGAGGATGAGCTGGGCACGGGCGTCGCCGCGCTTGGCCATCGGCTCGAGCTGCTGGAGGGCTTTGGCGTAGTCGCAGGTGTCCAACGACATTTCCGCTGCGTCGGTGCCCTCCGACGCGCGCCCGTCAGGCACCAGGCTGCCGAGCCCCAGGGCCAGGGAAACGAAAAACACAAGCGCCCGCGCACTTTTCCGAACCATGATCTGTCACTCTCTCCTGCCGCGCCTCGCGGACAGCAGCCCACACCCGAGCGCGGCCCTCGCCCCACGCCATCGCCAGCGGATCGGATGCCGCGGCGACGAACGATGATGGCGGAGCAGGTCCGGCTTGTCCCTACCGAAAGTTGTACCTTCCGCCCGCCCGGCCCGGCGCTTCCGGCCCCGTGCGTCCGGTTATCAGATTTGCGAACGGCGCGAGAGAGGCGCGTTCCCCGATCGATTTCAGCGCCGGCGCGCTGCCAATGAGCGCGGCCCCTGCAGGCCGCGGTATTCCCGCGCTATGATCGTTCAGCTCATCCACGCCAACCCGAAGATCGACGGAGCACGTCCTTGCCGAATCTCGCTTTGCCCGGAAACCCGCGCTATCAGCCGAAGGGCCTGCACGCGGTGTTCGGTTACGACAATCTGTTTCGCGCCGTCGCCGAGGTCGAGATCGCGACGCTCCGGACGCTGGCCGAGATCGGGGTCGTTCCCGCCGCCGACATCGCCACGCTCACACCCGCCGTCGAGCAGGCGCTGCTCGCCATTACGACCAGCGAGGTCGACGACGTCGAGCGCCGGGTGACACGGCACGACATTCGCGCCTGGGTGCGGATCGCCCAGGGCAAGGTCGCGCCGGGGCTGCGGCGCTGGATCCACGTGCCGCTCACCAGCTACGACGCGCTCGACACCGCGCGCGCCCTGCAGTTCGTGCGCGCGCACTCGGTGGTGCGCCAGCGCGCCGACACGGTGGTCGGCCTGCTCGTCGAGCAGGTCGATCGGTTCGCCGCCCAGCCGCAGATCGGCCGCACCCACGGCCAGCACGCGCTGCCCATCACCGTGGGCTTCTGGTTCGCGACCATCCTCAACCGGGTTCTCGCCGACATCCAGAGCGCCAATGACGCGGCGGAAAAGCTCGTCGGAAAAATCTCCGGCGCGGTCGGCGTCTACAATGCCCAGGTCGGCCTCGGCATCGCCGCGCGCGCGGGCGAGCGGACCTTCGAGGCGCGGGTGCTGGAGAAGCTCGGGCTGCGGCCCTCGCCGATCAGCACGCAAATCCTGCCACCCGAGCCGCTGGCCGATTATCTCTTCGCCTGCGTAAAGCTTTCCGCCGCCTTCGGCCAGTTCGGGCGCGACGGCCGGCACCTGATGCGGACGGAGATCGGCGAGCTCGGCGAGCCCTTCGAGAAGGGCCAGGTCGGCTCGTCGACCATGGCGCACAAGCGCAACCCGATCACCTTCGAGAATCTCGAGGGGACGTGGATCAAGAACCAGATCGAGTTCGGCAAGGTCCTGGCGACGATGGTGAGCGAGCATCAGCGCGACCTGGTCGGCAGCGCCCTCGCGCGCGACTTCCCGACCATCGTGGTCAACCTGGTGAGCCAGCTCGACACGCTGCTGCGCGAAGCCGACGGCAAGCCGTTCCTCGCCCGCATCGCCGTCGACACGGCATCGCTCGCGCGCAACTTCGCCGCCCAGGGCGACGCCATCCTCGCCGAGCCGATCTACATCGCCCTGCAGATGGCGGGCTACGACGGCGACGCCCACGAGCTGGTGAACCACGCAGCCCTGCCGCATGCGCGCGAGGCGGGCGTGCCGCTGCTCGAGGCGACCCGATGGGCGCTGCGGCAGGAGCCGTCGGCAGACCCGGTGTGGAGCAGAATCCCGGCCGAGACGCTCGCCCTGCTGGCCAAGCCGGAAACCTACACCGGCGCCGCCGCCACCAAGGCGCGCGAGATCGCGCGGCGCGCCGAGGCCTATCTCGCGGGCGCATGACCGGCGCGGGGCCGGACCCTCGCACCGTCTCCAGCTCGCCCATATGACCCGCGGGGCATGGCCACACCTCGAATCCCTCCCCCGTCATACGGGGGAGGTGCCCCCGTAGGGGGCGGAGGGGGAAGGCCTCGAGCCAGGTTCATGAAGTTCCGACATCGGAATCATGAAGATCTCGACTGCGGCTTTCCCGCTCCGTCGCGTATGACGCGCCACCTCCCCCGTATGACGGGGGAGGCGTTGGAGAGGTGCCCGCTCGCCGGCCGCTAGCGCCAGTCGGTGCCCGTCCAGCCGTTCTCGTCGTAGTCGGCCAGGCATTGGTCGACCAGCGACTCCATCGCCTTCAGGCTGCCGCCGCGCTCGGCGCCGGTCAGCGCCTGGGCGCGGATGTCCTCGAAGCCGCCGGAATAGTTGCGCTCGTAGAGCTCGTGGCGGCCGGCGAACTCCGTGCCGACGGCGTCCCACAGGAGCTTCAGGATCTTGATGCGCTCGCGATGGCCCATGCCGTGCGAGCCGCGCACGTATTTCTTCAGATACTGCTCGGTCTCGGGATTGGCGAAATCCTTGGCCGACGACGGCAGGTAGATCAGCGCCGACGACAGCGCGCGCTGCACGATATCGCGAATGCGCGGCCACGAATCGGGCGCGAACACGCGATAGGAAACCGCCGCCTGCAGCTCGGGCAGCACGGCGTCGCCGCCGCCCGGCCAGGGCATCGCGTTGTGCGCCATGGCGTTGGACAGCGACCAGAAGAGATGGCGCCACGCCACCAGCTCGCCCAGCAGCACCTGGTTGGAGCGCGCCGCCTCGCCGCCGGTCGCGCGCAAGGCCTTGGCGAGCAGGCCGGCGACGAAATCGAGCTTCACGCAATAGCGCGTGCAGCCCTGGAACATGGCGCCGTGCAGGAAGCCGGTGCCGGGGAAGAAGCTCATCACGCGCGCCGGGTCGCGATAGACGAACACGTCCTCCCAGGGCACGAACACGTTGTCGAGCACGAAGATCGCGTCGTTCTCGTCGAAGCGCGACGACAGCGGGTAATCGAACGGCGCGCCATGGCGCGCGGCGGCGGCTTCGTAGGACGTGCGGCAGATGAGCTTCAGCCCGGGCGCGTTGATCGGCACCATGAACATCAGCGACAGGTCGAGATCCTCGGTCGCGGTCTTCGACGACTGGCCCATGAAATTGTAGTGGGTGAACGCCGCCGACGTGGCCACCACCTTGGCGCCCGAGACGTAGATGCCGGCGGCGGTCTCCTTCTGCACGCAGGCGTAGACGTCCTTCACCGCCTCGGGCGGCAGGTGGCGGTCGACCGGCGGATTGACCAGCGCGTGGTTCATGAACGGCACCGTCTCCTGCGCGCGCACGTACCAGCGCCGCGCGTTCTCGGCGTAGGGGCCGTAATAGTCGGGCACGGCACCCAGCGTGTTGGAGAAGGCCGCCTTGTAGTCGGGCGTGCGGCCCATCCAGCCATAGGACAGGCGCGCCCAGCCGGCGATCGCGGCTTGCGCCGCGACCAGGTCGGCACGCGAGCGGGGCACGCGGAAATAGCGATGGGTGTAGCCGCCCGAGCCGGTGTCGGTCGGGCAGGTCAGCAGGTCCTTGGTCGCGGGCTCGTGCAGCGCATCGTAGAGCCGCGCCACCGAGCGTACGGCGTTGCGGAACGCCGGATGGGTGGTGACGTCGGCCACGCGTTCGCCGTCGATATACACCGCGCGCCCGTCGCGCAGGCTCGCGATGTATTCGGCGCCGGTGAAGGGCCGTTTGCGGTCGGCGATGAAATCTTCCGGTCGGTTCATTGTCCATTGTCCTCCACCTCTGACGCGTCAGCTCACAACTGGCACGATCAACCTATCGCGGAACGGCAATACGACAAGGCACCATTCAGATAGACTCCTCCAATCCGGCACAGACATCCGATGCGGAAAAAATGTGCCGCCGGCCACCGCGCTCCCCTTGTACAGCCCGCAATCACCTCAATAAGATTCAGTGGGCTCGAGACTTGCTTCAATCCCTCCCTCTAGCGACAATATCTTCACCCGCGGTAGGCTGCGAATATGTGCCTAAGCCAAGCACCTCGTCGAGCGTGTTCTCGAGGTTCTGCCGCACACGGTGCTTCGAGATCGGTGACAAGTCCGCCGCCATGGCAAATAGGCAATTCCTAACTTCTGTTGCCCATGCCCTCTCTTCTTCAAGCCATCGTGCGAGATTGTCATGGTCGTATCGGGCGTGAAGTGCATTCATGATCTTTCTTTGGTCCGCAGGATGCTGTCGAAGCAGCAAAGTGGCAAACTTGGCTGGATCGAGTGATGCCAAAACCGGCGTGTCATGGTACTCGCTCTTGACGTCGTTCCTCAACGTAATCCGACGCGAGAATAGCGCTGGATCAGCCTTCATGTTATCAAGAAGCTCGGCAGCGATCACAGGGTAGCGGCTCACTTTAGCTGTTTGAATCTTGTCCATCAGGTAAGTGAAGAGTTGTTGGAATTCCGACGTTGATTCCTCGTAGAATCCAAGACCACCATACCCAGTATGTCGCATTTCTGAATAGTACTCACGCTGAACGGTTAGATCAAGATTATCCTTTGAAAATATACCATCGATGTATGATTTCCCCTCACTCAACACATCGTCCAATGTTTTCTGGATGGCGCCGATTTTTGACAGCCAGATTCTAAGCCCCAGGATATGTAGTATTTCACCCGGAACCGCGAACTCGCGGGCGCCGAAAGCGCGCTCCATTTTAGCGAGCGAGGTGCTGAATTCCTCTTCAGTTCGCTCGAAGGCATACCATACGGTCCGCCAAGATGGCTCGTCAGCGACCTTGACAAAGTAAGAACTAGAATCGAGCTCCCGGTGGATCTGATCGACGACGACAACCCCCTTGATCAGTAAGTCAACAAGGCTTTCGTCGGACAAAATTGATGAGCCCAAATCGACGTTACAATACCGCTCCTGAGCCATAGTGATCCGCGGCGGCTTTCCTTCCTCTCGTCGCGCGCGCATCAAGGCAGTGATCATAGTGGACTGGCGCTTGAAAAGGTCGTCGATGTCTAGTCGAGCTGCCTTCAGCTCAAAAGATAGAGCAAAGAGCAAGCCTAGTAGCGCCGTCATTGCGACCTCGCTACCTCTGTACTTGTCGTCAAGGACGACGTAAAGACGTTCAAAATCCCAAATACTTTGCTGTAAAATGCGAAGATTGTGCAGCTTGGACTGATGATATACTTCAGAGATCACATCTGCTTTTGAGGTGATAAACGTCTTCGTTCGATCATCCTGCATTGACTCGATGAACGCTTCCAGTGCACTCCCAAATTCAGATTGCACCTCCAATGTTTTCCCGACGAGTTTCTCTCGTATACGTCTATAATCCTCGCCTTCCTTGACCTCTTTCTCATTGGCAATGATGATAACTTTACGGCCCTCATGTTCGACAAACTCGTTTATATAGCCGAGAACGCTATTTATTGGCATGCCGCATCGTTCGATATCATCGAATAGATATACATCAACATTGGAATTGCTAAGAACGTCTTTTATTTCTAAATCAACATCCACATGCAGATGCTTGGCGATAGCCTTTACTGCCCGACCCGCAAGCTGCACGTCTTTTCTATAGAGAAGGGGATAAATGGCTCGAAATAGTGCATCGTCTATCTCGTCGAACGACGTCAAGCCATATAAGCTTATATAGACATGTCGAAATTTCTTCTTCTCAAATTGTTCCAAAAATCTCTTCACAATGAATGTCTTACCTATACCCCACGGTCCATTAACCAAGACAGCGAAATGAGGTGATTTGGAAAACCCCAGATAGTAAGATAGATAATCTTCGATGTGTTGATTCGGACCCACGCGCACTTCCTCCTACTGAGCCACGTTCTGTACCGAGTGTTGGGTTTATTGCTCTCCACCGTCCCGCCAAGGACAGACTACGGTCTGCTCTATCAGGTCAGGTGCATGCTGCCAACAACACCAGACACCCTACAAGTCAATTGCTCCCGAACGGAACCTTGTTGTCTCGGCCGTCGCATCGGCTGGCAAGCGCGCTGGTGTGATATCAGCGACGGCTCTTGCTGGACGGCGCCCAACCAGGATACCAAACTCGCGCATTATAAAGGAGAGAAGAGGAGCGTTCGCCCATGCCCATCATCGATTCGCAGATCCACGCCTACGAGGCCAACACGCCCAAGCGGCCGTGGCACACCGTGCCGAACTGGCCGCCGCATGTCACCGGCGACGAGATGTGCGCCGCAATGGACAAGGTGGGCGTCGACGGCGCGATCTTCATCTCCGCCTTCTCGATGTACCGCTACGATGCGAGCTACGCCGTCGAGGTGCAGCGCGCCCATCCCGGCCGCTTCGGCCTGGTGAAGCCGGTCGATCCGGACGATCCCGCGGTAGCCGATGTCGTGGCCGAGTGGAAGAGGACGCCGGGCACGGTCGGCATCCGCATCATGCTGACGACCGAAGCGGGCCGCGATCCCGCCGACCCCGGCCTCGACCGCATCTGCCGCGCCGCCGTGAAATACGATTTCCCGCTCAACATGCTGTGCTGGGGCAACCTGGCGGCGGGCACGGCGCTAATCGACCGCCATCCCGACACGCGCTTCATCCTCGACCATCTCGGCATCCTGCAGCCGCGCACGCCGCCCGCCCCGCCCGAGCCGTGGGCCGACCTGCCCAAGGTGCTCGAGCTGGCCAAGCGGCCCAACGTGGTGATCAAGGTGAGCGGCGCCTGCACGCTCTCCAAGCAGCCCTATCCGTTCCCCGACATCTGGGACCCGCTCGCCCGCCTGTTCGACGCCTGGGGCTTCGAGCGCTGCCTGTGGGGCACCGACTGGACGCGCGCCTTCGCGGTGGTGAACTACGAGCAGGCGGTCGAGCCGTTCGTGAAGACCGATCGATTGAGCGCCAGCGAGCGCGCCATGCTGATGGGCGGCGCCTGCGCCAAGGCCTACGGCTGGTCGCCGAAGAAGTAGGGAGAAGCGCGGCCGGCTCGGCGCCCGCCCTAGCGACGCGACCGGCGACGCTGGGGAAGAGCTGCCGTCTTTGCGCCCCCCGGTTTCGGCATTACATTGCGTCCTGCACGCGCAGGTTCGACGGTCAGGCACGCCCCATGGACGCCTCGAGCCGGTCCTAAGATTGCGAGAGGGTTCCAGGAATCCGGTTCACCGAGAAAGGAGGTGCCCATGTCCATCACGTCCACCGCCTTCGGGCGAGTGTATCTCACCGGCAAGGATGCCAAGAAATTCAAGTCGCAGGTCCGCTATGGGCGAGCCAGCGCAGCCTCTCGCGACGCGGTCGAGGCGGGGGTGAAGCTATCCAAGCAACTCGACGCCAAGGGCCACGTCACCTTCAAGCTTAAGCAGAAGCCGAAGTCCAAGTAGGTGGGCGACGAGGTAACGATCAGGCCGATCAAGCCCGGAGACAGACTCTCCGGGCTTTCTCTTGGCGTCACCGAGTTCCAACCCCTCAAGACATTCCTCAGGCGCGACGCGGCCAAGTACCACGCGGCGAATCTCGCCAAGACCTATGGCGCCTTTCTCTCCAGCCGACCCGACAACGCGGTCGGATACGTCACGTTGGTGTGCGGCGAGATCGGCACGGACGCTCGACTGAGGACGGTGGAGACGACCGAATTCACCTACGACCACTACCCCGCCCTCGAGATCGCCCGCCTCGCCGTGAACAAGGCTCTGCAAGGGCAAGGCATCGGCCGGCGGTTGACGCGGCTGGCGCTCGGCATCGCCAAGGAGGAAATCTGCCCTCGCGTCGGCTGTCGTTTCGTGACCCTGGACGCCAAGAAATTGTCGATCGAGTTCTACAGGAAGGAAGGATTCGTCCTGCTGGACACGGAGGACAATCTCGCGCGAGAGCATCCGGTCATGTTCTTCGACCTCAACCATCATCCATAGCCTTCACGCATCTTCGCTTTCCAGCTCAGGCCTCTGGATCGAGGCCGAAGAGCGAAGCGCCGAACGCACCAGCCGACGATGGCGACGACGGCAGCCGCTTGCGACAAGCGGCGCCGCGGCGGCGAGTCGCGAGCAGGCGGTCGAGCCGTTCGCGAAGACGGATCGACTGAGCGCCGGCGAGCGCGCCATGCCGATGGCGGCGCGTGCGCCAAGGCCTACGGCTGGTCGCCGAAGAAGCGGCCTCATGAGGACCGCGGGCGCCCCGCCTGCCCAGGTCGTGAATGGGCTCGGCGCGGTCTGCCGCGCCGCCGAGCGCCCGAAGTCCACACGCTTTTATACGTTATTCGCGGATAACGTATAAACCTCTTGACCGTCGATCTGCCGCCGCGGATTATACGTTTTCCGCAATCGACGTATAACCCGATGCCGCCCGCCGCAGGATCGCTGACGCTCGCCTTCCAGACGACGTACGCCGAGCTCCTGGAACAATGCTCGTCGGATGCGTTCGGCGAGGCGTTCCCCGAGGCCGGAACATTCGTCGCCAAGGACGTCGCGGGCCGGCGCTACTGGTACTTCCAGATGCCGGCATCGCAGGGCCAGAAGCAGAAATATGTCGGGCCCGAGACCGCCGAGCTTCTGGAGAGGATCGACCGGCACCGCAACGCACGCCGGGCCGAGCGGACGCGCCAGTCGCTGGTGGCGACGCTCGTTCGCAGCGCCGGCCTGCCCCGTCCCTTGCCCAGGATCGGCGAGATCGTCGCCGCCCTCGCGCAAGCAGGCGTGTTCCGGCTGCGCGGCGTGCTGGTGGGCACGGTCGCGTACCAGACCTACCCGGGGCTTCTCGGCCAGCGCCTGCCGATCGCCTCGATGCAGACCAGCGACGTGGATATCGCCCAGTTCCACAATGTCTCGGTTGCGGTGGAAGACGCCACGCCGCCGATGCTGGAGATCCTCGAAGGCATCGATGCGAGCTTTCGGCCCGTGCCCCGCCTGCATCGCACCCAGCCTTCCGTCACCTATGTCGCATCGGACAATGTCAGGGTGGATTTCCTCACGCCCAACAAGGGATCGGACACCGATACGCCGAGGCGCCTGGCGGCGCTCGGCACGCATGCCGAGCCCTTGCGCTTTCTCGACTTCCTCATTCACGCACCGGAACCGGCGGTGGTTCTGCACGGCGCCGGAATCCTCGTGTCGGTTCCCGCTCCCGAACGCTATGCCGTTCACAAGCTCATCGTCGCGCAGCGGCGCGTTGGCTCGGTCAACGTCAAGCGTGCCAAGGACATGGCCCAGGCCGCCGCGCTCCTGGCGCGACTCGTCGAGGCGAGGCCCGCCGGCCTGCGCGCCGTCTGGCAGGAAGCCCAAGGCCGGGGCGCAAGGTGGGCGGATTACCTCTACGCTGGCCTGGCCGAGATCGACCCAATCGTTCGCGACCGGACACTGGCGGCCGTCGGCGAGGTCAGAGCGAGAATTCCCGGCCTCGACCTCGCGTTCGACGACACGGCACCGAGAGAGGATTTCGAGCGCGACGCCTTCTTTCTCTGGGCCGACGCCGGCAAGCAGCGCGTTCGCTGCCTCGTCAGCAGAGCCACAGTGGACGACGCCTACGGCGCCGATGGGCTGGGCAAGGAAGGCCGCCTCGCGACGCTTCGCGAGAACAGGCCGGAGATCGAGGCCTTGCTTCGCCAAAAGTATCTCCACGATCCTGTCGAGGAGCCCGCATCGGTGACGCTGAAATCGCAGGACGTAGGCCGGCTCCGTTCCCGCATCGCGCGAGCGAAGCCGCCGCGGACGCGCCAGAGGGTGAAAGCGGCACCACGACGAAAATCCTGACCCCGAAAGGGCCGACTGCCATACCAGGAGCGCGAACGACCTCGGCGCAGGCCATCCGAAGGAGCGCGTCACGCCGCCAGGCACGCCTCGTCGCGCTCCGCCTCGATCATCGTCGTCGAGAGCATGGCGTAGGCGATCGCCCAGGCGTCGCCGACGTCGAGGGTGAAGGCGGGGCCGAGGCCCTGCTCGAGCGCCCACATCAAGGCCGAGCCGACCGGCTCGTGGTGCTCGGCCATGACGCCGGAGGCGCCGTGGCGCCGGCTGAGGGCGCGGATGGCTTGCAGCATCGAATCGGGATGGCCGAGGCCCGCGACGGCGGTGCCGAGCATCGCCATCAGCTTCTTCTTCTGATCGGTCAGATCGTCGGGAAGCATCGGCCGGACGTGCGGGGCGATCTCGAACAGACGACGGAAGAACAGATCGGCAGCCGTCTCGGCGATCGGCGCGACCCGAGCGTAGCTCGTTTGCACCAGCGCGATCTCGGTCGGGGTCATGGCGGCGCTGCTCCCTCGCGGCGGTTGTGCGGTCCGCGAACTCTGGGCAGCGTCTGTCTCGTCGCCATGTCGTGCCGGCGACGTTGTGTATCGTGCGTGTCGCCCCGCTCGATAGACGAGTCGTCTTCAGGCGACGATGTCGCGAGCGTGTCTCATGTCGAGGCGGCCGCCAGCTTACGGTCGAGCGTGATGAGCTCTGCACCCAACGTACGGGCGAGCCAGAGGTAGCTCGCATCGTAAGCCGTCAGACCCGTCGCCTCGGCGAGGTCGAGCGTCGCCGCGTGGTCGATGGCGACGGTTTCCACGCGCAGCCGGTTCGAGAGCCGATAGGCGGCGCGTAGAGCGTCTCGTTGGCGGGGCTGGCGCCGCATCTTGGTCACGCAGACATTTGCCAATTCGAACTCGAGCAACGCGGGTGCCGCCAATCGGGCTCCCTCCAGCCGTTCCGCGACTGCTTCCGCCTCGGGCTCACCGAACAGCAGAGCCGCGAGTGCGGAGGCGTCCACGACCTTAGCGCCGGTCACGGTCGGCCCGAACGATGGCGGCCGAGCTGGCCGACGTTCTGAGGCCAAGGCGGCGGACTTCCGCCAGCACCCCGGCGGGGCTCAATTCCTGCTCGGACCGCGCGGCATCCTCGATGATGGCAAGGAGCTCGCCTTGCAACGACCGATGATTTCGCTCGGCCCGACGACGCAGGCGCCGAACAACCTCGTCAGGGGCATTCTTGATCGAGAGATTGACGGACATGGTGTTGGTTCCAGAATGGCTCCAATTCAGAACCAAACTATCACGGATCGGCCTCCTCGTCGAAGGCCTACTCCACCAGCTCCGCCTGTGCGCGCTGCACCTCGACCGCGAGCGGTCCGAGGCCGTCCTGGCAGGAGGCGCGGTCGCCGGCCTTGGCGGCGCGCTCCAGCGTCGCCGCTGCCTCGCCGAGCGAGCGCGCGCCGACGGCGAGCGCGCTGCCGCGCAGGCGGTGGGCGGCGGCGGCGAGGGCTGCCAGATCGCCGGCCGCCATCGCGGTCTCGATCTCGTCGCGCGACTCCGTCGCCGAAAGCCGGAATTTTCCGAGGAGGTCGCGCCGCGCGCGCGCATCGTTGCCGATCCAGCCGTCGAGCACGGTCTTGTCGATGGCGGGCCGCACCGTGTCGTCGCCCTTCAGCCAGCGCTGCAGGGTGGCTCTGAGGCGCGCCAGGCTGACCGGCTTGGAGAGGTAGCCGTCCATGCCGGCGGCGCGGCAGCGCTCGTCCTCGCCCGCCATGGCATTGGCCGTCACCGCCACGATCGGCGTGCGCGGGCGGTCCTCGGCCATCTCGATGCGGCGCATCTCGGCCGTCATCTCGAGGCCGTCCATGGTCGGCATGTGGACGTCGGCGAAGACGATGGCGTAGCGGCCGCGCTGCCAGGCCTGCAGGCCGGCCAGCCCGTCGGGCGCGGAGTCGGCGGCCACGCCCAGCGTGCCGAGCTGGCGCACCAGCACCTCGCGGTTGATCGGATGGTCGTCGACCACCAACACGCGGTTGGCCTCGGCCGCCAGGCTCTCGGGCGTGGCGCCGGCCGCCGCCGCACCGAGCGCCGCGGCGGCAGCGGCCGCCGCCGCATCGGCGCCCGGCAGGTCGGCGAGCGGCGAGTCGCCAGGGGCTGCGATCAAGGTCAGGGTCACGGTGAAGGTCGAGCCGCTGCCCGGCGCGCTCTCGACCGCGACGTCGCCGCCCATGAGCTGGGCCAGCCGGCGCACGATCGACAGGCCGAGGCCGGTGCCGCCGTAGCGCCGTCCGGTCGAGCTGTCGGCCTGCTGGAAGGGCTGGAACAGGCGCGCCTGCTCGGTCTCGCTCATGCCGATGCCGGTGTCGCTGACCGACAGCACGGCGCGGGTCCCCGCCTCGCCGAGCGGCTCGGTGCGCACGCGGATCATGGCGCCGCCGCGGTCGGTGAATTTCAGCGCATTGGCGAGCAGGTTGAACAGGATCTGGCGCACCCGCGTCGGATCGCCGATCAGCACGTCGGTCGAGCCGGGCGCGACGGCGGCAACCAGCGACAGGCCCTTGCGCTCGGCCTGCGGACGGAAGGTGGCGATGGTGCTCTCGACCAGGCCGGTGAGCGAGAACGGCGTCTGCTCGAGCGCGAGGGCGCCGGCCTCGATCTTGGAGAAGTCGAGCAGGTCGTCAATGATGCGCAAGAGCGCCTGCGCGGACTCGCGCATCGTCGCCACGGTGCGCGCCTGCGTCTCGTGCCCCCGACTGCCGTGCTGGCCCTCGGCCTCCAGCACGTCGAGCATGCCCAGCACGCCGTTCATCGGCGTCCGGATCTCGTGGCTCATGGTGGCGAGGAAGGTCGACTTGGCCTGGTTGGCGGCCTCCGCGTCGGTGCGCGATTTCTCGGCCGCCTCGAGCGCGCGTTCGAGCTCGCGCTGGCGGCGGCGCTCCTCGGAGACGTCGCTCACCATCATGACGGCGCCGCGCCGGTCGGCCTCGTAGCGCATCGACACGCGCGCCCATTTCTGCGGCCCGTAGGAGATCACCGCCGGCCGGCCGGCGCGCACGGTCTCGAGCTGGCGGCGGCCCCACGCCACCGGGTCCTCCCTGGGCGGCGCGGCGCCGACCTTGCCGGCATGCTCCATCGCGTCGGCCAGCGCCGCGCCGGGCGCCACGATCTCGGGCATGTGGTGCATGAAGCGCCGGTAGGCCTCGTTGCACAGCAGCATCCGCTCGTCGGTGTCGAGGAAGGCGATGCCGTCGTCCATCGCCTCCATGGCGAGGATCAGGCGCTCGCGCGCCTGGGCGGCCTCGTCGCGCGCCTGGGTGAGCTCGCGCTCCTGCGCCGAGATCTCGGTGATGTCGCGATGGATGGTGAGCACGCGGCCGACCGGCAGCGGCCGGTAGGTCACCTCGACGATGCGGCCGGTCACGGTGCGCCGCCGCTCGGCCGGCTGGCCCGGCGCGGTGAAGCGCGCGACGCGGCTGGCGATCCAGCCCTCGAGGCCGCCGGGCAGCGCGTCGAGCGGGCCGTAATCGCCGCGCAGCGCACGGTACCGGATGATGTCGGCGAAGGTCGGCAGGGTCTTCAGCAGCGCGTCCGGCATCTGGTGCAGGTCGGCCATCGCCTTGTTCTGGTAGAGCCAGCGCCCGTCGCCCTCGTAGAGCAGCGCGCCGTCGCTCGTGTTGTCGAGCACGGTGCGCATGGTGTCCTCGGCGAAGGCGACGTCGCGTTTGGCCTGCTCGAGGCTCTGCGTCAGGTCGGCGGCGGCGAGGTCGCGGGCGATGTCGGTGCGCACGCGCCGCCGCTCCGCCCGCGAGAACATGTTGATGATGAGGAAGAAGCCGAAGACGACGGCGGCCAGCCCCAGCGCATCGCGGCTGCCGTCGCGCAGCACCAGCACCGAGCCGATCGGCAGCAGCAGCGCCAGCCCGGAGAGCAGGAAGGTCCGCCCGTCGAGCGGGCGCGAGGGCGTCCAGCCGACGATCAGGCAGAGCGCGAAGGTCCACAGCATGCGCGCCTGGCCGGTGTCGGGCAGGGTGGCGAACAGCCCGCCCATCAGCCCGTTGGCGAACGAGGTCGGCACGGCGGTGACGGTGTAGAGCCAGCGCCAGCCCGCCAGGCCGAAGCGGCGCGGGTCGCGCGCGTGGACCACCTGGACGCGCCACGACCCCCAGACCGAGACGAGGTAGATCAGCGCCGGCAGGGCGAACATCCACCACGGCGCGATGCCGGCATAGAGCGTCGCCGCCGCAACGCCGAAGATCGGCAGCGCCAGCAGCTTGGGCACGACCGGAAGCGCGACCAGCCGCTCGGTGACGGCGAGCTCGATCCGCTTGGGGTCGACCCCGCCGATGTCCAAGGGATTCATGACGGTATAACTAGGGCGGAGACGTATCGCCCCGGTGTTGCAGGCCGGTCCCGATTGTATCGTGTGTGTCGCCGGCTGCGGACCGCGACACAGGGACGATACAATTGGCAGGCCTGCGAAGCGCTGGGGACAGCGGTCCGACTACAGAGCGGGCACATCTTGCTCGCCTTCCCCGTAACCGGGGGAGGACTCCCCACCCTTTATCAAGCGGCATTAAGGGCGAGGGTTTGGGAGAAGTTCGTTCCGTTTCTGAGCATGGCACAGATGACCCTTAGGAGACGGTCAGCGACGGATCGCAGGGCTCTGGCATGACCGTGTCCTCGGGCGCGCAATGCGGCGTATTTGGTTCGGCTGGCGGGGTCGTGCTGGACGGCGACGCGAGCCCAATGGAAGACGGCATTGGCGAGGCGTCGGTGACAAGCATATCGTCGGACGACGAAGCAGCTTTTGCCGGATCGCTTAGTGACGGGAGCGACGCCTGTCAGGCATCGCAGGGCGTGATAGTCTCGCCGCTGCAGGGCATCAGTGGCATCTGCCAGCAGCGTGGCGAGGACAGTCGTTCCGATTCCTGGCGAGGAGGCGAGGATGTCGACGTCACGCTGCTTTGGCTGCCCCGGCTGGGCCTCTTGTTCGTCGCCGAGCTTTGCGGTGAGGCTATCGAGTGTCTGGTGAGCATCGCTGATCTGGCGGTTGATCAGGCGAATGCGGTCGATCAGGGTGGTGATGTGAGCGCAGGCGGCCTTGGTCGTGCCGTCGGCGACGGTGATCGGCTTTTGGCGCAGGATGTCGAGGGCCTGTGCGGCGTCGAGGCGGCGGATGCGGTTGCGCTTGAGGGCTCTTCGTGGGTTCGAGTGGGTGATCCGAGAGCATCATAGCGGGTCGAGCATGCAAGTGAGGACCTTGAGGCGGAGATATTCCTCGTCGCGCAAGCCGTAAGCTCTGCGCTGGAAGACGCGGATTTTGTTGTTGAGGCCTTCGACGAAGCCGAGGGAGACCTTGTTCTCGGGTCTGCAGAAGGAGGCGATGCCGTCCCAGTGCCGTTCGATCATGTCGGCGAAGCGCTCGTAGGGTTCGAGGCGCTGCCATTTGAGGCTGGCCCGCCAGTTGTCGAAGAAGCGGCGCGCCCAGGCCTCGCTGCGATAGCTCCAGAGCTGGCCGAATCTCTCCTTGAGGAGATAGGCGGTGTTGAGCCGCTTGTTGGCGGCGAGCAGCAGCTTGAGAGAGCGGCGGCCCTCCAGGGTGAGATTCTCGCGGCGCGACAGCAGGGTGTATTTCTGGCCCTTGATGAAGCGCCGGTCCTTGCCGCTCAGCCGGGCGTATTCGGCCTTGCGCACCTTGTCGAGCGCCTCGCCGAGGTGGCGCATGATGTGGAACTTGTCGAACAGGACCGCGGCCTGCGGCGCGGCCGCCGCGGTGGCGTTGCGGAACGGCTTCCACATGTCCATGACGGCGAGGCGGATCTGGCGGCACTTTTGCGGCCCCAGTTCGTCGTAGAACTGCGCCAGACTGCCCTCCGACCGATCCTCGCCGCCGAACCAAATGGCGCGTCGGGCCAGCAGATCGCTGACGACAATGCGGTAGATGTGGCGCTTCTTGATCGAGATCTCGTCGACGCCGATCACCACTGGCGATGGCGCGCCGGCCTTCGCCAGCTGCGCCCGCATGTACTGCTTCTCCAGGCTCTTCACCGTGTGCCAGTCCAGCCCCAGCTCGCGCGCCACATCCCGCACCGAGGCCCGGCTGCACCGCCGTCCGACATCCATTGTAAACCGCTCCGTGTAGCGTGGATTGTCGGCCAGGAAATCCAGCCGCTCCAGCTTCACGCCGCCACAGCGCCGGCAATTCACCCGTCGCGTCTCGAGCTCCAGGACAATCCGGTATCCGCCGCAGCTCAGATCGCGCACCCACCGTTGCCGACTGTCGTACCAGCCCCGGCAGACCTCGCCGCAGTTGCCGCAGCGACTTTTTTTGAGCGCCGGTCGAGGCTGACGATCAGCGTGCCGCGATCACCCGCGGCCTCACGGATCGTCGCCCGTGCCCGAAAGCCCGCGAACTTGTAGGCTTCCGACAGCCGTCGCTTCGGCTTCGCTCGCTTGTCCATGACAAAGCCTGGCATATTTCTCGGGTTGCTCGACCTCCGATAAGCTCAATATCCACAGATGCTCGACCCGCTATGATGCTCTCGGATCACCCACTCGAATCCACGAAGAGCCCGCTTGAGGATGGCGGCGATCGAGCCCTGGCGGACACGTTTGGCCCTGTCCGGGGTGGGGACGAGCTGCCAGAGCTCGAGCAGCCAGGGCGCTTCCATGTCGGCGCCCAGGTCGAGGAAGGCCGGGAAGTAGCGCCACAGCTGCTCACGCATGCGATTGGTGAGACGGGTGCGTTCGGCGCCGAGTTCCTCGGCAATGCGCGACCATTCGCGCAACTCGATGATGACCGGATCGGTGGCGCCGAGACGGCGGAAGCAATGCGGATCGGTGCGCAAGGCCGACGCCATGACCAGGCCGTCGCGGCGGTCGTCCTTGGCGCCGGCCGGACTGTAGCGGTCGCGGAAGCGGTCCATCTGCAGCAGGGTTGATGGCCCAGATGTTGAATTGGCGCTCCATCAGCGCCTCGACCACCAGGCCATGCGGCACCTCGATGGCGATGTGGAGCTGGCCGGGATCGTCGGCCCCGCTTTGGGCGATCAGCCAGTCGGCCATGGCGGCCAGCGCCTGGCCGGAATGCTCGAAGATCTTCTCGCCGATGTCGCGGCCCTGCTCATCGATGAGCCGCACGAGATGACTGTCTCTGGCCCAATCGACGCCGGCATACCATTGCCTTGCTCTGTTCACGCTCGTACTCCTTTCAAACGGCGAGCCACTGCGACCCCTGCCAAGACCTGTACGGGCGCTCGGTCCGCTCGAGGCAAGACCGGCGCAGACTCCCCACTGGGCATCGATCGCAGCCAATCCGTTGGGGCACATGTCCTCCCCAGGTGATCTCGTCACGAGGTGCCGTTGGTGCTCCCGACGGACCGGCTCGGTCCCGGCAGAATACGACAGTCGGACCGTCGTCCGAGGGACGAACGGAGTTCCGCTACGCTACACTCCGCTCGTCCCTCGCCGTCTCCTGCAAGGAACCGCGTGGAAAAGGTACAGGTGCCCCATAGGCGTTAAAGTAAGGTGGAAAGCTCAACATAGTCCTCATCCTGAGGAGGCCGCGCAGCGGCCGTCTCGAAGGATCGGCCGCGCCGGAAGTCGTTGAAAAAATGCGGTGTCCCAGCACCCTCTCTGTTGCCGACAAGGGGCGAAGGTTACTTCGCCCTATTCGAGACGCGACCCTTCGGGCCGCTCCTTAGGGTGAGGATTGTCCTCAACTCAACGCCTATGGGGCACCTCCCACGATCAGGCGCTGTTTACGGCGCCACACGGGAGGGATCAGCGATGTGTCCACTCAGTCGCCTCGGCCCATGTCCAAGGGAGCGCCGTTGTAGCAGCCGAGCCGCCCCACCCCAAACGCTCGCCCACAAAGTCAAGGGCAGGATCGACGTTCGCCCCACAACAGCCTGTGGTAGGCTGGCGGCCGACAAATGGACCAGCGTAAGCACATCGTGGTGGTCGAGGACGAGCCGACCCAGCGCCAGATCCTGCTCGACTACCTGACCAGGCAGGGATTTCGCGTCACCGGGGTCGATTCGGGGCCGGGCCTGCGCCGCCTGGTCGAGCGCGAGCTGCCGGCCCTGGTGCTGCTCGATGTCGGCCTGCCCGGCGAGGACGGATTCACGCTGGCCCGCTGGCTGCGCGAGAAGAGCGGCAAGGTCTGCATCATCATGGTGACGGCGGCGAGCGACACGGTCGACCGCGTGGTCGGCCTGGAGACCGGCGCCGACGATTACATCCCCAAGCCCTTCGATCCGCGCGAGCTGCTGGCCCGCATCAAGAGCGTGCTGCGCCGCGCCGACGGCGCCGTGACCGCGACCGCCGGCCCGCGCGTGCGCATGGGCCGCCGCGTGCTCGACCTGGAAAAGCGCGTGCTGGTCGATGGCGACGGCACCGAGGAGTCGCTGGCCGCCAGCGAGTTCGACCTGCTGAGGCTGTTCGCCGAGAACCCCAACCGCCCGCTGGCGCGCGACTGGCTGCTCGAGACGGTCGGCCATCGCGACATGGAGGTGTTCGACCGCGCGATCGACCTGCGCATCACGCGGCTGCGGCGCAAGATCGAGAAGGACGCGGCCCATCCGGAGGCGATCCGCACGGTGCGCGGCGTCGGCTACATGTTCGTGCCGCCGAAGGACTGAGGCCGGCGAAGGATCGAGGCCGTGGGAAGATTGCCGGGGCCGCTGTACCCATTCGTCACCTGCAATCGTCGGCGAGTGCATGGTTCGTTGGGAGCCGCTCACCCGTCATGCGAACGGAGTCGCGAGTTCAATCGCTACGGGGCCGATGATTGGCCCTCGTGAAGATTGAAAAGGCGGTCTGCCTGTATCAGCCGTTCAAAGGGCAGACCGGCCATTTACCGACATCAACCTAGATGGACGAGTGCGGGGCCTTGTGCATTCGGCCGCCAATGTGACGATTCTCACAGAGCAAGGTAACGCAGAATCTCTACGGTAACCGTGTAAGGCAGTCCCGACCCGTTCCATCAAGGGGAACACGTCCATGAAGACGAGCATCCATCTCGTCACAGCTTTTCTCGCTCGTCGAGCGACTACCTCGACCATCCTACTTCTATTGGGCTTGGCTAGTCCTATCGTAATGGCGCTCACTCCATCAACCGGTCATGCGCAACCCGCAGATCCGACCTTGATGCGATACAGAGGTACACTTCTGTATGGAAAATGGGGGATGGTGAGTGCCATTCAGGAGGCGATTAAGTCTGCGCTGACCGGTTGCAGCCAGCCGGCGATTGAAGCAGATGGGATTTTCGGCAACGGCACTCGTGAGGGCCTGCGGCGGCTGGGCAGTTGTCCGAACTTTCAAAATTTGGGCTTGAAAAAGGGCGAGATCAACGACGGAACCATAACCGAGAAGGTGTGGAAAGCCCTACTCGACAATCGGGCACTGCCCCCGATCCACGATCGCGCATTCACATCCTGGCTGATGCATGAAGCAACCGACTTCGACAAGGCAGAGTTCAATTTCATCGGCTCGAATGGAGAGCCACAGCCGAATGACCCGGCATCGTATCTCACCTGGGGCCCCTATGGAGCGACGGTAGGGCACGGACGAGAAGTTCAGCACATTCTACAGAAGGTTTCCTCGAGCTTGCCGTGCTTCGGGACTGAGCAAGCCGAGATTCAACGGCTTCTCGTAGCCGATGACGCGGACGCCCGACAGATTGTACAGAAAGCATTCATTGCTCCCGCGCGCCGCGCCGCATGGAAAGCCGGCTTCTCCTGTCTCGGCGCGATTCCCGAAGTACGCTCCGCCTACGACGAATATGCCTTCCACAGCGAAAATTGGCTGAAGCCCGCGTTGAAGCGAGTGTATCAGCTCATACCGAGCCAAATGGCCGGCGGCACAGATATCGACTACGCGTTTTTCGTCGATATCGTCATGCATATGAGCGTATCGAATAATCTCATGGAGATCACTGCGAAGGCGCTCCAGGAACGCGGAAGTGCCATAGGCCGTGCGCTTACGCCAGCCGAGCGACGCCAGGTCATTGGGCAGACATTCGTCGGCAAGCTCAGTAACCAGGTCGAGGATCGACGCGGCCGCAACGTGCTGTACTACGTGGATGGCGTCGGAGACGGCGGGCTGACACCAACGGAAGTGACAGCGTGGCGCAATCGATCTTCGATGCGAGCGAGCGATTTTGGACTACGCGAAGTATTGTTCAAGCCCAGCCTCGATTGAGGCATCCGACCTTAGTCTCCGCTTCTTGCAATTAATGAAAGCAAGAGCGCCGCGGGCGAGAGGAGAAATCCTGCTGCTCCGACCGCGCCTGTTGGCCCCACGTTCGCTCCGATGAAGCCAAGCTGAGACCGCCTGGGCGCGCGCTTCCGTTCGACCGGAACAGCCAAATGGAACACACCCATCGGGCCGATGGAGCGGATGCCAGCCCAGTCCACCTTGGATGGAATTGGCGAAAGCCGGCGACGCGACCGCCCGTCTCCTGTCAAACGCCACGCCCTGGTACTTATTGCGACTAGCCCTGGGTTTGCGCCTGCGCTATCGCTTGGCCGGCGCCTGGGCGACCTGCGGGTTGGCGGCCGGCTCGCCGCCGCAGCTTCGCACGGCGGCGACGGCGGCGCCGCCGGGGCCCGCCTGCAGCTCGACCACGGCGGTGGCGTCGACCGGCCGGGTCTTGCCGCCCTTGATCTCCTGCACGTAGTGGAAGCGCAGCTCCATGCGCCGGCCGGCCTGCAGGGCGTCGAGCAGCCCGGCCGACACGAGCGGCACCGCGCCGTCGCGGGCGTCGGCCAGGACGACGAAATCGTCGGCGAACAGCAGGTCGATCGGGTGGCTGGCGTTGTCGATGGCGAGCTCGACCTTGGGATCGTCCTTCAGGTTGGCCACGCCGGCGGGCGCGAGCGGCCCGTTGCCCGACAGATAGAGCCGGAGCTGCACGACCGGCGCCTTCGGCCCCTGCTCGCACAGCAGCACGACGCTGTCGATGTTGAGGTCGGTGCGGCTCGGCTCGGCGACGGCGTAGGTCGGCCGCTCGACGCCCTTCTCGACCTGCCAGCCGCCGGTCGCCGCCGGGCGGGCGTTGGGGGCGCCGGCCAGGGCGGCCGCCGCGAGAGCCGTGAGGGTGGCCGAGAAGGCCGCGAAACCGCCGAGCAACCGAACCATGGGTCACCGATCTGGTGTGATGGGGCGGAGCGCCATTGCCCGCCCGAACGAGGTCTTTTCTACCGGCCGGCCGCGTCTTGGCTGTGTCGCGCCCGGCGCGATTTGTATCGTCTGTATTGCACATCGCTATCCTGCGCCCGCGCTCGCGCGGCGCGCTTGACGTACATCAAGGAGCCGGGGTCGCGCCGCACGCAACAATCATCGTGAAGGAGCGGCAAATGCGGGTTCGCGGCGCGGCCGATGGCGAGGACAGCACCGCCGACCGATCGCAACACGGGTCGGCCAGCGCGGGTCGTCGCGGCATAGCTCGCGGCGGCACGGCCGACCAATCGCGGCGCGGGTCGTCGCGGTATGGCTCTCGGCGGCATGGCTCACAGCGGCGGGCACCTCGGTCGCCCGTGGTCTCGCGTTCGGTCGCTCGCGTCGCTGTGTCGGGCATGCCCATCGTCGACGACGGGCCGCCCGACGGCACGGTGCCCGCAGCGCGCCCAGCAGGGCGGTTCGCCGACAGGCCGGTGCCGCTCCGCCCCGCCCTCCTCCTGCGCCATCGCCCTACCGCGTCGAGCTGTCTCCGCACCCGTCTCGCGCCCCTGCGCAAGGACGACGAGCCTCCGTTTCGCCGCCCCCTCGCCTCGGGCTGCCGCCACACGCTCCGTCGACGGCCGGAGTGCGAAACCGCCGATGCCATCGTCGACACGGAGTCCGCTCCGACGCGAACGCCGTCGGCCGAAAGACGACACACCCGACACACTTTCGACATCGGCACGACCGGCAAGCGCGCGTTGGACACTGGCGAATCGAGGCTCGACAGTGTACAGGAGCGCGGGGGCGGCCGCCTGGTCGGCGGCCCGGCCGGCACGGCCCGGAATAGCGGGTCAGACGGTCGGGGCACGACACAGACGACACAAATTCTCCGCGATCGCGATACGGCGGAGATACAGCGCGCCTGTAGGAAGGCTGCGTCGAAGGAGCAACACCGCTTCCACCCGTTTCGCAACGTCCCCGGGATCGGGGACTAAGGAGAGTGTCATGGTGACCATCAATCGTCGTTCGGCTTTGAAGATCTTCGGCGGCGCCGCGCTCGCCGCTCCAGCGTTGCCGCTGCTGTCGGGCACGTCGTTCGCGCAGCAGATGGATCTCGTCGTGCCGAACACGCTGGAGAACTTCAAGCGCGGCACCATCCACAGCATGCATCCCGAGCAGCGCAGCTTCACCATCGTGTGGGAAGACCTCGGCCGGGTGAAGATGAAGGCGGCCGACCTGGTCACCAACTTCGCTCAGCTCAAGGTCGGCAACGTCGTCGACGTGCACTGGTACGACTACATGGACTTCCTGATCGCCAAGAAGACGCCGGATACGATCGCCCGCGGCGACGCGATGCTGAAGCAGAATGCCCGCCTGCAAGGCATCCCCGGCTCGCAGGAGCGCATCATCCTGTGGCGCATGGACGGCATGGCCACCAAGCTCGATCCGGCGACCAACACCATCTTCCTGATCTACAAGTCGGGCGGCGAGCCCGACAAGCCCTCGCCCAACAGCGGCGAGGTCATCCAGCTCCCGCCGATCGTCACGCCGGAAGGCAAGGCGGCGATGGCGCAGGTCAAGGTCGGCGACGAGCTCACCACGGTGTGGAGCCGCCAGACCGCGATCAAGGCCACCATCATCCGCTAACCACCACGACGATCGTCCGCTATCGTCGGCCAAGCGGAGCGGCCGCTCTCGGACCCGAGGTCCGGGAGCGGCCCGCCAACCGCCCGGCCGATCCACGACACGGGTCGCTCAGGGCCTGGTCGGTCAACTCGAGGCTACACATCGCTCACAAGGGGAGAGGTACATGTTGAAGAAGCTTTTCGCTCTGGTCATCGCCGCGGTCGCGCTCAGCGCCTGCGAGAAGGCTGCGCCGCCGCCCGTGGCGCCGGTTTCGTACATGGTGTTCTTCGATCTCGGCAGCGTCAAGATCAGCGAGCAGTCGCAGAACACGGTCGCCCAGGCCGCCCAGGTCTTCAAGTCCAAGGCCAATGCGCGCATCAGCGTGACCGGCTATGCCGACACCGTGGGCTCGCCCGCCGTCAACATGCAGATCTCGACGGCCCGCGCCAACAAGGTGCGCGACGACCTGATCGCCCTCGGCGTGCCTGCGGCCGCCATCACGACCCGCGGCGCCGGCGAGGAAGGCCTGCTGGTCGGCACTGGGCCGGAGCAGAAGGAACCGCGCAACCGTCGCGCCGTGCTGGTCATCACCCAGTAACCGCCGACAGCGTCTCTCCGATCGGCTCGCGGGCGACCGCGACCCGATCGGACACCGCCGAGCAAAGGCCGGGATCGCGCAAGCGGTCCCGGCCTTTTCGTTTGTCCGCCGCCTGCTCTTGCCCATGAGCAGCCAGGACATCCACATACCGCCCCCCGGCCCTCGCCGTCGTGGTGCCCCTACGCGTCTGGCGGCTTCCCCTCGCAATGCAACTTTCCCGTACCTGAAGTACGGGAAAGTTAGAAAAGCCGCAGACACCCCCTGACAAGGAGGCACGGGCCGTCGGTTCTTCTGACCGGGCGTGGCTGCCGTCCCGGTGTCTTTTCCTTGTCCGCTGCCCGTTCGAGTGGACCGCCGGCTACTGCGACGCCGGCGGCGCGCGGTCGAGCGGCACGCACTGCACCGACAAGAGGTCGGGGTGCCAATTCAGGTGCCGGGTGATGAAGCGTTTGCGGATGCCGTAGGTGTGGGCACGGCAGTAGCTGGTCTCGGTGGGCACCGCGGCGGCGACGAGGTCGGGGTAGAACATGCTGCCGTGCGTCCACAGGCTCCACAGCACGTTGAACAGCTTGAAGCGCACCCGGTAGTAGACGGCGTCGAGCTCGGTGCAGCCCGGGCTGTGCTCGCAGCCGCGCACGGCGTGAACGTCGTCGCCGGGATGGCCCTGCAGCTCCTGCGGCGAGCGCAGGTAGACCTGCTCCCAGCGGCCGTTGTAGGCGTACCAGCCGGCGTCCCACGCGAGCTGCGCCAGCACCGAGGCCATGGCGAGGCCGACCACCGTCACCGCCACCGTCACGCCGGCGCGCTTGTAGGAGAAGACGCGGTCGCCGTACTGGTTGGTGACCGTCACCAGGCGGCCCCACAGGCGCAGATACCAGCCGAACAGGAAGCGCAGCGCGCGCAGGGCGAACAGCGTGACCGGCCGGCCGACGGCGCGCCACAGCCACGCCACGCCCTGGGCCGCCTGCGTGACGAAGCGCTGAAAGCCCGCGATGTTGGTCTGCGCCTGGCCGACGGTCGAGCGTGCGTGCTCGCGCTCGGCCGAGGTCTTGGCCGCATCGTGCTCGGCCAGGATGCGGTCGATGCGGTCCTGCGTCTCCTTGGTCATGGCGAGGCCCCGGGGCTAGCGCGTGGACGCATCCTGCTCGCCTCCCCCGTCATCGGGGGAGGTGCCCCGTCATACGGGGCGGAGGGGGAAAGCGTCAGACAAGATGCTTCCGAGTCCGACGTCAGGGTCGGAGAAATCTCGACCGTAGCCTTCCCCCTCCGGCAATGGCGCTGCAAGCAGCGCCTGATTGGGCCACCTCCCCCGATGACGGGGGAGGACTGGAGGATGTGTCCCCTCTGCAGGCTCATGCCGAGCCCCTGGGACTCATGCGGCATCCTTCAAGGGCTCGAAGTCGGCGACGAAATCGGCCTTCGCCGCGTCGTAGCGGAAATTGACGACGCCGCGGCGCTCGGGGTGCTCGAGCAGGCTGTTGACGATGATCGGCTCGAGGTTGGCTTGCAGGTAACCCGGCAAGCCGCGCGCGCCGCTCGTCGGATCGTACTTGGACTGGCAGAACGCCTTCACGTCCTCGGCCGTCACGTTGACCGTGATGCCCTGCCCGCCGTAGTTCTCGTTGATCGACCTGATCTCGCGGGCGACGATCTTCTCGATCGCGCCGACACCCAGCCGCTTGTAGCAAAGAATGTTCTGCCGGCCGGCGAAGCGGTTGAGGAACTCCGAACGGTAGCTCTTCTTCAGCTCCTCGACCGCCAGCGCCTCGGCCTGCTCGTCGGACAAGGTGGTGTCGAGGAAGTGCGCCTGACCGATGTTGGTGGTGAAGCCGATATAGGCGTTGGAAAAATCGACCGTGCGGCCGAGGCTGTCGGTCAGCCGGCCGTCCGACAGCACCTGCATGAAGACGTCGAACACGCCGGGGTGGCCCTTCTCGATCTCGTCGAACAGGCAGACCCGGCGCGGGTTCTTGCGCATCGAGTTGGTCAGGATGCCGCCGGCATCGAAGCCCTCGTAGCCCGGCGGCGCGCCGATCAGCTTGGCCACCGCGTGCTTCTCCATGTACTCGCTCATGTCGAAGCGCAGCAGATCGAGGCCCAGGAGCCGCGCCACCTGCTTCCAGGTCTCGGTCTTGCCGACGCCCGAGGGACCCAGGCACATGAAGGCGACCGGGGCGCTGCGATTGCGCCGGCCGCGCTTGGCCACCTTGATGCCGTTGGCGATCTTGGCGATCGCGGCCTCCTGATCGAAGATCGAGTCGTTCAGCTCGTCCTCCAGGCGCAACAGCTTCACCCGCTCGTCCTCGTTCAGGCGGCTCGCCGGAATGCCGGTGATCCGGCTGAACTCGCTCAGCACCTGGTCGCGGCCGAGCTGCAGGCGGTCGTTGATCGCCTTGGCGTTGACCGCGAACGCCGCCTTCGCCTCCTCGACGATCTTCGAAAGCGCCGCGCGCTTGTCCTCGAGCTGCTGCATCTCGGGCGAGCTGAAGCCGCCGCGGTTGGCCATCAGGTTGAACGACGGGCGGTGGGGCGCGGCAGCCGGCGCCACGGCGGGTGCGGCGGCGCGCTGCTCGGATTCGCGCTTGCCGAGCTCGGCGATGGCGCTGTCGATTTTCGCGAGCTCCTCCTCGCCGTCGCGCTGGCGGCGGTTGGCGGTGCGCAACTGGCCCTGCGCCTGCTCCCACTCCTGCAGCGCGCGGGCAAGCTCGGCGGCGAGCGGCTTTGCCCCCTCGGCTCCCGGGTCGTCGGGCTTGGCCGCCGCGACCTTGGCCTGCAACTGGGCGATGTGCGGCGGCTTCTCGTGCGCTTCCAGCCGATAGGTCGCCAGCGCGCGGTCGAGCAGGCTGACGCTGCGCTCGGGCTGGGCGCGGTCCATGCCGGCATTGTCGGCGCGATAGTTGTTGGTGAGCTCGATGGCGGCGTCGACCGCGTCGGCGGCGATCGGGATGCCGTGATCGCCGGTCAGCCGCTCGGCGCCGAACTGCACCATCGCCTTCAGTTGCGCCGGCTCGGGCTCGGCCAGCTCCATGATGGTGAAGGCCTCCTGGACGTGCGGATGGCAGCGGAAGATCAGCTCGAGGTCGTCGTCGCGGCCTTCGAGGATGACCTGCGTGACGCCCTGCTTGATCGCCAGGATCAGCGCGTTGATGAAGTGCGTGTTGCCGGTGTTGCGCGCCGATTCGATGAACACCTTGGCGTCGGACAGCACCAGCACCGAGTCGGGCGTGCGCGACATGCGGCCCAGGATGGCGGCGAACTCGGTGCCGATGAGATTGTCGTCCTGCAGCGAGAACAGGCAATCGGTGTCGACCCAGAAGAAGCGCTTGCGCACGATGTCGAACGGCGCGCTGGGCTCGGCCTTCTGCGCCTGCAGCCCGTGGACCAGCGAGCTGCAGCCGACGCCGCCCGGCCCGTAGAGCAGCACCGAGTTGGCGTTGCTGCGGATCAGGATCGAGGTCAGGCGCTTCAACGCCTCGTCGCGGCCGACCAGCTTGAAGCCGGGCCGCGCCGCCAGCATGGCCGAGCCGGAGATCAGATACTGGTTCACCATGGAATGCGCCTCACTCGAAACGGTAGGACCTTCGCATCGGGGAGAAAAGCCAACTCCAATTCCTCCCCCGTTATACGGGGGAGGTGGCCCGGAGGGCCGGAGGGGGAAGGCCGAAGTCGCGATCTGAATGATTCCGACGTCGGAATCGGAGAAATCTCGACTGTGGCCCTCCCCCTCCGCCCCCTGCGGGGGCACCTCCCCCGATGACGGGGGAGGCGAACGAGAGGTGTCCACTCCGCAGCAGTCCGCTGGAGAGGAGAACGACGCGCGCACTCACCTGCGAATGCCCTGGAACGACAGGGATCAGAGCGAGACCGGCTTGATCAGCGGCGTGGTCGCCCCCGCCGCGCCCGCATCCGCCGACCCGGCGGCGCCGTCCGGCGATGTCACCTTGGCGCCGGTGTGCTTCTGGATGTCGTCGGCGAGGTCGGCGATCTTGGTCTTGAGGTCCTCGGCGCCCAGGCGCATCTCGTCGACCGTGCTGCGCGTGATGTCGGTCGCGGTCTTGACCACCTGGCCCCATTCCTCGAGCTCGGCGGCGGCACGCTCGAGCGCGGTCTGCTCCTCCTTCAGCCCGGTCGCGTTCTGGATGACCTGCTGCTGGGCGATCACGTTGGTGTTCTGGCGCATCTTCAGGAGCACGTCCTCGGCCATCGCCGACGCCTCGCCGAGTGCTGCATGCGAGACCGAGGTCATGACGGCGGACAGCCGGTCGGCGACGCCGCTGATGCCGCCGGTGCGCAGCTTGCGCGCCTTCTCGCTCTGGCGGTCGGCATTGTCCTTGATGGCGGTGATGCGGATCGATTGCGAGGTCAGGTCCGACAAGGTCTCGGTGGTGTCGTTCTTCGAGGTCACCAGCTCGGCGATATATTCCTCGAGCTCCTGGCGGCGGTTCTCGCGCCGCATCTTCTCCAGCGCATCGTCGGTCGGCGGCGCGCCCTGCACCTCGTCGAGCAGCTTGCGGTTGGCGCTGTCGGCCTCCGCCTCGGCGCCGTCCATTATCGTATAAATGCTGCGCATAGAAGAGTTGGCGTCGCGCAGGTTGAAGATCTGGCCTTCGAGCTTGCCCATGTGGGCGCGCACCTTGTCGACACTGCTGACCGAGGTCGAGATGAAGTCGAGCGCCGCCTTCATCAGCTCTTCCTGGCGCTTCTTGTGCTCGTCCGAGCTGAGGTCGAGCAGCTCGCGCAGATCGTCGATCTCGCCCGCGAACGGCGCCAACTTCTCGTTGGCCGTGCGCTGGGCGGCGCGCTCGGCCTCGAGCGCGGCGTTGCGCTCGGCGGCGGCCTTGGCGTCGGCGCGCAGGCGCTCGATCTGGCGCTCGTTGCGATCGATCTGCATCTTGGCGTCGGCCTTGATGTCGCCGAAGCCGAACAGGCTCTTCTGGGTGCGCAGATGGGCGATCTCGTCGGCCAGCCGGCCGAGCTGCGTCTCGATCGCCTTCAGCTCCTGGGCGTTGGCGTCGATCTTGGCCGAGATCTCGCGCTCCTTCTCGCGGTCGCGCTCGATCTGGTCGATGGCGTCGAACGACACGCCGTTGGTGCGCAGGTTGAACAGCGAGGTCAGCACGCGGGTCAAGGGCTCGATCTTCTTGTCGAAGTCGCGCAGCCGGTCGGTGAAGCCGCCATACACGGTCTGCAAGAGGCCGAAGGTCTCGTTGTCCTGCAGGGAGATGATCTGGCTCGACATCAGCTCGCGCTGGTAGGCGAGGTACTCCTTGAATTCCTCGTAGGCCTTCTCGCGCTGGCGCATCTCCTCCTTGGTGCCGCTGAAGGTGCGCGCCTGGGCGATGGCGCTGCGCTTCTCCTCGGGCTTGCCGTCGGCGAAGACGAGCTGGAAGAACGCGTTCTCCTTGATCTTGGGGAACTTCTCCTCGGCGGCGACGGTCTCGGTCTTCTTCTCCTCGCGTGCCTGCTCGGCCTGCTTCATGACCGCATCGGTCAGGACCGACGCGCGACGCGCTTTCTTGACGGCTGTAGACATCGACGACACCTCCGGAAGGACTCTTGGGCCTGTGCGGGCAAGGACCAGGGGACTATTTCTCGGCGACGGGTTCCCAGACGACGGGACCTGCCCCGCTCGCGGGCACGCCGCGCGGTCGATCGACCTCCTCGACGGGGCGAAAAGTCTGGCACGAATCCATCATACCGTCGAGGCGACGGCGCCTGCGCTCCCGCCCGATCACGGCTCGTTCTTGGGGCTGATGGTGACGCTCAGGTAGCCGGACTGCCGCAGTTCCTTCACGCGCCGCTGCGCCTCTTCCAGCGTCGCGCAGCTCTCGCCATGGAACTTGCGCGTGTCGGGATGAACGCCCGACACCATGTAGGAGACGGGGGAGCTGATGGCCATAGGAGGCAGCTTGCCACGCCGGTGTGACCAGACAAAGGCCGGTCGACTCCCGTTTGCGCCTATCTCGGCACCCCCATCAGGGCTTGCGCAGGCCCGCCGTGCCCTTGTCGACGATCTCCTTGATGGCGGCCATGCACTGCTCGGGGCTCTTGGTCTCGCCGGCGAGCAGCTTGCCGAGCTCGACCGGGATGACGTTGTTGGCGATGTCGACCCAGGCCGGCAGCTTGGGCTCGGTGCCCATGGCGTTGGCGATGGTCCATTCGGTCGCCGGGAAGTGGCGCGTCGTGCCCGGCCCGACCTTGGCGGCGGCGAGCACGCGCGGGTCCTTGTAGGTCGAGCTGCGCACCGCGGCGCCGCCGCTGCCCAGCGCGGCCGAGCGCGCCGCCACGTCCTTGGAACACAGCCATTGCATGAAGACCCAGGCGGCGTCGGCGTTGCGCGAATATCTCGACAAGGCGATCGAGGAGCCACCCTGGTGGCCGATATGGGGAACCTCCGAGAAGCCCGCCTCGTCGGGCGACCGCAGCTTCGCCTCGGCCGGCGGACGGGCCGCCGCCATCAGGCCGACCACCTTGGAGTCCTTGCCGTCGAAGCCGGGGAAGAACTCGCCCCACGAGATCGCCATCGCCGCCTCGCCGCGGGCGAGCGATTGCCACTCACCGTCCCACGTCCAGTCGCGCGCGCCCGCCGGCATGTGCCTGGCGAGCTCGAGCAGATAGGCCAGCCCCTGCAGGCCGTTGGTATCGCCGCCCGCGAAGCTGCCGTCCTTGGCGAACACCGAGCCGCCATGCGCCCACAACCAGGCCGTCCAGTCGCAGTTCAGCGAATAGTGTCCGGCCTTGAGCTGGCCGGTGGTGCCGCGGATGCCGTTGCCGCGCTCGGCGGCGTCGAGCGTCTTCACCGCTTCCATGTACTCGGCCATCGTCGTCGGCACTTTCACGCGATGCTTGTCGAGCAGGTCCTTGCGGTACATCAGGATGAAGATCGGGATGTCGAAGGGAATGCCGACCACGCTGTCGCGATAGCCGGCGATGCCCTGCACGACCGGCTTGGGGAAGTCGGCCCAGTCGAACGCCGGCAGCGCCAGCGCCTTCTTGCGCTCGAAGAGATCGCGCGGATCGAGCGTGTCGCCGGCGAACAGCGGCGTCCACGACTGGTCGAGGTAATAGAGATCGTAGGCGCCGCTGCGCTCCTGGACGTCGACGCTCACCTTGCGCAGCACCTGCTCGAGCGGCACCACGTCGATCTCGACCTCGATGCCGGTGCGCGCCGTGAACTCGTCCTTGGCCAGCCGCTGGGCGACCAGCGTGGGCGGCGTCGGCTCGGAGACGAACCGGATCTTCGCGCCCTTGAACGGCCGCCCGACATCCTCGAGCCACTTGGTCAGCTCGGGCGCCGCGGCGGGGGTGGCCGACGCCGGTTGCGCGAGGGCGGGCGCAAACGGCCGCGGCCCGCCCAGCATGGCCATGGCGAAGCCCGACAGCCCGACGCCGCCCAGCGCCAGCCGCCGCAGAAACTCGCGCTTGCCGATGCGCCGCTCGGCGTAGGCCCGGGCGGCGGCCGCGACGTGCCCCTTGCGATCGCTGTCCTTCATCTTCCGCTCACTCGTTGTCCATTACACGCTTGCACCGACGGCGACCCTCGGCGCTAAACCAGTTCCAAGCGAAGCTTTCGCCCGACAATGGTCGCTGCACGCTGCAGCGTCGTCAGTGTGACATTGCCGTCCTTCGGGTCGAGCAGACGGCTAACCTGGCTTCGGCTTGTTCTCATGCGCTCGGCGAGGCGCTTTCGGGAGAGGTTGCTCTTGCGCATTGCCTCGGCGATCTGCCACGCCAGCACTTCCTTGATAGCTACCGCCTCGAACTCCTCGAGCTTGCCCTCGTCTTTCAGGAATTCGTCGAGTGTGCCGAGCTTTGCAGCAGAGCGCGGTGCTTTCTTCTTCGGCTTCATATCCTTCACCCTCATCCAAAATCCTTCGTGCGTCGCCGGGCCAGAGCCAGATCGTCGGCGGGTGTCTTCTGGGTCTTCTTGATGAAGCCGTGATGCGCCACGATCCGGTCGTCCATCACCGCGAACAGCACGCGGGCTATCCGGTTTCTGGGCAAGTCGCTCCGGACCTCCCAGAGCCCCTCGCCCAGCGAGCGACATAGCGGCATGCCTATGGGCCAGCGATACTGAACGCGCATCAGGTCTTGACCGACGGCATCCCTGTCGCCCGCGTCCAGCCCCCCGGAGCCAGTCTCGTACGACCCCGCTGCCGGCGCGAGTCCGATAGAAGACCACAGGAATCTTGCGGGGCGCCCTCGCCATCTGCTTGTACCTTATATAGTTCATGAACCATACAATGTCCATGACTCGTCGCCGACGTGTCGCTGTCTCAGGTTGAAATCAGCCGTGCCTCGAATTGTCGTCGCGCGCCTACTCGATCACCTCGTCGGCCGCGGCGAGCAGGGCGAGCGGGACGGTGAGGTCGAGCGCCTTGGCCGTCTTGGTGTCGATGATGAGCTCGAACGACGTCGGTTGCTCCACCGGGATGTCGGCGGGCTTGGCCCCTCTCGGCACCTTCGCGACCATCCCCGCGGCGCTCCGAAATATGGCCTCGCCGTCCTCGGTGTAGGTGACCAGACAACCCGCAACGGCCCACTGGCGAGCCTGGAGACAGCCGGTCACGCGTCGATTCTCGAGGGCCATGCTCATGATGGTGGGACGCCAGACTTGCATGGTCGAGGTAGGGATGAGGTAGAGTGCTCCATCGCTGCCGGCAGCGGACTCGGCAAACTTGAAACCGACGTCGTCGAGCGTGTTCAGGAACATGTCGACCGATTCGAAGCCGAGCGCGGCGGCCTGCTCGTTCCTCCTCTTGCCTTGTAGGCGGCTTCGCGATCCGCCCCCAGCAACCCGCGTTGGTCGTTGCGGACCACCGCTACGCGGCGCGTGGCCGGCGAAATCTCCCGGAGATGCTGCAGCAGCTTCCCCTGCGTGATAAGGACGGCCATCCCTGTCGCATTGCCCCGGGCTTGGCGAGGCTCGCGACGCTTCCCGGCTCCGCGGCATCGCCCACCCGCACGAAGACGACCGGCACGGGCCGGGTCGCCTCGATGGCCGCGATCGTGGGCGGTGATCCGGGGGTAACGATGACGTCGACCAGTCCGACGCCTGGAAGCGCGATCCCTCGGCCGTCGCCTCGTACGAGCCGATGACGCTGCAGTCCCGCGGCGCCTGGCATGGCTTCACGCCTCACTCCCAGCGGCGGTCCTGCGCCAGCGGGCTGTCCCTGCGGACGAAGACGAAGTCGCCTTCGCGCGCACGGTTGTCGCGCGGGCGGGCCGACAGCGATGCGATGTCGTCGAGCTGGAAGCCGGCCTCGTCCATGAACGCCAGCAGCGCGGCGATCGTGGAGGCATGGGACTGCATGAAGAACGACACCTCCGTCAGCACGACCTCGATCGATCGCAGCAGGCCCGCCCCGCCCTTCAAGGCATGAAGCTCGTAGCCCTGCAGGTCGAGCTTCAGCAGGGCGCGATGGTCGGGACCGACCGCGCCGCCGAGCAATTCGTCGAGCGTGCAGGCGGTCACGTCGGTCGTGTCGGCGTTGTCCGGCGCGGCGACCTGCGCGCCGGTCGAAGGCTCGTGCGTCCGGGCGAAGCGCAGCGTGCCGCTCTGCTCGGCCAGGGCACAAGCATGCAGGACGAAGCCCTCGGCCGCGCACAGCCTGCGCAGGGGATCGATACAGGCCTGCTGCGGCTCGATCAGATGAAGCGCGGCGTCGGGAAAGAGCCGTTTGGCCATAAGGCTGAACTCGCCGAGACTAGGCGCCGCCGTCGACGACGAGCCGCGGCCGGTAGCCTCTGGCGCGCAGGCTGCGCAGGCAGCTCTCGATCGCCTGGAACCTGTTGGCCTCGACCCGCCGCATCACCTGGTAGGGCGTGCGCGCCAGCAGCGCCTTCAGCACGGCTTTCATCGGGTACGTCCCCAGCTTCGTTTCATTCTTGCCCCGGGGCACACTGGACTACGCTTTTCGCCGGCTTGTCTAATCCAAACGGACAGCGCGGTGCGAGATCGCGCGGCGGCGATTCGCTTCGTTCCGTGTGCAATCGCCACGCGCGGGGCGCCATGCACGCGCGGTCGCGCGGCGCGGTCGTGAGCGCCGGGCGATCACGCGCCTGGTGCAGGGCATCGGCCGCCACCCGGGAAAGCAGTCCGCGTCGTGCCGCAAAAGCAAAGACGAAGAACACCGTCAGAGGTAGATCGCGCAGCCGCGGGCTTCGAGCGCGTCGAACCAGGGCGGCGGCGCGAGCGACGTCACCCACCTCAGGTCGAGCTTCTCCAGCCGCGGCAGCAGCGCCAGGCTTGCCGGCAAGCTCGTCAGCGGATTGCCCCGCAGATCGATCTGCCGCAGCTCGGTCATCGATCCGACCGTCTCGGGAAGCGTCGACAAGCGATTGTTCCGCACATGCAGCTCGCGCAGGCGACCGAGGCGGTGGATCGCGGCCGGCAGCTCCGTCATGGCATTGTCGGTAGCGCGCAGCTCGATCAACGCCGACATGCCCAAGACCGCCTCGGGCAGACTCTCGAAAGCGTTCTGGCTGATGTTCAGATAGCGCAGGCGGGTGAGACGCCGCAGCGACGCCGGCAACGCGGCCAGCTCGTTGTCATGCAGATAAAGGAAGTCGGTCAGGCCTTCGAGGTCGCCCAGCGCCTCGGGCAGCCGGCCGAGCCGATTGTGCCCCAGGTCGAGCATGCGCAGATTGCGCATCCGGCCGACGCGCTCGGAGATCTCCGTGAGGTCGTTGTCGGCCAGGACCAGGGTCCGCAGCTCCGTCCGCTCCCAGAGATCGTCCGGCAGCGTGCCCAGCCGCTGCTTCCAGAGGGACAGGTGTGGACCGGATGGTGCCGCCATGGACGGACCGTAGAGCAGCGCCTGGGCTTGTCCACCCGACGGCCTGCCATCGGCCACCTCAACCTCGATTTTCCTCTTGCGGGAAACGCTGTGTATTGATAGCGTCGGAATACGTACACAGCGTTACCGTTAACCGTTCCGGTCGATCGACCCCGATCCGACCGTCCCGTCCAGCCGTATCGTCCACGTCCAAGCTCATCTACCCACTCGAGGAGCGCGCCATGGCCAAGGCCTTTCCGACCGACAATCCCTTCCTGCGCGGCTACTATGCGCCGGTGAACGCCGAGGCCGATGCCGCGCATCTGCACATCAGCGGCGACATGCCGGCCGAGCTCTGCGGCACGCTCTACCGCAACGGACCCAACCCGCAATTCGCGCCGCGCGGGCCGTACCACTGGTTCGGCGGCGACGGCATGATCCACGCCTTCCACATCGAGAACGGCAACGTCTCGTACAAGAACCGCTGGGTGCGCACGCCCAAATGGGAGATCGAGAACAAGGAGGGCGAGGGCCTGTCGGGCACGTTCGGCAATCCGCGCTACACCGATCCGCGCGTCATGGCGCTGAACTCGACGATCGCCAACACCAACATCGTCTGGCACGGCGGCAAGCTCCTGGCGCTGGAGGAGGCGCACGCGCCGTTCATGCTCGATCCGGCGAGCCTGATGCCGTGCGGTCCCGACGGCGGCTACGAGACCTGGGGCAACAAGCTGTGCGGGCCGTTCACCGCCCATCCCAAGCTCGACCCCGAGACCGGCGAGATGGTGTTCTTCGGCTACTCGGCCAAGGGCCGCTTCACCAAGGAGGTGAGCGTGCAGACCGTGACCGAGGACGGCCGCATCACCCGCGCCGAGATCCTCGACGGCCCCTACCCCAGCATGATCCACGACTTCGCGGTGACGCGGAACTGGATCGTCCTGCCGATCTTCCCGCTGACCAGCTCGATGGAGCGCGCGATGGGCGGCAAGCCGCCGTTCGCCTGGGAGCCCGACAAGGGCACGCACATCGCCTTCATCCCGCGCAACGGCACGGTCGCCGACGCCAAGTGGGTGAGCGCGCCGGCGAGCTACGTGTTCCATCCGATGAACCATTTCGAGACGCAAGACGGCAGGATCGTGATCGACGTGATGAAGTACGACATCGCGCCCTTGTTCCCGCTGCCCGACGGCTCGCCATCGAGCGCCGAGATTCCGGCGGCGCGGCTGTTCCGCTGGACCTTCGATCTCTCCGGCAAGGCCAACACCTTCAAGGAGGAGCAGCTCGACGACCGGCCCGGCGAGTTCCCGCGCTTCGACGAGCGCTTCTGCATGCGCGACTACCGGCACGGCTGGATGGTGTCGGGCAACGTCGCCGCCGCGGCGGACTCGCCGCGCCTCGGCGGCCTCGTCCATTACGACCTGACGAGCGGCCGCAGCGCCGCGTGGACCGCCGGCCCGCGCGACCAGTTCGGCGAGCCGGTGTTCGTGCCGCGCGCCGCCGACGCGGCCGAGGGCGACGGCTGGGTGCTGAGCGTGATCTACCGCGCCGAGGAAGGCCGCAGCGACCTCGCGGTGTTCGCGGCGACCGACATCGCCCGCGGCCCGATCGCGCTCGCCCACCTGTCGAGCCGCGTGCCGGCCGGCTTCCACGGCAACTGGCGGCCCGGCACGTTGTGATCGAGAACGTCTCGCCGCCGGAGCTGCCGCGACGCGGCCCCATCCTGCTCGCCTCCCCCGTCGTCGGGGGAGGTGCCCCGTCATTCGGGGCGGAGGGGGAAGGCCGCTGTCGAGATGCTTCCGAGGCCGACGTCGGAATCTCATGAACCTTGCCTGAGGCTCTCCCCCTCCGTCCCCTGCGGGGACACCTCCCCCGATGACGGGGGGAGGATTTAGAGTTGTGTCCACTCCTCCCCAGCTTCGCCGGGGAGGAGCCTGAGAGAGCGTCCCTCCCCACCCCAAATCCGCGAGGCCCCGCCATGATCACCGTCCATCATCTCGAGAACTCGCGCTCGCAGCGTGTGCTGTGGATGCTGGAGGAGCTCGGCCTCGACTACGAGGTCCGGCTCTACAAGCGCGAGCCGACCCTGCAGGCGCCGGCCGCCTTGCGCTCGGTCCATCCGCTCGGCAAGTCGCCGGTCATCACCGACGGCGACAAGACGCTGGCGGAGTCGGGCGCCATCCTCGAATACCTCGAAGCGACCTACGGCAAGGGCCGCTTCGCGCCGCCGCCCGGCACGCCGGAGCGGCTGCGCTACACCTACTTCATGCACTACGCCGAAGGCTCGCTGATGCCGCTGCTGTTCATGAAGCTGGTGTTCACCCGCCTGCCCGAGCGCGTGCCGTGGGCGATGCGCGCGGTGGCGCGGCTGATCTCCGACGGCGCCGACAAGAGCCTGCTGGCGCCGCAGATCGGCACGCACTTCGCCTTCCTGGAGAGCGAGCTCGGCGAGCGCGACTGGTTCGCCGGCGCCGACTTCACCGCCGCCGACATCCAGATGAGCTTCCCCATCGAGGCCGCCGCCGCGCGCGCCGCCCTGGGCGAGAATTTTCCGCGGCTGAAGAGCTTCGTCGCGCGCCTCCAATCCCGCCCCGCCTACAAGCGCGCGCTGGCCAAGGGCGGTCCCTACACGATGCTGAAGTGAGCCGGCGCGCCGCGCCGCCAGCTACGCGACGCTCCTTCGCCGCCCCCGCGATCGCCGACTTTCTCGGCTCCTCCCCCGTCATCGAGGGAAGTGGCCGGCAGAGCCGGACAGGGAAAGCCACAGGTGAGATTTTCCTGATTCCGACGTCGGACTCATAGCGATCTCGTCTGCGGCCCTCCCCCTCCGCCCCGTATGACGGGGCACCTCCCCCGTCATACGGGGGAGGAGTCGAGAAGGTGTCCATTCCACCGCCCCATGGCAGGAGGAATTGGAGAGAGGTGCCTCGCTCGTTCTGCGATGAGCTGTCCAATCGATTGGACAGCGTCCGCACGCGTCCCTACGTCTCGCCGCGGCGCGGCTGTGTCGGCGGCGGCTCGTCGGGCGACCCGGCCAGGCGGTCGATGTCGACGATGCGGATCTGGCGGCGGCGCACCTCGATCAGGCGCTCGTGCTCGAGGTGCATGAATTCGCGGGTCACCGCCTCGCGGTGCGAGCCGATGCGGGCGGCGATGTCGTAGTGCGTCGGCGCCGGCCGGATCACCACGCTGTTGCCGAAGCGCGTGCCGGAGGCGGCGAGCCGCAGCAGCTCGCGGCGCACGCGTTCGCGCACGGCGAGCGCGCTCACCTCGAACACGCGCTCGCTCATCTGCCGGATCTTGGCGACCAGCAGCTCGGCCAGGCGGGTGGCGACGCGGGCGTCGCCCAGCAGCACGGCGCGGAACTGCTCCGACGACAGGCGCGCGACCGTGCAGTCGGACAAGGCCGTGACGTTCGACGAGCGCGGCCGGCGGTCGATCGCCGAGAACTCGCCGAAGAGGCCGCCGGCCGCGATCTCGTCGAAGATCACCTCGCGACCGTTGGCCGTGTAGCTCGAGAAGCGGACGGTGCCGGACAAGATGAAGAAGATGTCGGTCGTGTGCTCCTGCTCGTTCACGATGTGAGCGTGGCGGGGGTAGGTCCGGACCGTGCAGGCCTCCGCCACGAGCGCCAGCTCGCCGTCCGACAGGTCGTCGAACAACGCGATCAGGCGAAGGGCCGGCGCGTGATTCACCCATCCTCCCCGAGCGACATGTTATTGTAACAAGCATGGCAGGTCGCAGAATCGCTGCAACCGCAAACCCGGGCCCGAGCCGGCTGGCCCGGTCGGGCTCGCCTGGCCGGGGCGTCTGTGCGAAATGTCACCGACCGCGCGCGCTGCCGCGTCGAGACTGCCGCGTTGCGAAAGTATGGAGGTGACGGTGCCGCCACCCGAGCGTGTACCTGCGGACTCGACTGCAATTGCCGTCTCGCGGCGGCGCGTCGATCTGCTGCTCGAGAACTATCTGCTCGCCCTGGCGTGCGTCGACCAATGCTCCGAGTACGTGCCCGAGGCCGTCCGTTCGCGCCTCGCCATCAATCTCGAACGCGCCGAGCGCCTCTATGCCGATGCCGCCGCCGACGGGCTGGCAGGCGGGCGGGCGGGCAGCGACGCCTGCATCGAGGCGCTGCGGCAGGTCAATGCCAGCACCCGCGCCGGCCTGCGCGACGGCTGGATCATCGCCGAGCTCGTGGTCGACCTCGAGCTCGCGACCGAGCATGCCGAGCGCCTGTTCGCGGCGACCTGCCATCGCGCGGAGTAGCGGCCTGGACGAGGCAGCCGCGCGGCGAGGCTGGCCGCCGAGACGGCCGACGAACGACAAGCCGCGCGCGCGACGGCACTCCCCCGGTCCGAGGCACCCTTGGTCGGGAGCTGGCGAGAGGCCGCCGCCGGCAGGATTCGATTTGTGCGAAATGCCACCGACGGTGGCCGCAAGTGCGAGCCAGAGTTCGCCGTGGCGGGCGCCCGGCGCCCGTCATTGTCGCGCTTGCAGGGCGCGCACTCACACGGGGGACCAATCGATGCCGACACAGCTCAGCCAGCATTTCTCGCTCGAGGAATTCATCCGCTCGGATACCGCCCAGGCGATGGGCGAGCCCAACCTGCCCACTCCCGAGCACCGGAAGAACCTGGAGATCCTCGCCGATCACATGGAGAAGGTGCGCGACCTGTTCGGCGTGCCGGTCCTGATCACCAGCGGCTATCGCAATCCCAAGGTCAACGCGGCGGTCGGCGGGGTGCCCAACTCCGACCATGCGGTGGGCCTCGCCGCCGACTTCCATGTCGACGGCATCGACGATCTGCATGCCGCCAGGAAGATCCGCGACAGCACGCTCAACTTCGACCAGCTCATCCTCGAACGCGGCCGCTGCGTCCACATGAGCTTCGTTTCGAAGATGCGGCGCCAGGTGCTGCGCCAGCCCGGCGGGCCGGGCAGCACGGTGTTTGACGGCCTCGAGTAACCGGTCCTCACTGCGCCATCGCCCACAGGCCGCCGCGGCGCGACGATCCGGTGCGGCCGACCAGGTAGCCGACGATCAGCAGGTTCAGGATATTGAAGCCCACGCCGGCGGCGAAGGCCGGCGCGTAGTAGCCGAAATGATCGTACAGGCTGCCGGCGAACCAGCTTCCGAAGGCCATGCCGCTCATCGCCGTGAACAGCGTGAGCGGAATGCGCCACGAGGCTTCGGCCGCCGGAAACAGATCGCGGATCGCCACCGAGTAGGCCGGGATGATCCCGCTGAAGCCCAAGCCGAAGATGGTGGCGACGACGAACAGGCCGGCCTCGTCCTGAGTGAGCAGGAAGCAAGCGATGGCGACCGCCTGGCAGGCCGATCCGGCGAGCACGGTGCGCAGGCCGCCGATGCGGTCGGCGAGCGCGCCCCACGCCTGGCGCGACACGAAGGCCGCACCCAGCATGACCGACAGCATCGCCGCCCCATGCGCCGCGCGAATGCCGACATCGCCGCAGAAGGCGACCAGGTGGCCCTGCGGGATCGACATCGGAATGCAGCAGCAGAAGCCCGCGATGCAGAGCAGGACCTGCACCAGGTTGGGCGGCAGGCCGGCGATGCGCCGGCTCGCCGCGGCGGACGCCTGCGCCTGCGCCGGCTGGGGCACGACGGGCACGGCGCCGAGGAAGAAGGTCGTCGGCACCACCACGACCAGCACTACCGCGCCGAAGCCCAGCATCACCCATTGCCAGCCGACAAGCGCGATGCCCTGCTCCAAGAGCGACGGCCAGATCACGCCGGCGACGTACTGGCCCGACGAGATGAGCGCGATCGCCGCCCCGCGGCGGCGATAGAACCAGCGGCTGACATAGACCAACAGCGGCGGATAGACGGCGCCGTTGCCGAGCAGGCCGACCATCAGCCCGTGACCGACATAGACCGCCCACACCGAGCCAGTCGCCGACAGCGCCAGGCCGCCCGCGATCATGCAGGCGCCGAAGATCACGGTCGGGCGCAAGCCGATGCGATCGGCCAGCCAGCCCATCAGGATGCCGCCCGCCCCGGTGCCGACCCACACCAGCGAGCCCGCGAGCGCGATCACCGAGCGATCGGTGCCGAGCTGCTCCTGCATGGTCCGCATGCCGACCACGATCAGGAGCGGCGAGCCATAGGACACCGACAGGAGGACGAGCACGATCCACGCCGTCTTCCACGCGGCCGGGCTGTCGACGCCGGCAGCGCTGCCGACGCCACCCGTGCCGCCCGCACCGCTGGGGTTCGCCGATCCATCCATTGAACGTGCTCACTCCCTCGTCGCGCCGTGCAATCGAAAGCCGAGCGCGTTCGAGGACGAGCTTCCGCTCGGCGCCCCCCGAACGAAACGCTTCGTTTCACATGCGCGACATGCAATTTCACTCCTACTATTCCTCTCCCACCTTACGGCTACGGAGTGGCCGCATCTTGCTTGCCTCCCCCGTAACCGGGGGAGGTGCCCCCGCAGGGAGCGGAGGGGGGAAGCCTCAGTCGAGTTCCTTCCGATTCCGACGTCGGAATCGGAAAAGCCCCGACTGTGGCCTTGCCCCTCCGGCCCTTCGGGCCACCTCCCCCGTAAGACGGGGGAGGCACGCAAGAGCGCGTCCTCAATCCTGCCGCCCGTCCAGAGTCGGATGCGGCAGCGCCTCGAAGATCGTTTCAACGACCGAGTCGATGCGAGCGAACACGTCGGCATTCCAGAAGCGGAGCACTCGATAGCCGTTGGACCCGAGATAGCGGTCCCGGTTGTCATCGTAGGCGACTTGCGTCGCATGTTGAGAGCCGTCGAGCTCCACGATCACCGACGCCTCGAGGCAGACGAAGTCGCAGACGTAAGGACCTACGGTGCGTTGGCGGCGGAACTTGCATGCCCTCACTTGTCGTCGTCTCAGTCGACTCCAGAGCAATCGCTCGGCGTCGGTGGCGTTCTGGCGCAGGTGGCGAGCGTAATCATGCATCAGCGCATGATCGATAGTCGATGTGGCAAATGTATGATGAAATACTACTATAAGTAGCATTCCTCCCCCGTCTTACGGGGGAGGTGGCCCGGAGGGCCGGAGGGGGAAGGCCTCAGTCGCGATTTTTCATGAACCCGACGTCGGACTCATAGGAATCTCGACTGAGGCTCTCCCCCTCCGCCCCCTATCGGGGGCACCTCCCCCGATGACGGGGGAGGGAGTCCGACGTCGGGACTCGAAGCATCCCTCAAGCCCGCCACGCATCGACGATCTCCGCGCCGGTCGCCGGCCAGACGCCGGCGTGGGCTAGGAGGCGGTCGAGCAGCGTGCCCAGGGCGCGGATGCGGTGCGGCTGGCCCATCAGCCAGGGCGTGATGGTGAGGCCGAGGATGCGGCCGCCGCCGGTGCGGCCGGCCTCGGCGTAGAGCGTCGCGAAGGCGCGCAGCACCTGCTCGACGAACTCGGCCGTGTCCATGTGCTGCTGGAACAGCAGGCGCTGATCGGACAGGTCCCAGGCGAGCGGCATTGCCGTCAGAGCTCCTGCCGACGTCGTCACCGGATAGGGCATGTCGTCGTTGATCCAGTCGGCGACGTAATCGAGGCCGGCCCCAGCCACGAGATCGAGCGTGCGCATCGATTCCGAATGGGCCGGCGAATGCCAGCCGCGAATCGTCGAGCCGAAGACGCCGCGCAGATCGCCCACCGCCTGCTCGACCAGCGCCCGCTCCGCGGCCTCGGCGAGCCCGCCGTGATGCAGCTTGCCCATGTCGACGCCGGCCGCGGCGACCTCCCATCGGCTGGCCGCGATCTCCTTCGCCAGCGCCGGGTAGCGCGTGGCGACCGCGCTGTTCAGCAGCGCCGTCGCGCGAAGCCCGCGCGCATCGAGCGCGCGCATCAGGCGATAGATGCCGACCCGGTTGCCGTAGTCGCGCTGGGTATAATCCCAATAGCTCGGATAGGGCCGGTCGACGCCGCCCGGCGCCACGAACGGCGTGCGCGGCATGTCCATGGGGAAGTGCCCGACATGGACGGCGACCCACAGCGCCACCCGCGCCTTGCCCGGCCACACCACCGGCTTCGCTTGCGGCAGGTTGCGATGCGGGAAACGATCGTGGTCGAGCCCGCGCCGCCGCCACTTGTAATCGAGGTAGTTTGGGATGCCGGGGCCGCTCATCGCCGGCCTCCCGGCGTGCCCGCGGCCAGCCAGGCCGACACCGCGTCGTAATAATGCTCGGTGTACCAGGCGGCGATCTCGCGCCCCGTGGCCAGCCACACGCCGTCGTGCGCCACGATGTGGGCCAGCGCCGCGTCGAGGGCTGCGATGCGCTGCGGCTGGCCGATCAGGAAGGGATGCAGCGGCAGGCACATCACCGTGCCGTTCTCCGCGCCCTCGGCATAGAGCTGGTCGAACTGCGCCTCGACCATCGCGGTGTAGCGCTCGACCGGCGTGTTGCGGTTCTGGAACAGCGGCACGTCGTTGACCTCGAGCGAATAGGGCACGCTGATCAGCCGGCCGTTGCGCACCTTGACCGGCATCGGCTGGTCGTCGTGGACCATGTCGAGCGTGTACTTGATGCCCTCCTCGGCCAGCACGTGCTGCGTGGTCTCGTCGTTGGTGATGGCGGGCGTCAGCCAGCCGTCGAGCGACTGGCCGCTGTATTTCCGGATGGTCTCGCGGCTGTCGGCGATCACCGCACGCTGCTGGTCCTCGGTCAGATCGTAGAAGTAGCGCGTGTTGTAGGTGCCGTGGCTGAACAGCTCCCAGCCGAGCGCGCAGCAGCGCTCGATGATCTCGGGATAATGATCGCAGACGGCGACATTCAGCGACACGCTGCCGCGCACGCCGTGCCTTTCCATCACCTCGGCCATGCGCCAGAAGCCGGTGCGGTTGCCGTAGTCGCGGTGCGAGTAGTTCAGGATATCGGGCACCGGCCGCGGCCACGGCGTCTTGCGCGGATTGTCGGGCGGCTCGAGCTCGTAATGCTCGATGTTGGGCGCGAGCCAGACCGCGATGCGCGCTCCGCCCGGCCAGACGATGCGCGGACGGCCGCTGTACGGCGCGTAGTCGTAATGCCCAGGTTCGGCCAGCATCCGATTCCCCCTCCGACGAAGACGTGGGCGACACTGTAGTCCAGATTTCCGCCCGCCGGGCAGCGGAAGCGGATGACTCGGGCGCCGATGACCTTATTCTGCCGCGCTCACCCTCAACAGGACGGCGACAAGGCGATCATGGACGACGAGTACGACTACATCATCATCGGCGGCGGCTCGGCGGGCGCCGTTCTGGCGGCGCGTCTCAGCGAAGACCCCGCCGTGCGCGTCCTGCTGCTCGAGGCCGGCTTCGATTTCCGCACCGCCGAGACGCCGCACCATCTGCGCATCCCCAATCCGCTGCGCGCCATCGCCGACGACAATTACCGTTGGCCCAAGCTCCTGGCACGGCGCACCGAACGCCAGGAGCCCAAGCTGCTGTGGCGCGGACGGGCGATCGGCGGCAGCTCGAGCATCAACGGCCAGATCGCCATCCGCGGCGTGCCCGACGATTTCGCGGACTGGGCCGCCGCCGGCTGCACCGGCTGGGGCTGGCAGGACGTGCTGCCCTATTTCCGCAAGCTCGAAAGCGACGTCGATTTCGGCGACGCCCCCTATCACGGCAGCGCTGGGCCGATCCCGGTCTATCGCGCGCCGGTCGAGGCGTGGGGCCACGTCGATCGGGCACTGATGAAGGCGGCCCTGGCCCTGGGCTACGGCTGGTGCGCCGATCACAACGCGCCGGAAGGCAGCGGGGTCGGCCCCTACGCCATCAACAGCCGGCAAGGCCTGCGCATCTCGACCAACGACGCCTATCTCGAGCCGGCACGCGGGCGGCCGAACCTGACCGTGGTCGGCCAGGCCGTCGTCGATACACTGCGGGTCGAGGGCAATCGCGCGCATGTGAGCGGCGTCAACGTAAGCGTGGGCGGCGAGCGCCGGAGCGTGCGCGCGCGCCGCGAGGTCATCCTGTCGGCCGGCGCCATCCATTCGCCGGCGATCCTGCAGCGCACCGGCATTGGACCCGCCGCCTGGCTGGGCGAGCTCGGCATCGCCGTCGTCGCCGACCGCCCGGTCGGCCGCCATCTGCTCGACCATCCCATCCTCGGCGTGGTGCTCGACCTGCGCGAGGACGCGCGCGTCAGCACGCTCGCCCACCGCCACACCAATTGCTGCCTGCGCTACAGCTCCAACCTGGGCGGCGCCGGCGTCAACGACATGATCATGATCGCGGGCAATTTGCGCCCGGAAGAGGATGGCGGCACGGCGCGGGCGCGCATCGCCGTCTCGGCCTTCCAGGCGTTCAGCGAAGGCAGCGTCCTGATCACGACGCGCGATCCGGCGATCGACCCGCGCGTCGACGAGCGCATGCTGTCCGACGACAGCGACCTCGAGCGCATGCGCGACGGCGTGCGCCGCCTGGTCGAGATCGGCCGCCATCCCGACCTGCGGGCGATCACGAGCCGCATCGAGTACGGCGCCACCGGCCGCTCGATCGACGAGCCGTTCGAGGGCCAGGCGCTCGACGACTGGATGTTCGCCGAATGCTCCGACGCCCAGCACGCCAGCGGCACCTGCCGCATGGGCGCCGCAGACGACCCGCGCTCCGTCGTCGACCCCGACTGCCGCGTCATCGGCTGCACGGGCTTGCGCGTCATCGACGCCTCGATCATGCCCACCGTCGTGCGCGCCAACACGCATCTGACCACGGTGATGATCGCCGAGAAGATGGCCGACCGGTTGAAGCAGACGATGAGGTAGTGGGTCAGCTTGAATAGGCGGCAGTGGGTCAGTTTGAAATCGACCCGCCATTCCCGTCTTCTTCCCTCCACGCAACGTCGCTATCACTTCGAGCAGACCGATTCTCGCTGCCGGATGTCGCAATAATCGCCGACCCGAGCTGGCGCGTGTTCATCTGGTTTCCGCTGCTATTCAGGGGACTAAGACGAAGCTCGGCCGCAATCTCGCGGAGTATAGGCCTAACGACAGGCACGCGAGCGCCATCGACTTCAACTGCAATCGTACCGTTTTCATATTGAATGACGCGCCTAGCGCCGATCCAAACATCGCCAACGATCGCCATTTTGTCGAGGACAAGCGGCTCAGATGATGGCTTGCGCACAATATATTGAAGATCGTTCCCCACGTCTTTGCAGACCGACCTCAACTCATCGACGGTGCCACGGAATAACTCTTCGATCGAAGCTTCTCCGTCGGATGTGTTGATCCTGAGGATCATCGCATCTTGCGCGGCGGTCAGCGTACTCTTGCGAAACGATACATGAGAGGATGAAGTGATTGTCTTGACGGTGATGTGCCGTCCTTCAGCACTGACAACGTCATACCCGCGTTGGTTGACCTCAAGCGCCATTTGACCACGGGTAATCATTGCGGCGTAAAGTTCACCGATGCGGCCAGTGAGGTGCCGCAGCTCGGCAGCATCGACTTTCCAGGCCAGCTCCTTTTCAAACCACGTCAGGGCTTCGGCTAGAGAACGAATGATCTGGACTTGAGAGAGCGACATGAACGCAAAGGTTGCTGAGAATACTGCTCCCACTATGCGGCAGGCGCCTTTGGAATTCAAATCCACTGCCGAACGGCCTTGCCCCTCAAAGGCGATCAGCGCTCCAAGGCTCAGGCGAAACAACTGAATCAACGCTCCGACGACGACGCATCAATTACGCTGAGGGCCTTGCGTCCAATCACTTCAATGCCTGCAGCTCGGCGACAAGGGCGGCCAGCCCGATCGCGTCGATGCGATCGCCCAGGGAAAACCGCTCGGTCCCCGGATAGACCACGAATTGTTTCTGCGGCTTCAGGTCGGCACAGGCCGAGTGGAAGCCGCGTTCCACTTTCGGGGCGGAGCTTCGCTTGATCTCGACCGCCCAGAGCTCGCGGTTCGGAAGGGTCAGCACCAGATCGATCTCCGCTCCCGCGGACGTTCGATAGAAGCTCGCTTCCGTTCCCTCCGGCGCCGCCGCGATCAGCGTTTCGACGACGAGTGTTTCCCACGTCCGACCGGCGACGGGGTGACCGAGAATGTCTTCCTTGCTGCGCAGCCCGAGCAGAGCATGGGCGATGCCGGTGTCGCGCACATGGACCTTCGGCGACTTCACGAGGCGCTTGCCGTCGTTCCGATGCCAGGCCGGCAGCCGTCGCACGAGCAGCAGATCGACCAGCAGATCGAGATAGCCGGCAACCGTCACGCCGCTCACGCCCAGGCCGCGCGCAATGCTGGACGCGTTCAGGAGCTCGGCCTGGTTGTGCGCGAGCATCGTCCAGAAGCGGCGGAGGGTTTCCGCCGGGATGCGGGGACCGAGTTGCGGGATGTCGCGCTCGAGGTAGGTGCGGATGAAATCCTGCCGCCACTTGAAGCTGAGATCGTCATCGTCGGCCAGGAAGCTCGACGGAAAGCCGCCCCGCACCCACAGAGTGTCCAGGTCGGCCGGCGCCACTTCCAATGCGTCGAAGGGCGCCAGCTCGAGATAGGAGATACGGCCCGCCAGCGACTCGCCGGATTGCTTGAGCAAGTCGATGGCCGCCGAGCCGAGCAGGAGGAAGCGGCCGGCCTTCTTGCCCGCCCTGCGACCACGATCGATCACGCCGCGCAGCGTCCGAAAGAGCTCCGGCGCCCGATGCACCTCGTCGAGAACGACCAGCTCGCGGTCATGATCCGCGAAGTACCGATCCGGGTCGGCGAGCCGGGCACGATCGGGCACGGATTCGAGGTCGAGATAGACGGACGGGCGCCCCGCTGCGATCTCCAGCGCAAGCGTCGTCTTTCCCACCTGCCGGGGCCCGAGAAGGCCGACGGCGGGATAGTGATCGAGCAAGTAGATCAGCCGATCCTCGAGTCGCCTCCTGATCATCCTTGCAAACTTAAATCATAGATTTACATTTGCAAGGTTAGGCGGCGGCCGCCAGCCCGCCGGCAGTGTCTCGTTGCGGCCGGCGGCCTCCACGGAAGCGGCCAGGAAGGCCTCGAACTCGCGCACGGCCTGGTGGTCGGCGAACAAGGCGCCGGCCTTCGCCTGCGCGGCCCGGCGCAGCGCGGCACGGCGGGCCGGGTCGCGGCCGAGCGCCAGGGCGAGCGGCGCGTAGTCCTCCAGGCGCTCGGCGATCGGCGCATCGGCGAGACCCATCTGGCGATAGGCGCCCGCGACGATGCGGCCGCGCATGAAACGGCCCGGCCAGGTGACGATCGGCGTGCCGTGGACCACAGCCTCATAGAGGGTGTTGCCGCTGCCGAAATGGATCGGGTCGAGCAGCACGTCGAAGGTCGCCATCAGCGCCAGGAAGCGGTCGTAGGGCTGGCGCGGCACGAAGTGGACGCGCGCCAGCGCGGCGGCATGGCGGCTCTCCCGCCAGCGCGTGCGCAAGCGTTCGCTCCACGCCGGCTGCAGGCCGTCCAGCACCACGACGTGTCCGTCGGGATCGCCCGTGGCGATGGCGGCCAGGATGGCGTCGAAGTCGGGATGGAACTTGAACAGGCTCTGCGGGCAGGCATAGAGCGTGCCGCTCTCGGGCAAGCCAAAGTCGCGGCGCACCGGCGCCGTGCCGGCAGCGACGGTCGGCGCCTCGTACCAGCAGGGCAAGCGGTCGAGGCGGATCAGGCGCTCGCTGTAGTGGGCGTCGGCGCCGTCCGGCTCGATGCCGGCCGCCGAGACGAAGTAATCGATCGTGTCCAGCCCGGTCGTGTCGGGATGGCCCCAGCTCACCGCCTGGACCGGCGCCAGCCGCGCATAGGCGAGCAGGTAGGTGTCCCGGCTCATGCCGATGTCGGGATAGAACAGAGCGTCCAGCGCCTCGCCCGCCACCAGGTGCTGCTGGCGCTCGAGGCCCGGCGGCAGGCGCAGCACCTTGTCGGCCAATCCGTCGAGCTCGGCGGAGATCGTGTCCTGCGCCGCGCGCGGGGCGTGGAGAACGACCACCTCGAAACGGCGGCGATCGAGATGGCGGACCATGCCGCGATAGAGCCGCCCGATCGTGTGGTCGGCGAAGAACTCCGACAGGAAGCCGACGCGAAGGCGACGCCCCGTCCCTGGCGCCTGCCACGTCGCGATGTGCGGTGCCGTGAAGCCGAGGCGCGGCGCCTTCGCGCGGTAGAGCCGGCCGAGCGCCTCGACGATCTCGCGATCGTCGCGGCCGTGATAGGCCAGGTAGAAGATCGACGGGAGGTTGATCGTCTCGACCGTGGGCAAGGTGCCGGGCATCGCCGCGAGCGCGCCGATGCTGTCGAGGTAGCCCGAGCGCAACGACGCCAGCACCTCGCCGGACGGCGGGATGATCGGCAGCCACAGGCTGGTCATCCAGGCGTAGCGCAGCGAGGCGGGGTCGAGCGCGAGGGCGGCGGAAAAATCCTGCCGCGCCGCCTCGATGTCGCCCTGCCCGGCGCGCGCCACGCCACGGTTGGCGTGCAGCTCGGCGTCGTGCGGCCGGAGCGCCAAGGCGCGATCGTAGCTCGCCACCGCCTCGGCGAGCCGCCGCAGATTGTTGAGCGCGTTGCCGCGATTGGTGTGCGCCTCGGGGTAGTCGGGCTTGAGCACCAGCGCGCGGTCGAAGCAGGCCAGCGCCTCCTCGAGCCGGCCGAGCCCGCCCAGCGCATTGCCGCGATTGTTGAGCGCCTCGGCCTGGTCCGGCTTCAGCGCCAGCGCGCGATCGTAGCTCGCCAGCGCCTCGTCGAGCCGGCCCAGGGTGGCGAGCGCAATGCCGCGGTTGCTGTGAGCGGCGGCATGGGCCGGCTGCAGCGCCAGCGTGCGGTCGTAGCTCGCGATGGCGTCGGCTGTCCTGCCGAGCGCCATCAAGGCGATGGCGCGATGGCTGTGCGCCTCGACGTGGTCGGGCCTGGCCGCGATCGCCCGATCGAAGCTCGCCACCGCCGCGTCGTGCCTGCCGAGCTCCGACAGGATCGCGCCGCGATGGGTCGCCGCCTCGGCATAGTCGGCGCTGAGCGCCAGGGCGCGATCGAAGGCGGCCAGCGCCTCGCCGAGACGGCCGGCGGCGCGCAACGCCATGCCGCGGTTGTTGTGCGTCTCGGCATGGTCGGGCCGCAGCGCCAGCGACCGATCGTAGCTCGCCACCGCTTCGTCGAACCGGCCGAGGTGGCGCAGGGCCGCGCCGAGATGGCCGTGGAAGTTCGGGTCGTCCGGCTTGACGGCGATCGCCTGGCCGATGAGGTCCGCGGCGACGTCGTGGCGACTCACTTGATGGGCGAGGACGCCGAGCAGATGCAGCGCATCGGGCTGGCGCGGCTCGATGCCGAGGACCTGGCGGTACAGCGGCTCGGCATTGGACAAGCGACCCGCCCGATGATGCGCCAGTGCCTCGCCGAGCAGCCGCGGGATATCGACGACAGGCGATGGCGTGACAGCCACCGGAGCGGCGGGCGACGGGTTGGCGGGCGACGAGCCCTGCTGCTTCTGCTGCGCCCGGCGTTGCTTGCGGTTCATCGTTGCGCGCGACCCCCAATCGTCGCCTGGCGCGTTGCCCAGCCTGTGCGGCGTCCGTGTCCAATCTTGAAGCAGCGCAAATCGAGCCGCAAGGCGGCGCTGTCTCCGGCTGCAATCCGCGGCTTCGGAAGCCGCGCGCTCCAGCGCTACAGGGGATTGGGCCCGAACACGACCCCGCCCGACTCCTCCAGCCGCTTCTCGAGACCGCCTTCGGCCGGCCGCTCGAGCATCTCCTCGACGAAGCGGCCGGCGCCGGCCGGAATGTAGAGGAACACGACGCGGCCCGGCTGGGTGCCGCTGTTCTTCCAGGCGTGCGGCACGTTGCGGGGCAGGAACGCGCAGGTGCCCGGCCCGCCGGCCGGCATCGCCTGCTCGAACAGGGTCACGCTCGCGCCGGTCTCGCGACCGAACAGCTTCATGGACATGGCCTGGCCCGACGCTTCGACGAGATGCTGCCCGCCGCCAGCGGGCACGACGACACCTTCGCTCGCGGTCATGAAGACCTCCTCGCCTCGGACCGCGCCACGATACGCCCGCCGACAGGCGCCAACCACGCCGATCTCGCGCCTCGTCTCCGACCGAAGAGCCGCTTGCGGTTCGCCGGCCGGCCGGTAGCGTGGCGAAAGGTCATTCGCAGCCGACCCCGATCCGCACGGAAACCGCATGAAGCTTTCTGTCTTTCACGTCGACGCCTTCACCGACCGTCTGTTCAAAGGCAACCCGGCATCCGTCGTCTTGCTCGATCGATGGCTGCCCGACCGGTTGATGCAGGCGATCGCGGCGGAAAACAATCTGTCCGAAACGGCGTTCGTGGTGAACATGGGCCGAGCCTATGGTCTGCGCTGGTTCACGCCGCGGGTCGAGGTTCCTCTTTGCGGCCACGCGACGTTGGCTGCTGCGTACGTGCTCGCGTCGGTCGTCGAGGCCGCGCCGGGCGACATGACGTTCGAAACCAAGTCGGGCGCGCTGACGGTCGCCGAGCAGGGCGGCGTCTTCACGCTGAACTTTCCCGCGCTCCCCTGCTCTCCCGACGAGACCGCGCACCGGCGTCTCGCCGATGTCCTTCGCGCGCCGATCGCGGAGCTTCACGTCGCGCGTGACCGATACCTGTGCGTGCTGGACACGGTCGAGGCGGTCCGCCGCGTCGAGCCGGATTTCCAGGCGATGGCGGCGCTGCCGCTTCCCGGCGTGATCGCGACGGCCGAGGGAGAGGCGCCGTTCGACTTTACATCGAGATACTTCGCGCCTGCCAAAGGCGTATCCGAGGACCCGGTGACAGGCGCATCGCATTGCGTGCTGGTCCCGTTCTGGTCCCGACGACTGGGCCGGTCCAAGCTTTCCGCCTACCAGGCATCGCAACGCGGCGGGCGGGTGGCGTGCGAGCTGAGAGGCGATCGTGTCTTGCTGGGCGGTCGCGCAACGCTCTACATGCGAGGACACATCGTGGTGGACGACGATGCCGCCGAAGAGGAATCCTAGCCGAAGCGCTGGACGAGCAGCAGCACGACGAGGGCGGCCAGCAGGGCGCTGAGGCCCTTCCAGAACAGCAGCGGATTGCGCTCGATCAACGGCCTGCGATGCGTGTCGACGAGCGTCTCGTTGGGATGGCGCAGGTCGTGGAGGAACTCCGAGAGCTCGCCGTAGCGCTCGCGCGGATCGGCGTGGACTGCCTTGCGCAGCGCGCCGTCGACCCACGCCGGCACCGGGAGCTTGTCGTCGATCATCGAGCGGTAGGCCACCTTGCGCTGCTGCGCGCGCGTGCGCGCCTGCGCCATCTGCGCGCCGTAAGGCAGTTGGCCGGCGATCATCTGATAGGCGATGACGCCCAGCGAGAAGATGTCGGAGCGCGTCGTGCCGCCCTCCCCCAGGAAGTATTCGGGGGCGGTGTACTGGTAGGTCCCCAGGACGGCGTCGGCCTCGGCCGCCGGGGCCGCCTCGGCGATGCCGCTCACCCTGGTCGAGCCGAAGTCGATGATCTTCGCGGTGCCGGTGCGGTCGATCATGACGTTCTCGGGCCGCAGATCCTGATGCAGCATCTCCTTGCGATGGAAAGCCTGCAGGCCGCGCGCGATCTGCTCGACGAGGCCGCGCACGGTGTCGAGATCGGGTCGCGGATTGTCGGTCATCCACTGCGCCAGGGTCGTGCCGTCGACATGCTCGGTCACGAGATAGAGATAGGTGCGCTTCCTCGTCTGACCGTGCGGGCGCAGGACATGGACGTTGTCGAGCCGGCGGGCGACCCACTCCTCCATCATGAAGCGCCGCAGGTAGGCGGGGTCGCCGCGCAGGTCGAGCGACGGGATCTTCAGCGCGACCAGGCTCTCGTCGGCGCTGTCGACCGCGAGGTAGATGTGGCTGCGGCTGCTGGCATGGATCGGCCGCACGATGCGATAGCCGTCGAAATCCTGGCGCGGCTCGAGCAGCGGCGGCAGCGGCAGGCCGGTCGACTCGGCCAGCACCTCGGTCGCCTCGCCGTCGGGCAGCGCGTCGATCCGCACGATCTGGACGGTGAGGTTGTCCCGGCTGCCCTGCTCGAAGGCCTGCCGGACGATCCGGCCGGCGGCAGCGTCGAGGTCGTCCCGCCCGTCCTCGATCGAGCGGACGATGGCGCGCGCGTCGACATGCTCGTAGACGCCGTCGGTCGCCAGCACGAACACGTCGCCCGCCTCGAGCTCGACCGTGCGGTAGTCGATCTCGACCTGCGGGTTCACGCCGAGCGCGCGCCCGAGATACGTCTCCTCGGAAGACAGCACGACGCGGTGGTCGTCGGTCAGTTGCTCGAGCGAGCCGCCGACCTTGCGATAGATGCGCGCGTCGCCGATGTGGAAGAGGTGTGCCGTGCGCGACTTCGCCACCAGGACGGAGAAGGTGCAGACATAGCCCCTATCCGGGTCGTGGCCGTGCCGGCCGCGCCGCGTCTGGGCGTGCAGCCACGAATTGGTGGCGGCGATCACGCGCGTCGCCGAGGTCTTGGTCGACCACGAATCGGACGTGCAGTAGTAGTCGGTGAGAAAGCTCTTGACCGCCGATTCGGCGGCGATGCGGCTCACGTCGCTGCTGCTGATGCCGTCGGCCAGGGCAACGGCGATCCCCTTCAGCCCGAGAGCGGGCTCGTTGGGGATCACCGCGCCGTGGAAATCCTGGTTGGTCTCCTTGGCGCCCTTGTCGGAATGCTGCCCGATCGAGATGCGAAGTCCGTGCGGCATGTCCGACGCGGGCGCCAGGGTGGTGACGGCTAGCGGGTCACGTAGCCGGGCTCGGCCAGCCGGCCGGACGCCGAGCGCTTGGGCGCCGTGCGGACGTGGGTGGCGTACAGGGTGAGCCCGGTGAACGACAGGCCGCCGACCAGGTTGCCGACCACCGTCGGGATCTCGTTCCAGATCAGGTAATCCATGATCGAGAACTTGCCGCCCAGCAGCAGGCCGGACGGGAACAGGAACATGTTCACGATCGAATGCTCGAAGGTCATGGCGAAGAACAGCATGATCGGCATCCACATCGCGATCACCTTGCCGCTGACCGAGGTCGAGATCATGGCGCCGACGACGCCGGTCGAAACCATCCAGTTGCACAGCACGCCGCGGATGAACAGGGTCAGCATGCCGGCCGCGCCGTGGGCGGCATAGCCGACCGTGCGGCCCTCGCCGATGGTGGCGATGACCATGCCCACCTTGTCGGGCGGCGTCGAGAAGCCGAATGTGTAGACGATCGCCATCAGCACGGCGACGGTGAAGGCGCCGGCGAAATTGCCGATGAAGACCAGGCCCCAGTTGCGCAGCATGCCGTTGAAGGTCACGCCCGGACGCTTGTCGATGAGAGCGAGCGGAACCAGCACGAACACGCCGGTCAGCAGGTCGAAGCCCAGCAGGTAGAGCATCGAGAAGCCGACCGGAAACAGGATCGCGCCGATGATCGGATAGCCGGTCTGCACGCTCACCATGACGGCGAAGGCCGCCGCCAGCGCCAGGATGGCGCCGGCCATGTAGGCGCGGATCACGGTATCGCGCGTCGACATGAAGACCTTGGATTCTCCGGCGTCGACCATCTTGGTCACGAATTCCGAGGGCACCAGATAAGCCACGATTATTCCTTTCGATTGATCGGGGAGAGAGGGGTGAGGGAGGTCATCGAAAAACTGCCGTCATCCCGGCTCGGGCACTTGCCCCGCAAGTGCCCGACTGGGCTTCGCTCGGGGTGACGAAGAGAAGGGCATCCGCGATGATCCTCAGGGCGCGGCGGCGACGCCCATGTCGAGATAGACGCGGCCGTTCTCGAGCTTGATCGGAAATCGGCGCGTGCAGCCTTTGTCGGCACCGGTCGCCTCTCCGCTCTCGAGATCGATGATCCAGTTGTGCAGCGGGCAGGCCACCTTGCGGCCGTGCACGATGCCTTCGCTCAACGGACCGCCCTTGTGCGGGCAGCGGTTGTCCAGGGCAAAAACCTCGTCGTTGGCCGTGCGGAACACGGCGATGTCGCGCCGTGGCGTGCGCACGATGCGCGCGCCGCGCACCGGGAGGGCCTGCAGCGGCCCGACATCGAACCACCAGGTGTCGACCTGTTCCATCACGGTGCTCATTCTGCGGCCATCCGCCGGCGGACCGGGGCCAGCACGGCAAGCGGGGTGAATTCGTTGGCTTCGCGGCCGGCGGCGCGCTCGGCCCACGGATCGCGCTGCACGGCGCGCTGCGATTTCTTGAACCGCTCGAAGAGCGCGCGCCGGTTCGCCGGATCGTCCATGATCGCGGCCCGCACCTTCTCCAGCCCGGCCTTCTCGACCCACTTCCACACGCGATCGAGGTAGGCGGCCTGCTCGCGGTAGAGCTGCAGGACGGCGGCGATGCACTCGATCGCCTCCTCCTCGGTCTCGACGTGACCCAGGAGGTCGGTGGCGCGGACGTGCAGGCCGGCGGCGCCGGCGATGTGCAGATCGTAGCCCGACTCGACGCAGATGACGCCGAAATCCTTGACCGTCGCCTCGGCGCAATTGCGCGGGCAGCCGGAGACCGCGAGCTTCACCTTGGCCGGCGTCCACGAGCCGCACAGGAAGCGTTCGAGCTTGATGCCCAGGCCGGTCGAATCCTGCGTGCCGAAGCGGCACCAGTCGCTGCCGACGCAGGTCTTCACCGTGCGCAGGCCCTTGGCGTAGGCTTGGCCCGAGACCATGCCGGCGGCGTTGAGCTCGGCCCACACCGCCGGCAGATCCTCCTTGCGCACGCCCAACAGGTCGATGCGCTGGCCGCCGGTCACCTTGACCGCCGGAATCTTGAAGCGATCGGCGACATCGGCGATGGCGCGCAGCTCGGCCGGCGTCGTCATGCCGCCCCACATGCGCGGGACGACCGAGAACGTGCCGTCCTTCTGGATGTTGGCGTGGACGCGCTCGTTGATGTAGCGCGACTGCGCGTCGTCGCGGTACTCGCCCGGCCAGGCGCAGACGAGATAGTAATTCAGCGCCGGCCGGCAGGTCGGGCAGCCGCACGAGGTCTTCCAGCCGAGCTCCTGCATCGTCGCCGGCACCGACTTCAGTTCCTTCGACAGGATGAAGCCGCGCACCTCCTCGTGGGTGAGGTCGACGCACTTGCACATCGGCTTGCGCGCGTTGGCGGCGTAAGCGTCGCCCAAGGTGGCGGCGAGCAGCGCCTCGACCTTGGACGTGCACTGACCGCACGACGCCGACGCCTTGGTCTGGGCGCGCACATCGTCGAGCGTGGCTAGGCCCTTGGCCACGATCGCCTGGGTGATGACGCCCTTGCAGACGCCGTTGCAGCCGCAGATCTCGGCGTCGTCGGAGAGCGCGGCAACCGCCGCGCGGGGATCGAGCACGCCGCCGCCCTGGTAGGCCTGGCCGTAGATCAGCGTCTCGCGCAGGTCCGCGACGTCGGCGCCCTTCTTCAGCAGGTCGAAGTACCACGAGCCGTCGGCGGTATCGCCGTACAGCACGGCGCCGACGATGCGGTTGTCGCGCAGCACGACGCGCTTGTAGACGCCGCGCGCGGGATCGCGCAGCACGATCTCGTCGCGCTCGTCGCCTTCGGAGAAGTCGCCGGCGGAGAACAGGTCGACGCCGGTGACCTTGAGCTTGGTCGACAGCGCCGAGCCGGCATAGCCCGCGACCGTCTCGCCGGCGAGGCCGGCGGCCAGCGTCCTGGCCATGTCGTAGAGCGGCGCCACCAGGCCGTAGCAGTTGCCGCGATGCTCGACGCACTCGCCCACGGCATAGATGTCGGGATCGCTGGTGCGCATGAAATCGTCGACGACCACGCCGCGCTTGACCTCGAGGCCGGCCTCCTTGGCGATCGCCACGTGCGGGCGGATGCCGACGGCCATCACCACCAGGTCGGCCGGCAAGGTGCGGCCGTCGTCGAGGCGGACCGACTCGACCTTGCCGTCGCCCAGGATGGCGCTGGTGTTGGCGCTGGTCAGCACCTCGATTCCGCGCTTCTCGATCGCCTTCTGCAGCAGGTAGGCGGCGTTGGGATCGAGCTGGCGCTCCATCAGGGTCGGCATCAGGTGGATGACGGTGGTCTTCATGCCGCGCAAGGCGAGGCCCGCGGCCGCCTCGAGCCCGAGCAGACCGCCGCCGATCACGACGGCGTTGCCGCCCCGCTGCGAGGCCGCCAGCATGGCGTCGACGTCGTCGAGGTCGCGGAACGTCACCACGCCCGGCAGGTCGTGGCCCGGCACGGGGATGAGGATCGGCCGCGAGCCGACGGCGACGATCAGCGCGTCGTAGGCTGCGACCGTGCCGGCCTGCGTGCGAACGGTGCGCGCCGCGCGATCGATGGCGACGGCCGTCTCGCCGCGGCGCAGATCGACGCGATGGCGGTCGTACCAGGCCTCGTCGTGGACGACGATGTCCTCGAAGCTCTTGTCGCCGGCCAGCACGGGCGACAGCATGATGCGGTCGTAATTGACGCGCGGCTCGGCGCCGAAGACCGTGACGTCGTAGCGATCCGGCGCGCGGGCGAACAGCTCTTCCAGCACGCGGCCGGCCGCCATCCCGTTGCCGAGAACGACCAGCTTCCGTCGGGGCGATCCTGCTGCCTGCGTCATCTACCGTCCTGCTTTCCGTTGTCGAAACCGGAAGCAGGGCTCGCGCAGGTCCGCCAAGCATGGAGGCGGCGGCACGCGATGACGCGCAAGACCTCCCCTTTTCGAGAAACCTCGCTCGTCCCCTAATCCACGACCTTCGTTGGTCGCGTCGATCCGGTGGGTGCAGCCGTCGTTGGCTCGACGGCCAAGGTGCAATCACCATGCCAACGGGGCGGTGGAGCGCAGAGCGCGGAAAGTGAACGCTCTCGCCGCGCGGCGCTCCGCTGGGACCTGGGCGGCAAACGACCAGCCTGCCCAAGCCGACAGCAGGATGTGTCCGTTTTGCACGCATGCAACTTTCAATTCGCCTCCCTCGTCATACGGGGGAGGTGCCCCGTCATACGGGGCGGAGGGGGAAGGCCACAGTCGAGATGTTCATGATTCCGACGTCGGAATCGGAGGGACCTCTACTGCGGCTCTCCCCCTCCGCCCCCTATCGGGGGCACCTCCCCCGTGTAACGGGGGAGGAGACTCTTGGTCGGCTGCTATTTGGCCGGCTGCTATTTGGCCGGTGGCTACTTCGCTTGGCCGGTGGCTACTCCGCCGCGCGCGAGGCGCCCTCGGGCACGGCGCGCGCCGGGCGTTGCGTGCCGCCGCCGAACTCGATGCCCTCGTAGTCCTTGGCGGCGACGTCGTTGATGGTGGCGACGTATTTCGGGGCGCCGCCGTTGTAGACGAAGTAGCGGATGCGGCCCTGCTCGTGGCCGGGGACGTTGGAATTGTATCCCGTGAACCACGACTTGGCCTTGCGCATCAGCATCATGGCGTACATGCGCACGACGTGGTCGGTCCAGCGCTTCTCGGCCGCCTCGGTCGCCTCGGCGCGATCGTGGCCGTGCGCGCGCATGTACGCCAGAAGATTGGTGCACCAATCGACGCCGGTCTCGATGCCACGCGGATAGTTGGTCGAGGCCGAGCCGCTTTGCGGGCCGGCCGGCATCAAGAGGTTGGGGAAGCCGTGGATCAGCATGCCGAGGAAGGTCGACGGCCCGTCGCCCCACTTCTCGCGCAAGGTCTCGCCGCCCACGCCCCTGATGTCGATATGGTCGAAGGCGCCGGTGATGGCGTCGAAGCCGGTGGCGTAGACGATGACGTCGAACTCGTACGCGCGCGCGCTGGTGCGCAGGCCGGTCTCGGTGATGGCCTCGATCGGCGTCTCGCTGATGTCGACCAGGGTGACGTTGTCGCGGTTGTAGGCCTCGAAATAGTTGGTCTCCATCGGCACGCGCTGGACGCCGAAGCCGTGGTCGCGCGGGATCAGCTTCTCGGCCGTCGCCGGGTCCTCGACCCGCCGCCGGATGCGCTCGGCGATGTACTCGGAGAACTCGGCGTTGGCCTTCTCGTCGGTGAAGATCTCGCGGAAGTTCCGCAGCCAGATGCCGAAGCCCGGCTCGTCGTACAGGCGATCCCACAGCGCCACGCGCTCCGCGCGCGACACCTCGTAGAAGCCGCGCCGGTCGGGCTCGTGCTCGAAGCCGCCGGGCGTGCGCGCGCAGGTCGCGAAGATCTCGTCGTAGCGGGCGCGGATGTCGGCCATCTCGGCGTCGGAGATCGGGCCGTTGTTCAAAGGCGCGCTCCAGTTCGGCCGGCGCTGGAAGACCACCAGCTCGCCCACCTTGTCGGCGATCTCGCCGATCACCTGGATGCCGGTGGCGCCGGTGCCGATGACGGCGACCTTCTTGCCCGCCAGCTCGACCGGCTCCTGCGGCCAATGGAAGGTGTGGAACGAGCGGCCCTCGAAGCGGTCCATGCCCTCGAAGCGCGGCAGGGTCGGAACCGACAGCAGCCCGAGCGTCATGATCACGAAACGGCAGGTGAGCGTGCGCCCGTCGGAGATTTTCAGGCGCCACAGATTGGCCGCCTCGTCGTAGTGCGCCGCATCGACCCGGCAATTGAATTGCATGAAGCGCCGCAAGCCGAACTTGTCGGCGACGAAATTGAGATAGCGCAAATTCTCGGGCTGGCCGGAGAACCGCTCCTTCCAGTGCCATTCGTCCAGGAGCTCGCGCGAGAACGAGTAGCCGTAGGTGTAGCTCTCCGAATCGAAACGCGCGCCGGGATAGCGGTTCCAGTACCAGGTGCCGCCGAGATCGGCGCCCGCTTCGAGCACGGTGGCGTCGATGCCGAGATCGGTGAGCCGCTTGATCTGGTAGATGCCGGCCACGCCGGCGCCGATCACGATGACCTCGTAGTCCATCCGATGCCTCCCGGGTCACGAAGACCGACTGATCGTCTCGCCGCCGACCCTGCCGTCGCGAAGGCCGACCCGTCGTCCGAGACTTCTGATGAATCAGGATAGTCCATATGATCCTGTTGTCAGCCGCGACGGTCTAACGCGGATTAGAATCTTCGAGCATCACCTTGCGGAACTCATGGAGGCAAGCATGGATACCGAGACGCAGGCTCCGCCACTCGACGCCGCCGTCGCCGAGATGGAGCGCCGCTGGCGGGCGAGCGGCATTCCCGGCCTCTATGCCGGCGGCAATGGCCCGGTGAGCCGCGAGCGCGCGCGCAACATCCGCTCGCTGCTCTATCCCAAGCCCGACCTGCCGACCGGCCGCCTCGAGCGCGTGACGATCGCCGGGCCGAACGGACCGATCCCGGTCGAGACGGTGTGGCCGGTGGCGGGCGAGCCGATCGGCACGCTGGTCTACTATCACGGCGGCGGCTGGATCATCGGCGACATCGACAGCCACCAGGCGCACGCCATTCGCATCGCCAACCGCGCCCGGGTGGCCGTGCTCAACGTCGACTACCGGCTGGCGCCCGAGCATCCCTTCCCGCAAGGCGTCGACGACGCCCTCGCCGCCGTGCAGTGGGCGGCGAAGAACCTCGGCCGGCTCGGCGGCGCCGGGAAGCCGCTGGCGGTCGGCGGCGACAGCGCGGGCGGCAACTTCGCCGCCGTCGCCGCCCTCGCCTGCCGCGACCAGGGCATCGCCCTCGAGGCGCAGATGCTGATCTATCCGGCCACCGACATGACAGGGCTCGGCGATCCCGACATCCGCCAGGCCTATTTCGCCGGCCATTTCGAGCGCGATTGCCGCAACCCCAAGGCCTCGCCCCTGTTCGCCCGGCTCGACGGCGTCGCCCCGGCGATCCTGGGCGTCGGCCCGCACGACTTCCTCTACAAGGACAACCTGGCCTACGCCGCCGCCCTGCGTGCCGCCAAGGTGCCCCTGGTCTTCCGCGAGTTCCCGACCCTCAACCACGGCTTCTTCAGCTACACCGCGATCTCGCCGGCCTGCGCAGCGGCGGCCGACCGGCTCTGCGACGACCTGCGCGAATTGATGACGCGAGGATCGCGAACGCTTCCTTGAGAAGGATCAAGGCTCGGGGAAGCGAATCATTCATGATTTCGTCAGGTCGCCCTTGGCCTGAAAGCGGATATGGTAGCTGATATCGATAGGAGGCTTCTTGCCGCCACTTACGCCCGCCAGAAGCGCCATACTTGGCAGAAAAGCTCAAAAATAATCTGATGAGCTTTTCACCCGACACCAGATTTCTGGCCCCGTGCGAGGCGACGATCGGGCTACTCCGACAACCAAAGCGAAGAAGGCAGGTCCCAGAGACAGCAAGTTCGAACACGAGATACCCCTCGTCGGCGCTGAAGAGTTCTCGCCTCCCGATGCAGCACGTATGTGCTCGAAAGAGACACCATTTTGTCCCGTACCATGATCAGGTCTGGGGAGCGGATGTCCATTGGGGCATCGTCGATGACGTGATGCCGGCCAAAGTCGAACGTGCCAGCGAAGACATTCACGTTCCGCTGCCGGATTGGAGAGGGACGAAGTCACCGGTCGTCCGGAATCCGAGAGGATCAACATGCAAGAGGCAAGATGGGAGACGGCAAAGGCGCCCTCTCATCCAGCATCGCAGCCCTCGCAAAGCACTTTAGAGAACGCAAAATCACACGAATTGAGTTGGAAACAATGCGCTTCGCTCCCTTGCTGACAATTGTCGTCTTCACGCTCGGCGGATGTTCATCGATTCCCGGCGCCGATGGCCGGTACGCGACACCTGCCCGCGGAGGCTGGGACAATTTCCGGGCAGAGATGCCGGACAGTAGTTTCCGCGCCGAGGTTGTCGGAGATACCCGCACGCTATTGAGCGATTCCTCCATTGCCGGTCGAGAGAACAATATGGCGCGAGGCCCGCAGCCGATGCGGCATGGGCCGCGCTCCAACGAAACTCCGTAGCGCTGCAAACGGACGTGCTCTTGATTTGCCTCAAGGTAATTGATGCGAGGCGCTTGTACGAAACTAATGCTCACTCATGGGCATCGAAGGAAAGCGCGATGAAAATCAAGACTGCAACCATCCTGGCGTGCGCGGCTTTCGCGCTGCCGCTCGTAGCGTTCGCCCAGTCGTCGGACGTGGACTATTGCAAGAAGCTCGGAGGCTTGGCTCGGACCTACGGCGCGAACACCGGTCCGGTGCCTGAGACCATTGCCAAGTGCGACACCGACGCGAAGGGAAGCATCGCTGCCCTCGAAAAGCACCTGACAGCCGAGAAGATCAAGCTGCCGCCACGGTAGGTCCAATCGCCATTCTCCGCCGTTCCCCGAGCGCACAATCGAAACTGCGGTTGGCTCAAGGGGAACGGCGCCTGAAGTTCTGCGCGTGCAGCAGTGCTTGGTGCTGGGTCTCGTGGCGTGACAGCGCGACCGGACGCCCACAGGTCGCGATGAATTCGGATCTTCGAGAGAGCGAGGACTCCGCCAAGTCTTGGAATATAGAAGCGCCGTGACGCCGTGACGGCCGGGCGCGGCTCGTTTCGCATCGACCGAGAGCGCGATGAACGATTTCATCGGCCTTGACCGAAATCGTCTTAAGCGACCAAGGGGGCGACCCAACTGAAGTGACGATTCCTGGTGAATTCCACGATCCTTGGATTGATCAGCAGCGTTGGCTTCGACGGCCATCCCTTCACCACCGAGGATTTCCCCTTCTACTCGGAAGACGTGACGAACAACACGAGCCTGTCGAAGGGTGGTCCCGCCGTCGAGTTAGGAAGTCGATCGGACAGGCGACGACTTCGCCGCCGTCGTGACGACCTGCGCGAGACGATGGGCCGAGGACATATCGATACGAGCGTCACGCCGTCCTGAGCGCAGCGAAGGACCCTATCGCCGCGCGCAATCGGGATGGCCCTTGAACCTCCGGCGATGAGATCCTTCGCTGTATTCAGGATGACGGAAGATTACCGACGATCGTCCGCGCCCGACGCACAGCGCGATCACGTCGTGATGCGCTCGACGAACCATGCGATGCCGACCAGCGCCACCACCGCCGACAGGATCTGCGGCAGGCGCGGCAGCCGGCCGGGACGCGAGGCCCAGACCAGCGGCGGCATGACGAGGGCGACGAAGGCGAGCTGGCCCAGCTCGACGCCAATGTTGAAGCCGATCAGGGCGCCCACCAGCGCATCGCGCGGCAATCCGAGCTCGGTGAGCGCCGAGGCGAAGCCCAGGCCGTGAACCAGGCCGAAGACGGCCGCGATCAGCCAGCGCCGGCCCGCCCCCGCAGGCGCCACCAGGTTCTCCACCGCGACCCAGACGATCGACGCGGCGATCAACGGCTCGACGATGCGCGACGGCACATGGACGATGCCCAGCGCCGCCAGGCTGAGCGTGATGCTGTGCGCCACGGTGAACCCGGTGACGATCGACACGGTCGGCAAGAGGCCGCGCGACAGCGCCAGCAACGCTACCAGGAACAGGAGATGATCGAGGCCGCCGATGATGTGCTCGACGCCCATGGCGACAAAGGCGAGGAAGCTTCCCGGTGGCTCGCTCCCTCGCTCGGCGCCGCCGGCGATGGCGATGGTCGCCTCGCGCTTGCCCTTCTCGAGCACGACCTGCCTCGCGCTGCCCGGCCACTGGATGTCGGCGATCGTGTGATGGTCGGCGCCGAGCACGGCATCGATGCCGTCCCGGATCGTGAGGTTGCGGATCGCCGCCGCGCAGGCATAGAGCACCACGACCTCGACGGTCGGTCGCGCGGCCGTCGGCGGCCGCGTCTCCGCCGGGACGGCGGAGCAGGCGCTGCCATCGGCTTCGATCGCGACATGCCGCGCGACGGCCGCCGAGAAATCCCGCACGTCCCGCACGGCGTCGCCCAGCCCTTCGGCCGGCAGGGAAAGCGTGTAGCGCACCCCTTGGCCAGCGACCGACACCTTGGCGTAGCCGGTCGTCCCTCCCTGGTGGGCATCGACGGTGCCGAGACCGAGCGCCACGACCGTGGCCGCGACGATGAGGGCCCTGAGCCAGGTCATCGCGCGGTCACGCCTTCCAGTGCCGCCAGCCATTCGGCACCGATGAAGCGGGACATCAGGTAGAGCTTGGGATCGCCGTCGATCCGCATGTATTGCAGGAAGCCCTCCGGGTTGAGCGCGCCGAAACGCACCGTCAGGCCGCGACCGCCGGATCCGGCGAGCGTCGCCACGACCACCGGCTCGTCGAGGCCGAACGGGCGCGTATCGACGCCACTCAGCTCCTCCGCCGTGATCTCGCGCACCGGCCCCGAACGGTGCAGGAACTTGACCGCCGTCTCCAGGCGAGCCGCCGCGGCACCCTCGATCGCGACGCCACCCTCGATTGCCCAGCCTCCTTCCCGGCGGCGCACCAGCACCACCTGCTGCCCGCCGCGGCCGAGCGCAATCCTTTGCACCGCTTCCGGCTCGAGCTGCAGCACGCCCTTGGCCTCGAACTTCACGAGCTGGCGCTGCACCGGCTGGGCGCCGGTGACCACCATCGCGGCGAGATAAGCAAGCGCGAGCACGGCGAGTGCCGGCAAGACGAAGCGCCGCAACGCCAGCGCGCTCATCGCCGCAGCCACCACACCACGACACCGGCTCCGATCACCATGAGTGGCAGCAGGATGACGATCGAGATGAAGATCCAGCGGCTCTGCGCCGCCGTCAGCAGGATCATCGGCGGTACGGGGATGCGGGTGCGTATGGCGGTGCCTTGATCCTCGCCCGCGAGCCACCGTACCGCGGCCACCAGCAGGTCGCTGTTGGCCATGTACGGCAGGAACGAGTTGCTGGCGAAGTCACCGTCGCCGATCACCACGGCCCGGAACGGCCGCGCCCCGGCCGCCAGCGTGCCCTCGGCGGCGATCCCCAGCACGCGCGCCCGCACCTCCGCCACCTGCGGCGCGGCCGGAGCCTGCGAGGCCGACGAGCCCTCGGCCGAGCGCGCCTCCGCCGGCGCCACCGGCCGCGTGTAGCTGTCGCGGCTGCTCAGCAGGATCGGCGTCACCTCCACGCCGGCCGCGGGCCTGGTCAAGGTCAGCGGGCGAATGCCGGGAAAGAATGTCAGCGACAACGTGCGGGTGATGGGATGCGGGTCGTAGCCGGTCACCGCCACCATCTCGGCGTCGCGCTGGTAATGGCTCAGCGGATCGACCACCACCTGCTGCTCGAGCCGAACGCCGATATCCGACAACAAGGACGAGAGACCCACCTCCGGCACGAAGCCGAGGTCGAGCATCAGCAAGGCGCTGCCGCCGCTCGCGAGATAGGACCGCAGCGCGGCGCTCTCCGCCGGCAGGAACGTCGTGCGCGGGTTGGCCACGAGGACCACCGAGCAATCCCCGGGCACCGCGCCGGCCGTGGCCAGGAGGAGCTTGGCCGTGGCGTAGCCTTGTGCCTCGAGAACCCGGCGCAGCCGGCCGACACCGTGGCCGGCCGTCTCGATGATCTTGGACGACGCGTCGCCGTGGCCATGGTCGGCCACGCCCTCGAGGTGGGTATGGAACTCGAAGCCGTCCATCGAGAACTCGCCATGGCCCTCGAGGAAGCACACGGTGAGCGCCCGGGTGCGCAGCACGCGCTGGATGCCGATGGCGATCTCCGCCTCGTCCGTGCCCTGGATGAGGACGCGCCGGCCGGCGGCCTCGATGATGGCGGCGTTGTAGAGCCGCACGCCCTCGCGGCGCGCCAGCTCCGGCTGCTTGTCGGGATCGACGGTGAGCACGGTCAGCATCGGATTGCGCCGGCCCATCACCTCCAGGAGGTTGCGGGCGCGCTGGCCGGTCGGATCCTCGGAACGGTAGAAATAGGTGATGCGGACCGGTGTCCGCAGCTCGTCGACCACGGCCATCGCGGTGGCCGACGGCGTATAGACCTTCTCGCGCGTGAGGTCGATGTGGGTGTCGTTCAGCACCAGCGCCGCGTTCGCCAGCACCCACACGCCGAGCCCGGCCACGACGCAGCCTGCGGTGTAGAGCCGCGACCCGACGGCGCCGAGACCCGTCGCCAGCGGCAGGCGCACGCCGGCCGCGAACAGCAGCGAGACGGCCACGAGCCAGCCGGCGGCCCCCAGGAGCGCGTGAAGCTCGACGGCATGCCCCTCGTGCATCGCTCAGCGCCGCGCCAGCGCCCGGACCGTCAGGAACAGGCCGAGCAGGATGACAGTGAGGAAGAAGCCGACGTCGGACAGGTACATCGCGCCGACCGCAAAGGGCGTCAGATGGGCGAGCAGCGACAGGCCGAGCAGCCAGTTCTCGAACGGCTGCGGCAGCAGCGACGCCAGCGTGTCGATCGCCCAGAGAATCCCGAACAGCCCGAGCGACACGACCGCGGCGACGATCTGGTTGGCCGTCAAGGCCGAGATCATCAGGCCGATCGCGACCAAGGCCGCCCCCAGCATCAGCAGCCCGAGATAGCCGCTGTAGATCGGGCCCCAGTCCGGATCGCCGTAGGCCGCCAGCACCGCGGCATAGACCAGGGTCAGGCTGGTCATGGCTGCCAGCACCACCATGCAGGCGATGAACTTCGCGACGACGATGTCGATCTCGCGCAACGGCGCCGTCAACAGGAGCTGCAGGGTGCCGCTGCGCCGTTCCTCGGCGAACTGGCGCATGGTGATGAGCGGCACCAGCAGGATGAGCTGGACGGCCGACTGGAAGAAGATGTGCACCAGGGTCGCCTGCTTGGCGACGATCAGCGACACGGTGAAGGTGTAGCCGCTCAGCACGACGAACACGGCGATCACCGCATAGGCGATCGGCGAGGTGAACAGGGTGCGGACCTCCTTGCCGACCAGCGTCGCCACCTGGCTCGCCATCGGGCTTCCCCGCCTCCGGCTTCCCGGCAAGCTTCCCCTCGGGCTCATTGCATCGCCTTCGCCTGGGTGAGCTCCAGGAACAGCGCCTCCAGAGGCGACGGTGCTGGCGCGGCGACCGACTCGTGCACGATCTGCTCGACGGTCAGCAGCCGCCCATCGAGCAGGATCGCCACCCGATCGGCCGTGCGCTCGATCTCGGCCAGGATGTGGGAGGTCACCAGCACGGCGCAGTCCTGCGCCAGATCCCTCAGCAGGCCGCGCAGCTCGATGATCTGCCGCGGGTCGAGGCCGTTGCTCGGCTCGTCGAGGACCAGCAGCTCCGGCTTGTGAAGCACGGCCTGGGCGAGCGACACGCGCTGCCGGTAGCCGCGCGACAACCGCTCGATGATGGTGCTGCGCACGCCGCCCAGCACCAGCCGCTCGACGGCGGCATCGATGGCGCGCTCCAGGGCGGCCCCCGTGATGCCGCGCAGCCGGCCCATGAAGGAGAGGTACTCGACGACGCGCATGTGGCCGTAGAGCGGTGAATCCTCGGGCACGTAGCCGATACGTTCCCGCGCGGCGCGGGCGGACCGCACGACGTCGATGCCGGCGACCCGGACCGTCCCGGAGCTGGGATAGAGGTAGCCGGTGACCAGCCTCAGGATGGTGCTCTTGCCCGATCCGTTCGGGCCGAGCAGGCCGAACACCTGCCGCTCCCCGACCTCGAAGGAGACGGCATCGACCGCCAATCGGGCGCCGAAGCGCTTGCTCAACCGGTCGAGCGAGAGGACGGCCATGGGCAGCTCGGCTACACAGCACGACGGCGAAGCCGGGACCGGCTTCGCCGTTCACACGTCAGGAAAACCCGTTGCCGACGATCAGTCGTAGAACTCCGGCGCCTTCTTCATGGCCTTGTAGGCATCCGGATCATGGGCAGTGAAGAAGTCGGCCTTCTCGTTCGCCATCGTCATGCGGATCCATTCGAAGGCAGTGAGGAAGCCCTGCGGGTTGTAGGCCAGCACGATGTTCGGCGGAATGCTCTTCTCCACGTTCTCGCGCATGTAGACATTGTCGCCGGTCAGGATGATGAGGCCGGTGTTCTTCAGCCGGACGGTCATCATCTGGCTGCCGGGCGTGTGGGCGACCCAGCGCTTGACCACAATGGTGCCGTCGCCGAACAGGTCGAGGTCGCCCTCGAGCTGCAGCATCTTCTGGGCATTGGGGTAATCCGAGTTGGCAGCCCTGAGCGGCATGACGTCGCCGATCATGTAGGGACCGCCCGTCCCCGCCCTCGGCCAGAACGCATTCTGGATCTCGTCCCGCTGAACGACGATCGTCGAGTTCGGGAACTTGCCGACGTTGCCGCCGTGATCGAGATGCAAATGGCTCGGCACGACGTACTTGATGTCGTCCGGCTTGAGGCCGATCTTCTGGAGCTGCACGTCGATCGCCACATCGGGCGTGTTGACCGGCTTCAGGGCGTTGAACGAGGCGCCCCAGTAGCTCGGATCCTTGATGATCTTGTCATTGTTGCCGGTGTCGAACAGCACGTTCCCCTTGGGGTGCCGGATGACGTAGAAGCCGACCGGGACCTGGATCGTCGGCTCGTTCGGCGCGTTGTTCACCAGCGCGCCCTTGCCGATGGTGAGGGCGCCCGAGCTGAACGCGTAAAGCTTCAGGTCCTGGGCCTGAGCGACAGAAAAGCCGGTGGTGATGGCGATTGCCGCGATGCCGGCGAGTGCCTTGCCCAACATGCGCTTCTCCCAAAGCAGGTTGCAGTGTTTATCTGGCATTGGCGGCCGACCGGCCGCGTGCATATCGTAGGCCGCAGATATTACTAATCAGTCAGTAATATAGGCTACATATGGAGCACGGAAGAACGACTTGACGAGGCCGGGGTTGCGCTGGATGGCCAGCATGTCGGCTTCGATGTGGTCCTGGAGCACTTCTCCCTTGCCGAGCGAGCGGCGCGCCGTGCCTGTGCGCTTCATGTAGTTCCAGACCAGCTCATCGGGATTGAGTTCGGGCGCATAGCCCGGCAGATAATGCAGCTCCAGCTTGCCCCGGGTGCTGGCGACGTATTCGGTCACCACCTTCGCCTTGTGGGTTGCCAGATTGTCGAGCACGAGAAACAAGGGACGGCGGCGGCGCTTCATCATCAGCTCGAGCATGCCGACGAACAGATCTGCATTCAGCCCACCCTGGTACGTCGCAAACCAGAAGGCGCCCTTGGCGTTGACCGCCGATGCCGCCGAGATCGTCTGTCGCTTGCCCGGCACGGCGATCACCGGTGTCTCGCCTTTCTTGCCCCACGTCCGTCCTTGCACGGCGTCGGCCCGGAACCCAGCTTCGTCCCAAAAGTAGATATCGGCATTCACCTTCTTGGCCCGCGCCGCAAGCTTCGGATAGACCTCCATCTTCCACGCTTCGATCGCCTCCGGATCACGCTCATAGGCGCGCTGTAACGGCTTCTGAGGCGTCAACCCCAGGCGCGCCAGCAATGTGCCAACCGAAGCCAGGCTCAACCTGACGCCAAACTTGTCCTCGATCAGCTGCCCGACTACCTGGCGTGTCCACAAGCCGAAGTCGAAGCCGTACTGCCGAGGGTCCTTGCCGTTGATCCAGCGAAATACCCGGCTCTCCTGCGCCGCTGTCAGACTACGGGGGCGACCGGTTGCCTTGCGCGACACAAGCGCCTTCAGTCCCTTGCCGTCTCTGACCTTGTTCCGCCACTTGTAAATCGTCGTCCGGCAGAATCCGAACGACTCCATCACCGAGCTCGCCGCCTCGCCCTCGCCAAGCCGCTCCATCGCCATCAGGCGGATCGCTTCCAGCGTCTTGTGATCAAGCTTGCGGCCATCGCGCTTCATACACGCCATTATACGCCACGAACCGTCCAAGCACAGCAGAAAGTAGCCTACATTACTGACTGATTAGTAAGCGCCCGTGGCTCCTTCGAAGTCAATTCGAAAGGCACAACTCGCGACGGCCGCGAGATATGCATTTCGGGGGACCGCCGGAGGATGCCGCTGCCGGCCTCGCCTTCTTCCTTCTCGTGCACGCGAGGGTTCAGGGCGCCTCCAATCGGGTGGAAGCCAGGGAGGCTTGGTGGCGCATCCCGAGCATGGCATCGATGACCAGCATCTTGGTCATGGAAGAGACCATGGCGACCGTGAGCCTGGCGCAGGCAAACGCGCACCTGAGCGAGCTCCTGGGCAAGGTGGAAGCGGGGGAGGGAATCGTCATCACACGGCACGGCAGGCCGGCGGCGCATGTTCGGGCTGCTACACCGCCGAGGATGCCGCTGCCTTTGGAGAAGCTCGCGGCTTTTCGGGCCGGCAGATCGCCCCGGCGCAAGGATGGCGCAACCCTCGTGCACGAGAGGCGCGACGACGGGCGCTAATGACGAGATGAACTACGTCGATGCGCGCTTCCTGACCCCACTCTCCCGCAAGGAGCGAGCGAGCGCCCGGATTGCCCGGTCCATGGCGGGACTGCCGACCGGCCAGTTGGCGACCAGTCGCTGGACAAAGGTCGAGTTCGCTTCGCGGCTGGCGCCAGACGCTCGGATGGGCACGGATGCCGGCGAGGCGCGCACCACGGAGACGCTCTTCGAGGAGGTCGTCGCGCCCTCAGCGAGACGATGGCCCGAGAACACGACGACCACTTTTTCTCTTACGGCCGCGCCCTATTTCCGGTAATTTTCCGGAAACGTGGAGCCTGAAAATCGCCAAGCAAGCCAGATCCCCCCTCGCGAGTCACCGCGCGCGGATGGCACGCCGGGGTTTCGTGCGCGTCGAGGTCAACGTCCGCAAGGAAGATGCGGGGCTGGTTCGGCAAGTCGCCGCAGCCCTGTCCGATCCTGCGCGCCAGGTCGAGGCTCGCCAGCTTCTTCGGCAGCGCTTCGCCCAATCGCCGCCCGTGAGCCTGAAGGCACTGCTTGCGTCCGCGCCGCTCGACGGGATCGACCTCGAGCGCAGCCGCGATCTTGGACGCGACGTCGATCTGTGACCTATCTGATCGACACGAGCATCGTCTCCGAGGTTCGCAAGGGCGATCGTTGCGACGCGAACGTCACCGCGTGGTATGCATCGATTGCAGACGACGAGCTGTTTCTGAGCACGGTCGTTCTTGGCGAGATACGAAAGGGCGTCGAGCTTGCGCGCCCGCGGGACCCGCGAAAGGCAGCTTCGCTCGAACGCTGGTTGCGAGACGTGGAGGCCGCGTTCGCCGGGCGGATACTCGGTATCGACAACGCGGTGGCCGACCAATGGGGACGCATGAATGCTATCCGCCCGATCCCGGTCATCGACGGCCTCCTCGCCGCGACTGCGCTCGCCAATGGTCTGACGCTGGTGACCCGCAACGATCGCGACGTTGCCGGACTAGGCGCGGCAGTGCTCAATCCATTTCGAGGTGCTGAGAGCCGTCGTAGACCGTAGCATCGGTGGTCTCGCCAGCCCGCACCACCGCCGCCGACCAGCATTGCGACGACCTGCGCGATCTACAGCGTCGACAAGACACTACTGAAGGCAGGGACTCTGCTGGGCTTGCCGACGCGCATGGGCGTGCAGACGAAATAGTCGCGCCGACGGCAGCTATTCGGCCATTCGATTGACGCTATCGAGCGGGCAACGATACGTTCTCTGCAAGACAGATCGAGGAGAGAATACTTGCCCGAAGGCAGCAAGCCGGCGCACCAGCCCCGGCACCCCGGCTCCAGCCGTCGCCGGGGGCGGACGGTTCCCAAAGGCCGCCAGCTCGACACGGCGGCTCAGGCCGAGGTCCGCGCGCTCCTGGGGACGGCCGAGCGGCGGCGCGACCTGCTGATCGAGTTCCTGCACCTCATCCAGGACAGATACGGCCATATCTCGGCGGAGCACCTGATGGCGCTGGCCGACGAGCTGCGCATGGCGCAGGCCGAGGTCTACGAGGTCGCCACCTTCTATGCCCATTTCGACGTCGTGCGCGAAGGCGAGACGCCGCCGCCCGCGACCACCATCCGGGTGTGCGACAGCCTCTCCTGCGCGCTGGCCGGCGCCGAGGCGCTGCTGGCAGCGTTGAAGGCGGGCGGCGGCTCCGATGTCCGCGTGATCCGTGCGCCGTGCGTCGGCCGTTGCCACACCGCGCCGGTGGCCGAGGTCGGCCACAATTTCATCGATCGCGCCGATGCCGCGTCGGTCGGCGCGGCGGTGCGCGCGCATCGGCACGCGCCCGAGATTGCGGCCTACATCGACCTCGACGCCTATCGCGCCGCCGGCGGCTACCAGACGCTCGCGAAGCTGCGCAGCGGCGCGCTCACGCGCGACGGCCTGGTCGAGATCGTCGACAAGGCCGGCCTGCGCGGCTGCGGTGGCGCCGGCTTCCCGACGGCGCGCAAGTGGCGCTCGGTGCTGGGCGAGCCCGGTCCGCGCCTGATGGCGGTCAACGCCGACGAAGGCGAGCCCGGCACCTTCAAGGATCGCCACTTCCTCGAGACCGACCCGCATCGCGTGCTCGAAGGCATGCTGATGGCCGCGCACCTCGTCGAGGCGGCCGACGTCTACTTCTATCTGCGCGACGAGTATCCGGCCTGCCATGAGATCCTGAAGCGCGAGCTCGCCAAGCTCGAGTCGGCGGGCCTGCTCGCCGGCGTGCGCGTCCATCTGCGGCGCGGCGCCGGTGCCTACATCTGCGGCGAAGAGTCGGCGATGATCGAGAGCATCGAGGGCAAGCGCGGCCTGCCGCGCCACAAGCCGCCGCTGCCCTTCCAGGTCGGCATCTTCGGCCGGCCGACGCTGATCAACAATGTCGAGACGCTGTACTGGGTGCGCGACCTGGTCGAGCGCGGGCCCGAGTGGTGGCAGGGCCAGGGACGCCACGGCCGCAAGGGCCTGCACGTCTATTCGGTGTCCGGCCGCGTCGCCGATCCCGGCGTCAAGATCGCGCCGGCCGGCGTGACGGTGCGCGAGCTGATCGACGAATTCTGCGGCGGCATGCTGGCCGGCCACGCCTTCAAGGCCTATGTGCCAGGCGGGCCGTCGAGCGGCATCCTGCCCGCGTCGCTGGGCGACGTGCCGCTCGATTTCGGCACACTCGAGCCACATGGCAGCTTCATCGGGTCGGCTGCCGTCGTCATCCTCTCCGACAAGGACGACATTCGCGCCGCGGCCGTGAACCTGATGCGCTTCTTCGAGGACGAGAGCTGCGGCCAGTGCACGCCCTGCCGCGTCGGCACCGAAAAGGCCGTCAAGCTGATGCTCGCGCCGGGCTGGAACGAGACGCTGCTCGGCGAATTGTCGGTAGCGATGCGCGACGCCTCGATCTGCGGGCTCGGCCAGGCCGCGCCCAATGCGCTGAGCACGGTGATGAAGCATTTTCCGGCCGATGTGGGGATCGTGCGATGAGGGCATGCATCTCCAATCCTCCCCCGTCTGACGGGGGAAGTGCCGCCGACGGGGGCGGTGGGGGAAGGCCTCGGACGAAATCCATGAGATTCCGACGTCGGAATCAGAGACATCTCCCGTGCGGCCTTCCCCCTCCGCCCCGTATGACGGGGCACCTCCCCATAGGCGTTAAGTTAAGGAGAATCCTCACCCTGAGGAGCGGCCCGGAGGGCCGCGTCTCGAAGGGTCGGCAACAGTGCGGATGCTGCAACGCCGCATTTCCAACGATTTCGCCGGTAGCCCATCCTTCGAGACGGCCGCTGCGCGGCCTCCTCAGGATGAGGTCCTTGTTGAACGTTCGACTTAACTTAACGCCTATGGGGCACCTCCCCCGATTACGGGGGAGGGATTCGCGTTGTGTCCACTTCGTAGATGAGCGCCACGGGAGTTGCGCGCTCCCAGCGGAGATCGCGCAATGAGCAGTATCAAGTTCACCATCGATGGCGCCGAGGTCGAGGCGCGGGACGGCGAGACCATCTGGCAGGCCGCCCAGCGCCACGACGTCGACATTCCCCATCTCTGCTACTCGACGGCGCCGAGCTACCGGCCCGACGGCAATTGCCGCGCCTGCATGGTCGAGATCGAGGGCGAGCGCGTGCTGGCCGCCTCCTGCCTGCGCAAGCCGACGCCGGGCATGAAGGTGGGCGTGGCAACCCCTCGCGCGGAAGCCTCGCGCCGCATGGTGTTCGAGCTGCTGGTCGCCGACCAGCCGGCGCGCGCCACGGCGCGCGATCCCGACTCGCGCTTCTGGAACTGGGCCGATGCGGTCGGCGTCACCACCAGCCGCTTTCCCGCCGACGACCGGCCGGCGAGCGACGTCAGCCATCCCGCCATGGCGGTCAATCTCGACGCCTGCATCAACTGCAATCTCTGCGTCCGGGCCTGCCGCGAAGTGCAGGTCAACGACGTGATCGGCATGGCCGGCCGCGGCCATCTCGAGAAGGTCGTGTTCGATTTCGACGACCCGATGGGCGACAGCTCGTGCGTGGCCTGCGGCGAGTGCGTGCAGGCCTGCCCGACCGGCGCGCTGATGCCGGCCAACCTGCTCGACGCCAACCAGACGCGCACGCAATGGGCCGACAGAACGGTCGACAGCCTGTGCCCGTTCTGCGGCGTCGGCTGCCAGCTCACCTATCACATCAAGGACGACCGCATCCTGCACGTCACCGGCAAGGACGGTCCGGCCAACCACGCGCGGCTCTGCGTAAAGGGCCGCTTCGGCTACGACTATGCGAGCCATCCCGACCGTCTCACGGTGCCGCTGATCCGCAAGGACGGCGTGCCGAAATCGGCCGACGACGAGGTCGATCCCGCCAACCCGTGGACGCATTTCCGCGAAGCCACCTGGGAAGAGGCGATGGCGCGCGCTGCCGAGGGGCTGATCGAGATCCGCGAGCGGCGCGGCGGTCCCGGCCTGGCGGGCTTCGGCTCGGCCAAGGGCTCCAACGAGGAGGCCTATCTCTTTCAGAAGCTGGTGCGCACCGGCTTCGGCACCAACAACGTCGATCACTGCACGCGACTCTGCCACGCCTCGTCGGTTGCCGCGCTGTTCGAGGGCATCGGCTCGGGTGCGGTGACGGCGCCGTTCTCCGCCGCGCTCGATGCCGAGACCATCATCGTGATCGGCGCCAACCCGACCTCCAATCATCCGGTCGCCGCGACCTTCATCAAGAACGCCGTCAAGCGCGGCGCCAAGCTGATCGTTGCCGACCCGCGCGGCCAGGGCCTGTCGCGCCACGCCACGGTCGACCTGCGCTTCAAGCCGGGCAGCGACGTCGCGTTGCTGAACGCGATGCTGCACACCATCGTCACCGAGAACCTGACCGACAAGCAGTACATCGCCGGCTTCACCGAAGGCTTCCCCGACCTGGTCGAGCGCATCGGCGGCTTCTCGCCCGAGGCGATGGAGCCGGTGTGCGGCGTGCCGGCCGACACCATCCGCACCGTGGCGCGCCTGTACGCACGCTCCAAGAGCTCGATCATCTTCTGGGGCATGGGCATCTCCCAGCACGTCCACGGCACCGACAATGCGCGCTGCCTGATCGCGCTCGCGCTGGTGACCGGCCAGATCGCCCGGCCGGGCACTGGCCTCCATCCGCTGCGCGGCCAGAACAACGTGCAGGGCGCGTCGGACGCCGGCCTGATCCCGATGTTCTTCACCGACTATCGCCCGGTCGAGCTGGCGAGCGCGCACGACTATTTCCAGGCGACCTGGGGCGTGCCGCTCGATCCCAAGCGCGGCCTCACCGTGGTCGAGATCATGAACGCCATCCACGCCGGCCAGATCGAGGGCATGTACATCATGGGCGAGAACCCGGCGATGTCCGACCCCGACGTGCATCATGCGCGCCAGGGGCTGGCCAAGCTGAAGCATCTGGTCGTGCAGGACATCTTCCTCACCGAGACCGCGTGGCACGCCGACGTGGTGCTGCCCGCCTCGGTGTTCCCCGAGAAGACCGGCACCTTCACCAACACCGACCGGCGCGTCCAGCTCGGCCGCACGGCGCTGCCTTTGCCGGGACAGGCGCGGGTCGATCTCGACATCATCATCGACCTCGCCAACCGGCTGGGCTGCGGCTGGACCTATGGCGGCGTCGGCGACGTCTACACCGAGATGGCGGGCACCATGCGCTCGCTCGCGAACATAAGCTGGGAGCGCCTGCAGCGCGACGGCGCGGTGACCTATCCGGCCGACAGCGAGGACAAGCCGGGCAACGAAATCCTGTTCAACACCGGTTTCCCGACCGCGAGCGGGCGCGGGCGGATCGTGCCGGCCAACGTGCGGCCGCCCGACGAGATCCCGGACGAGAAGTATCCCTTCGTGCTGTCGACCGGGCGCGTGCTCGAGCACTGGCACACCGGCGCCATGACGCGCCGCTCCGCCGTGCTCGACGAGCTCGAGCCCGAGGCGATGGCGTTCCTGTGCCCGCGCGACGTCGAGAAGCTCGGCATCGGCCGCGGCGACAGGATCCGCGTCTCGACGCGCCGCGGCGCCATCGAGATCAAGGTGCGCGTCGATCCCGACGTGCCCAACGGCATGGTGTTCATCCCGTTCTGCTACGCCGAGGCGGCGGCCAACCTCTTGACCAATCCGGCGCTCGATCCGTTCGGCAAGATTCCCGAGTTCAAGTTCTGCGCCGCCCAGGTCGAGCCGGTCGCCGCGGTCGCCGAGGCGGCGGAGTGAGGGCGCGCGTGACAAAGACCTTGTCATCCAACTCATGCTCCTCCCCGGCTTCGCTGGGGAGGTGTCGCCGTCTTCGGCGACGGAGGGGTCATGAAGCCCCAGTGAGGCTCATGACCCCTCCGTCGCGTATGACGCGACACCTCCCCAGCGAAGCTGGGGAGGAGAACGAGGGGATGACGGGGTCGTTGTCGGCCTGACGGAAGCGCGGGCGCATGGCGCAGCTTTCCGACGATTGCTTTGCCTTCGGCGGTGCCCTGCTGGGCATCGATGCCGCGCGCGCCATGATCTTCGAGCGGATCGAGCCGGTCGCCGGCATCGAGCCGGTGCCGCTGCGGCGGGCGCTCGGCCGCACGCTGGCGCAGGACATCGCCGCCCCGATTGCCGTGCCGGGCTACGACAATTCGGCGGTCGACGGCTATGCCGTGCGCTTCGACGATCTCGATTCGACGCGCGAGACGGTGCTGCGCTGCGTCGATCGCGCCGCCGCCGGCCATGGTGCCACGACGGCGCTCGGGCCGGGCGAGGCGATCCGCATCTTCACCGGCGCCATGCTGCCCGAGGGCGCCGACGTCGTGATCATGCAGGAGGATTGCCAGCGTGATCACGACCTGGTGACGATCCGACCCGGCATCAGGCGCGGCGCCAATCTCCGCCGCGCCGGCGAGGATGTCGCGCGCGACTCCCTCGCGCTGGCCGCCGGCCGGCGTCTCGGTCCGGCCGATCTCGGCCTGCTGGCGGCGCTCGGCTTCGTCGAGGTGCCGGTGCGCCGCCGTCTGTCGGTCGCGCTGCTGTCGACCGGCGACGAGGTGCGCGAGCCCGGCGAGGCGTTGCAGCCGGGCCAGCTCCACGACGCCAACCGCTACGTGCTGGCCGGCCTGCTGGAACGGCTCGACGTCGACGTGGCGGACATGGGCATCGTGCACGATGATGCGGCGAGCCTGGGCGAGGCCCTGCGCCGCGCGGCGGCGAGCCACGACCTGATCGTCACCTCGGGCGGCGTCTCGACCGGCGAGGAGGACCACGTTCGCTCAGCCATCGCCGATCACGGCTCGCTCCATTTCTGGCGGCTGGCGATCAAGCCCGGCCGGCCGGTCGCCCTCGGCCAGATCGGCGCCACGCCGTTCGCCGGCCTGCCCGGCAATCCGGTGGCCGCCCTGCTCACCTGCGCGCTGGTGGTGCGGCCGATGATCGAGGCGCTGTCCGGCACCACCCCGCACATCGCCCACCGCTTCCGCGTCAGGAGCGCCTTCGACTACAGGAAGAAGGCCGGCCGCCGCGAATATGTCCGCGTCTCGCTCGACCGGCCAGTCGCCGCCCTCGCCACGGCGACGCGCTACGCCAAGGAAGGCGCCGGCATGCTGACCTCGCTCACCGAGACCGACGGCCTGGTCGAGCTGCCGGAGAACTTGACGACGCTGCAGAAGGGCGCGGAAGTCGATTTCCTGCCGTACAGCGAGCTGATGTGAGTCGAGTTCACGAGCGATGCCGGCTTCAGCAACCATTTTCGAGCTCCTCTCCCCCGCTCGAGGGAGAGGTTGGGTGAGGGGGTTGCAGGCGATGCCGCAATCTTCGAAGCCCCCTCACCTAGCCTCTCCCCCGAGCGAGGGAGAGGAACATGATTCGTGCGCGACATGAGCGACACCGACCTCCCGCGCTTGCGCGCACGCCTGATGCAGTGGCTGCTCACCAATGCCTTGCCGACCTGGTGGGACATTGGGGCGGATCGAACGGGCGGCGGCTTTCACGAAGCCATCGATCTTGCGGGCCGGCCCGTGCTCGGCGAGCGGCGCGCGCGCGTGCAGGCACGGCAGATCTTTTCCTATGCCGTGGGCGGTTCGCTCGGCTGGTCAGGGCCGTGGCAACAGGCCGTCGATCACGGCCTCGACTATTTTCTCGGCCGCTACCGGCGCGCCGACGGCTTGTTCTGGAATGCGCTGGCAAGCGATGGCCGGCCGGTCGAAAAAGCGCCGCACCTCTACGAGCAGGCCTTCGCCTTGCTGGCGCTCGCGACCGCCGCCGGCGCCAACGCCGCCAGCACCACCGCCAATCGCGCGCTCGAACCCGTCGCCGTCACCATTGTCGAGCGTCTGCTGGCCGAGCGGCGCTGTCCGCACGGCGGCTACACCGGCTTTGTCGACGAAGCCGTGTACCAGTCCGACCCGCACATGCATCTGCTGGAGGCTGCGCTGGCCTGGGATCAGGTGGCGCCGCACGCCCGTTGGCGGACGCTGGCCGACGAGGTCGCCGAGCTCGGCATGCGGCGCTTCGTGGTGCCCGGAGGCGGCTACCTGCTCGAATACTTCAACGCCGACTGGTCACCCGCCGCCGGCCTGGCCGGCCGGCTGGTCTGGCCTGGCCATCAGTTCGAATGGGCGGGCTTGTTGGAGCGCTGGGGTCGCGCGCGCGGCCGCGACGATGCACGCCGGATCGCGCGGCGCCTCTATCGCACCGGCATCGACCACGGCATCGACCCGGTTCGCGGTGTCGCCGTGTTCGAGCTGCTCGACGACATGTCGGTGCACGACCCGAAGGCGAGGCTGTGGTCGCAGACCGAATGGCTCAAGGCCGCGCTCATCCTGGCGCAAGCCGAGGAGAATGCCGACGTCCGGCGCGCCTACCGCGCCGACGCAGTCGCTGCCGCCTACGCGCTGCTGCGCTATTTCGAGACGCCCCTGCCCGGCCTGTGGCGCGACAAGCTCATGGGCGACGGTACATGGGTCGAGGAGCCGGCGCCGGGCAGCTCGTTCTATCACATCATCGACGCGCTGCGCGTGCTGGCGGCGAGCGCCGACACCTGAGCTGCGCGCGTCGCACGCTGCGAGCGCAACGGCCGAGCGCGTCGAGCTCGCGCCGCGCCTTGCGATCATCCTTGCGGCACCGATGGATCGAGGCGGTCACACCGCGGCGGCGCGCGCGACGACAATTGCCATGAACGTGCCGGATTTCTCTGCCGGATTTGGCCCATCGTCAGGCGTCGAGGAACTTGCCGCAGGAGCAAGCCGCGCGCTGGCAGATCGACCGACCTCGCCGTAGAACGGGACCGCCGTGGCCCACGCTGTCAGCGCCTTCGCCCTCCGATCCAGACGAATATCGCCGTTCGCGCTGGCGCTCGCGATCGTCTTGCACGCGCTGATCGTGCTCGCGCTGGTGTGGCTGGGTCTGCACCAGCCGCGCGAGCCGTTGCCGGAGACGGCGATCGAGGTGACGGTCGAGCCGGCCAGGCCGCCCGACCCGCCGAAGCCACCCGATCCGCCCAAGGTCGCAGAGCCGCCCGCGCCGCCGGTCCCGCTCGGCCTGCGTCCGCCCGCCGAGCTCACCGCCGACAAGCCGACGCAGGTGCCGCGCGCGGCCGAGCAGCGCGACACGCCACCGGCACCGGCCCCACCGGCGGCCCGCGAAGCAACGCCGCCGACGCCCGTGCCCCCGGCTCTGGCGCCCACCCCAACCGTCGAGCCGCCCAGGCAGGCCGCGCCGACACCGACGCCGCCCCAGCGCGAGGAACAGGCCGCGCTCGCCGCGCCACCGAAGCCAACGCCACCGCCCAAGCCCGACGCGCAGGCCGCCCTCGCACCGCCGCCATCGCCCAAGCCGACACCGCCACCCAAGCCCGAAGCGCACGCCGCGCCGACGCCACCGCCGGTCCGGCCGGCCCCGCCGCCGCCGCGCCCCGAGCTGCAACCCTCGCCCCTGGCGGCGCCGCCCCAGCGCCGGCCGTCGGCGCCGCCGCGCGCCGAAGACCCCTCGCCGGCGCCGTTCGTCAATCCGGCGGACGCCTACAACCGAGCGCGGATTTCCGACAATTATCTCTGGCAGGTCGTGCGCAAGCTGGCCGGCTACCAGTACCAGGCGCGCGCCAACGTGCGGCAGGGCACCACCGTTGTGCGGGTCGTGATCGCGCGCGACGGCCGGCTGCTCGATGCCGGCATCGCCCAGTCGAGCGGCGTGCCGGCATTCGACGAAGGCGTCCTCGCCGGTGTCCGCGCCGGCTCGCCCTATGCGCCCCTGCCGCCCGAGATCAAGGGCGACCACGCGACCTTCACGCTGCCGCTCGTGTCGTCGAGCGTCAGGTGATCAAGATTCACAGATTGTGTATGTGCATCTGAAATGAGAAAACTGCAAAAATGGCGTAGCAGCATGTGAACTGTTTCACAGGGCCGCGTGGAGCAGCCCATTCTCGGGTCCTGATCCGGGCGGAGGTCGACGGACGACGGCGAGGACTCTCGATGATTCAGGACGATCAGGCCGCCTCGCCGCCGCCGGCTTTCTGGGCGACCCGCGCCGACGAGGCGCGCAGCCTGGCCTGCCGGCTTTGCGATCCCATCGCCAAGGCACTGATGCTGGATATCGCCAACAAGTATGACCACATGGCCGCCCATGCCGCGCGCTGCCTCTCGTCCCGCCCGATCTGATCGACCGCGCCTTCATTAAGCCGCAGGGGAGGCATAGCACCGCCGCCATGCGCAATGTCCTCCTGTCCACCCTTCTCCTGGCCCTCGCTACCGGTCCTGCCGCGGCTCAGACCGCGATCAGCGGCGACGTCCTCAAGCTCGACGGCAAGCTCTATCGCCTGTGGGCGATCGACACGCTCGAACCACACCAAGCCTGCGCCGACGGCTGGCCGGGCGGCGTTGTCGCCAAGACCGCCCTGCGCGGCTTCATGCGCGACAGCCATATCGCCTGCGAGACGGTGTCGAGTGGCGCCAACGGTCCGACGATCGCGCGCTGTACGTCCGACGGCTCCGATCTCGGCGGCGAGATGGTGGCCGCCGGCCTGGCCCGGCCGCTCGATCCGAAGGCGACCGACTATGCCGCCCAGGCGGCAATCGCGAAGGAACACCAGCGCGGCCTGCACGCCCACGATTGCGTGGCGGCCTGGGAATCGCTGGCGCGCAATCGCCCAAGTCACTGACCTCGTCAGCCGCGTCCATCGAACCGGCGTCCGAGCAGCGTACGCCGCATACGATTCCAATCGATTGGACAGATCCGGCCGCACGCGTGGTTTTCGCCGCGACCTGCCGATAGGATGCCGGGCCTCGCGATCCTGGGAGAATCCGCATGCCCGACCTGTTCGAGACCATCGAAACGCTGCGCGCGATGCGCCGCCTCAAGCCCGATCCCGTGCCCGACGAGCTGATCACCAAGATCCTGCGCGCCGGTGTCTGCGCGCCCAACGGCGGCAACAATCAGACTTGGCGCTTCCTGGTGATCAAGGATCGCAAGATCAAGGAAGCGGTCCAGGTCTGGTACAAGCGCGCCTACGACGAGATCATCGGCCCGCGCTATGCCAGCAGCGCGCCGCCGCCGGGCGCGACCAAGGAAGGCTATCAGCGCCAGCATTCGGCGGTCGAATATTTGACGGATCACTACCACGAGGCGCCTGTGTGGATCGTCGCCTGCCTGGAGGACGGCCCCAACCCCGGCCGCATGGCTGGCGCGTCGATCTACCCGGCGGTGCAGAACATGCTGCTGGCGACGCGCGCGCTCGGTCTCGGCACGACGCTGACGACACGCCACATGCTGTTCGCGAAGGAGGTCGACGCAGCCCTCGGCCTGCCCGAGGGCGTCCACTCCTACGCCATCCTCCCGATCGGCTATCCGATGGGCAAGTTCGGCCCGGTCGGCCGCGGCCCGCTCGCCGACTTCGTCTACCAGGACCGCTGGGGCCAGCCTTACACGGCGGCGTGATTCCACCGGCGACGGAGTGCGCCCCTTTCACCCCCATGGCGGATAAGGCGTCTGCAGGCTTCTTTTTGCCTCCCCCTGTGGCGCTGTAAACAGCGCCACAGGGGGAAGCTCCTGAAAATGCGGCCGACTACGGAGAAGCCGCTCGAGCAGTATCGCGTTGCTCGAGCGCGCGGGCGACCTGTCGGCGGAAGCGGTCGAGGTCGGGGCCTTGCAGGCGCTCCACCTTGAACAGCGGATGGCGCAATGGATCGACCGCCCTGCCGTCCGTGCGAAGCTCGAAATGGAGATGGGCGCCGGTCGAATGCCCGGTGTTGCCGACCGAGCCGATGACATCGCCCTGCGCCACCTTGGCGCCGGGCTGGATGCCGGGCGCGAACTTCTCGAGGTGGCCGTAGATCGTGGCGAGACGGCCGGCATGCTCGAGTCGGACCCAGTTGCCGTAGGGCCCGTTCGGCCCGGCCCCGGTGACGACGCCGTCGGCGGCGGCACGGATCGGCGTGCCGACCGGCGCCACCAGGTCGATGCCCTCGTGCAGGCACGACGCGCACGGGCCGCGCGCCACTTTCTTCAGCGCGGCGACGGACCGTTCGTCCAGGCCCAGCAGCACGCCGAGCGGCGTGTCGACGGGAAGCGGAGCGTCGGCCGACCCCGGCGGCTTGCCCGGAGCGACGCCCTTCTGGCTCGGGATCGAGGCCGCCTTGCCCGACTGGGCAGGCTGCTGGTCGAACGGATCGGGCCGCACGCCAAACCCCGACGACACCACCACGCTGTCGAGCGGCAGGCGCATCGCCGGAGGCTGCACCGCCTGCCCGTTGGCCAGCCACAGGCGCTCGACCTGGTCGCGGCCGCGGAAGCGATGGACCGAGACGCTGCCCTTGGCGCGGGTGCGGAACTCCGCCCACGACAACCGGCAGGCGATCACGGCGCCGCGCGGGCTGCGGGTCTCGGTGTAGCGGACATGGAAGGCATCGCCCGGCCGCACGTCGCGCTCGAGATCGAGGACGGCGGCGAAGGCTCGGTGCAGTTCCACCGTCAAGTCCGGGCTCACGCCGGCACGCCCGAGAGCGAGATCGAGCAGGCCCGCCACGACGCCGTCCGCCGCGACCTCGCGAGTCGCCGGAAGCTCCTCGTCGCGCGCGCCCAGCACGCGCTCTTCCGCGCCCGCTTGTTCCGGGGACCGGCCCGCGGGGCCGGGCGCCGCCGGTCCGACCAACAGCGCGAGGGCCGCCGCCGCGACGAGCGGGACCGCTTTCATGCCGCCCTCCCGATCTGCCGATCCTCCTCTGCGTCCGGTCGCCGACCTCTTGCGCACCCCCCTGTGGCGAGAATGTGGTCGCCGGCCGAGGCGCCTTACCCGCGCAGCACCTTGCCCGCCTTGGAGCCGGTGAGCTTGCCCTGCTCCCAGGTGACGGCGCCGTTGACCACCGTGTACTCGACGCCCTTGGACGGCATGACGATGCGCTTGGCACCGCCCGGCAGGTCGAAGCGGCGCTCGCCGTGGTTGGTCGAGCCGATGCGCTCGGGATCGAAGATCGCCACGTCGGCCGGCGCGCCCTTGGCGAGGCGGCCGCGATCGGCGAGGCCGAACAGGTCGGCCGGATCGGAGGTCAGCTTGCGCACGCCCTCTTCCAGGGTGATCGCCTGCTTCTCGCGCACCCAGGTGCCGAGCAGGTAGGTCGGGTAGCCGGCGTCGCACAGCATGTCGACATGCGCGCCGCCGTCGCCCAGCGCCATCAGGATCGACTTGTCGTTGAGCAGCTCCTTCATGCGGTCCTCGCGGGTGTTCCACGAGGCCATGGTGAGTTCGCATTCGAGATTGTCGGCCAGCACCAGGTCGAGGAAGGCGTCGACGCCGTCCTTGCCCTGCTCCTGGCCGATCTGGGCGATCGACTTGCCTTCGAGCGCCTTGAGCGCCGGGTTGCGCACCGCATGGACGCCGATGCGGCCCCAATTGCCGAAGCCGAGGGGATTCCTGAGGTCGTCGCGGAACGCGTTGCGGAAGGCCGGGTCGGCATAGACCTTCTTCTGCGCTTCCTTGGCGGTGTCGGCGAACACCCGCTTCCACGCCGGGAAGGCGGCGAAGGAGAACGGGTTGTTCATGTCGATCTCGCGCGTCAGCGGCAGCGGCGAGGTCTGCGGCCGGGCGCCCTTGGCGATCATCGGCGCGGCGCGGCGCAGGGTGTCGCGCACCGCCTCGGGGATGTCGTCGCGATCGAACAGGGCGATGAAGGTCACCGGCCGGCCGCTCTCGGTCAGCAGGAAGTCGAGCAGCTCGCACTGGTCCTGCTCGAGCACGCCGACCTGGCGGGTGAGCGCGATCTCGATGGCGCCCTTGCCGCGCGCCTTGAGCTGGTTGGCGTAGGCCTTCATCTCCTCGCGGCTGGCGTTGCGGCAGGCCAGCGGCTTGCCCTCGTAGCCCATATGCTGGTTGAGCGTCGTGCTGGAGAAGCCGAGTGCCCCGGCATCGACCGCCTCGCCGATCAGGGCAGCGATCTTCGCCGTCTCCTCGGGCGTGGCCGCGCGCTCCATCGAGGCCTCGCCCATGACGTAATGGCGGAACGGCGTCAGCGGGGCGATGAAGGCGAGGTTGAGCGACGGCTGGCGCGCCGCCGCGGCGTCCATGAACTGCGGAAAAGTCTCCCAGTCCCAGGTGATGCCCTGGTTGAGCACGTCGAACGGGATGCCCTCGACATTGACCAGATCGCGCATGGCGATCTCGCGGGTCTCGGGCTTGCAGGGCGCGATGCCGACGCCGCAATTGCCCATCACCACGCTGGTGACGCCGTGCCACGACGACGGCGTCACCGCGCCGTCCCAGCAGATCTGGGCATCGTAATGGGTGTGCGGATCGACGAAGCCCGGCGCCACGACCAGCCCGTCGGCGTCGATGGTGCGCCTGGCGCCCTCGCTCACCTTGCCGATCTCGGCCACCTTGCCGCCGGCGATCGCCACGTCGGCCCGGTAACGCCTGGCACCCGTGCCGTCGACCACCGTGCCGTTCTTGATGACGAGATCGTAGCCCATCGTTTCCTCCGCAAGGTTTGGCGCTTGGTTGGGCCGAGCCTACCCCGCCCGGTGGTTCGCGTCGCATGCGAAAACCACAGGCGAGCCAGCGAACCCGGCCCCGCCCGGCTCGCATGGGGACGGCCTGTGCGACGGACCCGGTCCGTTCGGGCTGGATTGCCCTCTAGTCGGTGAAGGCCACCTTGTCGGCGACCAGGGCGTCGATCTCGGCCTCGCCGTATCCGATCTCGGCCAGCACCTCGCGCGTGTGCTGGCCCAGACGCGGGGCGAATTTTCCGCTCGCCGGCTGGGTCTCCGACCAGGTGGTGGGCTCGTCCATGGTGCGGAGGCGTCCCTCCGACGGATGGTCCTGGAACACGAAGAAGCCGCGGTCCTTCAAATGCGGATCGTCGAGCACCGAGTCGAGCGTGTGCGGTACCATGCAGGGAATGTCGGCCTTCTGCAGCAGCGCCAGCCACTCGGCGGTGGTGCGCGTCCTCGCCTCCTCGCCGAGCATGTCGTAGAGCGCGTCGATGTTGGCGGTGCGGGACGTGATGTCGGCGAGGCGCGGGTCCTGCGCGAGGACGTGACTCTTGCCGATCGCCTCGAAGAAGCGCCGCCACTGGCCGTCATTGTAGGGCAGGATCGCGAGGAAGCCGTCCTTGGTGGCGTAGGGCCGGCGCGAGCGCGACAGGGTGCGCTGGTAGCCGGGCGGGCCGGTCGGCGGATCGAAGGTGGTGCCTTGCAGGTGCTCCGACAGCACGAACTGCACCATGGTCTCGAACATCGGCACCTCGATGCGCTGGCCGATGCCGGTGCGCTCCTTGGCGAGCAGCCCGGCCAGCAGGGCGTTGGCCGCCGCGCCGCCGACGATGCGGTCGATCGCCGCCATCGGGATGAAGCGCGGCTCGCCGGTCGAGCGCTGCAGCAGCATGGTGACGCCGGAGGCGGCCTGGATCAGATCGTCGTAGGCCGGGCGGCCGGCATAGCGCCCGCCGCTGCCGTAGCCGACCATGCTGAGATAGACGATCGTGGGGTTGGCCTGGCGCACCGACTCGTAGTCGAGCCCCAGCCGGTCCAGCGCCGCCGGGCGGATGTTCGAGGCGAAGCCATCGCACCGGGCCGCCAGACACAGGATCGCCGCCTTGGCCTCGGGCCGCTTGAGATCGAGTGCGATCGAGCGCTTGCCCTTGGCGTTGTGCTGGAAGGTGCCGCTCATGCCGCGATGGCGCGGCACGCCGGTGTAGCGGCTCGAATCGCCCTCCGGCGCCTCGACCTTGATCACCTCGGCGCCGAAATCGGCGACGATGCGCGTGCACCACGGCCCCATCTGCACGGTGGTGAGATCGAGGAGGCGCAGGCCGGCGAGGGGTCCGTTCATGGGCGAATGCTAACGGCGAGGCCGAACCCCGTGCAATCGCCGGCTGCCCTTCAATTCCGCTTGGGCCGCGTCCGCCAGAAGCCGACCATGCCGCCCAGCGCGCTCGCCGCGCAGAGGATCTTCAGCACCCCGATCACCGGGCCGGCATGGATGTCGAAGATGATCCACAGCAGGCAACCCGGGATGAAGACCGCGCCCGCGACCAGCGCGAAGCGCAGCAATTGGCGCCGGATCTTGGCATAGAGATCGCCGTCGCCCGGCTCGGCGGCGACGGGCGTGCCGCCACCCCACGAATCGCCGAGGCGGGCGCCGATGGCGAGCGACAGCGGAAAGCCGCCACCGATGGCGATCAGGATCACCAGCGCCATGGTGAGGACAAAGGGCAGCGGCGTGAGGTCGGCCGGGTTGGGGGCGATCAGGGTCAGGATGGGCAGCAGCACCAGGACGACGGCGAGCGCCGCGAGCACGAGGAACACGACGACCGTGACGGCGAAGAACACCAGCATCGCCGCGCCGGGAAGCTGATCGGCGAGCGCCTTGAAGCGCGCCTGCTCGGGCTTGCTATAGCCGAACAACGGCCACGCCGTGCCGCCGGATTGCTCCATGGCAATCGCCATGTTGAGTCCCCAATAGCGCAGCAGGCGTTCTTGCGATGTCGACAGCATGGAGGCGAGGTTACACAATCGGACGTCCGCGCGCAGCGGGCGCCGTCTTCCGCGAGGATCGCCATGTTCGACAAGGATCAATTCGTCGCCGATTGCCAGGCGGCGCTCGCCGGCCCGCAGGCGGCGACGGCGGTTCGCGAGCTCGTCGCACGTGCCGTGTCGGAGCCGGCCGCCGTGAAGCGGGGGCTGGGCGAGCCGAAGCCCGGCGGCATCGATCTCCTGCATCGCTCGCCGCACCTGACCATCGTCAACCTGATCTGGCCGGCGAACGCGATCATCATGCCGCACGATCATCGCATGTGGGCGGTGATCGGCATCTACGACGGCCGGGAAGACAATATCCTGTGGCGCCGCCTGCCCGATCGAGCCGACGGCCGCATCGAGGCGGCCGGCGCCAAGTCGATCTCGACCGGCGAGGCCGTGTCGTTCGGCGCCGATGTCATCCATTCGGTGGTCAATCCGATCGCGCGGTCGACTGGCGCGCTGCACGTCTATGGCGGCGACCTGTTCGGCATCCAGCGCAGCGAATGGGACCCCGAGTCGCTCGACGAAAGAGCTTACGACACCGACAAGGCCCGGCGGATGTTCAAGCGCTCGTGACGTTTCGCCGACGGGCGGTCGCGAGCGGGCCGCAGCGGCGGCAATCTCCTTCGCATCGAGGCCGCGATGTCGCCGCTCGTCAGCGCCGCGCCTTGGCGCGCTCGATCGCCTCGACGATGAGGCGGCGCGCCTCGTCGACGTCGCCCCAGCCCAGCAGCTTCACCCATTTGCCCGGCTCGAGGTCCTTGTAGTGGATGAAGAAGTGCTCGATCTGGTGGCGCGTGATCTCGGGCAGGTCGGCGGCGGTCGTCACCTTGACGTAGCGCTGGGTGATGCGCGACGAGGGCACGGCGATGATCTTCTCGTCGCCGCCGCCGTCGTCCTCCATGCGCAGCACGCCGATCGGCCGCACGTTCATCACCGCACCCGGGATGATCGGCCGCGTGTTGGCGACCAGCACGTCGATCGGATCGCCGTCGTCCGACAGGGTGTGCGGCACGAAGCCGTAATTCCCCGGATAGCGCATCGGCGTGTAGAGGAAGCGGTCGACGACCAGCGTGCCGGCCGCCTTGTCCATCTCGTACTTGATCGGCTCGCCGCCGATCGGCACCTCGATGACGGTGTTGACGTCCTCGGGCGGCCGATGGCCGATGGCGATGGCGTCGAGGTTCATGGTCGCCTCAGATGAACGAGTGGATGCGGCCGGCCAGCATGGCGCGATCGGCGGCAAAAGCAAACCGGCGGCCCTTGCGAGGCCGCCGGCTCGGTTCTTCGCGAGGACGCCGCGCTACTTGGTGATGTCGACGTCCTTGGTTTCCTTGAGGAAGATGGTGCCGATCACCAGCGTCATGACCGCGATGCCGATCGGGTACCACAGGCCGTAGTAGATGTCGCCCGACCAAGCGACCAGCGCCGTCGCGAGCAACGGCAGCATGCCGCCGAACCAGCCGTTGCCGATGTGATACGGCAGCGACATCGAGGTGTAGCGGATGTTGGTCGGGAACAGTTCGACCAGGAAGGCTGCGATCGGTCCGTAGACCATGGTCACATAGACCAGGAAGATCACCAGAATCAGCTCGGCCATGAACCAGTTGACCTTGGCCTTGTCCGCGGTCGCCGAGTAGCCGGCTTCCTTGAGGGCGGCGGCGAGCTTCCCGGCACCTTCCTTGGCGTCGAAGCCCTCGAGCTTCTTGTCGCCGATCGAGATGACGACGGGCGATCCTGCCGCGCCGGCCACCGAGGTGAAGGACAGGCCCGACTTCGTCAGGGCATCCTTTGCCCGGTCGCACTCGGTGAACTTCGACCACGGCCCGACGAAGATGTGGAAGTTGCACTGTGCCGGATCGGCCGTCACCGTGATCTTGGTCTTGGCCTGGAAGGCCGCGAGGTCGGGATTCACGGCGTTGGTGAGCGCGCCGAACAGCGGGAAGTAGGTGATCGCCGCGATCAGGCAGCCGGCCATGATGATCTTGAGCCGGCCGATCTTGTCGCTCAGCCAGCCGAAGAAGATGAACATCGGCGTGCCGATCAGCAGCGAGATCGCCACCAGCGTGTAGGCCGACAGATAGTCGAGCTTCAGCGTGATGGTGAGGAAGAACAGGGCGTAGAACTGGCCCGTGTACCACACCACGCCCTGGCCCGCGGTCGCCCCCAGCAGGGCGAGCAGCACCAGCCGGTTGTTGGGATAGCGCAGGAAGCTGTCGGTCAGCGGCGAATTCGAGCCCCTGCCCTCCGCCTTCATCTGCTGGAACAGCGGCGATTCGTTCAGCTTGAGCCGGATATAGACCGAGAAGATCAGCAGGATCAGCGACACCAGGAACGGGATGCGCCAGCCCCAATCGGCGAACACCTTGGCGTCCATCTGCGTGCGGCAGATGCCGATCACGGCGAGCGACATGAAGAAGCCCAGGGTCGCCGTGGTCTGGATCCAGCTCGTCGCATAGCCGCGGCGGCCGTGCGGGGCATGCTCGGCCACGTAGGTCGCCGCGCCGCCATACTCGCCGCCCAGGGCCAGGCCCTGGATCAGGCGCAACGACACCATGAGAATGGGCGCCAGCCAGCCGACCGCCGAGAAGGTCGGCAGCAGGCCGACCGCGAAGGTCGAGGCGCCCATGAACAGGATGGTTACCAGGAAGGTGTATTTGCGGCCGACCAGGTCGCCCAGGCGGCCGAACACGAGGGCGCCGAATGGGCGGACCAGGAAGCCCGCGGCGTAGGCCGCGAAGGCCGACAGCAAGGCCGCCGTCTCGTTGCCGGGCGGGAAGAACAGCGCCGCGAAGAACGGAGCCAGCGTCGCGTAGAGGTAGAAATCGTACCACTCGAACACGGTGCCGAGCGACGAGGCGAAGATGACCTTGCGTTCCTCCTCGCGCGAAACGACACGGCCGCCCCCGGCCGAAACACTTGCCACGCTCATGGGCGCACTCTCCCTTGTCAGGTCCATCGATCGAGCTCGACACGGCGCGCTCGCCTGGAAGGACACACGGCAGGACAACTCGAATTGTTGCGACGGGTCGATGTTTCCCGACCGGATCGCGGTTTCCCCCACCCATGCGTCTTGTCGACGTCGCGCTTTTGTTCTTCTCGATTCACTACACGAGCAAACTGTGGGCTACAATTGCTGTGTCGTCATACTTTAGTCGAAGGATGGACCGGCAAGGTGACCGACAAGTTGAGATTCCTGGTCGCCGACGATCACCCGATGGTGCGCGATGCACTCGCCTCGGCCCTTGCGCAGACGTTCGCCGGCGCCGAGATCGTCACGGCAGGGTCACGTCAGCAGGCGGCCGTCGAGCTCGAACGGCAACCCGAGATCGATGCCCTGCTGCTCGACCTCGACATGCCCGGCATGGACGGCCTGACCGGCCTGGCGCTCTTGCGCGCCGAGCATCCCACGGTGCCGATCATCGTCGTCTCGGCGGCGCGCGAGGCGTCGATCGTGCGCCGCGCCTTCGATCTCGGCGCCTCGGCCTATGTCGACAAGTCGGCACCGCTCGCCGAGATCGCGCGGACCGTGCAGGGCGTCCTCGCCGGAGAGATCTTCGCCCCGCCCGAGGTCACGCCCGCCGACCCCTTCTCCCAGCGGGCGGCACAGCTCACGCCGCAGCAATGGCGCGTCCTGGCGCTGATGGTCCAGGGCGACCTCAACAAGCAGATCGCCTACAAGCTCAACGTCGGCGAGGCCACGGTGAAGGCGCACGTCACGGTGATCCTGCGCAAGCTCGGCGTGCGCTCGCGCACCCAGGCGGTCATCGAGGCCCGCCGGCTGACGCTGCCGCCGGCTTGAGTTGCGGCCAATCCAATATACTGGACATATGTGACAGTATATTGGATACCTGAAACGTGATCGACCCCGCGAGAACCTCGCTCCCCTGCGGCGAACAACGACGACCTCCCGAGGAGCCGCCCGCAGCGCGGCGTCTCGAAGGATGGGTGGCAGTCTTGTCGTATCCCCCCTTCGAGACGGGCGCGGCGTGCCCTCCCCGGGGCGAGGGCCTTGGTCGTCCATGAGCGAAGCCACCCTCGATCGGCAGATCGCCGCGCGCGTGCGCGGCCTGCGCGCCGAGCGGGCGATGACGCTCGAGGCGCTGGCCGAGAAAAGCGGTGTCAGCCGCTCGATGATCTCGTTGATCGAGCGCGGCGAGACCAGCGCCACCGCCGTCGTTCTGGAGAAGGTGGCCGGCGCGCTCGACCTCAGCCTGGCGGCGCTGTTCGAGATGCCGGCCGTGCCGGCCGGTCCGGTCTCGCGCCGCGCCGACCAGGTCGCCTGGCGCGATCCCGCCTCGGGCTACGTCCGGCGCAACGTCTCGCCGAGCGGCTTCCCCTCGCCGCTCCAGATCGTCGAGATCGATTTTCCGCCGGGCGCGCGGGTCGCCTACGCGGCGACGGCACGACAGACCCCGGTGCATCACCAGGTCTGGGTGCTCGATGGCAGCATCGAGGTCACCGTCGGCGAGCACAGTCATCGGCTCGCCACCGGCGATTGCCTCGCCTTCCTGCTCGACCGGCCGACCACCTACCGCAACCGCTCGCGCAAGCCCGCCCGCTATGCCGTCGTCGTCGCGCGCTGAGAGAACAGCCATGGCGCCTCCGACCGGCATCGCCATCGATCGGCTGGCCACCCTCGACGAGCCGGCCATTGAACAGTTGGCGGCGGTCCTGGTCGATTGCGTGGCCGGCGGCGCGTCGGTGAGCTTCATGGATCCGCTGCCGCCCGACAAGGCGGCCGATTTCTGGCGCCGCCTGGCACCGGACGTGGCCTCCGGCGCACGCCTGCTGATCGCGGCGCGCGACGCGAGCGGCATCGTCGGCACGGTGCAGGTGGTGCTGGCGCAACCCGACAACCAGCCGCATCGCGGCGACATCGCCAAGATGCTGGTGCATCGGCGGGCGCGCGGGCGCGGCGTCGGTGCCGCCTTGCTGCGCGCCGCCGAGGACGCGGCACGGCAAGCAGGCAAGACGCTGCTGGTGCTCGACACCGCCACGGGCAGCGATGCCGAGCGGCTCTACGCCCGGCTCGGCTGGGTGTTCGTCGGCACCGTTCCCGGCTATGCGCTATGGCCGCGAGGCGGCCTCTGCGCCACCAGCTTCTACTACCGCACCCTGGGCTGAGCGATGGACGGCTGGCAGGTCGCGGCCGCGCTCACGAGTGCGGTGCTGCACGCCGGCTGGAACGCCGCGGTGAAAGCCGGCGCGCGGCCTGCCGAGCTGATGACCGCGCAGATGGCGGCGAGCGCCGCGATCGTTTTGCCTGCCTTGCTGTGGACCGGCTTGCCGGCGGCGGCGGCTTGGCCTTGGATCGCCGGCTCGACCCTGTTCAACCTGGCGACCGTCACTGCGCTACTGCGCGCCTACGACGCGTCGGGCTTCGGCATCGCCTATCCCGTGGTGCGCGCCCTGTCGGTCCTGCTGGTCGTGCCGCTGGCGGCGCTGCTGTCGGGCGAGACGCTGAGCGCCTACGGCATGGCGGGCGTCGGCCTGGTGGCGGCGTCCCTGCTGCTGCTCGCGGCCGGACAGGCGGGGCGGACGCGCCTGCCGCGTCGGGCGCTCGGCTGGATCGTGCTCGCCGGAGTGACCACGGCGGGCTACGTCATGTGCGACGCGCAGGGCGTGCGCCAGGCCGGCTCGCCATGGGCCTACGGGTTCGCTGTCTCGATCACCAATGCGATCGCCATGCTGTGGGCCCGGCATTCGGGCGCCGACTCGTGGCGCAGCCTCGTCCACCACGCGCCGGCCGCCTTGCCGATCGCGGTCGCCTCGGTGGCATCGTATCTCCTCATCCTGTGGGTATGGAGCGGCGGCGCCATCGCGCCGGCAGCGGCGTTGCGCGACACCAGCGCGGTGTTCGCCCTGGTCATCGCCATCGTCTGGCTGAAGGAGCCGTTCAGCCGCCCGCAGGTGCTGGCCATTCTGCTCAGCGCCGCCGCGGTTCCCCTGCTGCGCTTCAGTTGAATCGGATCATCCGGCCGACGATGTCCGCGCCGCGACGGCCGGGCTGCGCCAGCGCAGCAGCGCGCGCAGGGCTGCCGGCTTGACCGGCTTGTGCAGCAAATCGACGTCGCGCAGGCGGGCGCGCAGGCGCAGCGTCGGATCGCGGTCGGCGGTCACCAGGGCGGCCGGCACGGCGCGGTTCCAGTCACGGCGCAGTGCCTCGACGACCGCGAGGCCGTCGAGATCGTCGCCGAATACGCCGTCGAGATGCAGGTCGGCCAGCACCAGATCGGGCAGGCGGCCGGCCTTGGCGACCTGCAGCAGCGCCTCGGCGTGCGAGGCCGCCGTTGCCACCGTGCAGCCCCAGCCGCCCAGCAGGGTCGCCATCGCCTCGCGCACGTTGGCTTCGTTGTCGATGCACAGCACGAAGCTGCCGGCCTCGACCGACGGCGTCGGACGCGGGCCGGCCGGCGCGATCGGCGCGGTCAGCACGGCGGCCACGCGCGGCAGGACGAGCGAGAAGGTCGAGCCCTCGCCCGGCGCCGAGGCCAGCCCGATCGGCAGCTCGAGCATGCGCGCGATTCGGTCGACGATCGCCAGTCCCAGTCCCAGCCCACGCTCCTCGCGCGGCGCGTCGTCCTCGGCCTGCAGGCGCACGAACTCGTCGAAGATGACGGCCTGCTTGTCCGGGGCGATGCCCGGCCCGTTGTCCCTGACCTCGATGCGCAGCGCATCGCCGCCGACCCGGCGACAGCCGAGCAGCACGCGCGGCCGTCGGCCTTCGACGCGGCCGTAGCGCAAGGCATTGGACAGGAGGTTCTGCAGGATACGGCGCAGGAAGGCAGGATCGGTCGACACGAAGGCCCGCGTCGGCACGACGACGAGCTCGACGCCGCGCCGCGCCGCCACCGGCGCGAAGGCGGTGGCCAGCGAGTCGAACATCGGCTGCAGGGCAAACGGCCGCTTCTCCGGGCGGAAGGCGCCGGCATCGAGCTTGGAGATGTCGAGCAGAGCATCGAGCAGCGATTCGACGGCGCCGAGGCTGCTGTCGATCTTGCCGCCGAGATCGTTGCCCGGATCGCGATCGATCAGCGCGGCGGCGAACAGGCGCGCGGCGTGGAGCGGCTGCAGCAGATCGTGGCTGGCCGCGGCGATGAAGCGGGTCTTGCCGAGATTGGCCGCCTCGGCCTCGGCGCGGCTCGCCTCCAGCTCGACGGTGCGCTCGGCCACGCGCTGCTCCAGCGTCTCGGCCGCCTGACGGAGCTGGCGATCGCTCTCGCGCAGCGCCTCGGCCGTGCGCGCGCGCGCCGTCACGTCGTTGCAGGTCGCAACGAAGCCGCCGCTCGGCAGCGGATCGAGGTGCAGCTCGACGACGCGGCCCTCGCGGGTGGCGATCTCGTGGGTTTGCGGCGCCGCCGGCCGTCGCAGCAGGTCGGCGATCTCGGAGGTGGCGCCGACTTGCAGCGGCGAGGCGCCGACCGCCACCTGCTCGCCGTCGAGCGACAGCAGCATGGTGAAGCGGTCGTTGAAGATCTCGAGCTGCCGGTCGCGGTCGAACGCGGCGATGCCCAGGCCGACATGGTCGAGAGTGTTGCGAAGGATCTCGTAATTGTAGCCGATCGCCTCGGACGCCTCGTCGATCAGCGCTCGCGCGCGGCGCGGCAGCAGGCGGCCGCGCCGTCCGAAGGCGGCGACGATGATGCGGGCGGAGGCGGCGCCCAGCGTGCCCGACAGCACACGCTCGGTGCGCACCAACGCCGCCTCGATCGACAGCGGTTCGCCCGACAAAGCGCGCAGCGCGCGCTCGGCGCCGACGAAGCGGGTCAGCAATTCGCGCAGCTCGTCGATGCGCGCGGCGTCGGCCGGCGCCTGGCGCTGCGGCCGCTCCGGCCGGTCGCCCGACGGGTCGGGACCGCCGACGAAGGCGCGCGCCTGCTCGGCGTCGGCACCGACCGCGCGGACCAGCAGCGACACGCCGACCAGCAGCAGCGTGTTGACCACGACGCCGACGACGAAGCCCTGCCCCACCGGATCGAGCTCGGCGAGCGGCGACGGCAGCCAGCCCCTGAGCGGCGCCATCTGGCCGCCGCCGGCGCCCTGGCGCAGGGTCGGCAGCAGCAGCGCGTAGAGCCAGACGACGAAGCCGCCGGCGAGGCCCGCGACGACGCCTAAGCGATGGGCGCGCCGCCAGTACAGGCCGAGCACGACGCCGGGCGCGAAGTTGGCGACGGCGCAGAAGCTGATCAGGCCGATCGAGGCGAGCGGCAGGTAACCCGAGATGATGCGCTCGTAGGCGTAAGCCGCCATCAGGATCAGCACGACAGCGGCGCGGCGCACGAACACGACGAGCGGCCCCATGTCGCGCGCCCCGCCCGCTCCCCATCGGCCTTGCCGGCGAAGGAGATAGGGCATCACCAGCTCGTTGCCGATCATGCCCGACAGCGCCATGCAGGCCACGATCACCATCGAGGTGGCCGCCGACAGGCCGCCGATGAACACGAAGGCCGACAGCCAGGACTGGCCGTGCGCGATCGGCAATTGCAGCACGAAGACGTCGGGGTTGACCTGCGGCCCGAGCAGCAGCAGCCCCGCCGCCGCGATCGGCAAGACGAAAAGGTTGACCAGCACCAGGTAGAACGGGAACAGCCAGCGCGCGGTCGCGAGGCTGGCCGGATGGTCGTGCTCGACCACGGCGACGTGGAACTGGCGCGGCAGGCAGAGGAAGGCCATGCCCGACAGCAGGGTCGTCACCACCCAGGTGAGCGGCGAGCCCTCGCGCGCCAGCCGGTCGGCGACCGCCGGCACCTGCTCGACCCGCGCCAGCAGATCGGCCGGCCCCTCGAACAGGACAAACAGCACGAACGGCCCGACGGTCAGCAACGCCAGCAGCTTGACCACCGATTCGAAGGCGATCGCCAGCATCATGCCGCGATGCTGCTCGGACGCCTGCACGTGGCGCACGCCGAACAGGATGGTGAACACCGCCATCAGCGCGGCGACGATCAGCGAGGTGTCGGTGTGGACCACGCCGCGCGAGCCGTCGAGCCACGGCGTCGGCTCGGCGATGGTCTTGAAGGTCGACGACACCGCCTGGAGCTGGAGCGCGATGTAGGGCAGCACGCCCACGGTGGCGAACAGGGTGGCCGAGACGCCGACGACGCGGCTCTTGCCGTAGCGCGCGGCGAGGAAGTCGGCGATCGAGGTGACGTTGTGCTGCTTGGCGAGCCGCACCATCTTGCGCAGCATCGGGTAGCCCAGCACGACGACCAGCGCCGGGCCGGTATAGATCAGGATGAAGTCGATGCCCGAGGTCGAGGCCCGGCCGACCGCGCCATAGAAGGTCCACGACGTGCAGTAGATGGCGAGCGACAGGCCATAGACCGCCGGCGCCACCGAGTTGGCCGACCAGGTACGCGCATGGCGGTCGCCGATCCAGGCCACGGCGAACAGCAGCCCGAGATAGGCGAGCGACAGCGCCAGGACGGTTGGTTCCGCCAGCATGCGTGAGCGTCTCTCCCGCCGTCATTCAACCCGTTCGGCGGAGCGGCTACAAGCGGGCGGGACGGAGTGGACACAGGTTCGTGCTCCTCTCCCCCTAGCGGGAGAGAGGAACATAATATGCACGGGGGATGAGAAGGGCTCGCGCCTACTCAACTCGATTCAGCCGAGGTCGAACCGGTCGAGGTTCATCACCTTGGTCCACGCGGCCACGAAGTCCTTCACGAACCTCCGCTTGGCATCGGCGCTGCCGTAAACCTCGGCGAGCGCGCGCAGCTCGGCGTGGGAGCCGAAGATCAGGTCGACGCGGGTGGCGGTCCACTTGCGCGCGCCGGTCTTGCGGTCGCGGCCCTCGTACACGCCTTCGCCATCGGCGGCAGGCTGCCATTCAGTGCCCATGTCGAGCAGGTTGACGAAGAAGTCGTTGGTCAGCGTCCCCGGCTTCCTGGTGAAGACGCCGTGCCGGGAGCCGCCGACCGTCGCGCCCAGCACGCGCAGGCCGCCGACCAGGACGGTCATCTCGGGCGCCGTCAGCGTCAGCCGTTGCGCGCGATCGACCAGCGCCGCCTCGGGCGACAGGCGCTGCCTGCCGCGCGCGTAATTGCGGAAGCCGTCGACGGTCGGCTCGAGCGGCGCGAAGGAATGCGCGTCGGTCTGCTCCGGCGTGGCGTCCATGCGACCGGGCGTGAAGGGAACCTTCACCTTCCCGGCCTTCTCGATGGCCGCGCCGCCGCCCAGCACGATCAGGTCGGCGAGCGAGACCTTCTTGCCGCCGGTCTGCTGGGCGTTGAACGCCGTCTGGATCGCTTCGAGCGTCTGCAGCACCTTCGCCAGCTCGGCCGGCTGGTTGACCGCCCAGTCCTTCTGCGGCGCCAGGCGAATGCGGGCGCCGTTGGCGCCGCCGCGCTTGTCGGTGCCGCGGAACGTCGAGGCCGAGGCCCAGGCCGTCGACACCAGCTCGGAGACGGACAGGCCCGACGCCAGGATCGTTGCCTTGAGCGCCGCGACGTCCTGCGCGTCGATCAGCGGATGATCGACGGCCGGAATCGGGTCCTGCCACAGCAGGTGCTCCTTCGGCACGAGCGGGCCGAGGTAGCGCACGAGCGGTCCCATGTCGCGGTGCGTGAGCTTGAACCACGCCCGGGCGAAGGCGTCGGCGAACTGCTCGGGGTGCTCGTAGAAGCGCCGCGAGATCTTCTCGTACGCCGGATCGAAGCGCAGTGAGAGGTCGGTCGTCAGCATGGTCGGCGCGTGACGCTTCGTGCTGTCGAAGGCATCCGGCACCGTCCCCGCGCCGGCGCCGTTCTTGGCCGTCCATTGGTGCGCGCCGGCCGGGCTCCTGGTCAGCTCCCACTCGTAGCCGAACAGGCTGGCGAAGAAGCCGTTGCTCCATCGGGTCGGCGTCGTGGTCCAGGTCACTTCGAGGCCGCTGGAGATCGTGTCCTTGCCCTTGCCGGTGCCGAAGCCGCTCTTCCAGCCGAAGCCCTGCTGCTCGATCGGCGCGGCTTCGGGTTCCGGGCCGACCAGCGCGGCATCGCCGGCGCCGTGCGCCTTGCCGAAGGTGTGACCGCCGGCGATCAGCGCGACGGTCTCCTCGTCGTCCATCGCCATCCGGGCAAAGGTCTCGCGGATGTCGCGGGCTGCAGCGAGGGGATCGGGCGTGCCATTCGGCCCCTCCGGATTGACGTAGATCAGCCCCATCTGCACGGCGCCGAGCGGATTGGCGAGGTCGCGGTCGCCGCTGTAGCGCTCGTCGGCCAGCCACTTGCCCTCGGGGCCCCAGTCGATGTCCTGGTCGGCCTCCCAGACGTCCTTGCGGCCGCCGCCGAAACCGAACGTCTTCAAGCCCATCGACTCCAGGGCGACGTTGCCCGCGAGGATCAGCAGGTCGGCCCACGAGATCTTGCGGCCGTACTTCTGCTTGATCGGCCAGAGCAGCCGGCGCGCCTTGTCGAGGTTCACGTTGTCCGGCCAGCTATTGAGCGGCGCGAAGCGCTGCTGGCCCGATCCGGCGCCGCCGCGGCCGTCGCCGACGCGGTAGGTGCCGGCGCTGTGCCAGGCCATGCGGATGAAGAACGGGCCGTAATGGCCGAAATCGGCCGGCCACCAATCCTGCGAATCCGTCATCAGGGCATGCAGGTCCGCGATCACGGCAGCGAGGTCGAGGCTCCCGAACTCCTTGGCGTAATCGAACGCCCCGCCCATCGGATCGGACAGGGCGGAGTGCTGGTGGAGGACCTGGAGGTCGAGCCGGTTCGGCCACCAGTCGCGGTTCGTATGGGCGCGGGTTCCGCCCGAGAACGGGCATTTGGCTTCATCTGGCATGTCTTCCTCGGTTGGTTGTCGCTCCTGACTATGGTGCTTCTTTAGAATTATTCCAGACTTCTGGCGAACGATCTTTCCCTTCCGAAGGGCGAGATCGTCGAAGGGACTCGGCAAGAGACGGCCAGCGATAGGATCTTCGACCACGACGGGGAAGTACGCTTCGAGATCGAGCACCCCCATCTTCGATCGCCGCTTCTCGACGGTCGCCGAGACATTCTCCGATCTCCAGGAGAAGCGATCGGAGGCAGGTCGGATCGCCCACCGGGTGTGCCGGGCGACGGCAGGGGCGTTTCGCACATTCAGCCGCAGCGCGACAGCATCAAGTCTGTTGCATTGGCTCCGGAAACAGTCCCGGCATCCACCGGCCTGCCAACGACGCAGGAAAACCAAGCCTTAGCGGCTCGCGAGCCCCCTTCGAGGTCAACACGTCGCGCTCGACGAGCGACGAAACGATGCGCCGCGCGTGACGCGGCGTGACGCCGAGAATATCGGCAACGTCGCCACGCGGCAGCTCGCCTCTATAGAGAAGGGCTTCCAGCAGCGTTCCGGCCTTGGGAGGCAAAGCGCCGAGCCGCGCTTCTTCTTCCGCCCAGAGCAGAATTCGCACGCGCAGACGGTCAGGTTGGACAAGCCCTTCCATGAACTCCGCCTGATCGATGGCCGCCTCGAGGAAGAACCTCGTGAAGGAAGCCAGGGCCTCCTCGCTCAGATTCCCGCGGCCATCGAGATCGTTGCGCCGCTGCAGATCGCACTCCGCCAAGTGTGACCTGTACCGGTCGACGTTGCGAGCGAGTCCCCGCGCGACGGACCAGACGCCGCCGGTATCGAGCGCGTCGAGCAGCATGGCGTGCGACACGAGACGCGCGACGCGCCCATTGCCGTCGACGAAGGGATGAATCCACAGCAGGCGGTGATGCGCCGCTGCGACCGCCAGAATGAAGTCTGTCTTCCCCAACCGCGCGTACGCGTTCTCGAAGCGCACCAGAAAACGCGGCACGGCCCCAGGACTGATCGGGACATGCCGGCCAACGATGACATCGCGCCGGCGCAATTCGCCCCCGACAACGCGCGCTCGTTCGTGCGTATCCGGGTCTTCCACCCAAAGCATGCCGTCGGGCAGAAGCTCGCAGAAACGACGGTGTATCTCGCGGATGCCGGCGACGGTTGTCGCGCCTCCCCTCAGATGGCCGGCATCGATCCATTGCTGCACCGACATGTGCGCTCCGGCTTCGAGCTGGAGCTCTCGCTTGACCGGATCGGCGCTGTAGTCGTTCTTGAGCGCCCGCTCGATATCTACCGGATGCGTGTCGTGGCCCTCGATAAGATTGCTGTAGTAACAATTCATCGCCCGAACGAGATCGGCCAAGGCCATCCGCACGCCCGACGGCAGGCTCTGCCGGAACCCCGCCGCCTTCGCCGCCAGGTCGACGGCCAGATCGGTCAGCGGACCTCGGAGCCGTGAACCATCGGAGACCAGGAGAGGCTCCATCTGGGACGTCACTTCATTGCGGTCGGCGACCTCTACCATGTCCTCTCCAATGTCCCATATGTTTCCGTTCATAAATCTACTATTATTAATGCTGTATGAACATGCCCCAATAGCGCCGTCGCCTTCGATGGCCGCTTTAAGGTCCTTCAATCGTCGATGAATTTGCACGATATGGTCTATATTGTAGACCCTCGCGCGGCGGCAGATCGCCCTGCCATCGTCCATGAAGGCCCAATCCGCTGCGATGGACCGAACAAGGATGGGACCTATCTCTTGTCGCCTACGGGCGCGTTCGGAAACATGGAGACCCGCCCCACTTCGAACTGGAATGCGTTGCGGAGGCCGCCTATCTAGGCGGCCTTCCGACCTGAACACGTGACCCGAGGAGGAGCCCGTCTGGTTGGCAGGAGGTCGAACTCGACAAGAAGCAAGAACATCGAGATTGCGGCCTGCATAACTTCCAAACTGGCGATCTCTGGGTCGAAAATTGAGGAAAATCAATTAGATGGCAAGCTATCAGTACATTTACGTTATGAAGGGCCTGAACAAGACCTTTCCCGGCGGCAAGCAGGTCCTGAAGGACATCTGGCTGTCCTTCCTTCCTGGCGCCAAGATCGGCGTGCTGGGCCTGAACGGTTCCGGCAAGTCCACCCTCCTCAGGGTCATGTCCGGCCAGGACGATAATTTCACCGGCGAGGCCTGGGCGGCCGAGGGCGTCAAGGTCGGCTTCCTCGAGCAGGAACCCAAGCTCGACAGCAAGAAGGACGTGCTCGGCAACGTCATGGACGGCGCCGGCGAGATGGCGCAGATGCTGGCGCGTTTCGAGGAGGTCTCCAACGCCTTCTCCGATCCCGACGCCGACATGGACAAGCTGATCGCCGAGCAGGCCGAGCTGCAGGAGAAGATCGACGCCGGCAACGGCTGGGACCTCGGGCGCACGGTCGAGATCGCCATGGATGCGCTGCGCTGCCCGCCGGGCGATGCCGACGTCGAGAAGCTGTCGGGCGGCGAGCGCCGCCGCGTCGCGCTCTGCCGCCTGCTGCTGTCCAAGCCCGACATGCTGCTGCTCGACGAGCCGACCAACCATCTCGACGCGGAATCGGTCGCCTGGCTCGAACGCCATCTCGGCGAGTTCCCGGGCACCGTCGTGGCCGTCACCCACGATCGCTACTTCCTCGACAATGTCGCCGGCTGGATCCTCGAGCTCGATCGCGGCGCCGGCATCCCGTGGGAGGGCAACTACTCGTCCTGGCTGAAGCAGAAGGACCAGCGGCTGGCGCTCGAGGAGAAGGCCGCCGACGCCCGCCGGCGCACCCTGCAGCGCGAGCTCGAATGGATGGGCCAGAGCGCACAGGCGCGGCGCACCAAGAGCAAGGCGCGCATCGCCGCCTACGAGCAGATGGTGGCGGAAGAGAAGCAGGCGACGCTCGATCAGGCGCAGATCGTCATTCCGGCCGGGCCGCGGCTCGGCGATCACGTCATCGAGGCCGACAAGATCTCCAAGGGCTTCGGCGATCGGCTGCTGATCGACAATCTGTCCTTCAAGCTGCCGCCGGGCGGCATCGTCGGCGTGATCGGCCCGAACGGCGCCGGCAAGACGACGCTGTTCAAGATGATCACCGGCCAGGACAAGCCCGACGCCGGCACCTTCTCGGTCGGCCCGACGGTGAAGCTGGGCTACGTCGACCAGAGCCGCGAGACGCTCGATCCCAACAAGACCGTGTGGGAGGAGCTGTCGGGCGGCCTCGACATCATCAAGCTCGGCAACCGCGAGGTGTCGAGCCGGGCCTATTGCGGCTCGTTCAACTTCAAGGGCGCCGACCAGCAGAAGAAGGTCGGCCAGCTTTCGGGCGGCGAACGCAACCGGGTCAATCTGGCCAAGATGCTGAAGAGCGGCGCCAACGTGCTGCTGCTCGACGAGCCGACCAACGATCTCGACGTCGACACGCTGCGCGCGCTCGAGGAAGCGCTGGTCGATTTCGCCGGCTGCGCCGTGATCGTCAGCCACGATCGCTGGTTTCTCGACCGCATCGCCACCCACATGCTGGCCTTCGAGGGCGACAGCCACGTCGAATGGTTCGAGGGCAACTACCAGGACTACGAAGCCGACCGTCACCGCCGCCTCGGCTCCGATGCCGACCAGCCGCACCGCATCAAGTACAAGCCGCTGGTGAGGGGCTAGAGTTCGGCCAACTCTCGCCTCCCCCGCAATCGGGGGAGGTGCCCTGTCATACAGGGCGGAGGGGGAGAGCCTCAGTCGAGGTTCCTCCGATTCCGACGTCGGAATTTCCAGAAGCTCGACTGAGGCTCTCCCCCTCCGGCCCTTCGGGCCACCTCCCCCGATTACGGGGGAGGAGAATGAGAGCGTCCCCGAATTGTCTCCCGCGCGCCACTGGGAGTAGCGTCATGCGGGGAGACGAACGATGCCGCTGCCGCCACTGAACATGCAGACGCTGCTGCAATGGGCCGACAAGGTCCGACGCGACATTCTGGGCGTTCGCTTCGCCGTCAACGTCTTCATCGCCTCGTCGATCGTCTGGTTCGTGCTGGTCCACATCGCCGACACCAATCCGATCTGGGCGATCGCCTCGATGATCGCCGCCTCCGATCCCCAGATCGAGGAGGCGACGCGCATGTTCAGGAGCCGCATGATCAACGTGCTGGTCGGCTGCGTCGTCGGGCTGGCGTTCCTGGCGGTCGGCGATCCCAGTGAATGGAAGCTGCCCTTCGCGCTCGCGGTCACGGTCTTCGTCTCGTCTTACGTCATCCACATCCAGACCATGTGGCGCCAGGCGCCGATCACCGCCGCGCTCGTCATCGCCTCGGGCCTGGAAAGCCACTCCAAGCTGAGCGGGCTGGAGCAGGGCCTGCACAAGGTCGCCGAGGTCCTGTTCGGATGCCTGGTCGGGCTGCTGGTGAGCTGGGCGATGGCCAAGATCTGGCCCGTGAGGAAGCCGGCCACGCCGGCCCCTTCATAGGATCGCCCGGATTACGCCGTCGCGGCGCCGCCGGCCGGCCCCGCAATGACCGGGTTCGAACTGTTGTAATGGTCCCTGCGACATTTCGAGTCCCAGCCGCGATCCCGCTTGCCACGGCGTGTCATCTGCGCTTGCCTGCGGCCCGGGAAGGTCAAGCAATTGGGTTCGGTCGAGCGACCTGGGAATCGCTCGATCGAGAATGGGGTGAACATGAGAACGTTCCAGCAATCGCGGGACACGTCGTTCGGCGACGTCTACCGCGCGGGGATAACGGGACCGCAATTGGTGCGGGCGATTGCCGCCTTCGTGGGCGTCACTGGCGGCTTTGCCCTGGTGCTGGGCGCCATCGCGGTCAATCGGATACTAGCGGAGCAGGGGCTCGGCGGCCCAGGCCAGGTCGTTGGCCTGCGGCTGCTCGGCATCGCCCTGTTCGCTGTCGGCGTCGGCTTCTGGCCCGCGCTGGGCGGCAAGCGCCTCTGGCGCGGGCTGCTGTTCTACAGTGCGCTCGCCACGCTCTACCTCGCCACCTTGATGCTGGCGACCATGGTCGGCACCGGAACCTGGCCGAACGAACTCCTCGTCATCGGAGCCGCCGGCCACGGCGTTGCCGCCTTGGTCTTCGCCTGGGCCTGGCTCAGGCGATAGCGCCCACGCTCGGACGGCTGGCGCGGCTCAAATCCGCTGATCCATCTCCAGCGCCGGCTCGGGCACGTCGACGCAGCCGATGATGCGGGCCGGCACGCCGGCCGCGGTGCAGCCGGCCGGCACCGGATCGAGCACCACGCTGCCGGCGGCGATCTTGGCGCAGGCGCCGATCTCGATATTGCCCAGCACCTTGGCCCCGGCGCCGAGCAGCACGCCGCGCCGCACCTTGGGATGGCGGTCGCCGCGCTCCTTGCCGGTGCCGCCGAGCGTCACGCCGTGCAGCATCGACACGCCGTCGCCCACCACCGCGGTCTCGCCGATCACCACGCCTGTGCCGTGGTCGATGAAGATCCCCTTGCCGATGGTCGCTCCGGGATGGATGTCGAGGCCGAACAGGGCACTGGCCCGGCTCTGCAGATAGTGCGCCAGAGTCCGGCGGCGCTCCAGCCACAGCCAATGCGCCACGCGATAGGTCTGCAGCGCATGGTAGCCCTTGAACCACAGCAGCGGATCGAGGTGCGACGTGCAGGCCGGGTCGCGATCGGTGACCGCGACGATGTCGGCGCGCGCGGCCATGCCGATCGACGGATCGGCGACGAACGCCTCCTCGAAGGTCTGGCGGATCAGCGCCGCCGGCACTTCCGTCGTGCCGACCAGGCGCGCCAGATGGTAGCTGAGCGCACCCTCGAATTTCGGCTGGCTGAGAATGGTGGCATGGAGGACGCCGGCGAGCACCGGCTCGGCCGCGGCCGCTGTCTGGGCGGCTTCCCGAATTCGTGTCCACACCGGATCGACCGAGCGGGGCTCGACCGCGTTCTTGACCAGTGAGCTGTCCATGGCGCTCTCCTCACGACACTGCCGAGATTCCTACGGAACGGCGGGCCAGGAAAATCGCCTCCCTGCCGCGATCCTAGTTCGTTCGCCGGACCGGCGCAAATCAGCGCGCCGCCCGGGTCTCCAGTTCCTTGATCAGCGGCTCGACCGTGCCGCCGTTGCTCTGAATGTAGGAATTGAAGTCGGAACGTCTAGTCATGACCATGCTGACGCCCTCGACCTTGACGTCGGTGATGCGCAGGCCGCGCCCGGCATCGCGGACTTCCCATTCGAGCTTGATCGGCTGGCCGTTCGACTGGTTGAGCCGGCTATCGACGATGAACACGCCGTTGGGACGGTTCGTCACCTTGCCGAGGGTCAAGGTCTGCCCGCCATACTGGCCAAAGCGTTCGCTGTAGGCGCGCGCCTCGGCGCTCTCGGCCGCCTTCAGGAAACGCATGCGCTGCTGCTCGTCGGCTTTGTTCCAGTTCGCGCCCAGCGCCGTCTGGCCCATGAACGGCAGGTCGAAGCTGGTCTGCAGCACCTTCTGGATAGCCGACTGGCGCGCCGGGCCGGGCGTCGTGGCCTTGATGATCTGGATCACCTCGGCAGCCGTTTTCTCGATCAATTGAGCGGCCGGGTCGGATGCGGCCGCCGGCAGCGCGAGAAGCGCTACGACACTGCCACCGGCGAGACCCAGGACAACACGACGACTGGCGAGCAGCGACACCGTTCGCTCCCTTGCAATGGCTTGTGACTGACCGCTTCTAGCACGGCATCGATGCCGAGTAGCGAAAACCTCACTTCACCAAAGCGAGATCGTCGCGGCGCTCGAGCTCGCCTTTGGTGTCGGTCTTCTCGCGCTTGGCGCGAATCAGCTCGGCCCGATTCTGCGTGTAGGCCGAGCGCAGCGCGGCGTAGTAGTCGACGCTGTTCTTCTCGAGGTCGTCGAGGGCGAACATGGTGCGCGAGCGATAGTCGATCACCGTGAGGGCGTAGCGCGGCGCCGAGTAGTAGAACCAGTCCCAGTTGAAGGCGATCGGCAGGATCTGGAAGGGATCGATGGCATAGTCGATCATGAGGCCGGTGGCGTCGCGCGCATTGGACGGGCCGGCCAGCGGCAGCATGAGATAGAAGCCGCCATTTTCCGGGTCGACGCCCTTGCCGGCCCATAGGCCGATCGTCTTGCCGGCATCTTCCTTGGTGCGGGTCAGGCCGAAGCTCGTGGCGACGTCGAACAAGCCAGCGACGCCGATGGTCGAGTTGACCAGGAACCGCGCCATGGTGGTTGCGGCCCGGCTGGGATCGCCCTGGAAGACCTCGTTGATCGCGGTGACCGGCTCACCGAGATTGTCGAGCACGTTGCGGACGCTCCGTTGCGCCGGCTCCGGCACCCAATCACGATACAGCACGGTGATCGGCCGGACCGCCATGACGTCGATCGCCCGATTGAACGAGAAGATGAATCGGTTGGGGGTCTCGATGGGGTCCCAGACCTCGGCCGCCCCGGTATCGCCCGAGGCACAGCCGCCGGCCAGCAGCGCCGCCAGCGCGGCCACGGCGACGGATCGACGGGCGCCGCCCATCATCGACTTGGACACGCTTACAATCATCGACGCCAACCCCGTCCGACCCCAAGGCCCTGAATGCCCTGGGCCAATGCAAAAATTAGTCTGGCACAGGGCGTCCGCACTTTGAAGCAGATTGCCGAGGGGTGCTTCCGGATAGATCGAGATTGCAAACATAAAGATATACTTATATTCTTTAGTTCATGGATCATTTGCTCGTCCTTCTGCGCGCCGCGGCCGAAGATACGCGGCTGCGCATCCTCGCCCTGGCGGCACGCGAGGATTTGACCGTCAGCGACTACGTCCATGTCCTGGGCCAAAGCCAGCCGCGCGTGTCGCGCCATCTCAAGCTCCTGGTCGAGGCGGGGCTGCTGGAGCGCTTCCGCGAAGCCCAGTTCACCCGCTTCCGCCTCGTCACGGCAGGCGACGACGCGGCCCTGGTGCGCGAGTTCGTGCGCCGGCTCGATCCGCGGCACAGCCGCATTGCCGCCGACCGCGCCCGGCTCGACGCCCTGCAGCAGCGCCGCCAGACGGCGGCGGTGCGGTACTTCCGCGACAACGCCCAGCGCTGGGACGAGCTGCGCGCCCTGCATGTCGCCGACCGCGAGATCGAGCGCGCGCTCGCCCATCACCTGCCGATCGGCGCGCGGCGGCTGCTCGACATCGGCACCGGCACGGGCCGCCTGCTCGAGGTGCTGGCCCCCAAGGTCGAGCAGGCGCTGGGCATCGACCAATCGCGCGAGATGCTGGCGCTGGCCCGCGCCAACCTGGCCCGTTCCGGCATCGACAATGCCGACATCCGTCAGGGCGACATGTACGCCCTGCCGGTCGACGCCGACAGCTTCGACGTCGTCACCATCCATCACGTCCTGCACTACGCCGACGATCCGGCCGCCGCGCTGGCCGAGGCGGCGCGCGTCGTGCGCCCCGGCGGCGTCGTGCTGGTGGTCGATTTCTCGCCGCACGACCTGGTCGAGCTGAAGCGCGAGCATGCTCACGTGCATCTCGGCTTCGCCGACAACCAGGTGCAAGGCTGGCTGCGCAGCGCCGGCCTCAATCCGCTGGAGCCGATCCACTTCCCCGGCCGGCGCCTGATGACCGGCATCTGGCGCGGCGAGCGCGACCTGACGGAGCGCGACGTAGCCGAGCGCGCGTCGGCCCGATCCCCTGCCCTGTCCTCTCAAGGAGCGTCCCGATGAGTCCCGACACCGGCCCGCTGGCCAGCCCGCTCAGCGTCGCGATGGCCGAGTTCCCCGCACGCGCGCCGCAAGGCCTCGAGGTGTCGTTCGAGTTCTCGCCGCCCAAGACCGAGGCGGCCGAGCGCACCTTGTGGGAGACCGTGACGCGCCTCGCGCCGCTCAGGCCGACATTCTTCTCGGTGACCTACGGCGCCGGCGGCTCGACGCGCCAGCGCACGCACGAGACCGTCGTGCGGCTGAAGAAGGAGACCGGCGTCGATCCCGCCGCCCACCTCACCTGCGTCGGTGCGACCCGGGGCGAGATCGACGATATCGCGCGTGCCTACTGGGATGCCGGCATCCGTCACATCGTGGCGCTGCGCGGGGATCCGCCGGCCGGCATGGGCGCGACCTACAGTCCCCATCCCGGAGGCTATGCCAACGCCGCCGAGCTGGTGGGGGGCCTGAAGCGGATCGGCGACTTCCAGGTCAGCGTCGCGGGCTATCCCGAGAAGCATCCCGCATCGGCCGACGTCGCCGCCGACCTCGACAACCTCAAGCGCAAGATCGATGCCGGCGCCGACCGCTGCATCACCCAGTTCTTCTTCGAGGTCGACGATTTCCTGCGCTTCCGCGATCGTGCGGCAGCGGCGGGCGTGCATGTGCCGATCGTGCCGGGCATCATGCCCGTCTCCAACTTCCAGGGCGTCTCACGGATCGCCGGCCTGTGCGGCTCCAAGGTGCCGGCCTGGTTCGCCAACCTGTTCGACGGGCTGGACGAGGATGTCGAGACGCGCCGCATGATTGCCGCCACTGTCGCCGGCGATCTCTGCCGTCGGTTGCGCGACGAGGGCGTCGACCAGTTCCATTTCTACACGCTGAACCGCGCCGACCTCACCTTCGCCATCTGCCATCTGCTGGGAGTACGTCCGCGATGACCCAGGCCCGCATGGAAAAGGCGCAGCTTCTGCGCGACATCGCCGGCGAGCGAATCCTGGTCAAGGACGGCCCCTACGGCTCGATGATCCAGAGCTACCGGCTCGACGAGGCAGGCTTCCGCGGCGGCCGCGACTTCACGCACGACCAGAAGGGCAACAACGACCTGCTCAACCTGACGCGGCCCGAGATCGTGAGCGAGATCTGCAACGCCTACCTCGACGCCGGCGCCGATGTCGTCGCCACCAACACCTTCAACGCCAACGCCATCAGCCTGTCGGACTACGGCATTCCCGGCCTGGCGCGCGAGGTCAACCTCGCCGCGGCGAGATTGACGCGCGCCTGCGCCGACGCCGCGACCGCGCGCGATCCCGACAAGCCACGCTTCGTGGTCGGTGCGCTGGGGCCGACCAACAAGACCCTGTCGGTATCGCCCAACGTCAACGATCCGGGCTTTCGCGCCGTGTCGTTCGACGAGATGAAGGGCATCTACCGCGAGCAGATCGACGGCCTGCTCGACGGCGGCGTCGACTTCATCCTGATCGAGACCGTGTTCGACACGCTGAACGCCAAGGCCGCCCTGGTCGCCGCCGACGAGGCAGCCGAGGCGCGGGGCGAGGCGCTGCCGGTGATGGTGTCGATGACGCTGACCGATCTCGCCGGCCGCAACCTCTCCGGCCAGACGGTCGAGGCGTTCTGGCATTCGGTGCGCCACGCCAAGCCGCTCACCATGGGGCTGAACTGCAGCTTCGGCGCCACCGAGCTGCACCCCTACGTCAATACGCTGAACCCGCAGGTCGACGGCCTGGTCTGCGTCTATCCCAATGCCGGCCTGCCCAACGAGCTCGGCGCCTACGACGAGCCGCCGGAGATGACGGCCAAGCTGGTCAAGGGCTGGGCCGAGAACGGCTGGCTGAACGTGGTCGGCGGCTGCTGCGGCACGACCCCCAAGCACATCGCCGCGATCGCCGAGGCGGTGAAGGGGGTGAAGCCGCGCCAGTGGCACGCCCTGCCGCCGGCGCTCCGGCTCTCCGGCATGGAAGCGGCGAGCTTCTTCTGATGACACAGGATCCCGACAGCGGCGCCGCCGAGGCGCAGCGCGCCACCTTCATCAATATCGGCGAGCGCACCAACGTCACCGGCTCGGCGAAGTTCAAGAAGCTGATCCTCGACGACGACTACACGGCCGCGATCGAGGTCGCGCGCCAGCAGGTCGAGAGCGGCGCGCAGATCATCGACGTCAACATGGACGAGGGCCTGCTCGACGCCGAGAAGGCGATGGAGACGTTCCTGAAGCTGATCGCCTCGGAACCCGACATCGCGCGCGTGCCGATCATGATCGACAGCTCGAAGTGGAGCGTGATCGAAGCCGGGTTGAAGTGCGTCGCCGGCAAGCCGATCGTGAACTCGATCTCGATGAAGGAGGGTATCGCGCCGTTCGTCGCGCAGGCCCGCAAGGTGCGCCGCTACGGTGCCGCCGTCGTCGTCATGGCGTTCGACGAGAAGGGCCAGGCCGACACCAGGGAGCGCAAGGTCGAGATTTGCGCCCGCGCCTACGACATCCTGGTCAACCAGGTGGGCTTTCCCGCCGAGGACATCATCTTCGACCCCAACATCTTCGCCGTCGCCACCGGCATCGAGGAGCACGACAATTACGGCGTCGACTTCATCGAGGCGACGCGCGAGATCAAGCAGCGCTGCCCGGGCGTGAAAATCTCGGGCGGCGTGTCCAACCTCTCCTTTGCCTTCCGCGGCAACGAGCCGGTGCGCAAGGCCATGCACTCGGTGTTCCTCTACCACGCCATCAAGGCCGGGATGGACATGGGCATCGTCAATGCCGGCCAGCTCGAGGTCTACGACCAGATCCCGAAGGAGCTGCGCGAGGCCTGCGAGGACGTGATCCTGAACCGCCGCCGCGACGGCACCGAACGCCTGCTCGAGCTCGCGCCCAAGTACAAGGGCACCGGCGAGGTCGCCGCGACCCAGGACGCCGAATGGCGGAGCTGGCCGGTCGAGAAGCGGCTCGAGCACGCGCTGGTCAAGGGCATGGACCAGTTCGTGGTCGAGGACACCGAGGAGGCGCGCCGCCAGATCGCGCGACCGATCGAGGTCATCGAGGGCCCGCTGATGGCCGGCATGAACGTGGTCGGCGACCTGTTCGGCGCCGGCAAGATGTTCCTGCCGCAGGTCGTCAAGAGCGCCCGCGTCATGAAGAAGGCGGTGGCGCATCTGCTGCCCTACATCGAGGCCGAGAAGACGTCGACCTCGCGCAGCAAGGGCCGGATCGTCATGGCGACGGTCAAGGGCGACGTCCACGACATCGGCAAGAACATCGTCGGCGTGGTCCTGCAGTGCAACAATTTCGAGGTCATCGATCTCGGCGTCATGGTGCCGTTCCAGGACATCCTGAAATCGGCCAACGACAACCGCGCCGACCTGATCGGCCTGTCCGGCCTGATCACGCCCTCGCTCGACGAGATGGTGACGGTGGCCGAGGAAATGAACCGGCAGGGCTTCAAGGTGCCGCTGCTGATCGGCGGCGCCACCACCTCCAAGGTCCACACGGCGCTGCGCATCGCACCGCGCTACAAAGGCACGACAGTGCATGTGCTCGACGCCTCGCGGGCGGTCGGCGTGTGCACGGCGCTGACGTCGGACTCGAAAGGCCAGGCGCGCGACTTCGCCGCCAAGGTCGCCGCCGAGTACGAGGCCATCCGGGTCGAGCGCGGCGACGGCCGTAAGGACAAGCTGGTCTCGCTCGAGATCGCCCGCGCCAACGCCTATCCAATCGATTGGACGGCCTACACGCCGCCCAAGCCGGCCGTGACCGGCACGCGCATCTTCGCCGAGTATCCGCTGCACGAGCTGATCGAGCGCATCGACTGGACGCCGTTCTTCCGCGCCTGGGAGCTCGCCGGCAACTACCCCGCCATCCTCGAGGACAAGGTGGTGGGCGAGAGCGCGCGCAAGCTCTACAACGATGCGCGCAAGATGCTGGAACGGGTGGTGCGCGAGAAATGGCTCACCGCCAAGGGCGTGGTGTCGTTCTGGCCGTGCCGGCGCGACGGCGACGACGTGGTGCTGTACGAGGACGAAAGCCGCACCAAGGAAATCTCGCGCCTCTACTTCCTGCGCCAGCAGATCGAGAAGCGCTCGGGCCGCGCCAACATGTGCCTGGCCGATTTCATCTCGCCCGAGGCCGACTGGATCGGCGGCTTCGCAGTGACGGCGGGACACGGCATCGAGCAGCATCTCGCCCGCTTCAAGGCCGACCACGACGACTATTCCGACATCCTGCTGAAGGCGCTCGCCGACCGCCTGGCCGAGGCCTTCGCCGAGCGGCTGCACGAGCGCGTGCGCAAGACCCTGTGGGGCTACGCGCCCGACGAGGCGCTCGGCAACGACGAGCTGGTGCGCGAAAAGTATCGCGGCATCCGACCGGCGCCGGGCTATCCGGCCTGCCCCGACCACAGCCAGAAGCCCGAGCTGTTCCGGCTGCTCAATGCCGGCCAGAACGCCGGCATGATGCTGACCGAGAGCTTCGCCATGCTGCCGACCGCCGCCGTGTCGGGCTACTACTTCGCCCACCCCGAAGCGCAGTATTTCGGCGTCGCCCGCATCGGCCGCGACCAGCTCGAGGACTACGCCCGGCGCCGCGGCGTGCCGATCGAGCAAGCCGAGCGATGGCTGCGGCCGAACATCGGCTATTAGACGAGCGGTGCCGGCGCTCGGACGATGCGCGTGCTGGAACCTACGATTGCCGGAAGGCCTTGCGGTACAGAAGCCAGAGAGCCACGGGCAGGACGAGTTCGACAACGGTGAGCACCTGGAACAACGGGTGCGGCAATCCCACTTGCCATAGCGAGACGAGCCGTGACACGCCACCCGCGAAGAAGATCGCCAACAACCAACCGAGGGGCCAAGCCCGCGTCGCCAACGACCGGCTGCACCAGACCAGCGCCACGCCAAAGCCCACGAACAGCGTGGCGTAGAAGCGGTCTTCACTGTCCATGGTGGCATTCACCGCGATGGAACCCGGTATGACAACCGGGCCCGCCACGATATGGGCAAGGCCGATCGCCACACACACGGCACCGAAAAGGGCGACAAAGAAAGCCAGGAACGCCCGCATGCCGACCTCCAAGCGCGCCACCCGCGCACCCGCCCACATGCCGATTGACGATGCAGGCCCCCCACTACGACCGGGAGTCCCGCGGCCGCCCATGCGCGAAATGCCGCGTCGAACGATCGTCCGCGGGTTGTCGCGCTGCGGGCGAACCTCTCGGTCGAGGTATGTCTCCCTGATGAGGCAATCATGACCTACGCCCTCGTGCTCGCGGTCGGCCTGGTTGCCGGGACGGTGAGCGGCATCGTCGGCACGGGCGCGACCATCATCCTCCTGCCGATCCTGGTCTACACGTTCGGGCCGCGCGAAGCCGTGCCGATCATGGCGATCGTCGCCCTGATGTCGAACTTCGCCAAGATCACCTCTTGGTGGAAGGACATCGACTGGCGGGCCTGCGGCGCCTATGCGCTGGGCGGCATTCCGGCCGCTGCGCTGGGCGCGCGCACGCTGCTCGTGCTGCCCGAGCGGCTCATCGATGTGGCGCTTGGCCTGTTCTTCCTCGCCATGGTGCCGGGCCGGCGCTGGCTCGGCCGCCGTAACGTCGAGTTCGCCGCCTGGCATCTCGCGATTGCCGGCGCGGTCATCGGCTTCCTGACCGGCATCGTCGTATCGACCGGACCGCTCAGCGTGCCGGCCTTCGCCGCCTACGGCCTGGTCAAGGGCGCCTTCATCGCGACCGAGGCGGCGGGCTCGTTGGCGCTCTACATCAGCAAGGCCGTGACCTTCCGCCAGTTCGGCGCGCTGCCGGTCGACCTCGTCGTGAAGGGCCTGATCTCCGGCTCCTCGGTCATGGCCGGAACCTATCTCGCACGGCTGATCGTCGAGCGGCTGAGCGTCGCTACCTTCCAGCGCCTGCTCGACGGCGTGATGGTGATCTCGGGCCTGGCGCTGTTGTGGGCGGCGGCTCGATAGTATACACCGTCGTATCTACATTCGGAGTTACCCTGATGCCTGAACTCAAGCTGCGCCGGACTGGCAACTCGCTCAGCACCTCGTGGCCCAAAGAGGCCCTGGCCCGCATGAATGCCAAGGAAGGCGACACCCTTTACGCCGTTGAAACGCCTCAGGGCTTCCTGGTCACGCCCTTCGATCCGAAGTTCGCGACGACGATGCAAGCGGCCGACCGAGTGTTCCATCGTTACAAGAATGCCTATCGCGAGCTCGCAAAGAAGTGACGGAGCCGCTCTGGCTCTCGGACAGGGAGGCAGTCGCCATCAACGCGCGGGCAGTCGACTTGTTCGGCGGCCTGACAGCGGGCGTTCGAGACGAGACGCTGCTTCAGGTCGCGCTCGCCCGGCCGTTGAGCAAGTGGCACTATGAAGAGCCGCGCCCGGACATCTTTCACCTCGCTGCGGCCTATGCGTTTGGTCTGTGCAAAGGACACGTCTTTCACGACGGCAACAAGCGTACCGCCCATGCGATTGCCGCGATCTTCCTGGAAGTGAATGGCTGGGCACACGAGGCAAAGGAGACCGACGTCGTTCACACCATGATCGGCGTCGCCGAAGGCTCGATCAAGGAAGCCGCCTTGGCGAGCTGGTTCCGAAAGACCTCGCGCCGGACCGCAGCGCCGTAATGGCAATCGTTGTCGGGACGATGCACTCGGTGGCAGTGCTCTCGCGCCCGTCTGCGCGTGCCTATGGACGCAACAATCCTCCGGCAAGCTGTGCCATAGTCGATCGCATCATGGAGATCGCAATGAACCGGACCCTCACGGCTTGCGTCGCGGCAACCCTCGCGCTCGCGACCGGCGCCTGCATGCAGCAGCAGACGCCGCAGCGGCTCAACACCGCCAATGCCAATTCGCGCATCTATATCGGATCGCTGACCTGCAACGTGGCCGGCGGCACGGGCTATGTCTTCGGCTCGCGCAAGCAGATGGAATGCGTGTTCCTGGCCAAGGATGGCGTGCGCAGCGCCGAGTACGGCGGCACCATCAACAAGGTCGGCGTCGACATCGGCTACACCAAGGCGATCCACACGATCTGGCGCGTCTACTCGCTGGGCTCGGATCGTGGCCCGAGCGATCTCAGCGGCACCTATGTCGGCGAGCAGAGCACCGTCGCAGCGAACACCCAGGCCGGCGGCAACTGGCTGTATGGCGGCCCCAACGCGGAGATCGGCATGGTCGCCGCCGGTGTCGTGCGCGATGCCGGCTACAACCTGGCGACCGGCGTCGCCGAGATTTCGCTCCGGCTGAAATAGCCGTCGGAAATCGTCACGCTGCCGCCGGCTGCAGGGCGCAGCCGGCGATGGTGATTCGGTGCATCAGCCGGCGCGCGCCGTGGTAATCGTTGGCGGCGTAGTGCCAGGTCGCGCGATTGTCCCACAGGGCGATCGAGCCCTCGCGCCAGCGAAAGCGGCAGGTGAATTCCGGCCGCGTCGCATGACGGTAGAGGTAATCGAGCAGCGGCCGGCTGTCCTCGACCGTCCAATCCTCGAAGCGCAGCGTGAAGCCCGGATTGACGAAGAGCGACTTGCGGCCGCTCAGCGGGTGACGGATCACCACCGGATGGAGGACGTCGTCGCCCACCAGATGCTGGTTGCCGTAGCGGCTCGCCGATTCGGGATTGTCCTTGTGAACGCCCTTGGCGCCGAAGATGTGCGCCGAGCCGTGGACGGCGCGCATGCCTTCGAGCGTGCGCTGCAGGCCGGGCGAGAGCGTCTCGAAGGCGCGGTACATGTTGGCGAACAGCGTGTCGCCGCCCTCCTCCGGCAGCTCGCGCGCCAGCAGGATCGAGCCCATCGCCGGTTCGGGGTCGTAGCTGTGGTCGGTGTGCCAGCCGCCGCCGATGTTGGTCTTCTGCTCCGGCTCCTTGCGCACCTCGGCGATCTCCGGATAGCCGTGAACGGCGGTGAAGAAGCGATTGACGTCGATCGGCGCCCAGCGGCGCGCGAACTCGATGTGCTGCTCGGGCGTGAGCGTCTGGTCGCGGAAGAAGACGACGCCGTGCTCGCGGAAGGCGTGCTGCACCTCGTCCCATTGCCGGTTGCTCATCGCCTTGAGGTCGACGCCCAGAATCTCGGCGCCGCAGCCGCCGGTGAGCTTGCGAACCTGCACGGAGTCGTAGGTCATGATGTCTTCCTCCACGAGCGGGATTAGCGGGCCTGGACGCCGAGCAGCAGCAACGTCAGCGAAAGAGTGACGACGCTGCCGCCGGTCGAGATTACGACAGCATTGGTCGCCAGGCCAACGCCGGTGCGATAGAGCTGGGCCACCATGTAGACGTTGGCGCCGGCCGGCATGGCGGCATTCAGCGTGGCCACGGTGAGCCACAGCGGATCGAGCGCGAAGACGTAGCGGCCGATCACCCACACCAGCAGCGGCATGATTGCGAGCTTGACGACAGTGGCGACCGCGGCGGTCTGCCAATGGTCCCTGATGCCGACATGGGCGAGGGACGCGCCGGCCATGATCAGGCCGCACGGCGGCGCCGCCAGCGCCAGCGCCTGCAGGACGCGATCGACCACGGCAGGCGTCGACAGGCCCGGCACAAGGTTGGTCAGCTCGCCCCAGGCGAGGCCGGCGAAGATCGACGGGATCACCGGGTGCTTCATCATCGTCAGCGCCGCACCGCCCAGCTTGGCGAGCAGGCGGCCACGAACGCCACCCTGCTGACCGATCTCGAGGAGGAAGGACGCCATCGTCAGCATGACGAGCGAGTTGACGCTGATGATCATCAGCAGCGGCACCAGCCCGGCCTCGCCGAACGCGTATGAAATGAAGGGAATGCCGATGCCGACGCCGTTGGCGAAGGTGCCGGCAAGGGCGAACACGGCGCGCTCGCCGAATCTCATGCCGAGCACCCGCCCGAGCGGCATCATCAGCAAGAACAGCAGCAGGCCGATGCCGAAAAACACCACCACGATGTCGAGCTCGAGCACGCCGAGCCGCACCTTGGCCATCGAGCGGAACAGCAAGGCCGGGAACAGCGCATAGAAGGCGACGTTGGTGAGGCCGCGCAGCCCCTCGGTCGAGAGGAGGCGCGATCTCCCGAGCCCCCAGCCGACCGCGACCGTGCCGAACACCGGCACGATGATGTCGAGGATTGCGTTCAACGACTGGCGAAGGCTTGCCTCCCCCGTAATCGGGGGAGGTGGCCCGAAGGGCCGGAGGGGGAAAGCCTCAGCCGAGATCTATGGAATTCCAACGTCGGACTCATGAAGATCTCGACTGAGGCCTTCCCCCTCCGCCCCCTACGGGGGCACCTCCCCCGACGACGGGGGAGGCGACTGACGTTGGGCGGCCGCTCACGCCGCCATGGCGAGATTGCTGTAGCGCGTCAGGTGGTGCTGCTGGTTGCCGAACATCAGGTCGATCATGGTCAGGCGCTTGAAATAATGGCTGACCGAGAGCTCGTCGGTGACGCCCATGCCGCCATGCATCTGCACCGCGCTCTGGCCGCAGAACTTGCCCGACTTGCCGATCTGCACCTTGGCGCCGGAGGCCGCCTTGGCACGCACCACCGGATCCTTGTCGTCGATCTTGAGCGAGGCCATCAGGGTCATCGAGCGCGCTTCCTGGGCATTGGTGAAGCAGTCGACCATGCGATGCTGCAGCACCTGGAACTTGCCGATCGGCACGCCGAACTGCTTGCGCGTCTTGATGTATTCGAGGGTCGCGGCATTGATGGCATCCATGCAGCCGGTCGCCTCGGCGCACAGCGCAACGATGGCGCGGTCGACCGCGGCTTCGACCAGCGGGAAGGCACCGTCGACCGAACCGAGCACCGCGTCGGCGCCGACCGAGACCTTGTCGAAGGTGAGCTCCGAGGCGCGCAGTGCGTCCTGGGTCGGATAGTCGCGCCGCGTGATCCCCTTGGCCTTGGCGTCGACGACGAACAGGGTCAGGCCCTTCTGCTCGCGAGCCGCGCCCGAGGTGCGGGCGAGCACGATGATGTCGTCGGCCGCCGGCGCGTTGTAGACCACGCCCTTGTGGCCGGAGAGCGACCAGCCGCTGCCGTCCTTGGTCGCGGCGAGCGACACGTCGGCCAGGTTGTAGCGCGACTGGCGCTCCAGCCAGGCGAACGCGAACTGCTTCTTGCCCTCGATCATCGGCGCGAGCAGCGCCTCCTTCTGGGCCGCACTGCCGGCCGCCGCGATCATGCCGCCGCCCAGCACCACCGTCGGCAGGAAGGGCTCCAGCACCAGGCCTTTGCCGAACTGCTCCATGACGATCATGGTCTCGATCGGCCCGCCGCCGTAGCCGCCGTCCGCCTCGGAGAAGGCCATGCCGAGCCAGCCGAGCTCGGCGAACTGCGCCCAGTTCTCGGCCAGCCAGCCGCGCTCGGTGGCGGCGATCTTGCGCCGCGCGTCGAACGGGTACTTGTCGCGCACGAAGCGCTCGGCTGCTTCCTGAAGCTGCTTCTGCTCGTCGGATAGGGACAGATCCATTCTTTCCTCCGGAATCCTGCCGTGTCTTATCGCCCCGAGGCCTAAAGGCCTAGCACCATCTTGGAGACGATGTTCTTCTGAATCTCGTTGCTGCCGCCATAGATGCTGGTCTTGCGCATGTTGAAATAGCGCGGCGCCGCCGGCGGCGCGTGATCCGGCCCGACCGGCGTCTCGTTGGTGTCCTGGAACAGCATGCCGGGCTGGTAGGGTGCCGCGTATTCGCCGACCGCCTCCATGGTGAGCTCGGCGATGCGCTGCTGGATCTCCGAGCCCCGGATCTTGAGCGTCGACACTTCCGGCCCCGGCGCGCCGCCCTGGGCCATGGTCGACAGCACGCGGAGCTCGCTCATTTCCAGCGCCTGCACCTGCAGGTCGAGATCGGCGATCTGGCTGACGAAAGCGGGATCGTCGGCCAGGGTCGCGCCATCGACCGGCTCGCTGCGGGCGATGTCGCGCAGCGAGCGGACACCGCGCTTGGACGCCGGCACTTCGGCGATGCCCAGCCGCTCGTTGGCGAGTAGGAACTTGGCGCAGGTCCAGCCCTCGCCCTCCTTGCCGATGCGGTTCTCGACCGGCACCCGGACATTGTCGAGGAACACATCGTTCACGTGATGGGCGCCGTCGAGCATGATGATCGGCCGCACGGTGACGCCGGGCGTCTTCATGTCGATCAGCAGGAAGGAGATGCCCTCCTGCGGCTTGGCGTCCGGATTGGTCCGCACCAGACAGAAGATCCAGTCGCCCCAATGGGCCGCCGAGGTCCAGGTCTTCTGGCCGTTGACGACGTAGTGATCGCCGTCGCGCACCGCGCGCGTGCGCAGATTGGCGAGGTCGGAACCGGCGCCCGGCTCGGAGTAACCCTGGCACCACGACACGGTCGACTGACGGATGCCGGGCAGGAAGCGCTCCTTCTGCTCGTCCGTGCCGAACGTGTAGATCACCGGCCCGACCATCTTGACGCCGAACGGGATGATGCGCGGCGCCCCTTCCTCGGCCAGCACGTTCTCGAACAGGAAGCGCCGCGTCACGTCCCAGCCCGGGCCGCCGTATTTCTTCGGCCAGGTGTAGGCGAGCCAGCCCTGGCGGCCGAGGGCCTGCTGCCAGACCATGTGGTCGTCGCGATCGTAATGCTTGCCGGAGAACGTCTTGGCGCGCGTCGCCGGCGACAGGTTCCCGCGCGCGAAGTCGCGCACTTCGTCGGCGAACGCTTTGTGCTCGGGGCTCAGGGCGAGGTTCATTTCATACCGGCCGTCATTGAAAGGAAGGAGTGCGACTCATGTCCCTCCCCCGGAATCGGGGGAGGTGCCCCGTCATACGGGGCGGAGGGGGAAGGCCGCAGGCGAGATGCCTCCGATTCCGACGTCAGAATCGGAGGAAGCCCGGCTGAGGCTTTCCCCCTCCGGCCAGTGGCGCTGTAAACAGCGCCTGATCGGGCCACCTCCCCCGATTACGGGGGAGGGATATGAAGGGCGGTGCGCAAATCACAGCCCCAACACCATCTTGCTGATGATGCCTTTCTGGATTTCGTTGCTGCCGCCGTAGATCGTGGTCTTGCGCGCGTTGAAGTAGCGCGGCGCGGCGAGATGGGCGTAGGACGGTCCGACCGGCTCCTCGTTCGAGCCCTGCCACAGCAGGCCAGGCAGATAGGGCGCGGCGTATTCGCCGACCGCCTCCATGGTGAGCTCGGTGATGCGCTGCTGGATCTCGGAGCCCCTCACCTTGAGGCCCGACACTTCCGGCCCGGGCTGGCCGCCATGCGCCATCGACGACAGCACGCGCAGCTCGGTGAATTCGAGCGCCGTCACCTGGATCTCGAGATCGGCGATCTTCTCGGCGAAGGTCTGGTTCTCGATCAGCGGCTTGCCGTCCTCGCGCTCGGCGCGGGCGATGTCCTTCAGCGCCGCGACGCCGCGCTTGGATTGCGGCACGGCGGCGATGCCGAGCCGCTCGTTGGCCAGCAGGAACTTGGCGCAGGTCCAGCCCTCGTTCTCCTTGCCGACCAGGTTGGCGACAGGGACCTTCACGTTGTCGAAGAAGACCTCGTTCACCTCGTGGCCGCCGTCGGCCATGATGATCGGCTTCACGGTGATGCCCGGCGTCTTCATGTCGATCAGCAGGAAGGAGATGCCCTCCTGCGGCTTGGCCTTGGGATCGGTGCGCACCAGGCAGAAGATCCAGTCGGCCCAGTGGCCCATCGTGTTCCAGGTCTTCGACCCGTTGACGATGTAGTGATCGCCCTGCTTCTCGGCCTTGGTGCGCAGGCTCGCGAGATCGGAGCCCGAGCCCGGCTCGGAATAGCCCTGGCACCACCACACCGTGCTCTCGCGGATCGCCGGCAGGTACTTCTGCTTCTGCTCGTCGGAGCCGAACGTGTAGATCACCGGCCCGACCATCTTGGTGCCGAACGGGATGATGCCCGGCGCGTACTCCTCGGCGCAGACATTCTCGAAGATGTAGCGCTCGGCGGGCGTAAAGCCCGGACCGCCGTGCTTCTTGGGCCACGTGTAGACCAGCCAGCCCTTCTTCCCCAGCGCTTGCTGCCAGCGCATGTAGTCGTCGCGGATCAGGTGCTTGCCGTTCTTCACCTTGTCGCGCGTGTCGGCCGACAGGTTGGCGCGCACGAAGGCCCGCACGTCGTCGGCGAACTGACGTTCCTCAGGCGTAAAAGCGAGATCCATCTGCCCCTCCCGGGCCAGGTTTTCGATGTGGCCGGAGTTTAGCCGCGAGCCCGCTCGGGACAAGCCGTACCAAACCGAATTGCGGCTCATGACGCCGCGATGCGGAACGACTTTACGAAGCGGCGAGCTTACGTCAGATCGGGCTTCACGCCGGACTCGCGCGCATAATCGTGCGGCGACAGGGCGAAAGCCGAGCCCTGCCAATCGTCCTCCCGACGCTCGATCCTGTCGCGATTGCCGGCGGCAACCTCCTTGAACAGGCGCAGCGCCGCGCGATCGTCCAGGCTGGCGGTATCGAGCGCGAGATGCTGGGCCAACAGCGTGCAGCGCAGGGCGCGCACCACCTCGCCATCCCAGATCGAGGCGTTCATCTCGGCATTACCGCCCATCGAGTGGAAGTGCAGATTGCACGACCCGATCGTGGCCCAGGAATCGTCGACCAGCATGACCTTGGCATGGACGTACCGGGCGCGGCGGCGACCGGCGCGGTGTTCGGCGACGCCCGCCAGCGTGAAGCCGCGATGAGGCGCCAGCGCCTCGATGCCGTCGAAGAGCGCTGCGCCCTTCGGGTCCAATCGCGCCTTGTAGGCGTAGTCCTCGGGGATCGCCGGCACGACCAGGACGATGTCGACGCCACGCTCGGCCGCGCGCAGCAACGGCCTTGCGACACGCGGCACCGGCACGGCCTGGTTGACGATGAAGATCGTCCGGCGTGCCGCGTCGATGGCGTGCTCGTACTGCTCGACGATCGATTGCTCGACACGGTCGACGAGGTAGCGGCTCGGGTCGAGCATGCGCTGGACCTGCACGATGGCGCTGCCACGCGGCGCCGACGGGCGGTCCGGAAGCGGCAGCACGTCCATCCCCTCGCAGGCCCAGTTGCCGTCGGGCGCGTGACGCTCGGTGGCCTCGTTCCAGCGCTCGACGAAATTGTGACACACGTCCATCGCGGATGGCCCGACGATCTCGACATAGATGTCGTGGCGCAGCAGCGCGACGCTGGTGAGATTCATGCCGCCGACAAACGCCGTTTCGGTCGGCTGGCCTGCGTCGATCATCCAGCTCTTCTGATGCTGGCAATAGCCGGCGGCAGCGCGGTCCCATCTGATCTTGAAGCGCGCGCCTCGCTTGGCCAGCAGCGCGCGCTGCTCGGACGATCCGCCGAACACGCGATGGCCGGCGCGGAACTCGGGGTTGGGACGCCACACGAGCAGGCGGACATCGACGCCGCGCGCTGCCGCACGGTCCAGCACGTCGAACAGCAAGCCGCGCCCGCCCGGAAACGAGAAATCGTCGGAGCAGAAGGCGACCGTGAGCCAGACGCTGTGACGGGCCGCTTCGACCGCTTCGCCGAGACGCCGCGCGATCGCCTCGCCGTCGATCAGCGGTCGGACGAGATTGCCGGGCCGCGCCGGATAGGGTCCCGATGTCGTGCCTGGAATGTGGGAGGGCGCTGCAGCCGTCGTCACGAGTCCATCGGCGCCGGCACGATCAGCGCCTTCTCCGCCTTCAGCTCGGCGATGGCCGCGTCGCTCACGCCGGCCTCGCGCAGCACCGCCTCGCCGTCCTCGCCGATGCGCGGGGCATGGCGGCGGAACTCGACCTTGGTCTTCTCGAAGTCGAGCGGGCTCGCGAAGGTGGTGATCGGGCCTTCGGTCGGATGCTCGCGCGCGGTGAAGAAGCCGGTCGCCACGAGGTGCGGGTCCTCGCGCAGCTCCTCCAGCGTGCGCACCGGCATCGCCGGGATGTCGGCCTTGTCGAACATCTCCAGCCACTCGTCGGTCGGCCGATGCTCGAGCAGCGAGGCCAGCACCTGGTAGAGCTCGCTGAAATGCTTGGCCCGCTCGTTGCGGTCGGTGAAGCGCGGCTCCTTGGCCAGGTCGGGCCGGTCGGCGAGCTCGAAGAAGGTCAGCCAATGCGCGTCGGTGTAGGGCAGCGCGCAGATGTAGCCGTCGCGGGTTTTGAAGGGATGGCGGAACTTGTTGATAATGCGGTCGTAGCCCATCGATCCGCGCTCGGGCGTCCAGGTGGCGCCGAACAGATGCTCGGTCAGCCAGAACGACGCCAAGGTCTCGAGCATCGGCACCTCGATCATCTGGCCTTCGCCCGTGCACTTGCGATGGTAGAGCGCGCCCAGCACGGCGATGCAGAGATGCAAGCCCGTCGTCTTGTCGGCGATGAGGCTCGGCATGAAGCGCGGCGGCAGGCCGTCGACGCGGCTCTGCAGCGACGCCGCGCCGCTCACCCCCTGCACCAGATCGTCGAAGGCGGGCTTGTGGCCATACGGCCCCTTGCGGGCGTAGCCCAGCGAGTAGGCATAGATGATCGACGGATTGATCTTCTTCAGGTCCTCGTAGCCCAGGCCGAGCCGCTCGATCGCCTGCGGGCGGCTGTTGTGGATGAACAGATCCGCCGTCTTGATCAGCTCCTTCAGCACGGCGCAGCCAGCCGGCTTCTTGAGGTCGAGGCAGAGCGAGCGCTTGTTGCGATTGGCCGCCATGTAGATCGGCCCCATGTTGCGATCGCGCCCCATCGAGCCGCCCGACACGCGCAGCAGATCGCCCTCCGGCGGCTCGACCTTGATCACGTCGGCGCCCATGTCGGCCAGATGCTGCGTGGCGAACGGCCCCAGCAAGACGGCCGTCAGATCGATCACACGCACGCCTGCAAGCGGTCCCGGCATCCTCGCTCCCTCTCGTCTGTCACGCCCGGCGCGCACTATGCCATAGGCTCGCCTTTGCGCGATGACGCACATCGGCCGGTTCCAAGGAGCGAACGCGCGACGACGGCCCTTTCGCGGCCGCTTCGCCCAAGCCGATGACGATTGCGGTCAGATGACCAGCGGCACGCTGGCGACGACAGCGGCAAGCTGGATCGCGTTGATCAGCATGCCTTTGACGTGCAGGACGCGCAGCCGTGGCACCGCCGCGGCGATGCCGGCGTCCCTCATCTGCAGCTCGGCGTCCAGGCGCGGCAGGAACCAGCGTCGGGCGGCAACGGCAAAGGCTGCGGCGGCGATGGCGGCGACGGTAAAGACCGGGCGTCCGGCCACGGCAAACATCACCGCCGCGACGGTTCCGGTCACGCTCATCGCCAGGAAGTAGCCATTGAACATGCCCCGCAGCAGTTGCGTGACTTCCGGCACCTCGAGCCCGACCAGCAGAAAGGTCGGCGACGACAGGAAGAAGCACGCCATGGGCAACAGCAGGATCACGGTCGCATAAGCTGCAAGGGCGTCGGTTGGCATGGCCGATCTCTGGTGAGCGTAATGAGCGAGTATTTGTAGCGTACCTCGCCACCTCAATTAGACATTGGTCGAAATTTTTCCGACGCGTTCAGCGAATTTAAGAAGTCACGAGTGCAGGCGAAGCAAATAGGGTTGCCGCATGGCCACATGCCTGGCTTCGCGGGGCAGCAGAATCCGCAATCGACTGATTTTGCGATATCTTGCAATATCGCCCGCAATAGCTAAAATTGCCCAGGTGAACTTGGTCCTCGATACCGATGTCATGGTTGCGGCGATCCGGAGCAACACCGGTGCATCGAACCTGCTCCTTCGAGCGGCCTTGGCGCGACGATGTACGCCTTTGGTGTCGGTTCCACTAGTCATCGAGTACGAGGCTGTCATGTCGCGTTCCGAGCACCTTGCCGAGTCAGGACTATCGATTGGCCACGTTGGAGTGTTGATTGACGGCCTCATCTCAATTGCAAGACACGTCCGTCTCGATTTCCTGTGGCGGCCGCAACTTCGGGATCCGGCAGACGACATGGTACTCGAGACTGCCGTCAATGGCGGCGCGCGGCTGTTGGTCACTTTCAACCGACGCGACTTTCGGCTTGGGGCAGCGAGATTCGGCGTCGAGGTCTGCACACCGCGGGATGCATTGCAGATTGTGGAGAAAGGTCGATGAGAAAGAGCAATTTCGCACTCCGGCTACAGCCTGCCTTGCTCGATGAAGCACGCAAGCTCGCCGACTCCGAGGGCGTGGCGCTCAATCAGCTCATCAACGTCGCGGTCGCCGAGAAGCTGTCTGCCCTTCGAACGGAAAGCTATCTGCGCGAACGCGCCGCACGGGCAGATGTGAAAAAGGCGCTACGCATCCTCGAACGAGCCGGCGCCGGCAAGCCGCCGCAGCGCGGGGACAGAGTAAAGCCGAGGTAACCTTCATGGCTGGAGCATTGGACGGTCTGCTGGTGGTGAGCGTGGAGCAGGCCGTGGCCGCCCCCTATTGCTCGGCGCGCTTGGCGGACGCCGGCGCCCGGGTGCTCAAGATCGAGCGGCCGGAAGGCGATTTCGCGCGCGCCTACGACAGCTACGTGCATGGCCAGTCGAGCTACTTCGTGTGGCTCAATCGCGGCAAGCAGTCGGTCACCCTCGACTTCAAGAGGGACGACGATCTCGCCTTGCTGCATCGCCTGATCGCGCGGGCCGACGTGCTGATCCAGAACCTGGCACCGGGCGCGGCCGAGCGCGCGGGCTTCGGCTCGGCGGCGATGCGCGCCCGGCACAAGCGCCTGATCACGGTCGACATCTCCGGCTACGGCGATCACGGGCCGTACAAGAACCGCCGCGCCTACGATCTCCTGGTGCAGGCGGAAAGTGGACTCGCCTCGATCACCGGCACGGCCGAGGCGCCGGGCCGGGTCGGCGTCTCGGCGACCGACATCGGCACCGGCATGTATGCTCATGCCGCCGTGCTGGAAGCCCTGCTCGCGCGCCACAAGACCGGCGAGGGCCGTGCGCTTTCGGTGTCGCTGTTCTCGTCGATGGCCGAGTGGATGACGGTGCCCCTGCTGGCCAGCGACTATTCCGCCTACGAGTGGCCGCGGCTCGGCCTCACCCATCCCTTCATCGCGCCTTACGGCGTCTACCAGACGCAAGACGAGGTCCCGGTGCTGATCTCGATCCAGAACGATCGCGAGTTCGAGCGGCTGTGCCATGGCGTGCTCGACAAGCCCGGGCTGGAGAAGGATCCCGACTACGCCACCAACAAGGCGCGCAATACGCGACGCGACGACACCAACGCCATCGTGCAGGCGAGCTTCGGCGCCCAGCGCTTCGCCGAGCTCGCGGCGCGGCTCGACGCCGCCCAGATCGCCTGGGCGCGGGTCAGCAAGGTCGGCGACCTGTCGACCCATCCGCAGATCCGGCGCGTCGTCTTCGGCTCGCCGGGCGGCGACGTCGCCATCCCCGCCCTCGCCGCCTCGTGGCCCGGCGAGCCCGAGCGGCTGGGCGACGTGCCGTCGGTCGGTCAGCACACCGAGCAGGTGCGGCGCGAGTTCGGCGCCTGATGGCATCTGTCGCCACGGGCATCAGGCTTTCCGGCTACGGCGTCGCCTACTTCTTCGCCGCCGGCGCCTTCATGAGCTTCTGGCCGGTGTGGCTGCGCGATCGCGGCATCAGCGACGCCGAGATCGGCACGCTGTTCATGAGCCGCCAGCTCGTCGGCATCGGCGCGATGCTCACCATCGGCTGGATCGCCCATCGCATCGGCAACGTGCGCGGCGTCATCCTGGTCCTCGCCGGCTCGGCCACCATCCTGCTGACCGGCTACCAGTTCGCCACGACGTTCTTCGCCATCCTGGCGGTGACGCTCGTTTGGGGCGGCGTGTGGGCGCCGACCCTGGCGCTCTACGACGGCATCCTGGTCAACGAGACCCGCGCACGCGGCATCGACTATGGCCGGCTACGGGCATGGGGCTCGGCGGCCTTCATCCTCGGCACGGTCGTGTGCGGCGCCGCGGTCGATCGCAACGGGCCGGCCTGGATTCTCTATGTCAGCTTCGCGGGCATCGTGCTGCTGGTGCCGCTCGCCCTGTGGCTGCCCGCCGATGCACAAGGGCGCGACCGCGCAAAGGCGGCGCCGTTCGGCATCGCCGATCTCCTCGCCTCGCGGCCCTTCCTGCTGTTCATGCTGGCGGCCGGCTGCTGCCAGGCGAGCCACGCCGTGCTCTACAGCTTCGGCACCCTGACGTGGCGCGCCGCCGGGATCGACGACGTCACCATCAGCCTGCTGTGGGGCCTGAGCGTCGCCGTCGAGATCCTTTTGATGCTGGCGAGCCCCTGGCTGCTGAAGCGGCTCGGCGTGTGCGGCCTGATCGGGCTGGCGCTCGGCTGCGCCCTGGTGCGCTGGCTCGGCATGGCCTTCACCACCGAGCTGCCGGCGCTGATCGCCCTGCAGGCCCTGCACGCCGGCACCTTCGCCGCCTGCCATCTCGGCGCCATGGCCTTCCTCCAGCGCGCCCTGCCGCCGTCGGGCATCGCCCTGGGCCAGAGCGTCTACTACGCGCTCGGCACGGGTGCCACGCAGGCAGTGGTCTTCCAGCTCGCCGGCCTGCTCTACGCCGACTACGGCCAGCGCGCCTTTCTCGGCATGTTCGTCGTAGCCGCTGTCGGCATGGCGGCGCTTCTGCTCCTCGCCCGCTGGTGGCAGGGCGGGTACGTGGTTGGGACGACGTCGCTAGCCCCACAGGCAGGATAACGGCAAGGCCCATAGCCGATCGCCAAAGGGCACCGGCTTGTCGTGATCGTACAGCACGGCGCCCAGCACGAAGCGATCGCCGACGATGTGGGCCAGCCGCCGGAGGCCGCGAAAATCGTCAGCCGTGACGGTCGCAGCCCCTTTCACCTCGATGCCGATCAGGTGGCCGAGACGATCCTCGACGACGACGTCGACCTCCACCTGATCCTTGTCGCGATAGTGGCTGAAGGTGAGGCGCTCGCTGTTCCAACCGGCGAGCTTCTGCAGCTCGGAAAAAACGAAGCTCTCGAGGATCGGGCCGAGCACCGCCCGATCACGCGCCACGCGTTCGGGCGTCACACCGCGCAGAGCGGCAAGCAGGCCGGTATCGAGAAAGTGCAGCTTGGGAGTCTTGACCAGGCGCTTCAGCGCATTGCCGTGCCAAGGGGCCACGGTGCGGATCAGGAACAATTGCTCGAATATCGCCGTGTAGCGCTGCGTGGTCACGTGATTGAGGCCGATGGCAGCCCCTGTCGCCGTGCTGTTGATCAGTTGGCCGGAATGCTCGGCGAGGACGCGCAACAGGCGGCTCATGCGGTCGAGATGGTCGATGCTGGCTATGTCGCGAACGTCTCGCTGGACGATGGCATCGACATAGTCGAGGCACCAATCCTGACGACGCGCCCAGCCTTTCCGTGCCAGCGCTTCCGGGTAGCCGCCAGCCAGCACGGCGTCGACCAGCGCTGCGCCAACCATCGTCCGTCCTGGCGTCGGCGGCACACCGCGGAAGGCCTGCTCCAGGAACCTGGGCGGCACGCCACTGGCGATTTCCGACTGTGCCAGCGGCAGAAGCCGGACGGTCTCCATCCGGCCCGCTAGCGAGTCGGAAACACGCGGCAACGTCATGAGATTGGCCGAGCCTGTCAGCAGGAAGCGACCGGGCCGCGGGTCGGCGTCCACGCTCTCCTTGATCGCCAGGAGCAGCCCGGGAGCGCGTTGGACCTCGTCGATGATGGCGCGATCGAGGTTGCGCACGAAGCCGGTCGGATCGAGGGTGGCGGCGTTGAGGGTCGTGGCATTGTCGAGCGTCGCGAACGTGCGCGACCGCTCGGCCAGGGATCGAGCAAGAGTCGTCTTTCCCGCCTGACGCGGCCCGGCCAACAGCACAACGCGTGTGTCGGCGAGCGCCTGCTCGATGCGCGCCGCAGCAAATCTCGGGAACATCGCCGTCAACCGGTCAAGCTTATCGTCCAATTGAAATACAATATCCGTCTGATTGAAAGTCAATAGCCGACTCGATGAAACCAAGAGACGGCGGCGGCGGCGGACCGAGAGACATGCCCTCCGCTCTGCTGCCTTGAAGCTCTTTCAGGCCAAGCCCTGACCGGACCGGCCCTCAACCGGGTGCTTTGGACAGTGAAGCGGACAAGGAGCACAGATCCGCGCTCCGGGGCCGCAGCGCGGCTGACCGGGTCCTTCAACCGACCTCGTACGGTTGCGAAACCCGGCGATCGGATTTGGAGCCGCGCAGCTTCGATTGCAAGCGCCCAATGCCCGACCATCAGACCGCCCGACAGCCCGACCGATCGTCCGCGATGTCAACGCCTTGCTTCGCTCACTTACCAGCCGAGAGCCAACCGACCTAAGGGCCCGTAGCGAAGTAAGGGCTCCAGAATCGGTGTCATCCCGAGCTCTGCGAGAAACCTTTGAGGCTGCAAGCAAAGGTCCCTCGCGGAAGTCGGGATGACACCAATATCGTCACGGCTGGAGCACTTACTTCGCCACAGGCCCGAAACGGCCGACAATCCTGCGTCATGCGATCGGCACGATTGTCAGCCGCGGGGCGAATGCCAACCGTTGCTCGCTCCGTCAAAATCTCTGCGCAGGGATACTACCGCGACCGCCCGCGCGCCGTGACCGGCCAGATGTCGACCAGCGTGTCGCCCTTCACCACGTGGTAGCTCTCGTACATGTTGACCGTCGGGTCGCAATGCGGCGGGGTCAGGATGACCTGCTCGCCGTGAGCGGGCGCGGCCTTGCCCTCGGGGGCGATGACCGCGAGGTGCTCGTCGCCCATGAAGCGGGTCGTGGCGCCGTCGACGGCGCCCTTGAGGATCGGCGGCGGGCCTTTCTCGGTCGCCATCGCCTTCAGGCCGGCATCGACCGTCACCATGCCGGGCGTGTTGGCGCTGACGACGCGGGCATCGATCTGCAGCGCCTGCTCGAAGGTCGGCTTGTCGAGGCCGCGCAGGTCGCAGACGTTGTAGTCGTGGTCCATGAACACGTAGGAGCCGACCTGCAGTTCGGTGAAGACGCCGAGCTTGGCGTCGATGAAGTGCGTGCCGGTGCCCGAGCCGGTGACGATGGCGGGCTTCAGGCCGGCGGCGTCGAGCTTGGCGAGGATGCCCTTCAGATACTCGGTGCGCTCCTCGATCTCCGCCTTGCGCTCGGCGAAGCTGACGATGTGCTGATGGCGGCCGCAATAGAACTGCACGCCGGCGCATTTCAGCGACTTCGAGCCGACGACCTTGCGCACCAGCTCGACCACCCCGTCGGGCGTCGCGACACCCGTACGATGCATGCCGGGGTCGATGTCGACGATCACCGTGAGCGGCTTGCCCGCCTTGCCGGCGGCGGCGTCCAGCGCCTCGACATTGGCCGGATGATCGACCACCACCATGAGGTCGCTCACCTGGCCGTTGAGCGCGATCAGACGGACGATCGCCTGCGGCGTCACCACCGGCGAGGTGATGTGGAGCTGCTGGATGCCGGCCTCGCCTAGTGCCTCGGCTTCGCCGAGCTTGGCGCAGCACACGCCGAGCGCGCCCGCCGCGATCTGGCGTCGCGCGATGTCGGCCGACTTGTGGGTCTTGGAATGCGGCCGCAGCTTGACCTTGTGTGCCTCGGCGAAAGCCGCCATCTCGGCGATATTGCGGTCGAGCATGTCCAGATCGAGCACCAGCGCCGGCGTGTTCAGCGAACGCCGCGAGCCCTGCTGGCCGATCAGGTGACGATGAAGAGTTTCGGCTTCGCTCATGATCTCTCGTCCTTCAGGTTGCGCACGACCATGACCTCGCCGGTCGTGCCGCGGTTGACGCCGGCGGTCCGCATGAACGGATTGTCGCGGCTATCGCCCCACAGGGCGATGCCCTGGGCGAGCAGGCCGCCGTCGACCTTGACGGTCTCGCCGGTGATGAAACGGGCATCGTCGGAGCACAGGAAGGAGGCGACGTCGGCAATGCAGTCCGGCTCGCCGCGGTCGGGCCATGGCTGGCGGCCGAACTGCTTCTCGTAGCGCTCCGGCCGGCCGCGATGCAGCAGCGGCGTCGAGATCACGCCGGGCGCGATGCCGACCACGCGGATGCGGTGCGGCCCCAGCTCGGCGGCGACGTTCTCGATCAGGCTGATGACGGCGGCCTTGGCGGCCGAATAGGCGTGGCTGCCGCCGCCGCCGACCATGCCGGCGATCGAGGCGGTAACGAGAATCACACCGCCATCGCCGTGCTTCTTCATCGCCTGCGAGGCGTGCTTGAGACCGAGGAACACCGAGCGGGTCAGAACGGCGAAGGTGTAATCCCAATCCTCGACGCTGGTCTCGGCGATCGGCCCGAAGGCGCCGCCGACGCCGGCGTTGAGATAAGCGATGTCGAGACGGCCGAAGCGCCGCTCGGCCTCGGCCACGGTGGCGATCATGTCGGCCTCGCTCGCCACGTCGCAGCGCACGAAGGCAGCGCTGTCGCCATAGCCGCCCGCTTTGGCCGCAGCCAGCGTCTCGGCGCCGTTGGCCTCGTTGAGGTCGGCCACCACCACCTTCGCGCCATCGCCGAGGAAGCGCATCACGGTGGCACGGCCCATGCCGCTCGCCCCGCCGGTGACGATCGCCACCTTGCCCGCCAGTCGCTGCATCTCGATTTCGCCCTCCGAAGTCGCCCGCCTTTGGCGCCGCATCGTGCTGTTGCATAGGCCGCTGAGCAAGCCTAGCGTTTTGCGACTCTGCGGGAGGGCGCGATGAAATTTGGCCTGTTCTACGAGATCTCGATCCCGCGGCCGTGGACGCCCGAGAAGGAATACACCGTCTACAACAACTGCCTCGAGCAGGTGAAGCTCGCCGACGAGCTGGGCTTCGACCATGTCTGGGCAGTCGAGCACCATTTCCTGGAAGAATACTCCCACTGTTCCGCGCCGGAACTGTTCCTGACCGCGTGCGCCATGGTCACCAAGCGCATCCAGGTCGGCCACGGCATCGTGGTGTGCGTGCCGGAGTTCAATCATCCGATCAAGATCGCCGAGCGCACCGCGACGCTCGACATCCTGTCGGGCGGCCGCCTGCATGTCGGCACAGGGCGCTCGGCAACGTGGACCGAGCTCGGCGGCTTCCGCGCCAACCCCGACACCACCAAGAAGAGCTGGGACGAGTTCGTGCGCTGCCTGCCCAAGATGTGGACGCAGGAGACGTTCGCCTACCAGGGTGAATTCTGGTCGATGCCGGAACGCACCATCCTGCCCAAGCCCTACCAGAAGCCGCACCCGCCGATGTGGGTCGCCGTGACCAGCCCGGGCACCGAGATCGATGCCGCCGACCGCGGCCTGGGCAGCCTCGGCCTCTCCTTCGCGGGCTTCGACGAGCAGGAGAGGAAGATCAAGGAGTACCGACGGCGCATCCAGCTTTGCGAGCCGGTCGGCGCCTTCGTCAACGAGCAGGTGGCGACCACCAACTTCCTGTTCTGCCACGAGGACGAGAAGACCGGCGTGGAGATGGGCAAGCGGCTCGGCAACACCTTCAACTACCTGGCGACGCAGCTCATCTCGACTCGCGAGGTGTATTCCTCGCCGTCCTATCAGTCGCTCGGCCTGCTGCCGGCGCTGCGCCGCGCCGCCACCGGCCCCGACGCCAGCGAGCAGCAGACCGAGGGCATGGCTTACGGCGATCCGGCGCGCATCATCCGCGCCGTCAAGCGCTGGGAGTCGCTGGGCGTCGACTGCATCAACTTCATCCTCAACGCCAACGAGGTGGTGCCGCAGGACCAGGTGATGGCGAGCCTGCGCCTGTTCGCCAAGGAAGTGATGCCGGTGTTCGCCAGCAAGCCGGCCAACGTTGCCGCGGCGGCGGGAGAGTGACATGCCGCTTTATGGAACGCTCGATCTCACCGCCGTCGCGCCCACGCTGCCGACGCTGCCCAACCTCGACACCGAGGCGTGGAGCCTGCCCAAGGCGGAGATGCTGCAGCTCCTGATCGAGGTGCCGCGCAGCTCGACCGACGGCCTGCTGCCCAAGGCGATGCATCCGGCGTTGCCGTCCTACGTGATCCTGGCAGTCACGAGATATTCCGAGAGCCCGGTCGGTCCGTTCAACCTCGCGATGCTGAGGCTCGGCAGCCGCGCCGGCGCCCATCCGCGCGGCTTCCTGCTGGGCGCGGTGACGAACAGCGAGGGTGCGACCAGGGAGTTGCGCGCCCGCTGGGGCTTCCCGGTCGAGACCGGCGAGGTGAAGTACGTGCGCCGACACGATCGCGTCATGGGAACGGTCGCCCGAGGCGGCAAGACCATCCTCGACTGCGCGCTGGTCGACCCGCAGCCCGTCGCCGGCAGCGACGTGCAGTACATCAACTGGGTGACGGCGGCCAACGCGCCGCTCGACGGCCAGACCCAGCCGATGCTGATCCAGGTCGACCCGAAATACACCTTCTACAAGGCCGAGCGCGGCAAGCCGCAGGTCTCGACCTTCGACGCGGCGGCGTGGAATGCCGCGGGCGTGCAGCTCGCCGATCCCATCGTCGGCACCTGCTGCACGGTCGACACCGACCTGCCGCGCATCCGCTTCGTGATGGACCCCCTCAAGCCCGTGTTCCAGGGCACGCGGCGGATCCGCGAATCGCGCGCCGACGAGTAGCCGGCGCCGCGCTTCTGTTGCCAGCCTGCTCGACGCCCAAGAACCTCATCGCCGGAAGCTGCGAGGCTGACTGCCAGCAAGTGGAACTGAGGTCGTTCGCCGCGCAGTGGTCAGCTCATACGTCGAGACGAGTCACGCAGCAGTCATCGCAAGCGCCTGAGCGGTGTCGGTGTTCTGGCGGATATCGACGATCTTGCCGCCGCTGAACACAATGTGATCGAAGAAGTCGAAAGTCTCGGACTTCCCATTCGGCACGAAGGTCAGGCTCGTTTTCCAGTGTATCGCGACCCGATCGCCGTCGACGATCAGGGAGCATATGCGCCAGTCGCTGAACTTCCAGGCCGCGATCAGCTCGCTGGCGGCCGCCTTCACCGCGGCTTTTCCCTTGATGACGTCGCTGAGCGCCGGCACGCCCATGCCGCGCCCGTTGAAGCCGAACACGACATCCTCCGCGAGGTTCTCGAGCGTTGCTTCGACGTCCCCCTTCACGCGCGCGGCATAGAAGGCCTTCACCGTACTTTCGATGTGACTGCGACTAGACATTTCGCTCCCTCCTCCGGTCGGACGACGGAGCATCGCAACAGTCCGTTCCGCCCGCAAGGAGAGAGCAATATCGTCTACTCACTCGTGCCTTGGTTGGGTCAGCCCTCGACGATCAGCCGCGCCAAGGCCTCCGGCTCGCTCAGCATCGGGTAGTGGCCGGTGTCGAGCTCGTGCCAGCGGGCCTTCAGCTTGTCGGCGCAACGGCGCTGATGGGCGACAGGCGGATTGACGCTGCGCTTGCACCAGATGACCGAGGCATTCCACGACTGGTCCCAGAAGCGCTCCAGCTTGACCGGCGCGCGCATGACGGCGATCGGGTGCTGGGTGCAGCGCTCGAGCGTCCACTGCCTCAACGCCGGCTCGAAGTCGGCGAACAGGCGGGTCTCGAAATCGTGGCGCGTCTGGCCGGTGCCGAACTCGGTGTCGACGGCGGTCGGCCGCTTGACGATGTCGGGCAGCGCCTCGCCGTCGAGCAGCGCCAGGGCGTCGGCGAACACCACCCGTGCCACGCGCTCGCGCGCCAGCTCCGCGGTGCGCGCCATCACCATGCCGCCGGTGCTGGTGCCGACCAGCACGACGTCTTTCAGATCTTCGTAGAACAGCAGGCCGGCCACCTCGTCGGCGTGCGCCTCGGTGGTGATGCCGGCGCGGAGCTGGCCCTTGCGCTCGGCGCAGCCGTCGAGGCTCGGCGCCAGCACGCGATGGCCCTGGGAGCGCAGGCGTTCGGCGACCGGCTTCCAGATCCAGCCGCCCTGGTAGGCGCCGTGGAGCAACACGAAAGTCGTCATCACTTGTTTCCTTCCTTGACGGTAACGCCGGCGAGGCGCTCGAAGACCTTCACGACGGCCGAGCCGTCCTGCTTGTTGAGACCCTGGGCCCGCGCCATCTGGTAGACCTGCTGGGTGACGTTCGCGAGCAGCACCGGCACGCCGAGGCGCTTGGCGAAAGCGGTCTCCAGCTCCTGGTCCTTGTAGGAGATGTCGACCGTGCCGCCCGGTTCGTAGTCGCCGGCGAGGATGCGCGGCACGCGCATCTCCCACGCCGCACTCGCGCCGGTCGAGACACGCACGACGTCGTAGATCATCTGCGGATCGAGCCCGGCCTTGACGCCCAGCACCATCGCTTCGGCCACCGCCACCGTGTTGACCTGCACCAGCATGTTGTTGACCAGCTTCATGGCGAGCCCGCTGCCCAGCGGCCCGACATGGAACGAGCGGCTGCCCATGGCCGTGAACAGGTCCTGGCATTTGTCGAACACGGCGCGCTCGCCACCGACGATCACCGACAGATCGCCGGATTGCGCCCGCGCGGTGCCGCCGCTCACCGGCGCATCGAGCATGGCGATGCCGCGCGCCGCCAGCCGCTCGGCGATGTCGCGGGCGGCGAACGGATCGATGGTCGCCATGCAGAGCACGATGTGGCCGGCGCGGGCGCCGTCGACGACGCCGTGCTTTCCGAGGATCACCGCTTCGGCCTGCGCTGTCGTCTCGACGATGACGATCGTGCGCTCGCACGCCGCAGCCACCGCCTCGGCCGTCGCGGCCACCGCCGCGCCCTTGGCCGCGAGCGGCCGCGTCTTCGCCTCGACGATGTCGTTGACCACCAGCGAGAACCCGGCCTTCGCCAGGTTGAGCGCCATCGGCCCGCCCATGGCGCCCAGCCCGATGAATCCGACCTTGCCAGCCATTCTCCTCTCCCCTTGCTACACGCCGCCGGTGACGTCGATGGTGAGCCCGGTGACGAAGTCGGCGTCGGCCGAGGCGAGGAAGCAGATCACGCGCGCCTGGTCGGCCGCCTCGGCGACGCGGCGCAGCGGCGTCCGCTCGATCTCCTCGGCCTGCGAGGCCTGCGTGCGCTTGTCCCAATGCGGCCGGATGCGCTCGGTGAGCGTGATGCTGGGCGCGATGGCGTTGACGTTGATGCCGTCGGGTCCGAGCTCGTAGGCGAGCTTGCGGGTGAAGGCGATGATGCCGCCCTTCGCCGCGGCATAGGCGCTCGAGCTGTTGAAGCTGAGGCCACGGCCGGCGATCGAGGCCAGGTTGACGATCTTGCCGCTGCGCTGGCGCTTCATCACCGGGATCACGGCATGCGTGCACAGGAAGGTGGCGTCGAGGTTGAAGGCGATCAGCTTCTGCCATTCGGCGAAGGTGAGCTGCTCGGTGGTCGCGGTCGGCCGGTCGATCACCGTGCTGCCGCCCACCGCATTGACCAGGATGTCGACCGAGCCGTGCGTGCGCGCCACCTCGTCGATCAGCGTGTCGACCACGGTGGCGTCGAGAGCATCGGCCAGCGTGCCCAGCACCTTGCCGCCGGATTTGCCGGCGGCGGCACGCAACGATGGCACCGCCTCGTCGAGCCGGCCCTGGTTGTTGTCGACGGCGATCACCGTCGCGCCCTCCTCGATCATGATCTTGGCCGTGGCGCGGCCGATGCCGTTTGCCGCCGCCGTGATCAGGGCAACCTTGTTCTTGAAGCGCATCGTCCCCTCGCTGCCGGCTCGTCGTGGCCGAGGCGACGATTGTGCCTCGCGGCGCCCGAGTCAATTCGTGGCACGACGATCGACCTCGCAGCGGAATTGGCCGGACCCTGCCATGGCGGCCCGGCCCGCCGGTTGGCATCATCGCGCCCATCCACGCAGGAGGAGAGATCATGGAACCGGGCAAGAGACTGATCGGCAAGGTCGCCATCGTGACCGGCGGCGCCTCCGGCATCGGCGCGGCGACGGCGCGGCTGTTCGCCCGTCACGGTGCCTCGGTGCTGCTGACCGACAGCAACGCGGCGCTGGGCAAGCGCATCGAGGAGGACATCATCGCCGCCGACGGCACGGCTTTGTTCGCCAGCCAGGACGTGCGCGACGAGGCGCGATGGGCCGAGATCGTCGGCTTCGCCGAGAAGACCTACGGCCGGGTCGACATCCTGTGCAACATCGCCGGCATCTCCGGGCGCGATCCCAAGCAGAACATCCAGACCAGCCTGACCGCCGGGCCGCGACTGGCCGACCAGACCTTGGCCCACTGGAACCAGGTGATGGAGATCAACGCCACCGGCGTGTTCCTCGGCACCAAGGCCGCCATTCCCGCGATGCAGCGCGTCGGCGGCGGCTCGATTGTCAACATCTCGTCGATCTGCGGCATCGTCGGCTCGCACGCCAACGCCGCCTACCACGCTTCCAAGGGCGCGGTGCGCCTCTTCTCCAAGGCGGCGGCCATCCAGTATGCGCCGGACAAGATCCGCGTGAACTCCGTGCATCCGGGCTTCGTCGACACGCCGATGACCCAGCCGGGCCATGCCAACCCCGAGGTCGCCAACCAGCGCCTCGCCGCGACGCCGCTCGGCCGTTTCGGCACGCCCCACGACATCGCCGCCGGCTGCCTCTATCTGGCCTCCGACGACGCGTCCTGGGTCACCGGCAGCGAGCTCGTCATCGACGGCGGCATGACGGCGAACTGACGGTGCGGCAGTCTGGCGTGGCGGGAACGACCAAGGGGGTGCGCATGGACTCGGCTCTGCTGGCAAAGCTGAAAGCGTGGCGACACCATCTGCATGCCCATCCGGAACTCTCCCAACAGGAGAGCGAGACGTCGGCCTTCGTCGCCGCGTGCCTCGGCGAGCTCGGCGTGCCGTTCGCCAGCGGCGTCGGCGGCCGCGGAATCGTGGCGACGCTGCGGCGCGGCACGACTGCGCGCTCCGTCGGCCTGCGCGCCGACATGGACGCCCTGCCGATCGCCGAGCTGAACGACGTTGCCCATGTCTCGCGATCTTCCGGGATCATGCATGCCTGCGGCCACGACGGTCATACGGTGTCGCTGCTCGGGGCAGCGGCGGTGCTGTCGCGCGATCCGGATTGGCAGGGCACGGTGCAGCTCATCTTCCAGCCGGCCGAGGAAAACGGCGCCGGAGCAAAGGCGATGATCGCCGATGGCCTGTTCGAGCGCTTTCCCATGGAACGCATCTTCGGCTTCCACAATTGGCCGGGCCTGGAAGCCGGCGTGGTCGCCGTGCACGACGGGCCCGTGATGGCCGCCGGCGGACGCTGGACGGTGACGCTGCACGGCCTTGCCGGCCACGCGGCCAAGCCGCATCTGACGCGCGACCCCATCACGGCAGCCGGCCACCTGATCGTCGCCCTGCAGACCGTCGTCGCCCGCAGCGTCGATCCGATGGAGTCGGTGGTCCTCTCGATCGGCTCGATCCACGGCGGCAGCGTCAGCAACCAGATCCCGCACGAGGTGACGCTGAACGGCACGCTCCGCACCTACCGTCCCGAGGTCCGCGCCATGGTGGTCGAGCGGATGAAAAGCCTGATCGACGGCGTGGCGCTGGGCTTCGGCATGCGGGCCGAGTACGAAATCCTCTCGACGGGTCGGGCGACGATCAATTCGCCGGCCGAGGCCGAGCTTGCCGTCGCCGCGGCACGGGCCGCCGGCCTGCCAGTGCGCCGCGACGTCAAGCCGAGCACCGCCGGCGACGATTTCTCTTTCCTGATCCAGGACAAGCCCGGCGCCTACGTGTGGATCGGCAACGGTCTCGTCGGCCAGGACGGCGACCTGCACAACGCCCGCTACGACTTCAACGACGCCATCCTGCCGGCCTCCGTGAGCTGGATGTCGACCGTCGCCAAGCTCGCGCTCGCGGAGTGATCGATCCTTCCCGGCCTCGCCGCTACCCGCTGCCCGCTATCGAGCAAATACATGTCGAAGCTCCCCCTGTGCGCTGGAAGCAGTGCGCCGGGGAGGTGCTTCGCCCCGTATGGCGGGGACCTCCCCATAGGCGTTACGCTAAAGTGGAAAGCTCGACATAGTCCTCATCCTGGGGAGGCCGCGCAGCGGCCGTCTCGAAGGATGGGCCGCACCGGTCGTCGTTGAAAAAGCGATGTCCCAGCACCCTCTCTGTTGCCGACAAGGGGCGAAGGTTACTTCGCCCTCTTCGAGACGCGACCCTTCGGGCCGCTCCTCAGGGTGAGGATTGTCCTTATCTTGACGCCTACGGGGGCACCTCCCCCGATCGCGGGGGAGGACTAGAATGGAAGGCGCGATCCTGCCGGGGTCGCGCCCTTCTCTTTGCCTGCCCCTGGAGGTCTCAGTGGATCAGCCGAAGCCGAATTCCAAGCATGTAAACGAGCATCTCGCCAACGAGCGGACCATCCTGGCCTGGGTCCGCACCTCGATCGCGGTCATGACCTTCGGCGTCGCCCTGAATCGCTTCAGCCTGTTCCTGCTCGAGCTCCACCGCACGCCCAACGCAGAACGGGCCGTCAATCGCCACGCCGAGACCGTCGGCATCGGCCTGATCGCGCTCGGCGTGCTGATCATGCTCGGCGCATCGTGGCACTACATCCACGTGTCGCAGACCATCGAGCAGAACACCTATCGGCCGCGCCGCTTCATGGCGATCGGCGTGGCCTTCGCCGTCGTCGCCATCGGCGGGACGGCGCTGATCCTGCTGTTCTCGAGCTAACCCAGCTTTCCCGACTAGCGTCGCGCCGAGCCGAGCGGCGCCGGCGGTCCGTCGGGCATCTCCATGAGCTCGACCTCTGGCATGCCTGCCTCGTAGGCGGCGGCCATCTCGGCCGGGTCGTAGGCCACGCCGATCGGGTTCTTGCGAAAGGCGTCGCTCGTGAAATAGGCCGAGCACTCTTCCTTGGTCTTGAAGCGATCGACCTGCAGCTCGACCGAGTTGCCGTCGGGATCGCGGTAATACATCGAGATCGTCGGGCCGTGATGGATCGGCCGGTAGGGCTCGATGCCCTTGTCCTTCAACCGGCGCCAGGTCGAGAGTAACTGGCCGATGTCGCGGAATGTATAGGCGACATGCGCCAGGCCCCACGCCTTCTGATCGGGCTCGTGCAGTCCCTCGACATTGACGATCGCCAGCCGATGGTGCTCGTCGTCGTAGGTCATGAAGCAGATGAAGTCGTTGCGCTGCACGACATGCATGTCGAGCACGGTGCAGTACCAATCGACCATCTTCGGCATGTTGGACGAGCGCAGCACGAAGTGCGCAAACAGCGAGGGCGCAACGGGCGTCGTATCGAGGGTACGGCGCGCAACGATGGTGTCCATGGTAATCCTCCTTTGGGCGCAGTCTACGCTTCCCGTCGTCGGCGCAACAGCCCAGCCCGTCCAATCGATTGGAGAAAGGCCACACGGCGTGAACCGGTCAGCGACGCACCGACAGCCCTACCGAGGGATCGGCGCGGGATCGGGGGGCTTCTGTCACTTCCGCGGCGAGAGGTGGGATTCCAGGCGCTCGGCGCGGATCCTGCTCGGCCTCGAGCGTCCGCGCCGCCTATTCCACCTTGATGCCGGTGTCGTCGATCATGCGCTTCCAGTAAGCGAGATCGGCCTTCTGGCGTTCGGCGAACGCCTCCGGCGTGGTGCCGATCGGGTCGAAGCCCAGGCTCTTCCAGCGCTCCAGCGAAGCGGGCTCCATAAGCACCCTGTTGATATCGGCCGACAGCTTGTCGACGATCGGTCGCGGCGTCCTGGCCGGCGCGAAGATGCCGTACCAGCCCTCGATCGCGAAGTCGGGGAAGCCTGCCTCCTCCATCGTCGGCAGGTCGGGCGCCGACGGCGAGCGCTTGGCGCAGGTCTGGGCCAGCGCCTTGACCTTGCCGGCGCGGGCCTGCGGCAGCGCCGACGGCAAATTGTCGAACATGTAGGCGATCCGGCCGCTCATCAGGTCCGGCATGGCTGCGGCGCTCCCGCGATAAGGCACGTGCGTGGCCTTGATGCCGGTGCGCTTCACCAGGAGCTCGGCAGCGACATGCTGGGAGCTGCCGGGCGCGGCCGAGGCGTAGGCGACGCCGCCGTCCTGCTTCCTGGCCCAGTCGACGAACTCTTTCGCCGTGTTCGCGGGAATCGACGGCGCGATCACCAGCGCCATGCAGGCCGTGCCGATCAGCGTGAGCGGCTGGAAGTCCTTGATCGGATCGTAAGGAAGGTTGGGAAAGAAGATCAGGTTGGAGCCATTCGTGCTCTGCGTGCCCAGCATCAGCGTGTAGCCGTCGGGCGCGGCCTTGGCCGCGATGTCGGTGCCGATGGCACCCGACGCGCCGCCCTTGTTCTCGACCACGATGCTCTGGCCCCAGATCTCGCCGAGGCGCGCGGTGAGGATGCGCGACAGCGTGTCGGTCGGGCCGCCCGCCGCGAACGGCACGATCCAGCGCAGCGGGCGGCTGGGATAGGCGTCCTGCGCCGCCGCCGTCCCGACAAAAGCCAGCAACGCTGCAATCCACCATCCGCTCAGACGAAGCCGCATCGAGAAATCCCCTCCGTGTCCCGAGCTTGACCGCCGCTCCTCGCGCGGGCAAGCCCGATGCCGATGTCCGCTCCCGCCGTCGACGTGGATTCGCTGTCGCGCCTCATTCCCTCGCGCACGGCGCGCGGATTCGTGCTGGCCGTCGTCTCGGGCATCTTCTTCAACTTTCTGAACGGCGCGGTGAAGGAGCTGGCGAGCGAGATGCCGCCGCTTTTCGTCGCCTGGGGGCGCTGGATCGCGGGCGTTGCCGTGATTACGCCGTGGCTGCTGTGGCGCGCCGGCGTGGCGGGGCTCAGCACACAGGACATGAAGCTTCACTGCTTTCGCGGCCTGTTCCACACGGCGGGCTACGGACTGTGGTACGAGGCCGTGGTATGGCTGCCGCTCGCCACCATGGCGGCGCTGGGGTTCACCGGGCCGATCTTCATCACCATCGGCGCCGTGATCTTCCTGCACGAGACGGTGCACTGGCGGCGCTGGGCCGCCGTCGGCGTCGGCTTCGCGGGCATGCTGGTGATCGTGCGCCCGGGCCTCAGCGACCTCAATCCCGGCATCCTGATGATGCTGATGGCCGTGCCGCTGATGGCCGGCTCCAATCTCGTCGCCAAGGTCGTTTCCGGCCGCGATCGACCGGCCGGCGTGGTGTTCTGGCAGAGCGTCGTCGGCATGATCTTTTTCGCCCCGCTCGGCCTATGGTACTGGCAGACGCCGACCTTGCCGCAGCTCGGCCTCTTCCTGGCCATGGGCTTGTTCGGCACGCTGGGCTATTTTTTCATAACCTGGGCGTATCGCCTGCTCGACATTTCCGCCCTGCAGCCCATCACCTTTCTCAGCATCGTATGGGCTGCCTTGATGGACGTCGCTGTCTGGGGCAAGACCTCCGACGTCTGGACCTTCGTGGGTGCGGCGATCATCGTGACCGCCACGAGCTACATCGCACACCGCGAAGCAAGAGCGGGAGGAAAGCGAACATGACGAACCGGCTGGCAGGCAAGGTGGCGTTGATCACGGGCGGCGCCTCGGGACTGGGCGCCAACGCGGCCGCCCTGATGGCCCAGGAAGGCGCCAAGGTCGTGGTCGCCGACATCGCCGTCGAGCGCGGCAAGGCGGTGGCCGACAAGCTCGGGCCGGCCGGCCATTTCGTGAAGCTCGACGTCACCAGCGAGGACAATTGGCAAGCCGCGATCGCCGAGACCGTCGACACATTCGGCGCCCTGCACGTCCTGCTGAACTCCGCCGGCATCGGGCTCGGCAAGACGGTGGAGGACATCACGCTCGAGGAGTGGCGGCGCGTGCACGCCATCGATCTCGACGGCGTCTTCCTCGGCTGCAAGCACGGCGTCCGCGAGATCAAGAAGCATACCCAACGGCTGGGCGGCTCGGTGATCAACATCTCGTCGATCTCGGGCATCATCGCCGGGGCCAACATGGCGGCCTACAACTCGGCCAAGGCGGGCGTGCGCCTGCTCAGCAAGTCGGTGGCGCTGCACTGCGCCAAGTCGGGCTACAACATCCGCTGCAACTCGGTGCACCCGACCTTCATCGACACGCCGATCCTCGACCGCTACCGCGACCGCTTCGGCGACGAGGTGATGCAGCAGAAGCTCGGCCGCCAGGTGCCGATCGGCCGGCTCGGCCGGCCGGAGGAGGTCGGCTGGGCGCTGGTGTTCCTCGCCTCGGACGAATCGAGCTTCATGACCGGCTCGGAAGTCGTCATCGACGGCGGCATCTCGGCCATGTGACCAATCGATTGGAGGAACGACCCATGCTGCTCAGCCACGACAACCGCAAGATCTACTTCGACCTCGCCGGCCCGCAGGGCGCGCCGACGGTGTGCTTCACCCATTCGCTCAACGCCGACGGCGGCATGTGGGTCGAGCAGATGGTGCCGCTGCTCGGCGCCGGCTATCGCGTGCTGCGTCTCGACATGCGCGGCCACGGCGGCAGCAGCCCGGTCGAGGGCGACTATACGATGGACGCGCTCGCCGCCGACGTGAAGGGCGCGCTCGACGTGCTGGGCATCGCCAAGGTGCATTATGTCGGCCTGTCGATCGGCGGCATGATCGGCCAGGGTTTTGCGCTGGCCAATCCGGATCGCCTGCTGTCGCTGACGTTGTGCGACACCCAGCCGTCGACACCGCCCGGCTCGACGGCTGCGTGGGACGAGCGCAAGGCGGTGGTGCGCAAGGCCGGCACCTTGGCGGCGCTGGCCGACGGCACCATGGAGCGCTGGTTCACCGACGAGTTCAAGCAGGTCAACCCGACGCGCTGGCGCGAGGTCCGCGACACGATCAGCAACACCACGCCGGCCGGCTTCCTGGGCTGCGCCTCGGCGATCCAGAATTTCGACTACGAAGGCCGCCTGCACACCATCAAGACGCCGACCCTGGTGATCTGCGGCGACGAGGACGCCGGCACGCCGCCCGACCGCAACCAGCTCATCGCCTCGAAGATCCCCGGCGGCCGCTACGAAGGCATCGCCAAGGCGCGCCACCTGCCGAACGTCGAGCGGCCCGAGCAGTTCAACCGCATCCTGATGAGCTGGATCGGCTTAAACAGGTAGGAATGAATCCTCCCCAGCTCATCGCTGGGGAGGTGTCGCCGACTTGCGGCGACGGAGGGGTCGAGATTCATGACCCCTCCGTCCGCGTCGCGGACACCTCCCCAGCAAGGCTGGGGAGGAGATTGATGAAAGGACCACCATGGATTTCGCCTTTTCCGAGGATCAGCTCGCGATCAAGGACAGCGTCGCCAAGCTGTGTGCGCAGTTCGACGATAAATACTGGTTGAAGAAGGACAAGGAAGGCGGCTTCCCGCAGGACTTCTACACCGCGATGGCCGACGCCGGCTGGCTCGGCATCGCTATGCCGGAGGAGTATGGCGGCTCCGGACTCGGCATCACCGAGGCGGCACTGCTGATGCAGACGGTGGCCGAGTCGGGCGCTGCCCTGCAGGGCGCGTCGGCGATCCATCTCAACATCTTCGGGCCCAACCCGATCGTCGTGTTCGGTACCGAGGAGCAGAAGAAGCGCATCCTGCCCGACATCATCGCCGGCAAGGTCAAGGGCTGCTTCGCCGTCACCGAGCCCGACGCCGGGCTCAACACCACGGCGCTCGACACCAAGGCCGAGCGCGACGGCAACGGCTACATCGTGCACGGCAAGAAGACCTGGACGACGACGGCGCAGGTCGCCGACAAGATGCTGCTGATCGCGCGCACCACGCCCAAGGAGAAATGCCGGCGGGCGACCGACGGGCTGTCGCTGTTCTACACCGACTTCGACCGCTCCAAGATCGAGGTGCGCGAGATCGAGAAGATGGGCCGCAAGGCGATCGACACCAACCAGGTGTTCATCGACGGGCTCAAGGTGCCACTCGAGGACCGCATCGGCGAGGAAGGCAAGGGCTTTCACTATCTGCTGCATGGGCTCAATCCCGAGCGCGTGCTGATCGCCGCCGAAGCGATCGGCATCGGCAAGGCAGCGCTGGCCAAGGCGACGCAATACGCCAAGGAGCGCATCGTGTTCGGCCGACCGATCGGCAAGAACCAGGCGATCCAGCATCCGCTGGCCGAGAGCTGGATGCAGCTCGAGGCGGCCAACCTGCTCACCTTCAAGGCGGCATGGCTCTACGACAACGGCAAGGAGTGCGGCGCCGAGGCCAATTCGGCCAAGTACCTCGGCGCGCGCGTCGCCTACGATGCCTGCGAGCGCGCCATCCTCACCCATGGCGGCTACGGCTACGCCAAGGAGTTCCATGTCGAGCGCTTCCTGCGCGAGGTCATGATCGCGCGCATCGCGCCGGTGAGCGAGCAGCTTATCCTGTGCTACGTCGCCGAGCGCGTGCTGGGCCTGCCGAAGAGCTACTGAGCCAGACTGGGGCACGCTCCACCACGATCGCGGCGCCGAGACCGTCACCTCGGCCTCGCACGCCGGTTCGCCGAGCGCGCGCCGCATTCCCCGCCTGGGCAGGCTACAGCCCGAAGAAGCGCGCGGCTGTGGCTGTCTCGCCTACCTGGCCGCGCGTCGCGCAACAAGGAATGGGGGCTCCCGTCGGAATTCCCGCACCTCGCGACAACGCAATAGCCGGGCTTCATCATACCGGGCCAAGTCGAACCGCCGGCCTGCCTTTTTCGACAGGGCCGGCGTAGGCTGTCGCCCTCCTTCCCACAACGACACACGGACCAGAAACCCATGGAAGCGCTTCCCGCCTCTGTCCTGCCCGCCGGCGTGCGTGCGCGCCTCCTGCCCGGCATCAACGGCCTCGACATCCATGTGCTCGAAGCCGGCTTCGAGCCCAAAGGCCGGCCGGCCGTGATGCTGCTGCACGGCTTTCCCGAGCTTGCTTACAGTTGGCGCAAGGTGTTGCCGGCGCTCGCCGCCGCCGGCTACCACGCCATCGCGCCCGACCACCGCGGATACGGTCGCACCACCGGCTGGAATGCCGACTACGACGGCGACCTCGCGAGCTTTCGCTTCACCAACCTGCTGCGCGACACGATGGGCGTGCTGTTCGCGCTCGGGCATCGAACGGCGGAAGCCGTCGTCGGGCACGATTTCGGCGCGTCGGTCGCGTCCTATGCCGCGCTGGTGCGGCCCGACATCTTCAAGCGCATGGTGCTGATGAGCGCCCCTTTCGGCGGCCTGCCGGCGCTGCCGTTCGACACCGCCGACAAGCCGCCGGCCGCGGCGCCGGCCGACATTCACGCGGCGATGGCGACGCTGGCGCGTCCGCGCAAGCATTATCAATGGTACTACTCGACGCGTCCGGCCAACCCCAACATGTGGCATGCCACGCAGGGCGTGCACGATTTCCTGCGCGCCTACTACCATCACAAGAGCGCCGACTGGAAAGCTAACAAGCCGTTCGAGCTGAAGGGCTGGACCGCCGAAGAGCTGGCCAAGATGCCGACCTATTACATCATGGACCTCGCCGACGGCATGGCCGAGACCGTAGCCAAGGAGATGCCGACTCCGACCGAGATCTCCGCCAACACATGGCTGCCCGATCGCGAGCTGAAAGTGTACAGCGACGAGTACGCGCGCACCGGCTTCCAGGGTGGCCTCAACTGGTATCGCGTGCGCACCAGCGGCATGGCCGGCGCGGAGTTCGAGATCTACAGCGGCCGCACCATCGACGTGCCCTCGACCTTCATCTCCGGCCGCAGCGACTGGGGTATCTACCAGAACCCGGGCGCGATCGAGCGCATGCAGAAGACGGCCTGCACCCGGATGAAGGAAATCCATCTTCTCGAGGGCGCTGGCCACTGGGTGCAGCAGGAGAAGGCCGACGAGGTCAACCGGCTGCTGGTTCAGTTCCTGAAGTCGACGTAGGCGCCTGGACGATCTTTCTCTCGCGCCGCAGAAATGTTGTCATCCCGAGCGAAGCGAGGGACCCTTACATTGTACACTTATTACGTGTACATGCTGACGAACATCAAACAGAACGTCATGTATGTCGGCGTCACGAATGACCTTGGACGACGCGTCCATGAACATCGTCAAGGCATGGGCGGCACCTTCACTCGGCGCTACCACGCAAAAGCGCTCGTCTACGCAGAAGAACATGACTCCATTGACGACGCGATCGCACGCGAGAAGCAGACAAAGGGCTGGAGCCGTGCCAAGCAGAACTCCCTGGTCGAGGCATCGAACCCGACCTGGGCCGACCTTGCGGACACCACCATCGCCAAGGATCCCTCACTCCGTTCGGGATGACACAACGGTGTCACCCTGACATAGAGGTGTCACCCCGACTCAAGGGCGTCATCCCGAACGGAGCGGGGGATCTTTCCTCCACCGCCTGATCAGCCGCACCACCGCGCCACTTCCGCCGGGTCTGCGTTGCACGCCGCGGCGACCAGCGCTGCCGTGAACACGGTTGCGGTGCGCAGCTCGCCCTGGCCGATCTTGTCGCGCGTGTCGGCGGGCGTGAGGACGAATCGCAGATTGGCGGCCGGGTCGTCGAAGCCGGCGACCAGGCGCAGCGCGGGAATGCCACCCTGGGCGAAATTGGCGTGGTCTGAATTGGTCATCAAAGGACGCACGGTGCGCACGCCGAGCCCGTTGGCCTCGGCGACACCCAGCACGAACGGCTCGACGCCGCCGAAGCCGCTGGTCAGGGCGGCGAGATTGGGGCTGCCGGCGACCGAGTCGAGATTGACGTTGAGGGCGATCCGCCGGCGCTCCTCGGGCCCGAGCGCCTCGACATACTGCGCCGAGCCGGTGAGCGCCCATTCCTCGACACTGAAGAACATCACACGCAAGCCGCGACGGAAGCCCGCGACGTGCGGCGCCAGCGCCCGCGTCACGGCGAGCACCGAGGCGAGCCCGCTGCCATTGTCCATGGCGCTCTCGGCGAGGTCGTGGCCGTCGACATGGGCGCTCAGCACGACCCATTCGTTGGTCTTGCCGGGATAGTCGTAGAGCAGCGTCTCGGTCTCGGCCGGCCCCTCCTCCGTCTCGATCGTCATCGTGACGGTGGGAAAGCCCGTCGCCTGCCGGGCGAGGCGCGCCGCCGTCTCGGGGGCGATGCCGAGGGCCGGGATGCCATCGCCGGCCTGGCGTCCCGAGGAACCGGCCACGACATGGCCGAGCAATGGTCCGGCGATCAGGAACCCTGCTGCACCATGGGCACGCGCGGCGTCGTACTTGCGTCGGCGATGGATGGTGCCGGCGGCGAACATCAGCTCGTGGCGCACCAGAACGATGCGACCCGCGATCTCGGCTGCGTGCGCCTCGAACTCCTCGGGCGTGCCGCGGCCGAGATCGATCACCTCGGCCGTGAGACCTTGCGGCGGCGTCGCGATCGTGCGGACCAGGGGATGGCAGGGCGCGGCCTTGCCGTCGGGCAGGCGCAGGCTCGCCCGCTTCGCGCGCCAGCCGCCATAGGGCACCGGAATGGAGCGACCGGAATTGGCCGGCGACGCCGCCCGCACGCGCTCGCGCAGCAAGGCGAACGCCCGCTTCTCGCTCTCCGTGCCGGCCAGCCGGCCGCCGCAATCGCAGATGTCGTTGAAGTCGCGCCACAGGCCGGGATCGGCCAGCAGCTCGGCCGCGACGGCCGGATCGAGCCTGAGCGGTCCTACCGAGGCCACGGACACTGTCGCGTCAACCACCGAGCTTGCCCTCCAGCAATTCCAGGAACGACGCCGCCAGCACCGACGGCTCGCGATCGGCGCGATGGAAGACGCCGATCTCGTAGACGATGGCCGGCTCGAACGGCCGGCTGACCAGGCCGAGGTGGGAGAAGCTCGCCGCCGACAACGGATCGACCAGCGACCAGCCGGCGCCCGCCGCCACGAGCGCGCACAGGGTGGCGAAGAACTCGGCTTCGGCCACGATGTTCAAGGAGGCCCCGGCCGCCGCGAAAGCGGCGAAGATGCGCGTCGGCAGTTGCTGCGAGCGCGCCGGCAGCACCATGGGATGCTCGGCCGCCAGCGCCGGCGTCAGCACCTTGCGCGCCACCAGCGGATGGCGCGGCGGCAGGATGGCGACGCAGCGCATGCGAAACTTCAAGAGCTTGACCGCGGTATCGTCGATCGGCAGCTCGGCGATCCCGATATCGAAGCTCTCGCTCGGCAGGAGCTGGCTCACGACGTCGGAATGGCGCGACACCAGGCGCACCGAGACGCCGGGCCGCGTCTGCAGGAAGTCGGCCACCAGCGGCGGCAGCAACGAGATCGCCGCCGACGGATGGCTGGCGATCACCAGCCGTCCCGCCTGGCCCTCGCGAATCTGCGCCGTCGTGGTGGCCAGCCGATCGACCTCGCTCAGCACGCGTGTCGCCTCGGCATAGAAGAGCAGCCCCTCCGGCGTAGGCTTGAGCCGGCCGCCCGAGCGCTCGAACAAGGCAAAGCCGATCGTCTCCTCGAGACGGGCAATCTGCGTGCTGACGGCGGGCTGGGTGACCCCCAGCACACTGGCCGCCGCCGTGACCGAGCGATGATCGACGACCGCCCGGAAGGCTTCCAGCAGCTTGACATCCATCGACTATAAACACCTGTTATCGGCAATTGTGCGCCTGATCCCGACGTTTGTAGCAAAGCATTGGCCAAAGCAGGAGAGGAATAAGCCCGGGCATAGGAATTGCTTATGTCGGCGAGACGAGTAACCTTTCGCTCGGGAGGGGACAGAGTTCATGGCAGCAGCGCCGATCATCGTGGCGGAAGAGGTGACCAAGCGGTTCGGCACGCACCAGGTGCTGACCCGCGTCACGCTGCCGGTCATGGAGCGCGACGTGGTCTGCGTAGTCGGCCCGAGCGGTTCGGGCAAGACCACCTTGTTGCGCTGCTTCGCGCTCCTGGAAGCGCCGAGCGAAGGCCGCATCGTCATGCAGGGCACGACGATCGCCACGCCGCAGCTCGATCGCGAGGTCCGGGCGGCGCAACGCGCCGTGCGCTCCGATATCGGCATGGTGTTCCAGCACTTCAACCTGTGGCCCCATATGTCAGTGCTGGAAAACCTGATCGAAGCGCCGCTCCGGGTGAAGCGCCTGCCGCGCGACCAGGCGATCGCCATTGCCGAAGCGCTGCTCGCCAAGGTCGACCTGTCGGACAAGCGCGACGCCTATCCGGCGCGCCTGTCGGGCGGCCAGCAGCAGCGTGTGGCGATCGCCCGCGCGCTCGCCATGTCGCCCAAGGTGCTGCTGTTCGACGAGGCGACCAGCGCACTCGATCCCGAGCTGCGCCGCGAGGTCCTCATGGTGATGCGCCAGCTCGCGCAAGAAGGCATGACCATGCTGGTGGTGACGCACGAGATGGGCTTCGCGCGCCACGTCGGCACGCGCACCGTCTTCATGGATCACGGCGAGATCGTCGAGCAGGCGCCGGGGGCTCAGTTCTTCGATGCCCCGCAGACCGAGCGCGCCAAGCGATTCCTGCAGCAATTCGAAGATTGACGGGGAAGAACGAGCAGAGGAGGTCGATCATGGGTGCGAAGACAATGGGCGTGAGGACGATATTGGCGGCGCTGGCCCTCGCCGGCATGGCTGGGCTCATGGCAACGCCGGAAGCCGCTGCGCAGCAGACGCAGTCGCGTCTCTATGACGTGACCAAGAGCAAGAAGCTCAGGGTCTGTCAGTTTCCACTCTATTATTCGATCTCGTTCCGAAATCCCAAGTCGGGCGAGATCGAGGGCATCGATGCCGATCTCGCCAAGGAGCTGGCCAAGGAGCTCGACGCCAAGCTCGAGATCGTCGAATCGAGCTTCGCCACCTTCATCGCCGACCTGCAGGCCGGCAAGTGCGAGATCGGCATGTTCGGCGTCGGCGCCACGCTCAAGCGGGCACAGGCTGTCGAGTTCTCCAAGCCCTACCTGATCACCAACATCTACGTGGTCACGCGCAAGGACAGCAAGGTCAAGAAATGGGAAGACCTCGACCAGAAGGGCGTCAAGGCTGCCGCCTCGCTCGGCAGCTACATCGAGGTGTTCATGAAGGGCCACCTCAAGAATGCCGAGGTCATATCGATCTCCCCGCCGAACACGCGTGAAGCCGAGCTGGTGGCCGGCCGCGTCGACGCCATCCTCACCGACTTCCCGACGGCGATCAAAGTCACCGACGAGTTCGACTGGGCGACCTACATCCTGCCGGCCGACAAGCTCGCCGTGACGCCCTACGCCTATGTCGTGCCGCCGGGCGACCAGATCTGGCTGAACTACGTCAACCTGTTCGTCGATACCATCAAGCTCGACGGCCGGCTGATGAAGTACGCCAAGAAGCACAAGCTCGACCCGATCGTCGCGCCGTAACGATCTCTCATGCTCCTCCCCAGCGTCTTCGCTGGGGAGGTGTCCGCGTGATCGCGGACGGAGGGGTCATGAGTCACGTGAAGAGGCCTATGACCCCTCCGTCGCCGTAAGACGGCGACACCTCCCCAGCGGAGCTGGGGAGGCGAAGAAAAGCAAGAGGTTCAGATGTTCAAGTACCAGTTCCGCTGGGACACGGTGTGGGGCAGCTTCGACTTCCTGATGTCGGGGCTGCAGATGACATTGATCATCTCGGCCATCACGCTGGTCCTGGCGATGGTGGGCGGCCTGGTCATCGCCCTGCTCGACATGTCTCGCTATCGCGCGCTGCGCTGGATCGGCGTGTCGATCGGTGAGGTGGTGCGCAACACCCCGATCCTGGTGCAGCTCCTCTGGGTCTACTACGTGCTGCCGATCGTGTTCGGCGTGCGCATCGAGGCGCTGGTCGCCCTGATCATCGGGCTGGCGCTCTACCAGGCGGCGTTCATCTCGGAGGTCTATCGCTCGGGCATCCAGAGCGTGCCGGTCGGCCATCGCGAGGCGGCGCGCGTGCTCGGGCTGACGCCGATCCAGTCGTTCCAGCGCATCGTGCTGCCGCAGGCCATCCGCATGACCCTGCCGCCGCTCGCCTCCAACTTCGTGCAGCTCATCAAGTTCTCGTCGCTCGGCGCCGTGATCTCGGTCAACGAGATCACACGGCGCGGCATGGAGCTGTCGGCAACCAACTTCCGCCCGCTCGAGACCTTCACCTTCATCGCCGTCGTCTACTTCCTGATCTGCTGGCCGCTCGCCATGACGATCCGCTGGTGGGAACGGCGACTGCAGAGCCGCTGATGGCCGGCATGCTTCGCAACGAGCTCGCCAACCGCGTCGACGCGGCGCGCGAAAGGCTGATCGACATCACGCGCCGCCTGGTCGCCGTGGCGTCGCCCAATCCGCCGAGCGACACCTACGAGGTGGCGCAGGTCGCCGAGGCCCTCCTGCGCGAGATCCCCGGCCTGGAGGTCGAGCGCGTCGAGCCGGCGCCGCGCGCGGTCAGCCTGGTCGGCCGCCTCAGGAGCGGCAGGCCGGGCCGACGCCTGATCTTCAACGGCCACCTCGATACCTTTCCGTTGCTCGAGCAGTTGCCCTGGACGGTGCCGCCGCTCGGCGGTGTGCTGAAGGACGGCAAGCTCTACGGCCGCGGCGTGTGCGACATGAAAGGCGGCATGGCCTGCTCGCTGCTCGCCGCCGCGCTGCTGGCGGAGCATCGCGATGCCTGGTCGGGCGAGATCGTGCTGACCCTGGCCGGCGACGAGGAGAATATGGGCTCGCGCGGCACCGGCTGGCTGCTCGAGCACGTGGCCCACGCCAAGGGCGATGCCAACATCTGCGGCGACGTCGGCTCGCCGCGGGTCGTGCGCTTCGGCGAGAAGGGCCTGATGTGGGTCGAGGTCGAGGCCACCGGCTCGCCGGCCCATGGCGCGCACGTCCATCGCGGCGTCAATGCCATCGACCGCTTGCGCGTGGCGCTCGACTGCCTCAAGGACCTGGAGCAGGTGCCGTTCCAGCCGCCCCCGTCGGTCACGGCGGCGATTGCCAAGGCCAAGCCGATTTCCGAAGCGCTGTCCGGCGTCGGCGAATCGCAGACCCTGCAGCGCGTCACCGTAAATATCGGGACCATCGAAGGCGGCACCTCGCCCAACCTCGTGCCGACCCATGCCATCGCTCGCGCCGACATCCGCCTGCCCGTCGGCATCACCACAGACGTTCTGGTGAACGAGCTGGACGCGCGCCTGAAACCGATGGACGGCGTGACCTGGCGGGCGATCCGCCGTTTCGAGCCATCCTTCACCGATCCGGATCACGAGATCGTCCGGCGCACGGCCGACGTCGCCGGCGAGGTGCTGGGCGAGACGCCGGCCGTGAACATGCGAGTCGGCGGCTCGGACTCGCGCTGGTATCGCCTGCACGGCGTGCCGACCGTGGTGCTCGGGCTCACGCCCTTCAACATGGGCGGCGCCGACGAATACGTCCTGGTGGACGAGCTCGTCGCCGTCGCCAAGATCCACACGCTCGTCGCCTTCGACTTCTTGTCAGCAGGACAATGACCATGGACCGGCTCTCCGACCACGATCTTTTCACCTCGCCCATGACCTTCATGGGCGCGCCCTACGGCCGCCCCGGCCCGTCCAACAAGGCCGCCATCCTCGGCATCCCGTTCGACTGCGGCACCAACATGCGCATCGGCGCGCGCGGCGGCCCCGACTCCGTTCGCCAGCAATCGGCCCTGATGCGCCGCTATAATCCCACGCACGCCGATTTCGATCCGGTGGCGGCGCTCGGACTGGTCGATTGCGGCAACGTCAAGCTGACGCCGAGCAAGATCGTCGACGCCTTCGAGCGCACCGAGCAGGCGGTCGACCGCATCGTCGAGGCCGGCGCCATCCCGGTCACCATCGGCGGCGACGGCTCGGTGACCGTGCCGGTGGCGCGCGCCGTCGGCAAGAAGCACCCTCGGATGGCGGCCTTGCACATCGATGCGCACACCGATTCTTACCCCTACGGCGCGGACGAGAAGTACAACTCGGCGACCCAGTTCACGCACGTCGCCGAGGAGGGCCTGGTCGATCCCGAGTTCTCGTGGCACGTCGGCATCCGCAGCACGACCTACGCGCAAGGCGTCGTGCCACGCGCCATGAGCCTCGGCTACAAGGTGGTGTCGCTCGACGAGCTGGTGCGCGGCGGCTTCGCCCAGCGCATGGCCGAGTTCCGCGACAGGGTCGGCAAGCGGCCGGTCTATCTCTGCTTCGACATGGACGTGTTCGATCCGTCGGTCGCCCCCGGCGTCTGCACGCCGTCGTGGGGCGGCCTGACGGCGCGCGAAGGCATCGACCTGCTGCGCTGCCTGACCGACCTCAACATCGTCGCCGTCGACGTCGCCACGGTGAGCCCGCCGCAGGACGTCAACGGCATGGCGGCCCATCTCTGCGCCCACGTGATCTACGAGACGCTGGTGCTGCTCTGCCGGCAGATGGGCCTGGCGGCGACGACTTGATCGATCTCCTCCCCAGCGAAGCTGCTACGGAGTGGACACACCCTTCTCGCCTCCCCCGTCATACGGGGGAGGTGGCCCAGAGGGGCGGAGGGGAAGGCCGCAATCGAGATCCTTCCGAATCTGACGTCGGAATCGGAGGAATCTCGGCTGTGGCTTTCCCCCTCCGCCCCCTGCGGGGGCACCTCCCCGTATGACGGGGGAGGCGAGGAGGATGTGTCCACTCCGTAGCAGCGAAGCCGGGGAGGTGTCCGCGTCTTCGTGGACGGAGGGGGCATAACTCGAGAGACTCATGACCCCTCCGTCGCCGTAGGACGGCGACACCTGTACCTTTTCCACGCGGTTCCTTGCAGGAGACGGCGAGGGACGAGCGGAGTGTAGCGTAGCGGAACTCCGTTCGTCCCTCGGACGACGGTCCGACTGTCGTATTCTGCCGGGACCGAGCCGGTCCGTCGGGAGCACCAACGGCACCTCGTGACGAGATCACCTGGGGAGGACATGTGCCCCAACGGATTGGCTGCGATCGATGCCCAGTGGGGAGTCTGCGCCGGTCTTGCCTCGAGCGGACCGAGCGCCCGTACAGGTCTTGGCAGGGGTCGCAGTGGCTCGCCGTTTGAAAGGAGTACGAGCGTGAACAGAGCAAGGCAATGGTATGCCGGCGTCGATTGGGCCAGAGACAGTCATCTCGTGCGGCTCATCGATGAGCAGGGCCGCGACATCGGCGAGAAGATCTTCGAGCATCCGGCCAGGCGCTGGCCGCCATGGCCGACTGGCTGATCGCCCAAAGCGGGCCGACGATCCCGGCCAGCTCCACATCGCCATCGAGGTGCCGCATGGCCTGTGGTCGAGGCGCTGATGGAGCGCCAATTCAACATCTGGGCCATCAACCCCAAGCAGATGGACCGCTTCCGCGACCGCTACAGTCCGGCCGGCGCCAAGGACGACCGCCGCGACGGCCTGGTCATGGCGTCGGCCTGCGCACCGATCCGCATTGCTTCCGCCGTCTCGGCGCCACCGATCCGGTCATCATCGAGTTGCGCGAATGGTCGCGCATTGCCGAGAACTCGGCGCCGAACGCACCGTCTCACCAATGCATGCGGATCAGCGTGCGCTACTCCGGCCTTCCTCGACCTGGGCGCCGACATGGAAGCGCCCTGGCTGCTCGAGCTCTGGCAGCTCGTCCCCACCCCGGACAGGGCCAAACGTGTCCGCCAGGGCTCGATCGCCGCCATCCTCAAGCGCAACCGCATCCGCCGCCTCGACGCCGCACAGGCCCTCGACATCCTGCGCAAAAGCCGATCACCGTCGCCGACGGACGACCAAGGCCGCCTGCGCCACATCACCACCCTGATCGACCGCATCGCCTGATCAACCGCCAGATCAGCGATGCTCACCAGACACTCGATAGCCTCACCGCAAAGCTCGGCGACGAACAAGAGGCCCAGCCGGGGCAGCCAAAGCAGCGTGACGTCGACATCCTCGCCTCCTCGCCAGGAATCGAACGACTGTCCTCGCCACGCTGCTGGCAGATGCCACTGATGCCCTGCAGCGGCGAGACTATCACGCCCTGCGATGCCTGACAGGCGTCGCTCCCGTCACTAAGCGATCCGGCAAAAGCTGCTTCGTCGTCCGACGATATGCTTGTCACCGACGCCTCGCCAATGCCGTCTTCCATTGGGCTCGCGTCGCCGTCCAGCACGACCCCGCCAGCCGAACCAAATACGCCGCATTGCGCGCCCGAGGACACGGTCATGCCAGAGCCCTGCGATCCGTCGCTGACCGTCTCCTAAGGGTCATCTGTGCCATGCTCAGAAACGGAACGAACTTCTCCCAAACCCTCGCCCTTAATGCCGCTTGATAAAGGGTGGGGAGTCCTCCCCATCGATGGCGCCGGGGAGGAGAAGAGGGTGCACCCTTCCCTCCCGCCACAGGATGACACGGCGCGCGGCCCGGCAGTATCGTGCCGCCATGAAACGCCTCGTCCTCGCCCTTGTCGCCGTGCTGTCGCTCGCAGCGACCGCGCGGGCGGAATATCCGGAGAAGCCGATTCGCCTGATCGTGCCGTTCCCGCCCGGCGGCGTCACCGACGTGGTGGCGCGCCTGCTGGGCGAGCGGCTCGCCGCCGATTTCGGCCAGCCGGTGATCGTCGACAACAAGGCGGGCGCCGGCGGCGTGATCGCCACCGACATCGTCGCAAAGGCGCCGGCCGACGGCTACACGCTCCTGCTCACAACGCCCAACCACACGATCAATGCCGCCTTCCGGACGTCGCTGCCGTACGACACGGAGAAGGACCTGCGGCCGATCGCGATCGTCGGACAAGTGCCGATGCTGCTGGTCAGCCATCCCAGCCTGCCGGTCGCGACGTTCGCCGAGTTCGTCGACTACGCCAGGAAGAACCCCGGCAAGATCAATGTCAGCAACGCTGGCAACGGCACCCTGCCCCACATCACCATGGAATTGCTGATGCTGCGCCTGCAGTTCCAGGTGACCAACGTCCCCTACCGAGGCGCGATCCCGGCGCTGCAGGATCTTGTTGCAGGACAGGTCCAGGCCAAGCTCGACAACTACACGCAGTCCGCGCAGCTCATCGCCCAGCGCAAGCTGAACCTGCTCGCCGTGACCAGCGGCGCCCGGCTCAAGCAATTTCCCGACGTGCCGACGGTCGCCGAATCCGTGCCGGGTTTCGAGGGCTATCTGTGGATGGGCGTGGTCGCCCCGGCGGCGACGCCCGATGCCGTCGTGACCAAGCTCGCAGCCGCCATCAAGGGCTTCGTCGCCCTGCCCGAGATCCAGGCCCGCTTCGAGAAGGACGGCATCGAGCCGGGCGGCGACGGACCCGACGAGTTCCGCAAGATCGTCGGCCTCGAGACCAAGCAGTGGCGCGAGATCGCCAAGGTGAGCAAGATCACCGTCGACTGACAGCTTTCACTTGCCGAGGTGCTGGGCGAAGAAGGCTCGGGTCCGCGCCTCGGCATCGGGTGCCGCCGATGGATCGTAGGCCAGGCGGTGGCTCTTGCCGTCGGCCACCGTGATGGTCCGATCCTGCGCCCTGCCGTCGAAGCTGTGATAGGCATTGGGATAGTAGACGACCTGGACGAGATCGGGCCGCACGAAGCCCGCCGCCTGCAGGCGCCGGCAATTGTCTGCCAAGGTCCAGTCGTCCTTGTCGCCGATCAGCACGAGCAGCGACACCGCGACGTCGCGATCGAACTGCGCCTGACAGCCGGGATAGTAGGCGACTGCCGCCTTGAGCCCGCGCGCCGCCAGGCCGTAGCTGCCCTGAACGGACTTTACGGTCGTCGATCCGCCATGGCTGTGCCCGATCAGGCCAATGTCGCCGCGGCGCACGAAGGGCTGGGCGTTGAGGAAGTCGATGGCGCCGGCCACGTCGGCAACGCGCATGGTGGGCCTCACGACATTGCCGCGCCCGCACACCGACTTCTCGCCGCGCGGCCCGAACGAATCGGGAGCGACGACGACATAGCCCCAGCCGGCCAACAGCTTGCCCCACACCGAGGTGTGGTTGCTCACGCCGCTGCAGGAGTGGGCGAGCACGATGCCCGGAAACGGGCCGGCGCCCGACGGCCGATACATCCAGCCGTCGATCTCGGGTCCGGCCTGGCTCGTGCCGACGGCGACGCTGGGGAAGCGCACGCTCTGGGCGGAGGCGCCGCCGGCGAGCAACACGAGGAAGGCAATCGCGGCGAGACGAAGCATGCTCCATAGTAAACCCGACGGAGGACATCGCCCAACATGATCAAGACCATCGGTCTCCTCAGCCGCAAGGACGGCTGGACCCACGAGCAATTCATGAAGCACTGGGTCGACATTCACGCGCCGCTCGCCCACGCCGTGCCGGGGCTGCGCCGCTACGTGCAGAACCACATCGCCGGCGAACGCCCCCGAGCCGACATCCCCGCCACCAGCGTCGAGATCGACGGCATCGCCGAGCTGTGGTTCGACGACCTGGCAGCCCTCGAGGCGGCAACGAAGACCCCCGAGATGAAGGCCCTGCATGCCGACGGCGCCAAGTTCATCGGCCGCATCAAGAGCTATGTCGTCGAGGAGAAGTTCGTCGTCGGATCGTGATCGCCCTCAGGGCGGCCACAGATCTCCGGCTTCGCCGATCAGCGTGCCCAGCCGGTCGAGTGCAGTTGCATGCGCACCCCCGCCGAGATCGGCATAAAGGCCGGTGACACGGCGGGCAAAGTCGACGGGCCGTCGCGCAAAGCCGTCGACGGCAGTGACGGCGCCCTTCTCGTTCAGCAGGTACACGCCGTTCAGGGCAAACAGCACCTGACAGAGGCAGGCGATCGACCGGAATACACATCCCGCGAGATAGGACACGTCGGCCCGCTCGAGGCTCTTGCGAGCGTTCTCGAGCGCAAACGTCGCCTCCCACTCGAAGCGCGTCCTGAGCGCCGTCGCCAGGGCGTCGGGATACGGCGCCGTGCGGGCCTGCAGACGGGCGAGGCCGCCGGCGGGATCGTGCAGGACACGGGCATAGGCCACCTCGCCCATGTAGATCATCGGCAGGAAGGCATGAGGATGGCCGGGCTGGTAGTAGCGCTCGACAGTGCCGGCATGGGCATCGTCGATCGCCGCCTCGACGCGGTCGAGATTGCGATAGAGCAGATCGACATGGATGCCGCGCACCACGAGCCAGCCGCCGCCGTCGATCCACGGCCCCCAGCCGCCGATCGGGGTCACGGACGCCGCGGTACCGCGATCATCCAGGGCGACGGCGACCCTGCCCAACGCTGTGACGTCGATCGGCTGGCCGGCACGGCAATAAAGGCCGATATCATAGTCCGAGGACGGCGTCGCCGTGCCGCGAGCCCGCGAGCCGCCCAGCGCGATCGCGGCAATCCCCGGAACCGGCACGAGAGCCGCCAGCAAAGTCCCTAGCAGGGCTTCGTCGTTTGCATCGGTCATGGCCCAGTCTAGCGGCAGCCCGACTGGAAATCGCCGGCCGTCCTCGTCAACATGGCGTCAGGAGGAAACCCCAATGTTCGATGTGGTCATCAAGGACGCACAGATTTTCGACGGTACAGGCAGCGCACCGGTCCATGGCGACCTCGGCGTGACCGGCGGCCGGATTGCCGCGGTCGGCGGCAAGCTCGGTGCGGCCAAGGAGACGGTGAAGGCCGACGGCCTCGCCCTGGCGCCCGGCATCATCGACGGCCACACCCATTACGATGCTCAGATTACCTGGGACCCGTTCATCGACCCCTCGCCGGCGCTCGGCGTCACCACGGCGATCATGGGCAATTGCGGCTTCACCATCGCGCCCTGCAAGCCGACCGACCGCGACCTCACCATACGCCACCTGACGCACGTCGAGGGCATGTCGCTCGACGCCCTGCGCGCCGGCATCCATTGGGAGTTCGAAAGCTTCCCACAATATCTCGACATGCTGGAGCGCCGCGGCGTCGGCCCCAACGTCGCCTGCTTCTCCGGCCATTCGGCCATCCGCACCTTCGTCATGGGCGAAGAGGCAACGGAGCGGACCGCGACCGACGACGAGATCGCCCGCATGGTGGCGCAAGTGCGCGAGGCCATGGCAGCCGGCGCAATCGGCTTCGCCACCTCGACTGCCGAGGCCCACAACGGCGAAGGCGGCACGCCGATGCCGTCGCGCCTCGCCGACGACCGCGAGCTGCGCGCCTTGGTGAAGGCGATGGGCGACAGCGGCCGCGGCGTCTACATGCTGACCAAGGGCAGCAAGACCTCGATCCCCTACCTCGAGGATCTGGCCGTCGAGGCCAGGCGGCCGGTGGTGATCGCCGCGCTGTTCCATTCCAACACCAATCCGACCGCCGCTTTCACCACGCTCGACCAGGTAAACCAGGCGCGCTCGCGCGGCCGCCAGCTCGTGGCGCAGACCTCGTGCTGCCCGCTCAGCATGGATTTCACCTTCAAGAGCCCCTACCTGTTCGAGAGCATGAAGGCGTGGAAGCCGGCCATGGCGGCGCACGAATTCGACGAGCTCGTAAAGGTCTATCGCGACCCCGCCTGGCGCGATGCCGTGCGCCAGGAGCTCGCAGCCGCGCGCGGCCGGCTGGTGTTCAACAGCGAATGGGACAAGCTGTTCGTCGTCGAGACGGCGAAGGCCGAGAACCGGTCGATGGAAGGAGCGACCCTCGCAGCACTCGCCAAGCAGGCCGGCAAGGACCCGCTCGACTTCATCCTCGACTTCGCGCTGTCGGAGAACCTCGACACGATGTTCGTGGCCCAGCTCCTGCACAACGACGAGAAGGCAGTGAGCCGCATCCTGGCCGACCCGAACACCCACATCTCGCTGTCGGACGCCGGCGCGCATCTCACCTTCTTCTGCGACGCCGGATTCGGCCTGCATCTGATGGGGCACTGGAGCCGCGACCGCGGCGTGCTCGACCTGGCGCAGGCGGTGCACCGGCTGACCGGCCAGCCGGCCAAGCTGTTCGGACTGACCGGCCGTGGCGTCCTCGGCGAAGGCAACGCCGCCGACCTGATGCTGTTCGATCCGGCGACCGTGGCGCGCGGCCCCAATCGCCGGGTCAACGACCTGCCGGCCGGTGCCGCTCGGCTGACGACGTCGGCGGTCGGCCTGCATGGCGTCTGGATCAACGGCGCCCGCGTGACCAACGAAAAAGGCTTCTGCGCCGATCCCAATTCCCGCCCCGGCGAGGTGATCCGCAAGTTCGCGGCTTAGACGTCGGCGGCCCCCAAGAGAACTCTTGGACCCATGAGCTGGGCTTGCTGTTGCTCGGGCGGAGGAGGCGATAGCGTGCGTTCATGTCCAAGCCTCGCCTCCCCGCCTTCGATCCGGCCGACATCGCCGAAAGCAACGCCACCAGCTATCCGGAAAAATTCCGCGCGCTGAACAGCCGGCGCTGGAACCGCCGGCTCGGCGACCATGTCGGCCTGAAGAATTTCGGCGTGAACCTGACGCGCATCGTTCCCGGCGGACAATCGTCGGCGCGACACGCGCATACGAAGCAAGACGAATTCATCTGGGTGGTGTCGGGCGAGGTCGTGCTCGAAACCAACGACGGCCCGCAGACGCTGAGGGCCGGCCAGTGTGTCGGCTTTCCGGCCGGCAGCGACAATGCCCATTGCTTCATCAACCGCTCCGCCCAGGACGTCGTCCTGCTGGTGATCGGCGATCGCACGCCGCTCGACGAGGTGAGGTACCCCGACATCGACAATCACGCCAAGGCCGGCGCGGACGGCCGCTACGTGCACACGCGCAAGGACGGCACGCCGCACTGAGGCGACCAAGAAGCGCGCGATCGGGCTTCCTCGTCGTCAGCGCCAGTCGGTCACGGACCGCGCCGCGTCGCCCAACGCCCGATCGATCTCGCCACGCCCGGGCCCCTCGCCCAGGCCCGGCTGCACGTACATCACCATGTCGGCGTCGAGCGAGCCCATGCGAACCGCATAGGTCGAGTACGACGCCTTCAAAGGACCGTCGGCCGCACCGGGCAGGTTGTAGGTCCAGGCACCCCAATGCCAGAACCGGCCACCGCCGACCGGCGTCGGGCGCACGAAGGTGCCGAGCCCGTAGTGGACGCCGGCGCCCGTCTGCTTGCCGTCGGGTGACATCATCCAGGCACGCTCCGTCGGCCCGATTGCCGAGCTGCCGAGCGCGAAGGCTCGATAGAATCGACCGTAGTCGGCGAGCGGCATGCGCCAGCCGCCATAGCTGGAGAGGATTCGCCATTCCGGATCGAGCTCGGCCTGCCGCGCGCTCAACGGCACCAGGACCGTCTCTCGGCAATAATCCTCGTAGTCCCGCCCGCTTGCCTCCTCGATGACAGCGCCCAGCACGAGATAGGCGGCGTTCGAATAGGCGTAGTGCGTCCCCGGTTCGTAGGTCAGAGGGTCGCGCAGCAGCCATTTGAGCTGGACATCGAAGGCGGTGCGCCGCGCCGTGTTCCGGCGCAGATAGCCCGCCAGCGGCGCATTCGCCTCGTCGCGCTTGCCATCGAAGCCGGCGCGATGGACGAGCAGCTCGCCGATCGTCACCGCGAGCAGGCGGGGATCGGCCGGCCGGCCGAGGCGCGCCAGCGTGCGTGCCAGGGCCTGCGACAGCGGCATGTTGAACGCGAGCCGGCCGCGCTCGATCAGCCTGGCAACGCACACGCCGGTGATCGCCTTGGACAGGCTGGCATAGGGCACCGACGCGCCCGGCCGCACGACACCGATGGCGGCTTCGCGGACGAGCCGGCCACCACGCAGGACGACGAGTCCGCCCGACCTGTCGACCGACTTGCTCATCCAGCTTCGCCACGCCTGCTCGATGACGTCGGACGTTTGCGGCGCACGCTGCGCCCCTGCCGGCCGAACGGCGAGCAGAAGGGCTGCCACGAGAACAAGGGCCGGCGGCCGCACGATCAGCCGGGCGATGCGCCAGTAGTCCAGCCCGATCACCTGGGCGGCCACGACCCGGCCCTCGGGCAGGGCCTGCAATCCGCCGCGCACGGCTTTGGCCAGGTAGACGGCAACGACAAAGGCGAGCCCGAGGGCCGCCCGCGCCAACCCGTCGGCATTGAAGCCGGTCCAGGCAGCAGCAGCGCGGCGAGGCGGATCACGGCGGCAATGGGTACGCCACACCGGTACCCGATGAACATGAGCGAAGTGAATCGGAGTCCCAGCAGACGCGACCATCGGCCGAGCGCCATCGCGATGCCAAGCGGGATGGCCATCAGGCTGGCATGGATCGCGAGGAGCAGCGTCAGCATCGACCCGCGCCATTAGCGCGCCTCAACGATGGGAAGACCAAGGCCGCCGTGGAGCAGCCAGACACCGAGCAGTAGCCAAGCGACCAGGGCCGCGATCACGGCCTTGCGCCGACGCTGGCGCGGGTGCCGCGCCCGACGATTCCCCGTCACGAAACCCCTTGAGTCGGGTCTCCTCGCCGACCGGCTGACCCTAGTGGCTTCCGCCGCCTCGCGCATGGCCCATCCTCCTTGATGCTGCGCCTCACCCTGCCGAACCCTTTGGTCAATCCTCGCCAAGCTAGAGCAGACTTGGATTTGACGGAACCGCAAGCGGCTTCTTCGAGGGCGCGCCACCGGCGGGGCGCCGCCCGATCGACAGTGCGTCCACCGTGGCAATTTTCTGCAGCAGGCACATCTCGGTCGGCTATTCCGCCCGACTGGAATATGCCCTAGACGAAAACGCCGTGCTCGGGATCCAACGCCAAGTATTCGTTCAATTGCGTATTCTTGGCGGAGGCGACACAGTGATGGCGGCAATCGACCGACGGGTTGATGGCAGCCAAGGTGCGGGCGTTCTCGTCCGAAATCCAGAAATCGCGGAAGCGGCGGAAGCGGATCGAACCCAGCGCACCATCGAGCGTATAGGCCTTGTCCTGGCACATGTAGACGGTGAGATCGGCGCCGATGACAGTCAGAAGATAGGCCATAGGGCAGCGATGCTCGGGCTGATCGAAGCGTTCGTCGAGAGCATGATAGTGGTCGACCAGGCGAAACAACCCATTCTCCAGCGCCCGCGCCCGGTCGATCTCGGCCCGGACGGTCGACCTCAGGCGCTCGTGGTAGGCATTGTTCGCCGCTCCCGAGTCGTGGACGATGCAGGGGGCGAGCTTCACGTGCCCGACGCCGGCATCCTTGAGGCGCCGGCAGAGATCGAACAGGTGAGGGGCGTTCGCCTCATCGACAATGACACTGGCGCCCAGCGCGCAGGCTGAGCCTCGTCGGCTGAATGCCGTCAGATTTCCGATGACCTTGTCGAACTCGCCGAAGTCGACCTTGCGCGAGCGGGCATAGCTCGGCCCATCCCAGCCGTCGATGGAGACACGAAGCCAGGTGCCATGCAGGGCGAAGGCGTCGGCGACCCTGCCCTTGAGCATCGAACCGTTGGTCAAGGCGCCGATCCGCACGCCACCCAACGCCAATCGGGTCACCGCCTCGGCGATATGAGGATAGATGAGCGGCTCGCCACCACCCGAGAAGGTCACCGCGGCAACGCCCATCCCGACGAGGTCGTCGACAATCTCCATCATGGCATCGCGCGGAATGCGATCGCGTGTATCCATGCCGCTTCCGAGGCTGACGGCGTCGGAGCGATAGGCACAGAACCAGCATGAATGATTGCAGACATTGGTCGGCTTTATCCGAACATGGGCCGGAGCAGGAACCTGGCCTGAGCCGATCGCTCGCAGCCGATCGGAGAAGAGAAAGGGCTTCAGAGTCGAATAGATAGTCCCAACCATGCCGGACCTTGCGCCGCCTCAAGGCTCGCCCTGTTGATCGAGATCAAGGCGCAGACACCGTTCGAAGGGCCCTCGCCGCCACCAGCGCCAGGCAGAAAGAACTCGGCCATTTGAGCCCCGGCGGCGGCAGGGCAGCGTCGCGGCGTTGGCCCTCGTGGTCGCTCCCGCTCGCTTCGTCGATGGCAGCATCCGGCAGCGCACGGGCCGCGTTGCGGTCAGCGTCCGTGGGCCGCCTGCAACTGTCTTTCGCGCGACCGGCTCCATTGAGAGAGGCCGAAGCAGGCGAACCAGTAGATGGCGCCGGCGAAGACGTAGGCCTCCATGTTCATGCCGACCCAGGCGGGATCGGCGAGCGACGCCTGCGCGATGCCGAGCAGGTCGAAGATCGAGACGATCAGCACCAACGTGGTGCTCTTGAACAGGGAGATGAACTCGTTGGTCATGGCCGGCAGGGCGATGCGCAGCGCCTGCGGCAGCACGATCAGACGGGTGATGCGCCAGTAGCCCAGCCCGAGCGCCTGGGCGGCCTCGACCTGGCCCTCCGGCAGGGCCTGCAGCCCGCCGCGCACGGCCTCGGCCATGTAGGCGGCGATGACGAAGGCGAGCCCCAGCACCGCGCGCGCCAGCCGGTCGACATTGACTCCGCTCGGCATGATCAGCGGCAGCAGCAGCGAGGCCAGGAAGATCACGGCGATGATCGGCACGCCGCGCCAGAACTCGATGAACACGATCGAGGCGAAGCGGATCACCGGCAGGCGCGATTGGCGGCCGAGCGCCAGCAGGATGCCGAGCGGGATGGCGATCAGGCCGGCATAGATGGCGAGAAAGAGCGTCAGCATCAGACCGCCCCATTCGCGTGTCTCGACGACAGGCAATCCAAGGCCGCCGTAGAGCAACCAGATGCCGAGCGGCGGCAGGACGACCAGCGCCGCGAGCGCGGCCTCGCGCCGCCGCGGCAGGTGTCGCCACGACAAGGCGACGATCACGGCGAGCGCCAGCACACCCAGCAGATCGACGCGCCAGCGTTCCGGAACGGGATACTGGCCGTACATGAACTGGGCGAAGCGGGCACGGATGAACACCCAGCAAGCGCCGGCGCTGGTGCAGTCTGTCCGCGAGGTGCCGTGCCAGTTGGCCTCGACCAGCAGCCAGTCGACCAGCGGCAGCGATATGCGCCACACGACATAGAGGCAGAGCAGCGACACGGCGATGTCGACCGGGCTGGCGAACAGCCGCAGCCGAATCGCTTCGAGCCAGCCGGGCACGGGTCGACGCGCGCTCATCGCGTCACCAGGCGATGGCGGGCGTTGTACCAGTTCATGAACAACGAGACGGCGAGGCCGAGCACGAGATAGAGGCCGAGCGTAATGGCGATGATCTCGATCGCCTGGCCGGTGGCGACCAGCGCCGAGCCCATGAACACCGCGACCACCTCGGGATAGGCGATCGCCGCCCCAAACGAGGAATTCTTGATCAGGTTGAGGTACTGGCTGGTCATCGGCGGGATGATCACCGGCATGGCCTGCGGAATGACGACGAGGCGGATCACCCGGCCGGGCGAGAGGCCGAGCGCCCGGCCGGCGTCGATCTGGCCTTGGCGCACCGACAGGATGCCGCCGCGCACGACCTCGGCGATGAAACCCGCGGTGTAGGTCGACAACGCCATGAGGAGCGCCACGAATTCCGGCACCAGCACGAAGCCGCCGCGATAGTTGAAGCCGCGCAGGGTAGGAACATCCCAGCTCGTGGCGGCGCCCGCCCAGACGAAGGCGGCGACCGGCAGCGCCCCGCACAGGCCGAAGCCAACCAGCCAGGTCGGAAAATCGCGCCCGGTCCGCGCCTGGCGTGCCCGCGCCCAGCGCGCCAGAACAATCTGCGCGACGATCAGGAGAGCGGTCGCCAGCAGGGCAAGATGGAAGCCCGTGACCTCGTTGGGGATCGGAATGGACAGGCCGCGGCGATTGAGAAAGGCAACGCCCAGGAAGTCGAGGCTCTCGCGCGGGGTCGGCAGCGCCGCCAGCACGCCGAAGTACCAGAACAGCACGAAGAACAGCAGCGGGATGTTGCGCACGAACTCGACGTAGATCGCGGCCAGGGTCGACAGCAGCCAATTGCGCGACAGCCGCATCAGGCCGACGGCGAAGCCCACCACCGTCGCCAGCACGATGGCCACGGCGGAGACCAGCAGGGTGTTGACGATGCCCGACCAAAGCAGCGCCAGGATCGACATGCTGGGCTTGTAGCCGGTGATGTCGAACGGCACCTCGATGCCCGAATCGCGCCACAGGAACTGGAACCCCGAGGCGATGCCGGCCTTCACCATGTTGTCGGCGGCATTGCGCACGAAGTAGACGACGACCGCGACCAGCACGGTCGCGGCGATGATCTGCCACAGGACGTCGCGCACCTTGCGGTCACGCAGGAAGCGGATCATGGCGAAGTCGTTCATCATACGCCTCCCCCGTCCTACGGGGGAGGTGGCCCGAAGGGCCGGAGGGGGAAAGCCGAGGTCAAGATACCTCCGATTCTAACGTCGGAAGCCGAGCCACCTTGTCCGTGGCCTTCCCCCTCCGCCCCGTATGACGGCGCACCTCCCCCGATGACGGGGGAGGGAAATGGATTTCTTCACTGGAACGGCGGCGAATAGATCAGGCCGCCTTTGGTCCACAGCTCGTTGGCGCCGCGCTTCAGCTTGAGGGCCGAGCCCATGCCGACGGTGCGCTCGTAGCTCTCGCCGTAATTGCCGACCTGCTTGATGGCGTTGTACATCCAGTCGTCGGAGAGACCCATCATCGCGCCGAACTTGCCTTCGGCGCCGAGCAGGCGGCGGACCTCGGCGTTGGCCGACTTCGCCTTCATCTCCTCGACGTTCTTGGAGGTGACGCCCAGCGCCTCGGCGGCGATGGTGCCGTTCAGCACCCAGCGCACCACGAGCTGCCAGCGCTCGTCGCCCCAGCGCGTCACCGGACCCTGCGGATCGTTGGAGATGATCTCGGTCAGGATCTGGTGCTCCTCCGGGTTCTTGAACTTGATGCGCTGGCCGGCCAGGGCGCCGATGCCGGCGGTATAGGCATCGCAGCGGCCCTGGTCGTAGGCCGAGATGGCATCGTCGTTCTTCTGGAAGTTGATGATGGTGACCTTGAGATTGCGCTCGCGGAACCAGTCGGCGGCATTCTTCTCCTCGGTCGAGCCGGCGGCGACGCAGATCGTGGCGTCGGCCAGGTCCTTGACCGCCGTCACCTTGGCCTTGGTGCGCACGACGAAGGTCTGGCCTTCGTAAAAGTTGATGCCCTGGAAGTTCACGCCGAGCGTGGCGTTACGGGAGAAAGTAATGGTGGTGTTGCGCGACAGCAGGTCGACCTGGCCGGACTGCAGCACCGGCCAGCGCTGCTGCACCGAGGTCGGCGTGAACTTCACCTTGCCGGCATCGCCCAGCACGGCGGCGGCCAGGGACTTGCAGTAGTCGACATCGAGACCGCTCCATTCGCCCTTGTCGTTGGCGAAGGAGAAGCCCGGCAGACCGAGATGGACGCCGCACTCGATATGACCGCGCGCCTTGATGGCATCGAGCGTCGGGCTGGGTGCGAGCTGCTGCGCCGATGCGGCGGAGCCCAGCAGGAAAGCCGCGGCAGCGGCCGTGCGGCAGATGAATCTCATGCCAGAATCCCCCTCGAAGACATGCAGTGCGAGCCCCCGTCGGATAGCGTAACTACCCCGCCATGGCGAGCAAATTGCACCTCGAAACGGCGCTGATGCCGGACGGCTGGCGGCGGGATGTCGTGATCGGCATCGAGCATGGCGTCATCGCGAGCGTGGAAAAGCCCGGCGACAAAGCGGCCGAGCGCGTTTCGGGCATCGTGCTACCCGGCCTGCCCAACCTGCACAGCCATGCCTTCCAGCGCGCCATGACCGGCCTTACCGAACGCCGACGCAGCAGCGATATCGACTCGTTCTGGACCTGGCGCGAGGCGATGTATCATTTCGTCGACCGGCTCGATCCCGACGATCTCGAAGCCATCGCCGCCTTCGCCTACCTGGAGATGCTCGAGGCGGGATTCACGCAGGTCGCCGAATTCCACTACCTGCATCACCAACCCGACGGCAGACCCTACGATGCCGTCAACGAGATGGCGCAACGCATCGTCGCAGCCGCCAATACCGTAGGCATCGGCCTCACGTTGCTGCCGGTGCTCTACCGCCAGGGCGGATTCTTGGGCAAGCCAGCAACGCCGGCGCAGCGCCGCTTCCTCTGCGATCGCGATACCTATGCGCGGCTGATGGAAACGCCCGTGCCCGGCGGCACGATCGGCATCGCCCCGCATTCCTTGCGCGCCGTTACCCTGGACGATCTGCGCTGGGCCAGCCGCGCCTGGCCCGCTAGACCGGCCCACATCCACGTCGCCGAGCAGGAACGCGAGGTCGCCGACTGCCTTGCGGCACACGGCCGACGTCCGATCGACCTGTTGCTCGACACGATCGAGAGCGACACCAGCCGCTGGTGCCTGGTCCATGCCACGCATGCCGATGCCGCCGAGCTGAAGCGCATGGCGGCGGCCAAGGCGGTGGCAGGCCTGTGTCCGATCACCGAGGCCAATCTCGGCGACGGCCTGTTCGATGCGCCAGCCTATCTCGCCGCGGACGGCCGGCTCGGCATCGGCTCGGACTCGCTGATCCGCATCTCCGCCGCCGACGAATTGCGCACCCTGGAGTACGGCCAACGGCTGACGCACCGGCAGCGCAACGTGCTGGGCGAGCCGGCGCGCTCGACCGGCCGCCGCCTGTTCGAGGCGGCGCTGGCCGGCGGCGCCCAAGCGACCGACGAGCGCGCGCTGGGCGGCATCGCAATCGGCAAACGCGCGGACCTGGTCGTCCTCGATCGCGCTCACCCCTCCCTGATTGCCGCCCGCGACGACAGCGTCCTCGATGGCTGGCTGTTCGCCGCCGACAATGCGGCGATCAAGACCGTCTACTGTGGCGGCCGTGTCGTGGTGCGCGACGGCCATCATATCGACCGGGACCGGATCGGGTCACGCTACGCCAAGACCGTGGCAGCCCTCGCCTGACCACCAGGGCCCTGCCCGGCCTCGACAAGGCTGCAACCCTGCTCGCATGACGCGCGGGGTCGCCCGCGCCGGACCATCCTGCTAGAACGCGGCCAGCACCAGGGGAGGACGGATCATGGTCGCCGAGATCGGGCATTACATCGATAACAAGCGCGTGGCGGGCACCAGCGGCCGCAATGGCGAGGTCACCAATCCGGCGACCGGCGAGGTGACGGCGCGGGTGGCTTTCGCCTCGATTGGCGAGATCGATGCCGCCGTGCAGCTTGCCAAGAAGGCGCAGCTCGCCTGGGCGGCGACGCCGCCGCTGCGTCGCCAGCGCGTCATGTTCAATCTCAAGAGCCTGGTCGAGAAACGCGCCGACGACCTCGCCCGCCTGATGACTCTGGAGCACGGCAAGACCTTCGACGACGCCAAGGGCGAGGTCGGGCGCGGGCTCGAGGTGGTGGAATTCTCCTGCGGCATCGCCCACCACATGCGCGGCGACTTCACCGAGCAGGTCGCCACCGACATGGATAGCTGGTCGATCCGCCAGCCGGTCGGCGTGGTGGCCGGCATCACGCCGTTCAACTTCCCGATCATGATCCCATGCTGGATGGGCGCCATGGCGGTGGCCTGCGGCAACGCCTTCATCCTGAAGCCATCGGAGAAGGATCCGAGCGCGCCGATGCTGCTCGCCGAGCTGTTCGCCGAGGCCGGCGCGCCGGCCGGCATCTTCCAGGTGCTGAACGGCGACAAGGTGGCGGTCGATGCCCTGCTGCAGCATCCCGACGTGCCGGCGATCTCCTTCGTCGGCTCGACCGCGATCGGCGAGTACGTCTACCACCAGGGCACGCAACGCAACAAACGCGTCCAGGCGCTGTGTGGGGCCAAGAACCACATGGTGATCATGCCCGATGCCGATCTCGACCAGGCGACCGATGCGCTGATCGGCGCCGGCTACGGCGCGGCCGGCGAGCGTTGCATGGCCATCTCGGTCGCCGTCGCGGTGGGCGACGTGGCGGACCGGCTGATCGACAAGCTGGCGCCGCGCGTGGCGGCACTGAAGGTCGGACCGGGCCTCGATCCGGCGTCGGAGATGGGCCCGCTGGTGACCCGCCAGCACCGCGACAAGGTGATGGGTTATGTCGACCTCGGCGTGAAGGAAGGCGCCAGGCTGGTGGTCGACGGCCGTGGGCTGAAGCTGCAGGGCTACGAGAACGGCAACTTCATGGGCGGCTGCCTGTTCGACAACGTCACGCCGAGCATGCAGATCTACAAGGACGAGATTTTCGGCCCCGTCCTGTCGGTAGTGCGCTCGAAGAGCTTCGACGAGGCGATCGGCCTGGTGAACGACCATGCCTACGGCAACGGCACGGCGATCTTCACCCGCGACGGCGACGCAGCGCGCGCCTTCGCCAGCAACGTCAAGATCGGCATGATCGGCATCAACGTGCCGATCCCGGTGCCGGTCGCCTATCACAGCTTCGGCGGCTGGAAGGCCTCGATCTTCGGCGATCACGGCATCTACGGCATGGAAGGCGTGCGCTTCTACACCAAGCTCAAGACCATCACCGCGCGCTGGCCAACCGGCATCCGCTCGGGCGCCGAGTTCCACTTCCAGGCGCGGAACTAGGCGCAAAGCGAACGGTCCTGGACCGGATTGCCAGTCGACTTGAGAAGTTGCGCCGCACCCCAGGCCGGCGGCGCGGCGGCGAACCGGCCAAGAACCCACCAAGCATCGAAGTTGACGAAACCGGCATCGGCGCCGGCAGTCTGCTATAATTCCCGTTATGAACGCTGAGGATGCTCTGGCCACGCTGCGCCGTTCCGAAGCCGCCTTGCGCGCGCGCGGTGTCCGCCATGCTGCTCTGTTCGGCTCCTTGGCGCGCGGCGACAATCGGCCAGATAGCGACATCGATATCCTGGTCGAGTTCGACCCGGATGCTCATGTCGGCGTGTTCGACTATGTCGAGGTCAAGGACTATATCGCGAGCCTGTTCTCCCAGCCTGTCGACGTCATCGACCGGGAAGGCCTCAAGCCTCACCTGCGCCGAAGCTCGGCGCAGGACGCGGTTTATGCCTTTTGAGGCCGAGGACGGCGCGCTGCGCGACATCCTCCACCACATCGACCTCGTCGAGCAGTTCACTCAAGGCTACGACTACGACAGATTCCATATCGAGACGATGCGGGTCTACGCTGTCACGCGCTGCCTCGAGATCATTTCGGAGGCATCACGGCGATTGTCCAATGACCTAAAGGCGCGCCACGCCGGTATTGCGTGGAGACAAATCGCCGGCGCCGGCAATGTGTACCGCCACGACTACGAGGACGTAGCAGCGCGCCGCGTCTGGGAAACAGCTCGGCGCGAGCTGCCGTCCTTGCGCATGGTGGTCGAGCAGGAACTCGGCGGGAGGGCCTAGCCGGTCCTCTTCGTCCTGGACGGTGCCGTTGGCGTGAAGTGTCGACGACCTTGCCTTGGCACGCGGTGATGGTCGTGGGCGTTCACAGCGACGAGCCTCCCGCCCGCGATTCACATGAACGATGCCCCTCCGTCAGCTTCGCGGACACCTCCCCAGCGATGCGCTGGGGAGGGTTCGGCCGTCACTTCTTCTCGATGTTCCAGAAGATCGTCACCGGCGATTCCAGGCTGCCGGTGACGTTCTTGCGCAGCGCGACCGGGGCATACCACTGGCCGAGGAAGGCGTGGGTCGGGTTCGCCGCCACGCGCTCCTGCATGGCGACGGCCAGCTCCTTGCGCTTGGCGGGGTCGGTCTCGTCGGCGAAGGCGCCGCGCAGCTTGACCAGGGTCTCGTCGCTCGGCCAGCCGAACCAGGCATTCTCGCCGATCGCGTTGATGTAGGTGTTGGCCAGCGGATCGACGATGTCGACCGATGCCGACGACGTCAGGAAGGCGTTCCACCCGCCCTTGTCGGGTGCATCCTTGCGGGCGCGGCGGCTGACCAGGGTCTGCCAGTCCATCGACTGCATGTCGACCTTCATGCCGGCGCGCTCGAGCAGCGCCTTGGCGATCGGCGCGAGGTTGGCGAGCACGTAGAGGTCGGTCGAGTGCATCAGCACGACCGGCGTGCCGTCGTAGCCGCCCTCCTTCAGGAGCTCCTTGGCCTTGGTGAAGTTCGAGTCGAACTTGTCCTCGAAGCCCTTGAAGCTCTGGTAGGTCGTGTCGCACATGAACATGGCCTTGCAGGTCTTGTACCATTTGGGATCGCCGATCACGCCGTCGAGAAAGTCCTTCTGGTTGAAGGCGTAGAGCGCGGCCTGGCGAATCTTCGGGTTGTCGAACGGCTTGAAGAGCTGGTTGAAGCGGAAGATGTACTGGTTGCCCCACTTGTTGAGGTTGACCAGCTTGACGTTGGGATCGGCCGTCATGACCTTGAACAGATCGTGCTGCGGCGATTCGATCATGTCGATCTCGCCCTTGAGCAGCGCGTTCACCGCGGTCTGCTGGTCGGCGATGGCGACCCATTCGACGCGATCGACCTTGGCGATCTTGCCGCCGGCCAGACCCGAGGCCGGCTCGGGGCGCGGCTTGTACTTGGGATTCTTGACATAGACCGACTTGTCGCCGGGCTTCCATTCGTTCTTGACGAAGATGAACGGGCCGGAGCCGGTGTAGTCGTCGATCTGCTTGAAAGGATCGGTCTCGGCGACACGCTTGGGCATGATGAACGGGTTGCCCGACGGCTTGGCCAGCGCCTGCAGCATGATGCCGGTCGGGGCCTTGAGCTGGATCTGGAAGGTCTTGGGATCGAGCGCCTTCACCTCGGCGACCTTGGTCCACAGGATCTGGCCCAGCGGATCGCGCACCGCCCAGCGCTTGAGCGACGGCACGACGTCCTCCGCCGTCACCGGCTGGCCGTCGGTGAACTCGAGCCCGTCGCGCAAGGTGAAGGACCAGACGAGCTTGTCGTCGGAGGTCGTCCATTTGTCGACCATCTGCGGCTTGATCTCGAGATTGCCGTCCAGCGCGAACAGCGTGTCGTAGATCATGTAGCCGTGGTTGCGCACGATGTAGGCCGTGGTCCAGATCGGATCGAGGATCTTCAAGTCCGAATGGTTGACCACCCTGAAGGTCGTCTGCGCCTGCGCCGTGCCGGCGATGCCGAGCGCGCCCGCGACGAGCAACGCCAGTGTCCGATTGCTCAAGATACGCCTCCTTGTTCCCCGAGCTCGCATCGTGAAACGGCATCGCCGGTCTTGGCAAGGGTCGCGACGCCGGAGCCCGTGCAACGCTCTGGAACGGCGAGGCGTCGTGGCGCAGTCTCGGCCAGCGTTACAAGGGGAGAAACGGATGTCGTCGACAACATCGCCAACCGCCATCAGCTCGCATCTGGCCGTGCGGCAGGACTGGCTCGACCGGCGGCGCGAGCCGGCGATCGAGCCCGACCTGCCGATTGTCGATCCCCACCACCATCTGATCGACCGGCCGCAGAGCGGGCGCTACCTGCTGCCCGACCTTCTCGCCGACATCGACAGCGGCGGCCACAACGTCGTCGGCACGGTGTATCTCGAATGGCTGTCGATGTATCGCGCCGACGGCCCGGTGGAGATGCGCCCGGTCGGCGAGATCGAGTTCGCCAACGGCGTCGCAGCGATGTGCGCCAGCGGCAGCTACGGCAAGCCGCGCGTTTGTGCCGGCATCGTCGGTCATGCCGATTTGGGCTTCGGCGCTCGCATCGGGGACGTCCTCGACGCCATGATGGTTGCCGGCGGCAGTCGCTTCCGCGGCATCCGCTTCATCTCCGCCAGCGACCCGGAGCAGCTCCTGTGGGGCGCCACGGCCATCCGGCCGGAGGGCCTGCTGCTCGACGGCCGCGTGCGCGAAGGCTTCGCGCAGCTCGCGCCACGCGGCCTCAGCTTCGATGCCTTCATGTACCATCCGCAGCTCGGCGATCTGCTCGATCTGGCGCGCGCCTTCCCGCAGACGCCGATCGTTCTCAACCACGTCGGCGGCGCGATCGGGCTCGGCCGCTACAAGGGCAAGCGCGACGCCGTCTTCGCCGACTGGAGCAAGCGCATCCGCGAGCTGGCGTCGTGCCCCAACGTGCACGTCAAGCTGGGCGGCCTCGGCATGAAGGTGTTCGGCTTCGACGCCCATGAAGGCGAGCTGCCGCCGAGTTCCGAGAAGCTGGCGGCGGACTGGCGGCCCTACATCGAGACCTGCATCGCGGCGTTCGGCGCCAACCGCGCCATGTTCGAAAGCAACTTCCCGGTGGACAAGGGCTCCTACGGCTACGGCGTCTACTGGAATGCCTGCAAGCGGCTCGCCCAGGGCGCGAGCGCGGGCGAAAAGGCCGACCTGTTCCACGGCACCGCCGCGCGGGTCTATCGCCTCGCCATATGAGTTAGTCGATCTCGCAAACGAGGCACGAGCGATGACCCCGCATTACTTCACCGCCAGCGACGGGCTCCGGCTCGCCTATTACGTCGACGACAACACCGACCCGTGGGCCAATGCGCCCACGCTTCTGATGCTGCACGCCGCGATGGGATGCGCCGAGCGCTTCTATGCCTGGGTGCCGCCGCTGTCGCGCCACTACCGCGTGCTGCGGCCCGACCTGCGCGGTCACGGCAAGTCGGCGACGCCGCCGGCCGACAGCCCGTTCGGCCTGGACCGGCTGATGAAGGACGCGCTGGAGCTGATGGACACGCTCGGTGTCGCGAGCGCCCATGTCGTCGGCAACTCGGCCGGTGGCTATATCGGCCAGAACCTCGCGATGGCCCATCCCGACCGCGTGAAAAGCCTGATCCTGTTCGGCTCGACGCCCGGCTTGCGCAACAGCCAGGCCGCGACCTGGGTGCCGCGCATCGCCAAGGACGGTATTCGCAAGTTCCTCATGGACACCATTGCCGACCGCTTCGTGCCCGGCACCGACCCGCGCAAGATCGACTGGTTCGTCGATTGCGCCCTGCAGTGCGACCCGACCTTTATCGGCCGCTTTGTCGGCTACATGGCCTCCCAGGATTGGAGCGACCGGCTGGGCGAGATCAAGTGCCCGACCCTGCTGGTGATACCGGGCGCCGAGACGGTGGGCTCGATCAAGAACTACGACGTCATGCGCGCGCGCATTCCCGACGTTCAGCTCATCGCCTACGAAGGCCTGCCGCACAATATCGGCGAAGCGGTGCCCGAGCGCTGCGCCGAGGACGTGCTGGCCTTCCTGCGCTGGCGCTTCGGCCAGCCCTCGCCGCCACTACACCTCGCCCAGCCGCATTGACCCGGGAGCGACCGATGCGCCGCCTGCTTCTGCTTGCCCTGTCCTTCGGCCTGCTCGCCTTCGACCTGCAGGCTCAGCCCTTCCCGGCCCGCCCGGTCCGCGTCGTGATCCCCTACCAGCCGGGCGGCGGCACCGACAACCTGGTGCGCGTCCTCGCGCCCGAGGTGGCGCGCACGCTCGGCCAGCCGGTGACGATCGACAACAAGCCGGGTGGCGCGAGCCAGCTCGGCACCCAGATCGTCACCGAGGCCCCGCCCGACGGCTACACGATCCTCGCCACCGACAGCGCGCTGCTGGTCAATCCCGGCCTGTTCGGCGCCAAGCTGCCCTACGACACGCTGAAGAAGCTGACCGGCATCACCATGCTCGCGACCGGGCCGGTGCCGCTGCTGGTCCATCCTTCGGTGCCGGCAGCCGACCTGCGGGCGCTCGTCGCGCTCGCCAAGGCCAAGCCTGGGACGCTCAATTTCGGCTCCGGGGGAAACGGCTCGGCGCCGCATCTCGCCGGCGAGCTGTTCAAGCAGGTGGCAGGCATCGATATCGTGCACGTGCCTTACAAGGGTGCGGCACCAGCCTTGAACGACCTCCTGGCGGGCGCCGTGCAGATGCTGTTCGGCGGCATCAGCTCGTCACGCCAGTTCGTCGAGCAAGGCAAGCTGCGCGCCCTGGCGCTCAGCGCCAACAGACGTTCGCCCGCCCTGCCGGCCGTGCCGACCTTCGCCGAGGCCGGCCTGCCGGGCGTCAATGCCGAAAGCTATTGGGGGCTCTATGCGCCAGCCGGCACGCCGGCGGACGTTCTGAAGGTGCTGAACGAGCACTTCGTGAAGGCGCTGGAGGACCCGAAGATCGCAGCCCAGCTACGCGAGCTCGGCTACGACCTGATCGGCAATTCGCCAGCCGACCACACCGCCCAGCTCGCCACGCTGGTAGCGGAGTGGACGCAGATCATCCAGAAAGCGGGCATCAAGCTGGAATAGACCCTGCGACCGACAACCAATCCGTCCGCTCCCATCTTCCTGCAGCAGCGAAGGCTCTCGTGCCAGAAGTCGTGTGCAGGCTCGTGTCGGGCGGCGACAGGTCCTCGTGCGTCGTATGGACGACAACAGGGGTCGCATGGTGTTCCGGTCGATGGCGGGCGTGCGCCAGCCGCGCTCACGCTGCCGCTCGGACCCTCCCGTCCGCCATCACCATCTCCGCCGCCTTCTCCGCGATCATGATGGTCGGCGTGTTGGTGTTGCCCGAGGTGATCGTCGGCATGATCGACGCATCGATCACCCGCAGGCCTTCCAGCCCCGTAACGCGCAGCCGCGCGTCAACCACCGCCATCGGGTCGGAGGCGATCCCCATCTTGGCCGTGCCGACGGGATGGAAGATCGTGGTGCCGATGTCGCCCGCCGCCTTGGCCAGTGCGGCATCGTCGTCGCCCACGGCAGGGCCGGGCAGGAACTCGTCCGGCCGATAGGCCTGCAGCGCCGCTTGACGCATCAGCCGGCGGGTCACGCGGATCGCGTCGGCGGCGACGCGTCGATCCTCGTAGGTCGCGAGATAATTCGGCGCGATCACCGGCTTGGCCGACGGATCGCGCGAGCGCAGGCCGACCGTGCCGCGCGAGGTCGGACGCAAATTGCAGGCGCTCACCGTGACGGCAGGGAATCGGTGCAACGGATCGCCGAACTTGTCGAGCGACAGCGGCTGCACATGGAACTGGATGTTCGCCCGCTCGTGCTCGGGCGAGGAGGTCGTGAAGATGCCGAGCTGCGAAGGCGCCATGGTGAGCGGGCCGGTCTGGAACAGGGCGTACTCGGCGCCCATCAGGCCGCGACCGATCAGCGAATGATAGGTCTCGTTCAGCGTTTTGACCCCGCTGACCTTGAAGATGGCGCGCTGCTGCAGATGATCCTGCAAATTGCCGCCAACGCCCGGCTTGTCGCAGACCAGCGGGATGCCGAGCTCGGCAAGGCGCTCGGCCGGACCGACGCCCGAAAGCTGCAGGATCTGCGGCGAGCCGATGGCGCCGGCCGACAGGATGATTTCGCCCTTCGCCCGCGCCTCGACGAGCCGGCCGTTCTGGCGGAACTGGACGCCGACGGCACGCTTGCCGTCGAACACCAGCCTCTCGACCAGCACGCCGGTTTCCAGGCGCAGGTTGGGTCGGGCGAGCGCCGGCTTCAGGAACGCGCGCGCCGCCGACCAGCGCACGCCGCGCTTCTGGTTGACATGGAAGTAGCCGACGCCCGTGTTGTCGCCGGTGTTGAAGTCGGACGTCCGCGGGATGCCCATCTCGGTCGCCGCCTGGGCGACGGCATCGAGCACGTCCCAGCGCACGCGCGGCTCCTCGACGCGCCATTCGCCGCCGGCACCATGGTGCTCGGTGTCGCCGAGGAAATGATTGTCGAGCCGCTTGAACACGGAACGCACATCGTCCCAGCCCCAGCCCGGCAGGCCGAGCTGACGCCAATGGTCGTAGTCATGCGCCTGGCCGCGCATCGAGATCATGGCGTTGATCGCCGAACAGCCGCCGATCACCTTGCCGCGCGGGTAGTTCAGGCTGCGGCCGTTCAGCCCGGCTTCCTTCTCGGTCTCGAACATCCAATCCGACCGCGGATTGCCGATGGCGAACAGGTAGCCGACGGGAATATGGAACCAGATCCAGTTGTCGCGGCCGCCGGCTTCCAGCACCAGCACGCGCGAACGCTGGTCGGCCGACAGCCGGTTGGCGACGACGCAGCCGGCCGAACCGGCACCTACGACGATATAGTCGAAATCGCCTTGTAGGCTGGTCACGTCACTGGCCATTGCTGAGTGCCTCCAACTCGGCGATTAGACTCGGAAGATCCTCTTGGATCACGCGCCAATGCCTAGCGTAATCGACCTCATCGTAAGCATGCTCCACGATATTGCGAAGGCCGACGATCCGTCACCAATCGATATTCGGATGAGCAACCTTGGTCGCATCGGACATGCGACGGGCTGCCTCGCCGATGATATTGAAACCCCGATCGGTCGCCCATTGCATCGTGCGATCGCCAAGCAGGTCGTCGAGCACCCGACCTTCCCACATGCGACGCAAGTGGTTAGCCGCGACGAGCATATCGTAGAGCAACGCCTTGTCGCGCTCGTCAGGCGGCATAGAGAACCGACTTGTCGCGCAGGATCGACGCCTTGCGCCAAGGATTGCGAATCGCCTTCTCCTCGACGAGGTCGATGCTCCGCCCGAACAGTCCCGAGAGGTCCTCGCGCAGATCCACGAAATCCAGCGTGCTCCAGGGCGCCTCGGGCCGAAATGTCGCCAGCAGATCGACATCGCTGTCCGAGCGGAATGATCCGCGGGCAACCGACCCGAAGACAGAGAGTTCCACGATCTGCCAGCGTCGGCAGAGCTCGGTCAGCGCCTTTCGCGAAGGGAGCTGGATCGTATCCATGACACTCAATCAATCAGAACGATAATTATGGCACAATGCTGCGGTCGATGCTTTGCCTTCGCCGACGGCGGAAGCGGGGAAACCGGTTCCTGTCATCGCCGCAGCGTCCTCAAATCTGCGAATAGCCTGAACCACGAGTATCGACACCGCGGCCGGCGCCCCTCTCGATCCAGCCGAACTCCTTCAGGATCTCCTGGCTGTAGGTCACCCGGCCGTTGACCTTCTCGGGCGGCTCGCTGGCGAGCAGCAGGGTGGCGTTGGCCATCATCGACGGCGGCTCGCCGCGCGGATCGTCCATGCCCTCGACTAGCTTGTGATAGACGGTGCCCGGCGTCGGCACGATCTGGGATGGCGACACGCAGCTCACGGCGATGCTGCCATGATGCGCCACCTCCTGGGCCAGGCCCTGGGTGAAGCGCTCGAGCGCCGCCTTGCTGGCGCCGTACATCACCCCGCCGCGCACCGTCTGGTCGGCATAGGGGCCGCGCCCCGGACCGATCGCCGAGCCCGAGCTGATGTTGACGATGGCGCCGCGGCCCGCCGCCACCATGTCGGGCAGCACTGCCTTGGCCAGGATGAACGGCGCATGGACATTGACGGCGAAAGCCTTGATCCAGCGGCTGGTCGGATAGTCGGCGGTCGGGATGTAGTAGTTGAGGGCGGCATTGTTCACCAGCGTATCGACCCGGCCATAGGCCGCTCGCGCCGCCTCGACCAGCCTCAGGCACTCCGTTTCCGTCGAGATATCGGCAGCAACGGCCGTCGCCTCCCCACCAGCGGACCTGATTCCGGCGACAGTGCTGGCGAGCGAGCCGGCGAGCTGGTGGTCGCCCTCGTTCGCCGTCCGGGCGACGCACACGACGCTCGCACCCTCGTGTGCCAGCAGCTCGGCGATCGCCTGGCCGATGCCGCGGCTCGCCCCGGTGACGATGGCCACCCGGCCATTCATCCTGGCGCCTTGCGTTCCGGCCATGGCTGCCTCCCCCTGACTGTCGAAACCCGGCCCTTGCCGGACCGCCCGGTGGGCGCGCACTATTCGGCCAATACGGGAGCGAAGCCATGCAATACAAGCGCATTTCTGCCGATTGCCATCTCGACATGCCCTGGATGCCGCCCGACCTGTTCACGTCGATGGCATCGCGCGAGATGAAGGACCGCATGCCTTTCGTCGTCGAGACCGACGACGGACCGAAATGGACGGCCAAGAACGGCGCCACCTTCGGCTACAAGAACGGCGTCGGTCCGGCCGGCGCCAAGTATGTCCCCGGCAAGCACCATCGGGTCGACGTCATGGCCGAGACCGGCCTCTACGCCGACGGCGCCAAGGACATCCGCCGGGTTTCCGACCCGCATCTGCGCATCAAGGATCTCGACCGCGACGGCGTCGATGCCGAGGTGATCTACGGCATCCTGGGCGCCTCGAGCCGGCTCAACGACCGCGACGCATCCAATGAGATGCTGCGCATCTACAACGATTGGCTGAAGGATTTCTGCAGCCACTATCCCGACCGCCATATCGGTCTGGCCTGCCTGCCCTACGGCGATATCGACGCCGCGGTGAAGGAGATCCATCGCGTCGCCAAGATGGGGCTGCGCGGCCTCGAGCTTTCCTGCTCGTGGGACATGGAGCCGATGTGGCATCCGATGTGGGACCCGCTATGGAAGGCGGTGAACGACGTGCAGCTCCCGCTGCATTTCCACACCTTCCCGACCCTGCCGCCCAACACGATCGAGAAGCACGGTGGCCGCGTCGGCCGGTCGGTGTTCTTCACCGTCGTCTCGGGCTTCCAGATGAACCTGGTGAACATCCTGGCGGCGATCATGGGCGCTGCCGTGCTGGAGCGCTTCCCCAACATCCGCATCGCCTTCGGCGAGAGCGGCTGCGGCTGGATCCCCTACGCGCTCGACCGCATGGATTTCGAATGGGAGGACCGCTTCACCGATCTCGGCCTCAAGATGAAGCCGTCGGACTATTGGCGCCGCCAGTGCAAGGCCACGTTCCAGTTCGACCGCATCGGCGCCAAGCTGATCGACGAGATGGGCGCCGAGAGCCTGATGTGGGGCTCCGACTACCCGCACGGCGACGGCGTGTGGCCGAGCTCCGACCAATACATCAAGGAGCAGTTCGCCGAGGTATCGCCGGAAGTCACCAAGATGATCACCTGCACCAACGCCGGCAAGTTCTACGGGCTGATCAACTAGCACAGCCCGCTATTGCGGGACCACGGCGGCCGAACCTGGGATCAGGTTCGGCCGTCTTGCTTTTCGGCCTCGGCCCACTCGTCGCCGCCGACCTTCTTGGTGACCGACAGGCGATCGATATAGGTGAGCAGCAACGCCGAGACCACGAAGGTCATGTGCATGACCATCAGCGTGTAGAGCTTGTCGTTGCTCACCGTGTTGGCCTCGAGGAAGCGTTGCAGAAGGTGGATCGACGAGATCGCCACGATCGAGCTGGCCAGCTTGATCTTGAGAGAGCCAGAGTCGAGCTTGCCGAACCAGCTCAGCTTCTCCGTCGTGCTGCTGGCATCGATGTGGCTGACGAAATTCTCGTAACCCGAGATGATCACCATCACCACGAGGTTGGCGACCATGATCAGGTCGACCAGCGATAGCACTGCCAGAACGAGGTCGCCCTCCTCGACGATCAGGGAACGCTGGACAAGCTCCCACACCTTGAACGGAAACTTGACCACGACGACGCCGAGCACGAACACCAGGCCGAGATAGAGCGGTGCCTGCAGCCAGCGGCTGGCCATGACGATGCGTTCGATACCCAGCTCCAGTCGCTGGCCAACGGTCTTCTCGTCAGCCATGACTAGCTGAAGGCCTTGAACGTGATGATGGTGAAGGTGTCCTTCACGCCCGGCAAAGTCTGGATGCGGCTGGTCACGAAGTGGCCGATATCCGTCTTGTCGTCGAGATAGCACTTCATCAGCAAGTCGTGCTCGCCGGAGGTCGAATAGACCTCGGATACCTGCTCGATGGCACAGGCATCGTCGGCCACGGCGTAAGCCTTACCGAGCTCGCATTTCACCATGATGAAGATGGTTTGCATGGCTGCCCCTGCTCCGGGCTGCGGCTAGCGCGACGGCCGGGCGAGGAAAGCCGGAACGTGATCGCCCAGCCCCATCGGCGCGCGCTCGTCGCGGTCCCGCCGGCTCTCGTGCCGCCGCTCGGCGCGCTGCTCCGGGCGGCGCTCGCGGCGGTCTTCGCGATGATCGCGCCCTTCGGGCTGACGCTCGCGTTGCGGGCGCTCGGCATGCTGTGCCCGCTCCTCGGGACCGGGACCACGATGCTCGTGGCGACGATCGCCGCGCCTCGGACGCTCGCCGCGCTCGTCCGCGGCGCGGTGTCCGCGCTCCTCGGCGGGATGCCCGTCGCGACGCGGCGTGCGCTCATCGGAGCGGCGCGAGCGCCCTTCCGCACGATGCCCACGCTCCTCCGTCCGGTGCCCGCGGTCGGCGCGCGGGGCCTGCTCGTCGGCCTGTTGGATGCGCTCGACAGGCGCTTCGGCATGCTGCGCCGGCTGCTCCGACCGGGGCGCCCGTTCGCGGCGCTCTCGCGGCGCTCTCGTTCGCTCGGTGCCTCGACCGCGACCGCGGCCCCCTCGGCCACGGCGGCGGCCGTCCGATTCCTCGAAATCCAGGAGCTGAACGCCGGGCACCTCGATGCGCGGGATCGAGGTTCCGATCAGCTTCTCGATCGCCTGAACGAGGTCGCCCTCGGACGGCGAGGCGAGCGTGAACGAATGACCCGTCTTGCCGGCCCGGCCGGTACGGCCGATGCGATGGACGTAATCCTCCGGCGAGAACGGCACGTCGAAATTGAAGACATGGCTCATGTCGACGATGTCGAGGCCGCGCGCGGCCACGTCGGACGCCACCAGAATCTGGATCTCGCCCTGCTTGAAGCGATCGAGCGTCTCCATGCGCGCCGGCTGGCTCATGTCGCCGTGCAGGGCGCCGGCGTTGAAGCCGTGCTTCTTGAGCGAGCCCTGCAGGATGGCGACGTCGCGCTTGCGGTTGCAGAACACGATGGCGTTCTTGACGTCCTGGCTGCGGATCAGCCCGCGCAGCGCTTCGCGCTTGTCTTCCTCGGGCACGATCACGAGCCCCTGGACGATGTTGGTGCCCGCCGATGCCGGCGGCGACACCGTGACTTCCTTGGGGTTGCTCAGGAAGCGGTCGGCCAGCCGCTTGATCTCGGGCGGCATGGTGGCGGAGAAGAACAGCGTCTGGCGCAGCGGCGGCAGCAGGCCGACGATGCGCTCGACGTCGGGGATGAACCCCATGTCGAGCATGCGATCGGCTTCGTCGATCACCAGCACCTTGACGTCGTTCAACAGCACCTTGCCGCGCTCGACGTGGTCGAGCAGGCGGCCCGGCGTGGCGATCAGAACATCGACGCCACGCTCCAGCGCGCGTTCCTGATCGTCGAAGCTCACGCCGCCGATCAGCAATGCCATGTTGAGCTTGTGATACTTGCCGTAGATCTCGAAATTCTCCGCCACCTGGGCGGCCAACTCGCGCGTCGGCTCCAGGATGAGCGAGCGCGGCATGCGCATCTTGGCGCGGCCCTCGGCCAGGATATCGATCATGGGGAGGACGAAGGAGGCAGTCTTGCCAGTGCCCGTCTGGGCGCATCCCAGGATGTCCCGTCCCATTAGGACGATGGGAATTGCTTTTTCCTGGATCGGGGTGGGCTCGGTGTAGCCCTTTTCAGCAACTGCCTGCAGCACCGGGGCGCTCAGCCCCAAACTCTCAAAACTCATTTAATTTCCGTAACTTAGTCCACTTTTCCGCTGGACTGTGGAGCGGTCTCATCAAGGCCCAAGGCGCGGGCCGGACCACTTGCGGCCCTTCATATGATCCTTAGCCCTTGCCAAGTCAATGCAGGCTTCCTGCGGAATCGGGTCGCGGGTCGACCGCAGCCCTGTGGGCGCTCTCAGGCCTTGAGCTCGATCTCGACGAACACGAACTCGAAGGCGTTGGGGTTGATGACGTCGTGCTCCACGCCGATCTGCCGGGCATACGAGACGCCGGCCCGCAGCGGCGCCGGCACCGTCGTCTTGCCGTCGAAAATATGCAACTCGCCGGTCGTCACCGGGACGACGACATAGTCGTGATTGTGGCGATGCCAGCCGGTATGGCCGCCGGGCGGGAAGCGCCATTCGGTGACGATTACGCGGTCGTTCTCGACCTGCACGGTCGGCTTCGCCATCGGGCGCTGTTGGTCAGTCATGACGAAAACCTAATGGCATGCCGGCCATTTGTCAGGTGACAGCACAGCGCGGCTCGCTACTGTGCATATGCACCTAATTGGAATAAGCATGTCCCATCCGCTTCTCACGGCGCCGCTCGGCGCCAGCCTTCTGCGCCTCGCCGGTCCGACGACCGCCGTCATGGCGGCGCAGACTTTGGTCGCGATCGCCGAGACCTACTTCTTCGGCCGCCTCGGCACCGACGCCCTGGCGGGCTTCGCACTGGTTTTCCCGTTCATGATGCTGATGACCATGATGGCGGCCGGCGGCATGGGCGGCGGGGTCGCCGCGGCAACGGCGCGGGCGCTCGGGGCAGGACGGCGCGACGATGCGCGGGCCCTGGTGCTCCATGCCCTGGTCCTGGGCCTTGGCCTTGCCCTGCTGTTCACGCTCATGGCGTGGACGATCGCGCCCGGCTTGTATCGTGCGCTGGGCGGCAGCGGCGCGGCATTGGAACACGCCGAAACCTACAGTCGTGTGCTGTTCACCGGCTCGATCGCGCTGTGGGCGAATTTCTTCCTCTCCGCCTTGCTGCGCGGCGGCGGCGATGCCGCTACGCCCGGACGCTACATGCTGATCTCGTCGCTGGCGCAAATCCCGCTCTCCGGCGTTCTGGCGCTGGGCATCGGCGACTGGCCCGGACTTGGCATGGCGGGCCCGGCGCTGTCGTCGGTCGTGACCGCAGCGGCTGCCGCCCTGCTTCAGGCGCGCGCCCTGTGGCGCGGCAAGCTGGGCTTCGTGCCGGCGCTCGGCGGAATCCCGCTGCAAGGCCGGCTGTTCTGGGAGATCCTGCGCGTCGGACTGCTCGCGTCGTTCTCGGCGCTGACCGCCAACCTCACCGCGATGCTCGTTACCGGGCTGGTCGGCCGCTTCGGCATTGCCGCGCTGGCAGGTTACGGCATCGGCGTGCGGCTCGAGTTCATGCTGGTGCCGCTGGCCTTCGGCATCGGCTCGGGCCTCACCACCCTGGTCGGCGTGGCGGCCGGCGCCAACGACTGGAAACGCGCGGTGCGTGCCGCTTGGTTCGGCGGGCTGGTCGCCTTCGGCCTGATCGGCCTCTTCGGCTGGATCGTGGCGATCGTTCCCGAAGGCTGGGCGCGCCTGTTCTCCGACGATCGCCAGGTCGTCGCCGCCGCCGTCGGCTACATCACGCACGTGGCGCCGTTCTATTGCCTGTTCGGCCTCGGCATGACCTTGAGCTTCGCCAGCCAGGGCGCCGGCCGCATGAAGGCGCCGTTCTTCGCCGGCATCGCCCGCATGGCCGTGGCGACCTTGGGCGGCTGGCTGGCGGTGGATAAATTCGGCCTCGGCCTCGATGGCGTATTCACCGCGATCGCGGTCGGCATGATCGTCTTCGGCGGCCTCATTGCCGGCCCGCTGCTCGTGAAACCCTGGGGACCAAAACGGTCACGCAGTCGTGCTACGCTTTCGCCCGAAACGGGAGGAAGCCATGCAGCGCCCCTCGACGATCGCAACCTGGAACCGCAATCCCGCTGACGAAGAGGCGATGGGCGCCGCCCATGCGCCGATCTGGCGGCGCATGGTCGATGTCTCGGTCCCGCACGATCTCAGCGGCTCGACGATCCTCGACTATGGCTGCAACCAGGGCGGCTTTTTGCGCCTGCTCTACGATCGCCAGCCCTTCAAGTCGGCTGTCGGTCTCGACATCGCCCGCGAGTCGGTGGCTCGCGCCGACCTGCTGAAAGGCCACCGGCCGATCGAGTACAGGGTAGGCGACAGCGCCGCCAATCTGGGCCGCACCTTCGACTTCGCCTTCAGCCACGAGGTGCTCTATCTGCTGCCCGACCTCGACCAGCATGCCAGCGACATGCGAGCGGCCCTGCGCGTCGGCGGTGCCTACGTGGCGGCAATGGGTTGCCACACCGACAGTTCCGTGTGGCCGCGCTGGCGGCAGCTCATCTCCGAGACGTCGTCGATCCCGATCTACGACCATTCGCTCGAGGCCGTCGCCCGGACCTTCACCGAGCAGGGCTTTTCCGTGTCGGTGCGTCCGCTCGACCTCGACGCCTTCATGCCGGTGACGGTCGGCAGCCCCTACTTCCCCAAGGTCGTCGACCAGTTGCGCTACTACAGCCAGGACAAGGTCCTGTTCCGCTTCGTGCGCAAGCCTTGAAGGCGGGCCGGACGCCCGCGATCCAGAAGAACAGCGGCGCTCAGGACGCGGCTGCAGGCTCCACGACCGGATAGCCGCCGACCACCTTGCGGCCGTCGAGGTAGGTCGAGATGCGGTCGGGATTGACGTGGATGCCGAGCAATCGCATCGCCTTGTCGCCGACGGTGCTGAAGCTGTGCGGGATATCGGCCGGCAGAGCGACGCAATCGCCCGCCGTCAGGCGAGTCGGAGTGGCTTCTCCGCCCTGCAGCCAGACATCGGCCTCGCCTTCGATAATGAACAGAAGCTCGACATAGGGATGCCAATGCATCGGCGCGACGTAACCCGGCGCCGAGGTCTGAATTCCGGTGCGCACCGGCGTATCGCCATCGGCGACCAGCGGGTGGTAGAAGGCCAGCGGGCCGAATTCGAGGCGTGACGAGTCGGCGAGCTTGCCGACCTTGAGCGTGTGCAACTGAGGCGCCATGGCAGGTCTCCCCTGAGGCTGGGACGTGGCCATTATCAGGTTCGCCGATGGTGATGTCATCCAGCGGCGATGCTCATTCTCCTCCCCAGCTTCGCTGGGGAGGAGAATGAGCATCAGGCAGCGCGCTTGCCGAGCTTGCGCAGCGCGCGGTCGATCCACAGCGCACCGACCTTTTCCTGCACGCCGTTCTGGCGCAGGCGCTGGCGCAGGCAGGCGAAGTCGACCTTGTCGAGCTCCTGGTCCTGGTTGAAGCAGGAGAACACCACCGACTCCTTGCCGGTCACCGGATCCTTGTGGAGCTGCAGGCACTGGGCGCAGATCTCCTTCATCATGCATTGCATGGGCGAGTTGATCGACCCGAGTGCGCGGTGATCGGGAGACAGATACGGCTTCAGCACCTGGTGTCGCGCCAGCCGCACGGCGTTCATCATGCCGTCCGAGCCAATGGCGACGATGCGGTCGGCGGCGGCGAACGGAATCGGCTGCTCGCCGAGCTCGCCGGCGGCGTAGCGCCGCATCGCCTCGACGATGTTGGTGACCACCGACTTGTCCTGCGGCCGCCGGGCGGCAAATCCCGGCGCCTCGTCGCAGCACCACACGACCACGTCGGCCGCCGCCTCGATCTCCTCGATCTTGTAGCGGTCGCTCACCTTCTTGTAGCCCGCGAAGTACAGCACCTTGCTGCCGGCCTTGCGGAACGCCTGGCCGATCGAGAACAGCACGGCGTTGCCCAAGCCACCGCCCGCCAGCACGACAGTTTCGCCCGGCTCGATCTCCGTGGGCGTGCCGGTCGGCCCCATGACGATCACCGGCTCGCCCGGCTCCAGGAGGGCGCAGAGATCGGACGAGCCGCCCATCTCGAGCGTGATCATCGACAAGAGGCCCTTGCTCTTGTCGACCCAGGCGCCGGTCAGCGCCAGCCCCTCCATGGTGAGCAGCGTGCCGTCGACATGCTGCGAGCGCGCCTCGTAGTTCTGCAGGCGATAGAACTGGCCAGGCTCGAAGTTGCGCGCCGCCGCGTGCGCCTCGACCACGACCTCGACGATGGTCGGCGTCAACCGGTCGACACGAACCACCTTGGCGCGCCAGTCGCGATTGGCACGCCCCAGGATCTCGGCCGGCGTGTGCTTGGAGGCCGGCAGCGCCGCCATGCTGCGCGTCAGCACCGGATAGCCCTGCTTGGCTCCACCCATCGCCTTCACGACATTGCCGGCGAACGAGGGGTGAAGGTCGCCGAAGAACGACATGAATCGGCCGTCGGCGGCGCGATACATCAAGACGCGCACCGCCTCGGGCTTGGCGACGCGCTCGGGCGTCGCTGGATTGCCTTGCTCGTCGAGCGCACGGAAATACTTGCCGTCGACGAAGGCGTGCATCGCGTCCTCGCGCGCCAGCACCGTGTTGGGCTGCGTGCCGGCCGCGACCAGGATGGAGCGCGCCGGCAGGACCGCCTCGACCTTGGTGCCGTTCTGCTCGCCGGCCACGCGCAGGGCGCAGGCATGGCCGTTGGCATCGACCTCGACGGCGACCGGCGAGAGGCCTTCGGCGAAGCGGATATCCTCCTCCAGCGCCTTCAGCACTTCCTCGTGGTTGAGCGTATAGGACGGCGACTCGATCAAGCGGCGCCGATAGGCGATCGTCACGCCCCCCCAGCCATTGACCAGCTTGGCGAGCTCGGGGGCGCGCCCTTCGCGCGCCGCCAACGCGCGCTCGGCGCGGATCGCCTTGCCGTGCGCGACGAACTCGGCGGCAATGCCGCGCTCCTCCTCGTTCATGGCAGCCAACACCGCCGCCTCGCCGCGCTCCGCCACGAGCGTCTCGTGACGCGCCAAGAACTTCTCGACCTGCAGCGGATAGTAGGCGAGCGATTCGGTCGCCGTGTCGATCGCCGTCAGTCCGCCGCCGATCACCACCACCGGCAGGCGGATCTGCAGGTTGGCGATCGAGTCCTTCTTGGCAGCGCCGGTGAGCTGCAGCGCCATCAGGAAATCCGACGCCGCCCGCACCCCGCGCGCCAGCCCGTTGGGCAGGTCGAGCACGGTCGGCTTGCCGGCGCCAGCGCACAGCGCGATGTGATCGAAGCCCATCTCGAAGGCGCTTTCGACCGTGACCGTGCCGCCGAAGCGCACACCGCCGAACATCGAGAACTGCGCCCGCCGCTCGAGCAGCAGCCGCACCATCTTGAGGAAGTTCTTGTCCCAACGAACCGTGATGCCGTACTCGGCGACGCCGCCGAAGCCCGCCATGGCGCGCGCGCCGAGATCCTCGCGCAAGGTGGCAACGTCGTGTACGGCAGCGAAGGGCTGGCGCGTGCCGTCGGCGAGCACGCCCGACTGCGCGACCGGCAGCGGCTCGATCTTGAGGCCATCGATGGCGACGACGGCGTGGCCGTCATTCATCAGATGATGCGCCAGATTGAATCCTGCCGGTCCCAGCCCGACGACCAGCACGGTGCGCCCGGTGGCCGGTCGCGGGATCGGCCGGCGCAAATTGAGCGGGTTCCAGCGCGTCAGCAGGGAATAGATCTCGAAACCCCACGGCAGGCCAAGCACGTCCTTCAGCGTACGGGTCTCGATCTGGGGAATGTCGACCGGCTCCTGCTTCTGATAGATGCACGCCTTCATGCAATCGTTGCAGATGCGGTGGCCGGTGGCCGCGATCAGCGGATTGTCGACCGCGGCCATCGCCAGCGCGCCGATGGAGAATCCCTCGCTCTTGAGGAGATTCATCTCCGAGATCTTTTCCTCGAGCGGGCAGCCGGCCAGCGTCACGCCGAACGGCGATTTCTGGAAGGCGCCGGTCTTGCGGTCCCTGAGGCCGCGCGAGCAGCTATCCTTGCCCTGGTTGTGGCACCAGATGCAGTAATTCGCGTGATCGAGCGCGCGCATCAGGTCGAAACCCGCGTCGGTCAACCCGAAGCCGTCGCGATGGCGCAGCAACGACTGCGGCAGCTTCATGCGCGTGACGCCGTCGACCACCTCGGTCTCGATCGGCACGAGATGCTCGAAGTCGAGCTTGTGTGGAACCTTGAACAGCGGCCCGTCGCGGTGACGGCTCTTGCCCTCCGGGTGATGCAGCGCCCAGCCGGCGTAGCGCGTCAGCGCCTCGATCCGGGGCGTCGGCGCCTCGACCTTGAATTCGGCGCCGGTCTCGGCCCGCACCGCGAGGGCGAAGGCCAACTCCCAGGCTTCGAGCCCGTCCCCGATATTCGCCGGCAGCGCGATCTCGGCCATCAGGGCATTGCCGTCGAATGCTTGCGCGGCGTCCGCCTTGATGGTCCGGGCGGCGTAGCGCTGCACGAACAGCCGCTTGCAGTCGTAAAGCGGCGCCAGGACGTTGTGCTGCTGGCGCAATGCCATCGCCCGATCGGAAACGCCGAACAGGGCGGCGACGAAATCCTCCAGCGGACGGGCCAGGTCGATCAGGAGATTCGACTCGTCCTTCGCCGCGAGCCGATCCGGCGCGGCACGCGCCGCCATCAAGCGCGCATGCCCGTCGACATTGGTATCCTTCAGCCAGGCGACGAAGGCGGCATCCAGGCGGGCAAGACCGTCGCGGTCGTACAGATGATCGAAGCCGAGACCATGGCTCAGCGGAGGCGAGGTCATTGCCGAGTATCCGGTTTCTGCGGGAGGGTGGGTCGTTCGTACGCGAACCGCTTAAACAAGGCAGGCCGGGAGTGCAAGGCATCGGCCCGCTTCGCGACATTAATGCAGATGACGGCACGCTCTGGTTCACGCATGGTCCGGCCGCCATGCAACCCGCCCTGGTCTCCGTGCGCAATTGGCTGATCGTCGTTGCCGCGATGATTTTCCTCATGATCGTGCTCGGAGCGCTCACGCGACTTACCGAATCGGGCTTGTCGATGGTCGAATGGCGGCCCGTCACCGGTTGGCTGCCGCCGCTGTCCGACGGCGCCTGGCAGGCCGAGCTGCAGAAATATCTTTCCTCGCCGCAGGGAAGATTGGTCAATCGCGGCTTCAGCGTCGACGAATTCAAGCAGATCTTCTGGCTGGAGTATCTCCACCGCCTGTGGGGTCGCGTGATCGGCGTGGCGTTCGCCGTGCCGCTCGCCTGGTTCTGGCTCAGCGGTCGCCTGACCGCGGCGCTGAAGCCGCGTCTGCTGGCATTGCTTGTGCTGGGTGGGCTGCAGGGGGCGCTCGGCTGGGCAATGGTCGCCTCCGGCCTGGTCGATCGCCCCGCCGTCAGCCACTACCGGCTGGCCGGGCATCTCGTGCTCGCCGTCGTGCTCTACGCCTACACGGTGTGGCTGATCCTGCAGCTCGGCCCGCAGCGCGACCGGCAGGGCGATCCGGCGACGCGCCGCCGATCGACGATCCTGATCGCCTGGCTACTCGTCGTGCTGATCTGGGGCGCGCTCATGGCAGGCCTGCGGGCCGGCGCGTCGCACAACACGTTCCCGACCATGTCGGGTTATTGGATCCCGCCTGGGCTGTTCGAGCTGTCGCCGTGGTGGATCAATCCGTTCGAGAACGGCACGACCATCCAGTTCATGCATCGCTGGCTCGCCATACTGCTGGTGCTGGCCGTTCTGCTGCTCGCCTGGCGTGTGCGTAGCTCCGAGACCTTGGCCGCGAGCGCGATGGCCGTGCTGCAGCTCTGCCTCGGAATTGCCACGATCCTCACAGGCGTCGACATCGCGATCGCCACGGCCCACCAGGCTGGTGCAGTGCTTCTGCTGACACTCTTGCTGGTCGTTCGTCACCGCGCGACGCCTTCTCGACGGAGCCCGGTTTAGGCTATTCTGCCGACATGATCGACGGCTCCAAATCGCGCTCGCGCGCCAAGAAGTCTGTCGTGCTGGTCGGCACCGTGCTCATAGCGCTCGGCGGCACGACCGGCGTGACGTTGTCGCAGACCGCCGACACCGCGCCGCAACAGGCTCCAGGGACACCCACGCCACCTGCCAGTCCACCGGGTGCCGACCCGGTGCTGCCCGCGGTCGAGGCGCCGCCGGAGCCGACCTCGGCCGACTTCGGACGTTCGACACCGGCGCCCAGCCCCGAGCAGGCGGCTCCCACGCCCTCGACGCCAGCCGCGCCGCCACCAATCGATTGGACGGCGATGCCGATCGATCAGGTTCGTACCAAGGCGAACGCCAGCGACGTCGCGGCGATGGAAGAACTGGCGCGCCGTCTGATCCAGGGCATCGGCGTGCCCAAGGACCAGCAGGCCGGTGCCGGTTGGATGCTGCGTGCCGCCCAACGCGGGTCGATACAATCGGCCTTCAATGTCGGTGTGATGTACGAGCGCGGCTTCGTCGTCGAGCGCGATTCGGCGCGCGCAGTCGAATGGTATCGCAAAGCCGCCGACGGCGGCATGGCGATGGCCAAGCACAACCTGGCCCTGATGCTGCGCGAGGGCAAAGGCGCCCCGCGCGATGGCAAGGAGGCCATCGAGCTTCTGCGCTCGGCGGCCCGCCAAGGCATGAGTGCCTCGATGTTCACCCTCGGCGATATCTACGAGCGCGGCGACGTCACGCCGAAGGACCAGGCGATGGCGCTCGCCTGGTTCGCGATCACCGCCGAGTTCGAGAACCAGGTCAATCGCGGCGGCGAGAGCCAGTTGGGAAAGACGGCCACGCAACGGACCCAGACTCTGAAGCGCATCCTGCTTCCCGGCGAGCTGGAACGGGCACAGCAGTTCGGCCAGGCCGAATTCAAGGAGATCGTCGCGGCACTGCAGCCAGCCAAGCCGTCGGCCGCGCCGCCGGAGCCAGCCCCCAGCGGAACGGCTCGACCGGCGGCGTCGACGCCCGATCCCGATCCTCCGGGCTGGCCCAAATCCGCTGCCGACCAGATCCGCGCCGTCCAGCAGGCACTGCTCGATCTGAAGCTGGTGAACGACAAGCCGGATGGCGCTCTGGGGCCGATGACCAGAGCGGCCATCCGATCGTTCCAGCGCAACGCCAACCTGCGCGAAACCGGCGACCCGACAAAGGACGTCTACATCGCGCTGCAGGAAGCGATTGCCCGTCGCGATGGGGGGAAGGCCGAAACCAAGGCCAAGCCAGAGGCGGTCCCCGCAGCGGCAACGGAGTCGCCGAAGCCCGAGGCTGCCGTGCCGTCGGCACAGGCCGACTCCGACCCGCCGGGCTGGCCGAAGGCTGCCAACGAGCAGGTGCGGGCCGTCCAGAAGGCATTGGTCGATCTCGGTCTCTTGCGCGACAAGCCCGACGGCGAAATCGGACCACAGACGCGAAATGCCATCCGCAGCTTCCAGCGCGACACCAATCTGCGCGAAACCGGCGAGCCGTCGAAGGAGGTCTACGCCGCCCTGCGCGAGGCGCTTGCCCGGCGTGAGGCGAGCAAGGCGCAGCCGACCGAGCCTCCCAAGGCATCGACAGCTTCGGCAACCGAGCCCGATCCTCCCGGATGGCCCAGGGGTCAGATCGAGCAGGTGAAAGCCGTTCAGCAGGCCCTGCTGGACCTCGGCTTGACGGGCGACAAGCCCGATGGCGACACCGGGCCGCAGACGCGCGACGCCATCCGCGCGTTCCAGCGCAGCGCCGATCTCACCGAAACCGGCGAACCGACCAAGGACGTCTACGCTGCCCTGCAGAAGGCGATCGCTCGCCGCAAGGCCGCGCCCGATCCCCCGGGATGGCCCAGGGACCAGATCGAGCAGGTGAAGGTCCTCCAGCAGGCGCTGGTCGATCTCAATCTCCTGCGCGACAAGCCGGATGGCGACATCGGGCCGCAAACGCGCGACGCCATTCGCGCGTTCCAGCGCGGCGCCAATCTGCGTGAAACCGGCGAACCGACCCGGGAGGTCTTCGCCGCCCTGCAGGAGGCAATCGCGCGACGGGCCGCGGCAAAGCCCGGGTCCGGGCAGCCGACCGCCGCCGCCATGATCGATCCCGGCAGGAACGAGACGACGCCGCCGACCGACAGCGCGCGCGCCGAGCCGAAGGCCGATCCCAATACATGGCCTACGACGGCCGCCGAGCAGGTGAGCGCCATTCAACGGCTGTTGCGCGAGCTCAACTTCACGCGTGAGGAGCCGGACGGCCAGCCAGGCCCGCTGACCCGCGCCGCGATCTCGGACTACCAAAAAAGCGTCGGCCTGCCGCAGACCGGCGAACCCAGCAAGGAGCTGTTCGACTCGCTCAAGGAGATGCGCAAGCTGACAGGAGCAAAACCGAACTGAGGCTGGCTCGGCTTACATGGTCAGCCGACATCGGAATTGCCGTTAGGGCCTGTGACAAAATAAGTGCTTCATTTCGCGAGATGATTGCAGCCGGCAAAGTTGTCATCCCGAGCGCAGCGAGGGATCTCCGAGGCAGCAGGAAAGGTCCCTCGCCGCGCTCGGGATGACAGGGTCTTTGTCGCGTACACCACGGGCCGATATCGGAATCTGAAGCACTTATTTCGTGACAGGCCCTTGGTCCGGGGCGATCAAGGTCAATCCGGGAAAGTATGTACGATAGCGGACCGCATCGCGCGTCATCAGCCGGTACTCGGCGATGGCGGCATGAGCACCGATGAAGAAGTCCGGTAGAGGAGACAGCTTCGAGCCGCCGCGCCGCCGATAGGCGAGAAAGGCCTTCCCCGCCAGAAAGGCCGCTTCATGCGGAGTCGGCTCGCGGTCGAACGACGTTTTCGGCAGGTCGATATGCAGGTCCTCGACTCTCGAACAGCCAGTCGAAACCTCGGCATAGATGATCGGATCGACGACAAGGCGGTATCTGTCGGCTGCTCGTTCGATGGAAGCCGCGGACCACGATAACCAGCGCACATCCTCCGTCATGACATCCAGGAGGACATTGCTGTCGATCAGGACCGCAGTCATCACGCCTCTCGCGTCAGCGCCATAGTCGCGTCCGTGCTCATGGCGACATCGCCACGCCCTCGCAAATGCGCGACAAGTCGGGCGCCGCGACCGTCTCCCTTGCGAGCCTTGGCGCGGACGATGCGTACGGCTTTACCGCCGAGCTCGAACTCCACCTCCGTGTGCGGCAGAAGGCCCGCCCGCTCGCGAATTTCAGCCGGAATGGTCACTTGGCCCTTGGACGTGATACGCATGCGTTGCCTCTTACTCCTACGTGCATGAGCAAGGAATACATGCGCGGCCTGCAACGTCACTTGGAAGCAGGATGGCCGTCGCCAAATCGACAATGACGACTTGATGGCCGGCAGCATGTTGTCGGATGAAGGGGCTTCGTCACGCGTCCGCCCACGGGGATCTCGATGAGCGTCGAACTATGGCTGGTCTACCTCGTCGCCGCCATCGGCCTGTCGCTGACACCGGGGCCGAACGGGTTGCTGACGCTCACGCATGGCGCATGTTTCGGCTTGCGACCGACGATCTTCACGGTGCTCGGCGGCGGACTGGGCTTCTTCGTCTTGATCGCCGCATCGCTCGCTGGCATGGGGGCGCTGCTGGCCGCCTCCGAGCACGCCTTCACGATCGCCAAGTGGATCGGCGCCAGCTACCTCGTCTATCTCGGCATTCGGGTGTGGCGCTCGCCGGCTCCCGGCATCGCCCCAGGGACACAGACCGCCCAGCCGCAGCAGGCGAACAGGCTGCGCATGTTCAACCAGGGCTTCCTGGTGGCGGTGTCGAACCCGAAGGGCGTGATCTTCTTCGCGGCCTTCCTGCCGCAGTTCATCGACCCAAGGGACACGTTCGTCGTCCAACTCCTGATCTTCGGCGGGACCTTTGTCGTCGTGGAGGTGAGCTACGAGCTGCTGCTGGCCGGCATGGCCCAGCGCATCGCTCCCTGGCTTGCCCGGCACGGACGCTGGTTCAATCGCGCCACAGGCGGCACCTTCATCGGCGTCGGCGCCCTGCTGACGACGGCAAGCCGCTGACCGGAGGTCGAGCCGACGAGCAGGTCGGCGACTGCAGCACGCTGTAGATTCAGGCCGGCGCCGAAACGAACTCGCCGGCGTGGCGCCACCATCCTTCCGGCACGGAAGCGGCTGCCCGTCGCGCCGCCGCTAGGGTGTCGTAGAGCGCAAAGCAGGTGGCGCCGCTGCCGGTCATGGCGGCGTAGCGCACGTCGGCGCTGTGGCGCAGGACATCGAGCACCTCGGCAACCACCGGCTGCAGCGACATGGCGGCATCCGCGAGGTCGTTGCCGCGCTCGGCGAGGGCGGCAACGAGCTCCGCCCCGTCTCGCCAGCGAGGCGGCAGCGGCCGGGCCGCTGAGAACGGGCCACGCCGTGCCGCGAAAACTTCGCGCGTCAGCAATGCCACGCGAGGATTGACCAGCAGGATCGCCGCGGACGGCAAAGGCGGCACCGGCTCCAGGCGATCGCCGATGCCGCTCGCCAGCGCAGTGCGGCCGGCCAGGCACATCGGCACGTCGGCGCCGAGCGCGCCGGCGATCTCGAACAGGGCGTCCTCGGGCAGGGCGAGGCGCCAGAGATCGGCGAGCGCGCGCAAGGTAGCGGCGGCGTCGGCCGAGCCGCCGCCCAGGCCCGCCGCGACCGGGATGCGCTTGGCGAGGCTGAGCGAGGCGCGCGCCGGCACGCCGGCACGATCGGCCAGCAAACGCGCCGCCTTCAGCACGAGATTGTCGGCCTCGCCGGCGAGGGCCACGCCCTCCGGTCCTGTCACCTCGAGCGACAGCCGATCATGCGGCCGCGCCTCGACCGTGTCGGAGAGATCGACGAAGGCGACCAGCGAGTCGAGCAGATGGTAGCCGTCGGCGCGCCGGCCGACGACATTCAGCCAGAGATTGACCTTGGCGTAGGCTGCCCGCACCGGATCGCCGACGGAGCGCGGACGCCTCAGCCGCCCTGCTTGCCGTCCGCCGCCTTCTCGTAGACGGTCGGCTTGTCGTTCGCCGCGCCGAGCCCGTTGGCCAGCTTGTCGCGAATCACGGCGATGCGGTCCTTGTCGGGCTTCTGGTGCAGCGCGCGCTCCCATTGGAAACGCGCCTCGCGCCGGCGACCGACATGCCAGTAGGCGTCGCCGAGATGCTCTGTGATGGTCGCGTCGTCGCCCTTCTGTTCGCTGGCACGCTCGAGCCATTCGACGGCCTTGTCGAACTGGCCGACACGATAGAACGCCCAGCCGACCGAATCGGTGATGGCGCCGTCGTCGGGCCTGAGCTCGGTGGCACGCTGCAGCATCTTCATGCCTTCGTCGAGATTCATGCCCTGGTCGATCCAGCTATAGCCGAGATAGTTCAGGACATGCGGCTGCTCGGGCGAAAGCTCGAGCGCCCTCTTCATGTCGAGCTCGGCCTTGGGCCACATCTTCAGCCGCTCGAAGGCGATGCCACGGCTGAAGAACACCATCCAGTGGCGCTGGTCGGTGTTGCGCAGGCGGGCGATCACCGCGTCGTAGGATTGCACGGCTTCGGTATAGCGCTCCTTGCCGCGCAGCAAGTCGGCCAGCGTCAGCGCGGCATCGATGCGATCCGGCTTCTCGGCGGACAGGGCACGCAGACGACTGACCGCCTCCTCGAACTTCTCCCGCTGGGCATCGAGCGCGGCGGCGCGCAGCTTCGCCTGCCAATGGAGCGGCGAGCTCGGGCCGATCTTGGCGAGCGCCGCGACCGCCTTGGGGACGAGCTGGAACTGCTCGTACAGGCCGGAGATCATCAGCCAGGCGAAATCGTGCTCGGGCTGCAGGCTGGCCGCCATCTGATAGAAGATGAGCGCGACATCGCTGTTCGGGGCGCGCTGGTCGGAGGCCAGGCTGCCGCCGATGTTGAACAGGAGGTCGGCGATGCCGGCGGCCGGGCTCGGCGGCTTGGGCATCGGCGCGTTGGGGCCGACCAGGCCATCGACGACCACGGTGTCGCTGTACTTCTCGCCGTAGGTCTTGAGGATCGCGTCGGCGTCGTCCGTCTTGCCGAGCCGGCGCAGCCCTTCGGCCACCGCGATGGTCGTGCGCAGCGAGTTCTTGTCGAGCTCGATGGCGCGACGGTACTTGGTCTCCGCTGCCGCCTTGTCGCCGGCCAGCTCGTCGATCTGAGCCGCGATCACGAACGCCGGCGCCTCGGCGCGCTCGCCGCCGGCGGGCTTCAGCCTGGCGAGCAATGCGCGTGCCCCCGCGAAGTCCTTGTCGCCGGCCTTGAGCCACGCCAGGGTGTAGTCGCGCAGCGGTCCCAGCAGGTTCTCAGGCCCCATGCGACCGATCTGCTGCTCGGCGGCCTTGTAGTCGCCCTTCTTGATGGCCTGCACGGCCATCACGAGATTGGCGAACCCGTCATTCGGGCGCCGGGCGAGCACTTGCGGCGCCAACTGGGCGGCGGCGTCGATGCGACCCGCATAGAGGCGAAGCCGGAATGCCGAGTAGACGAGGTCGGGATCGTTGGGCGACAGGGCCAGCACCTGGTCGAACTGGTCGGTCGCCGCATCGTAGTCGTGATCCTGCTCGGCAACGCGCGCGGCGAGATAGCGACCGCTGAGCGTGATCGGCGCAACTTGCGGCCCACGGGGCGCCGTCTGGGGACGCGGCGCAGGCGGCTTGGCCTGTGGCGTGCCGCCCTGCTGGGCAGCGCCGACGCCCGGGAGAGCCATGAGCAACGCTGCCGAAAGCAGCGCAAGAGATGAACGTCGCATGCGGCTCACATGTTGGGATAGTTGGGGCCACCGCCCCCTTCGGGCACCGACCAGTCGATATTCTGGGCCGGGTCCTTGATGTCGCAGGTTTTGCAATGAACGCAATTCTGCGCGTTGATCTGGAAGCGCGGCTGTCCACTGTCCGACGTGACGACCTCGTAAACGCCGGCCGGGCAATAGCGTTGCGCCGGCTCGGCGTAGAGCGGCAGGTTGACGGCGATCGGGATAGACGGGTCGCGCAGCTTGAGATGGACCGGCTGGTCTTCCTCGTGATTGGTGCTCGAGAGGAACACCGACGAGGGCTTGTCGAACGACAGCACGCCGTCCGGCTTGGGATACTGGATGGGCTGGAACTCGGCGGCCGGGCGCAGCGATTCGTGGTCGGCCTTCTTGTGCCGCATGGTCCAGGGAACGCGAATGCCGAGGTCGTGCAGCCACATGTCCAGGCCGCCATAGGCCGTGCCGAGGAACGTCCCCCAGCGCAGCGCCGGCTTCACGTTGCGCACCTTGTCGAGATCTTTCCAGAGCCACGATGCCTTCAGCTTCACGGGGTAGGCGATCAGCTCGTCCCCGCCGGTCTTGCCGGCAGCCAACGCCTCGAACGCGGCCTCGGCCGCCAGCATGCCGCTCTTGATGGCGTTGTGGCTGCCCTTGATGCGCGGCAGGTTCACGAAGCCCGCCGAGCAGCCGATCAGCGCGCCGCCCGGGAAGACCAGCTTGGGGATGGACTGCTGGCCGCCCTCGTTGATCGCGCGGGCGCCATAGCTCAGCCGCTTGCCGCCCTGCAGGTACTTGGCGACCTCGGGATGCGTCTTGAAGCGCTGGAACTCGTCGAACGGCGAGACGTAGGGGTTCTCGTAGTTGAGGTGCACGACGAAGCCGATGGCCACCAGATTGTCGCCGAAATGGTACATGAAGGAGCCGCCGTCGGTGCCGCTCTCGCTCAGCGGCCAGCCCATCGAGTGCACGACCAGGCCCTTCTTGAACCGCGTCGGATCGACCTGCCACAGCTCCTTCAGGCCGATGCCGAACTTCTGCGGGTCGACCCCGTCGCGCAGGTCGAACTTGGCCATGAGCTGCTTGGAGAGCGAGCCGCGCGCGCCCTCGGCGATCAGCGTGTACTTGCCCAGGAGCTCCATGCCCTCGGTATAGGTGTCCTTGTGCTTGCCGTCCTTGCCAATGCCCATGTCGCCGGTGGCGACGCCGCGCACCGAGCCGTCCTCGTTGTAGAGCACCTCGGCGCCGGCGAAGCCCGGGTAGATCTCGACACCCAGCGCCTCGGCCTGCTGCGCCAGCCAGCGGCAGACCTCGCCCAGGCTGACGATGTAGTTGCCGTGATTGTTCATCAGGCGTGGCATCAGGAAGCCGGGAAAGCGGTAGGAACCGGTCTTGCTCAGGAAGACGAACTGATCGTCCGTCACCTGGGTCTCGATCGGCGCGCCCTTCTCCTTCCAATCGGGGATCAGCTCGTTCAGGCCGATCGGGTCGATCACCGCGCCGGACAGAATGTGGGCGCCGACCTCCGAGCCTTTCTCGATCAGGCAGACCGAGACCTCGTGATTGCGCTCTGTCGCGAGCTGCTTGAGACGGATCGCCGCCGACAGCCCGGCCGGGCCGCCGCCAACGATCACAACATCATATTCCATCGACTCGCGTGCCATCGCAGTCTCGCTGTGCAATGCCTTTTCCAGATGGACGCGCCGCCAGCCGGCGACGATCCTGCCTGTTGATAGCCTGTCGGGGACAGGATCGCTACCCGCCGAAAAGGGGAATTCCCGTGGCAGAGCTGACCGGAATCGAGAGCAAAATCTTCACGGCGCGCGACTTCGGCCTGGAGAAGGGCCAATCGCTGCCTGTTCTGGAACTCGCTTATGAGACCTACGGCACGCTGGCGCCGGGCCGCGACAACGCCATCCTGGTGGTGCACGGCTACACCTCGAGCCATCACGCCGCCGGGCGCAACGCGCCAGGCAAGCAAGGCCGCGGCGTTGCCGAGGGGTCTGCGGGCTGGTTCGACGGGTTGATCGGTCCGGCCAAGGCCATCGACACCAATCGCTATTTCGTCGTCTCGGTGAACGCGCTGGGCTCGGCGCACGGCAGCACGGGGCCAAACTGCACCGATCCGCGCACCGGCAAGCCCTACGGCCCGACTTTCCCCGAGATCACGATGCGCGACATCGTGAAGGCCGAAAAGCTGCTGGTCGATTCCCTGGGGCTGCCAGGTCTGGTGGCGGTGATCGGCCCGTCGATGGGCGGCTTCCAGTCGTTCCAGTGGGCAGCCTCCTATCCGGGCTTCATGAAAGCGATCGTGCCTTCGGTGACGGCGCCGCGCTCGCCGGCCGGGCTCGATCGCCTGACGACGCTGCAGGCACGGCTGGCGAGCGATCCCAACTGGAACGGCGGCTGGTACTACGAGAACGGCGGCATCGCCCGCACCCTCGAGGAGCTGCGCTTCGAGACGCTGATGAATTATGGCCAGAACGAGATCCTGGCCGAGACCATGCCGGACGCCAAGGCCCGCGAGGCGGCGATCCGCGCCAATGCCAAGGCCTGGGCCCAGATCTACGACGGCCATTCGATGGTCGTCCTGCGCCAGGCGATCGGCTCGTTCGACATCACAGGCGACTACGCCAAGCTCCGGAACACCAAGGTGCTCTACGTCCAGTCGCCGTCCGACAAGCTGTTCGACATCGCCCTGAGCCCGGGCTACGTCAGCGACATGCGCAAGGCGGGTATCGACATCACCTATGTGGAGTTGCCGACCGACAAGGGCCATATGGCGAGCCATGCCGACGCCGCCCTGTGGGCGCCCATCCTGGGCGCCTTCCTGAAGCGCTTGCCCTGATGCAGCCGATACCGCGCGAGGATTTCGCGGCCCTGCTGCGCTGGTACGTCGACCTGGGGTTCGACGAGACCATCGGCGAGGAGCCGGTCGATCGCTTCGCGCTGCCGCCTCCGGCGCCGCTTGCAATAGTCGCGCAGCCGGCGATCCCGGCGCCGGCGCTCGCCGCGCCGCCGGCTGCACCGGCGACAGGCCCCCGCCCCGCCCCGCCGCCAATACCTCCACGCGCGCCGGTGCCGATCGAATCGCCCCAGCTCGTCGAGGATGCGCGCGCGCTGGCGCAACGCTGCGGCAGCGTGGCCGAGCTGGAAGCGGCGATCCGTGGCTTCGAAGGGTGTGCGCTGAAGCGCACGGCCAAGAACACGGTGTTCGCCGACGGCGTCGCGGGCGCGCCGGTCATGGTGATCGGCGAGGCGCCGGGTGCCGACGAGGATCGTCTGGGCAAGCCGTTCGTCGGGGTCAGCGGTCAGCTCATGGACCGCATGTTCGACGCCATCGGCATGAGCCGCCAGCGCGACCTCTACATCACCAACATCATCTTCTGGCGGCCGCCCGGCAACCGGACACCGACCCAGGCCGAGCAGGCGATCTGCCTCGCCTTCACGCGGCGGCATATCGAGCTGGCGCGCCCCAAGGTGCTGGTGCTGGCCGGCGGCACATCGGCCAAGGCGATCCTCGACACGACCGAGGGCATCATGCGCCTGCGCGGCAAGTGGACGAACCTCCAGCTCGACGACGGCAGCGTGGTGCCGACGTTGCCGACCTTCCATCCGGCGTATCTGCTGCGGACGCCCGCCAGCAAGCGCCAGAGCTGGATCGATCTGCTCGCGGTCGACAGGAAGCTGCGCGACCTGGGCTTGCGCTAGGGGCTGCGCCTACAGTTTCTTCTTCAAGAAGAACTTCTTGTGGCCCTTGGGATAGTCGTCGAGCTCGGCGAACACTTCATAGCCGCGCTTTTGGTAGAATGGACGGGCCTGGAAAGAATGGGTGTCGAGGCTCACCGCGTGGCAATGCCGTTCCACGGCATAGGCTTCGGCCTGGTCCATCAGTCGGCTGGCCCAGCCTCGGCCGCGCACGGCCTCGTCGACCCACAGATGGGCGATATGCAGCCAGCCACCCCAGATCTCGCCCAACAGCCCACCCATCGTCTCGCCTCGCGAGCTCTTCACGAAAAGGTTGACGGGATAGTAGGCTGACAGGCCGGTCACGCTGACATTGAACAGGGCCAGCCGATCGCGCACGAGCTGGGCATCGGCCACGCTCGTTTGGTCGAAGACGATCTGGTGCTCGCCCGTCTCGTTCAAAGCGATCCTTTCGCATCCTGCACGCGGCCAATGCCCTTGCGCACGGCAGCATTGAGCCCAGCGTGGTCTACCGCAACACAAGAGACGATTTCTGCGCGAATACGCCGATCCCAGACCCACTGAAAGTCGTCGACTATCGAGTCGACGAGGGCGGCGTCCCGCTACGGCGCAAAGAACTTGCCAATCCGATGGTCCACCATGGCGAGCGTGCCGGACGACGAACTGAACTCTCCGCCGCAAAGTTGGCGACACGGCTGCGACAGTCGGCCTGCTCAATCTGTGCGTTGCAATCTTGCCGGACCGCTGGATAGTAAGGCTTGTTCCCAGGTGCTCACGAATTGAGGGCAAGCACCAAAGCCAAGAACTCGGTGCCGACGACGTCGGCTCGCGTCACTGGATGGCCCAAGGTCGCGACGAGGATACTCGGCGTCCCGCGATTGGTCATGCTGGCACTTGTCCATGATCTCGGCAGATATCGTCCAGATATTCACTCCATCACGCCGCCTGCAACAACAGCGCAATCTTGACGCTGTTGCACACCGCGGCCAAGATCAATTCAAGTACGATTATAAGATACCAAGACTAAGAGACTGTTCGAGGGAGGAACCATGGCCATGAACGATCTGCCGCGCCGGCGGTCGCTTGCCATTTTCGGAACATCCTTGCTGGCCGCATCTACCGCGTGGGTTGCACCGGCCAACGCGTGGGAGCCGACGCGCAATGTTGAGTTCATCGTGCCCGCCGGCACGGGCGGCGGCGCCGACCAGATGGCCCGGATGATCCAGGGCATCATCGCCAAGCACAACCTGATGAAGCAGACCATGGTGGTGGTCAACAAGGCGGGTGGCGCGGGCGGCGAAGGCTTCCTCGACATCAAGAACTCCAAGGGCAACCCGAACAAGCTGATCATCACCCTGTCGAACCTGTTCACCACGCCGCTGGCGACCGGCATTCCCTTCTCGTGGAAGGACATGACGCCGGTGGCGATGCTGGCGCTCGACGAATTCGTGCTGTGGGTCAATGCCGACTCGCCCTACAAGACGGTGCAGGAATACATCGCGGCCGTTAAGGCGGCGCCGCCCGGCCAGTTCAAGATGGGCGGCACCGGCTCCAAGCAGGAAGACCAGATCATCACGGTCGCCATCGAGAAGGCGATCGGCGCCAAGCTGACCTACGTACCCTACAAAGGCGGCGGCGAGGTCGCAGTCCAGCTCGTCGGCAAGCACGTCGATTCGACGGTCAACAATCCGATCGAGGCGGTCGCCCAGTGGCGTGCCGGCAAGCTCCGTCCGCTTTGCGTGTTCGACAGCAAGACCCTGCCGGTCCAGGACAAGATCGTGGGCGACCTGTCGTGGTCCAGCATCCCGACCTGCAAGTCGCAAGGGCTCGACATCGAATATCTGATGCTGCGTGGCGTGTTCATGCCGGCCAACGTGCCGAAAGAGGCGGTCGCCTTCTATGTCGAGCTGTTCAAGAAGGTCCGGGCGACGCCCGAATGGGCACAGCTCATGACGGAAGGCGCCTTCAACCAGACCTTCATGACCGGCGCCGACTACGCCGCCTGGGTCGAGAACGAGGAAAAGCGCCACCGCGACCTGATGAAGGAAGCGGGCTTCCTGGCCAGCAACTGACAGGCGGACCCAGCGGCATGTCGAATACGCCGGAGCAGCCCTCGGCCGGTCCCCGCCAACGCCAGGTCGAGGTAGGTGTTGCGGCCTTCATCCTCTTGCTCGGCGCCGTCACCATCTTCGGCAGCCTGAAGGTCGGCATCGGCTGGGGCGCCGAAGGGCCGCAGTCGGGCTTCTTTCCTTTCTGGGTCGGCCTGCTCATCGTCGCCTCCAGTGCCGTGAACCTGGTGCGCGCCCTCGCCCAACCGGCGCGTTCGCTGTTCGCCGAATGGAGCCAGATCCGCCAGGTCCTCAAGATCGTCTGGCCGATGACGCTCTACGTCGCGGCGGTGCCGTGGCTGGGCATCTACGTCCCGTCCTTCGTGCTGACCGCGGGCTTCATGCGCTGGCTCGGCCGCTACGGCTGGCCGCTCACCCTGGCGATCAGCGTCGGGCTGCAGATTCTCATCTACCTGACATTCGAGAAGTGGTTCCTCGTGCCGCTGCCCAAGGGGCCGCTCGAGGACATGCTCGGGCTCTAGAGGCAGTCGGGCACACGGAAATCCGGGGAAACGATGGAAAGCATTGGCGACCTGCTGCACGGCTTTGCCGTCGTGCTGAGCTGGCAGAACCTTTTCTACATGCTGGTCGGCATCGTGCTCGGGGTGATCATCGGCGTGTTGCCGGGCCTCGGCGGTGCCAACGGCGTGGCCATCCTGCTGCCGCTCACCTTCAGCATGTCGCCGACCTCGGCCATCATCCTGCTGTCGTGCATCTACTGGGGCGCCCTGTTCGGCGGGGCCATCACCTCGATCCTGTTCAACATCCCCGGCGAGCCATGGTCGGTGGCCACCACCTTCGACGGCCATCCGATGGCCCAGAAGGGCCAGGCTGGCGAGGCACTGACCGCCGCCTTCACCTCGTCGTTCGTCGGCGCCCTGTTCGCCATCATCGTCATCACGCTCGCGGCGCCGCTGGTCGCGAGCTTCGCCCTTCAGTTCGGGCCGGCCGAGAAATTCTCGGTGTTCTTCCTCGCCTTCTGCAGCTTCGTCGGCATGGGCAAGGAGCCGCCCGCCAAGACCATCGCGGCGATGATGCTGGGCTTCGCCTTGGCCGCTGTCGGCACCGACACGGTGACCGGCCAGCTCCGCCTCACCTTCGGCTCGACCGAGCTGCTGGGCGGCTTCGACTTCCTGATCGCGGTGATCGGCCTGTTCGGCATCGGCGAGATCCTGCTCACCATGGAGGAAGGGCTGAGCTTCAAGGGCAAGGCCTCTGGCATCAATCCCGCCGTCGTGCTGCAGACCTGGAAGGAGCTGCCGCGCTACTGGATGACCTCGCTGCGCTCGTGCCTGATCGGTTGCTGGATGGGCATCACGCCGGCGGGCGCAACGCCGGCTTCGTTCATGAGCTACGGCATCGCCAAGCGCGCCTCCAGCAAGGGTGACGAGTTCGGCAAGGGCGAGATCGAGGGCGTGATCGCGCCGGAGACCGCCGCCCACGCGGCCGGCACGTCGGCGCTGCTGCCCATGCTGTCGCTCGGCGTACCGGGTTCCCCGACCGCAGCGGTGCTGCTGGGCGGCCTCTTGATCTGGGGCCTGCAGCCCGGACCGCTGCTGTTCGTCGAGCAGAAGGACTTCGTGTGGGGCCTGATCGCCAGCATGTATCTCGGCAACATCGTAGGCCTTGCCGTCGTGCTCACCATGGTGCCGGTGTTCGCCGCCATCCTGCGCGTGCCGTTCGGCATCATCGCCCCGATCATCCTGGTGATCTGCGCCATCGGCGCCTACACCGTGCACAACAACACCTTCGACGTGGTGATGATGCTGGTGTTCGGCATTGCCGGCTACTTCCTCAAGAAGTGCAACTACCCGCTGGCGCCGCTGGTGCTGGCCATCGTGCTGGGCGACAAGGCGGAGGAGTCGTTCCGCCAGTCCCTGCTGATCTCGCAGGGCAGCCTCGGGGTGTTCTGGTCGAACGGCCTGGTCGGCTCGATCATGGCGCTGGGTCTGGTGGCTCTGTTCTGGCCCGCGATCTCCAACCTGCTTGGCCGCTTCTCCAAGCCAGCCCTCAGGTAGTCCTTACCGGAGGTCGTCGATCACGAAACAGTCCGGCCGGTTGTAGCCGGGCTGGTTGGGCCGCAGCATCGCCACGCCCTCCATGAAGGCGCGGAAGCCGCGATCGATCATCTGCCGGTATGCTTCGTGGCGCGCCGTGTTGATCCCGGCCACGATCTCCTTGCAGCCGGAACGCACGGCCAGCGCTTCACAAGCGTCGAGCAGACGGGCGAAGAGACGCGGCGCCTCGGCACCCGGCCGCACGGCGGCGAACTTGACGAACAGCAGATCGGTGCCCGCCTCGCTGCCCTTGCCGATGTGGCAGGCGGCGAAGGCTGCCATCTCGCCGCCCTCTTCCAGCAGGATCGTCTCACCCAGCCGCTGGTTTGCAATCGCATCGATCTCGGGCCGCAGGTCGAGCCCCGCCAGGATTCCATCGGTCAATCGCGCGCAGCCGGCGAGCCGCGCCGCCCGGCCGGCTGCGTCGAGCCGCGAGAAACGCTGCCAGCCGTCGAGGCCGCCGGTGGCCGTGACAGGCTTCGACATGACCGGCGTCAGGTACTGCGGCCAGAAGCCGAACTTCTGATAGAGCGCGATATGCTTGGCGCTGTGCGCGAAGGTGATCAGCGCCGCCTGGTGCACCCCGGCTCGCTCCAGCACTCTCACGGTGTCAGCCATCAGAAGCTTGGCGAGACCTCTATCCCAGAGGTCCGGGTGGACGGAAACCGGCCCGACGAAGCCGAACCGGCCCCAGCAGGTGGCGACGCTCGACCCGACGAGAGTCCCGTCGAGATAGGCGCCCAGCACCAGGGCCGGGCTCGCCCGCCAGCGTGTGCCGACGATGTCGGCATCGCCGGTGAAGGACTGCGGATCGGGCAGGCCGAGATAGGTCCCGAAGGCCAGCCTGAACAGCCGGTCGGCGTCGGCCACGTCGGTGGCAGCGAGTTGTCTCACGACGAGGCTCATCGTTCGTTTTCCAGCGGGTTTGGACAAATGGAAGCCCCTTGGCTCCGGCGCGCGCGGCCGAAGCACATTGCTGTCAGCGTCAGAGTGTGTGACTGTATGCGTGGAGGCTCACACAGGCTACCAACCTGTCAATCGACCCTGAGCTGATCGAACGGGCGCTGGAGGTCAGCGGCGAGAAAACCAAGAAGGCGGCGGTGACAAAGGCGCTGCAGGAGTTCATCGCGCGCCGGCAGCAGAAGCGCCTGCTCGACCTGTTCGGCAAGCTCGATTGGGATTCCTCGTATGATTACAAGGCTGGACAGAGTCGCGATTGAGCCTCTTCGTCGACACCAGCGTTTGGTCTCTTGCGCTGCGACGTGGTGCCCCCGATCGGTCGAGCGACGTTCGGGCACTCACAAGGTCGATCGAGGCCGGCGAGACAATCCTGACCACTGGCCTCGTCCTTCAAGGAGTTCTCCAGGGGCTTTCGGGTCCGAGCGCCCGTGACCAGATCCTCGATCCATTCTCCGCCGTTCCGATGCTCGCGCCGAACCGCGAGGATCACATTGAAGCGGCCGAGCTGAGAAACCGTTGCCGCCGAGGCGGCGTGCAGGTCGGCACGATCGACGCCCTCCTGGCCCAGTTCTGCATACGTCACGACCTTACGATGCTGACGACCGATATCGATTTCAGCCGCATCGCCGATCGATCGCCGCTCAGGCTATGGAAGCCCGCCTAGCTGTCGTGCGGCGAGGAGCTCGCTGGACGATCGCGCTGAGATGGATGCCCGTCCCATATTCCGCCGCCAGTCGGGCCAGGAAGGATGAAGCCGGTTCCCGCCGGACTTGGCGGACCTCCTCGGCTTCCGGCGTGCACTCCACGAAATCGGCGATCGATCTCCCGTCGCGCCCCCCGACACGACGGATGATGTCGTGCGCTTCGATGCTGCGACCGGAGGATCGAGCTTCGCCCCTGTGAGCCACGATCCGACAGGAGGCCATCATTGTCGAAGGCTTGGCGCCAGACTGTTCGATCACGCCAAGCCGACCTCCCCCTGTTGCACCCCCTCTCGTCGCTTCGCAACGGGTCACTTCCCTTCGCGCGCGCGCGACACAGGCACGGCGGTCTTAAGGGAAAGACATGCAAGGCTGCCGTACCGGTGGACAGTCGCGTTCACCTGGTATTATGAATACCACATAAAGAATTTACCGCCGTCCGGAGGGGACGCCGTTCGATGAGCGAAGTGCGCTTGATGGTGGCGCCGATCGACAGCCGCGAGACGTTCAAGGACAAGGCCTACGCCGCCTTGCGCCACGTCATCGAGTCGTCGGACATCTACCGTAGCCGCACCGAGATCAGGCTCGACGAACGCCAGCTCGCCCAGGATTTCGGCATCTCGCGCACGCCGGTGCGCGAGGCGATGGCACAGCTCGAGCGCGAAGGCTTCGTGCGCTCGGTGCCGCGGCGCGGCATCTACGTCGTGCGCAAGACCAAGCGCGAGGTGATCGAGCTGATCCAGGCCTGGGCGGCGCTGGAGAGCATGGCGGCGCGGCTGATCACCCAGCACGCCAGCGACACCGACATTGCCGGCCTGCGGCGCCTGTTCACAACCTTCGAGGGCAACAAGCTGCACGCCAAGCTCGACGAATACTCGGAGGTGAACATCACCTTCCACCAGACCCTGATCGAGCTCAGCGGCAACCAAGTGCTGATCAAGCTGGCCGAGAACCTGTTCACCCATATGCGCATGATCCGCGGCCGCACGATCGGCGAGGACGATCGCGTCGACCGCTCGATCCGCGATCACATGAACATCATCCGCGCCCTCGAGGCGCGCGACACCGAGCGCGCCGAGGATTTGGTGCGCCAGCATGCGCTCGGCCTCGCCGAGCATGTCGACAAGCACGCCGATTATCTCGATTGAACGCAAAGTGGAATGACCCGGGAGGGAACGATGGCTGATGCAGCAGTGAAGACACCAGCGGCGGAAGAGGTGCAGGACCTGACCGACGGCTTCCACCTCGTCATCGACGCCATGAAGCTGAACGGCATCCAGACGATCTACGGCGTGCCCGGCATCCCGATCACCGACCTCGGGCGCATGGCGCAGGCCGCCGGCATCCGCGTGCTGTCGTTCCGCCACGAGCAGAACGCCGGTTATGCCGCGGCGATCGCGGGCTTCCTCACCAAGAAGCCCGGCGTCTGCCTCACCGTCTCGGCGCCCGGCTTCCTGAATGGCCTGACGGCGCTCGCCCATGCGACCACCAACTGCTTCCCGATGATCCTGATCTCGGGCTCCTCGGAACGCGAGATCGTCGATCTGCAGCAGGGCGACTACGAGGAGATGGATCAGCTCGCCATTGCCAAGCCCTTGTGCAAGGCGGCCTATCGCGTGCTGCACGCCGCCGACATCGGCATCGGCTTCGCTCGCGCCATCCGCGCCGCCGTGTCGGGCCGCCCGGGCGGCGTCTATCTCGACCTGCCGGCCAAGCTGTTCGGCCAGGTGATCGGCGCCGAGGCCGGCGCCAAGTCGCTGGTCCAGGTGATCGATCCGGCGCCGGCGCAAATCCCCGCCCCGGCCGCCGTCAAGCGCGCGCTCGACGTGCTGAAGGGCGCCAAGCGGCCGCTGATCATCCTCGGCAAGGGTGCAGCCTATGCCCAGGCCGACGACGCCATCCGCACCTTCGTCGAGAAGAGCGGCGTGCCGTTCCTGCCGATGAGCATGGCCAAGGGCCTGCTGCCCGACACCCATCCGCAATGCGCCGGCGCCGCGCGCTCGACGGTGCTGAAGGATTCCGACGTCGTCATGATGATCGGCGCCCGCCTCAACTGGCTGCTGTCGCACGGCAAGGGCAAGACCTGGGGCGATGCGCCAAAGAAGTTCATCCAGATCGACATCGAGCCCAAGGAGATGGACAGCAACGTCGAGATCGCTGCCCCCGTGGTCGGCGACATCGGCTCGTGCGTGGCGGCGCTGATCGAGGGCATGGGCGGCAATTGGGCCCCTCCCCCGGCCGACTGGACCGGCGCGATCAAGGCCAAGCGCGACGAGAACGTCGCCAAGATGGCGCCGCGGCTGATGAACAACAAGTCGCCGATGGACTATCACGGCGCGCTCGGTGCGTTGCGCACCATCGTTGCCGAACGACCCGACGCCATCCTGGTCAACGAGGGCGCCAACACCCTCGACCTGACGCGCGGCGTGATCGACATCTACCAGCCGCGCAAGCGGCTCGATGTCGGCACCTGGGGCGTCATGGGCATCGGCATGGGCTCGGCGATCGCCGCCGCCGTCGAGACCGGCAAGCCGGTGCTGTGCATCGAGGGCGACAGCGCCTTCGGCTTCTCGGGCATGGAGGTCGAGACGATCTGCCGCTACAACCTGCCGGTCTGCGTCGTCATCTTCAACAATGACGGCATCTATCGCGGCGTCGACGTCAACTCGGCCGGCGCCGATCCGGCGACCACCGTGTTCGTCAAGGGCGCGCGCTACGACAAGATGATCGAGGCATTCGGCGGCCACGGCGTCAATGCGACCACACCCGACGAGCTGAAGCGCGCGGTCAATGCGGCGATGGATTCGGGCAAGCCCACGCTCATCAACGCCGTGATCGATCCGGCTGCGGGCAGCGAAAGCGGCCGCATCGGCAATCTCAACCCGCAAAGCGCCCTGCGCAAGAAGTAGATCCCTATCCGCTGATCTGGAGGACCGACGATGGCCACGAAGACGAAGACCGCAGCCCAGCCGAAAACCAAGGCTGCATCGGATAAGCCCGCCGCGAAGGCAAAGGCGAAAGGCGATAGCCTGCCCAAGCGCTCGACGAAGCCGTGGGGCCAGGACGGCAAGGCGCTCGACGGCGTGCGGATCCTGGATTTCACGCACGTTCAGTCGGGCCCGACCTGCACCCAGTTGCTCGCCTGGTTCGGCGCCGACGTGATCAAGGTCGAGCGTCCCGGCGTCGGCGACATCACGCGCGGCCAGCTTCAGGACGTGCCCAACGCCGACAGCCTCTATTTCACTATGCTCAACCACAACAAGCGTTCGATCACGCTCGATTCCAAGAGCAAGGAAGGCATGCGCGTGCTGGAGCGGCTGGTGAAGACCTGCGACGTGCTGGTCGAGAACTTCGCCCCCGGCGCGCTCGATCGCATGGGCCTCACCTGGGAGCGCATCCACACCTGGAACCCGCGCATGATCGTCGCTTCGGTCAAGGGCTTCGGCCCCGGCCCCTACGAAGACTGCAAGGTCTACGAGAACGTGGCGCAGTGCGCCGGCGGCTCGGCCTCGACGACCGGCTTCCGCGAAGGGCCGCCGCTGGTCACCGGCGCCCAGATCGGCGACTCGGGCACCGGCCTGCATCTGGCGCTCGGCATCGTCAGCGCCCTGTTCCAGCGCAACCGCACCGGTCGCGGCCAGCGCGTTCTGGCGTCGATGCAGGACGGCGTGCTGAACCTCTGCCGCGTCAAGCTGCGCGATCAGCAGCGCCTCGCCCACGGCCCGCTCAAGGAATACAGCCAGTACGGCGAGAACATCCCGTTCGGCGAGGCGACCCCGCGCGCCGGCAACGATTCGGGCGGCGGCCAGCCTGGCTGGATCCTGAAGTGCAAAGGCTGGGAGACCGACCCCAACGCCTACATCTACTTCATCACCCAGGCGCCGGTGTGGGAGAAGATCTGCGACCTGATCGGCAAGCCGGAATGGAAGACCGATCCGGATTACGCCAAGCCGCCGGCCCGCCTGCCGCGGCTGAAGCACATCTTCGACACGATCGAGCAGTGGACCATGACGATGACCAAGTTCGAGGTCATGAACGCCTGCAATGCCGTCGATATTCCCGTGGGCCCGATCCTGTCGATGAAGGAGCTGGCCGAGGAGCAGTCTCTGCGCGAGTCGGGCACCATCGTCGAGGTCGACCATCCGACGCGCGGCAAGTATTTGTCGGTCGGCAATCCGATCAAGCTCTCCGACAGCATCACCGAGGTGAAGCGCTCGCCGCTGCTCGGCGAGCACACCGACGAGATCCTGTCCAAGGTGCTGAAGTTCACCGCCGCCGAGATCGCCGAGATCAAGTCGTCGGGCGCGACCGGCGAGGCGCCGAAAGCCAAGATGGCAGCGGAGTAGACCCATGCGCATCGTGGTCCATGGCCAGCAGGCCTTCGGTAAAGCCGTGCTCGAGGCGCTCCTCAAGCGCGGCGAGAACATCGTTGGCGTCTACGTGGCGCCGGAGAAGCCCGGCCAGCGGCCCGATCCGCTGAAGGAGGCGGCGCTGGCGGCCAAGCTGCCGGTGTTCCAGCCGGCCTCGTACCGCAAGCCCGAGGTGTGGGAAGAATTCAAGACGCTGAAGCCCGACCTGCAGGTCATGGCTTTCGTCACCCTGTTCGTGCCCGAGGAGTTCTTGAACATCCCGACGCACGGCTCGATCCAGTACCATCCCTCGCTGTTGCCGGCCTATCGCGGCGCCAGCGCCATCAACTGGCCGATCATCCTGGGCGAAAAGGAGACCGGCCTGTCGATCTTCTGGCCTGACAACGGGCTCGATACCGGCGCTGTGTTGTTGCAGAAGAAGACCCCGATCGGGCCGAAGGACACGCTGGGCACGGTCTATTTCGACCGCCTGTTCCCGATGGGTGTCGAGGCCATGCTGGAATCGGTCGACCTGGTGAAGGCGGGCAAGGCGCCGCGCCTCGCGCAGGATCATGCGCTCGCCACCTACGAAGGCCGCTGCACGGCCGACAACGCGCGCATCGACTGGGGCAAGTCGTGGCGCCAGATCGACCCGCTGATCCGCGGCTGCAACCCCGCGCCCGGCGCCTGGACGACGCTCGACGGCAAGACGCTGCAGATCTTCGACATCGAGCCGCTGCCGGCGCGCGATCCCAAGGGCATCGGCGGCAAGCTGGGCGAGATCGTCGAGGTCTCGGCCGACGGCTTCACGGTCGTCTGCGCCGACGGCCGCATCAAGGTGCTGCGCGTGAAACCGGCCGACGGCCCCAAGGTCGGCGCCGGCGAATTCGCGGCGGCCTGCAAGTTCGCCGTCGGAACGCGGCTGGGGTGAGAATTTCCCCGCTTTAGCGGTACGCATCAATACCTCACCCTGAGGAGCGCCCGTAGGGCGCGTCTCGAAGGGTGGGCAACAAACAAGACTGCGGCCCACCCTTCGAGACGCCGCGCTTCGCGCGGCTCCTCAGGGTGAGGTGATTCAGTAACCAGAGGAAACGTCGATGCCCGCGTCACAGCACGTCAACCCGAAGTCAGACATTCAGATCGCCCAGGAGGCCACCAAGCGGCCGATCCTGGAGCTGGCCCGCGAGAAGCTCGGCATCGCGCCGGAGAACCTCGAACCCTATGGCCACTACAAGGCCAAGGTGTCGATGGACTACATCAAGTCGCTGCAGGGCCGGCCGAACGGCAAGCTCATCCTGGTCTCGGCGATCTCGCCGACGCCGGCCGGCGAAGGCAAGACCACGACGACCGTGGGTCTCACCGATGCGCTCAATCATATCGGCAAGAAGGCGATGCTCTGCCTGCGCGAGCCGTCGCTCGGCCCGAGCTTCGGCATGAAGGGCGGCGCGGCCGGCGGCGGCTACGCCCAGGTCGTGCCGATGGAAGACATCAACCTCCATTTCACCGGCGACTTCCACGCCATCGGCGCCGCGCACAATCTCCTGTCGGCGCTGATCGACAACCACATCTACTGGGGCAATGCACTGGGCATCGACGGCCGCCGCGTCGCCTGGCGCCGCGCCATCGACATGAACGACCGCAGCCTGCGCGAGATCGTGTCGTCGCTGGGCGGCGTCGCCAACGGCTTTCCGCGCGAGGACGGCTTCGACATCACCGTCGCCTCGGAGGTGATGGCGATCTTCTGCCTGGCCAAGGATCTCGAGGACCTGAAGACGCGGCTCGGCAACATCATCGTGGCCTACACCCGTGATCGCAAGCCGGTGCGCGCCGCCGACCTCAAGGCGCACGGCCCGATGGCGGTGCTGCTGAAGGATGCGCTGTCGCCCAACCTGGCGCAGACCCTCGAAGGCACGCCGGCCTTCATCCACGGCGGCCCGTTCGCCAACATCGCGCACGGCTGCAACTCGGTGCTGGCGACGACGACGGCGCTCAAGCTCGCCGACTACGTGGTGACCGAGGCGGGCTTCGGCGCCGATCTCGGCGGCGAGAAGTTCATCGACATCAAGTGCCGCAAGACCGGCCTCGCCCCCGACGCCGTCGTGCTGGTGGCGACCATCCGCGCCCTCAAGATGCATGGCGGCGTCAAGAAGGAAGAGCTCAAGACCGAGAACCTGAAGGCGCTCGAAGCCGGCATGTCCAACCTGCAGCGCCATGTCGAGAACGTGCGCAAGTTCGGCCTGGTGCCGGTGGTCTCGATCAACCGCTTCAGCGCCGACACCGACGCCGAGATCGCCCTGGTCAAGTCGGCCTGCGCCAAGCTCGGCGTCGAGGCGGTGATGGCCGACCACTGGGCCGAGGGCGGCAAGGGCGCCGCCGACGTGGCGCGCGCCGTGGTCAAGGCAGTCGAGAGCGGCCAGAGCAAGCTGAAGCTGCTCTATCCCGACGACATGCCGCTGGCGGAAAAGATCCGCACCATCGCCAAGGAGATCTACCGCGCCCGCGACGTCGCCATCGCCAAGCCGGTGCAGGACCAGCTCGCCCAGTTCGAGGCGATGGGCTTCGCCAAGGTGCCGGTGTGCATCGCCAAGACGCAGTACAGCTTCTCGACAAATCCCGACGCCAAGGGTGCGCCGACCGATCACGTCGTGACGGTGCGCGAGGTGCGCTTGTCCGCCGGTGCCGAGTTCGTGGTCGCCGTGTGCGGCGACATCATGACCATGCCCGGCCTGCCCAAGGTCCCCGCCGCCAACAGCATCGATCTCGGGCCGGACGGGAAGATCGTCGGGCTGTTCTGATCGCCGCGTGCAACTCGTCGCGACCAGGCCAATCCTTCGGAATCTACAGCGCGCGATACCGAGTTACCGCGGAGATGACCTGGTCTACTCAGCGTAACATCACGTGATTTTCGCATGTGATGTTTAGATCTCTTCTCTCGTCCATCGACGGCTCGCACCCAGATCAAGGACTACTGTCCCAACCAGGGTGCTGGCATAATGATTACGTACTCTCCCTCAACGCTGAAGGCCGCAGTCTCGCGGTCGACCTTCCTCCCCGTCGCGGCGATACTCTCAAGCGCGATCCTGGCCGTCGGCTTTGCTGGATCGGCCGCCGCGGATTCGATCGGCAGCAGAGCGCTCACGACGGTCGAGTCGCCGTCGTCCGTGCTTCTCGCACAGGCGTCGAGCGAGGACACCTTGGCCCGGTGCCAGCAGCTATACGGCCTGCTCTCGCGCCACAACTCGGACGGCTACGCCAGGCCCCTCGACGCCAGGATGGCGCTGGAGGACTGCCAGAAGGGCAACATCTCCTCGGGTGTCGCAACGCTGAAGCGCTCTCTCGAGCGCGCGCAGATCGCCATTCCGCCGGCGGAGGCGACCGCGCAGACTCCAGCCCCCGCTCCCACCCTCCGGCCTCGTGGCGAGAAGCGGCACCAAACGCAGTAAGAGATTCAGCGGCCAGCGTGTTCGTGCTGGTCGAGGTCGGGCGGCGAGGCGGTCCGGTGGGCCGCCTCGTAGTCTTCGAACGCTACGCCACCCAGGCCAGCGCGTGAGAGTGCCTTATGCGGCCTGGCTCTCATCCGATTTTTCTTCCGCCACGATGCGGTCGTAGGCGGGCAAGGTGAGGAACTCCTCGAAGGTCGAGCCCTCCACCAGGTCGAGCATGAGCCGGGCGGCGTCCTCGTAGCGTGACTGCGCATAGGCTTCGTCGCCGATCCGGGCCCTCGCCCGGTCATTCTCCTCACGCACGATGGTGCGCACCAGCTCGGCCGTGATGGCGCGGCCGTCCTCGAGCGTCTGGCCGTGGCGCAGCCACTGCCAGACCTGGGCGCGGCTGATCTCCGCCGTCGCGGCATCCTCCATCAGGTTGAACAGCGGCACGCAGCCGATGCCCCGCAGCCACGCCTCGATGTAGCCGATGCCGACCGCCACGTTCTGGCGCAGGCCGGCCTCGGTCTTGGTGCCCTCGGGCACTGCGATCAGGTCGGCGGCGCCGACATGCACGTCCTGACGCTTGCGGGCGATCTGGTTGGGGCCCTTCATGATGGCGTCGAACTCGGCGCGGGCGAGCGCGACCAGGCCGGGATGCGCCACCCAGGTGCCGTCGTGGCCGTCGCCGGCCTCGCGCTTCTTGTCGGCCCGCACGCGCTCCATCGCCGCCTCGTTGGCGGCCGCGTCGTTCTTGATCGGGATCTGCGCCGCCATGCCGCCCATCGCATGGACCTCGCGGCGATGGCAAGTCTTGATCAGGAGCTGGCTATAGCAGCGCAGGAAATGCGCCGTCATCGTCACTTGGCCGCGGTCGGGCAGCACCGACCACGGCTGCTCGCGGAACTTCTTGATGAAGCTGAAGATGTAGTCCCAGCGGCCGCAATTCAGCCCGGCGGAATGCTGGCGCAGCTCCCACAGGATCTCGTCCATCTCGAAGGTGGCGAGAATGGTCTCGATCAGCACCGTGGCCTTGATCGAGCCTTGCGGCACGCCGAGCACTTCCTGGGCGTGGACGAACACGTCGTTCCACAGGCGCGCCTCGAGGTGGCTCTCGATCTTGGGCAGGTAGAAGTACGGCCCGGTGCCGCGCGCCAAGGCCTCCTTGGCATTGTGGAAAAAATAGAGCCCGAAATCGAACAGCGAGCCCGACATCGGTCGATCGTCGACCGTCATGTGCTTCTCGGGCAGGTGCCAGCCGCGCGGCCGCACGAACAGCACGCCTGTCTTGTCGTTCAGCTTGTATTCGCGGCCCGACTCCGGATCGACGAACTCAATCGTCCGGCGCACGGCGTCTGCGAGATTTGCCTGACCCTCGACCATGTTGGCCCAGGTCGGCGTGCTCGCATCCTCGAAATCGGCCATGAAGACGTTGGCGCCGCAGTTCAGTGCATTGATGATCATCTTGCGGTCAACCGGCCCGGTGATCTCGACGCGGCGGTCGAGAATGTCGGCCGGCAGCGGCGCCACCGTCCAGTCGCTGTCGCGGATTGCGGCCGTCTCGGCAAAGAAGTCGGGCTTCTCGCCGGCATCGAGGCGGGCCTGGCGTTCGACACGGGCGGCCAGCAGCTCCTGGCGCCTCGGGTTGTAGCGTCTCTGCAGGTCGGCCAGGAACGCCAGCGCTTCCCGCGTCAGGACCTTGTCGTAGCCGGGCTCGACCGCGCCATGGATGGCAACGCCCGCGGGAAGGTCCAACGCCATTTCGTTCCTCTTGCTTTCCAGGTGGGACGGGCGATTTACTGCCTCGGGCAGCGCCGTGCCAGCTTCAAGCGACGAGATGTCAGAAAGCCGCACCCTGGCACAGCGGTTGCTGCGGGGGATGCGGAATGGACGCGGCTTTCATCGTCGAATGGCTCAATCTGGTGCTGCGCTGGGCCCACATGATCGTGGGGATCGCCTGGATCGGCGCGTCTTTCTATTTCATCTGGCTGGACAATCATCTGCATAGGCCGCTCGATCCGGCCGACGAGGCCAAGGGCATCGGTGGCGAGGTATGGGCCGTGCACGGCGGCGGCTTCTACACCGCCAAGAAGTTCGTCGTGGCGCCGGAAAAGCTGCCGCCCGAGCTGCACTGGTTCAAGTGGGAAGCCTACACGACCCTGATCACGGGCTTCTTCCTGCTGTGCCTCGTCTACTACTACGGTGCCGAGGTCGCGCTGATCGATCCCGCGGTGATGCCGCTCGACAAGCCCGAGGCGATCGCCATCGGCCTCGGCTTCCTGGTGCTGGGGTGGCTGGTCTATGACGGGCTTTGCCGCTCGGCGTTCGGCGAGGACGACCTGCTGCTCGGCGGCCTGCTGTTCCTCTATTGCGTGATCGCCGCCTGGGCGCTGTGCCATCTCTTCTCCGGGCGAGGCGCCTACATCCATTTCGGCGCCATGCTGGGCACTATCATGGTGCTGAACGTCTACTTCGTGATCATCCCCGGCCAGCGCGAGCTGGTGCGCGCCAAGGAGGAGGGTCGCACGCCCGATCCGACATACGGCGCCAAGGGCCGGCAGCGGTCGGTTCACAATACCTATTTCACGCTGCCCGTTCTGTTCACCATGATCAGCAACCACTACGCGGGCCTCTACGGCCACGAGTGGAACTGGGTGCTGCTGATTCTGATCTCTGTGTCCGGCGCCCTGGTCCGCGTGTGGTTCGTGCAGCGTCACAAGGGCCGGCAGGATCCCCTGGTGATGGCCGCGGGCCTGGCCGTCCTGGTGATCACTGCGTTCCTCTCCCTGCCGCGTCCCGCGGAGGATGTCGGCCCGCCGGCCCCTTTCGCCGAGGTGCAAGCGGTCTTCCAGACGCGCTGCCAGCCCTGCCACGCCACCAAGCCGACGCAAGAAGGCTTCGCCGCGCCACCCAAAGGCGTGGTGCTGGAAACGCCGGAGGAAATCCGCGCCCGAGCCGGCATGATCTACCAGCAGGTCTGGATGACCAAGGTGATGCCGCCGGGCAACCTGACGCACATGACCGATGCCGAGCGGCGCCTGATTGCGCGATGGTTCAAGGGCGGCGCACAATAGAGGCATGTGTGTCCGCCCGGGTAGGTTGCCCTGGCGTCGTCTGCTGACGGCGGCGCTGGCGGCGCTCGCGATCTTCTTCTACTGGACCCACGTCACCGAACGCGGGGCGCGCGACGTAGCGCGCGGCCCGGCGCCGGCGGAGGCGCGCGATCCGTCGACCGCCCGCACCTGGGGAACGGCGGTCGGCTTCGCCGACCAGCGCCGCCTTGACGAGCACTACGAGAAGCACGGCGCCGAGTTCGGCCGTATCTCCAAACAGGACTATCTGCGGCAGGCGCAGCTCCTGCGCGACGCCAAGCCGATCGATCCGATCCTCGAGGCTGTGCGGCGCGACGGGGTGACCACCCGCTACGATCGTCAGACGGGCGCGTTCATCGCCTTCAATTCCAACGGCGTCATCCGGACCTTCTTCAAACCCAACGACGGCGAGCGCTACTGGCGTCGCCAAGCGGAGCGCGGAGAATGAAGTCACCTCCACCGCCCGGCCCACCCAAGGTCGCCGACCTGCAGGAGCTGATCGACCAATGGGCCGAATTCACCCGCGATCTCGAAAGAGGCTACAGCTTCGACCTCGACAATTGGCTGAACGATGTCGACGTCCGCGAGCTCATCCTCGAGGCGCTGCCGATGTTCAGCCGCGAGGAGATGGGCGAGCATGCGCTGAAGCTCGATCAGGCCGACGCCGCCTTCCGCGCCGCCACCCGCGACTTCAAGAAGTGCGTCTGGGGCAAGGGCACGGCGCGCAAGGAGCGATGGACCCCGGAGAAGAACTGGTGGTACTTCCGCACCCCGCTCAGCACCAACGCCCAGCTCGAGGACGAGCTTGCGACGGTGCGGTGATTCGCTTTCATTCGCCTCCCCCGTCTTACGGGGGAGGTGGCCCGAAGGGCCGGAGGGGGAAAGCCCCAGGCGAGATTCCTGAGAGCCCGACGTCGGGATTTCATCAGTCTCGACTGAGGCCTTCCCCCTCTGCCCCGCCCTTGATGGGGGCACCTCCCCCGTAAGACGGGGGAGGCGAATTTATGCAGAGGAATGAATGACCGAGCCCAAGATCCTCGTCGAGACAGCAGGACCGGTGACCACCATCGTCATCAACCGTCCGCAGGCGCGTAACGCGCTCGACAACGAGGCCGCACATGCACTGGCGGCCGCCTTCCGGAGCTTCGAGGCGAACGACGACGCCAAGGTCGCTGTGCTCACCGGCGCGGGCGGCGCCTTCTGCGCCGGCGCCGATCTGAAGGAACTCGGATCCGGCACGGACTATCTCCCTTGGGCCGGCAGCGCCGGGGGCCCGCTGCGCACGCCGCTCGGCAAGCCGGTGATCGCCGCCATCGAGGGCCACGCCTGTGCCGGCGGGCTGGGCGTGGCGCTTTTCTGCGATATCCGCGTCATCGACGACACGGCCGTGTTCGGCGTCTTCTCGCGGCGCTGGGGCGTGCCGATGAGCGACGGCACGACGGTCCGCTTGCCGCGGATCGTCGGCCAGGGGCGCGCGCTCGACATGCTGCTCACCGGCCGTGCTGTCGGCGCCGACGAGGCGATCGCGATCGGCTTGGCCACACGCAAGGTCGCGCGCGGCACGACGCGGCAGGAGGCCCAGGCGTTGGCAAGGCAAATCGCAGGATTTCCGCCGATCGCCATGATCTCCGATCGACAGTCGACCTACGAGAGCTTCGACCGCGACCAGGCGGCCGCCGTGCAGCGCGAGATGGAGCTGTCGCTCGCCGCGCGGCGCCAGGAATCGCAAAAGGGTGCCGCGCGCTTCGCGGCTGGCGAGGGACGCGGCGGAAAATTCGCCAAATAGCTGGCGTCTCGCCAACCATCTGCCACCTTCGCGCGAGACAGTCGCTTCAGCAACCGAGGAGAGACGGCATGCTGAAGCGGATTCTGGCTGTGATGGCGCTCGCCTTCGTTCCGCTTCAGGCGCAAGCCTTCTGCGGTTTCTACGTCGGCAAGGCCGACTCCTCGCTGTTCAACGAGTCGAGCCAGGTCATCCTCGCGCGCGACGGTCAGCGCACGACCATCTCCATGCGCAACGATTATCGCGGCGAGCCGACCGAGTTCGCGCTGGTCGTGCCGGTTCCGGTCGTCCTCAAGAAGGATGATGTGAAGATTCTCGACCAGAAGATCTTCGAGCGACTCGATTCCTATACCGCGCCCCGCCTGGTCGAGTATCACGACGAGGATCCGTGCGCTCCCCGCACGCGACGCGATGCGCTGATGGCGGCGGTGCCGGCGCCCGTGAGCAGGCCGAGCAGCTCGGTCGATCAGCGCGTGCGCGTCGAGGCCTTCTTCACCGTGGGCGAATACGACATCGTCATCCTGTCGGCGCAGGAATCGGACGCGCTGGAGACCTGGTTGAGCCAGAACGGCTACAACATTCCCAAAGGCGCCAGCGCGGCGCTCAGGCCCTACGTACGCCAGGGCATGAAGTTCTTTGTCGCCAGGGTCAATCTCAAGGAGCACGCCAAGGGCGGCTCGCGCTATCTGAGCCCGCTGCAGTTCGGCTTTGCCAGCGAGAAGTTCATGCTGCCCATGCGGCTCGGCATGCTGAATGCCAAGGGCCCGCAGGACCTGATCGTCTACACGCTGACCCGCAAGGGCCGCGTCGAGGCCTCGAACTACCGCACGGTCAAGATACCGACCGGCATCGACCTGCCGACCTATGTGCGCGATCCTGCCGTGTTCCGGGACTTCTACAAGACGATGTTCAGCCGCCTCGCCGAGGAGGACGGCTATCGCACGGTCTTCACCGAATACGCCTGGGACTCGCGTTGGTGCGATCCCTGTGTGGCTCCCCCGCCGCGCGACGAGGAGATCGTCGCGGCCGGCGGTGCCTGGGTCGTCGATGGCTCGGGGACACGGCAGCGCAACGCTTCCGTCATCGTGACCCGCCTGCACCTGCGCTACACGCCCGAAAGCTCCCCTGAGGATCTGATGCTGCAGGAGACAGCGGATCGCGCGACCTTCCAGGGGCGCTACGTGCTGCGCCATCCCTGGAAGGGCAGCCCGTACCAGTGCGGCGCCGCCATGACCTATTTCGAGCAGCTCGGCGCGCGCGAGGAGAAGGAAGCCCGCGCCTTGGCCCAGCTCACCGGCTGGAAGCTCGCCGAGATCCGCGCCCGGCTGCCGCAACGATCCACGCCTTGGCCGAAGCTGCCGATGGTGCCGTGAGGTGGCGGCCGCGCTCCGCAGCCTCGACGCCCGCTGGCTGCAGATCGGCGCCGTCGGCGGCCTGCTGCTGTTCGGCGTCCTGGTGCGCGACTTCGCCCTGCGTTGGGAGCAGTCGGCGCTGTGCTTCGCCGGTGCCCTCGCCGCTCAATGGGCGTGGATCCGTGTCCTCCGACTCGAGCATGTCGGCTACCTGAGCGCCATCGTCACCGGCATCGGCCTGTCCGTTCTGGTGCGCGCCGATTCGCTGTGGGTCCATCCGCTGGTCGCCGCCCTCGCCATCACCGCGAAATTCACGGTGCGCATCGGTAACAAGCACATTTTCAACCCCGCCAATCTCGGCGTGATGATCGCCGTCCTCTTCCTGCCCGGCGCCTGGCTGTCGCCCGGCCAGTGGGGTTCCGATTTCATCGCCGCCCTGTGGTTCGTCGCGCTAGGCGTAACGGTCACGGTTTCGGCCAGGCGCTTCGACATCGCCTGGGCATTCCTCGCCTGCTACGGGCTGCTGCTGGTCGGCCGCCTGCTGTGGCTCGATCAGCGCTGGGCGGTCCTGCTGAATCAGTTGAGCTCGGGCGGCCTGCTGCTCTTCACCTTCTTCATGATCACCGACCCGATGACGACGCCCAACGACCGGCGCATGCGCTGGCTCTATGCCGCGCTGGTCGCCACGCTTGCCTTCATCTGGCAATTCGTCTGGTATCGCAACGGAGGGCCGGTGTGGGCGCTGTTCCTGCTCTCGCCGCTGGTGCCGTTGCTCGATTGGTTGCGATCGGGGGCGAAGCATCAGTGGCGACCACCGATGGAACCCGCAGCGGCCCGTTCTGCGTCTGCCAACACGGAAGTTCCATGCGCGCCCTCGTCTGTCATGCCTACGGTTCCATCGACACCCTGAAGCTCGAAGACATACCTGTCCCCGAACCGAAGGCGGGCGAGATCCAGGTGCGCGTGGGCGCAGCAGGCGTGAGCTTCGCGGCCATGCTGGGCGTGCAAGGCAAGCATCAGAACAAGCCGCCGATGCCCTACGTGCCGGGCAACGAGCTCGCCGGGCACGTGACCAAGCTCGGGCCGGGTGTCACCAACCTCAGTGTCGGGCAGCGAATCTGCACCGGCGTGAGCCAAGGTGCCTTTGCGGAGTACGCCGTGGCGATCGCCGACAATGCGATCCCGATACCGCCCGCCATGCCCTATGCCGAGGCCACCAACTTTCCGACCCTCTATCCCACCGCCTACGGCGCGCTGAAATGGAAGGCCGACCTGCAGCCGGGCGAGGTGTTGCTGGTGCATGGCGCCGGCGGCGGCTCGGGCCTGACCGCCATCGAGGTCGGCAAGGCGATGGGCTCGATCGTCGTCGCCTCGGCCGCTGGCAGCGGCAAGCTCGCTGCGGCGAAGGCGGCCGGCGCCGACCATCTGATCGACTACCGCAGCGAAGATCTGCGCGCCCGAGTACTCGCGCTGACGGAGGGGCGTGGGGCCGACGTGGTCTACGATCCGGTCGGCGGCTCGGCCTTCGACATTTCCCTGCGCTGCGTCGCACCGGAAGGGCGGCTCATCCCGATGGGCTTCGCCAGCGGCACCATTCCGCAAATTCCGGCCAACATCCTGCTGGTCAAGAACGTAACGGTGATCGGGTTCTACTACGGCTACTACAACGGGTGGGGCGGCAAAGCGCCGCCGACGCCGAAGGAAGCGGCCGGCCTCGCCAGGCGGCGCGCCCTGGTCGCCGAGGCGCAGGACGAGCTGATGCGATGGTTCACCGAGGGCAAGCTCAAGGCCACCGTCGCCGGCACCTACGACCTCGCCGACTGGGTCGATGCCTTCCGCCTGATCGAGCAACGCACCGTCGTCGGCAAGGCCGTGCTGGTCGCGTAGCGGGCCACGCGGCACAGGCCTTACGCGCGAGCCTGCCGTCGAACGGGCAGCCGCTTGTCGTCTCTGAAGATTTGGCGGCATATTTCATCATGCCGGTCACTTGGACCATCTCTCATCCTGATCGCCTGATCGTTGCCGTCGCCGAAGGCACGGTCACGCTCCAGGAGATCGAGCAGTATCTCGACGGTGTCGTCACGTCGGATGTGCTGCCCTATCGCAAGATATTCGACGTGACGCAGACGCAGATTCATCCTGGCGAGGAGGATATGATGATGCTCGGTGCACGCATCCGGGCGTATCCTGCCTTCGGCCGCCTCGGCTCCCTGGCCATCGTCGCGTCGAACGCGCGATCGCGCTGGATGGCCCGCCTCTACGCAGAGCTGGCAAACGTCGATCGCCCCATCAAGATTTTCCGCAACATCGCGGCGGCGCGCAGATGGCTCGACGCTCCGCCCGACATCGGTCCTCCGGCCAATCCCTAGCCCAGCACCTTGGGGAACATGGTGCAGGCCAGCCGGTCGCCGGGAACCAGGCCGTGCCCCTCGATTGGCGGCGAGATCTGGCCGACCCGCGCCGCATAGCGCGCATCGTCGCCGCACCAGCGCGTCGCCCAGGCGCGCCGCCGGCGCGACGGCGAGAGATTGCCCGAGGCGCCGTGCAGCGTGAGCGCATGGAAGGCGATGACGTCGCCCGGCTCCATGTCCCAAGCGAGGAATTCGTGCCGATCGCGTTCGGCATCGAGGTCGGGCAGCGGCTCGAAGCGCGCATCCTGAACGGCCAGGTCGACGCCACCCTGCCGGAAGAACTTGGGCTGGAACCAGCGGCCCCAGCGGTGCGAGCCCTTGACATATTCGACGCAGGTCGCGCGATCGACCGGATCGAGCGGCAGCCAAAGCGAGGCGATCTGCTCGCCGTCGATCGGATAGTAAGGCTGGTCATGGTGCCACGGCGTGCGCTCGCGCGTGCCCGGCTCCTTCACCAGCAGATGATCGTGGTAGTAGACGACTTCGCGCGAGCCCATCAGGCGTGCCACGATCTCGCGTGCCGGGGAGTGGAAGACGAAATCGCGTGCCGCCGCGTGGCGCTGCCAGAGCTGGAAATCAACGAAGAAGAAGCCGGGCGAGCCGGCCGGCGTATTGAGCCGCACCATCGGTCCGGGATCGGCCATGTCGGCATCGACAGCCGCGCGCAGGCGCCCGATCCAGTCGGGCGAGAAGGCACCGCGCAGGCAAACCGCACCGTCGGCACGATAGCGTGCGACCTCGTCGTCCGTGGGCAATCGTGTCATCAGATGTTCCCGAAATTTCCGCCGCGACCCTTGCCGGCGGCAAAGCGAGCAGCGCCCGAACGCGCCTCGGCCTGCAAGGCCGGTGCGCCGCGGCGACCTTCATTGACGAGCGCCTGGGTGACGTCGAGTCCCCATTGCTCGTAGGATGATCGGCGGTCCGAGCGCAGGCACGTCTGCGGAAACTTGGTGAGCTGCTCGGCCAAGGCGATGGCTTCGTCCAGCGCGCGGCCCTCGGGTGTCAGGCGGTTGGCGAGCCCCCAATCGTAGGCTTCACGGGCGCCGACCTCACGGCCGGTCAGGATCATGTCGAGCGCCCGGCTGTGACCGATCAAGCGCGGCAGGCGTACCGTCCCGCCATCGATCAGCGGCACCCCCCAGCGCCGGCAGAACACGCCGAACTTCGCCGTCTCCGAGGCGACGCGCATGTCGCACCACAAAGCGAGCTCGAGGCCCCCCGCCACGGCATACCCCTCGACCGCCGCGATCACCGGCTTGGACAGCAGATGCCGCGTCGGCCCCATGGGACCAGGGCCTTCCGGATCGTGCAGGCCGGCGCCCTCCCGGCCGGCCGCGACCTTGAGATCGTAGCCGGCGCAGAACGTGCCGCCGCGACCCGTCAGGATCGCTATCGACAAGGTGGCGTCGGCATCGAACGCGAGAAAGGCCTCGCGCAGCAGCCCGGCGGTCTCGGGGTCAACGGCATTGCGCGCCTCGGCGAAACGATCGATCGCGACGACCGCTATCGGACCTTGCGTCTCGACCGCTACCTTTGCCACGGCATTTCTCCCCTCCAACCCGACCGCTCAGCGACCTTGCATCATGCGCAGCGGCGTATAGACCAGCACCGTCTGATCCCTCTGATTCTTCACTACGTTCGTGGTGCGCACCAAGGCCCGCGACGGGTCCTTGGATGTCGGCCTGATCTCGCTGACTTCGATCTCGACGTGAATCGTGTCGCCGACATAGGTCGGCCCCTTGATGTCGAAGCCCATCGACAGGAAGGCGAGGCCGGACCCTTGCAAGGTCGTCGGGATCACCAGCCCTTCGGCCATCGAGAAGACCAGTGCGCCGGGCACGGGGTGACCGCCGCGCATGGGAGCATGGTCGGCGATGTACTCCTTGTTGGTGAACAACTCCTCGGAAAAGCCGCAGAGGGTCACGAAATTGAGCAGGTCGGCCTCGAACAGCGTGCGGCCGTAGGTCTTGAAGCGATCGCCGACCGCGAGGTCGCGCCAGTTCCAGCCCTCTCCCAACTGTTTCATCGCCGATCCCTCAGTGGGCGTGTGCGCCGGCGCCGTGGCCCGAGCGGGCGCCCTCGCGCAACACATAGGTCCTGCTGCAGTAGGGACATTCGACCCGCCCCTCTTCGCCCAGGTTGAGATAGACTTTAGGATGGCCGAGTGCGCCGCCGCCGCCATCGCAGGCGACGCGATCCGTATCGACAGTTATGACTTCAAAGGGTTCCGACACGATTTCCTTCCTTTCACGCCGGCGGATGATAGCCGCCGCAGCGGCTGCGGTCATGCTTCCCGCCTGCGCCCCCACGATCGTTCCGGCGGGCACCACCGTGCAGGTGCCCACCTTGTCGGGCACGCGCTACGTCGCCGCCGATGGCACCCCCTTGCCGGTCGCCGTGTGGCCTGCGGCAAATGGCGACCCCAAGGTCGTGATCCTGGGCCTGCACGGCTTCGGCGACTATCGCATGGCGTGGGACGAGCCGGCCGAGGCCTGGGCCAAGCAAGGCATCGCCACCTACGCCTATGACCAACGCGGGTTCGGCGGAAGCCCGACCCGGGCGCGCTGGCCCGGGACGGAGGCGCTGGTCGACGACGCCCAGGCCATGGTGGCGCTGGTCAAGGCCAAGCACCCTGGCGTGCCGATCTATCTCGCGGGCGAAAGCATGGGCGGCGCCGTGGCGCTGGTCGCGGCCGACCGCGGCGCGGAGGTCGACGGGCTGATCCTGTCGGCGCCGGCGCTGCGCTCGCGCGACACATTCGGTCCGGTGGCCAGCGCCGGCCTCTGGTTTTTCGCCCACACGATACCGTGGATGCCCTCGGGGCCGACCTCGATCGATTACATGCCGACCGACAACCCCAAGACCATGGACAAGCTGCGCAAGGACCCGTTGATGCTGCGCCAGGTGCGGTTGGACATGGGCTATGGGCTGGTCGGCCTGATGGACGATGCGCGCGCCTCGGCCGAGCGCATCAAGGCGCCCTACCTCATGCTGCACGGATTGGGCGATCGCATTGTCCCACAGGATCCGGTGCGCGCCGCCATCGAGGTGATGCCGCCGCGACCCGATTCGAAGCTCGCCTTCTACAAGAATGGCTACCACCTGCTGCTGCGCGACAAGGAGGGCGACAAGGTCGCCGAGGATGTCGCCGTGTGGATCGGCGACCATCGGGCGGCGCTGCCCTCCGGGGCAGACGTCGCGCGCTCGCATCCCGCCATCGCTGCCCTGTGGGGTTCCCGCCGCCCGCGGCAGGCCCCGCCGCTGCTCGAGGGTCAGGGCGGCTGAGGACCACGCGCTCGCTCACCTCCCCCGTAATCGGGGGAGGTGCCCCGTCATACGGGGCGGAGGGGGAAAGCGGCCGACAAGATGCTTCAGATTCCGACGTCGGACTCGGAGGAATCTCGACTGTGGCTATCCCCCTCCGTCCCCCCGCGGGGACACCTCCCGCGATTACGGGGGAGGGACTGAAGATGTGTCCACCTCCGTAGCCGACGACAGAGGAGGAAAACGAAAATTCACGCCTCCCGGCGCCGCCCCGGTCGCTTCGCCGGCGGTGCTTCCTCTGACCTCGACAACAATCGCCGCGTCGAGGCCGTTCTCCCTACTCCGCTGCCTCTTCCTGCCCGCCTAGAAGAAGATGTACGACCGCACCACGACGTTCTTGCGGCAGCGCGCATTGGCGGGCGCCGTCGGGTCGATGCAAGCCGTATGGAATGACCAGCGCGAGACGGAGCCGTCGGTGACGGAATCGTAGCATTTGAGCATCGAGACCTCGGTGGGCTTCTGCTGCGGAAACCAGTACCACTCGTGGTCGGGATGGTAGGTGAAGCGCGTGGTCTCGCCTACGCGATCGTCGTAGATGCGGTAGTTGTTGATGTAGGGCTGCTTGGCGAAGGACGGCCACGCGCACAGCACGAACGGGAACTGCTCGACCGTCTCCATCGGCTTGGCGAGATTGATGGACATGAATCGCCGAGACATCTTCGCGTCGGCCTCTGCCTCCGTGTAGTGCTGGGTGCGCCCGAAGTTGCGCAAGTTCCTGGTGAGCAGCTCGCGGCAGCGCACGCGGCCCGAATTGTCGTTCAGGTCGTTGTGCACGAGATTGACGTAGCGGGCATTCACGCCCGGATTCTTGTTGTCCTGGTCTTCCGTGCGGTCGCCCGCATAGTCCTTGTCGAAGACGTCGTGGTTGTAGACCAGCGCATCGGTGGCGTCGGGGAAGAAGTCGAGCAGCAACTTCTCGATCTCGGGGTAGAATACGCGCTCCACCTCCGCCGAGTCGTAGAAGTTCCTGCACCTCGACTCGAGGTGCGCCAGCGAGACGCCGAGCCGATCCATGCATTCGGGGCTCGAAGGCGACAGGCCGGGATAGTATTCGCCGATACGCCGCGCGTCGCGCAACACGTGCGGGAAATAGAGATTGCGCCGCCGGTTGTCCTCCTCGTTCTGGCGCAGGACCTTCGCCACCTCGACGCGCGCCGGGTCGTGCCACAGCGCATTGGACGGCACGACAGAGTACGATGGCCTCTCGAACACGGTGTAGGCCAGCGGCAGCGCCACGCCGCCCTCCGGCGCCTCGATGCCGCTCGCGCGAATATGCGCCACGCAGGCATCGTAATCGCGGAAGCCCAGTCCCCAGCGCGTCTCGATCGGGCCCGGCGGCGCCTTGTCGATCATGTCGATGACACGCCGGCCCTCGCCTTCGGCGATCTCCGCCAGCGCATCCTCAAGCGCCTTGGCGGTTCCCGCATCGCCATCCCGGTCGAACGACATGTAGGACAGGCCGCCATTCGCCGCGACAGGCGGCGGCTGGCCTTCCGTGCACTCGAGTGTCGGCACATACGCCGACGAAGCTCGAAAGGCCTTCGGGATAGCATTGCGTTCAGCAACCTCGAGCAGGCTCATCGCACACCTCCTGGCAATCCACGATTTACGGTGGCACACGAAGCCTTTGCTTTCCAGATCATGAATCTTGTCCAGGTCATTAGGCCCGGTCATGCGAACGGGCGCCGGCCCCGATCATCGGGGATGGCAGTACCCGGCCAGTTTCGCCGCAATTGCCCGCTCCATCCTGCAACCGGCAAGCAGCCGACGCGCGACGCTCGCCTTCGGAATCTCGATTGGGCTGCCGACGATCTCGATGCCGCGGGCATCCGTGCAGGCGCGAACGATCGGGCATCGCCACAGCACCGGCCGCCGAACCGCTGCCTGCATTCGTCGGCCGCCAGGCGAAGCGTGATGGCATGGCCAATCTCGTATGCTTCGTTTGTCACGATCGCCGTTCTGCCTGACAATCGGCGCACTCCAATTCTTCGCGGCCGGCGGAAATACAATGCGCTCAAGTGCTATATGCACGACATCGAGCTCGGGCTCATGCTCTGCGGACTCGCCGACCTCCCGCTCCCTTCATGTTCTGGAGTGGGCGCGACGCACGCGGCCCGAAAGCGCATGATCCAAAGGCTCGAGCAGCAATGGAGGAACGCTTGCCTGGTCTCTACTTCGAGGAATTCTACGTCGGTCAGAAGTTCGTTCACGCCGTACGGCGCACGGTGACCGACATGGACAACATCCTGTTCTCGGCCCTGACGCACAACCCGGCGGCGGTGCATCTCGACCACGAGTACGCCAAGACGACCGAGTTCGGAAAGCCACTGATGAACAGCGTGTTCACGCTGGGCCTGGTCGTGGGACTTTCGGTCGGTGACACGACGCTCGGCACGACCGTGGGCAATCTCGGCTGGCAGGACGTGCGCTTTCCCCGGCCGGTCTTCGCCGGCGACACGATCCGCGCCGAGACGACGGTGATCGAGGTGCGGGCGAGCAAGTCGCGCCCCGGCCAGGGCATCGTGACGTTCGAGCATCGCGGCCTCAATCAGAACAACGAGGAGGTCTGCATCTGCAAGCGCGCCGGCCTGATGCTGGGGAAGCCGAAATGAAGCTGCGCTCCCTGCTCTTCGTGCCCGGCGACAGCGAGCGCAAGTTTGAGCGCGCCCGGGCAAGCGGCGCCGACGGCCTGATCCTCGACCTCGAGGATGCCGTCGCGCCGGCGCGCAAGCCCGAGGCCCGCAAGTTGCTGGCCGGCATGATCGCCCCCTCGGCCGGCCGGCCGTGGAACTGCTGGGTGCGCATCAATCCGTTCGACAGCGGACTGACCCTGGAGGACCTCGCAGCGGTCGTCATGCCCGGCCTCGACGGCATCGTTCTGCCCAAGGCCAACAGCGCAGCCGACGTGGTTCGCCTCGGCCACTGCCTCGACGTCCTGGAAGCCAAGACCGGCATCGCGGCACTTCACGTGAAGATCCTGGTGGTCGCGACCGAGACGCCGACGGCGATGTTCAATCTCGGCTCCTACATTCCGCGCCATCCCCGGCTGGCGGCCCTGACCTGGGGCGCCGAGGACCTGTCGAGCGCCATCGGCGCGATCACCAACAAGGCGCCGGATGGCAGCTTCAGCTTTCCCTACCAGATCGCTCGTGCGCAGTGCCTGTTCGCAGCCTGTGCCGCCGAGGTGGCGCCAATCGATACGGTCTACACCGACTTCCGCGACAGTGCCGGGCTCGCCTCGAGCTGCCAGACGGCACGGCGCGACGGCTTTACCGGATGCATCGCCATCCATCCCGACCAGGTGGCGACCATCAATCGCTGCTTCACGCCGAGCGAGGCCGACATCGCGCACGCCCGGCGTGTCGTCGAGATTTTCGCAGCCCAACCGCAAGCCGGAACGATCGGCATCGACGGCAAGATGTACGATATTCCTCATCTCAAGCAGGCTCAGCGGATTCTCGCGTCGCTCGACAGCCCGTGAGGACACGGCGATGGGCGCCTCTGCCCCGAGTCATGGGGCATCTGCCCTGCATGGCTGCCACGGAGTGGACACATCTTCCTTGCCTCTCCCGTCATACGGGGAAGGTGCCCCCGCAAGGGGGCGGAGGGGGAAAGCCGCAGACGAAATCCCTCCGAGTCCGATGTCGGAATCCAAAGCATCTTGCCTGCGGCCTTCCCCCTCCGCCCCGTATGACGGGGCACCTCCCCCGATGACGGGGCACCTCCCCCGATGACGGGGGAGGAGAGTGGCTAGCGTTGGCTTTCGGGAACCTTCAACCGCAGGCCGTCGAGCGCATCCGTGACATCGATCTGGCAGGACAGGCGCGAGGTCTCGTTGTGATGTGGGCAGAACTCGATCATCGCCTCTTCGTCGGACTTCTTGGCCGGTAGCCGCTCGGCCCATTCGGGCGGCACATAAACCATGCAGGTCGCGCATGAGCAGGTGCCGCCGCAGTCGGCGTCGATGCCGGGCACCATGTTCCTGACGGCGCCTTCCATGATCGACAGCCCGTTGGCGATGTCGATCGTGTGCTCCTGCCCGTCCACCGTCTCGAAAGTGATCTTTGCCATCTGTCCGTCCACTCACCCGTTCAGCGCTATATTCGACAGTCCTTCACCGCCACGCGTTCGTCGGCAAGCCTCGCCGCGTCGACGCGCGCGCGCGCGCCGACCAGAACCTTCGACATCATGAATTCCGCCGGCCGGTTCATGGCATCGCAGGCAGTCAAGACGCCACCTGAAAGATAGAACACGGCGAACGACCGACCCTCGTCCGGCCGCCCGCGGACGATGGCCTGGTCGTGCCGGTCGGACAGGCCCGCGGTCTGCAGCTTGACGTCGTACTGGTCGCTCCAGAACCACGGCACCTGGTCGGGCGGCGCCGGCAGGCCACAGATCGCGGCAGCCGCCATGCGCCCCTGCTCGAGCGCATTGTGCACCGATTCGAGCCGCAGACGGCGGTCGAGCAAGGGATGATGCTGATTGGTGCAGTCGCCGATGGCATAGATCGCCGGATCCTCGGTGCGACACCGCGCGTCGACATCGATGCCGTTGGTGGTCGCGAGACCCGCCCCCTTAGCGAGCTCGATATTGGGCAACGCACCGACGCCGACCACGACGAGATCGGCTGCAATCCGCATCGTCTCGCAAGCAACCCGTTCGACACGCCCCTCGCCTTCGAACCCCTGGACGGCGACACCGGTATGAACCGTGACCCCCTCCTCGCGATGCAGCCGCTCGTAGAACGACGAAACCACCGGCCCGACGCCACGCATCATCAGGCGTGGCGCCTGCTCCAGCACGGTGACCGAGAGCCCGAGCTTCACCGCAACGGCCGCCAGCTCGAGCCCGATATAGCCACCGCCCACGACGACCAAGGACCTGGCCGTCGAGAGCCGGGCGCGAATCGCCTCGACGTCGGCAATGCTGCGCAAGGAAGCGATGCCCGGCAGATCGGCGCCGGGCAAGGAAAGCGCGCGTGCCCGGCTGCCCGTGGCGAGCACCAGGGTCGTGTAGTCGAGGCTCGACCCGTCGTCGAGCACGACGCGGTGCGCCGGTCGGTCGACGCGCGCAGCGCGGCGGCCGAGCAACAGGCGCGTGCCGAGCTTCTCGTAGAAGGCCATCGGCTTCAGGTAGAGCCGGTCGAGCGCCAGCTCTCCGGCCAGGAACTTCTTGGACAAAGGTGGACGCTGATAAGGCGGATAGGGTTCGTCGCCAACCACCGTGACCGCACCGGCGAACTTTTCCTGCGCCAGGCTGGCGATCAGTTGGCCGGCGGCGTGGCCGGCACCGACGATGACGAGGTGCTGCCCGCTCATGCGCTAGCGCACGACCGCCGGGCGAGCGTCATGCCGCCGCCTTGGTGAACGCGTAACGGATCGGCAGGCGCTTGAGGCCGCTGACGAAGTTGGTCTCGACCCAGGCCGGTGGGCCGGCCAGCTCGACATGGCCGAGACGCGGCAGCAATTCGCGGAAGAAGGCGCCGATCTCCATCCGGGCGAGATGCATGCCGAGACAGAGATGCGCCCCGAAGCCGAAGGCCAGATGGCGGTTCGGCGAACGATCGATGCGGAAGTCAAACGGGTCCTCGAACACGTCCTCGTCGCGGTTGCCGGATGGATAGCACATCATCAGGCTGTCGCCTGCCCTGATCTGCTGGCCGCGCAGCACGTAATCCTCGGTCGCCGTCCGGAAGAAGTGCTTTACCGGCGAGACATAGCGGATCATCTCGTCGACGGCGCGGCCAAGCAGCTCCGGCTCGGCCCGCAGCCGGTCCAGCGCTCCCGGGGTCTGCATCAGGGCCAGGAGGCCGCCCGAGGTCGTCGAGCTCGTCGTGTCGTGGCCCGCCGTGGCGATGATGACGTAGTACGACGACGCCTCGAGCTCGCCGATCGGTCGACCGTCGAGCGTCGCGTTGGCGATCACGGTGGCGACATCGTCGCGTGGCGCCCGGCGCCGGTCGGCGGTCATGCGGGCGAAATAGGCGAAGAAGTCCTTGTAGGTTTCGCGCCGGGCCCCTTGACGCCGCATCTCCGGATCGGTCGAGCCCAACAGCTCCTGGGTGAGCCGCAACATGAAGGCTTCGTCCTCGGCCGGCACGCCGAGAATGGTCATGATGACGCGCAAGGGATACCAGTTGGCGATGTCGCGCGCGAAGTCGCAGGCGCCACCCAGCGCCTCCATGCGGTCGACGAACTCGCGCGCCAGGGCGGCGATCTGGCGATCGAGCTTCTGCAGGCTGGGCGGCGTGAACCAGGCCTGGGCGATGGCGCGGAAGGCCCGGTGATCGGGGTCGTCCATGTTCACGAGGGTGCGCAGCGCCGAATCGCGCCGGCCGGTCAGCCGCTCGAGCCGCTGCTCGTCGGCCAGCGTGGCGAGCGTCGAGCGCGACCCGTTCAAGAAGCGCTGCGGCTGGCGCTCGATCTCCATGATGTCGGCATGCCGGGTCACCAGCCAGAACGGACGGTACCCCTCGGGCGCCACATGGCACACGGGAGCATGGCGGCGCAGCGGCGTAAACAGCGCATCGTAGACCGACTGATCGACATAGGTGCGGGGGTCGACCACGGCGCAGGCCAGGGCTGCATCGTCCACTTGGCTCCTCCCTTCTGTTGACCCCATTGTCTATCAGGCTATACACTTCCTAACAATTGTTAGATAATTTTTGGCGTCACGGAGAAGGAAGCATGGATACGGCACTGGTCGACCCGGAGCTCCCGCTGACTTTCGCCGACATGGTGGTCGAGGACCGCGAGCGGCACCTGTTCCGGGTCGCCCGGCCTGCCTTCACCGAGCAGTCCGTCCTCGACCGCGAGCACAATGCCATCTTCGACCATTGCTGGCTCTATCTCGGGCACAGCTCGGAGATCGCCGACAATTGCGACTTCATCACCCGCGCAGTCGGCGGCCGCGAGCTTATCTTCAATCGCGACCGCGGCGGCGCAGTACACGCCTTCCTCAACACCTGCCCGCATCGCGGCGCGCTGGTGGTACGCGAGCGCAAGGGAAACGCCTTGTCGTTTCGCTGCTTCTATCACGGCTGGTCGTTCAACGTGAACGGCCGCTTCGCCTCGCGCTTCGAGGAAGGCAACTACGGCAAGGAACA
>JAXMCO010000002.1:0-544012 GCA_046349335.1 Reyranellaceae bacterium
GGACCGGCGCTTGCGATCGGAGCATGCCGGCAATCTATGACCAAGGCGGCCCGGACGGGCAACCCGCTCGCGAGCGCGCGGGCGTCGCGGCGGCGAATGTCGATGCGGGCCGTCGCCAAGAAATGTCTCGAGATCGGGTGTGCCGGGCTCGGAAAGCGTGGCTGCTGCCGAAACTCGTTCACGGAGCCGGCTCTCGCGCATGAGTGCTACGCGGTTGGCGACGCGCGGCTGCTGGCTACTCGAGAGCCGGTCGGGAAAGGCGTCGATCTTCTCGCCCCGAGCCTATCGCCGTTCGCTGCGGGGATCGAGCGCGTCCTGCAATCCGTCGCCCACGAAGTTGAAGGCAATGACGGTGAGGAAGATCAGCAGGCCGGGCCACAGCGCCAGCACCGGTGCCTGCTGCAGCAGGTCCTGCGCGCCGGTCAGCATGTTGCCCCAGCTCGCCGCCGGCGGCTGGACGCCGAGGCCGAGGAACGACAGGGTCGATTCGAACAGGATCAGCGTGCCCATCGACATGGTGGTGGCGACGACCAGCGATCCCGCCGTGTTGGGCAGGATGTGGCGGAACATGATGCGCAGCGGCACCGCGCCCAACGCCTGGGCGGCACGCGCGAAGTCGCGCGCCTTGAGCGACAGGGTCTCGGCCCGCACCAGCCGCGCCACCGTCGTCCAGCCGGTCAGCGCCACGATGACGATGATGCGATAGACCGAGAAGAACTCGGAGCGGGCGATGTCGGTTGGCACGCCGACCTTCACTGGATCGATGGCCGCCACGACGATCAGCAGCGGCAGCAGCGGCAGGGCGATGACGCCGTCGGTCAGCCGCATCAGCACGCTGTCGAGCCGGCCGCCGAGATAACCCGCCGCCACGCCGATCGCCGCGCCGACGACGGCCGACAGCAGCGCCCCCGACACGCCGACCAGCAGCGATATGCGCCCGCCGTCGAGCAGGCGCTGGAAAAGATCGCGGCCGAGATCGTCGGTGCCCAGCCAATGCTCGGCCGACGGTGCCTCGAAGCGGCGGAACAGGTCGGTGGCCGTCGGATCGATGCCGCGCCATTGGGCGATCAGCGGCGCGGCGAGCGACAGGACCAGCAGCCCGGCGAGGAAGACCAGCGAGGCCTGCGCCAGGCGATGGCGCATCAGGCGCGACCACGCGAGGCGGCGCGGGCTCGTCGCGATCATGCGCCGCCCCTCATGCCTTGCCCGTCAGCGATACGCGCGGGTCGATCCACACATAGGCGAGGTCGGCCAGGAGGTTGCCGGCCAGCGTCGCCAGCGTCGCGATCAGCAGGCCGACCAGGGCGAGGTTGTAGTCGTTGTCGAGGATCGCCTGGTAGATCGCCTTGCCCATGCCCGGCCAGGCGAACATCGTCTCGGTGATCAGCGCCCCCGACAGCAGGCCGCCGAACGACAGAGCGAGGATGGTGAGCACCGGCGCCAGCGCGTTGGCGAAGGCGTGGCCCCACAGCACCTGGCCTTCGGGGGCGCCCTTGGTGCGGGCGGTGCGGATGTAATCCTGACGCAGCGCCTCGATCATGGCGCCGCGCATGAAGCGGGTATAGGCGCCGAGCTGAACCAGCGTCAGCGTGATCACCGGCAGCACGAGGTGACGCACCTGGTCGAGCAGGGCGCTGGTCCAGGGGGTGCCCGGCCTGATGTCGGCCATGCCGCCGGCCGGCAGCCAGCCCAGCCCGACCGCGAACAGGGTGATGAGCAGCAATGCCACCCAGAAAGGCGGGGCGGAAATGCCGGCGAAGCAGACGAGATTGATCAGGTAGTCGGCGATGCTGCGCGGCCGCGACGCCGCCCAGATGCCGAGCGGCAGGGCGATCGCCGTGGCGATCGCGAAGGCGGTGCCGGCCAGAACCAGCGTGTTGAGCAGGCGCGGCCACAGCACGGCCAGCACCGGCTGGCCGAACGAGCGCGAGTAGCCGAAATTGCCCTGGATCGCCTCGCCGGCCCAGGCGAGGTAGCGCGCGAGCAGCGGCCGGTCGAGGCCGTACAGCGCGCGCAGCCGGGCGGCATCGGCACTGGTCATCTTGGGATCGCCGGCGATCATCATGTCGATCGGATCGCCCGGCATCAGCCCGATCAGCAGGTAGACGGCGAAGCTCATCAGCACGAGCGTGACAACGATCTCGACCGCCCGGCTGGCGAGATAGCGGCTCATGGGCTGCGGAGAGTCCTCCTCCCCCGATGACGGGGGAGGAAATGACTGCCGCACCTTCATCCGCCCAGCCGCTTCTCCAGGCCGGCCTCCAGGTGCGGCAAGCCGGTGTCGACGATCGAGAAGTAGACCGAGTCCAGAACCCGGCCGTCGAGCGCGACCTTCTCGAACGGCACCTACTCCTCCCAGCGCCACTGCTCGATCCACAGGGTCGAGCTGTTGAGATGGCCGGTCGGCACCACGCCTTTCAGTTGCTTGGGGATCACGAAGGGATCGACACGGAAGAACAGCGGGAGGACCGGCAGGTCCTCGGCATAGAGGCGCTGGATGTCGGCGAAGAAGCCGCGGCGCTTCTCGGTGTCGAGCTCGCGCTCGGCGGCGTCGAGCGCCTTGTCCATGTCGGCATTCTTGTAGCCGGGATAATTCTGTCCGCTCCAGCCGTTCTCGGCCGAGGGAATCTCCGTCGAGTAGAGGAGGCTGCGCGGGACGCCTCCGGGCGATTGAACCCAGGCATACATGGCGAGCCCGGTGAATTGCCGTCGGTTCAGGCTCTCCGAGAAGATGCGCGGCGGATCGGCCTTGATGCGCAGCTCGATGCCGACCTGGCGAAGCTGGCTCTGGATGACCTGCGCCACCAGCTCGCGCACCCGGTTGCCGGCCGTGGTCGTCATGTCGATCGACAGGCGGTCGCCCTGGGCGGTGTGGCGCACGCCGTTGCGGATGTCGGCGAAGCCTGCCTCGTCGAGCAGCTTGCGCGCCGCCGCCGGGTCGTAGGGATAGCGGCGCGCCGTCGGGCTGAACATCGGATCGAGCGGACTGATCGGCCCTTCGGCGACCGGCTGCTTGCCTTCGAACAGCTTGTCGGAGATGGCCTTGCGGTCGATCGCCATGAGGATCGCCTGGCGCACCCGCCGGTCGGCCAGCAGCTTGTTGTCGAGCATGGTGTCGATGTGCTCGTAGATCAGCGCCGGCTTGTAGATGAAATCGTACTTGGCCTTGTGACGCTTCTCGAAGGCCAGCGTCTGGTCGAGCGACAGGCCGAGCTCGCCCAGCGCGTAGTCGATGTTGCCCGACAGGAGGTTGGCTTCGAGCGAGGCGGTGTTCTCGACGATCTTGACGACGATGCGCTTGAAGTGCGGCGCCGGCCCGGTCCAGGTCGGGTTGCGCTCCAGCGTCACCCGGTTGCCCGGCACGATCTCGACCTTGCGGTAGGGGCCGAAGCCCAGGCCGGGATTGGTCGAGTCGGTGTCGTAGGCGGTCTTGTTGCGGTACTCGGCCGGGTTGGCGTCGAAGATCGGCTTCTCGATGTGGGCGGGCAGGAGACTGAGGCTCATCGAGTTGTAGTCGTAGGTCACGCGATCGACCGTCAGGGTGAAGCGGCGATCGTCCTTGGCGTCCAATTTGAGGATGCGCCGGTACGCTTCCGACGAGGCGACGCCCGAGAGCGGATGCCTGCCGACCTCGAGCGTGAAGGCAACGTCCTTCGTGGTGACGGGCACGCCGTCGCCCCAGCGCAGGTCGCGCAGCTCCATGTCGATTTCGATACCCTTCTTGCCGCCGCCCTTGCCGTCATCCGGCAGGTCGATCACGCGCGCCTTGCCGTTCTCGATGGTCGGTAGCTCTGTGCAGGCCAGGCAGACCAGCGTCGAGTTGGCGTCGTAGGCGGTGAGCGGCCGCGCCGTCATGTTGCTGATCAGCGACTTGGCGAGCATGGCGCTGATCAGGGGATTCCAGGTGCCTGGCGATTGGTTCATGCCGAGCACCAGCTCGTCCTTGGCATGGGCGGGCGCAGCGAGCGCCGACAGGGCAAGCAACAGCGAAAGCAGGCGCGGGATCATTGGCCGGCACCGTCGCATTGCATGAGGTGGGAAACAAGAAGCGCCCGTTGTCACTTCTCCAGCAGAACACGTCGTCGTCTGCCGTCACCGACTACGGAGCGGCCACCCGTGTTCGCCTCCCTCTGTGGCGCCGTAAACAGCGCCACAGGGGAAGGTGCCTCACGCCGGTTGCGCTGGCGCCTGGTGTCGCGCTTGTTCGCCTCCCCCGTAATCGGGGGAGGTGCCTCCGAAAGGGGGCGGAGGGGGAAAGCCGCTGGCTGGATGCTTCGGAGTCCGACGTCGTAGTCGGAGCGATCTCGACTGTGGCCTTCCCCCTCCGCCCCGTAGGACGGGGCACCTCCTCCGATTACGGGGGAGGAATTCGAGTGACGGCGCGAACTATGGTGGTCGGCGGCAGGGGCACCTCCCCGATCAGGCGCTTCTTACGGCGCCACAGGGAGGGAATTCGAGATGTGTCCGCTCCCTGGCCGTTATCGGGTGAGGGAGAAGGGGGCCTCTGGAGATCAGCGCCCCAGCATCGGGCGGGGTGCCGGCTGGCGGCCGCCGTGGCGGGCCGACCATTGGTCCGGCGCTTCCAGGAAGGCGTGTGTTTCCGCCAAGCCGCGCTCGTCGAAGTATTTGTGCTTCTGGGCTGCCTCCAGGGCGTCCCACCAGGTGGCGAGCGCATGCAGCTTGACGCCGGCTGCCGCCAGCAACTCGACGCTCTGCGGGAAGATGCCATAGTGGAAGATGACGAAGCAGTCGGTGACCTTGGCCTCGGCGCGCTTGAGCGCGTCGATGAAGACCATCTTGCTGCCGCCGTCGGTGGCCAGATCCTCGACCAGCAGGACGCGCTTGCCGGGCTTGAGCTCGCCCTCGATCTGGGCCATGCGGCCGAAGCCCTTGGGCTGCTTGCGCACGTAGACCATCGGCTTCTTGGCCAGCGCCGACAGGAACGCGGCGAACGGGATACCGGCGGTTTCGCCGCCCGCGACAGCGTCGATCTTGTTCCAGCCGATCTGCTTGTCGATCAGGCGATGCGCGTGGCTCATGATCTTGGCGCGCGCCTCGGGAAACGAAATAATCTTTCGGCAATCGATGTAGACCGGGCTCGCCCGCCCCGACGTGAAGATGTAGGGATTGTCCGGGCGGCAGTGGATGGCCTCGATCTCGAGCAGCAGACGCGCCGTGTCCCGAGATTCGACCGTGCCGCTGCCTCTGCCGGAAGCAGCCTTTCCGTTCAAGGACTTGGACGGCGTCTTTCGAGCGGCCGCACCGGGCGATATAGCCTTCTTTTTCGTCGCCATCTGCAACATTCCCCCGACGCCGCTTGCGACAAAATGACGGTCGTGTGTTTAGCGTCCATCCCCCGCACCGGCAACTGCCGAGTGGACACATCTTGCTCGTCTCCCCCTGTGGCGCTGCAAACAGCGCCTGATCGGGGGAGGAAGCGGTCCATCTGCTTGGGGTTGATGGCCCAGATGTTGAATTGGCGCTCCATCAGCGCCTCGACCACCGGGCCATGCGGCACCTCGATGGCGATGTGGAGCTGGCCGGGATCGTCGGCCCCGCTTTGGGCGATCAGCCAGTCGGCCATGGCGGCCAGCGCCTGGCCGGAATGCTCGAAGATCTTCTCGCCGATGTCGCGGCCCTGCTCATCGATGAGCCGCACGAGATGACTGTCTCTGGCCCAATCGACGCCGGCATACCATTGCCTTGCTCTGTTCACGCTCGTACTCCTTTCAAACGGCGAGCCACTGCGACCCCTGCCAAGACCTGTACGGGCGCTCGGTCCGCTCGAGGCAAGACCGGCGCAGACTCCCCACTGGGCATCGATCGCAGCCAATCCGTTGGGGCACATGTCCTCCCCAGGTGATCTCGTCACGAGGTGCCGTTGGTGCTCCCGACGGACCGGCTCGGTCCCGGCAGAATACGACAGTCGGACCGTCGTCCGAGGGACGAACGGAGTTCCGCTACGCTACACTCCGCTCGTCCCTCGCCGTCTCCTGCAAGGAACCGCGTGGAAAAGGTACAGGTGCCGCATGGACCTCAGATGAAAAAGACTCCTCGCCCGGAGGAGCGGCCCGAAGGGTCGCGTCCCGAATAGGGCGAAGCAACCTTCGCCCCTTGCCGGCAACGAAGAGGGCGCCGCGACACCGCGATTTCAATGGCCTCCGGTGCGGCCCATCCTTCGAGACGGCCGCTGCGCGGCCTCCTCGAGATGAGGACTACGGTTAGCTCTCCACTTCCGCTTGACGCCGATGGGGCTGGCCCCCCCAGCGTGGCCGCAGCGGGGCATCTGTCGGCGGCCGCCAATAGTCACCAAGCCGGCGAGGCGGCGGCGTGCTAGCGTTGCAGCCATGGCCAACCGCAGCCTTCCGGTCGACCTGGTGGCCCTCGTGCTGCTCGTCGGCTTGTGCCTCGGGATTGGCGTGCTCGGGGCGTCGGTGGTGCAAACCAGCATCGGCACCTGGTACGTCGATTTGCGAAAGCCCACCTTCACGCCGCCCAACCAGGTGTTCGGGCCGGTCTGGACCGTGCTCTACGTCCTGATGGCGATTGCGGCCTGGCGAGTCTGGCGCGGCGCCGAGTGGCAGACGACCCGTGGGCCGCTCACGCTGTTTGCCCTGCAGCTCGCCCTCAATCTCGGGTGGAGCGTCGTCTTCTTTGGCCTTCAAAGGATCGGCGCGGCGGTCGCCACGCTCGTCGTGCTCGACGTCGCCGTGCTGGTGACGATGCTGTCGTTTCGGGCCATCGACCGGACGGCCGGCTTCCTGATGATGCCCTACCTGGCCTGGGTCCTGTTCGCGACGGTTCTCAATATTGCGCTTTGGTGGCTCAATCCGCCGGGGTGAGCACGAAGCCATGACAAGATCGCCGCGCGCCCGGCGGAGCGTAGCGTTGCTGGAGGGGCCTGTGGCCGAAGGTGGCATGGCAGACGGAGCGAGGCTGGCGGACATGCCGCTCTACACCAACCTCGACCGCGTCGAGCGCGGGTTGGCGGCACTTGGAATCGGGCCCGGCGAACGGATCGCGCCCGAACAGCTCCACGCCATCGACCAATGGCACTATCACGGACTGGACGCGGTCGATGCGGCGGCACGCGTCCTCGGCCTTGGCCCGTCGAGCCGCGTGCTCGATGTCGGCGCCGGCATCGGCGGTCCGGCACGCTACCTCGCCCACACATACGGCTGCCATGTCACCGCGCTCGAGCTGCAGGCGGAGTTGCACACCGTGGGCGCCGACCTCACGCGGCGGACCGGGCTCGATGGACGCGTCACCCATGTGCGCGGCGATGCGCTGACCGAGCCGTTGCTGCCGGGGTCGTTCGACGGCATCCTCAGCCTGTTGGCCGTCCTGCACATCCCCGATCGGCCGCGCCTGCTTGCCCGGTTGGGACGGCTGCTTCGCGCGGGCGGCGGCGCCTATGTCGAGGATTTGTGCGAGCGGGCGCCGTTCGCACCGGCCGACCTCGCCGATCTCCGCGGCATCGTCTACGGCATCTCGATCACATCGGCGGACGCCTACGTCGCCGATTTCAGCGCCGCCGGGTTCGTCGCCGTGACGGCAACGGACCTGACTCCCGACTGGGCGCCTTATGCGGCGGCGCGCCTGTCGGCCTGGCGGGCGGGCCACGATGCCTACGCCGCGGTCCATGGCGAGGCGGCGTATGCCGCACAGGAACGGTTCTACGCCACCATCGCGCGGCTGTACGACAGCGGCAGCCTGGGCGGAATCCGCCTCGTCGCGCGCGTGCCGTGATGGGGTGGCGCAACGCGCAGTGGGAGGTCGCGATGGCGGCAAGTGTCGGGAAGGCGCAGCGGCGCGTCGTGGCGATCGTCGCCGGCTGCCTGTCGATGGTCGCCGCGGGCGAGGCGGGTGGACAGGCGGTCCCGTCGCCTCCCGGGCTCGCCAATCCCGCTTCGGTGCGGTGCGTCGAAATCGGCGGCACGGTGCGTCTGGAGCGACTGCCGGACGGCAGCCAATACGGCGTCTGCATCTTCATCGACAATCGCCAGTGCGAGGAATGGGCGCTCTTTCGCGGCGACTGCCCGGCCGGCGGGCTGCGCGTGACCGGCTACATCACGCCGGCGGCGCGCTATTGCGCCATCACCGGCGGGCGCTACAGCGTGACGGCGGCGAGCGGCACGGCCGACGAGCAAGGCACCTGTACCCTGCCGGGCGGAAAGATTTGCGATGCCGCCGCGTACTTCGGCGCCACCTGCAGCCGCGAGCGACCGTGACGCCGCATCGGCGCCCGGCCTGAGCGCGCGATGCCATCGGGCGGCCCGGAGCACTCTTGGAGAATGCTCACGCGCTTTCAGGAGCGCGGCGGGATGGCGTAGCGGGCTGCCGGCTTGGGGATTCTATCGTTGCCGTCGAAGCAAACGATCTCGGCCTCGTGCGCCATGTTGCCTTTGCCGTCGGAACGGTAGGTGGTGACGATGCCCTGGTAGGTGTCGCCCGCGAGACGATCGCGTACCGCGGTGGCCGTGACGGGCTGGCCGGCCTTGCGCAGATCGCCCACGATCTTGCCCAGCATGCCGACGGCGTCGAACTGGGCAGCGGCAAAGGCGTCGGGTTCGCTCTTGTAGGCGGCGCGATAGCTGTCGAGGAAAGCGCGCATGGGGCCGGTTGTGGCCGAGATCGGCGAGGCCGCCGTTTCGGCGCACACGCCCTTGAGCTCGGCGGGCTCGAGCAGCGCCGCGGTGGCGGGCTGGTGCATCGCCGACCCGGCGACGATCGGCAGGTCGGGGAGCAGTTGCCGGGCCTGGCGCACGGCGAGCACGGTCGATGCGGCATGCAGGTGCAGCACGATCACGTCGGCATTGGCGTTCTTGGCGCGCAGCAGGGCGGGCGCGAGGTCGTTGACGGTGGGAGCGATGCTCTCCTCCAGCACCGGCGGCGCCTTCAGCTCGCCGAAGGTGCGGGCGAGCTGCTCGCGGCCCGATTGGCCGTAGGCTGTGCTTTGATAGATGATCGCCGGCCGCCTGGCGCCGAGCTTCTCGACGACGTAGCGGGCGTGCGCCACTTTCACCGTGGCGTCGCTCGGGAAGAAGCGGAAGAACCATGGATTGCCGAGCTCGCCGAGCCGCGCCGTGCCGGAGATGGTGAGCACCGCAACCGAGCGCTCCTGAGCGAGCGGCAGCAGGGCGAGCATCTGCGTTCCGAGGATGGGACCGACCACGGCCGGCACGGGGCCGCCGCCCATGGCGCGCTCCCAGGCGGTGACGGCCGCTTCCGGCGTCGATTGCGTGTCGAGCACGTCGGGCTTCAGGGTGACGTCGCGCATCTGGCTCGCCGCCAGGAGCGCCCCGTTGCGCTGGCTGGTCCCCTCGAGCGCGACGAAGCCGGTCAGCGGCACGAGCACCGGCAGGCGCACATCCTGCGCCGCCGCGGGAAGGGCGAGCGAGGCGGCAAGCAGCGCTGCCATCATTCTCCTCCCCAGCTTTGCCGCGCCGGGGCTGACACCCTTGTTCGCCTTCCCCGTCGTACGGTTGAGAAGCGCGCACATTCTGCTCGCCTCCCCCGTCATCGGGGGAGGTGCCCCCGCAAGGGGGCGGAGGGGGAAAGCCGCAAACGAGGTCCCTCCGATCCCGACGTCGGCCTCCGAAGCATCTTGTGCGTGGCCTTCCCCCTCTGCCCCGTTTGACGGGGCACCTCCCTCGCTGACGGGGGAGGGATATGAGAGTGGTGCGCTCCCGGCCACGCGCCGGGCGCTCACTGGGCTGCGCCGCCGGCCCATGGCGACATCACCTCGTTCATGCCGGTCAATTCTCCCGTCGTCGGATCGCGCACGATACAGCATGGATTGGCAAACCCCATCGGCGACACCTGGTTGGCGACCTCGACGATCGGCAGCTTGGTGGCGATCGCTTGCTTGACGTCGTCGGGCAACTCGCGATTGACGCGGATCGGCCCCACGCCGGAGACGTCGATGCGCGGCTGGTGGAAGGCGGCTTCGACGTCGAGGCCGCGATCGATCAGCATCAACGACAATTGCGCCACCGCCGGCACGATGCGCCGGCCGCCCGAAGCGCCGATGCAGAACCACGGCTTGCCGTCCTTGGCGACGACGACCGGGCAGATATTGCAAAGCGGCCGCTTGCCGGGGGCGATCGAGTTGGGCCGGTTGGGCTCGGGATCGAACCACAGCATGCCGTTGTTCATGGTGATGCCGGTCTTGGGCAGCATCACGCAGGAACCGAACAGGGACATGAGGGTCTGGGTCAGCGCCACCATGTTGCCCTGCGAGTCGGCGGCGCAGAAGTGGGTGGTGCAGGTGTTGGTCGGCTTGTCGCCCATCGTCTTGAGCCGTTCCTCGTAGGCCTGGTGCATGCCCTGGGCGATGGCGACGAAGAACGCGGCATCGGGCGATCCCTTGCCGCGGGTGGCCTTGCCGGCCAGCTCGATCGTGCGCTGGAGCGTCGGACCCGCCGTCAGGCCGCCGGCGACGTTGATCGTGGCGCCGCCATGCTCGAACGACAACGGCTCGACGATGCGGGCTTCGTAGGACCGCAGATCGTCGTAGTCGATCGCCGAGCCTCCCGCCTGCAGGTCGGCGGCGATATCGCGTGCCAGCGCCCCTTCGTAGAATTCGCGCGGTCCGCCGTCGGACAGTCGCTGATAGGTTTCGCCGAGATTGCCGAGCTTGAGATAGCGCACCGTCCCCTGCCAGTCGGTGGTCGGCACACGGCCGTCGTCGGGCAGGTAGTTGGCCTTGGAGGCGGGGAACTTGGACAGGTGCTCGGCGCCGTTGGCGAGCATCACCTGCATGTACCAGTCGAGCTCCATGCCGCGCCGGGCGAGCGCCAGGCCGGGCGCCATGATGTCCTGCCATTTCAGGGTGCCGAAACGCTCGAGCGCCTTGGCCATGCCGGCGACCTGGCCGGGCACGGCAATCGAATGGTAGCCGACCTCGTTGCGCTGCTCGAGGATGTCTGGCCAGGCGAAGGGATTGGCCGGGCCGGGGCCGACGATCTTGTAGCTCGACGGGTCGAGCCGCTTGGCCGAGAGGGGGCCGTAGTCGATCGTCCAGGCGCGGCCTTCCTTGGCGCTCCAGATCGTCATGAAGCCGACGCCGCCGATGCCGCTCATCCACGGCTCGACGGCGCCGATCGCCATGCCGGTGGCGACGGCGGCATCGATCGCGTTGCCGCCCTTGCGCAAGATCTCGGCGCCGACCTCCGCGGCGCGACAATTCTGGGCAACCACTACGCCCTTGCCGCGTACTGGTTGCTTGGTCACCTTCCATTGGCGTGTCAGCGACTCGCTCATCGGTACTCCCGGTTATTCTCGCCGACTGTAGCGGGGCCTGATTTCGCCACAAACCCCGTTAGACTGCATGGCGGATTGGGCAAGAAAGATCGCGGGCGTGACGGAGCTGAACCAGATCGACCTGCGCGCACTTCAGGCAGGCCACAAGCGCACCTGGGATGCGTTCGTGGGCGCGTCGGCGCCCTTGATCAACGCGGTCGTTCGCCGGACGCTCGCCTCCTATCGGCTGAGCGAGGACGACGTCCTCGACGCTGCACAGGATGTGTATGTTCGCCTGTGCGCCAACGATTTTCGCCTGCTGAAGACGTACGATGCGGCCCGCGCCAGCCTGTCGACCTGGCTCGCCGTCGTCGCCCGTTCGGCCGCCATCGATCATGTGCGCCGCCGCCGTCAGGCCACCCAACCGCTCGACGAGGTTCCCGAGGCCCGGCTGGCGGTGGAGGATCGCCATGTCGAGAAGCTCAAGATTCCCGACGGGCTGCTGACCGAGCGCCAGATCTTGATCCTGAGGTGCCTATATGACGAGGAGCGGGACGTCGCGGAAGTCGCTAAGCTTCTCAACATCGACGCGCAAACTGTTCGCAGCACGCACCACAAGGCCTTGGTGCGTCTGCGGGCTCACTTCCAGGGAGCCGATTCTTGAGGCGGGGATGATTGGCTGGCTTTTGACGTAGTGTGCAGCAGGAGAGTGGGATGAGAAGGGAAGGTACTCCCGACACCGACAAGGAGCTGTGGCGCCGTCTTGCCCCGGTCGGGGAGGGGGCGTCCCCGCAGGTCTCGGAACTCGATTTGGCCGCGTGGCTCGACGGGCGCCTGCCGGCCGTCGAAGCCGCTGCCGTCGAGGCTGCCGTAGCGGCCGACCCGGCGCTGCGGCGCGCCGCCCTGGAGCTGTCGGAGGTGCTCGGCCAACCCCTGCCGGCTGCTCCGCCGAGGCTGGCGGTCCGGGCACGTGCCCTGGTCAGCTTCGATGTCGAACGCCCGCAGCGCCGGCTCGGGCTGCTCGACTGGCTGCTGGGCGGCGGTCGCCGCTTCATGGTCCAACGGGTCGCCACGCTTGCCGCCGCGGTGGTCGTGGCGATCTCGGGATTCCTGCTGGGGGGCGGACTGGGCGCGTCGCTCGCGGAAGAGCGCCACGGGGCGCTGTCGGTCGCGACGACCTCTTCCTCGAGCTCCAGCGATCCGACGGAATTCCTGGGCAGCGACGGCATCTGACATGTCCTCCCGGATGATGCAGATCCTGTTGGCGCTGTCGTTGCTGCTCAACACGTTCGTCCTCGCCGGCTTCGTCTATCGGAGCTGGATCGCGCCGCCGACATTCGATCATCGGTTTCCGCCACCTCCGCCGCCGGGACCTCGGCCTACACCGCTCGAGATGGTGGCGCACGAGCTCGATCTCGACGAGGCGCAGCGTGCCAAGCTGCGTGGCGTGATCGACCAATACGCCAACACCCGCCGCGACCGGCAGCGCGACATCCAGAAGCTGCGCGACCAGGTGGCGGCCGAGTATCGCCGGCCGACCATCGAATTGGCGCGGATCGATCCGATCATCGAGCAGCTCGCCCGCTTGCGCGTCGAGCAGCAGAAGGAAACGCTGAGAACATTTGCCCAGCTCGAGCCGCAATTGACGCCCCAGCAGCGCGAGCGCATGCACCAGATCCTGGCCGAACGCCTCGCCGGACCGCCGCCGCCGCCGCCGCCGCGTCCGCCGGGCCAGGGGCCTGGACCGGGGCCCCGTCCGGGAGCGAACGGTCCGGGCCGCCCGCCGCCGCAATAGGAGCTTCGCCATGACTGCCGAGATCGGTCGACGCAGGGTGCTGGGGGGAGCGGCGGCTCTGTCCGCCGGGCTGTGGCTGCCGGCCGCGGCACGAGCGGCCACGGGAATGGGCTTCGACGAGGCCCGGCATCTTCTGTCGCGCACCAGCTTCGGCGCCACGCCGGCCGAGATCCATGCCCTCGAAGGGCAGGATTACGGCGCTTCCGTCGACCGGCTGCTTGCCTCGACCCGGCACAGCGCGCTGACGGCGGCGCCCGGCTGGCTGGGCGAGGGACCGGCCGAATTGCGCCGTCGCCAGCAGGCGGCTCAGGCCGAGATCAAGACCGGCATCGACGGCAAGAAGCTCGAGGTCGTTCGCCCGGTCGAGCAGCAAGGCCGCGAGCTGCGAAATTGGTGGGTCGAGGAGATGCTGGCGACCGACCAGCCCTTCACCGAGCGCATGGTGCTGTTCTGGCACAATCACTTCACCTCGGCCTTCCTCAAGGTCCGCTATTCGCCGGCGCTGTTTCGCCAGAACGCCTTGTTCCGGCGCCAGGCGGTCGGCAACTTCGCGACGCTGCTGCGCGAGGTCGCGCGCGATCCGGCGATGCTGATCTATCTCGACGGCACGCGGAACGTCGCCCGCCAGCCCAACGAGAATTTCGCCCGCGAGCTGCTCGAGCTGTTCACGCTGGGCGAGGGCCATTACAGCGAAGCCGACATCAAGGCGGCGGCGCGCGCCTTCACCGGCTGGTCGATCGATCGCGAGACCGGCCAGTTCGTCGACCGCGAGGCCGCGCACGACGGCGGCGAGAAGACCTTCCTCGGCCAGGCCGGCCGCTTCGGCGGCGACGAGATCATCGCCATCCTGCTGAAGCATCCGCGCACCGCCGAGACGATCGTCGAGAAGCTGTGGCGCGAGTTCGTGTCGCTCACGCCCGACCGGGCGGCGATCGGCAAGCTCGCGGCGTCGTTCGCCAAGGACTACGAGATCAAGCCGCTGTTGCGGGCGATCCTGCTGTCGGCCGCGTTCCGCGACCCGGCCAACCGCGGCGCCCTGATCAAGTCGCCGGTCGATCTGATCGTCGGCTCGGTCCGGCTGCTCGGCCTGCCGGTGCCGGAGAAGACCCAGCTCGTGCGCATGCTGCAGGGGCTCGGCCAAACGCCGTTCGATCCGCCCAACGTCAAGGGCTGGGCAGGCGGTGAAAGCTGGATCAGCACCTATACGCTGCTGCTGCGTCAGCAGTTCCTGCGCCGCATGGTCGAGGCGACCACCGTGGCGCCGATGGAAGGCGGCATGACGATGGCCGACCGGCCCAACCGGCGCGCCGATCGCAAGCAGCAGATGGCGGCGGGCGAGGGCATGCAGATGGCCGAGCAGCGGCCGGTCGAGGGACGCAGCCTGCGCAATGCCGGCAACGAGGCGCGGCTCGGCCCGACGCTGGCCGGTCTGGAAGCGCCGGTGCTGCTGCGCACGCTGCTGCCGCGTGCGCCGATCGACGCGATCGATCCGTCGGCCAGCCCGGGCAGCGTCGTCGCGTCGGCGATGCTCGACACCGCCTACCAGCTCAAGTGAGGAGGCGCGCATGGGCCGGATCCTTCTCCTGGTCGAGCTCAAGGGCGGCAACGATGGGCTGAACACCGTCGTGCCCTATGCCGACGCGAAGTATCGCGAGCTGCGGCCGGGCCTGGCGGTTGCGCGCGACCACGTGCTGCAGCTCGACGAGCGGGTCGGGCTGAACCGCAAGCTCGAGCCGTTGATGGAGGCGTGGAAGGCCGGCGACCTCGCGATCGTGCAGGGCGTCGGCTATCCCTATCCCAATCGTTCGCACTTCAGGTCGATCGAAATCTGGGATACGGCGTCGGCGTCGACCCAGACCCTGAGCGAAGGCTGGATCGCCCAGGCCTTTCGCGGCACGCGCCTGGCCAAGGGCGCCGGCGTCGACAGCATCGTCATCGATACCAACGCGCTGCCGAGCACCGGACCCGACCTGCGCACCATCGTGATGCAGGATGCCGAGAGCTTCCTGCGCCAGGCGCAGAGCATCAAGAACCCGGCCGGCATGAGCGACAACGGCAATCCGGCGCTGCGCCACCTCCTGCTGGTGCGCCAGGAGATCAACGCGGCGGCACAGGGATTGAGCGACAAGCTGCGCGCCGCGCCGGCGCCGGTCGAAGGCTACGGGCAGGACCTGTTCTTTGGCCGCCAGCTCGACCTCGCGACCCGGGTGCTCACGGCGCGGGTGCCGGTGGTGGCGATCAAGGCCGCGTTGGGCGGCTTCGACACGCACGCCAACCAGGCGCCGGTGCACGAGCGGCTGCTGTCGTTCCTGGCGACCAACCTCGCGACCTTGCGCCGGAACCTGATCGCCGCGAATCTGTGGCACGACGTGGTCGTGATGACCTACTCGGAGTTCGGCCGGCGCGCCAAGCAGAATGCCAGCGGCGGCACCGACCACGGCACGGCGGCGCCGCTGTTCGTCATGGGCGGCGGCGTCAAGGGCGGCCTGCATGGCGCCTACCCGTCGCTGTCCGATCTGCAGGACGGCGACCTGCGCCACAGCGTCGATTTTCGCAGCGTGTTCGCGACCGTGGCGCAGGGCTGCTGGGGCCTGTCGCGCGACTTCGGCCTGCGCCAGCCGCAGAAGCTCGGATTTCTAAGCTGAGTCCCTCCCCCGTCTTACGGGGGAGGCGAACGAGTCCGTAGCCGATGACGGGGAGGGAATCGAGATCAGCCCCGCATCAGCTCGTCGCGGACGGAGCCGCGTTCGGCTTCGATGCGAATGAACCAGATGAGAAGCCCGGCGCCGACTTTGATCACCACCGGCAGCACGATGTAGACGATGATCAGCGCCGTCGTGCCGTACTGGCCGCTCGCCGGGTTGAAGCCGAGCATGGCGGCGACCGGCAAGGACCCCGCCGCACCGATGGCGGTGGCGAGCTTGGTGGCGAGCGCCCATAGCCCGAAGTAGGTGCCGGTCTTGCCCTTGGTGTCGCCGCCTTCGCTCGAGTTGATGACGTCGGCCAGAATCGAGGGCGGCAGGCCGTAGTCGGCACCGATGCCGAGCCCGGTCACCACCGAGACGGCGAGGAACCAGTAGAAGTCGCCGGGCCCGATGAAGAGGGCAAGCGACATGGCGACTGCCGTCAGGACGATGCCGATGAACCAGGCGGAGGCCTTGCTGAGGTGGCGCGACAGCAGCAGCCACATGGGCACGCTGGCCGCGCCGGCGATGAAGTAGGTGAGCAGGATGATGCCGGCCTGCAGCTTGCCGCCCTTCAGCACGTGCTCGACGTAGAACAGCATCACCGTCACGGCGACGCCGAGCGCTGCGCCATTGACGACGAAGATCAGCAGCAGGCGGCGGAACAGGCGATTCTTGAGCGGTGCGAAAAAGGCGACGAAGGCGGTGCCCTTGGGATGCACGACTGGCGGATAGACCGATGGACCCGCCCAGCCGAACGTCGGCAGGCCGAACAGCAGGACGATCGGCAGGAAGATCAGGCCGAGCGTGGTGTAGCCTGCCGAATCGCCGAACCTGTCGGTGAGATAGGTCGGCAGCACCACCGCCGTGGTCATGCCGAGCAGGCCGAACACCTCGCGGCCCACCGTCACCTTCGTGCGCTCGTTGTAGTCGTCGGTGAGCTCGGCCCCGTGCGCGTGGTAGCTGATCGACACGCCGGAATAGCCGAGATGGACGAGCAGCAGCGCCAAGGTGAGCCAGACCGCCATCAGAGTCTGGTTGCCGAACCAGGCGTCCGGCGGATCGAACAGCATATAGAAGCCGCCGCCCAGGAACGGCGTCATCATGGCTACGAAGGCGAGCCGGCCGCGCTTTCCGTACCGCGTGAAGCGATCGCTGACCAGGCCGATGACCGGATCCTGGATGGCGTCGACGATACGGCAGAAGATGAAGATCGGTCCCATGACCTGAAGCGACAGCTTCAGGATCTCGCCGTAGAAATGGCTGACGTTCAGCACGACCGGCAGGGCCGCCATGGCGAGCGGCAACTGCAAGGTGGAATAGGCGACCAATCGGCCGAACTTGATTTTGACGGGCGCGGCTGTCGCGTACCCGGTCGATCCTACATTCACCCGACGGCCTTCCCTGTCCGCACCGTTTTCAGTGCCTATGATTGTTGCCAGTTATATATGTCGGAAGTGCGCCTGCAAGACATCCGTGCGCCCGGTCGAGAAGCCTGCCGCGCAATAGGCGAGATAGTATCGCCACATGCGGCGGAACCGGTCGTCGAAGCCCAGCCGCGCGATCTGGTCGCCGACCCGGTCGAAGCGACCCAGCCAGGTGTCGAGGGTGCGCGCATAATCCAGCCCGAAACTGTAGAGTTCGGCGATCTTCAGGCCCGCCAGCCTGCACTGCTCGCGCAGGGTCGAGGGCGACAGCAGCATGCCGCCGGGGAAGACATAGGTCTGGATGAAATCCGGCCGCCGGCGGTAGCCGTCGAACAGCTCGTCGGCGATGACGATGGCTTGCACCAGCGCCGACCCGCCGGGCGCCACGTGGCGCTTCAGGACCGCGAAATAGTCCGGCCAGTAGCGTTCGCCCACCGCCTCGATCATCTCGATCGAGACAATGTGATCGTAGCGCCCGGTCATGTCGCGATAGTCACAGAATTGTAAATCGACGCGATCGGCGAGGCCGGCCCGTTGCAGCCGCGCCCGCGCATAGTCGAGCTGCTCTTTCGAGATGGTGACGCCGGTGACCCGCATGCCGCGTCGCGCCGCCGTCTCGGCGAAGCCGCCCCAGCCGCAGCCGATCTCGAGAATGCTGTCGCCCTGCTTGGCCTCGATCTGGTCGAGGATGCGCTCGTACTTGGCGCGCTGCGCCACCTCGAGCGGCTTGCCGCGCTCGTCGCCATAGAGCGCCGACGAGTAGGTCATCGAGGGATCGAGCCACAGGCGATAGAACTCGTTGCCGAGATCGTAGTGGGCATGGATGTTGCGCCTGGCGCCGGCGCGGGAATTGTCGCGCCGCCGGTGGAGCAGCTTCAGCAGCAGCCCGTGCACCAGGTTCGGGCGCGTCATGCGGCCGAGCGCCTTCTCGTTCTCCGCCAGCAGGGCGATCAGGCCGGCCAGATCGGTCGAATCGCAGAGCCCCTCCATGTAGGCCTCGGCGAACCCCATGTCGCCATCGACCAGGACGCGGCGGAAGAAGCGCCAGTCGCCGACCTGCAGATCGGCGGCCGGCGAGGCAGCCGGATCGCCGAAGACACGTGTCGAGCCGTCGGGCAGCCCCAGGGTCAAATGGCCGACGGCAAACCGTTCGAGGGCCTTGAAGACGAAGCGGGCGGCGAGATGCATGTCGTCGACGGTGGGATCAGCGGGTTACCAATTCCGCGGGTGGCGGGGGCTTGCGATAAAATCTCGCCCGCTTGCGCCACAGATGCAAGGCCTGCCAATGAATCTTGACGATGACGGCGAGCGTCATGGTCGGGTTGGCGAGGAAGTGGCGCAGCACCGTCCGATCGTCGAGGGCATGCCGCCGGCCGCCGACGGACGTTGCCAGCATCAAGCCGCTCGAATCGTGATAGTTGACGTCGACATGGGCGCGCTCGCCGTCGAGCCTGAAGCGGAAGCGATAGCCGCCCTCGATCGGCAGGAAAGGCGAGACATGGAATGCCTTGCGTCCGTCGAGCCAGCAATCCGGCTCGATCGGACGCCGGTCGTCGTGATGGACCAGGTAGCAATGGCGTTCGCCGAACGTGTTGTTGACCGCGCAGAGCACGGCGCGCAGCGCGCCCGTGCGGTCGCGGCAGAACCAGAAGCTCACGGGGTTGAAAACGTAGCCGAGCAGGCGCGGCATCGTCATCAGGGTGACCTCGCCGTCGCAGATCGCGCCGAGGTCGTGGCTGTCGAGAACCTGCCTCAGCCAGGCGCCGAGATCGGAGCCGTCGCGCGGCCCGTGGTCGGCGCGGTGGAACGCGACCAGACCGCCCCGGTCGACCTTGAGCCAACGGCCGGCCAGCCGATCCAGGGCGCCGAGGTCGAGGCAGAGATAGGCCGTGCGGTAGCGGAAAGCGTTGACGTTGGGCCGCAACCGCCGGTGCACGATCGTGGCGTCGATGACGCTGTGAGAGGCGACGCTCATGATGTGCCAGGCGCAATTCGCGCCGTCGCCGGCAGCGGGATCGGATTGAGCGCCGGCCGTCCAGCGACGACGCGCGGCGGATCGCCGATACGGCGATGCTCGCCGGGCAGCGGCCAGGGTCGCCGCACGCCGAGCTGCTCGGCGACATCGAGGCCGGCCGACAGGGCATCCTCGTGAAACCCGTAGCCGCAGTAGCTGCCGCAGAAATAGACGTCGCGCACGCCCTGGATCGCATGCAGCTCGCGCTGGGCGCGGATCGCGGCGGCGTCGTACATCGGATGCTCGAAGCTGAAGCGGGCGTGCGTCGCCGCCGGCTGCGGCGCGCGGCCCGGATTGACCGACACGAACAGCGGCGCGGCAGCGGGCAGGTTCTGCAGTCGGTTCATCCAGTAGGTGACGCTGACCGGGCTTTCGCGGTCGGCCCGCTCGGCGACGTAGTTCCAGCTCGACCACACCGACGGCCGGCGCGGCATCAGCGACGCATCGCCATGCAGCCAGACCGCGTTGGTCGAATAGGCGAACCGTCCGAGCAGGTCGCGCTCGCGTGCGTCGGCATCGCCCAGCATCGCCAGTGCCTGGTCGGCATGGCAGCCCAAGACGACCTTGTCGAAGCGATCCCAATGGCCTGTCGAGTCGCGCACATGCACGCCGTCCGCGGCGCGCCGGATCGTGCCGACCGCCTTGCCGAGGCGGGCCGCGCGACGCAGCGGGGTCGCCAGGCGTTCGACATAGGTACGGCTGCCGCCGCTCACGGTGCGCCATTGGAGCTGCGGCCCGGTCGTCAGCAGGCCGTGGTTGGAGAAGAAGCGCACGAAAGTCTGCGCGGGATAGTCGAGCATGCGCCCGAGCGGCGTCGACCAGATGCACGAGGCCATCGGCATCAGATAGCGATCGCGGAAGGTCTCGCCCAGGCCTGCTTCGGCGACGAAGTCGCCGATCGTGAAGCCGAGATCCTCGCACTTCTCCAAGAGCTGCGGCGCCAGGCGATTGAAGCGCAGGATGTCGTGCGTCATGCGCAGGAAGGACGGTCGCACCAGGTTGCGCCGCTGGCCGAGGTAGCCGCGGAACGAGCTGCCGTACTCGAAGCGGCCGTCGTCGAGGCTGACGGCGAACGACATGTCGGACGAGCCGGTCGCCACGCCGAGATGATCGAGCAGCGCGACCAGGTTGGGGTAGTTGCGCTCGTTGAACACGATGAAACCCACATCGACGGGCAGGCGCCCGGCGGCCGTTTCGGCGTCGACCGTGCAGGAATGGCCGCCAAAACGGTTTTCCCGTTCGTAGACGACGACGTCGTGGCGACGACTGAGCAGCCAGGCGGCACCCAATCCGCCGACACCTGCGCCGATAACGGCGATCTTCATTGTCCGAGCCCCCACAGGCGATTGTTGTGCTTCACATACGTCGGGCCGCGGGCGATGGATGATTCGGGCCGCGCGCTTCTCTGGGGAGGTGGCCGCGACTACGTTCGCCCGTGGGTGGGCAATGCCCCAGCTCCTCCCCGTAGTCGTCTAGGGCATCTACATATCTCTTAATTCCTCCCCCGTAATCGGGGGAGGTGGCCCGCAGGGCCGGAGGGGGAGAGCCTCAGGCGAGGTTCATGAAATTCCGACGTCGGAATCGGAGGGATCTCGACTGCGGCCTTCCCCCTCCGCCCCCTACGGGGGCACCTGTACCTTTTCCACGCGGTTCCTTGCAGGAGACGGCGAGGGACGAGCGGAGTGTAGCGTAGCGGAACTCCGTTCGTCCCTCGGACGACGGTCCGACTGTCGTATTCTGCCGGGACCGAGCCGGTCCGTCGGGAGCACCAACGGCACCTCGTGACGAGATCACCTGGGGAGGACATGTGCCCCAACGGATTGGCTGCGATCGATGCGTGGGGTTGCGCCGGTCTTGCCTCGGCGGACCGAGCGCCAGGTCTTGGCGGGGTCGCGTGGCTCGCCGTTGAAGGAGTACGAGCGTGAACAGAAGGCAATGGTATGCCGGCGTCGATTGGGCAGAACGTCATCTCGTGCGGCTCATCGATGAGCAGGGCCGCGACATCGGCGAGAAGATCTTCGAGCATTCCGGCCAGGCGCTGGCCGCCATGGCCGACTGGCTGATCGCCCAAAGCGGGGCCGACGATCCGGCCAGCTCCATCGCCAGGTGCCGCGGCCGGTGGTCGAGGCGCTGATGGAGCGCCAATTCCATCTGGGCCATCAACCCCAAGCAGATGGACCGCTTCCGCGACCGCTAGTCCGGCCGGCGCCAGGACGACCGCCGCGACGGCCTGGTCGGCGTCGGCGCACGATCCGCATTGCTTCCGCCGTTCGGCGCCACCGATCGGTCATCATCGAGTTGCGCGAATGGTCGCGCATTGCCGAGAACTCGGCGCCGAACACCCGTCTCCCAATCGCATGCGTGAGCAGCTGTGGCGCTACTTCCGGCTTCCTCGACCTGGGCGCCGCATGGAAGCGCCTGGCGCTCGAGCTCTGCAGCCGTCCCCACCCGGACAGGGCCAAACGTGTCCGCCAGGGCTCGATCGCCGCCATCCTCAAGCGCAACCGCATCCGCCGCCTCGACGCCGCACAGGCCTCGACATCCTGCGCCAAAGCCGATCACCGTCGCCGACGGCCGACCAAGGCCGCCTGCGCTCATCACCACCTGATCGACCGCATTCGCCTGATCAACCGCCAGATCAGCGATGCTCACCAACACTCGATAGCCTCACCGCAAGCTCGGCGACGAACAAGCCAGCCGGGCCAAGCAGCGTGACGTCGACATCCTCGCCTCCTCGCCGGATCGGAACGACTTCCTGCCACGCTGCTGGCAGATGCCACTGATGCCCTGCAGCGGCGAGACTATCACGCCCTGCGATGCCTGACAGGCGTCGCTCCCGTCACTAAGCGATCCGGCAAAAGCTGCTTCGTCGTCCGACGATATGCTTGTCACCGACGCCTCGCCAATGCCGTCTTCCATTGGGCTCGCGTCGCCGTCCAGCACGACCCCGCCAGCCGAACCAAATACGCCGCATTGCGCGCCCGAGGACACGGTCATGCCAGAGCCCTGCGATCCGTCGCTGACCGTCTCCTAAGGGTCATCTGTGCCATGCTCAGAAACGGAACGAACTTCTCCCAAACCCTCGCCCTTACTAATCAGTCAGTAATGTAGGCTACTTTCTGCTGTGCTTGGACGGTTCGTGGCGTATAATGGCGTGTATGAAGCGCGATGGCCGCAAGCTTGATCACAAGACGCTGGAAGCGATCCGCCTGATGGCGATGGAGCGGCTTGGCGAGGGCGAGGCGGCGAGCTCGGTGATGGAGTCGTTCGGATTCTGCCGGACGACGATTTACAAGTGGCGGAACAAGGTACGCAGGGACTGAAGCTTGTCGCGCAGGCAACGGTCGCCCCGTAGTCGACGGCGCAGGAAGTATTTCGCTGGATCAGCAAGGACCCTACGGCTGACTTCGGCGGGACACGCCGGTAGTCGCTGATCGAGGACAGTTTGCGTCAGGTTGACCTGGCTTCTGTGCTGGCGCGCCTGGGGTTGGCCTCGAAGCCTTACCGCCGGCGTGATGAATCGAAGCGTGGAAGATGGAGTTATCGACCGGCGCGGGGAAGTATGCCGATATCTCGGGACAGCTGGGTTCGGCCGACGCCGTGCAAGGACGGACGGGGCAAGGCGGACACCGGGATCCCGTCGCGCGAGACGATCTCGCACGGCGGTCAACGCCGGGCGCTCTGGTTGCGACGTCCGGGCGGGCTGTGATCTGTCGTCGGCATGCTCGGCTGATGAAGCGCCGCCGCCTCCTTGTTTCTCGTGCTCGACAATACCACAACGAGGTGGTGACCAATCAGCACGGGCATGGCATTAGCGGCTATGCGCCCGAACTCAATCCCGATGAGCTGGTCTGGAACTACATGAAGCGCACAGGCACGGCGCGCCGCTCGCTCGGCAAGGGAGAAGTGCTCCAGGACCACATCACATTCCTCGCGCAACCCGGCCTCAAGTCGTTCTTCCGTGCCATGAGCCTATACTGACTTAGTAATGCCGCGATGTGGCTCCCGATCAGGCGCTGTTTACAGCGCCGCAGGGGGAGGAAAAGGAGATGCGGTCATGAGCCGCGTAGCCGGCGGAGAATTGCGCGGCACGTCACGATCTTGGACAGGTCGGGGGCTGGCGCATCTCGAGCGATTGGAGGTCGGCGGTGACGCTGACCAGGCCGGTCTCGACGGTGAGGCGGTCGACGACGCCGTTGTCGTAGACGAGGGCCTGCACGGTGAACAGGGGGCGCTGGTCCTGCTGCCGGCCGCGGGTGAAGGACAGGAACACCGGCCACGATCGGCCGGCCGGCACGGCCGACATGCGGTCGCCCGGACGGGCGCCGCGCAGGCTGGCGCGATCCTGCTCGGTCACGTCGACCAGAAAAGCGTCGCCGATCACCTCGCCGTCGAACATCAGCGCGGGGAAGGAGGCGGCTTTGGCGCGCAACCTGTCGATCAAATAATCGAGAGCCGCCACGGGCAGCAGGGTGGGCGGCGGCAGGACGAATTGCTGTGGGGGACCTTCGCCCTGGACGATCTCGGCACGAATCTCGCCGGATCGCCGCTGGACCCGGCCCTTCATGTCGCGCTGGCTGCCGTTCTGGATCTGCACGGTGCTGTAGCGCAGCGATGCCCGTGACTCCTCGGCGTCGAACTTCGAGGACAGGTTCATTTTCCACGACGTCGTGAGAGCGATCTCGCTCCTGATGTCGCGCTTGAGTCGCCAGCCCGCGCAATCCTGGCCGAGGTCGTTGATCGCCGTGCCGATGCGCGCGGCGTTGGCCGCGACGCCCAACCGCAGCGCATACTCGGCGCGATGCGGCTGGACCTGGGCGCCGGCCGCGATCGACCAGAGCATCGAGCCGAGTGCGAGGGCGATCGTACCGAGAAAGCGCACAACAAGTGGCATCGCGGCACCTTGCGCAGCACGCCGCGCCGGGTCAATCGTGCATATCATGCCGCTCCGCCACATCCTCGCCGTACTTCGATGGACGCGACGCGGGCTGCCGGACATGGCGCCGACAAGCGAGCAGGCGGACCTCGTGGAAGTCTTCAAGTCGGCGCGTCGCCTCGAGCTCAAGCGTGACGGCAAGGTGCTGCGGCGCTATCGCGTGGCGCTCGGCTTCGATCCGCTCGGGCACAAGGAGCGCGAGGGAGACGGGCGCACGCCGGAAGGGAGCTACACGATCGACGCGCGCAATCCACGGAGCTCGTTTCACCTTTCCTTGCGAGTTTCCTATCCGGACGAGAAGGACAGGGCGCATGCGGCCGGCCTCGGCGTGTCGCCGGGTGGCGACATCTACATCCACGGCCAGCCCAATGGCTGGCGCAAGCTGTGGACCGGTCATCCCGCCAAGGATTGGACCTCGGGCTGTGTCGCGCTCGGTGACGACGAGATGCGCGAGGTCTGGTCGCGCGTGCAGATCGGCGCCCGCGTGGTGATCCATCCATGATGCCGCCCACGACGCCGCTCGACTTCGAATGCGCCGGCGAGCGCTTGCAGGCCTTGCCGGCGGGGGCCTTGTATTGGCCGGCAAGGCGCTTGCTCGCCGTCGCCGATCTGCATCTAGAGAAGGGGTCGTCCTACGCCGTGGCGGCGCACAAGCTCCTGCCGCGCCACGACACGCGGCAGACGCTGGCCGTGCTCGCCGGCCTGATCGAGACCTGGCGACCGGCGACCGTGGTGTGCCTCGGCGATTCTCTGCACGACCGTGGCGCCGCGGCCCGCTTGCCCGACGCCGAGCATCGCGAAATCCTGCGGCTGGCGTCGCTCGTGCGGTTCGTGTGGATTGCCGGCAATCACGACCCTGCGCCGCCGCCGGCAGGGTGGGGCGAGACCGCCGAGGAGATCGGAGATGGCCCGCTCACGTTCCGCCACGAAGCGCGCTTCGGGCCGGCCGACGGCGAGGTCTCGGGGCACTACCATCCGGTGGCTGCTCTCACCGTGCGCGGGCGCGGCCTGCGCCGGCGCTGCTTCCTGACCGACGGCCGACGCCTCATCCTGCCCGCGCTCGGCGCCTACGCCGGCGGGCTGAATGCGCTCGACCCGGCCATCGCCCAGCTCTTTCCGGACGATTACGACGCGCTGGTGGTCGGCCGCGACACCGTGCGCCGCCTGTCGTGGCGGCGCCTGCGTCCGGATGCGGTGCTGGTCTGAAACTCCTCCCCAGCGAAGCTGCTACGGAGTGGACATATCTCCAATCCCTCCCCCGTAATCGGGGGAGGTGCGCCATCATACGGGGCGGAGGGGGCAGGCTACAGACAAGACGCTTCTGATTTCGACGTCGGAATCGGAGGGATCTCGACTATGGCTTTCCCCCTCCGCCCCCTGCGGGGGCACCTTTCGCGGTCAGACGGCGAGGGACGAGCGGGGCGCGGACCCGTGTCCTCGGACGACGGTCCGACTGTCGTATTCTGCCGGGACCGAGCCGGTCCGTCGGGAGCACCAACGGCACCTCGTGACGAGATCACCTGGGGAGGACATGTGCCCCAACGGATTGGCTGCGATCGATGCCCAGTGGTCGCGCCGGTCTTGGAGCGACGCGCCCGTAGTCTTGGCAGGGTCGCAGTGGCTCGCCGTTGGAGTACGAGCGGAACAGGCGGCAATGGTATGCGGCGTCGTTGGGCCGAGACAGTATCTCGGCTCATCGATGAGCAGGGCCGCGACATCGGAGAGATCTCGAGCATTCCGGCCAGCTGGCCGCATGGCCGACTGGCTGATCGCCCGGGCCGACGTCGGCCAGCTCCACATCGCCATCGAGGTGCCGCATGGCGGTGGTCGAGGCGCTGATGGAGCGCCAATCACATCTGGGCCATCAACCCCAAGCAGATGGACCGCTTCGACCGCTACAGTCCGGCCGGCGCCAGGACGACCGCCGCGACGCTGGTGGCGTCGGCCTGCCACCGATCGCATTGTTCCGTCTCGGCGCCCCATCGGCATCATCGAGTTGCGCGAATGGTCGGTGCCGAGAACTCGGCGCCGACACCCCCAATCGCATGCGTGAGCACTGTGCGTCTTCGGCCTTCTCGACCTGGGCGCCGACATGGAAGCGCCCTGGCTGCTCGGCGGCAGCCGTCCCAGACGGGCCAAACGTCCGCCGGGCCGATCGCCGCATCCTCAACCGCATCGCCGTGACGCCGCACAGGCCCTGACATCCTGCGCCGCCGATCACCGTCGCCGACGGACCAGCCGCCTGCGCTCATCACCACCCTGATCGACCGCTGCCGATCAACCGCCAGATCAGCGTGCTCACCGACTCGATAGCCTCACCGCAAGTCGCCGGGGCGCCAAAGCAGCGTGACGTCGACATCCTCGCCTCCTCGCCGAATCGAACGACTTCCCGCCACGCTGCTGGCAGATGCCGATGCCCTGCAGCGGCAACTAGCCGCGTGCGACGGCGTCGCTCCGTCACCGATCCAAAGCTGCTTGTCGTCCGACGATATGCTTGTCACCGACGCCTGCCACCGTTTCTGGGCTCGCGTCGCCGTCCAGCACGACCCCGCCAGCCGAACCAAATACGCCGCATTGCGCGCCCGAGGACACGGTCATGCCAGAGCCCTGCGATCCCGACCGTCTCAAGTCCAGCTCAAACGGAACAACTTCTCCCAAACCTCGCTTGCCGCTTGATAAGGCTCGATCAGGCGCTGTTTACAGCGCCACAGGGGGAGGGATTGGAGAAGCCTACTTCGGCAGCTCGTACTTCAAGGTTACTTCGCCCAGCCCCTCGACGCGGCCGACCGCCGTGCTGCCGGGCGGCACGAACTGGCAGGCGACCATGCTGCCGGTCGACACGATCATGCCCTTCTCGAGTCGCTTGCCGTGCTCGCCGAGCTTGTTGGCGAGCCAGGCCAGCGAATTGTAGCAGTGGCCCAGCACGTCGCCCGAATGGCCGGTGCGCACGACGGTTCCGTCGAAGGCGATCGAGCCTTCGAGCTTGCCGAGGTCGAGCTTGCTCCAGTTCTTGTTGGGCTTGGCGAGCAGCGAGCCGCCGTTCCAGCCGACATCCATCACCAGCCAGTTGACGGTGAGGCGGCTGTAGTCGGCACCGCGATCGTCGATCAGCTCGAAGCCGGCACGCGCGTCGCCGACATAGGGCGCGATCGAGTCCTTGTCGTAGCCTTTGCCCTTGCCCTTGCCTTTGGGCGCGGGCACGTCGGCGTTGACGGTCAGGACGATCTCGAGCTCGACGCCGAGGCGGGCCCAGCGATCGGCCCGCACCGAGGCCTTGTGCTCGAACACGCGCTTGCGGCGGATCGGGCCGTAGGCCGGGCCGCGCAGCCCTGTCTGCTCCCAGATTTGCGGTGAGGTCAGCGCGATCTTGTAGCCGACCAGCGGGCCCTGCTGGGGCACCAGCTTCTTCAGCACCGCGTCCTGCACCTTGTAGGCGGTCCGCTCGTCGTCGGTCGTGTATTGCGCCGGCCACCAGCCGACGACGGCGCGCGATTTGTGCACCGCATGTATCCAGTTGGCCGCCTTGGCAACGTTGAACGCCATTGTCTTCTCCCCACTTGTCTGGACGCCTGCGGGCCGCATAGTGCAGCGCATGGCGACGAAGGCGAAGCAGGTTTTTGGGCCGGTGAGATCCGGCGCGGTGGTTGGCGTGGTGCTGGCCGGCGGCGAAGGGAGGCGCATGGGCCCGGGCCTGCTGAAACCGTTGCGACGGCTCGGCGGCCGGCCGATGGTCGCCCATGTCGTCGAGCGTCTGCGGCCGCAGGTGATGGACCTGGTGGTGGTGGCCAACGATCCTCTGCCGGGGACGCGGGCACTCAAGGTGCCGATCGTTGCCGATCCGCCCGACGTGCTGGAAGTGGCGCGGCGCGACGGCAAGCGGCTCGGGCCGCTGGCCGGCATCCTGGCCGGCATGGAATGGGCCCGGGCGCATCATCCCCATGCCGGATGGATCCTGACAGTGCCGGCCGACGTGCCGTTCCTGCCGCTCGATCTCACCGTACGGCTGTGCGGCTTGATGCACGTCCCCGAGCCCGACGTCCTGATGGTCCGGCATGGTCGACGGCGCGAGCATACGCTCGCCATCTGGTCGGTGAGGCTCGCCGCAGATCTGCGCCGTGCCCTGATCGAGGAAGGGGTGCGGCGGGTCGAGGCCTTCGCCGACCGGCACCGCCTTGCCGAGCTCGCTTGGACCGACGGCGCGGCGGCCTTCCTGAACGTCAACACGCCGGAAACCTTGCGGGCCGCCGAACGGCAACTGGCTCGCGCGGCCGGTCGCGGACGCGGGCCTGGCAACAAGTTTTCGTGACCTTTGGCTATCGATACGATAGCCGCCGTGTGACGGCGGGTGAGCCCGAACTGACGTATAAGGTCTGCCGCGTCACCCAAGGAGGACATCGATGACCCCAGCTCGGATCGCTATCGCCTCGGCGCTCGCCGCTGCCCTCGTGCTGCCGGCCGCCACCCAGGCCCAGGGCAACGTGGAGAAGTGCTACGGCGTCGCCAAGGCCGGCAAGAACGACTGCCAGACCGCGTCGTCGTCGTGTGCCGGCACGTCCAAGAAGGATGCCCAGGCCGACGCCTGGATCTCCGTCCCCAAGGGCACCTGCGACAAGCTGATCGGCGGCAAGCTCACCGCCGGGTGAGGGGGCTCCTTTGTTCCTCGGCCGATTACGGCCTACGGAGCGGACACCTCTCGAATCCCTCCCCCGTAATCGGGGGAGGTGTCCCCGCAGGGGACGGAGGGGGAAAGCCGCAGTCGGGATTTCTCCGATTCCGACGTCGGGATCGGAATCATCTTGTCTGCGGCTTTCCCCCTCCGCCCCGTATGACGGGGCACCTCCCCCGATTACGAGGGAGGCGAGCAGAAGTGTCTACTCCGTAGCGGATGACGGGGGGAGGGAAAAGGCCATGAGGAACGGATCAAACCAGATGACTCCCACCGCCGGCATCGGATTACGCGCGCCGCATCTTGTGGAGATGGCGCACGAGCGGCCCGCGACCGGGTTCCTCGAGATCCACGCCGAGAATTACCTCGCGGCGTCGCCGGCACTGCGACGCGTCGAGCGGCTGCGGGCCGACTACGCCATGTCCATCCATGCGGTGGGGCTGTCGCTGGGATCGGCCGACGGCCTCGACGAGGCTCATCTCGCCAGGGTCGTGGCGCTGGTCGATCGGCTTCAGCCGGCGCTGGTGTCCGACCATCTGTCGTGGAGCGTCGCCGGCGGGCGCTACTTCAACGATCTTCTGCCGTTGCCCTACACCGAGGAGGCGCTCGACGTCGTCGTTGGCAACGTCGTCCGCCTGCAGGACGCGCTGCGCCGTCCGGTCTCGATCGAAAATCCGTCCTGCTACCTGGGCTTCGCCCATTCGACCCTGTCGGAGCCGGAGTTCCTCGCCGAGCTGGTTCGGCGCAGCGGCTGCGGCCTGCTGCTCGACGTCAACAACATCGTCGTGACGGCGCACAATCTGCGCCTCGATGCGGGCGACTGGCTGGCCGGCCTGCCGGGCGAGGCGATCGACGAGTATCATCTGGCCGGCCACGCGGTGAACGACGCCGATGGCGAGACGATCCTGATCGACGATCACGGGTCGCGCGTCGGCGAGAGCGCATGGCGCCTGTTTGCCGCGACGATCGAGCGCTTCGGCGCCCGGCCCACCCTGATCGAATGGGACACCGACATCCCGCCGCTCGGCGTCCTGCTCGACGAGGCGGCGCGCGCCGATACGGCGCTCACCAAGATCGGCAGCCGGGGAGATCGCGATGCCGCTCGGGCTGCCTGACCTTCAACGTGCCTTTGCCGACCACCTTGCCGGCATCGACCGCCCCGAGCTTCTGGCGGTGGTGGCAGGCGATGCGATTCCGGCCGCATCGCGCCTCGGCGTCTATCGCCATCACGTCCAGCACAGCCTGGCCGCCGCCCTGGCGACGACATTCTCGACCGTGCAGGCTCTGGTGGGCGAAGATTTCTTCCGCGGCCTTGCGCGGGCCTTCGTCCGGCAGTCCTTGCCGGTGCAACCGGTCCTGTCGGAATACGGTGCTGGCCTGGCCGACTTCATCGCCGGCTATGCGCCGGCGCGCGCGCTGCCTTATCTGGCGGACGTCGCGCGGCTCGACTGGGCGCTCAACGTCGCCTTTCATGCGCCCGCTGCCGAAGCCCTCGGCGCTGCGGACCTGTCGGCGATCGAGGCCGACCGTTTGCCGTCGATGGTGTTGTCGCTGACGCCGGGCACAGCCCTGATCGCCTCTTCATACCCGCTTGGGAATATCTGGTTGGCCAGTCAACCGGGGGCGGAATCCGATTCGGTCGATCTCGATTCGGGCGCGGCGCGGCTGCTCGTGATGCGTCGGCCCGAGGACGCGGCCTTTGTCGAGCTGGCGATCGGCGAAGCCGCCTTTGTTGCGGCACTGCTCGACAGGCGGCCGATCGAGGCTGCCGCCGAGGCGGCTTTTCGAGTCGATGGCGCGTTCGATCTGTCCACCGTCTTCGCCCGTCTGCTCGGGCTGCAGGCTTTTGCTGCGACGCAATAAAGTTGGTCACTTTAGCGTCACAATTGAACCCGCTGTGGGTTAAATCGCGGTCACCGATTTTGCTGCAGCGCACGACAAGTCGAGCTTGGCAACGGTGAACGATGTTGCAGGGCGGCTCGCCATCCCTATACTCCGCGCGCCTTGACGGACCCGCCTTTCCCCTGGGGCGAGGAGTAGTCGCTGCGAGTGGAGTTGCCGACGATGTCGATTACGTTGCCGCAGAATTATCGGCCGACGGACCGCGAATCTTTCATGAATCCGATGCAGCAGGAATACTTCCGACAAAAGCTGCTCAAATGGAAAGCCGAACTGGTCGAGGAATCGAATCAGACATTGCAGAACATGCAGGAAGAGAGCTTGGCGCAGCCCGATCTCGCCGATCGCGCCACCGCCGAGACCGACCGATCCCTCGAGCTTCGTACGCGCGATCGCTTTCGCAAGCTGATCTCGAAGATCGACCAGGCGTTGAAGTCGATCGAGGAAGGCACTTACGGCTATTGCGAGGAGACCGGCGAGCCGATCTCCCTGAAGCGTCTGGAAGCCCGCCCGATCGCCACCTTGTCGGTCGAAGCGCAGGAGCGCCACGAGCGCATGGAGCGGACGCGCCGCGACGAGGGCGCCGACTGACGATTCGCATCTTCCGGACAGGGGGCGGAGCGCCCGCGTCCGGCAGACGGTGTTCGCGTTAGGGCTTGTGACAAAATAAGTGCTTCATCTTGCGAGATGATTGCAGTCGGCAAAGTTGTCATCCCGAGCGCAGCGAGGGACCTTTCCTGCTGCCTTAAAGGTCCCTCGCTGCGCTCGGGATGACAGGGTCTTTGTCGCGTACACCACGGGCCGATATCGGAATCTGAAGCACTTGTTTCGTGACAGGCCCTTACCTGGCCGCCTGCGCTTCCGTCCGCATGTCCTGGCGGCGCAAGGCGCGGCCGGCTCGGCCGTCGCCGGGCTTGCCGTCGCGCCACACGATGGCGCCGTTGCACAGCACCGTATCGATGCCCTTCGCCGGCGAGATCGGCTTGTCGAATGTCGCCGTGTCGATGACGGTCGCCGGATCGAACACGCAGATGTCGGCATAGAAGCCCGGCTCGATCTCGCCGCGCTTGGTGAGCCTGAAGCGCTGCGCCGAGTAGGACGTCATGCGGCGCACGGCATCCTCGAGCGGGAACAGCTTGAGGTCGCGTGAATAGTGGCCGAGCACGCGCGGGAAGGTGCCCCACAGACGCGGATGCGGATGGGTATCGAACGGAATGCCGTCCGAGCCGATCATGGCGCCGGGATGGGCCATGGCGCTCTGCACGTCCTTTTCGTCCATCATGAAGTAGATGGCGCCCGCCGGCTGCAGGCGGTCGGCGGCTTCGTAGATCGAGCAGCCCATCTCACGCGCGATGTCGGCGAGGTCGCGGCCGCTCACGTCCTTCACCGTGTCGGACCAGGTGATCAGCACCTTGTCGGCACGATCGAGCATCTCGCTGCGCAGGATCGTCGAGCCGGCGATGTAGGGGTAGACGTCGAAGGCGATCTCCTGGCTCTTCATCGCCTCGCTGAACTTGGGCAACGTCTCGACCATGCGGCCGAAATTGGCGCGGCCCGAGCATTTGTGGTGTGACACGACGACCGGCGCACCGGCGCGGCGGCCGATCTCGAAGGTCTCGTCCATCGACTTCAGAATATCGTCGCCCTCGTCGCGCATGTGGGCGGTGTAGACGCCGCCCCATTTGCCGAGCGGCCTGGCGACCTCGGCGACTTCGTCGGTCGAGGCCGCCATCGCCGGCGGATAGAACAGGCCGCTCGACATGCCGATCGCACCCTGCTCGAGGCTCTGGTCGAGCAGGTCGCGCATGACGCCGATCTCGGCGGCGCTCGCCTGGCGCGCCAGGTCGTTGCCGAGCGCGTTGAAGCGCAGGGTCGAATGGCCGATCAGGAAGGCGCCGTTGATGGCGGGCCTTGCGCCGTCCACCTTGGCCACGAACTCGGCGAAGGTCTTAGACACGTTGGCCTTGTTCTTGACGATCAGCGAAAGGAAATGGCCGATGTCGTCGCGCACGAACGGGGCGGCCGAGGCGCCGCAATTGCCGCAGACGACGGTGGTGACGCCCTGGCTCGCCTTCATCGCCATGGTCGGATTGTCGATCAGGGCGGTGTCGTCGTGGGTGTGCACGTCGATGAAGCCCGGCGCCACGACCTTGCCGGAGGCGTCGATCTCGTTGTCGCCGCGTAGCGTGCCCGGCGCGTCGACCGCGGCGATGCGGTCGCCCTTCAGCGCCACGTCGGCGGCGAACAGCGACTTGCCGGTGCCGTCGGCGACGCGACCGTTGCGGATGACGATGTCGTAGGCCGCCATGTGCTTCTCCTAAGCGTCGTTGCGGCCGAGCCGCATGTCGAGGTCGAACGGATAGAGCGGCCGCTTGACCTTGGTGTACTTGAACAGGGTGAGGTCCGAGGCGGTGCAGCCGTCGCCGTCGCACATGACGATGTGCTTGGCGATCGGCTCGAAGCCCGCACGGAAGTGCTGGCGCGACTTGATCAGCACGTACTTCTTGCGCCGGGGGTCGATGCCGCAATGGGTGAACACACCGAGGTCGAACGGCTCGGCACGCTTCTCCGAGACGACGATCAGCATCTTGCCGGTGTCGAGCACGGCGGTGCGGCCCATGCGTACGGTGGTGCCGGTGGCCATCGGTCCGGTGACGACGAACTGCCCGTCGGTGATCGCCTTGACCTTGCCGCTCACTTGCAGCGGCTTGCCCTTGAGACCCATCGCCGGCATGTCGACCTTACCGCCGAGCTGGAGCGTCACCTCGGCGCCGACACCTGCCTTGATCATCTGGTCGACGCACGCCGGATCGCAGATCGGCCCGGCGCAGGCGTCCTCGAAGCCCTGCTTGAGGGCCTCCTCGACGACGCTCATGACGTCCTGCGTGCCGCCCGAGGCGGTGTTGTCGCCGTGGTCGGCCATGACGATCGGCCCGCCGTCGAGCGACTTGGCGCGGGCAACCTGGACCGAGAGCTTCTCGGGATGGAACAGGAAGCCCTCGCGCTTTTCCCAGGCGGTGTCGAGGATCTTGTTCAGCAGCACCTCGCCTTCGGCCGTGCGCTTGTCGCAGACGATCACCGAGGACAAGGCGAGGTGGGGGATGTCGGCCTGGGGAAAGCCGCCGAACACCGAGGCATTGAGGACCTGGCCGGTGTCCTCGGCGTGGTTGGCCATGCCCATCAGGGTCTTCATCGGCTCGCGCGACGGCGTGTGGACGAGCGAGCTGCTCATGATCGGCCGGTTGCCCCACACCATGCGCGGCTCGACCTCGCCGGCCAGCATGCGCATCAGCGTGCGGCCCGACCGGCGGGCGGTATCGGCCATGTCGATGTGGGGATAGGTGCGGTAGCCGGTGATGATGGTGGCGCCCCTGATCATGGCGTCTGTCATCTGGGTGTGGAAATCGAGCGCCACGGCGATCGGCACGTCGGGAGCGATTTTTCGGATCCGGTTGAGCAGCTCGCCCTCGCCGTCGTCGTAGTGCTCGGCGACCATGGCGCCGTGCAGGGCGAGCAGAACGGCATCGCACCCCTTCCCGACCTCCTCGACGATCGCCGCCGTCATCTGCTCGTAGGCGGCCTTGGTGACCAGGCCGGACGGATGGGCCGAGGCCGCCATCGGCACGGTGAACTCGGCGCCGGCCTTGCGGGCCACCTCGATGAAGCCGCTGAGCGAGGTGTTGGTGCCTTCGGCCTCCTCGATGGCCGGCGCCCCCGACAGGGCGCCCGACCGGGCGAACGACTCGATGGGGGTGGGCAGGGGCGAGAATGTGTTGGTTTCGTGCATCATCATTGCCACTACGAACTTCCGCGCCACGTTGGCCTCCCCTCGTTCGGTCAAACCCTCGAGCAATCTATCGAATTGCCACCGTTCGCGCGGCGTCAGCAGGCCTGCGCTAATTGCAGACCAGCTTCCTGAATTGTGCGTTGCAAGAAAGACACACCCAATTCACAGGATGAAACGGCGATAAATCGGTGAATTCAGGGGCTTTTTTTCTTCTTGAAATCTCTTCGCAGATGCACCATTTTGGGGGTGCAGCAAACGCCGCCTCGGTGGCCTCTTTGTTTGCTGTATGCCCGTCTTGGGCGTTTCCTCCCTAAACTCGGGCCGTGCTTGTCACGGCCCTTTTTTTTGCATCGGCCCTCGTCGGTCGGAAGCGGAGGTGGCTTTACTCCGCTGCCAGGGGGCGGGGCGCCAGTTGTGCCAGAGCCTGGCCGGCCAGCTCCTCCAGCAAACGGCTCATCAGGCGTTCGACGATCCCTGCCGTGGGCAATTTCACGTGGCGCAGCTCGTCCATGTAGAGCGCCCGGTTGATCTCGATCTGCAAGGCGTGTCGGCCGGTATCCGGGCGGCCGTAGCGCTGGGTGGTGAAGCCGCCGGCATAGGGTTGGTTGCGCTGGACCCTGAGGCCGCGATCGGTCAGCCACCGCTCGACCCAATCCACCAGGTGAGGGGCGCACGCCTCGCCGTGATTGTCGCCGAGCACGATATCGACGCGTTGCTCGCGGTCGCGCGGCCCCAGGCCGGACGCCGAGGACGGCATCGAATGGGCATCGATCAGCAAGGCGCTGCCGAAGGCGCGGTGGGTCTGCTCGACCAGCGACGTCAAGGTGGCGTGATAGGGCCGCCAGCACGACGACAGGCGCAGCTCGATCTCGTCCGAGGAGACGCGCGTGCGGTAGATCGGCTCGCCGCTCGCCGCCACGCGCGGGATCATGCCGAGGCCGGCGGCAACCCGGCTGCTGCGGTGATTGAGCGGCCGCGGCAGGGGCCCTTCGAACATTGCCGGATCGAGCTCGTAGGGTTCGCGGTTGGCGTCGACATAGGACCGTGGAAACCGCGCCGCCAGCAGGGGAACGCCGAGGCTGGGCGCGATCGCGAACAGCTCGTCGACGAAGGCATCCTCGGCCCGTCGCAGGGCCGCCAGAGGCACCGCGGCCTGGGCCAGGAACGACGCGGGATAGAGGGACCCGCTATGCGGCGAGGCGACGACCACGGGGGTGGTCTGGCGAAGCGGCAGTCGGCAATCCAACGCCAAGGATTCGGGCTCGACGGGCGAAAACTCCATCCGGTTCTCATAGCGTGCGGGACACAGCGCGTCACGCACCGTGCGCCTAAGCGTGCCGATACTTGCCAATCGAAGGGCAGCGATGTAGACGACCGCTCTCTCGGCGATGGGCGCGTAGCTCAGCGGTAGAGCACTGTCTTGACATGGCAGGGGTCACAGGTTCAATCCCTGTCGCGCCCACCATCGCCGAAAGCATATAAAATCGAGGATGCGTGGCACCTGTGACAATTCGTGCGGGCGGTCACCCCGCATCTCGACAAGCACGATCGGGCGCTCAGGATGTTCGACGCGGTGCGACCTTCTCCGACATCAGATTGGGCTCGGCCGACGTCCGGAGGCGGTTCGAGGCGGAACCGAATGCCGGGCGGACGGAATCTCGGTCGGTACCGGACCGGCAATTGCTCTCGCGACCCTCGACCCTCTCGGGTCATTGCCGGAGCGCTTGGCGCGGAGGTGGTCGGCTAGGGGTGGCTCGGACAGCCGAGGACGAGAAGCAATCTTCGATAGGGTCCGATGTGATCGCCGAAAGGCAGGGAATCGGCCGGGCTGGATCGCGGTGTTGGCAGGCCCTTTCCGGAGATCTTTCGAAGCAGCTCCCTGGCTCCGTGCGACAGCTCGCGCACGACATCCTCCTCGGCGAAGCTCGAGGCGGTCACGCCCGGCAGGTCCGGCACCCAGCCCACCAGCAAGCCATCTCGCGTGCTGCGAATAAGCGAGTAGTAGCGGAACTCCATTGCTCCTCGTCGTCGCGCCATGCGGCGTCGTCTGGGCCATGCAAGCGACGGTCCAAACGCCCGCAGGGCGACACAGGTCGGCCCGGCCGGCCTTGATTCAGATCAAGGAGGTCTTCCGCGGTGTCCAGGCGGGGCGGTGGTCAGCTCCTCCCGACGCGACTTGACAGGAGTGCGGCGGCAGGCTCAATCGCTGACACCGCCATCATCGACCGCGACCAGCCTTTGTCCGATTTCTACTCGCTCTATTCGCACGAGTTCGTGCGCGTCGCCTGTTGCGTGCCGCGCACGCGCGTCGCCGACGCCGCCTACAATCTCGCCGAGACCATTCGCCTCGCGCGGATCGGCGATCGCGAGGGCGCGGCCATCATGGTGTTCCCCGAGCTCGGCCTGTCGTCCTATGCGATCGAGGATCTGCTGCTGCAGGACGCCTTGCTCGATCAGGTCGAGGCGTCGATTGCCGAGGTGGTCGCGGCGTCGCGCGATCTGTTTCCGGTCCTGATCGTCGGCGCGCCGTTGCGCCTGGCCGGCCGGCTCTACAATGCGGCGATCGTGATCCAGGGCGGCACTGTCCTGGGCGTGGTGCCCAAGACCTACCTGCCGAACTATCGCGAGTTCTACGAGAAGCGCCACTTCGTGTCGGGCGCCAACCTGATCGAGCACACGATCAGGCTGGCCGGCCGCGACGTGCCGTTCGGCACCGACATGCTGTTCCGCTCGACCGGCACGGTGAAGGTCACCTTCCATGTCGAGATCTGCGAGGACATCTGGGTGCCGGTGCCGCCATCGAGCCACGCCGCCCTCGCGGGCGCCGAGGTGCTGGTCAATCTCTCGGCGAGCAACATCACCATCGGCAAGGCCGAGGCGCGCCGTCTGTTGTGCGGCAGCCAGTCGGCGCGCGGCATCGCCGCCTATGCCTACTCGGCCTCGGGGCCGGGCGAGTCGACGACCGATCTGGCCTGGGACGGCCATGCCGCGATTTACGAATGCGGCGACCAGCTCGTCGAGTCGGCACGCTTCGAGAAGGAATCCACCATCGTGCGCGCCGACGTCGATCTCGGCCGCATCCGCCAGGAGCGGTTGCGCAACAACGGCTTCGCCGATTGCGCGATGCTGGAGGGCGACAAGGTCAAGCGCTTCCGCAAGGTCGATTTCGCGCTCGATGCGCCGGCGGCCGGCGTCCGGCTGGATCGTCCCATCGAGCGGTTCCCCTATGTGCCGTCCGATCCGGCCAAGCTGCGCGACAATTGCTACGAGGCCTACAACATCCAGATCCAGGGTCTGGCCCAGCGCCTCCATTCGAGCCGCACCGAGCGGGCGATCATCGGCGTGTCGGGCGGGCTCGATTCGACGCAGGCGCTGATCGTCGTCTGCCGGGCGATGGATCAGCTCGGCCTGTCGCGCAAGAACGTGTTCGCCTATACGCTGCCGGGGTTCGGCACGACCGACAAGACCTATCGCAACGCCTGGCGCCTCATGGAAGCGCTCGGCGTGACGGCCGGCGAGATCGACATCAAGCCGGCGGCGCGCCAGATGCTGGGCGACATCGGCCATCCGTTCGCCAAGGACGAGCCGGTCTACGACATCACCTTCGAGAACGTGCAGGCGGGACTGCGCACCGACTACCTGTTCCGCCTGGCCAACCAGCAGCGCGGCATGGTGGTGGGCACCGGCGACCTGTCCGAGCTCGGGCTCGGCTGGTGCACCTACGGCGTCGGCGATCACATGTCGCACTACAATCCCAACGGCTCGGTCTCCAAGACGCTGATCCAGCATCTGATCCGCTTCGTCGCCGCGTCGGGCGACGTCGATGCCGAGACGGCGGCGATCCTGCACGATATTCTCGACACCGAAATCTCGCCGGAGCTGATTCCTGTCGGCGCTACCGGCACCATCCAGTCGACCGAGCAGTCGGTCGGGCCGTATGCGCTGCAGGATTTCAATCTCTTCTATTTGACGCGGCTCGGCTACCGGCCGTCCAAGATCGCCTTCATGGCCTGGCATGCCTGGCACGATGCCGAGAAGGGCGTGTGGCCGGCCAATCTTCCCACCGGAACGCGACGCGCCTATACGCTGGAAGAAATCCGACATTGGCTCGGACACTTCCTGCGCCGCTTCTTCACCAATCAGTTCAAGCGCTCGGCGCTGCCCAATGGTCCGAAGATCTCGTCGGGCGGATCGCTGTCGCCGCGCGGCGACTGGCGAGCGCCGTCCGACGGCAGCCCCGATGTGTGGCTGAGCGAACTCGCCGACCATGTCCCCGAGCGATAGATTGTTCGCATCGCTGTAAGCTGCATCGCACTGGAGAAAGACCATGCCGCTCGAGATCAAGAAGACCGTGAAGCAGATGGTCGACGAGGCCAATGCCGCGATCGAGACCCTGCCGCTCGCCGAGGCGATCGAGGTCCATGGCCAGCCCGGCGTCACCTTCATCGACATCCGCGATCCGCGCGAGCTGTGGCGCGACGGCACGATCCCCGGCGCGATCAACGTCACGCGCGGCATGCTCGAAATGTGGATCGATCCGCAGAGCCCCTACGCCAAGGACTACTTCCAGACCGGCAACAAGTTCGTGTTCTTCTGCGCCGGCGCCTGGCGCTCGGCGCTCGCCACCAAGACGGCGCAGGACATGGGGCTGACGCCGGTCGCCCATTTCGAAGGTGGGTTCGGCGCCTGGAAGAAGGCCGGCGGGCCGGTCGAGAAGGTCGAACCGAAGAAGTAGGACTGCCGGCATGTGTCCCGACAGCGTGCTCGTGCCGCAGCCGACCCTGGACGATTTCCCCGAGTTCCTTTCCATCCCGGTGCGCATCGCCCGCAACGCGCGCGCCTGGCCCGACAAGCGAGCGGCGGTCTGCGACGGCAGGACCCTGAGCTGGCGCGACTTCGATCGCCGCATCGACAAGGTGGCGCACGCGCTCGCCGGCATGGGCGTGGGCCGCGGCGACAAGATCGCCATCCTGGCCGCCAACTCCATCGAGTATCTCGAGGCGTTCATGGGCGGCCTGCGGGCCGGCGCCTGCGTCGTGCCGCTGTCCACGATGGCGGCGGCCGATGCGCTGGAGAAGATGCTCGACGATTGCGACGCCAAGGTCCTGTTCCTGTCGGATCAGTACCGCGCCCTGGTCGAGCCCTACGAGGAGCGCCTCGGCAAGCTGATCGAGGGCGGCCGCCTTGCCTTCGATTTCGCGCGCCCCGGCTGGCGCGGCTACGAGGCCTGGCTCGCGCCGGCGAGCGACGCGCCCTTCGAGCAGCCGATCGGCGCGCTCGACGACTTCAACATCATCTACAGCTCCGGCACGACCGGGTTGCCCAAGGGCATCCTGCACAGCCACGTCATGCGCGACATGACGGCGGCGCGCTTCGCGGCGTTCGACTATGGGCCGGAGACGATCTCGCTCGCCTCGACGCCGCTCTATTCCAACACCACGCTGGTCGCCGTCTTGGCGACGCTCGGCCTCGGCGGCACGACCATCCTGATGGCGAAGTGGGATGTGGCGAAATTCCTCGAGATCGCCGAGCGCGAGCGGGTGACCCACGCCATGCTGGTGCCGGTGCAATACCAGCGCATCCTGGCGCATCCCGCGTTCGCCAAGTACGACCTCGCCTCGTTCAAGGCCAAGCTGTCGACCAGCGCGCCGCTGCGCGCCCAAATAAAGGCCGACTGCCTGGCGCGCTGGCCGGGTCGTCTGATCGAGATCTACGGCCTCACCGAAGGCGGCACGGCTTGCACGCTGGAAGCCAACCTGTTTCCCGACAAGCTCCACACCGTGGGCAAGCCGGGGCTCGGCAGCGAGATCGTCGTGCTCGACGAGCAGGGCAGGGTGCTGCCGCAGGGCGAGGTCGGCGAGCTGGCCGGCCGCGCCCAACTGATGATGAAGGGCTACTACAAGCAGGCCGGCAAGACGCGCGACCTGTTCTGGCACGATGCCGACGGCCGGCTGTTCTTCAAGTCGGGCGACATGGGGCGCATCGACGAGGACGGCTTCGTCGTCCTGCTCGACCGCAAGAAGGACATGATCATTTCCGGCGGCTTCAACGTCTATGCCGCCGACATCGAGGTGCTGCTGCTGAAGCACCCCGACGTGATCGACGTTGCCGTGATCGGCATCCCGAGCGAGCAGTGGGGCGAGTCGCCGCTGGCGCTTTGCGTGCGCCGGGCGGGCGCGTCGGCGAGCGAGGCCGAGATTTGCGACTGGGCGAACGGCCAGCTCGGCAAGACGCAGCGCCTGGCGGGGGTGGAGTTCCGGGACTCGCTGCCGCGCAGCACCATCGGCAAGATCATGAAGCGCGAGCTGCGCGAGCCCTACTGGGCCGGCCGCAGCGCCAGGATATGAGGCGACAATGACCGATCCGACGCTCCGCACATCCCATCTGTTCACGCTCCGCCTGAGCGTCGACCCGAACTTCACCGACGTCGGCGAGACGCCGTATGGCCGGCGTCGCATCGGCATTGTCACCGGTGGCACGTTCGAGGGGGAGGAATTGCGCGGCACGGTGCTGCCGGCACCGGGCGGCGACTGGCTCCTGCTGCGGCGCGACGGCATCCTGATGCTCGACGTGCGCATCACGCTAAAGACCGACGACGATCATCTGATCTACATGAGCTATCGCGGCATGCGGCACGGGCCGGCCTTCGTGATGGAGCAGCTCAACCGCGGCGAGCCGGTCGACCCGGCGCAGTATTATTTCCGCACCACGCCGTGGTTCGAGACGGCGTCGGAGAAATACCGATTTCTCAATCGCATCGTCTGCGTCGCCACCGGCCGGCGCGATCCGACCGGCCCGGTCTACGAGGTGTTCCAGATTTTGTAATCTTCATTGCCGGGAGAGCGCCATCCAGTGGCGCCTCTTCTCCTCCCCAACGCTTGCGTTGGGGAAGTGCCCCCGCAGGGGGGTGGAGGGGTCATGAGCGACACACGTCTGGATAGAATATGAATTATTTTTACGCCCAAAAGACTTCCAGTGGAAGAATATGAACCGAAGCCTCGACCGAGGCCCTTGACCCCTCTGTCCCCTGCGGGTGGCACTTCCCCAAGCTTCGCTTAGGGAGGAGAAGATGGGGCGGTACTGGAGCGGCTCCAGCAAATGATCATGACGTTGTGGCAATCCGCTCCAGCACCGGCAGGATGTACTCGCGGAACCTCGCCGGGTACTCGCTCATCGGGAAGTGGCCGAGTTCCTTCATGATCTGGACCTCGGCCCCCGGGATCTGGCGGGCCGTGCGCAGCGTGTCGTCGGGCGTGCAGGAGAAATCGTACTCGCCGGTCAGCAGGTAGAGCGGGCACACCTTGGTGTCGATCGCCTCGACCCTGTCGCGCAAGTCGCCGTCGACGCGATAGAAATAGAGGTCGCCCTTGAACACGCCGGGGCCGCTTTGCATGTACATCCACAGCGTTTCGTGGCGGCTCGCGGTCGGGCTTTGCGGCGCGATCAGGCCGGAGACCAGGGCGGCGCACACCTCGCCGCCATGTACGTCGGGCCGATGCAGCCAGGCGGTGTCGTACCAGGGCTGCTGGAAGTCGGCGGCCTCGAGGGCGATCAGGGCGCGGAACTCGGCGGCATGGGCGATCGCGAGATTGAGCACGATGCGCCCACCGATCGAGCAGCCCATCACCACCGGCCGGTCGAGCTCCATGGCCCGGCAGAAGGCGCGGATGGCGGCGGTATAGGAGGCCGTGGTCAGCCGGTACTCGTCCTTTTGCCAGCCGTCGGGCGGCGTCGACTTGCCGTGCCACGGCATGTCGAAGGCCAGCACGCGGAAGCGGCGCGTCACCTCGGGGTCGGCCATCAGATGGCGATACTGGCGGCCGTCGGCGCCGGCGGTGTGCAGGCACACGAGCGGAATGCCCTGGCCCGCCTCCTCGAAATAGATCCGGTGCGGGATGCCGTCGATCTCCGTCCGCAGGTAGCGGCCGATCATCGGCTCGAAGGCGGGCGCCATGGCCTAGCGGTCCTCCGACAGCCGGCGCGGCAGGGCCAGCAGGTCCTTGAAGTACTGCAGGTTCTGCAGCAGCGGCCTGAGGTCGCCGTCGATCGCGGCGACGCCGCGCTTGGTGAGCGCGAACAGGTCGTGCCAGCCCGGCTCGGGGACGCGCTGCCAATGCCGCTGCCAGGCTTCGTCGCTGCCGCGGATCGAGAAAGCGATCGAGCGCATCAGGTGCGGTCCGCGCGCGAACTCTTCGAGCACGCCGCCGCGGATCGCGAGATGGAAAGGCTGGTTGCCGATCTCGACCCGGCACTCCGTCTCGACCCAGCGGCCGCGTCGACGCAAGTCGAGGTCGGCGGCGAGGAGATCGGCCAGGCGCTCGAAGCGCTCGACGGGGGTCATTCGCGCAGAACGTAGTCGATCGACGAGCCGTCCATGGCCGGGAAGGCTGACTTCACCCATCGGCCGCGGTCGTCGAACCACTGATCCATGCGGATGTCGCCGGTGTAGTGGTAGCGCGTCGCCTGGACGGTCGTGCCGTTGGCCAGCTTGACCAGTTCGCGGCCGAGCTTGGTGACCTGGGTCTTCGACTTGGTGCCGTACTGGGTATTGAGCAGGGCGGATTGGCCGACCTGATTCACGTTCCAGTGCGTCGTCGGCAGCAGGTTGGCCGGCAGCACCTCGCGCGCGACGGTCGACGGCTGCAGTCCCTGGTCGCTGGTCTCGGCGGCGGCAACAGTCGCCGCCGGCGACTGGCGCTCGACCGTGAGGCCGTCGCCGCCGCGCTTGACGCGAACGCTATACTTCTGGCCGTTGTCGTCGGTGCTCGCCTCGAGCGCCTGCAGCGCGTTCTTGTTCCACACTTCCTTGCTGTTGTGCTGGTAGCGATAGGCGATCACGCCCAACGCCTTGACGGCAAGGTCGACGGCAACGGTCACCGTCCGGTTGGCCCCGTCCTGTTGGAACACGAGCGTATGCTGGCCGATCGGTTGGCCATTGCGATAGACGTCGAAGGTCACGTTCCGGCCGTATGGGAACTCCTCCGCCGCCGCGGGCATGATGGCGGTTCCCGATACGATCAGCGCGAAAGTTGCTGTGAGGCTGCGCATATGTCTCCTCGGCCCCCAACCTCCTATAGACTGAGACGGGTTCGAGGATCACCTGGGAATTGCGTCAGACGACGCGATCCGCCCGGAGCTTGCGAATGGCCGTCGCGTCGTAGCCCAGCTCCTCCAGAATCTGGTCGGTATGCTCGCCGAGCTGCGGCGCCCGCCGGCGGATGCTGAGCGGCGTTCGCGACAGCCGCACCGGCTCCTGCAGGATGGGCACGGGCTTGTCGGCACCGGGGTATTCCATGTCGTGCAGGAAGTTGGCCTGCTTGATGTGCGGATCGTCGAGCGCCTGCTGCGGCGTGTAGACCGGGCCGGCGGGGATGCGGTTGGCCTCGAGCTCGGCCAGGGCCTGCTTCATCGTCCGCGAATCGCACCATTTCTGCATGATGGCCGATAGCGCCTCGCCGTTGTCGCCGCGTGCCAGGTCGTCCTTGAAGCGCGGATCCGTCGCCAGGCTCTCGTCGCCCATCAGCTTGCACCAGCGCACGAACAGCGGCTGGCCGATGGTCATGGCGTAGATCCAGCCGTCCTGGCACTTGAACGTGTCGGACGGACCGGCGGTGAAGCCGCGATTGAGCGTGGCGATGCGGTTGATGTCGAGCATCGCCTGCTCGATCAGGTGGCCGTTGGTGATGTTGATCGCGGTGCGCAGGAGCGCGGTCTCGACCTTCTGACCCTTGCCCGACCTGGCACGCTCCATCAGGGCCGCCAGCACGCCCACGGTATTGAGCAGCGCGGTGCCGAAATCGACGAACGGCGCGTTCATGCGAGTCGGCACCTTGCCGTCGCCCGACAGGAACATGGCGCCCGACATGGCCTGGCCGATCGTGTCGAAGCCGACGCGCGTGGCGTAGGGGCCTTCGGACCCGAAGGTCGAGGTGGTGGCGAGGACGATGCGCGGGTTGATCGCCGAGATCGTCTCGTAGTCGATCCCCATCTCCTGCAGGGTCTCGTACGGAAGGTTGGCGATCACCACGTCGGACACGGCGATCAGCTTCTTCACGATCTCGCGGCCGGCCGGCTTCATGGGATTGAGCGTCAGGCCGAGCTTGTTGCGGCCCATCTGGAGGAACATGGCGCCTTCGCCGCTGGCGACCACAGGCGTCACCCAGCGGTCCTCGCTGCCGTCCAGCTTCTCGATGCGGATCACCTCGGCGCCGAGATCGCCCAGCATGGTGCCGCAGAACGGGCCGGCGATGTAGCGGCCGAAATCGAGAACGCGAATACCCTCCAGCACTCCGGACATGAACGCCGCCTCCCTGCCGTCGCGCCTTCTGGCGCTCCCGTGATGCCGGACCATTAGCAGAGCCGGCCATGCCGTGTGAACGCGCATTGCGGTGCCGGCCGCTTCCTGCTGCGCAGGGCAGAACGGCACCGCGGCATCGGTTGGAGCAGCATCGCTGCCACGTCGTAGAGGCGCCCGGGTCGGTACGCCACCGCCTTCAGGACAGCACCCTCGACCGTTGCCCGGCCGAACGCCGCGGCAGGGGCGGGGGCGTCCCGCGCGACGCGACGGATGACCGGGAGGAGCCTCTCGCCGGCGTCAGCCGAAGAAGGTGTTGGGCTTCAGGAAGAAGGCGATCATCAGGCAGCCTTCCTCGGTCCAGGCGTCGTGCCGGCTGCCGGCGCGGCGCCAGACGTACTGGCCGGCGCGGCAGGTGCCGGAGTGATCCGAGAAGGAGCCTTCGAGCACGAAGGTCTGCTCGAGGGCGACGTGCTCATGATAGGGCAGGCGGGCACCGGGCGCCCAGCGCATCAGCACCGTGCGCAGGCCGCTCTCGTTCTCCATCAGGATCTTCCAGTCGATGCCGGCAAAGCCGGTCGGCTGCCACGGCACGCTGGGAACATCGACCAGGGTCGAATCGGGGAGGGTGCCGGGCTGCAAGGTCTCGACGTTCATGCGTTGGCTCTCTGCTTGGCGGCGGTGAGCGTGCCGCCGCGCATGACATGGCCCGGCAAGGGCCGGCCGACGACGTCCTCGGCGATCCGGGCGACCTCGATCAAGTGGTCGATGTCGAGGCCGGTCTCGACCCCCATCTCCTCGCACAGGAAGGCGAAATCCTCGGTGCAGATGTTGCCGGCCGCGCCGTCGGTGGCGGCGAACGGGCAACCGCCGAGCCCGGCGATCGAGGCATCGAACTTGGTGACGCCGAGCCGCAGGCCGGCATAGGCCGCTGCCAGGCCGGTGCCGCGGGTGTCGTGCAGGTGCAGCGCGATCTCGAGGTCGGGCCACTTCGAGCGGATGGCGCCGATCAGGCGCTCGACCGACTGCGGCGTCGCCCAGCCCATCGCGTCCGTGAGCTTGATTCCCTGGAGCTTGAAGCCGGCCAGCTCGGCCTCGTCGAGGGCGAGTTGCACGCGCTGCAGGATCAGCTCGGTCGACAGCGCCCCCTCGTAATTGCAGCCGAAGGCGCCGAGGATGATGCCCCACTCGACCGGCATGCCGCGGTCCTTGAAGGTCTTGAGCGACATCCGCTGCTCGACCATGGCGTCGGGCACGGACTTGCCGATGTTCTTGCGCGAGAAGGTGTCCGAGGCGGTGACGCGCACGCCGCCGTCGACATGCAGCGGACCGCGCAGGGCGCGCTCGAGGCCCTGCTGGTTGAGCCACAGGGCGCTGTACTGGACGTCCGGCTTGCGCCGGATAGCGGCCGCCACCTCCTCGGCGTCGGCCATGGTCGGCACGCGCTTGGGGTTGACGTAGGACACGCAGGCGATGCGGCCCAGCCCGGTCTCGGCCAGCGCCTCGATGAGGCGCACCTTGTCGGCGACCGGGATCGTCTTCTTCTCCGACTGGAAGCCCTCGCGTGGGCCTTCCTCGTCGATGGTCACGCGCTTGGGCAGATCGGACATGATCCTTCCTCCTCAGCCTTCTTCCTGGAATGCCTCCTCGCGCGCCTTCTTGATGCTGGGCAAGGCCATCAGGATCAGCAGCAGGGCCGTCGTGATCAGCAGGCCCAGGCTGATCGGCCGCTCGATGAACACCATCGGATCGCCGCGCGACAGCAGCATGGCGCGCCGGAAGTACTCCTCCATCTGCGGGCCGAGGACCAGACCGAGCAGGAACGGGGCTCCCTCGCAGCCGAGCCGCACGAAGATGTAGCCCAGCACGCCGAACATGGCGACCTGCAGGACGTGGAAGGTGCTGTTTTGCAGGCTGTAGGCGCCTATGCAGCAGAACAGCAGAATCGCCGGGGCGAGGAAGCGGTAGGGCACGGTGAGCAGCTTCACCCACATGCCGATCATCGGCAGGTTGATGATGACCAGCATCAGGTTGCCGATCCACATCGAGGCGATCATGCCCCAGAACAGGTCCGGCTTCTTGGTCATGACCTCGGGGCCAGGCTGGATGCCCTGGATGATCATGGCGCCGACCATCAGCGCCATCACGGCGTTGGACGGGATGCCCAGCGTCAGCATGGGGATGAACGAGGTCTGGGCGGCGGCATTGTTGGCCGCCTCCGGCGACGCGACGCCTTCGACCGCTCCCTTCCCGAACTCGCCGGGGTTCTTGGAAAGCTTCTTCTCCAGGGTGTAGGCCGAGAAGGCACCGAGGGTCGGGCCGCCGCCCGGCAGCACGCCGAGCAGGGAGCCAAGCGTCGTGCCGCGCAGGACGGCCGGTATGGAGCGTCGGATTTCCTCGCGCGTTGGCCAAAGCGACCCCACCTTGATGGCGCCGCTTCGCTCCAATCTTCGTTCCAAATTGACCACGATCTCGGCGATGCCGAACAGGCCCATGGCGATCGGTGCGAAGTCGATGCCGTCGCTGAGCTCGGGGATATCGAAGGTGAAGCGCTGGGCGCCGGTATTGACGTCGGTGCCGACCAGGCCGAACAGCAGGCCGAGGAAGACCATGGCGATCGCCTTGATCACCGAGCCGCTGGCCAGCACGACGGCGGCGACGAGGCCCAAGGCCATCAGCGAGCAATAATCGGCCGGGCCGAATTTCTGCGCCATGCGCGTCAAGGGCTCGGCAAAGATGACGATGATGATCGTGCCGATCGTGCCGGCGAAGAACGAGCCGACGGCCGAGATCGACAAGGCGGCGCCGGCGCGGCCACGCCGTGCCATCTGGTAGCCGTCGAGGCAGGTCACCACCGAAGAGGCCTCGCCGGGCAGGTTGACCAGGATCGACGTGGTCGAGCCGCCGTACTGGGCGCCGTAGTATATGCCGGCCAGCATGATCAGCGAAGCCGTCGGCGGCAGGTGGAAGGTGATCGGCAGCAGCATGGCGATGGTCGCCACCGGGCCGATGCCGGGCAGGACGCCGATCAGCGTGCCGACCATGCACCCGATGAGGGCGTAGAACAGGTTCTGGAAGGTGACCGCGACGGACAGGCCGAGCAGCAGGTTGTTCAGCAGGTCCATCTCACCAAACTCCGCGCAGGATGTAGATGTTCATGCCGAGGCCGACCTTGAAGACGACGGTGCACAAGAGGGCGAGCACGACCATGTTGCCGATGACCTCGGTGAGCTTGAACTCGTCCCCGCCCAGAGAAGCGATCAGGACCAGCACGACCAGCGCTGGCAACAGGCCGGCCCGCTCGAACAACAAGGCGAAGCAGACGATGCCGATTGTCACCAGGGTGATCGGCCGCCATTTCGGCCGTTCGACCGGCTCGCTGCCTGTCACCAGGGCGACGACGCAGATCAGCCCGCCCAGCCCCAGCAGGATGAGCGACAGCATGCGCGGGACATAGCCTGGGCCCATGCGGACGGTGGTGCCCAGGGCCAATTTCTGGCCGAAATACAGGGCAATCAGTCCGAAGGCGATGAACATCAGCCCGGACAGAAAGTCCTTGCTCAGGAATCGACTCAACGATGCCTCCCCGGCGCGCGCAGCGACAAACGGTGTGTTGTTGGGCCCGAACCCCCGAGCCGACTCTAGCTCTAGATAAACACAATTATGCCGCTTTGCCCAAGCGCCATTTGGCGGCCGCGACAAAGCGTGATCGCGAACCTGCCGAGGCGATGTCGCGGGGAGGCGGTTCGTATTGCGTGGGCGCGGTCGAGCGAGCACACTCGGCCCAAAGTGAACGATCGTTCAGGGGGCGCGGGTGACGCGACGCGGGGCAGAGTATATCGGCACGATGGCGGTGCAGGAAAAGCATCGTTTCGACGAGCGATCTCTCGACCGGTTCATGGTCGAGCACGTGCCGGGTTTCGTTGCCCCGGTGCAGGTCGAGCAGTTCAAGGGTGGGCAGTCGAATCCGACCTATCGTCTGACCGACGCGGCCGGCCGACGGTACGTGCTGCGGCGCAAGCCGCCCGGCAAGCTGCTGCCGTCGGCCCATGCCGTCGATCGCGAGTTCCGGGTCATTTCCGCGCTCAACCGGACCAACGTGCCGACGCCGCGCGCCTATGCCCTGTGCGAGGACGACAGCGTCGTCGGAACTGCCTTCTACATCATGGAGTTTTGCGACGGCCGGGTGCTGTGGGACCCGTTGCTGCCGGAGGTCGCGCGCGAGGGACGGCGGGCGATCTATCGTGCCAAGTTCGAGACCCTGGCGCGGCTGCACGCCGTCGACTATGCCGCCCTAGGCCTTGCCGATTTCGGCCGGCCCGGCAGTTACGTGGCGCGCCAGATCTCGCGCTGGGGCAAGCAGTACAAAGCCTCCGAGACCGAGACGATCGAGGCTATGGACCGACTGCTCGACTGGCTGCCCGCCCATCTGCCGGCCAACGACGAGACCGTGCTGGTGCATGGCGACTACCGGCTCGACAATATGGTCTACCATGCGAGCGAGCCCCGCGTGCTGGGCATCATCGATTGGGAGATCTCGACCCTCGGCGATCCGCTCGCCGAGCTCGCCTATCTCTGCATGCTGTGGCGTACGCCCAAGGACTGGGGCGGCCTCGAGGGTCACGACCTCGCCGCTCTCGGCCTGCCGAGCGAGCAGGAGATGGTCGAATATTACTGCACTCTGTCCAGGCGTGCGGTCCCCGAGGTGGCGCTGTGGGATTTCTACATGGCCTACAATCTGTTTCGGGTGTCGTGCATCCGCCAGGGTGTCTATGGCCGGGCGCTCGACGGCACGGCTTCCAATGTACGCGCCGCCGAATCGGGCAAGCTCGTTCGCCCGGCAGCCGAGCTCGCCTGGCGCATCGTCGAGGGCATCGAGAGGGACCGGCGATGACGCCCAAGCGCACCCCGGCCGTCACCGTCGCCGGCGAACGCGATCCGCAACGGCCGCCGGTCGAGGCGATCCGCGCCGCCGCCTTCGCCCAGTTCGCCGAGCGTGGCTACCCCGTGGTGACGGTACGCGACATCATGAAGGCGTGCGGCCTGACCCAGGGCGCGCTGTACAATCACTTCCGCTCCAAGGACGAGCTGCTGCACGACATCATCGCCTCCACCCAGGGCGAGCTCGAGCGGCTGTGCCAGCAGGCGGTGGCGGGGGCGGGCGACGATCCGGCGGCGCAGCTCACCGCCTTCGTGCGCATCTATGTGGTGCGCCACTGCCGCCTCAGGGTGGAGGCACTGGTCGCCAATCGCGAGATCGGCTGGCTGAGCGGCGAGCGGGTCGCCGATATTCGGCGCAGCCGGCGCGCTATCCGCGATATTCTGGTCGGCGTCCTGACGCGCGGCACCGAGCGCGGCGTTTTCGACCCGCCGCGCGTCGATGGCCACAGCGACGTCAAGGCGATCGCCATGGCGCTGCTCGATCAATGCACCCACGTATCGATGTGGTACGGTCCTGACGGCGCGCTCGGCGAGGAGCAGATGGCCAAACTTTACGCCGACATGGCCTTGCGCGCGGTAGGCGCGAAGACGAAGTAAGGAACGTCGTCCAACCAGCAGGAGCATGGTCCGGCATGCGGGCTCGCCTCGAGGCGCTTCTTCTCGCCGCCCTTTTCGTTACGGCCTGCACGCTGGAGACGGCAGGGGCCCCGCCGGCCAGTCCGCGCGCGCCCGATCCTTCGGCGACGGCGAGCGTCGCCGTGCCGGCCAGCCGCTGGCATGTCGTGCTGATCGCCGGCGACAACAACAGCCCGGCCTTCGACAATGGCGTGCGGTCGATGCGCGACAAGCTCGCGGCCCAGGGCGTGCGCGACATCAGCGCGTTCACGTCCGATCCGACGGCCAACCCGTCCTTGCCGGTCGCGACGGCAGCCAACGTGTCGAGCGCCCTGCGCAACGGCGGCGGCGAGGCCTGTCTCGCCTTCGTCACCAGCCACGGCGACGAGACCGGCTTCGTGCTCAAGCAGGCGCGCGGCACGGTCGGCCCATCGACGCTCGACAGTGCGCTCGATGCGGGCTGCGGGTCGCGGCCGACCGTGGTGGTGGTGTCGGCCTGCCACAGCGGGGTGTTCCTGACCCCGGCGATGCGCCAGCCCAATCGCATCGTGCTGACGGCGGCCGCCGCCGATCGCGCCAGCTTCGGCTGCGGCGCCGGCGATCGCTATACCTATTACGACCAGTGCCTGCTGCAGCAGTTCGATTCGGTCGCTACCTGGCAGCAGCTCGCGCAGGCGACGCGGGCGTGCGTGGAAAGGCTCGAGCAGCGCATGGGCGTGGCCCCACCGTCGCGGCCGCAGACCTTCATCGGCTCCGCCGTGGCTGGCCTGCGGCTGCCGGGACGGTAAATTTCTTCTGCCTCCCCCTGTGGCCCTGCAAATAGCGCCTGATCGGGGGAGGCGGCCCGTAGGGCCGGAGGGGAAAGCCTCAACCGAGATCCGTGAGATTCCGACGTCGGAATCGTTAGAATCTCGACTGTGGCATTCCCCTTCCGCCCCGTATGACGGGGCACCTCCCCCGATTGCGGGGGAGGCATAGAAGATGCGTCCACTCCGCAGCCGCAGGACAGGCGAGGCAGGCGAGAAAAATGCGTGCTCTTCCTAATCGAACCGCGCGCTCAGCAGGTTGCCGAACACCTCGAAGCGGTCGCCGTTGAAGCGCTGCAGGGCCATCTCCTCCATCGGCTGATAGTCGGTCGGGCTGGTGTTCATGTTGATGCCCTTGAGCAGCATGGCGGGGTGGAAGTCCTTGAGGTTGGCGGCCTGGCGCATGACGTTTTCGCGGGTCAGGTTGTCGCCGCACTGCTTCAGGACCTGGACCATCGCCTGCGCCTGGACGTAGCCCACCACGTTCTGGGGATCCTCGAGGCTGCCGGCGGGGTAGTACTTCTTCATCCAGGCGACCCAGGCCAGGAACTCCGGGTCGTCCTTGTATTGCGGGTCGGTCGGGTCCTTGACGAAGGCCGCCGAGACGATGCCCTTCGACGCCTCGATGCCGGCTGGCCGCATGACGATGCCGATCGACGCCGCCGGGTTGTCGATGAACTGCAGCGGCTTCCAGCCGAGCTCGTGAGCCTTGCGGATCGCCTGCACGGCGAACTTGGGCGTGGTGATGTTGAGGAAGACATTGGCCTTGGTCGAGGCGAGATCGATGATCTGCGAATCGACGGTGGCGTCGGTGACCTCGTAGCTCACCTCGCGCGCCATCACCGACGCGGCCTTGTCGCCCAGGCGATCGCGGAAGCCCTTGAGGAAATCCTTGCCAAAATCGTCGTTCTGATAGAGCACGGCGACCTTGGGGTCCTTGACCTCCTTCAGCATGTAGGCGGCGTAGATGCGCGCCTCCGCCTGGTAGATCGGCGTCAGGGTCATCGTGTAGGGGAAGTGCTCCGGGTCGTTCCAGCGGCTGGCGCCGCTGGCGAGGAAGAGCTGCGGCACCTTCTTGCCGTTGAGGTACTTCTGGACCGCTGCGTTGGTCGACGTTCCGAGCGAGCCGGAGATGGCGAGCACCTGCTCCTGCTCGATCAGGCGGCGCGTCTGCTCGACCGTCTTGGGCGGGCTGAAGCCGTCATCGAGCGAGATCATGGTGATCTTGCGCCCGTTCACGCCGCCCTGATCGTTGATCATCTGGAAGTAGGCGAGCTCGGCCTTGGCGAGGGTGATGAAGCCGGAAAGCGGCCCGCTGTAGGGCATCGTCTGGCCGAGCTTGATCTCGGTGTCGCTGGCGCCGGGATCGTACTTCTTCTGGGCTGCGGCGTCGGCGGCGAACATTGCCAATGACAGCAATGCGATTGCTGCCATGCGGATGCTTGGCATGGTTTCCTCCTGATCTTTCCGGCTAGCATGGCGGTCCGACGAAGAACTTCAAAGGGGGAATCGATGGCGCTCGTGAATTATGAGCGGGACGGCGGGATCGTGACACTGACGCTCAATCGTCCGGAGAAGCTCAACGCCTTCAGCGACGAGCTGGTGGGTGTGCTGGGCGATGCGCTGCATCGCTTCGATAGCGACAGCGACGCCGAGATCGCCATCCTGTGCGGCAACGGCCGTGCCTTCTCGACCGGCGCCGACGTGCATCAGCGCCAGCTCCGCAGCCGCGAGGAGTTCCTGAAGCTCGGCGGGCCGCAGGGCCGCGGCACGCATTCGGCCGACCTGCTCACAAAGTCGGTGAACTGGAAGCCGGTGATCGCCGCGCCGCACGGCTACGTGCTCGGCCTGTCGGTCGGCATCGTGCTGGAGTGCGACCTGATCGTCGCCGAGGAGGGCACCCGGTTCCAGATCACCGAGACCTCGCGCGGGCTGGGGGCGGGCAAGTACTGGGCGCTGATGCACTATCGCGGCGGCGGTGCCTTCACCATGGAAGCGGCGCTGACCGGCCGCTTCTTCACCGCCGAGGAGGCGTTCCAGGCCAACCTGATCAATCGCGTCGCACCCAAGGGCAAGTACCTCGAGGTGGCGCGGGGGCTGGCCGAGGAAGTGCTGAAGAACCCGCCGCTCAGCGTGCGCTCGACCGTGCGCATGCGGCGACACTACATGGATCGGCTCAGCCGCGAGGTCATGTTCATGGGCGCGCCGGAGAAGCTCTATCTCAGCGAGGATTTCCAGGAAGCCGCGCGCGCCTTCGCCGAGAAGCGCAAGCCGGCCAAGTTCAAGGGACGCTAATCATGAAAGCCAGCGGCGATCGCATCCTGACCAGCCATGCCGGCAGCCTGCCCAGGCCCGACGATCTGATCGAGGCCAATGCCAGGCGCGAGGCCGGCACGGTCGACGAAGCGGCTTTCCAGCGACAGCTTTCCCAATCGGTCGCCGATGTCGTGCGCCGCCAGGTCGCTGCCGGCATCACGGTGCCGGGCGACGGCGAGTACGGCAAGTCGATGGGCCACAAGATCAACTACCGCGCCTGGTGGAGCTACTCGTTCTCGCGGCTGGCCAACCTGCAGGTCAAGGGACTCGGCCTCTACGACATGCCGGCCAAGCGCTCGTCGCCGGGCAACACCGTGCTGTCGAGCTTCGCCGACCGGCGCGACCGCCAGCGCTTCGCCGTCGCCTACGGCGATCCCGACTCCGGCGTGTCGACCGGGCCGCGCGCCCACGACTGGCCGTTCTGTGTCGGGCCCATCAGCTACACGGGCCACAAGGCCATCGCTGCCGACATCGCCAACTTCAAGGCCGCTCTCGCCGCCAGCAATGTCGGCGAAGGCTTCATGACGTCGATCGGGCCGGCGAGCTGCGCGCGCATCGGCAACGAGCACTACAAGAGCGACGACGAGTTCGTCTTCGCCTGCGCCGACGCCATGCGCGAGGAGTACAAGGCGATCGTCGACGCCGGCCTGGTGCTGCAGATCGACGATCCGGCCATTGCCGAGAATTTCGATCAGATCAACCCGGAGCCGACGGCCGAGGAATATCGCAAGTTCACCAGGCCCAAGATCGAGGCGCTGAACCACGCGCTGCGCGGCCTGCCACAGGATCGCATCCGCTTCCACCTGTGCTGGGGGAGCTGGCACGGACCGCACACGACCGACGTCCCGATGCGCGAGATCGTCGGGCTGATGCTCGAGATCAATGCCGGAGCTTACTCCTTCGAGGCCGGCAACGTGCGCCACGAGCACGAATGGGCGGTGTGGAAGGACACCAAGCTGCCCGACGACAAGCTGATCCTGCCCGGCGTGGTGAGCCACGCCACCAACGTTGTCGAGCATCCCGAGCTGGTCGCCGAACGGATCGGCCGCTTCGCCAGCCTGGTCGGCCGCGAGCGCGTCATCGCCTCGACCGATTGCGGCCTCGGCGGCCGTGTTCACCGCGACATCGCCTGGGCCAAGCTGGAGACGCTTGCGCAGGGCGCAGCCATCGCCAGCAAGCAGTTGTGGAGATGATCGTAGCCGTGGCGGACAGGCTGCGTGACGCTCGATATCGGCGATGGCTAGATGAGTTCGGACTCGGCCCGTACACGTAGAGCTTCACCGACAATTATGCTTGTCGACGTGGGCGGCTTGACCGGGTGTTCTGATCGCCGCGACATCTGGCAAATCCGGCGCGGTTCACACTGCTGCCGGCAGTGTCGCCCGAGCAGCGTGCTCGTAGTGAGCCGGTGTACGTGCCGGCGCTCGTCACGATCTGAACGACGCCGGGCTGACCCTACTGGCGGATCCAGAATGTGTCAGGCTGGTAGAGGCCGATGTACCCGCCCGGATCCCAGGCGTGGTACCCTTCCTTAGGGACGTTGCGGACCTTGGGTCCAACGACGACAGGCTGACGGATGCCGTTCACCGTCCCGATGGAGAAGACCTCGTCGGCGCTGCTGGTCAGGATCTGGTCCCAGGCCTTGCGGCGCACCGCTGGGTCGGCCGAGGTCTCCCACTCCCTGAGATAGTCGATCAGCTTGCAAGCCGACGGCAGGTCGCATTTTTCCCCTTTTGTACCCTTGGATTCCACGAACATGCCCCAGCGGGACCACTGAAGGCCGCCCTGCATGGTCGGCGCGAACTCCTTGGGGCTGGTGTCGACCGTCGGCGCGGCCGTCACGACGCCGGCGAAGGCGGTCATGACCGCATCTCCCGAGAAGGCTCTCAGCCGGAAATTCTCGCGGGTCTGCGGCTTGGTCAGCATCTTGATGCCGACCTTCTTCCAGAACTCGCCGATCAGTTGCAGGGCATCCGCGTCCTCGGTCTCCTCGCTCGCATGCTCGACGACGATTGTTGCCGGTCGACCGTCGGGCAGGAGGCGAATCCCGTCTGAGCCACGCTTGTTGAGGCCGACCTCGTCGAGAAGCTTGCTCGCGAGCTTGGGATCGTGGTTCGCCCACTTCGTCGCGTATTCCGGCTTGAACAGCTCGGTGCCCTCCATGATCGTGTTGTTGGAAGGCTTGGCCAATCCCAGATAGACAGCTTGATTGAGCTCCTCGCGGTCGATCGCCAGCGACAACGCGCGGCGGAACCGGACGTCGCGCATCAGCTTGCGCCACTCCTCGTCGCTCGCGGTCAGGTTGGGGTAGAGGGCGATCTGCGAGCCCGAACCGGACTTCCACAAGTGAACGCTGACGCCCGAGGTCTTGGCGCTACTCTGCAGGAAGGTGTAGTCGCGCATGTTGATATAGCGCGGCTGCAGATCGGACTCGCCGAGGCCCGCCTTGGCGGGAATCAGGTTGGTTGCCGCCACGGTCATGATCACGTCGTCGATGTAGGGAAGCTGCTGTCCCTTCTGGTCGATGCGGTGATAGTAGGGGTTGCGTGCGAAGACGAAGCGCTGGGCCGGTGGGACCGTGGTGAGCACCCACGGGTTGAGGGTCGGCATGTCGACGTTGCTGTTGCCGTACATCACGTCCTGGCGCCGAAAGATGTTGGCCCAGCGGCTGCCTTTGTGAATCTTGAGGATTTCCTCCTCGGGCGTGTACTTGCCGTGGAGCTTCTTGAGGTAGTGCGCGGGGCGGAACAGGAAGAGCGGCGCGGCGCGCGCCTGGCTTTCGATAAAGTAGGGGTTGGGCTTGTCCCAGGTGTAGCGGATCGTTCGCTCGTCGATGATCTCGACCTTGGGCGGCTTGCCATCGACGAGGAGCTCAACCGACGGACCGGATGGCGAGAGTTCGCTGTCGTTGGCGACATCCTCCCAGAAGAAGCGGAAATCCTCGGTCGTGAAGGGGTGGCCATCCGACCATTTGTGGCCGGCGCGCAGCTTCAAGGTGAACTCGCGACCCTCCTTGACCTCGTAGCTCTCGAGGATATCTGGGTGCAGCTTGAACTTATCGTCGTAGGCGATCAGGCGGGTGTAGCTGTAGACCGTCATGAGGCGGGTATCGCGCGAGCCCGAGATCAGCATGTTGAGCTGGCCGCCGTGCTTGCCTGGGCCGTCGCCACCGGCGAACCGCGTGACGATCAGGGGCTGCTGGGGAATGCGCTTGTCGACCGGCGGCAACGCACCCGACTTCACCTGTTCCGCGAGGCTCGGCGTTTCCTGCATCGCCGGCAACGGCGGATCGGCGGCAAAGGCCGGGGCCCCTACCATGCCAAGCAACAACACCTGCGTCAGAAGACGTCTCTTCATCACGAGCCTCACTGTTTGCCGGTCTTCCGGCAGTCGTCGCTGCCAGCTTTACCGAGCGATCGTTCCTTAAAACGCACGCAGGTAGGAAAGGGTCGCGCATCCTGCTGCGCGCAACCTCACTCGCTGCGTGCCCATTGCGACGGGTCGACTACCGCTTGGTGAGCTTGCCCTCGAAGAGGCAGTAGCCGTCGAGCATGATCGTCGAGGCGCCCTCCTTGAGCGAGCCAACGACGTCCATCTTGTTGCCGCCGCCGACGATGGCGGTGGTCTTGAACTTCATGTCGGCGCCCAGCGTCGCCTTGAAGTTCCGCTCCGGGCGGCCTTCCTGCTGGAAGCGGCCCTGCACGTCCGTGCCGACGACCGTCACGTCGATGGTCATCTTGTAGGTCGGGCACTTGCCGCTTCCGGGGACATTCAGGCCATACCCCGTCCACGTGAAGATGGCCGGCTCGGCCAGCGCCGGCCCAGCAAGAAGCAGGGTCGCAAGTGCGGTTACAGCTACTCTTTTCAGCATCGACATGCCCTCGCCAGAAGGATCACAACCATCGCCCGACAGCCGAACAACGGAACAGCCACGGCTCGGCCGCCTGAACGGACCTTAACGACTTTCGATGTTGATATGCCTCTACAATTGAAGGCGCCGTGAGGCGAATTTGAGGCAATACTGTGCAAGCGATTGTGCGTTGGACCTCGGGCAGCCTCCCTTGCGCTGCTCAGGAGCTGCCGCATTTCAGAGGGTCCAGGGCCGTCCCGCTCCCGCCAAGCTGCGCCATCGTCTGCCGGATGACGCGACGGCCATCCCGCACACTGCGCGCGAGACACCAGTAGCGATGGACTTCACCATCTTGCTTCAGCGTCCTGCGGTGCAGGTACCTGCGCGCACTACAATTCGACGGGGCCAATAAGACACCCGTGGCACCCTTGTCGCCGACGATCATGGCCGCAGGAGCTCCGCCTCGGCGAGCTCGCGCAGCTTGTTGCGCTGGATCTTGAGGCCGTTGGGCGAGGGCGTCTTCGGGAAGTCGTCGATGGCGAGCACGCGCAGCGGCACCTTGTAGTTGGCCAGGCCGCGCCGGCAGTGGGCGATGATCGCGGGCTCGTCGAGCGCCGTGCCGGGGTCGAGAATCACGAACGCCACGGCGCGCACGCCCTCGGGGCGGGCGACGGCGATGGTCTGGCAATTGGCGATGCCGGCGAGCTTCTGGATGTGGGTCTCGATCTCCTGCGGATTGACCAGGAAGCCGGACAGCCGCAGCACGTCGCCCATGCGGCTCAGGAAAGTGAAGCCGCCATAGGGGTCGAGCTCGGCGAGATCGCCGGTGCGGACATACCCGTCCGCCGTCAGGACGTTGGCGGTCGCCGCGTCGTTGCCGTAGTAGCCCACCATCAGCGACGGGCCGGCGCATTCGAGTTCACCGGCCTCGCCGACGCCGAGCAGCTTGCCGCTTTCCGGATCGCGCACGCGGACATGGGCGAGCGGCGACACGACCACGCCGCCGCCGATCTTGCGCCGGGCAGTCTCGGCCTCGATCGGCTGGCGGGCATAGAGCGCCTGGACCTCGCTCATGCCGTAGAGGCCGCACAGCAGCAGCCCACGTTTCTCCGCTTGCTCGGGCAGATTGCCCAGCGCTGCATTGAACGAGGCGTACCCTGCCCATTTGACCGACGGCATCGGACGCTCGCCGGGAATCTCGTCGAGCAGGCGGGCGTAGAGGTCGTCGCTGCCGAACAGGGTGGTCGGTTGGTGACGCGCGATCAGCTTCGCCAGCTCGTCGATCTCGTAGGATTCGACCAGGACGCAGGGCTTGCCGGCGGCCAGCGTCGCCATCGTCTGGTCGAAACCGAACACGCCGCACAGCGGCAGGATCGACAACGTCACGGTTTCCGGTGCGGCAAAGCCGAAGACGCGGGCCACCTGCTGGGCGTGGCTCGCGATCGCGCCCTGGCGGTGCAGAACGAATTTCGGCGCGCTGGTGGTGCCCGAGGTCGTGAAGATGTTGCACGGCGCCTTGGCCATCGCGTGGTTGGTGGCGAGCGGCGGCCGCGACAGCAATCGCTCGAAGGGCACGCGTCGCAACGCCTCGATGGCGGGCGGAATCGTCGACGGCTCCTCGCCGACGGTCACCAATGCAGCCAGGCCCGCGAGCGCGGCAGGATCGATATCCGCCAGAATCGACAGGAAGTCGATGCGCCGGAACGCGGGCGCGCAGGCCAGCACCTTGGCCCCGGAGCGTCCGACGATGTCGGCCACCTCGACGGCGCGGTAGCGCGTGTTGACGGCGACCGCGATGGCGCCGAGTCGGGCGCACGCGAGGTAGACGATGGGATAGGCGAGGATGTTGGGCAGCCACAACGCCACCCGGTCGCCCGGGCCGACGCCGAGGTCGGCGAGGCCTTGTGCCACGCGCGCGGCGCTATCGAGCAGGTCGGCGAAGCTCAGGCGGCGTTCGCCATGAATGAAGGCCGTCGCGGTCGGAGTCTCTTCGGTGACGTCGGAGAGCAGGGACCAGACGTCGGCGGCGGGGCGGGTGAGGGGCATGCGGCGCGGAGACTAGCCGAAGCGCGTCGCACGACAAGCACCCGCCGCATGCTTGACCCGGCATGGGCCTTGCTCGACCTTCCCTAGGGGAAAAGAGGTGCGGCATGTTACGCAGAAGTCTTCTCGCGAGCCCGTTCATGCTCGCCGCGGCATCGGCTCGGGCGCAGTGGCAGCCTAAGCAGCCGATCCATATCGTCGTCGGATTCCCGCCGGGCGGCACGGCCGATATCGCGGCGCGCATCGCGGGCGAGGCGATCCAGCGGCGCACCGGCCAGATCGTGGTCGTCGACAACAAGACCGGCGCGCTCGGATTCATCGCGCTGAAAGCGGTCGCCAACGCGGCGCCCGACGGCTACACGGTCGGCATCGGCATCATGGGCTCACTCGCGGTGGCGCCGGTCGTGCCGGGCTCGCAGATTCCGCTCGACCTCGACAAGGAATTGCTGCCGATTTGCAATCTCGTCGGCGTGCCGATGGCTTTGATTGCTCGGCCGACCGCACCCTTCAAGACCGTCGCCGAGCTGATCGCCTACGCCAAGGAGAACCCCGGCAAGGTCACTTACGGGTCGACCGGCAACGGCTCGACCAACCAGCTCGGCGCCGAGCTGTTCGCCGCCGAGGCGGGTGGTCTGAAGCTGCTGCATGTCCCTTATCGCGGCGGCGCCCCGGCGATCGCCGATGTCGCGGCCGGACAGATCGACATCTTCTTCGCCAACGTGTCGGAAATCATCGGTCAGGTCAGAAGCGGCCAGGTGCGGGCACTGGCGCTCGCCTCGTCGCGGCCCAACCCGATGGCGCCGGACCTGCCATTGCTCACCAAGGACATCCCGACGCTCGACATCAACAACTGGTTCGGGCTGGTCGGGCCGGCAGGTCTGCCAGCCGACATTGCCAGCGGTCTCGCAAAGCTGTTCCTCGACGCGATCAACGACCCGGCGACGGAGCCGCTGCTGGCGGCACGCGGCCTCGTCGCAGTTCCGCAGGACGGCCCCGCCTTCAAGGCGACCATCCTCAAGGACCGCGAGCGCTGGGCGAAGGTGGTGAAGCAGGGCAATATCCGCGCCGAATGAGTACCGCACCGCTTTCCCTCGGCATCGACATCGGGGGCACCTTCACGGACCTGGTCATCCACGATCCCCGCAGCGGCCGCGCCGTGATCTGGAAGGAGAGCACCACTCCCGACGATCCGGCGCGCGGTGCCATCGAGGGCACCCGCAAGGCGCTGGCGAAAGCGGGCGTCGGTGCAAGCGAGATCGGCCGGGTCGTTCACGCCACCACGCTGTTCACCAATGCCCTGATCGAGCGCAAGGGCGCCAAGACGGGATTGTTGACGACCGCCGGCTTTCGCGACGTGCTCGAGATCGGGCGCGAGCGCAAGTACGAGCTCTACGATCTCTTCATCGAGATGCCCAAGCCGCTGGTGGCGCGGCCGTGGCGGCGCGAGGCGCGCGAGCGGCTGGCACCCGACGGCAGCGTCGAAATCGCGATCGACACGGCGGCGGCGCTGGCCGAGGTCGCCGAGCTGGTCGGGCAGGGCGTCGAAAGCCTCGCCGTCTGCTTCCTGCATGCCTACGCCAATCCGGCGCACGAGCGGGCAATCGGCGCGGCCATCGCCGAGCGCTTCCAGAATCTGTCGATATCGCTGTCGTCCGACATCGCGCCGGAGATGCGCGAGTACCTGCGCGCCAGCACGACGGTGGCCAATGCCTATGTCCGTCCGCTGGCCGAGATCTATCTCGAGCGGCTCGAGCAGGCGCTGCGCGCGGAGGGCATTCCCGGCGGCCTGTTCCTCATGCTGTCGAACGGTGGGCTCACGCACGTCAGCGAAGCCAAGCGGGCGCCGGTGCAGTTGCTGGAGAGCGGTCCGGCGGCCGGCGCGCTGGCCGGCGCCTGGTTCGGTCGCAACGCCGGCCTGGAGCGCGTGCTGGCCTTCGATATGGGCGGCACCACGGCCAAGCTGGCGCTGGTCGACGGCGGCGAGCCGCTGGTCGCCTACGGCTTCGAGGCGGCGCGCGAGAAGCGCTTTCTGCGCGGCTCGGGGTTACCCATCCAGATCGCTACGGTCGAGCTCATCGAGATCGGCGCCGGCGGCGGCTCGATCGCGCGCAAGTCGGAGCTTGGCACGCTCAATGTCGGGCCGGAGAGCAGCGGCGCGCAGCCCGGCCCGGCCTGCTACGGCCGCGGCGGCGGCGACGCCACCGTCACCGACGCCGATCTGTCGCTGGGCTATCTCGATGCCGACTTCTTCCTGGGCGGCGCCATGCCGATCGATCGGGCGGCGAGCGACGCGGCCTTCGCCAGGCTGGCCGCCGCGCTCGCGGTCGAGCCGGCGCGGGCGGCGTTCGGCGTGCACGACGTCGTCAACGAGAACATGGCGGGCGCGGCCCGCGTTGCCATCGCCGAGCGCGGCCGAATCCCGTCCGAATATGCCCTGCTCGCGACAGGCGGCGCCGGACCAGTCCATGCCTGGCACGTGGCGCGCAAGCTCGGCGTCAAGCGCGTCGTCTGTCCGCCGGGCGCCGGCGCGGGCAGCACCATCGGCATGCTGATGGCGCCGGCGCGCGTCGACCGGGTCGCGAGCTTCAACGTGCCCCTGGCCAGCGCCGACTTCGCCACCGTAAAGCGCGTGTTCGACGGCCTCGAGAAGGAGGCGCTCGACGTCCTTCGTCTCACCGGCGCCGAGATCGAGAGCCGCAGCGTGCAGCAGCTCGCCGACATGCGCTATGTCGGGCAAGGCAGCGAGATCACCATCGCCTTGCCGCGATCGCTCGACGAGGCCGGCGTGAGGGCTTCCTTCGAGGCGGCCTACAAGGCGCTGTTTGCCCGCACGCCGCCGGGGGCTGCGATCCAATTCGTGGCGCTGCGTCTGTCGCTCAGCGCGCCGATGCCCGGCAGCGGCGGTGCGCTGGCGCTGCCGCGTCATCCGTCAGCCAATGCGCTCAAGGGCACGCGGCCGGTGTTCTTCCCCGATGCCGGGGAGACCTTGCCCACGCGCGTGTGGGATCGTTACGCCTTGCAGCCCGGGGCTTGCATCGACGGGCCGGCGGTGTTCGAGGAAGACGAAAGCACGTTCATCGTCGGCCCGGGCGCCAAGGCGCGCCTGCTGGCCGACGGCTCCATTCTGGCGGAGGTCGGCTGATGGCGCGGACATTCGATCCGATCGAGCTCGAGCTGTTGTGGCGGCGCCTGATCTCCATGGTCGACGAGGCCGCCGCCGCCATGGTGCGCACCAGCTTCTCGACCCTGGTGCGCGAGAGCTACGACTTCTCCTGCGTCATCACCGATGCGGCGGGCCAGTCGCTGGTGCAGGCGAGCGAGAGCATCCCGAGCTTCATCGGCACGCTGCCCGAGACGGTGAAGCATTTTCTTCGCTTTTTCCCGCCCGACCAGCTCGCACCGGGCGACGTGCTGATCACCAACGACATCTGGCTCGGCACCGGCCATCTGCCCGACATCACGCTGGCCAAGCCGATCTTCCGCGACGGCCGGCTGGTGGCGTTCAGCGCCACCACGGCGCACGCCCCCGATATCGGCGGCAAGATCAGGAGCCCCGAACCGCGCGAGGTCTTCGAGGAGGGGCTGCAGATTCCGCCGATGAAGATGATCGTCGCCGGCAAGACCGACGAGACGCTGGTCGCCATCATCCGTAAGAACGTGCGCACGCCGGATCAGACGATGGGCGATCTGTGGGCGCAGGTCGTGGCGCTCGACCTGATGGAAGATCGCCTGCGCGTGCTGATGGAAAGCTACGGCCTGCCCGATCTCACCGACCTGGCGCGCGAGATCCAGGGCCGCTGCGAGGCCGCCATGCGGGCCGCTATCCGCGCGCTGCCCGACGGCACCTACCACAGCGCTCTCGAGACCGACGGGCTGATGGAAACGCCCATCACCATGAAGATGGCGCTCACCATCAAGGGTGACGAGATCGAGATGGATTTCGCCGGCACCGACGGCCAGGTCGATCGCGCTATCAATTGTGCGCTTTGCTACACCAACGCCATGGCGATGTACGGGGTCAAGGTCTGCACCAGCCCCAACCTGCCCAACAATGAAGGCGCATGGCGGCCGATCACGCTCAAGGCGCCCGAGGGCTCGATCGTGAATCCGCAGTTCCCCGCGCCGGGCGGCTCGCGCATGCTGATCGGCCATTACGTGCCGATGCTGGTGTTCGGCTGCCTCGGCCAGATCGTGCCGGAGCGGGTGATGGCTGCCTGCGGCTCGCCGATGTGGGGCATGAACCAGTCGGGCGTGCGCGATGACGGGAAGGGCGGGGGCAAGCCTTACGCCAACATGTTCTTCTACAACGGCGGCATGGGCGGCAACTCGCGGGGCGACGGCGTCACCTGCCTGTCGTGGCCGTCCAACGTCTCGTCGACCGCGATCGAGATCAGCGAGCACATCGCGCCGCTGCGTTTCCATCACAAGCGGCTGCGCCCCGATTCGGGCGGGGCCGGCCGCCATCGCGGCGGGCTGGGCCAGGAAATCCTGATCGAAAGCCGCAGCGACACGCCGATCGCCGTGTCCTTCCTGGCCGAGCGCACGCTCTTCCCGGCCTTCGGCGTCGAAGGCGGCAAGGATGGCGCGCCGGGCGAGCTGCGCATCAACGGCGAGAAGACCGATCCCAAGAAGCAGTACGTCATCCGCAAGGGCGACACCGTCTCGCTCGGCACGCCCGGCGGCGGCGGCCACGGCGATCCGAAGCTGCGCGATCCCGCGGCGCTCGCGACCGACATCGCCTACGGCTATGTGACACGGGCATCGTTGTACCAAGCCGACTAACCGCCTTCGGCTTCTTCTGGGCCGCCCGCGGTCCGCAAGAATTGTGAAGCATGAGTGACGAACGCGCGCGATCGATATTCTTGCCGCCGGCTGCGCGGCTGACATAGGTTGGCTGCGGCTTCGGGGGAGCGGACCATTCAGCAACAGCGCGACGCTGCCGGCACATCGGCGAAAGGCGAGGAGCCGCGCGACGCCCGTGCCGCCAGCCTGTCGGCCCTGAGCCTGGCGGCGTTGGGCGTGGTGTTCGGCGATATCGGCACCAGTCCGCTCTACACCTTCAAGACCGTGCTCGATCTGACCGGCGACCATCCCGCGCCAGTGACCACGCTGGGCGCGCTGTCGCTGATCGTGTGGACGCTGACCCTCGTCACCTCGGCCAAGTATGTCAGCCTGGCGATGAGCATCGACAATCAGGGCGAGGGCGGGATCCTGGCCCTGATGTCGCTCCTCGGCGCCCGCCATCGCAACCGCTCGGTGATCATCCTCGTCGGCCTGTTCGGCGCCGCGCTGATCTATGGCGACGGGGCCATAACGCCGGCGATCTCGGTCCTCTCGGCGCTCGAGGGAACCAGCGTCATCGCGCCCGACCTGCAGCCCTACGTGCTGCCCGCGGCCGTCGTGATCCTGCTCGGCCTGTTCGCGGTTCAGCACCAGGGCACGGCTCGCATCGGCAGCCTCTTTGGCCCCATCATGGTGGTGTGGTTCGCGACCATCGCCGTGCTCGGTCTAGGCGGCATCGTTCGCCATCCGTCGGTCTTGCTGGCGCTCAACCCGGCATACGGCATCGACTTCCTGATGGCGGGCGGCAGCCGGGCCTTCCTGCTGCTCGGCGGCGTCTTCCTGTGCGTCACCGGCGCGGAGGCGCTTTACGCCGATATGGGTCACTTCGGCCGACGGCCGATCCGGCGGGCCTGGACCTTCGTGGTCTTTCCCGCCCTGGTGCTGAATTATGCCGGTCAGGCGGCGATCGTGCTGGCCGGCGCGCCGACGGGCGACGTCATCTTCTTCCGGCTGTGTCCCGAGCCGCTTCTGCCGGCACTCGTGGTGCTGGCGACGGTCGCGACGATCATCGCCAGCCAATCGATCATCACCGGCGCCTTCTCGATGACCCGCCAGGCCGTCCAGCTCGGCTGGCTGCCGCGCGTTCGCATCGTGCAGACGTCGGCTTCCGGCTATGGCCAAATCTACGTGCCGTCTGTCAATCGGCTGTTGATGCTGGCGACGCTGGGCCTCACCGCCGGCTTTGGCAGCTCGAGCACCCTGGCGGCCGCCTACGGTATCGCGGTGTCCGGCACGATGCTGATCACCACGCTTCTTCTGCTCCTGGCCATGCGGGAGGTTCGCCGCTGGAGCTGGTTCGTGGCGGGCGCCATCGCCAGTGCATTCGCCGTCGTCGATGTAGCCTTTCTCGGCGCCAACCTCGCCAAGGTGGTTCAAGGCGGATGGGTGCCTCTGGCGCTCGGCTCCCTGGTCTATTGCCTGATGGTGATCTGGCGCGCGGGCGCCTCGGCGGTTCAGCGTCAGAGGCGGGCCCAGGAGGTGCGCGACGGCGATGTCCTCGGCCATCTCACCGCCGGCCATATCCCGCGCGTCCCGGGGACGGCCGCGTTTCTCGCGCGATCGGACGTCGCCGCGCCGCCCATCCTGCTGTGGCATCTCAAGAACAACCGCGCGCTGCGCGAGGCGGTCTTCATCATCGACGTCGACACGGCCTCGGTGCCCTATGTGGCACGCGGCAACCACGTCGAAATTCACGAAGTCGCGCCGCGCGTCTGGCGGGCCCGCGTCCAGTTCGGCTTCATGGAGCGGCCGGACATTCCGGCCCTGCTGTGGCGCGTCCACGCGCTGGGCTATCAATTCGATCCCGCCGACGTCACCTATTACATCGCGCACGAGCAGATCGTGTCGCGTGAGGACGGGCAGGGGCTGCCGCGCATCGTCGAGGCAGTCTTCGCCTTCCTGCAGCGCAACTGCGCCCCCCTGACAGACTATTTCCACGTCCCGCGCGACAAGGTCGTGGAGATCGGCCGGGAGATGGCGATCTGACCGATTGGCGGTTCACGGGCCGAGAGCGATTGAACCTGACCGCATCGGCCGTTAGGGTCGCTGCAACGTGTGTGCATCGGGAGGAAACAATGAAATTGCTTACTGCCGCGCTCGTCGTCGCGGGCGTCGCCGCCTGGACGGGCTGGGCGCCCGCGCCGGCGCAGGCGCAAGTTCCGAACAAGCCGAAGGTCTGCGACAACCCGCGTCAGATGGACGGCTTCAAGACCTGCGCCGACATCGAGAAGGCCAAGGCCGAGGGCGCCTTCGTGCTCTACTCGACCGACCCCGAGCAGGGACAAGTCAAGCTGCTCGCCGCCTTCAACAAGATGTTCCCGGAGATCAAGACGAGCTACGTGCGCCTGCAGGCCGGCGCGCTCTACGCCAAGGTCCTGTCCGAGCGTCAGGCCAAGTCGTACCTGGTCGACGTCATCCAGATCTCCGACATGGGCATGATCCTCGACTTCCAGCGGCGCGGCGGCTTCCGCCAGTACGTGTCGCCGCAAATGACGGCCTTCAAGCCGGAGTACAAGAGCAATCCCGAGGGCTTCTGGACCTGGGGGTCGGTCATCATGGCGGGCATCGCCTATAACCCGAACAACGTGCCGGCCGCCGACGCGCCCAAGAAGTGGGAGGATTTGCTCGATCCGAAGTGGAAGGACGCGATCAACGTCAAGGTGTCCAATTCGGGGCTGCAGCATGGCGTGTGGTACGTGCTGAAGCCGATCCTCGGCCTCGAGTACTTCAGGAAATTCGCCGAGAACAAGCCGCGCGCCTTCGATTCCTACGTGCAGCAATATGGCCGCCTGGTCGACGGCCAGGACAAGATCATCATGGGCGCGCAGTACTCCGGCTACATCGAGTTCAAGGCCAAGGGCGCGCCGCTCGCGTTCGTCTTCCCGGAGACCGGCGTGCCGGCCGTATCGGAAACCTACGGCATCGTCGCCGAGGGTCCGCATCCCAACGCGGCCGAGCTGTTCATGGATTGGTTCCTGGCACCGGTCGGCCAGCAAGCGCTGTCCGACGCCCTGTTGCTGCACTCGCCGCGCGAGGACGTGCCGGCGCCGGGCGGCAGCGTGCCGCTCAAGGACATGAAGCTCCTGTTCCCGGCCGATTGGAATGCCTTCGAGAAGGACCGGCCGGACTTCGCCAAGGAATGGGACCGCATCGTCGGCGCACGGCGCTGAGCCGGCCTTGACGGTCCTGTCTGCGGAGGCCCTCGAGCCCCGCCGCAACTGGCAGGCGATCATCACGGTGATCGTCCTGCTGGTCGTCGGCTTCCTCGTCATCCTGCCGCTGGTGTTCCTGGTCGAGGCATCCCTGAACACCGGCGATCCGATGGCTTTCCCGCCGGAAAGCTACGGCCTCAAGAACTACTTCGCGATCTTCGAGGAGGACATAAACGTCCTCTGGAACACGCTGATCATCGCGGTGATGGCGACCGTGATGGCGATCCTGATCGGCTTCACGCTGGCCTGGATTCTGACTCGCACCAACGTGCCGGGCCGCGAGAAGCTCGAGCGCCTGATGGAACTGCCGTACTACATGACGCCACTGGTCGGTGCGCTGGCCTGGGCCGTCATCGCCGGACCCAAGAGCGGCTTCGTCAACCAGCTCTGGAAGGGGGCGGGCGGCAGCGGCGACATCGCCGACATCTACACCCACTTCGGCATCGCCTGGGTGATGGCGCTGTTCGAGGGCACCGTGGCGTTCGTCATGATCGCCGCCTCGATGAAATCGATGGATCCGGCGCTAGAGGAATCGGCCCGGGTGATGGGAGCGTCCAAGCTGCGCACCATGCTCACCGTGACCTTGCCGCTGGTCATGCCCGGCGTGCTCGGCGCCACGCTGTTCGTCTTCGCCGAGATGCTGGGCTCGTTCGCTGCGGCGCTGGTGATCGGCATTCCGGGCCGCATCTACGTCATCACCACCGCGATCTGGGATTCGACCCTGTCCTATCCACCGGACTACGGCCGTGCCTCGGCGATGGGGCTGGCGCTGTTCGTCGTCATGTTCGGCATGCTGACCTTCTATCGCCGCATGATCCGCCACGGCAGCTTCGCCACGATCAGCGGCAAGGCCTTCCGCCCGAGGCCGATGGACATGGGTAGGCTGACCTGGCTGCTGTTCGCCTTCTGCATGCTCTACATCCTGCTCGCCGTGGTGCTGCCGATCGGGGCGCTGGTGTTCACCTCGCTGCAGCGCTTCGCCACCGTCATCCTGAGTCAGGCCGAGTTCACCCTGGCCAACTACCAGACCGCCTTGTCGCTCGGGCCGGTGCGTACCGCCATGGGCAACAGCCTGATGCTGGGCTTCGGCGTCGCCAGCGTCGGCGTGCTCGTCATGGTGCTGCTGGTCTGGATCATCTACCGCTCGAACCTGGTCGGGCGGGGATCGATCGAGTACCTCGTGATGTTTCCCCAGGCGGTGCCGCGCCTGGTCTTCGGCCTCGCCCTGCTGTGGGCCTGGCTCAACATCCCGATCCCGATCTACGGCACGCTGTGGCTGCTGGCGCTCGCCTACTTCACGGTGATGCTGCCGCTCGGCGTGCGCACCCTGGCCGGCGTCGTGCTGCAGATCGACAAGAGCCTCGAGGAATGCGCCCGCGTCTGCGGCGCCGGCTGGGTCTACCAGATTCGCACGGTCACTCTGCCGCTGCTCAAGCCCGGTATCCTGGCGGCCTGGCTGCTGATCTTCATGGCGTGCGTGCGCGAGCTCGGCGCGTCGGTCTTCCTGATGGGCCCGAACGCCAAGGTGATCGCACCGTCGATCGTGAACGCCTTCGCCACCAGCGGCACCGAGCTCACGGCGGCAATGGCCCTCATCCAGACCTTCACGGTGATCGTGGCGCTGGTGATCCTGTTCCGCCTGACACGCGGCATGACCAAGGAGCTTTCGTGAGCGTAACGCGCATCGTCGTAAAGGATCTCGTCATTCGCTACGGCGACATGGTGGCGGTGAATGGCGTGAGCTTCGAGGTCGGCCGGGGCGAGCATGTGACCCTGCTGGGGCCGTCGGGCTGCGGCAAGACCACGACGCTGCGCGCCATCGCCGGCCTCGAGCAGCCGGCCGGCGGCAGCATCAGCATCGACGGTCAGGCCATGTACGATGCCGCCCAGCGCCGCAACATCCCGACCGAGCAGCGCGGCGTGTCGATGGTGTTCCAGTCCTACGCCGTGTGGCCGCACATGACGGTGTTCGACAATGTCGCCTACGGCCTGCGCGTGCGAAAGCAGAGCGCGGCCGACATCAAGGCCAATGTCGAGCGGGCGCTCGATCTGGTGCAGATGCGTCACCTCGCCGATCGCCCGGCCTCCAAGCTGTCGGGCGGCCAGCAGCAGCGCGTCGCCCTGGCGCGCGCCGTCGCCTTCTCGCCGACGGTGGTGCTGTTCGACGAGCCGCTCAGCAACCTCGACGCCAAGCTGCGCGCCGAGATGCGCGTGGAGTTGCGTGATCTTCAGCGCCGCCTCGACATCACCTCGGTCTATGTCACACACGATCAGGAGGAGGCGCTGGCCATCTCCGATCGGGTGATCGTCATGAATGTCGGGGTGATCGAGCAGATCGGCACGCCGGAGGACATCTACAACAGGCCGCGCAGCCGGTTCGTCGCCGATTTCGTCGGGTCGGCCAACCTCATCGACGGCAAGGTCACCGGGGACGGCCTGTTCACGACGGCGAGCGGCAGCGTCCTGCGGACCATCGCCGCGCATCGCCCGCACGGGCGGGAGAGCCAGGTGGCCGTCCGCACCGCCTATATCGACCTCGAGGCGAGGCCCGGCCAGAACCACGTTCCCGGCACGGTGCGCCAGCGCCTGTTCCATGGCGATTTCGTCCAGTATGTCGTCGATAGCGAGCTGGGCGCGCTGATTGTCCGCCGCCCGCCGACGGCGCTGCTCGATGAAGGCAAGGCGGTGACGCTCTCCTTCTCGCCGGAGCATTGCGTGCTGCTCGAAGCGTAAGGGCAGAGTCGGGGGTGCCCGGACCTCGGCACGGGGCCAAGCTGCTACGCCTGTAACCGGCATCGCCCAGGCGCGAGGCCGGGGTGCCGCCGAGCTGCAGGGGAGTTCCCGACGCCTCGGTCAGACCGGCGCCGTGCCGGCGACGATCACGCGGTGCATCAGGCGGCGTTCGCCTTCGGGATAGTCGGCGTTGGCCTTGTGCATGGTGCAGCGGTTGTCCCAGATCACGATATCGCCCTGACGCCAGGCATGGCGGTACTGGTACCTGGCCTCGGTCGAATGGGCGATCAGCTCGTCGAGCAGGCGATCGCTCTCGGGCCGCTCGAGCCCATCGATCCGCTCCATCCGGTTGGGGTTGAGGTAAAGCGACTTGCGACCGGTCTCGGGATGGGTGCGTACCAGCGGATGGGTCGCCTCGGGCATCGCCGCCATCTCCTCGGCCGGCCGGGTCGAGACGTGCGTGAGCTGGCGGCTCGAGCTGTATTTGTGGATCACCCTCAGCGGGTCGATGCGCGCCTTGGTCTCGGCCGACAGGTCGGCGTAGGCCCGATACATGTTGGTGAACTGCGTGTCGCCGCCGCGCGAGGGCACGACGACGCCGTAAAGCATGGTGAGCGAGCACGGCTCGCGCATGAAGCTGTCGTCGGTGTGCCAGTTGGCGCCGTTCACGATCTTGCGGCCGTCGCCCAGCTCGTCGCGATCCTCGCTCGAGATGATGTTGACCTCGGCGCATTCGGCGGTGCGGGCGAGCTGTTTGCGCAGCATCGGCGTGCCGAACTGCGCCATCGCGTCGCGAAAGGCCGGAGGGGCGAGCGTCTGGCCGCGAATGCACAGCACGAGGTTGTCGTGCAACAGGGCGAGCAGGGCGGCCCGCGTCGTGCGGTCGGGCAGCCGATTGAGATCGAGGCCGGTCACGGCGGCAGCCATGTGGCCGCCGAGCCTCTCGCTTTGAAAACTCATGGCGTTACTCCAGGCAGGCGCGATAACGTGCGCGCCGCTCCGGACAATCTCAAGAGGGGACCTACGATGAAGCTTGCCTACTCGCCCGCCAGCCCATACGTCCGCAAGGTCACTGCCTGCGCCATCGCGCGCGGCATCGACGGTCAGATCGAGCGCTGGAAGGTCGGCACGACCGATCCGGCGCTGCTCGATTTCAACCCGCTGTCCAAGGTGCCGACCCTGATCACCGATGACGGCACGCGGCTCTACGACAGCCCGGTGATCTGCGAGTACCTCGACAGCGTGGGCAGCGCGCCCAAGCTGTTCCCCGCCGCAGGACCGGCGCGCTGGAAGGCGATCTGCCAGCAGGCGCTGGGCGACGGCATCCTCGATGCTACTCAGCCGCGCCGGCGCGAGATCGCGCTGCCGCAGGACGATGGCCGCAAGGCCTATATCGAGCTGCAGCAGGGCAAGGTGAAGTGCGCGCTCGCCGAGCTCGAGAAGGACGCCGACAAGCTTGGCGACCTGACGACGATCGGCGAGATCACCATCGGCTGCGCGCTGGGCTATCTCGATTTCCGCTATGCCAACGAGCCGTGGCGTCCCGGCCATCCCAAGCTGGAGGCCTGGTACGCCCGCGTCTCCAAGCTGCCGCCCCTTGCCCAGACGGTGCCGGTGGGCTGACGGTTCGCCGAACCGGCAGGGAGGGGGATGCCGCCGACGGCGACCCCATCTCGCCTTGCGCGTCGCATTCCCCGCGATTTCACCGAGAGGGCGTTGCAACGCAACGCCGTCCGGCCATTGTATAGGGTGGTGACAGGAACGCAGGAGACGGCCGATGAGCGATATCGACGTCAAGCCCGATACCATCGCCAAGCCGAAGATCGAGCAGCCGCGGCTCTACAAGGTCATCCTGATCAACGACGATTACACGCCGCGGGAATTCGTGGTCGCGGTCCTGATGGCGGTGTTCCACATGACCGAGGACCAAGCTTATCGGGTGATGATGACCGCGCACCAGCGCGGCGCCTGCGTGGTCGCCGCCTATACCCGCGACATCGCCGAGAGCAAGGCCACCGAGGCTATCAATGCCGCGCGACAGGCCGGCCATCCGCTGGAGTTCACGACGGAGCCCGAGGAGTAGGGCGCTACCCCGCTACGAGCCCGGCCGCCTCGACGCCGGCGATGCAGACCGCCTCGTCCTCGTCGCCCGTGCCGCCGCTTGCCCCGGCCGCTCCCAAGACGTTGCCCTCGGCGTCCTTGATCACCACGGCGCCTGTCTGCGGCAGAAACTTGCCTTGCGCGGTGGCGCTGAGAGCCCCGAAGAATTGTGGATTGTCCTTGGCGCGCTGCAAGAGTGTGCGGCTGGCTACGCCCATGCCGACCGAAGCCCACGCTTTGCCGACGGCGACATCGCAGCGGAACATGCTGGCGCCGTCCTCGCGCTGCAGCGACTTCACATGGCCTGCGTCATCGAGCACGGCCACGGCGAGCGGCTTGATCTTCATCTCGCGCGCTTTCGCCAGGGCGACTTCGACGATCTTGTTGGCCTGAGCGAGGGTCAGCTTGGACATGGCGGCTCCGTTCATTGGATCTTTGGCTGGGGCTTCCTACTCTATGGAACGAATGCCCGCCTTCTGAATGACATCGCCCCAACGCACCGCTTCCGACTTGATCAAGGCATCGAGCTCCTCGGGCGAGCTCGGCGTCACCGACAGGCTGGGCTCGGCGAAACGCTGCTTGAGATCGGGGAGGGCGAGGGCACGCAGCACTTCCGCGTTGAGCCGCTGCACGACGTCGCGCGGCGTCGCGGCCGGGGCGGTGAGGCCGAACCAGGTCTCGACGTCGGAGCCGGTGATGCCGGATTCGGCGAGGGTCGGCACGTCGGGCAGGCTCGGCGCGCGCTTGGCCGAGGTGACGGCGAGCGCCCGCAAGGCGCCGGACCTGATCTGAGCCGTGACGACAGAAACATTGGCGAACATCAGCGGGACCTGGCCGGCCAGCAGGTCGGCGATGGCCGGAGCCTCGCCTCGGTAGGAGATGTGGGTCATGCGCAGGCCGGCGTTGTGCAGGAACAGCTCGGCCGCCATGTAGGGCGTCGTGCCGACGCCGCCCGAGGCGTAGTTCAACGCGCCCGGGCTGGCCTTCGCCAGGGCGATCAGCTCGCCGAGCGACTTGGCCGCAAACGACGGATTGGCAATCAACACCAGAGGCGAGGCGCCGAGCAGGGCGATCCCGGCGACGTCGCGGCGAGCGTCGAATGTCGCCGACTTGTAGAGCACGGGCGCCACGGCATAGGTGGTCTGGGCGGCCACCATCAGGGTCGTGCCGTCGGGCGGCGATTTGGCCAGCATGTCGGCAGCGATGAGGCCGCTCGCGCCGGTGCGGTTGTCCACCAGCACCGGCCCGAGCGGGCCGTCGGACAGCTTCTGGGCCACGATGCGGGCGATGACGTCGTTGCCGCCGCCGGCCGCGAAGCCCACCAGGATCCGGGTCGGCCGCCCGGTCTGCGCCAGGGCAGGCCCGCCGGCTGCGACCAGGGTTGCCTGCCCAAGCAGGCGGCGGCGGGATAGGTTGGCCATGTCATATGCTCCCAAGGCGGGTCGAGGCCCCAAATCTAGCCTGGATTCCGGGTTGACGCTGGCCTGCCGGGTCCCTATTTTCCGCCCGCTTCGGAATTCCCCCGGCTCTGCCGGGGCTTTTTGTCGAGAAACACCATGAAGATTCGTCACTCCCTCAAATCCGTGAAGGCGCGCCACAAGGACAGCCGCATCGTCCGCCGCAAGGGCCGCGTCTACGTCATCAACAAGACCAACCCGCGCTTCAAGGCCCGCCAGGGCTGACGCCCGGCGCGATTCAGCCATCAAGGCGGCGGAGGCCTTCGGCTTCCGCCGCTTTTTCATTTGGCGTATGAGCGAGGCATGCAAATGCCGCCGCTCGACCCCGCTATCCTCGGACGCCGCGCCGAGATCGTCGCCGCGTTGCACGCCATCGTGCCGGGCGAAGGGGTGATCGACGACCTCGACGGCATGCGACCCTACGAGTGCGACGGGCTGTCGGCCTATCGCCAGATGCCGCTGGTCGTCGTGCTGCCCGAGACGGTGGCCCAGGTCTCGGCCATTCTGCGCTACTGCCAGGAGCACAAGGTCAAGGTCGTGCCGCGCGGCGGTGGCACGTCGTTGTCCGGCGGCTCCATGCCGGTCGGCGACGCCATCCTGCTCGCCATGGGCAAGTTCAACCGGGTGCTCGAGATCGACTACGCCAACCGCTGCGCCCGGGTGCAGCCCGGTGTCACCAACCTCAGCATCACCAAGGCGGTGGAGCACGAAGGGTTCTACTACGCGCCCGATCCCAGCTCGCAGATCGCCTGCTCGATCGGCGGCAACGTCGCGGAGAATTCCGGTGGCGTACACTGCCTGAAGTACGGCCTCACGACCAATAACCTGCTCGGCCTCGAGCTGGTGCTGATGAACGGCGAGGTGGTGCGCCTGGGCGGCAAGCACCTCGATTCCGGCGGCTATGACCTGATGGGCCTGATGACCGGCTCCGAAGGGCTCCTGGGCGTCGTCACCGAGGTGACGGTCCGCCTGCTGCGCAAGCCGTCGACGGCACGCGCGGTGCTGCTCGGCTTCCCGACCGAGGCCGGGGCGGCCGATTGTGTTGCCGCGGTGATCGCCTCCGGCATCATCCCCGGCGGCATGGAGATGATGGATCGCGACGCGGTGAAGTGCGCCGAGGCCTATGTCGGCGCGGGCTATCCGCTCGATGTCGAAGGCCTGCTGATCGTCGAGCTCGATGGTCCGCCGGTCGAGGTCGACTACCTGGTCGAGCGCGTCTCCGAGATCGCGCGCGGCCGCGGCGCCACCACGGTACGGGTCAGTCACGACGAGCAGGAACGCGTGCTGTTCTGGGCCGGCCGCAAGGCGGCCTTTCCGGCGGTGGGCCAGATCTCGCCGGACTACATGTGTCTCGACGGCTCGGTGCCGCGCGGCCGGCTGGTCGAGGTGCTGGCCGGGATGCGCCAGATGTCGAAGACTTACCGGCTGCGCGTGGTCAACGTGTTCCATGCCGGCGACGGCAACCTGCACCCGCTGATCCTGTTCGACGCCAACGATCCCGACGAGCTGCATCGCGCCGAGCAGTTCGGCGCCGATATCCTGCGGCTCTGCGTACGGGTCGGCGGCGTGCTGACCGGCGAGCACGGCGTCGGCATCGAGAAGCGCGACCTGATGGGCGTGCAGTTCACCGAGATCGATCTCGATCAGCAGATGCGTGTGAAGTGCGCCTTCGACCCCGACCACCTGCTCAATCCCGGCAAGGTGTTCCCCAAGCTCAGGCGCTGCGCCGAGCTCGGCCAGATGGTCGTGCATCACAACAAGTTGCCGTTTCCCGACATACCGCGGTTCTGACGCATGGCTGGCACGATCAGGCCGCGCGACGCCGGCGAGCTGCGTCAGGCGGTGGAATGGGCGCTCGGCGAGCGCCTCACGCTCGATGTGCGCGGCAGTGGAAGCAAGCGCGCCTTGGGCAAGCCGATGCGGTGCGACGAGGTGCTCGACCTGTCGGGCATTTCCGGGGTCGTCGACTACGCGCCCGAGGAACTGGTGGTCACGGTGCGCGCCGGAACGCCGCTGCAGGAGATCGAGGCGCTGCTCGCCCAGCGCAACCAGATGCTGGCTTTCGAGCCGCCCGACCTCGGGCCGTTGCTCGGCCGGGAAGCGGGGCAGGGCACGCTGGTGGGCGCCGTCATGGGCAACCTGGCCGGCCCGCGCCGCGTCTCGGGAGGCGCCGCCCGCGATCATCTGCTGGGCTTCAGCGGTGTCAACGGCCGAGGCGAGGCCTTCAAGTCGGGCGGCAAGGTGATGAAGAATGTCACCGGCTACGACCTGTCCAAGCTGCTGGCCGGTTCGTGGGGCACGCTGGCCGTGCTCGACGAAGTCTCCGTCAAGGTGCTGCCGGCGCCGGACCAGACCGGCACCCTGCTGCTGCGCGGCCTCACCGACGAAGCCGCGGTCAAGGCGATGTGCGCGGCCATGGGAAGCTCGCACGAGGTGTCGGGCGCCGCCCATCTCGGCGATCGCACGGCGCTCAGGATCGAGGGCGTGGCGCCATCGGTCGAGGCGCGTATCGAGGGCCTGCGCGAGCTGCTGGCACCGGTCGGCGCCCCAATGGAGGAACTCGGCACGTTGGAGAGCCGCGCCTTCTGGCGCGAGGTCCGCGACGTCGTCCCCTTGAAGGCCGACGCCAACGACGTCGTCTGGAAGATTTCCTGCCCACCGACCGAAGGGCCAGCCGTGGTCGGCCGCATCAGGGCGGAGCGCCACGGCGCCAAGGCCTTCTATGACTGGTCCGGTGGCCTCATATGGCTCTCCCTGCCGGCCAGCGCCGACGCCGACCATGCGCTGGTGCGCGCGGCCCTCGGCACCACCGGCGGCCACGCGACCCTGATCCGGGCGCCGGAGCCGGTCCGCGCGAGCGTGCCGGTGTTCCAGCCACTGTCGCTGCCGCTCGCCGCCCTCGCCGCGCGCGTCAAGGAGAGCTTCGACCCGCAGGGCCTCTTCAATCCCGGGCGGATGGGTTAGCCATGCAGACGAACTTCACCGTGGCCCAGCTCGCCGATCCGCTGACGGCGCGCAGCGAGCACATCCTGCGCAAGTGCGTGCATTGCGGCTTCTGCACCGCGACCTGCCCGACCTTCGTGCTGCTGGGCGACGAGCGCGACAGTCCGCGCGGCCGCATCTACTACATCAAGGCGATGCTCGAGGGCGATCGTACGCCGAGCGCCGCCGAGGTAGCCCACGTCGACCGCTGCCTGTCCTGCCTGTCCTGCATGACCACATGTCCGTCGGGCGTGAACTACATGCATCTGGTCGATCACGGCCGGCATCACATCGAAGCGCATTACGCGCGGCCAATGGCGGACCGCCTGATGCGCGGCTTGCTGGCCTGGTTGATGCCGCGACCGGCGGCGCTGCGCTGGGCGCTGGTGCTGGGGCGGCTGGCAAAGCCGTTCGCCGCGCTGCTGCCGACGACGAGCAGCGACGCTGGGGGCGCCACGCTCCTGCGCCGGTTGCGGGCAATGCTCGACAGCGTGCCCGCGCGGCTCGACGGACCGTCGCCGGTCGACCGGCCGCAAACTTTTCCGACCGCCGGATTGCGGCGCAAGCGAGTCGCGCTGATGCCGGGCTGCGGCCAGCAGGTGCTGGCGCCCGAGGTCAACGAGGCCACGGTGCGGCTGCTGACCCGCCACGACATCGAAGTGGTGAATGTGGCCGGCTCGGGCTGTTGCGGTTCATCGGTGCTACATGTCGGCCGCACCGAGCAGGCGATCGAGCTGGCCAAGCGCAACATCGAGGCCTGGGTGCGCGAGATCGACGGCGCCGGGCTCGATGCCATCGTGGTCAACGCCTCGGGTTGCGGCACGACGCTCAAGGACTACGGCCACATGCTGGCCGACCAACCGGAGTGGAAGGAGAAGGCGGAGCAGGTGGCTGCCCTCGCCAAGGATGTGAGCGAGATCATGCTCGAGATGGGTCTCGTGAACGTGACCGCGCGGCCGCTCCGGGTAGCGTATCATTCGGCCTGTTCCATGCAGCACGGCCAGAAGGTGAACGAGCAGCCCAAGAAGCTGCTGCGCGACGCGGGCTTCGTCGTTGCCGACGTGCCCGAGGCGCATCTGTGCTGCGGTTGGGCCGGCACCTATCAGGTACTGCAGCCCGAGCTGTCGCGCCGGCTGCGCGACCGCAAGGTCGCCAATATCGAAAGCGTGCATCCCGACATCGTCGCGGCGGGCAATTTCGGCTGCATCGGCAACATCGCGGCCGGCACCGGGCTGCCGATAGTGCATACGGTCGAGCTGCTCGATTGGGCGACCGGCGGGCCGCAACCCAGGGCGCTGGCGTGACCGTCCTTCGTACTTGCGTCGCGGCCCTGCTCGGCACGATGCTGGGATTGGGAACGCTGGCGCTCGGCGCACTGGCGCAGAACGGCGGGAGCAACACCGTGCTCGATACCTTGTTTGCCAAGCTGCAGACGGCAACCGACCCCACGGCGATCCAGACCCTGGAATCGGCGATCTGGGAACAATGGATCATGGTCCCGGAGGCCCGCCAGCGCGAGCTCATGCTGCGCGGCATCGGCGAGATGCAGCAGCGCCAGCTCGAGGCGTCGGTCGAGACCTTCAGCAAGCTGATCGAGATCGCGCCCGACCTCTCGGAAGCCTGGAACAAGCGGGCGACGGCCTACTGGCTGCTCGGAAAGTTTCGGGCGTCGCTGTCGGACATCTGCGAGACCATCAAGCGCGAGCCGCGCCATTTCGGCGCCTATTCCGGCCTCGGCATGATCCGTGCCGAGATGGGCGAATATCCGCGCGCGGTCGCGGCCTTCGAGTTGGCGCGCAAGTACAACCCGCACATCACCGGAATCGACGACGAGATCGATCGTCTCAAGGCCATGGGCGGCGACGGGCCGTCCGATCCTCTGGGTTGCAGCCAGCGCACGGCCGGCCGGTAGGTTGCCGTAGTCCTTGCCGTATCTGACAGGCGCGGGCAAAGTCCGTCCCGTTTCGCAAGTGGAGTACAGTAATGGCGACTTTGTACGGCGGCGGCCGCCTGTTCGATGGCGAGAAGGTGCTCGATGGCCACGCGGTGCTCGAAGAGGGCGGCACGGTCAGGCGCCTCGCGCCGGCCGGCGAGTTCGCAGGCTTCACCGGCACCAAGGTCGATACGACCGGCGGCACGCTGATCCCGGGTCTGATCGACTGCCACGTCCATTCGCTGTCCGGCGCCGAGGGCAATCCGGGCGCGGTGCAGGACCGCATGACCGCGGCTCAGATCGCCGTGCGCGGCATGGAGCACATGCGCAACACCCTGGAAGGCGGCATCACCGCGGTGCGCGATTGTGGCGGCAAGGACTACATCGAGTTCGCTATCCGCGACGCCATCAATGGCGGCCGCTTTCTGGGACCCACCATGCGCTGCGCCGGCCGCATGATCTGCATGACCGGCGGTCACGGCAACCGGACCGGCCGCGTCGCCGACGGACCGGACGAGGTCGTCAAGGCGGTGCGCGAGCAGATCCATGCCGGCTCCGACCTGATCAAGATCATGGCGACCGGCGGCGTCATGACCGCCGGCGTCAATCCCGAGGATGCCCATTATTCGGCCGAGGAGATGAAGGCCGGCATCACCGAGGCGCATCGCTTCCACAAATGCTGCGCCAGCCACGCCCAGGGCGCGCTCGGCATTCTCAATGCGGTGCGCGGCGGCATCGATTCGATCGAGCACGGCATCTTCATGACCGACGAGTGCGTGAACGAGATGAAGGAGCGCGGCGTCTGGCTGGTGCCGACGCTGGCGGCCGTGAAGAACATCCTCAAGGGCTACGACGACGGTGATCGCTCGATCCCCGACTACGTGATCGAGAAGTCGCGCCGCGTGTTCGAGCGCCACATCGCTTCGATCAAGATGTACTACAAGGCGGGCGGCCGCATCGCCATGGGGACCGATGCCGGCACGCCGCACAATCGCCACGGCGAGAATGCGCGCGAGCTCGAGTTCATGTGCGAGATCGGCATCTCGACCCGCGATTCGTTGTTCTTCTCGACGGCGAGCGCTGCCGACCTGATGCGGCTCGCGGACCAGGGCCGGGTCAAGGAAGGCAACAGCGCCGACTTCGTGCTGTGCGACGGCGACGCGCTGGTCGATATCAAGCGCGCCGCGCGCAAGGAGAACCATCGCCTGGTGGTCAAGCGTGGGATCATTGCCCGCGATAACCGTGCCGCCTTCGAGCGGCAGGCGGCGCGGGTCGCGGCCGAGTGATGGCGAGCTCGCTTGATGACGAACGACTAGGGATCTTGTGAATTCCGCGATCTCACGCTTAGGCCCGCAAGATCGGGCAACACCCCCACCTCGTCCTGAGGAGCGCGCGCAGAGAGCGTCTCGAAGGATGAGCAACCCGTACCATGCCTGGTTCGAGACGCCGCGCTCCGCGTGGCTCCTCAGGGTGATGTGGGGCGTGCGCGCGCGGGTAGGGTGTTGTGGCCTTCGCCTCGCTCAGGGCTAGCCGGTGGACGAAGTAGTCCTGGTCCTGCTGGCGATCGTCTGGGCGATCGGCACGCCGATCATTGCGATTGTCGCCATCGTTCGCACCGGCTCGCTACGGCGGCAGAACGAGCAACTTGCGGCGGAGTTCGCGGTGCTGAAGCGTCAGCTCGCCAGCGGCGCGGCGCCTCTGCCGCCCGCATTCGCCGAGCAGACTCCGGCGGCGAGCGTCGAAGCGACACCGCCGGCGCTGCCGGCCGAGTCGGCAACGCTGCCGGCGATGGCGACCGTGCCGGTAGCGGGCGGCGAGTCTGCGCCGCCGCTCGCACCGCCGTTCGAGCCGGCGTCGGAGCTGCCCGGCAAACCCTTGCCGCCCTTGATCGAAGCGGCGGCCATGCCGGCGCCACCGCAGGCAGGCTGGGAGCAGCGGCTGGGTGCGCGGGCCTTCATCTGGGTCGGCGCGATAACTCTGGCGCTGGCCGCGCTCTTCCTCGTCCGCTACTCGATCGAGGAGGGTTACCTCTCCGAGCAAGTGCGGGTGATCCTGGCGGCCGTGTTCGGCTTCGCCTTGGTCGGCATCGCCGAGCGCATCAAGGCGCGCGACGATCGCGTTGCCCAGGCGCTGGCAGCCGCCGGTGTCGCCGCCCTGTACGGCGCATTGTTCGCCGCCGTCGCCCTCTACGAGATGATTTCGAAGACGGCGGCGAGCGGCGGTGCAGCCGCTCTCACGGCCTTCGCGATCGGCCTGTCGCTGCGCCACGGACCTTTCGTGGCCGGCCTGGCCTTCGTCGGCGGCTTCGTGAGCCCGGTGATGATCGTCAGCAATGCGCCCAATGCTCCCGTGCTGTTCGGCTATCTGCTGGCAATCTCGGTCGGCACGCTCGCCGTCATCCGGGCACGAGGCTGGTGGCCGCTCGGCTGGGGCGTGCTCGCTGGGACCGCGATCTGGGCCATGCTCTGGATCGCCTTCGAGCCGGAGGGCTTGCCCTGGGTCTGCCTGTTCCTGGTCGGTGTGGCGGGGCTGTTCGTGTGGGCGACCTGGCGGCGGGTCAGCGAGAGCGAGAATCCGCCGGCCGATGTCGTCGGCCTGGTCTGGTCGGCACTCGTCGTCACCGGCGCCTTGCTGGTCGCGAGCGTGGTCCATGACGAGTGGAAGCAGACGGCCGGCTGGGTTGCGCTGGCCGCCCACGGCGTCGGCCTGTACGCCCTCGGCCGGTGGACGCCGCGCTATCAGTACATTGCCGGACTGGCGCCCCTCCTGTCGCTGGTCGGCCTGTTCCTGTGGTGGTCGGCGACACTCGGCAGCGGCCCGAACTGGGATGTCGATCGCTTCACCTGGGCGGCGGTCGCGTTCGGCGGCTTCTATGCTGCTGGCGCGTTCGCCTTGTTGTGGAACGCCGGCCGGCCGGGCTTCTGGGCGGCGCTCGCGGTCGGCACCGTGTTCGTGCATTTCCTGCTGTGCTGGTACGTGCTGCGCAATGCCGTGCCCGGCATCCCCTGGGGCCTGATCAGCATCGGCCTCGCCATTCCGTTCCTGGTCGGAGCCGAGCGCCTGACGCGCTGGCGCGAGTCGATGCCGGGCGGCACCGAGGCGCTGGGCTATCTCGCGATCGGCGTGGTCTTCTTCATCGCCGCCGCGATCGCCCTCGAGCTGCAACGCGAATGGATCACTGTCGCTTACGCCGTGGAATTTGCCGCCGTGGCGGCCATCGCCACGCGACTCGATCTGCATGCGATGCGCCAGTTGTGCTGGCCATTGCTCGCCGTCGTCGTGGTGCGATTCGTGGTCAATCCGATGATCCTGAGCTATCCGCTCGGGGTCACACCGATCTTCAACTGGATCCTGTGGGGCTACGGCCTGACGATTGCCGCGCTGTGGGTCGGGTTGCGCGCCTTGCGGCCGGTCGGCGATCCGCGCCTGGTGCGCACGACCGAAGCGGCCATCGCCTTGCTGGCGTTCGTGCTGGTGACGCTCGAGGTGCGCAGCGTCTTTCAGCCGGGCACGATGACCAGCGCCGAAGCCAGCTTCTGGGAGCGGACATTCTATGTGCTGGTCTGGGGAGGTTTCGCCCTGGCCGCCCTGTGGATCGCGCGCTCGAAGCACGACGTGGTGGCGTTGTGGGCTTGGCGCCTCAGCGGTGGCCTGGCGGTTACGACCGTGCTGGTCGTGCAGGTGCTGACCGCCAATCCGATCTTCGAGAAGGCAAGCGTCGGCTCCTGGCCGATCCTGAACGGGCTGCTGCTCGCCTATGCGCTGCCGGCAGCGATGGCGGCTCTGGCGGCACGGTGGGTCGATATCGAGCCGAGCAAGCACGTCGCCGCCCTGGCCGGCGGCACGGCGTCGGTGCTGGCCTTCGTCTACGTCTCCCTCGAGGTCAGGCACCTGTTCGATGTCGACTTCCAGCGCGGCGGACTGGAGGCGGAAGGGCTCGAGCTTTACACCTATTCCATCGTCTGGCTGTTGTTCGGCATCGTCCTGCTGGCCTGGGGCTTCAGGCGCGGCGCGGCGATGCTGCGTCACGCCGGCATGGCGTTGGTCTGTATCGTGGTGCTGAAAGTGTTCCTGATCGACATGGCGGGCCTGCAGGGCCTGCTGCGCGTCTTCTCCTTCCTCGGGCTCGGGGCTGCGCTGATCGGCCTGGGCTATGCCTATCGCCGCTTCGGCTTCGACAAGGGAGCGGGGGAGCCGGGGCCAGGAGAGCGGACATGACGGGGCCGCGCTTCGATGAGCTCGGCTTGTCGCTCGATGCCCTGCGCGCCCTGCAGCTCGAGCGGCTCGAGGCCGCGCTCGCCCACGCCTACGCCAACCAGGCGCCGTACCGCGCCAAGTGCCAGGCTGCCGGCATTCATCCCGGCGATCTGCGCGAGCTCGCCGACCTGAGACACTTTCCGTTCACGGTGAAGGCCGACCTGCGCGAGGCCTACCCGTTCGGCATGTTCGCCGTGCCGCGCGAGCAGTGCGTGCGCGTCCATGCGTCGAGCGGCACGACCGGACGGCCGACCGTCGTCGGCTACACGGCGCGCGACATCGCCACCTGGGGAGACCTGATGGCGCGCTCGCTTCATGTCGGCGGGGCGCGGCCCGGCGACATCGTGCACAACGCTTACGGCTACGGCCTGTTCACCGGCGGGTTGGGCGCACACTACGGTGCGGAGCGGCTGGGCTGCACGGTGGTGCCGATGTCGGGTGGCTTCGGCGAGCGCCAGATCCAGCTCATTCGCGAGTTCGGTGCCCAAGTCCTGATGCTGACGCCGTCCTACATGATGGCGTTGGCCGACGAGTTCGATCGCCAAGGCATCGATCCGCGCGATACGGCGATTCGCGTCGGCTTCTTTGGCGCCGAGCCGTGGACCGAAGGCATGCGGACCGAGATCGAGCAGCGGCTCGGCATCGACGCCATCGATCTCTACGGGTTGAGCGAGGTGATGGGGCCGGGCGTGGCCTGCGAGTTCGCCGCGACCAAGGACGGCCCGACGATCTGGGAGGATCATTTCTATCCCGAGATCGTCGACCCCGACACGGGCGCGCCGGTCGCCGACGGCGAGCCGGGCGAGCTCGTGCTGACGTCGCTCACCAAGGAAGCGCTGCCGGTGATCCGCTATCGCACGCGCGACCTGACGCGGCTGCTGCCCGGTTCGGCGGCGGTGATGCGGCGCATGGCCAAGATCACCGGCCGCAGCGACGACATGCTGATCGTGCGCGGCGTCAATCTGTTCCCGAGCCAGGTCGAGGAGCAGATCCTGCGCGATCCCGCCTTGAGCGGCCATTACGTGATCGAGCTGAGCCGCACCGGCGCGCTGGACGATCTGCTGGTCCGCGTCGAGCCGCGCGCCGATCTGTCGGCCGAGGACACGGCCCGCGCGGCCGCCGACCTATCGCGCCGCCTGAAGGGCATGTGCGGCCTGTCCGCCGAGATCGAGATCGCCGCCGTCGGCGCGATCGAGCGTTCCATGGGCAAGGCCCGCCGCGTCATCGACAAGCGCCCCAAGGGGTGAGGACGTCTTGTGGAACGCGGGCGAGACGCCCGCGGTTCGGAAGACTGCGTCAGCCCCAGGGGCCGCCCGAGGCCAGCCTTATTCTCGCCTTGATCAGGTTCGAATCGCTCGGGACCAGGCCGATCTCCGACGTGAACTCCGGCACGGTCTTGTGCTGGTTCTGGGCCGACGCCTTGTTGCGGGCCGTGGCTGTGCCGACGACCACGGAGAACGTCAGCACTATGGCGCCAATCACCAGGAAATCGATCCAGGTCAGCGCCGGCCGACGGTAGCGTCGAGCGACGGCTTGTGCCTTGTCGGTCGTGATATCCACCTTCGCCTCACGGTATGCACTGAACTCGTTACGGGAGGACCATCGGCCCTATCCCCGCACTTTTCAGGGTCATACGTAGGCAATTCTAAGGATATTTGTGGCCCCTGGCGTGCCGAACGGCACGCCGGCGGTGATGACCAGGCGCTCGCCGACCCTGGCCAATCCCTCCTGGCGGGCGACGCGCACGGCGCGCTGAACCATGTCTGCGAAGTTGTGGGCGTCCTCGCCATGGATCGGATGCACGCCCCAGGTGAGGGTCATGCGGCGCGCGGTGTCGAGGCTCGGCGTCAGGCACAGGATACGCACATCGGGTCGCTCGCGGGCGGCGCGCAACGTGGTCGATCCGGTGGTCGTGTAGGTGACGATGGCGGAAGCGGCGAGCGTGTGCGCGCACTGCCGGGCAGCGGCGCTGATCGCATCCGCCGTCGTCGCTTCCGGCTCGCGCCGGCTCGCATCCATCAGCTTGCGGTAGAGCGGATCGGCTTCGACGCTCTTCAGGATGCGGTCCATCATGGTGACCGCCTCGACCGGGTAGTCGCCCGACGCCGACTCGGCCGACAGCATCACGGCGTCGGCCCCGTCGTAGACGGCGGTCGCCACGTCGGACGCTTCGGCGCGCGTCGGCGTCGGCGAATGAACCATCGAATCGAGCATCTGCGTGGCCACGATCGCCGGCCGGCCGGCGACGCGACAGGCGGCGAGAATGCGCTTCTGCAACGGCGGCACCGCTTCCGGCGGCATCTCGACGCCGAGATCGCCGCGCGCCACCATGATGCCGTCGCTCTGCTCGATGATCTCGTCGAGATGGTCGATGGCCGCCGGCTTCTCGAGCTTGGCCATCACCGCGGCGCGTCCGGCCACCAGCTTCTTCAGCTCGGCGATGTCGTGCGCGTGCTGCACGAAGGAGAGCGCCACCCAGTCGACGCCCAGCGACAGGCCGTAGTCGAGATCCTTGCGATCCTTCGGCGTCATCGGCGACAGCGGCACGATGAGATTGGGCAGGTTGACGCCCTTGCGGTCGCTGATCGGGCCGGCGACCTCGACCTCGGCATCGATCGTGTCCGCGCCATGGGCGAGGATGCGCAGGCGCACCTTGCCGTCGTCGATCAGCAGCAGGCCGTCTGGCTTGGCGGCGGCGAAGATCTCGGGATGGGGCAGCGGCACGCGCTTGGCCGTGCCCGGCGCCGCGTTCATGTCGAAGCGCAGCGTCTGGCCCTTCTTCAGCTCCAGCGGCCCCTTGGCGAACGAACCGAGCCTGAGCTTCGGTCCCTGCAGGTCCATCAGGATGGCGATCGGGTGCTCGTATTGCTTTTCCAGTGCCCGCAGTTGCTCGACGCGCTGGCGATGGTCGTCTTGCGTGCCGTGGCTGAAATTGAGACGGAAAACGTCGGCGCCCGCCTCGAACAGCGCGCGCAGCCGTTCGGTCGTCGACGAAGCCGGGCCCAGCGTGGCCACGATCTTGGTGAAGCGCTGACGGACCATGCCCATAGCTTACTTCTTGGCCGACGACACTTTGAAGTCGCCGGCCTGCTCGTAGACCTTGACGACGGCGGCGTCGTCGAGCCGGCCCCAGCCCGCCCCGGCGGCGGCGAGAAAGAGCTGATGCGCGGCCGCCGCCATCGGCAAGGGCAGGCGCAGCTCATGGCCGGTGCCCAGCACGAGGCCGAGATCCTTGACGAAAATCTCGACGGCGGACAGCGGCGTGTAGTCGTCGTCCAGCATGTGCGGCACGCGATTGCCGAACATCCAGGAATTGCCGGCGCTGGCGGAGATGACCTCGTAGACGGCGCGCGTGTCGGCGCCGGCCTTGGCGGCGAGCGCCATGGCTTCGGCTGCCGAGGCGATGTGCACGCCGGCCAGGAGCTGGTTCACCGTCTTCACCAGCGATCCGATGCCGGGCGCATCGCCCAGCCGGAACACCTTGGCCGAGGTCGCCGCCAGGATCGACTCGGCGGCGCCGAAGGCCTTGGCTGTTCCCGACGCCATGAAGGTGAGCTCGCCCGACTCGGCGCGCGCGCGGCCGCCCGACATCGGTGCGTCGAGCAGCTCGTGATCGGACTTGGCCAGGCGCTCGCCGAGCGCCTTGGCGAACGCCGCCGGCACGGTGGCGCACTGCATGACCAGACCATCCTTGCGTAAGGTCGAGGCGGCACCGGCCTCGCCGAACAGCACGGTCTCGACCTGCTGGGCATTGACGACGGCGACGACAACGACGTCGGCGGCGGCCGCCGCTTCGGCCGGCGATGCCGCCACGACGCCGCCGGCCGCAGCGAAGGCGTCGCGGGCCGGCGCGCTGGGATCGACCCCGATCACCTTGTGACCGCTTTTCAGGAGGTTCTTCGCCATGCCGAGGCCCATCGAGCCCAGGCCGACGAAGGCGACGACCGGCGTGTTCTTGTCCGACATGCCTCAGGCCTCGATGCCGTATTTCTTCGCCCAACCGAGACCGGCGCCGGTCGTGGTCTTGGGCTTGTACTCCAGGCCGACGAAGCCTTGGTAACCCAGCCTGTCGAGCACATCGAGCAGATAGAGATGGTTGACCTCGCCGATGTCCGGCTCGTTGCGATCGGGATTGCCGGCGATCTGGACATGGGCCGTGATCGGGAACAGCCGCTCGGTGCGCCTGGTGAGGTCGCCCTCGGTGACCTGCATGTGATAGAGGTCGAGCTGCAGGCGCAGATGCGGTGCGCCGACCTCCTCGATGATCTGCGTCACCTGGTCGGTGGTGTTGGTGAAGTAGCCGGGAATATCGCGATGGTTGATCGGCTCGAGGACCAGCGTCAGTCCGCTCTTGGCGGTGCGATCGCAGGCCATCTCGAGATTGGCGATGAAGGTGCGATGCATTGCCTTGGTGTCGGCGCCAGGGGCGATCATGCCCGACATGATGTGCAGCGTGCGGCACTCCAGCACCTTGGCATAGTCGAGCGCGGTATCCAGTGCCGCCGCGAACTCGGCCTCGCGGCCGGGCAGGGCGGCCAGGCCGCGCTCGCCCTTGCTGGCATCGCCGGGCGGCAGATTGAACAGCGCCTGGGTGAGCTTGTGCTTCTTGAGCTCGGCGGCGATGTCGGCCGCCGGCGCCTCGTAGGGGAACAGGATCTCGACGGCCTTGAAGCCGTGCGCCGCGGCGGCGCCGAAGCGTTGCAGGAAGGGCACCTCCTGATAAATCCACGACAGATTGGCGGCGAGCTTGGGCATGGCGTTCGGACCGTCAGAGGGAAGGATGGTTGGTCAGGAAGAAAAGGCCTCTTCGACGTCGCGCACCTGCGCGTCGCTCAGGAGGCGGACCTTGAAGCCTTGTAGCAGCAAATGCAGCTTGGCGGTTTCTTCCAGCTCCTCGATCGAGGCCGAGGCGGCCGAGAGCGACGTGCCGGCGACGACCGGGCCGTGGTTGGCCAACAGCACCGCGCGATGGCCCTTGGCGTAGTCGCGGATCGCATCGGCGAGCTTCGGATCGCCTGGCTTGAAATAGGGCACCAGCGGCAGCTTGCCGACACGCATCACGAAGTAGGGCGTGATCGGCGGCAAGGTCGTTTCGGCATTGTGATGGCAGCTCGGGTCGAGGCAGGAAATCGCGACGGCGTGCGTGCAGTGAAGATGGACGATGGCGCCGTCCTTGGGCCGGACGTCGTAGACCGAGCGATGCAGCAGCGCTTCCTTGGTCGGCGGATCGCCGCCGACATGCTTGCCCGACAGGTCGAGCTTGGAGAGGCGGCCGGGATCGAGCTCGCCGAGCGAGGAGTTGGTCGGCGTCATCAGCCAGCCGTCGGCGATGCGCGCGCTGATGTTGCCCGACGTCCCGGGGCACAGGCCGCGCGCGGCGAGCTTGGCGCCGAGCGCGCAGATGGCATCGCGCATCTTCGAATCGGCGGTGCTCATGGCGACGCCCTGCCCGGCATGCTCGCAGGTTCCGACTTCATGCTCTCCCGGACCGCGAGCGTCCCGCTCGCTCTCGGGATACGCGTGAGCGGCGCATGTGAATGCGCCGAGCGCGCGGGACGTTCGCGGTCCGGGAGAGCATGACGGGCTCTCATAGCTGGCGGAACGCCTTGGTGAAGAAATCGACGGCGCCGAAATTGCCGGACTTCAGCGCGAGCAGCAGCGGCTTGGCGCCGACTGACGCCGTCCACGGCACGCCGGGATCGATCTCCGGCCCGATGCGCAGCGCGGTCACGTCGAGCGCGCCGACGACGGCGCCGGAAGTCTCGCCGCCTGCGACGACCAGCCGGCCGACACCGGCGGCGACCAGGCCCTTGGCGAGGCTCGCCATGGTCCTCTCGATCGCTTGGCTCGATTGCTCGATGCCGTACTTCGCCTGGAGGGCCTTGACCGCGTCCGGCGTGTCGCTGGCCGACAGCAGGATGGGGCCGTTGCCGAGCTTGTCCTTGGCCCAGGCCAGCGCCTTCTCGCCGACCGGCTCGCCGCGACAGATGGCGTCGGTGTCGAGACGAAGATGCGGACCGGCGAAGGCCTCGATCTGTCCCAGCGTGGCGGCCGAGCAGGAGCCGGCCAGCACCGCGGCCGAGCCCACGCCCTTCGGGAGCGAATCGACATTGGCCTTGTGCGCCAGCAGCCCGCGGCGCCGATAGGCTGCCGGCAGCCCGAGCGCCACGCCCGAGCCACCGGTGACCAGCACATCGTCGCCGACCGCCTCGCCGATGATGCCGAGATCGGTGTCGGCCACGGCATCGACCACCACGTGGCGCACGCTGTCGGCCGCAAGCGCGTCGAGCGCCGCCCGCAGGGCCGCCGACCCCGACTGCACCTGCTTCAACGCGACCAGGCCGACCTTGTGCCTGGTCTGGCGCGCCAGGACGCGGATCAGGCTGGAGTCGGTCATCGGATTAAGCGGATGGTGCCGCATGTGCGAATCCGAGAGCAGGGTGGTGCCGACGAACAGATGGCCGAAGAAGATCGTCCGGCCGTTCTCCGGGAAGGCCGGGCAGTAGATCGCCTGATTGGCCTTCAGCGCGTCGAGCAGCGCATCGCCCACCGGGCCGATATTGCCGGCGTCGGTCGAATCGAAGGTCGAGCAATATTTGAAGAAGAAGCGCCGGCAGCCCGCCGCTTGCAGCGCCGAGAGCGCGTCGAGCGACTGCGCGACCGCGTCCTGCGCCGCGATCGATCGCGTCTTCAGCGCGACCACGACGGCGTCGACGTCGTCGGGAATCGCACCGGAGGCCGGCACGCCGATCGTCTGGATGGTGCGCATGCCGCCCTTGACCAGCATGCCCGCAATGTCGGTCGCGCCGGTGAAATCGTCGGCGATCACTCCGAGTACAGCCATGACGCCGACGTTAGGCGATGACGGACGCCTTCATCCAGAACTTTCGGCGCCGGGCGCGCCGTCGCGCTTCGTCCTCGCCGTCGTAGTGATGCAGCGGCGACGCTGGATCGAATGTGTCGCGAATGTCCAGGGAATTGACATTGACGATGCCGATTGGCCCGCCGTCGTCGGGCATGACCGCCCCGACGTAGGTCCCGCAGCGGGCGCACAGCAGATAGTCGGTGATGCCGAGACCGAAGCGATAGCGCTGCAAATGTTCCGGCGCGGCGCGGAAGGACACCGAGCCGGCCGGGTCGCCCATGGTTCGTGCGCCATGGCGTCGGCAGAAGCTGCAGCCGCACCGTCCGACCCGCATCTGCTCCGGCTTCTTGTCGGAGGTGAACGCGATCGTGATGGCGCCGCAGTGGCAGGATCCGGTGTAGATGGTCATGAGGCCAAGAATAGGACTGCGAACCGAGGGGTGCGACTCCGGAGCTGTCCAATCAATTGGATGGCGATGTCTGCAAGAAGCGCCCGAGTCCGCGAAAATGCCGATAAACAGGGCCTTTCCCGCGATGCGAGGAGCGCGGAACAGGGATGCCCGTCACCTGAACAGCGATTTCAGAAAACGAGGACAGGGAGCGGGTTCATCTCGGCCTCCTGGCTATCCCGCCGGTCTGCGCGATGCTCATGCGTGCGTCGGACACGCAGAGGGCTTGTAGCGAAATAAACGCTCCGGAATCGCTGTCGTCCCGAGCAGAGCAAGGGACCTTTGAGGCCGCAAGCCAAGGTCCCTCGCTACGCTCGGGATGAGACCAATATCGTCACGACTGGAGCACTTACTCCAGCACAGGCCTTAACCCATCTTCATGAGGTTCTGGCGACGTCTCCGGCGGAGCGGATCGGAAATGCCGCCATGTCGCGTCAGGGCACGATCAAGGTCGCGCGGAAGTCGTTGACGTTGGTGCGCGTCGGGCCGGTGACGAGGCTGTCGCCCAGCATCTCGAAAAAGCTGTGGGCGTCGTTGTCGTCGAGCATGGCCTGCGGGTCGCGGCCGAGCTTGCGGGCACGCGCCAGCGTGTCGGGCGTGAAGAGGGCGCCGGCGATGTCCTCGGCGCCGTCGACGCCATCGGTATCGGCGGCGAGGCCCCAGACTTGTTGCGCACCGCCGGCGGCGATTGCCTGCGCCAGCAGATATTCGACATTGCGTCCGCCGCGCCCCTTGCCGCGCACGGTGACGGTGGTCTCGCCGCCGGACAGGATCACGGCCGGCTTGCCGCCCTGCAGGGCGCGCTCGATTGCCTGGCGCGCATGCAGCGCGCCCAGCTCGCGCGCTTCGCCTTCGAGGTTGTCGCCGAGAATGACAGTGTCCAAGCCACGGCCGAGCGCGACCGTCGCCGCGGCCTCCAGCGAGCGACGCGGCGTTGCCACGATGATCGTCTCGGTACGCGCGAGCCGGGGATCGCCCGGCTTGGGTGTCTCCTCGATTTCGCCGCCCGCCCCCTTCTTCAGATGGGTGAGCACCGGGGCCGGCGGGTCGATGGCGTACTTGGCCAGGACCGCCAACGCATCGGCGAAGGTCGTGCGGTCGGGAACGGTCGGCCCGGAGCCGATCACGCCGGGATCGTCGTTCGGCACGTCGGAGATCAGCCAGGACAACACGCGCGCCGGCTGGGCGGCGATGGCGAGGCGCCCGCCTTTGATGGCCGAGAGGTGCTTTCGCACCGTATTCATCTCGACGATGTTGGCGCCCGACCGGAGCAGCGCGCGGTTGACCGCCTGCTTGTCGGCCAGGGTGAGGCCGGGCGCGGGCAGGGCGAGCAGCGCCGACGCACCGCCCGAGATCAGGCAGAGCACGAGGTCGTCCCCGTTCAGACCTTCGACACGGTGCAGGATGCGTCCTGCGGCGGCGCGGCCCGTTTCGTCGGGCACAGGATGGGCGGCCTCGACGATCTCGATTCGACGGCACGGCTCGCCGTAGCCGTAGCGCGTCACGACGAGACCTTCGATGGGCTGCGGCCACTGCTCTTCGACGGCTCGCGCCATGGCAGCGCTTGCCTTGCCGGCACCGATGACGATCGTCCGTCCTTTGGGTGGCTGCAGCGCGGCGACATAGGGCATCAGGCAGGTCGCGGGCCGCGCCGCAGCCAGGGCGGCGTCGAACAGGTCGCGCAGCAGGGCGCGGGCGTCGGCATCTTTCATTTGCGCGATCTACGCACTATAGGGGCGCGATGCAACAATTGCTCGGGCCCGACGATCCGCCCGCTTTTTCCGTTTACAACGCCGAGGGCAAGGCTCCGCTGCTGCTGCTCTGCGATCATGCCAGCAAGGCGGTTCCGACGGCGCTGGGCACCCTGGGCATTTCCGAGCGGGAATTGTCGCGCCACATCGGTTGGGACATCGGCGGGCTCGATACGGCGATCGAGCTGTCGGCCGTGCTGGACGCGCCGCTCGTCGCGTCGGGCTACTCGCGGTTGGTGATCGACTGCAACCGCTGGCCGGGCGGCGAGGGGTCGACGCCGGAGGTGAGCGACGGTACGGCGGTGCCCGCCAATCGCGGCCTGACCAAGGAGCAGGTCGAGGCGCGCGCCGCCGCCTGCTTCTGGCCGTATCATCGCGAGGTCGACCGCCAGCTCGACCGCATGACCGCCGGCGGGCGCAAGGTCGGCATGCTGGTCGTGCACAGCTTCACGCCGAAGATGAACGGCTTCGAACGGCCGTGGCATGTCGGCGTGCTGTGGAACGACGATTCGCGCCTGCCGGAGCCGTTGCTCGCCGAGCTGCGTCGCGATTCGTCGCTGATCGTCGGCGACAACGAACCCTATTCGGCGCGGGCGTCTTACGAGTACACACTCACGGTTCATGCGCGCGCGCGGGCTCTGCCGCACTGCTCGATCGAGGTTCGTCAGGATCTGATCGGTACGCCGGACGAGGCGCGCGCCTGGGGGCGGCGGCTCGCACCGTCGATCGGCACGGCCCTTGCGCTCGCCTTGGGGTGAAGAGGTACGATGGGCTAAAATGGAGGGTACGGTGACGGACGGAACGAAGGGCCGCGTGGCCGGCAAGGTCGCCATTGTGACAGGCGCGGCCGCGGGGCTCGGTCGGGCGATCGCGCTGCGACTGTCCGAGGAAGGGGCAGCTCTGGTCATCGCCGACATCGACGCCAAGGGGCTCAGCGAGACGGAAGGCCTGATCGAGCGGAGCGGCCGGCCGGTGCTGTCCCGCGTAGCCGACGTGACCGAAGAAGCGCCCGTGAAGGAGCTGTTTGCCGCCGCGCTGGCGGCGCACGGCCGGATCGACATTCTGGTCAACGATGTCGGCGGCGGCCTTTCGGGACATATCTGGGAAGCGAAGGTCGAGGATTGGGACTTCGTCATCCGCCTCAACCTGCGTTCGGCCTTCCTGTGCACGCGCGAGGCCACGAGGCACATGCGCGAGCGCCGTGCCGGCCGGATCGTCAACCTGTCCTCGGGTGCGCGCGAAGGCACGCCGTGGATGGCCTACTACACCGGCAACTCGGCCTATTCGGCGGCCAAGGCCGCGATCCACGGCTTCACCCGGAACGTGGCGCTGGAAATGGCCGAGTACGGCGTGACGGTGAATGCGGTGGCGCCGGGCCCGATCGAGACCGAAAAGAATCGTGAGAGTTTCCGCGCGCTCGAAGGGCTGGATTACGGGCCGACGCGCGCGACGCCGCTGCGCCGGCTCGGGACCCCCGCCGATATCGCCAACGCCGTGCTTTATCTCGCGTCCGACGAGGCCAACTACATTACCGGCACGACGCTCGCCGTCGCAGGAGGCCGCTGAGTCATGACGGACCATCTCGACCAGGACATCGCCGATCTCGCGGCCAAGGCCAGCGACTACGCCGCCCGCCATCAGATCATCGACAGGATCGCGTGGCCGAACAACGCGCGGGTCGCCGTGAACTTCACCGCCGACTTCGATGCCATGCTGCTGCGCCGCGTGCTGAACGAGCCGCCGATGCAGCTCGCCAAGGGCGAGTTCGGCGGCCGCGTCGGCATCTGGCGCCTGATCGAGCTGTTCGATGGGCACGGTATCAAGGCGACGATCTTCACGCCGGGCCGCATCTGCGAGCTCTATCCGCAGGCGGTCGAGGCGGCGGCGAAGAGCGGCCACGAGATCGGCGACCACATGTGGGAGCACCGGGTCCCCGACGATTCGGCGCTGGAGCGCGATCACCTGGAGAAGGCGTCGTCGGCGATCGAGAAGCTGACCGGCCGGCGGCCGGTCGGCACGCGGAGCTGGCACACGCGCAGCCTGCTTTGCGAGAGCGGCTTTCTTTACAACTCGCACGACACGCCCGATCATCGCCCGCACTATGTCAGCGACCCGGATGGCTCGCGGCCGTTGCTCAATCTGCCGTTCCATCTCGCCATCGACGACGCCATGTTCTTCAGCTTCGCCTGGCTGAACAGCGAGAATGAAGCGCAGCGCATGATGGACCCCGACCATGTGCTCGACATCTGGTGGGCAGCCTTCGAGCGCGAATACCAGAAGGGCGGCTATCTCAACATCTGCATGCATCCGTTCGTCTCGGGCCGCGCGTTGCGCATCGCCATGCTCGATCGGCTCATCACGAGGATGAAGGCGTTGCCCGGCGTGTGGTTCCCGACCTGCGAGCAGGTCGCGCGGCACTGCCTCGAAACCAGCCCGCCGCGGCGGTCGAACACGCGGGTTCACTGAAGCGGGAGTGTAGGGTCATGCCGTGGAAGGATCGTTACACGATCAGCGACGAGAAGAGCCTGCTCGATTCCGAGATCCGTTGGCCCGAAGGGCAGCGTTGCTGCTTTCGGGTCGTCGTCGATCTCAGCCCGCCGTGCGGCCCGGACGGCATTGCCGCGGGCGACGTGGCGAATCCCGACGCCTATTACGGCATGCATGGCGGGTTGGATTCTCTATGCGAGACGCTGAAGCGCTTCTCGATCCCCGCGACGTTCGCGGTTCCGGCGGTCATCGCGGAAATCCATGCCGACAGGATCCGCGACCTGCACCGGCAGGGTCATGAAATCGCCGCACACGGCTTCAAGCACGAGGATGTGAGCCGCCTCGAGCGCGACGAGGAACGTGCGCGGGTGCGGCGAACCACCGAGATCCTGATCGACATCACGGGCGAGCGGCCGTCCGGCTGGTTCTCGCTGCCGCGTCCCGGCGACAAGTTCGCCGGCGGCAGCATCAGCGGCGCCACGATGGATCTGCTGATCGAGGCCGGCTATGCCTATTTCGGCAACGGGCTCGCCGACGACGCGCCGCACTACTGGGTGACGGACTTCGCCAGCCGTCGGGCGATCCTGGCGTTGCCGTACTACTATCATTTCGACGATCAGTTCTTCCTGATGTTCCCCAAGAAGGGCACGGGACTGGAAAACCCCAGCGGATTGTTCCGCAACTGCAAGGCCGAGCTGGACGCCCAATACAAGCGGGGGCGCCAGTTCAGCATGACCTTGCATCCGCACGCCATCGGATGGCCGAGCCGGCTGCACATGCTGGAGCAGTTTCTCGACCATGCGCGTCGCCTGCCCGGGATGTGGTACGCGACGAGTGCCGCGTGTGCCCGCCACTGGTCGAGCACCTATCCGGCCAGCACGCATCTCAGGCTCGAAGCGTCGATCTGGCGCGATTACCCCGGTAGCCTGAGCTGACGGCCTGGTCATCAACGCCATCTGGCCTGTAAGGCTGCCTCGGCCTATATCCCAGGACACGATTCTGAATATGCGTTCTCAGGAGACCGCCATGGATGACAAGACCCGCACCGAGCTCGAAGCCGCCGCCTTTCGCAGGTTGGTGGCCCATCTGCAGGAGCGCACGGACGTGCAGAACATCGACCTGATGAATCTGGCCGGCTTCTGCCGCAACTGCCTGTCGCGCTGGTATCGCGAGGAAGCCGCCAGCCACGGCGTCGAGATCGCCGATCCGAAGGCCCGCGAGATCGTCTACGGCATGCCCTACGATGAATGGAAGACCAAGTACCAGAGGGAAGCGACGAGCGACCAGAAGAAGGCCTACGACAAGGCGCAGCACAAGCACGGCTAGCGCTCCTTTGCAGCGACGCCGCTACCGAGCCGACACACCTTTCATATCCCTCCCCCGTAACCGGGGGAGGGATCGAGATGTGCCGGCTCGGTAGCGGCGTCGCTTGGGAGGAGGGTGAAATGGCCGTCCCCGTTATCCCCGTCATTCATCGCCCCGGCGTCATTGAGCGGACATGGTCGCCGCTCCTATGGTCCGCCGGCAGGATCAAGGAGTACACGACATGCCGGACGGCAGCGCCGTTTCCAAGAAGACCAAGGCCGGGCCGATCTCGGCCGACCGGCTGAAGAGCTTCGTCGAGCGCATCGAGAAGCTCGAAGAGGAGCGCAAGGCGATCGGCGGCGACATCCGCGACGTCTACAGCGAGGCGAAAGGCGTCGGCTACGACGTCAAGATCATGCGCAAGATCGTGTCGCTTCGGGCGATGGATGCTGCCGATCGCGCCGAGCAGGAGACGCTGCTCGATACCTACAAGCACGCGCTGGGCATGATCTGAGGAAGTGCGCTAGGGTTCCTCCACGGCTCGAACGCTCCGACGAACGGAGCCAGCCGAGGAGGAACGCCATGCGAAAGACTGTCACGATTGGAGCCTGCATCGCCCTGAGTGTCGCTGCCGCGTCCGCTCAGGCGCAGCTCGCCGTCTCGTCGAACGACCACAAGGTCAAGCAGGAGAACGGCGTCACCGGCAACGTCGCCGATCCGCAGCCCGACTCCGTCACCATTCTCGATCTCGGCACGACGCCGGTGAAGGTCGTCGGCACGATCGCCAACGTGCCCGGCAGCGTCGTCGGGCCGCCGACATCGGTCGCTCTCACGCCGGACGAATCGCTGGCGCTGGTCGCTTCGTCCACGATCATCGACCCCGCCGACAAGACGAAGACCAAGCCCGACAATCGGGTCAGCGTGATCGACCTCAAGGACCGCAAGGTGATCGATACCCTCAACACCGGGGCGGGCGCAGCCGGCATCTCGATCACCAAGGACGGCAAGCGCGCCTACGTCTCCAACCGCATGGCCGGCTCGGTTTCCCTTCTCGGCATCGACGACAAGAAGGTGTCCGTGCTGAAGACGGTCGACCTGGTTCCGCCAGCCGCGCTCTTGAGCCACGTCGCGGTGTCGCCCGACGGCGCGACCGGGGTGGCGACCCGCAATGGCGATGCCAAGGTCGCCGTGCTCAAGCTCGGGGCCGACTCGATCGCCGAGAAGGCCACGCTCGACGTGGCGCCCCGGCCTTATGCCGTGTCGATCACGCCCGACGGCAAGTACGCCGTGGTGGCGAGCCTCGGCGACCCCAAGGGCAATGGCGTGTTCACCGTCGTCGATATCTCGGGCGACATGCCCAAGATCGTCGGCACGGTCGACGTCGGCCACGAGAATCTCGAAGGCGCCATGATGTCGAACGACGGAAAATGGGTGGCTGGGGTGCTCCACGCCGGCTCGACGCGGCCCAAGGACGCGCCGCAGTTCAAGCCCAACGGCATGGTCGTGCTGTACCGCCTCGACGACGGCAAGCTCACCAAGACGAGCGAAGCGCCGATCGGCGCGTGGTCGCAGGGCGCCTCGTTCTCCAAGGACGGCAAGACCGTCGCGGTGCAGAACATGATCCAGAAGAACATCCAGGTGTTCAAGAACGACGACGGCAAGCTCACCGACACCGGGCAGAAGATCGACACCGGCGGCGGCGCCGCCGCCATCCGCGCGTCGACAGATCGATGAAGCGGCGCACCCTCATTCTCGTCTCGCTCGCCGCCGCTGCTGCGGCGGGCGGGGCGACCCGCGCGCAGACCTTCCCCTCGCAGCCGGTCAAAGTCGTCGTGCCGTTTCCGCCCGGAGGCGGCACCGACGCGCTGGCCCGCGCCATCCAGGAGCCGATGCAGAAGGCGCTCGGCCAGCCGGTGATCATCGACAACAAGGGCGGCGCCGGCGGCGCGCTGGCGCACGAGTTCACATCCAAGCAGCCGCCGGACGGACACACTGTTCTGGTCAGCAGCAACAACCAGATGCTTTACCCCTTCCTGGTTGCCAAGCTGACCTTCGATCCGGCGGCCTTCGTGCCGGTAGGGTTCATCGCCAAGCAGGAATCGGTGTTCGTCGGCGCCGCCGATGCGCCATGGGCCGATCTCGCGGCGATCACCGAGGCGGCCCGCAAGGCGCCGGGCGACGTGCAGTATGGAACGGCCGGCGTCAGCACACCCATGCATCTGTCGGCTGAGCGCTACGCGATCCTGAACAAGATCAAGCTGACGCACGTGCCCTTTCGCGGCACGGGTCCACTGGTCACCGATCTGCTGGGCGGCCACATCAAGCTCGGCATGTCGAGCCTGACCAGCGTGCTGCCCCATATCCAGAGCGGCAAGCTCAAGGCCTATGGCATGGCCGCGCCCGAGCGCGCCGCCCTGGCGCCCGATATCAAGACCTTCAAGGAGCAGGGCTTCGGCGATGTCGACGGCACCATCGTCTACACGCTGATCGCGCCGCCCGGCACGCCTGCGCCGATCGTGGCCAAGCTGAACGAGGCGTTGAATGCCGGTGTCGCCACGCCGGAAATGCGAGAGGAGCTTCGCAAGCGCGGCTTCGTCGCCATGGGCGGCACGCCCAAGGAGCTGGCCGACTGGCTGGCGCTACAGGCCGGCATCTGGGGCCCGGTGATACAGGCCGCGGGGATCAAGCCGGAGTAGGGCACCCGGCCAGCCGATCCTCGAGGCGCGGCAGGGGGCGGGGCTGCGGCGTCAGTACCAGATGTTCATCGGCAGGCCGTGGCTGTCGCGGATGCGGGCGGGGCCGAGGCGCGTCGCCTTGCCCTCGGCGATCAGCGCCGCCGTGCGGCACACGGCGATGGCATCGAGAATGTCGTCGCGCGCCGCGCCAGGCAGGCGGTCTGCAGGGCAGGCGAAGCCATGCTCGGCCAGCAGCCTGCAGCGCTCGGCGTAGCCGTCGGGTTGGCGCTTCTTGCTGAGGACGGGCCGGCCGTCGTTCATGCGCGCGAAGGCAAGCTCGGGATGGGCTTCGTAGACGATGCGCTTCAAGCCCGGGCGCGAGCGCAACAGCGCGTCGACCTCGCGCATCTTGGGGAACAGGTGAAAGGTCTGCTGGTTGATGCCGATGCCGAGCTCGCGGCTGGTGGCGTTGGCTTCGGCATGCGTGTTGCAGGCCAGCGCTGGCCGGCAAGGCGTAGGAAAGACCGAGCTCGCCTTGCCGGGTAGGAGCTTGCGGGCTTCGGCCTCGCAGGCACGCGGCGGGCGGGGCGCGTCGACGAAGCCGATCGGCATGTCGACCGCCAAGACGGAAAGACCCTCGCAAGCCTCTGCGAGGGTCTTCACGACTCGAACATCGAGCGTGCCGCGATCGTCGCGCCGGCAGATCACCCAGCCGGTGCGACAACCGTCGGCGCCGCCGACGACCAAGGGGCGATCACCGTCCGGCCATCTGCGGCGTCAAAGAGCGGCGAGCGCCGCGTTCAATGTCGCACTCGGCCGCATCGCTGCCGATGTCTTGGCCTGGTCGGGCCGATAATAGCCGCCGGTATCCACCGGCTTGCCCTGCGCGGCGATCAGCTCGGCGTCGATCTTGGCCTCGCTCTCCTCCAGCGTCTTCGCCAGCGGCTTGAAGCGGGCCGACAGGGCTGTGCTGTTGTCGCGCCTGGCCAGCGCCTGTGCCCAGTACAGGGCCAGGTAGAAATGGCTGCCACGATTGTCCAGCTCGCCGACCTTGCGCGCCGGCGAGCGGTTGTTCTCGAGGATCTTGCCGTTGGCCTCGTCGAGCGTCTCGGCCAGCACCTTCACGTCCTCGTTTCCGGTTCTTTGCGCCAGATGTTCCAGCGACGCGCCGAGCGCCAGGAACTCGCCCAGCGAATCCCAGCGCAGATACCCTTCGTGCTGGAACTGCTCGACATGCTTGGGCGCCGAGCCGCCGGCCCCGGTCTCGAACAACCCGCCGCCGGCCAGCAAGGGAACGATCGACAGCATCTTGGCCGACGTCCCCAGCTCCATGATCGGAAAGAGATCGGTCAGGTAGTCGCGCAGCACATTGCCCGTGACGGAGATGGTGTCGAGACCCTGGCGAATGCGATCGAGCGAGAGCTTCATGGCCTCGACCGGGGCCAGGATGCGGATGTCGAGGCCCTTCGTGTCCTCGTCCTTCAGGTACGTCTCGACCTTGGCGATCAACTGCGCGTCGTGCGCGCGCTTGGCGTCGAGCCAGAACACCGCCGGCGTGTTGGTCAGGCGCGCGCGACGCACCCCGAGCTTGACCCAGTCCCGGATCGGCTCGTCCTTGACCTGGCACATCCGGAAGACGTCGCCGGTCTCGACCTTCTGCGACATCAGGACCGTGCCGTCGTCGGCGACCACGCGCACCGTTCCGGCGGTCGCAACCTCGAACGTCTTGTCGTGCGAGCCGTACTCCTCGGCCTGCTGCGCCATCAAGCCGACGTTCGGCACCGATCCCATCGTCCTCGGATCGAAGGCGCCGTGCGCCTTGCAGTCCTCGATAACGGCTTGGTAGAGCGTCGAGTAGCAACGATCGGGGATCGCGGCGATCACGTCGTGCAGCTTGCCGTCGGGGCCCCACATCTTTCCCGACTCGCGGATCATCGCCGGCATCGAGGCATCGATGATCACGTCGCTCGGCACGTGGAGATTGGTGATCCCCTTGTCGGAATTGACCATCGCGAGGCCGGGCCGCTTCGCGTACTCGGCCTGGATGTCGGCCTTGATCGCCGCCTTCTCGGCCTCCGGCAGCGTCTCGATGCGGGTCAGCATGTCGGCCACGCCGGTATCGGGATCGACGCCGAGGCGCGTCAACGTGGCGCCATGCTTCTCGAACACTTCGGCGAAGAACACGGAAACGCAATGACCGAACAGGATGGGATCGGAGATCTTCATCATGGTCGTCTTGACGTGCAACGAGAACAGGACGCCGTCCTTCTTCGCGGCGTCGATCTGCGCGGCGAAGAAGGCGCGCAACGCATTGCGGTTCATCGCCGAGCAGTCGATGACCTCGCCGGCCTTGAGCGGGATCTTCGCCTTCAGCACCGTAATCGCGCCGTCGCTGCCGACCAGCTCGATACGGGCATTGGTCGGTGCGGCAACGGTCGTGGCGACCTCCGAACCGTAGAAGTCGCTGCCCGCCATGTGCGCCACGCGCGTCTTGGAGTCCTTGCTCCAGGCGCCCATCTTGTGCGGATGCTTGCGCGCGTACTGCTTCACGGCGCCGGCGGCGCGGCGGTCCGAATTGCCTTCGCGCAGCACCGGATTGACGGCGCTGCCGAGCACCTTGCCGTAGCGGGCGCGAATTTCCTTGTCTGCCGGCGTCGCGTCGCTGTCCGGATAGTTCGGCACGTCGTAGCCCTTGCTCTGCAGCTCCTTGATCGCGGCCTTGAGCTGGGGGATCGACGCGGAGATGTTGGGCAGCTTGATGATGTTGGCTTCGGGGCGCATCGCAAGCTTGCCCAGCTCGGCGAGCTCGTCGTTGATCCTTTGCGCGGGTGTCAGCTTCTCGGGGAAGTTGGCGATGATGCGGCCGGTCAGCGAAATGTCCTTCAGCTTCATCTTCACGCCAGCCGTCCCGACGAACGCCTCGACGATCGGCAGCAGGGAAAACGTCGCAAGCCCGGGCGCTTCGTCGACCTTCGTCCAGACGATTTCGAGATCTGACATCCTTGCACCTCCGTGCGCCGATTTCGTTTCGGCTGAGTTGATCGATGGCTGATTGTGGCCTGTCTTGTTGCATCGCCGTGAGGCAAAGGCAATCTCCGGAGGACGACCTCACCAGGGCACTTGGTCGATCCTTTTCCAAGCGCCGGGCTTGGATTTTTTCCATTCGAGAGGGGGCCGTTCGAGGGCTGACAAGGGTCCGCCACGGCAGGGTTGTACGTCCGCCCATGTCGGCATGTTGCTGTGCGGCGTTGTCGTGTTGCAGCAACGCGCTCGCCGACACGACCGGCTCGCAGGTGAGCCCAAGGTGATCGATGTGCTCCTCGCCGGCTTATTTCGAGGCCGGAGGCCGGGGAGATCGGTCTCCTTCACTGGCGGCCGGCCGGGTCGGGTGGCCCGCCTCAGACCCGATCGAGGGGCTTCTGCAGGCCGACCTGTCGTGGCATCGCGGCAATGGTCGGCAGGAGCTGATCGAGATCGCGGATGAAGGCGAGATGGTCGAGATGGGTCGCTTCGGCGAAGCCGCGCTCCACGATCGACCGCAGCAGGACGGCGAGGGGCTCCCAGTAGCCGCCCGAGTCGACGATCACGATCGGCTTGGTGTGCAGCCCGAGGGTTCGCCAGGACAGCACCTCGAACAGCTCCTCCAGGGTGCCGATGCCGCCGGGCAGCACGACGAAGGCCTCGGAACGCTCGAACATCTGCAGCTTTCGCTCGTGCATGTTCTTGACGACGATGGTCTCGGTGAGGGCCGGATGGCCGGCTTCCCGCTGCAGCAGAAAGTCCGGGATGATGCCTACGACCTTGCCGCCGGCCTTCAGGGCGGCATTGGCGACCAGGCCCATCAGGCCGACACCCCCGCCGCCGTAGACCAGCGTTATGCCGAGGCGGGCCAGGCTTTCGCCCAGCCGGACGGCAATATCCCGCGCCCCGGGGTCCGACCCGAAGCGGGAGCCACAGAAGACGCAGAGGGACGAGGGGGGCGGAACCGACACTGGATGCTTCTTTTTACAGGCGATCCGATGTCTTTCCGGATCGCAATGACATGGTATCATTTGCCACGGACTGGTCGCGACGCCAAATGGGGTCCTGGGTCGCACCGTTGGGAGGGTGATGTCACGAACGGTTATCACGCTGGTCGCGATCGGTGCGGTCGTCATTGCCGCAGTCCTGGGTGTGGCGTGGCGCGGCAAAGTCGACGACCAGGCCACGATCGACCGCGCGGCCAAGCCTGCCGTCGCGGCAGTTCCGGCGCCTGCGCCGGCCTCCACACCCGTCTCGCCGCCAGCGCCTTCACCGTCGGCGGCTCCGAATTCGACGGCGGCGACGTCGCCCGCGCCCGCGTCGCCCGGTCCGACAGTTGCCCCGCCGCCGTCTGACGCGCCGGCCCCCCTTGCGCCTCCGACCTTCGATGTCGCGCGGATCGGCACCGACGGTCGTGCCGTCATTGCCGGGCGCGGCGCACCGGCAGCCAAGATCGTGCTGCTCAACGGCGGCAAGGAAATCGCCCGCTCCGAAGCCGACTCGCGCGGCGAGTGGGTGATCATCGTCCAGGACCCTCCGCTCGGCGTCGGTCAGCACGAGTTGCGCGTGCTGCAGCATATCGAAGGCCGCGCGCCGGTGACGTCGGAGCAGGTCGTTGTCGCCGTCGTGCCGGCGCCTCCGGCCGCGGGCGCGAAGCCGGCGCCCAAGGAAGAGACGTTGGTGATGATCGTGCCGCCCGGCGGCGCGACCCGGCTGGTGCAACCGCCGTCCGCGGCCGGGGTGCCGAAGTCGGGCGATCTCGGAGTGTCGACGATCGATTACGACGACCGCGGCAAGGTCACGATCTCCGGGGAGGCGGCGCCGGGTACGGTCGTGCGGGCGTATGTCGACGACAAGCTGATGGCCGAAGGCAAGGCGGGGCCGGACGGACGATGGCGGCTGACGCCGTCGGATCTCGTCGAGGCAGGCAAGCACCAGCTTCGCGTCGATCGACTGGCCGGCGACGGCAAGCCGGTGGCGCGTCTGGAGCTGCCCTTCGACCGCGTCGCCGCGACGAACACCCCGTCCGACACGCGACGCCTGATCGTCGTGCGCGGCGACAATCTGTGGAACATCGCGCACCGCCATTACGGCGCCGGCTATCACCACACGGTCATCTTCGGCGCGAACCAGGATCAGATTCGCGATCCGCACCTGATCTATCCGGGCCAGGTGTTCACCCTGCCGAAGGTCAACTGACGCGCGGCGACGAAGGAAGGCCGTTTGCATGCTGGCGAATTTTCTGGTGCCGATCCTGGAGGACGGCTGGCGTTTCATCGCCGTCTTCGCCGTGGTGACACTGCTGGCGGCATTGACCGGCGCCGCCTGGCTGTTCTGGCCGTTGCTGCTGCTCACCCTGTGGTCGATCTACTTCTTCCGCGATCCGCCGCGCGGCGTGCCGCAGGACGACGGTATCCTGATCGCGCCGGCCGACGGGCTGGTGCAAATGATCGTCGACGCCGTGCCGCCGGCCGAGCTCGGCCTCGGCGATCGGCCGCTGACTCGCGTGTCGATCTTCCTGAGCGTGTTCGACGTTCACATCAACCGCGCGCCCTGTGCCGGGATGGTCGATGTCGTGGCCTATCGGCCCGGCTTGTTCCTCAACGCCGCTGCCGACAAAGCGAGCGACGACAACGAGCGCATGGCGATCGCGTTGCGCCGCGCCGACGGGCGCGTGATCGGCTGCGTGCAGATCGCCGGCTGGGTAGCGCGTCGCATCGTCTGCTACATCAAGCCCGGCCAGACCGTGGCGGCGGGCGAACGCTTCGGCCACATCCGCTTTGGCAGCCGCACCGATCTTTACCTGCCGAGCGGCGCGCGATTGCTGGTGGCGCGAGGCCAGCGGATGATCGGCGGCGAGACGGTCATTGCGGAGCTCGACCCGATCGTGCGCGTTCCGCGGACGGCAATCGAATTCTAGGAGAGCCCGTTATGGACAGGGACTTTCGTTCCCGCGGACGGTTGCGAGGCTTTTCGATCAACCGCTTGATCCCCAACATGCTGACGCTGGCGGCCTTGTGCTCGGGCCTGACGGCGATTCGCTTCGGCTTGCAGGGTCAGCTCCGGCTCGCCGTCATTGCCATCATCGTTGCGGCGATCTTCGATGCCCTGGACGGCCGAGTCGCCCGTCGCCTTGGCGTTACCAGCCGGTTTGGCGCCGAGCTCGATTCGCTGTCCGACTTTCTCTGCTTCGGCGTCTCGCCCGCCCTGGTGCTCTACCTCGCCTCGATGCAGGGCGTCGGGTCGCTGGGCTGGGTGGTCACGCTGATGTTCCCCATGTGCTCGGCGCTGCGGCTCGCGCGCTTCAACACCGCGCTTCTGTCCGATACGCCGCCGCCAGTCTGGACGGGCTCCTATTTCACCGGCGTTCCGGCGCCGGCCGGCGCCCTGCTGGCGCTGATCCCGTTGATGGTGAGCTTCGAGATCGAGGCCGCCTGGCCGCGCCATCCGGCGGTTGTCGGCGTCGTGCTGGTCGTCGTCGGCGGCTTGATGGTGAGCCGTATTCCGACCTTCTCGTTCAAGAAGGGCAGGGTGCCGCGCCATCTCGTGCTGCCGTTGCTGCTCGGCGCGGCACTGGTCATGGGCGTGCTGGCGAGCTCGCCGTGGATCGGGCTGTCGTTGCTCGGCCTGGCCTACGCCGCGCTCATTCCCTTTAGCTGGCTGGCCTATCGCCGGCAGGCGAAGCAGGACCGCCAGTCTACCGCCGCGACCGACGTGGTGACCTTGCGCGCCGTCGACTCGGGAGGGTCGAGGACCGACTGATCGCGAGCCCGATCGCGATGCTCGATCCGGTGCTGCGGCGCCTGGTGGATCCGCCGCTCGATCGTGCGGGTGGTCGACTTGCGGCGTGGGGTGTGCCGGCCAATGCGCTGACCCTCGGCGGACTGGGCATCGGTCTGCTGGCTGTGCCGCTGCTGGCCGTCGGTGCCTACGGGGCGGCTCTCCTCGTCATCCTGATCAATCGGGTGATCGACGGCCTCGACGGCGCAACGGCGCGTCATAGCGTCAGCCAACCGTTCGGCGGCTATCTCGACATCGTGTGCGACATGGCGTTCTACGCCGCCGTCCCGGTCGGGTTTGCACTCGCCAGCCCGGACAATGCCGTGTGGGCCTCGCTGTTGCTGGCATCGTTCGTCTGCACGGCGTCGACCTTTCTCGCGCGTGCCGTCCTGGCCGAGCAGCGCGGCGAAGCGGATGACGGCAAGCGGGGCAGAAAGTCCTTCTTCTTTTCCGCCGGAATCATCGAAGGCAGCGAGACGATCCTGGCGTTCGCCCTGTTCTGCCTGTTCCCCGCCGACTTCCCTTGGCTCGCCGCGACGATGGCCGGCCTGTGCTTCTGGACAGCCGCCGCCCGGGTTCTCGACGCCTTCACGACGAGGTCCAAAAGGGAGCCTTGACGATATGCGGTGCCCCGCCGGCTCCAATCGTACCAGCCTTTGTTCGGCCTCAAATAAAGTACGATGAATCAATAATTTAGATGTTTTTCTTCAAGATTTCTCCCAATTTCAATTGACCTGAGATTCCACCTTAAGTACGGTCTTCAACATTATTGGTGTGTGGGGCCGGTTGGGAGGTCCCGATCGATTTTTGGAGCGAACATGTTGTCTCTTTTTCGCCGATTGATGAAAAACACCCAGGGTGCGGCGGTGGTCGAGTTCACCCTGATCGTCTCGTTGATCGCCGTTGCGGCAATTGCTTCAATGCGGTCCGTGGGCGGCAAGCTTTCGAGCGTGATCGGCAACTGATCGTCGCTCGCACGGAAAACACGAGGGCGGCCCGAAGGGGCCGCCCTGTTTTTTTGAGGCCATCGGTGTGAGGTCGGGCGGTGAAGTCCTGCAGGTCGGGTGCCTGATCGCCTACGGCGTCGTGCTGATCGTTGCGGCTTGGCGCGATTGGCGGACACTGCGGATTGCCAATGCGTTTCCCCTGACGATCGTCGGTGTGTTCGGCATCTGGGCGGTGAGTGGCCTGGCAAGCGATCGGATGTCGCTCGCCGAGATCGGGTTGTCCGCCGCTCTCTCGACGGGACTTCTGATCGCTGGCGCCGTCGCCTTCGCCATTGGCGCGCTCGGTGGCGGGGATGCCAAGCTGCTGGCAGCGGCCAGCCTGTTGGCAGGGCCTGCCTTCCTCGTCGAGTTCCTGTTGGTCGTGGCGCTGGCGGGCGGGGCGGTGTCGCTCTTCGTCCTGATGGGCCTGGCCGGCGAAACGCTGTCGGCCCGAGACGAGGAGCGGCATCGACGCGTGCCGTACGGTCCCGCGATCGCGGCGGGCGGATTGGCGGTCGCACTCGCTCGGATTGTCGGCTGAGGCGCATTTCTGCTTCGACCGGCGATGGCGTATGGCCGATAATGCGCCGACGAACGAAAGGGGAAGTCCATGTCGCGTTGGCTGGGCCGAATGTTGGCCCTGACGGGCTGTCTGGTCGGATTGACCATGGTGTCGCAGGCATCGGCGCAGACGTCGCGCAGCAGCGTCGACGTCCCCGCGACGCCGGGTGTTCCCGAATTTCGCGATCCCAAGACAGGGCAGATCTGGACGCCGCTCAATGTCGGCGGCAGGAGCGGCCCGCCGACGCCCGCCGATCGCGCCTTCGATCCGCTCGGCCAGGCCACTCAAGTCGCCGGCGTGGTGACCCAGCGGCCCTCGATCGTGCCGCTGTCGAACGTGCCGATCACGGCAGGTCCCACGGTGCCGATCGTCAATCTCGGCGACGCCACGCTGCGCGCGGTGCCCGGCAAGCGCTGGGAGGTTGTCCTCTATCTCGTCAACAACAGCGGCAATCTCGTCGTGCCGGTGATCAACTGCCGCTTCACCAATGCCGGCAGACTCGTCGAGCAGACGCACGCGCTGGTGCCGGCGGTCGGCCCTGGACTGCGCGTCGGCATGATCATCTACGGCCCGAAGACCGACCTGTTCGTCGACCGTGCTACCTGCGCGGTGACGTCGCCTTAGAAGGGTGCCCCTACCTGCGACGCGTTACAGTGCGCGCGGTTTCGATTTGATGGAACCGCGAGCGGCTCCATCAAATCGGACATCGCTTCAGCCCAGCACCGAATAGCCGCCGTCGACCGTGATCGCCGCGCCGGTGACGAAATCCGAGGCCGCCGCGGAGAGGAAGACGGCGATGCCGGCGAAATCGTCGGGCACGCCCCAGCGGCCGGCCGGCGTGCGCCGCAGCACGTTGTCGTGCAGGCCGCTGATCTGCTCGCGCGCCCGCTTGGTGAGCGCCGTGTCGATCCAGCCCGGCAGGATGGCGTTGACCTGAATGTTGTCCTTCGCCCAGGCGGTCGCCATCGCCTTGGTCATCTGCACCATGCCGCCCTTGCTCGCGGCGTAGGCGGTGGCGAACGGGGCGCCGAAGATCGACATCATCGAGCCGATGTTGATGATCTTGCCGGCGCCGCCCTTCTTCATCTCGGGAAAGGCGGCGTGACTGCACACGAAGGCGCTGGTGAGGTTGCTGTCCATCACCGTGTGCCATTCCGCCAGCGTGTACTGCTCGGGCTGCTTGCGGATGCTCATGCCGGCGTTGTTGACCAGGATATCGAGCCGGCCGTAGGTCTTCATCGTGTCGGTTATCAGGGCGCGGCAGGATTCTTCCTTCAGCACGTCGACCGGGATGGCGGTGGCCTTGGCGCCCTTGGCCTGGATCTGGGCCACGGCCGCCTTGTTCTTTTCCGCGTCGCGCCCGGCGACGACGATGGTGGCGCCAGCCTCGGCCATGCCCAGCGCCATGCCGAGGCCGATGCCGCCGTTGCCGCCGGTGACGACCGCGACGCGGCCGGAAAGATCGAAGAGCTTCATGCCATTTCCCCCTCTGCGAAGCCGGCTTGTATAGCCGAGGCACGCTGCGGGAAACAGAACGATCGGTCATTCTCATTGCCGGCGATCGCCGCTAGGCTGGCGGCGGAGCAGGAGAGGGGTGTGCATGCGTAAATTCGTCGGACGCCGGACAGTTGTGGCGGGCAGCGCCGCGCTGGCCGCGGCGTCGTTGATTCGTCCGCGCGAGGCGCGCGCAGCCAAGGCACTGACCGTGGTGCTCGAATCGGAAGTCACCATCCTCGACCCGCACGTCATCACGGCGGCCATCACGCGAACCTTCGGCCTGCACGTCTTCGACATGCTGTTCGCCATGAACGAGAAGGGCGAGATCAAGCCGCAGATGGTCGAGAGCTACGACAGCAGCCCCGACAAGCTCACCTGGACCTTCGTGCTGCGCGACGGCCTCAAGTGGCACGACGGCGCGCCGGTCACGGCCGAGGATTGCGTCGCGTCGCTCAAGCGCTGGTCGGTGCGCGATCCGCTGGGCAAGATGCTGATGGCCGACACGGTTTCCCTGGACGCCACGGATGCCAGGACGTTCAAGTTCGTGCTGAAGCAGCCGTTCCCGTTGCTGCTCGAGGTCCTGGGCAAGCCCAATGCGCCCTTGCCGGTGATGATGCCGGCCAGGCTCGCCGCGACGCCGGCCGATCAACGCATCGGCGATCCGATCGGCTCCGGCCCGTTCCGCTTCGTCAAGGACCAGTGGCGGCCCGGTAACGCCATGGTGCTGGAGCGCAATCCCGCCTACGTGCCGCGCAAGGAAGCGCCCGATTTCCTGGCCGGCGGCAAGAACGTCAAGATCGACCAGCTCACGCTGCGCGTCATGCCCGACCAGTCGACCGGCGCCAACGCGCTGATGGCGGGCGAGATCGACTACATGCAGTACCTGCCGTTCGACATGCTGCCGGTGCTGGAGAAGGAAAAGGCGGTCAAGCTGATGGGGCTGGGCGGCATCCATCAGTTCCAGGGCAATTTCCGGCTCAACCATGCCGCGCCGCCGTTCGACAATCCGGCCGTCCGCAAGGTCATGTGGAAGCTGGTAGATCAGGACGCCACGCTGACGGCGATCGGCGTGCCCGACGCGTATCGCAGCAAGACCTGCCCGTCGTTCTGGATGTGCGGCACGCCGTTCTCGACCGATGCCGGGTCGAGCGTCGCCAAGGTCGACCTGGCGGCGGCCAAGGCCGAGCTGGCGGCATCGGGCTACAAGGGCGAGCCGGTGATCGTCCTCGAGGTCGCGGGCTCGATCAGCCAGACCGCCTCGCGCGTGCTGGTGCAGAACATGCGCGACGTCGGCTTCACGGTCGAGCAGCAACCGCGCGACTGGCCGACCGTCCTCGCCCGCCGCGCCAAGAAGGACGGCTGGTCGATGTTTCCAGTCTACTCCAACGGCACCGACATGTACTCGCCGCTCACCCACTTCTATGTCGCGGCGACCTGCAACGACTTTCCGGGCTGGTCCTGCGACAATCGGATTCCCGAGCTGCTGAAGGCCTTCACCCGCGCTTCCACCTTGGAGGAACGCCGCAAGATCGCGGCGGATATCCAGGTGGTCGCTTACGAGATGGTGCCCTCGCTGATGTGGGGGCAGTTCACCATTCCGGCGGGCTATCGAACGAACCTCAAGGGCCTGATCCAGTCCTCCTATCCGATGTTCTGGGAGGTCGACCGGTGAGCGATTCGGGAGGCGAGAGCATGACGGTGAGGCACAACGAAGCGGCGCACCGCTACGAGTTGGAGACCGATCACGGCCTCGCCATCGCGGTCTACCGTCTGCAAGGCGACAGCGCGATCTTCACCCACACCGAGGTGCCGCCGCAAGACGAGGGCAAGGGGATCGGCGGCCGCTTGGTGCGAGCGGCGCTCGACGATACGCGCCGGCGTGGCCTGAAGATCGTTCCGGCGTGCAGCTTCGTCGTCGCCTTCGTGCGGCGTCACCCGGAGTATGACACCTGATCAGGCCGCCATCGCGCGAACGGCGAGGAAGGCGGCGACGGCCGCGGCCGCCGTGACGAACGCACCCCAGCCGAGATCGACCAGGCTGACCGCAAGCGGCCAGCCGCGCACGGTCGCGAGATTGGTGAAATCGTAGGCGGAATAGACGCAGACGCCGAACAAGGCGCCATACAGCACGGCGCCGGGCCATGAGCCGGCGGCAGGCAGGACGAAGACGACGACGCCGAGGGCGTGGATCAGGTAGAACGCCACGGCCGGCAGCCAGTTGGGCCTTTCGAGCAGCAACGAGCCGAGGCGCGCGTAGTAGAAGTCGCGGGCGACAACGCCCAGCCATAGGGCATCCAGCGCGAGGATCGTGACCAGCGCGGCAGCGTAGCCGATGATGGCAGCTTTCATTGAGACGGCTCCTGTCGACCTGACCTGATACGAGCCGCGGCCGTGCTCAGATCATCGCGAAGTGAGCGCGCAGCATATCGCGGGCAGCCATGCCGGCGGCGAGCGTCCAGCTATTGACGATGGCGACGCGAAAGCCGCCCGGCGGCATCGCGTGGCGGGCCGGGTCGAGGTCTTCGTGAAACGTGATCTGCAGGCTCGAGACGCCGGGCAGGCGACGCACGGCCTGCTGCAGGTCCAGCGGCGGATGGCGATAGTGCGCGCGATGCGGCACGAACAGCACGACGCTATAGCCGGTGCGCCGCGCCGAATCGTCGAACTGCCACATGCGCCGCGCGTAGAGGCCGACCAACGCATCGACCCAGCCGGAGCCGTAGAGATCGGGCCACTGGTCGGCGAAGCGCAGGTGCGCTTCGATGATGCGCCCGCCGATCGTCTCGAGGTTCAGCATGCCGGTGTAGCCGCGGAGATGCTCGCGACACCAACGGCCGCACCACGCTTCGACGGCCGGCACCGGGTCGGCGTGAACCTCCCAGTAGTCGAACGTGCCCTCGCCGCTTGCGATGCCGCGGGCATGACGCCACCAGCGCGGGTCGCCGTCGACGACCGCGACGTCGCTGCTCACGTGGTCGCCTTCGAGCAAGGTCGACCACATGTGGCCGGGCCGGTAGGCCTCGGCGTAGTCGGCGGGCGAGGCGAGGACACGGCTGCCGACGCCCATGCCTTTCAGGTTGTAGATCGGCTTGGAGAACACGGGGTAGCTCGGCGGGGCGACACCATGTGGAGCTGCTGCCATTTTTTGGCTGGTAGCCACGGTAAGCTTGTCATAGACCCAGCGATGATCAGGATTCCAAAGCCAACAATCGCTGTCCTCAGTCGGTATGAAGATGTCGGCAGGACAAGAGGCGCTCTCGAAATATTGAGTGCGCCAGGGATCGATCTCGCAAATCGGCACTTGAGTTCCTAGATGGCGCAGCGGGACGATGAGAAGAGTGAGCGCGCGACCGGGCCATGGCAACCCGGTACTATGTCGGGCGTTGGAGGCGGTGCGGAGGTGACGTGTCGGACCAGCAGACGCTGAACGGGCAGCAAGTCGAGTCTCTCGGTGCCGAGCGATTCGAGGCCGTGCGCACCCATACCGAGCGTCTCGCCGAACCGCTCTCGCCCGAGGACCAGACGGTCCAGTCGATGCCGGACGCCAGCCCGACCAAGTGGCATCTCGCCCACACGACGTGGTTCTTCGAGACCTTCGTCCTCGAGCCTTATGCGCCGCGTTACCGCGTCTTCGACGAGGCTTACGAATACCTGTTCAACTCCTACTACGAGGCCGTCGGGCCACGCCATCCGCGACCGCAGCGCGGCATGATCACGCGGCCGGGCGTCGAGCAGATCCTGGCCTATCGCCGCGCCGTGTCGAGCGCGATGGCCGACCTGCTGCAGGGGGGCGACAATCGCATCGCGCCGCTGGTCGAGCTCGGGCTGCACCATGAGCAGCAGCACCAGGAACTGATCCTGATGGATGCCAAGCACCTCCTGTCGCTCAATCCGTCGCAGCCGACCTATAGCGCGGCAGCGCCGTCGCTCGCGCCCCAGGAAGGCCCGGTGAGCTGGCGCGAGTTCGAAGGCGGCTTGCATGAGATCGGCCATTCCGGGCCGGGCTTTGCGTTCGACAACGAAGGGCCGCGGCATCGCGTGTGGCTCGACCCGTTCGCCGTGGCGACGCGACCCGTGACGTGCGGCGACTATCTCGCCTTCATCGACGATGGCGGCTATCGACGCGCCGAATTCTGGTTGTCGGCTGGCTGGGAATGCGTCGGCCAACGCGGCTGGCAGGCGCCGCTTTATTGGCACAAGCAAGGTCAGGACTGGCAGGTGTTTACACTGCGCGGCCCGAAGCCCCTCGATCCCGCCGAGCCGGTCTGCCATGTCAGCGCCTTCGAGGCGGCGGCCTACGCCAAGTGGGCCGGCAAGCGCCTGCCGCGCGAGCAGGAGTGGGAAGTCGCCGCGCGCTCGCTGAGCGGCGTCGGGCAGGTTTGGGAATGGACTGCCAGTCCCTATATCGCCTTTCCGGGCTACCGCGAGCCGCCGGGCGCCATCGGCGAATACAACGGCAAGTTCATGGCCAACCAGATGGTGTTGCGTGGCGGCTGTGCCTTCACGCCGTCGGGCCATGTGAGACCGACCTATCGAAACTTTTTCCCGCCCGATGCGCGCTGGATGTTCGGCGGCCTTCGCCTGGCAGAGGATCTGCGATGAATGTTTCGGCCTTGGCGACCGATCGGCTCGAGGCGGTCGATCGGAGTGAATTCGAGGACGCGGTACTGGCGGGGTTATCGCGCTTTCCGCGCGCCATTCCCGCCAGGTTTCTCTACGACGAACGCGGTTCCGAGCTGTTCGATCAGATCTGCGAGCTGCCCGAGTACTACCTCACGCGCACCGAGATCGGCATCCTCGCGACCTGTGCGCCGGAAATCGCCGAGCTTGCCGGACCCGGCTGCGCGCTGATCGAGTACGGTAGCGGCTCCAGCGTCAAGTCGCGCTTGTTGCTCGACGCAATGATCGATCTGTCCGCCTATGTGCCGATCGACGTCTCGCGTCGCCACCTCGACGCGACGGCGGCGGCGTTGCGGCGAGACTATCCGCGTCTCGAGGTGCGTCCGGTCTGCGCCGACTACATGGCGCTCGGCGCGCTGCCCGAGCAGGTGAGCGGCGCGCGGCGGCTCGGCTTCTTCCCGGGCTCGACCATCGGCAATCTGACGCCCGCCGAGGCGACTGCATTCCTGCGCCGCGCGCGCACGCTGCTCGGCGAGCGGGGCGCCTTGGTGCTCGGGGTCGATCTGAAGAAGGATCCACGCCGTCTGCACGATGCCTACAATGACGCGGCCGGGGTGACGGCGCAGTTCTCGCTCAATCTGCTGCACCGCATGGATCGCGAGCTGGGTGCCGATTTCGATCTGTCGGGCTTTGCCCACGATGCCTTCTACAACGCCCCTGAAGGACGCATCGAGATCTACCTGCGCAGCCTGCGCTCGCAGGTCGTGACGGTGGCTGGCCGACGCTTCAGCTTCTCGGCGGGCGAGCGCATTCACACGGAATGGTCCTACAAGTTCGACAGCGCGGGCATCGCAGCGCTCGCGCGCAGCGCCGGGTTCGGCATTGCCCGCACCTGGACTGACCCGGCGAACCTGTTCGCCGTCACCTACCTGGTTGCGGCGTGAGCTTGGCGGCAAGCTCGCGGTGCAGGCGATCGTCGCGTATGCGAGGCAGCATGCGGCGCAGCATGTCGCCAGTTGGCTGGCCCGACCGCTCGGCCCCCGCGAGTTCGGCGAGGAACGCGACGATCTCGGCCTTCGACGCAAAGCCCATGTAGGTGTCGTCCGCCTCGTCGATATAGCAGACGGGGGAGGCAGCCTCGCCGGATTCGCCGATCACGCCGGGTGCCACCATCGGCCGGCCAGCACGACACCCGCCGACAACAGCCGCTTGTCGCCGGTCATGTGCTCGCCGATCGAATCGGCGTAGTCGAATGTGCCGCTCACCAGGTCGATCACGGTCGCCTCGCCGACGCTGCCGACCTTCAGCGTGCCGAGATCGGGCCGCTTGATCGCCGCGGCGGCGTTGACGGTGGCCAGCTTGATCACGGTGGGCAGGTCGACACCGAGGCACAGGAACTTCGACATCGTCGTCAGCAGATCGAAGGCCGGGCCTTCGATCGAGATCACATGGACGTCGGAGGAAATGACGTCGGGCAGGAAGCCGGCCGCCAGCATGCCACGCGTCGTGCCGAAGCCGAACGAGCCGCCGCCGTGGCCGATGTCGAAGATCACGCCGCGCGCGCGGGCGGCGAGGATCTCGTCGCGCACCTTGCCGTCGGCCCGCACCGGCGCATTGGGGAAGGGCCGGAAGCAATGGGTGAGGATGTCGCCGGGCCGCAGCCGATCGACGACCTCGCGGCGCGACGGCGGCGGTGCGTCGAGATGGGCCATCACCGGCAGGCCGACCTCCTCGGCGACGTCGAGGGCGATGTCGAGCGGCTTGACACCGGAAGTGTCGCTGGCCGAGCGGCCGACGCGCACCTTGATGCCGAGCACGAGGTCCTTGTGCTCGCGCGCCACGCGCACCGCCTCGCGCGGGTCGATCAGGCGCATGTCGCTGTTCTCTCCCACCATCACCGTCTTGGAGAAGGCGAAGATCCCGGGAAAGGACACATTCAGATAAGGCAGGATGCGTACGGGTGAGGGCTCGATCACATGCTTGCGAAAGCCGTGGAAGTTGCCCGGTCCGGCGCTGCCGGCGTCGATGAAGGTGGTGACTCCGCCGGTGCGGGCGAGCAGCTCGGCCTCGACGCCGAGCGAGGTGCCGCCCCAATACACATGGGTATGCAGGTCGATCAGGCCGGGCGCCACGATCTTGCCTCGGACATCGCGCACGGCGGCGCCTGCCAGACCGTCGCCGATCGCCGCGACCTTGCCGCCAGCGAAGGCGATGTCGGTCACCTTGTCGAGACCCTGCGAGGGATCGACGATTCTCCCGTTCTTCAGCACCAGGTCGTTCATCGCCAACAGCCATCCATTCGTTGCGTTCGACTTGCCGCCAGCGGCGGCGCGTTGGCTTTATCGCATCGTCGCCATGGCCTTCGCCAGCGCGCCGGCGCGGGGCAGGGATACCTTTTCGAGGCCGAGCCAGTCGGCCATCGAACGCAGTTCCTCGCTCAAGGGTCCGGCGACAGTCCGCGCCTCGCAGCCGGGCTCGAGGTGCAGCGCCGGGACGGCCAGCGTCGAGGTGGCGCGATCGGCCTTGAGGTCGACCCGGCCGACCAGGCGGTCGCCCAGCAGGAAAGGCAGGACGTAGTAGCCATGCTTGCGCTTGGCCTTCGGCGTGTAGATCTCGATGCGATAGAAGAAATCGAAGATGCGTTCGGTGCGGTCGCGCTCCCAGATCAGCGGGTCGAACGGCGCCAGCAGGGCGCGTGCCTCGATGCGCCTCGGCTGACGCGCCTCGGGATCGAGGTAGGCCGGGTAGTTCCAGCCCTCGACGTCGACCGGAAGGAGCGATCCGGCCTCGACGAGCTCGGCAAGACGGGCCTTGGTGTCGGCGACGCCGAGGCGAAAATAGTCGCGCAAGTCGAATTCCGTGGCGACCCCCAGGGCGCGGGCCGACAGACGCAGGAGCTGCCGTTGGGCTTCCTCGGCGCTCGGCGTGGGGAGCGCCCGGATATGCTCCGGCAGAACGCGCTCGGTGAGATCGTAGACCCGCTCGAAGGTGCCGCGGCGCGTCGCCGTCGTCACCAGGCCGGCGAAGAACAGCCATTCGACGGCGAGCTTGCCGTCGCTCCAGCCCCACCAGGCGCCGCGGCCGGCGCCGCCATTCGACAGCTCGGATGCGGCGATCGGGCCGCGATCGGCGATCTCGCGCAGGACCTCGTCGATGTAGGCGGCCTTCTCGCGGCGGAACTGGCGCAGCTTGCCTTTGCCGTTGTCGGAATTCTCGGCGGCTCGCTGCATGCGCCAGCGCAACAGCGGCTGGCTGTCGAGCGGCAGCAGCGAGGCTTCGTGGGCCCAGAACTCGAACAGGCTACGCTGGCTCTTGCGTCCCCAGGCGAGCCGGTCGAGATGGCCGGCGTCGTAGTTGCCCAGGCGCGAGAACAACGGCAGATAATGGGCGCGCGCCAGCACATTGACCGAATCGATCTGCAGCAGGCCCAGCCGGTCGATGGTGCGCTTGACGTGGCCGGCGTTGACGGCGCCTGCGGGACGATCGGCGGCGAAACCCTGGGCGGCAAGGGCGATCCGGCGCGCGGCAGCGGCAGAGAGCTTGTTGCGTCGGATCATGACACGGCGGCACCCGAGACATGCGGACCGGGAGCGCCCCGGATCGCGTGTCCGATGAGCCGGTACAGGTACGCCTCGGGAGTGCCGAAGCGTCCGCAGTTCTCGCTCGAAGCGAAGCAAATCTCGTGCGACTGTGGCCGGTCGCCCATGAGGGGGAGGTTGGCGGCGGCACTCGGCTCGCCGATCGATCTACTGCCCACCATGATCCACCGGGCGACTGGGCCAGAGTGTCTGCACTCCGCCTCAGTCATCGCCGATCTCGCGAGTCGTGGGCTCATGCGGCTAGCGCCGTCTCCGCCCGCTGTGCCATCGCCAGTAGCGGCCGATCGTGCAATCGCGGCGCAATGATCTGGAGGCCTACTGGCAGGCTGTTGCGGCCGGTGCCGCACGGCACCGAGATCGCCGGCACGAGCGCGAGGTTGAACAGCGGGGTGAACGCAGCGTGGCCGCGCGGCCCGGCCACCCTGTTCTCGATCGTCGGCGGATAGACCTGTTCAACCGGCCAGGAGACGCAGGCGGTCGTCGGAGTCAGGAGATAATCGTAGTCGGTGAAGAACTGAGCCACGCTGCGGGCACAGGCGTCGGCAAATCGAAGGGCTGCCACGACGTCCGTGCCGCGAACCGACTGGCCGCGTTCGATGAGGCCGGCCACATTGTCGCCGAACAGCGTCTTGTCCTTGGCGTGGTGCTCGCCGTACAGCAGCGCGCTGGCTGCGGCATTGACAGCAGTGAAAGCGGTCTCGGTCGTGTCGGCCGGCCAACTGACGTCGGCCGTTTCGATCCGCCAGCCGGCGGCGCGGAGCTTTGCCACCGCCACCTCGAACGCTGCCATGACATCGGCATCCACCGCGACGTCGAGGCCGAGCCGCGGGCTGACTGCAATTCGCGGGCTCGTTGGCGGCGCGACATCGAGCAAGGCGACCGAATGCGGATCGCGCGGATCGGGCCCGGCCATGACCTCGAAGGCGACCCTGGCGTCGGCCACGCTGCGCCCCATCGGCGCAGTGACGCCGTAGAGCGGGCCGTAGGCGCCACCGAAGCCGAAGGGCGAGGGGATGGCGCCAGCCGAAGTCTTGAGGCCGACGACACCGCAATGCGAGGCGGGGCGCCGCCCCGAGCCGCCGCCATCGGTGCCAAGGGCAATCGGCGTGAAGCCGGCGGCCAGAGCCGCTGCCGCGCCGCCCGAAGATCCGCCTGGCGTCAGTGCCGGATCGAGGGGATGTCGGGTCGGACCGTATACCTTGTTTTCGGTGTGGCCCTTGGCGGCCATCTCCGGCGTATTGGTCATGCCGAGGAAGACGCCGCCCGCCCGCTTCAATCGCTCGACCGCGACTGCATCGCGCGAGGGCTTGAAGTCCTTCCACAGCAGCGAGCCGTTGGTGACGCGGCGGCCCTGGACCCAGGTCGTGTCCTTCACCGTATAGGGCACGCCCAGGATCGGACCGTCGAAGCCTTGCCGGCGCCGCGCATCGACGGCGTCGGCCGCCTGCCGAGCTTCCGTCGGATCGAAATCGACAATGGCCGTCAAAGTCCCGTTGCGCGCCTCGACCCGTGCGATCGCCGCCTCGGCGACATCGCGCGCCGTGGTCTGGCCCGTGCGCACTGCGCGTGCAATTGCGGCAGCGCCTTGATCCAGCAGTTCCATCTTCATTGCATCCCCCCATCCGACGCCGACTACATGAAGGCATGCTACACTGCCCGCGCATGACGTTGGAGAGCGACCTCTATGCGCCGGTGAAGGCACTTCTCGAAGGACAAGGTTATGTCGTCAAGGGAGAGGTGCGAGGCTGCGATGTGGTCGGCGTGCGTGGCGACGAACCGCCGGTGGTCGTGGAGCTGAAGCGCAGCTTCGGCCTGTCGCTCGTGCTGCAGGGGGTCGATCGGCTGGCTTTGTCGGGTCGGGTCTATCTCGCCGTCGGCAAGTGGCCAAAGCCGATGAAGGGCGTGCGGAAACTCTGTCGGAGGCTGGGGTTGGGGCTGCTGGTGGTCGAGGACGAACGGGCCGAGATCGTGCTCGATCCCGCGCCCTATCAGCCGCGCATCCACAAGCACAAGAAAGGTCGGTTGCTCGGCGAGCATGCCCGACGGGTCGGGGACCCGAATCTCGGCGGGTCGACGACTCGGGTCCCGTTGATGACGGCGTACCGCCAGGAGGCACTGCGCTGTGCCGTGCTGCTGGCGAGCAACGGGCCGATGGCTCCCAAGGCGATGCGGGCGGCTGCGGATGTGCCGAATGCCGCGAAGATTCTACGATCGGACTATTACGGCTGGTTCGAGCGAATCGAGCGCGGCGTCTACGGCATTACGCCGAAGGGGAGGGCGGGGCTCGAGGCGTTCGGCCGCGAGGACGCATCGAGATGAGCGTGCGTGCGCTCGAGACGCTGGCCAAGAGCGGCTGGCACCGTACGTTCCGCATGCTGCAACGCGCCGGCATCAATCTGCTTCCGGCGCACTTCTATTCCTGTGTCCCCGATCTCGACGATCTGAAGCGCCGCGACGACTGGCGCAAGCCGCGCAGCATGTACGGCATCGCTCATCGCGACATCGATGCGCAACTCGCGCTGCTGGGCGAGTGGTTCGCCCCACTCGGCGACGGCCGCCGCCGGCGCTCCGTTCATGCCGAGGCGATCGTCGGTGGGGGTGCGGACGGCGGCTACGGCGAGATCGAGGCCGAAATCCTGTTCGCTTTCGTCGCCGCCAACAAGCCAGGCCGCATCGTTCAAGTCGGATGCGGCGTCAGCACGGCGGTCATCGTGAGGGCTGCCGAGGCAGTCGGCCACAGGCCCGAGATCGTCTGCATCGAGCCTTATCCCAGCCCGTACCTGAAAGAGGCGGAAAAGAGGGGGGCGATTCGTCTCGTCGCCCGACCTGCCCAGCTCGTCGACTACCGACAGCTCGCCGCGCTGGATGCCGGCGACTTCCTGTTCGTCGATTCCACACATGCCGTGAAGCCGGGAAGCGAGGTGAGCTATCTGATCCATGAAGTGCTGCCGCGGCTCGGCGACGGCGTCTGGGTCCACTTCCACGACATCTATTTTCCCTATGACTACGCGCGCGGCACGCTCGACGACGACCTCATTTTTCCCCAGGAGAGCACGCTGCTCTATGCCTTTCTCACCGGCAACGAACGGTATCGGCTGGAAGCGAGCCTCAGCATGATCCACTACGCCGCCGCCGACAGGTTGCGGCAGCTCGTTCCCAGCTATCGGCCCAACGATCAGGCAGACGGCCTGGCCGGCAAGAACGGCAAGCATTTCCCAAGCTCGGCCTGGCTGCGCGGCGTCGGCCGATAACGAGAAGAGGCTGGATCCGATGAGCGTTGCGTCCGGTCCGCGCAGGGGCGGTATTCTCACGTCGTTTTTGGGTAGAATGCGGCGATGATCGCACGACCATCCTGGTCCGGGAGGGGCATCGGAAACGCACTCCCGTCGCTCCCGATGGCGTGGCTGCTGCGGGCCATCCTGGGCGGTGGCTGCGCCGTCCTGGTGTATGTCGCGTGGCCGGTAGCCTCGGGCGCCCTGGAGGCGCAGAAGGCCGACCGCGTGCTTTTCGATTTGCGCACGCGACAGCCCCTGAAGTTGCCCGCGGTGCTTGCGGCGCTGCAGGCGCTGGATCGGGCGGTGGAAGCCGACCCTGTCGCTGGTCGGCGACTGAGACGTGCCGAGCTGCTGTCGGGTGCGGCCTTGTCGACGAGCCTCCCGGTGAGCAACGAGCAGCGCGTCGGTTGGCTGAAGAGGGCCGAAGCCGATCTCGAATTCGGCCTGGCCAACGCCCCGGCGCGCGGCATCGCTTGGGCGCAGCTCGCGTCGGTCCGGCAAGCGCTCCATGGTGCGTCTCCAAGAGTGGTGTCCGCGCTCCTGATGTCGATCGACACGGCACCGATGCTCAACGCGCTGTGGCCGCCCCGCCTGCTCCTCATCCTCGACAATTGGCGGCATTTCAGCCCCGAGGACCTCGAACGCATCAGGCTGCACGTCGCCGAGACCTGGCGGCTGAGCAGCGACCGCCGATGGTTCGCCGAAGCGATCCGGGCGCCAATCGACGAGCTATTCCTGCGCAATGCCCTGCGCGACGATCCGAACGCCTGGGACGAGCTCGAGAAGCTGGTCGTGCGCGCGAAGAAGCAATGATGGGCGCCATCGAGGAGATCGAAGGACGGCGTGCGTCCGTGCTGATCGTGGCACGACAAGTTGCCGATTGGCTGGTGATGGTATCGCTGTTCGGCACGATCGCCTTTTCGTCCATACCGATGGGGGCCAACCGGGACTGGGCCTGGGCGCCGATCGTGGTCGTCATTGGGCTGCTGGGACTGGCCATGGCGGCCGGCCTCGGAACGCGCTCCGGGTTCGAAGTGACCGACGCCGAGCTCAAGCCCTTGCTGATCCTGACCGCTCTGTTCGGGCTGTTCGTCCTGATTGTCTTGCTGCAGATGACGAGTTGGATGCCGGCGACGGCATCGGCGTGGTTCTACGAAAGGGCGGCGAGCCTGCTCGGGGTGACGACCGTGCCGGTGCCTTCGTTGGCCGTCGACGTGGAACGGAACAGCCTGCTGAAGGCGATGGGGTGCGGCGCCGTCTTCCTGATGGTCCGTTCGCTGGGCCGGCGCAGCTTTCGCGCCCGGCTGTTCCTGCTGTTCTTCGTCGCCAGCGCCGTTCTGGTGATGACCTACGGCATCACGATGCAGATCACGACCAATTCCTGCTACGTCGGCGGCTACCTCAAGAAGGAGGGCGGCTATTCCTCGCTGACCGACGCCTGCGTGATGTCGGGCACCTTCGTGAACAGCAATTCCTTCGCTGCCTACCTGGGCATGGGCATCGTGGCGGCGGTAGCCCTGATCTTCGCGCCGCGTCCGCGTCCGCGCCTGGTGCCGCACGGCTACGAGGAGGTCGAGGGTGTCATCGCCTCGATAACCGGATTTCGGCTCGCCTTGCTCGCGGTTTGTCTGTTCCTCTTGAGCGGGATCCTGATATCCGCCTCGCGGGCCGGCTTCGTTTCCAGCTTGGTAGGCGTTGGCCTTGCCGTATTCCTGCTGATGCGCGGCCGCTGGCGTTCGCGACCGGACCTGCTGAGGATCGTTGTGGCGGCGCTGGTGCTGGTCTTCGTCGTCGGCCTGTTCGCCAGCGGTGCGCTGATCTCCAAGTCGATGAAGGTCAGCGAAGGCGGCAACCGTCTCGACATCTGGCTGGCGTCGCTGAACGCCTTGCGCGAGGCGCCGTGGCTGGGCTGGGGGCTCGGCAGCTTTGCCGACATTTACACGGTGCTTCAGCCGCCGGCGCTCCCCTTGGCCAACGATCTTGCCCATTCGACGCCGCTCGAGGTTCTCGTCGAGCTCGGCATCCCGGGCGGCCTCGTGGTGTTCGCCATCGTGCTCTTGCCGCTGGCGGTCTGCTTGCGCGGGGCGCTGCGCGGGCCGCGGGCATCGCGCTATCTCTCCGCCGCCGCCTTTGCCATGCCGGTCGTCCCGATCCTCCATTCGTTCATCGATTTCAGCCTGCAGATGCCGGCGATCGAGTTCACCGTCAGCGCCACGCTGGCCATCGGATGGTCGAGGGCACTTGCCGCACAGAGCGCGAGGCAAAGGCGATTTACCTGACCGGCAACGCTCAACTATACTCAGTGCGGGTGCAAAAATTATGCCGCCGGGAGGCATACACTGAGCTTGGAACTTGCCTTTGGGAAAGGCATGACGGACGGACTAGATGACCGCGCCATTCGATAATCGTGGTGAAGGGCGATTGACGGATACGGGGTTCTCCAACGCGCCGGGCTTCGCTGCGGCGCGCACGGCGACGGCTGCGCCCGGCATGCGTTCGGCGCCGCAGCGCTTCATCGAGACGTGGGTCGATGCCGTCGTCGGCTTCCTGTTCTGCGTGGTGCTGCCGATCCCGATCTATGCGGCCGGCCAGCCGTTCGCGACCGGCATGCACGGCGCCGAGCGGACCATCGTCACCACGGCGCTCGCTTACTCGTTCGTGTGGTACTGCGCGCGCCGGCTCGACGCCTTTCCGCGGGGCGCCGTGCAAGGAAATTTGGGCTACGTGGCGCCGATCGCGATCCTCACTTATGCGTTGCTTGCCACGGCGTTGCTGCTGCTGAGGCTGGATTACTCGCGCGTCCAGCTCTTCGGTTCCGGCCTCCTGACCGTGCTGTGGATGGTCGGCGCGTCCCAGCTCCGGGCGCGCTATCTGGTGCGGGCCTACGCGGTCATTCCGAAGAGCTCGATTGCCGCCATGCCGCAGGTCGCGAGCTGCCGATGGCTCGATTTCGACCTCGTGCGCCAGCGGCGCATCGGGATCGATGCCATCGTGGCCGACCTCGGCGGTGAGCTGGAGAAGGGGCAGCTCGCCGCGCTGGCCAACGCGGCGCTCGCGGGCGTGCCGGTGCTCGACCGGCGGTACATCCTCGAATCCCTGACGGGGCGAACGCCGCTCGGTGGGCTGACGCCGAACGAGTTCGGCGCGCTGCTGCCGTCGCGGCAGTATCTCGTCATTCGTCGCCTCGTCGAACTCTTCCTGACGGTGCTGTGCCTGCCCATTCTCCTGCCGGTGATGGCGGTCGTGGCGATCCTCGTGCGGCTCGACAGTTCCGGCCCGATCTTCTTCGTGCAAACGCGCATCGGCCGGCGCAGCACGCCGTTCCGGATGGTCAAGTTCCGCACCATGTATCACGGCGCGGGCGGGCCGAGCTTCACGACGTCGGCCGACAAGCGCATCACCAGGGTCGGTGCATTCCTGCGGCGCAGCCGGCTCGACGAGCTGCCACAGCTCGTCAACGTCCTCGTCGGCGACATGAGCTAGGTCGGTCCGCGGCCCGAGGCGGCATCGCTCGAGGAGCGCTATGTGCGCGACATCGAGCATTTCGCGCTGCGCGGCATCGTGCGGCCGGGCGTGACCGGGTGGGCGCAGATCAATCAGGGCTACGCCCACGAGGCGGACGAGATGCGCTCGAAGCTCGAGTACGACCTATACTACCTGAAGCATTGTTCGATGTGGCTCGATCTCGTGATCGTGTTGCGCACCTTCGCCGTCATCTTTCACGGCACCGGCGCACGCTGATCGTCCATGTGCGGAATAGCCGGTATCCACGCCTATCTCGGCCCTGCCTCGCCAGTCGATCGCGCCGAGCTCCTGCGCATGAACGACCGTATGGCGGCGCGCGGGCCGGACGGCGGCGGGCTGTGGTTGAGCGACGATGCGAGGATCGGGTTTACCCATCGTCGCCTCGCCATCATCGACCTCAGTGACAGCGGCGCGCAGCCGATGCACAGCGCCTGCGGTCGCTTCAGCATCACCTACAACGGCGAGATCTACAATTATCGCGAGCTGCGGGCCGAGCTGAAGGCGAAGGGATATGCCTTTCGCGGCGGTTCCGATACCGAGGTCCTGTTGCAGCTCTACGCCGACTGTGGCGCCGAGATGGTCGGCAAGCTGCGCGGCATGTTCGCGTTCGGCCTGTGGGACGCGAACAAGCGCATCCTGTTGCTGGCCCGCGATCCGCTCGGCATCAAGCCGCTCTATTGGGCCGACGACGGCTGGACGTTGCGCTTCGCCTCGCAGGCCAAGGCGCTGCTCGCCGGCGGGAAGTTCGCCTGCGAGCCCGACCCGGCCGGCATCGTGGGCTTCCACCTGTTCGGCAGCGTGCCCGAGCCGTTCACGGTATGGCGCGGTATCCAGGCGCTGCCGGCCGGCACGACGATCACCGTCGATGCCAGCGGGCCCGGCGCACCCCGGCATTATTACGACGTCGCTTCGGCGCTCGCGGGGCGTGCTGCCAAGAGGGCGGACGGGGCTGCCGATCCGCACCGCCAGCTCGCCGGGGCGGTGCACGATTCGGTGCGCCATCATCTGGTCGCCGACGTGCCGGTCGCGGTCTTTCTTTCGGCTGGCCTCGATTCCGGGGCGTTGCTCGGGACGATGGCGGAGCTCGGTGCACGCGACGTGTCCGCGGTGACGTTGGGCTTCGCCGAGTTCAACGGCTTGGCTCACGACGAGGTGCCGTTGGCGGCAGAGATGGCCAGGCGTTATGGCGCACGGCATATCGTGCGGACCATCGGCCGGGCGGAATTCGAGCATGATCTGCCGGCTATCTTCGACGCCATGGACCTGCCGACGATCGACGGCATCAACACGTGGTTCGTCGCCAAGGCGGCCCGCGAAGCGGGTATCAAGGTCGCCTTGAGCGGACTGGGGGCCGACGAGTGCTTCGGCGGCTATCCTTCGTTCGTCGATGTGCCGCGCAGCGTGCACTGGGTTCGGCCCTTCTCCTGGTTGCCCGGCCTGGGCGCGCTGGCTCGCCTTGCGCTGTCGACCGGGATCGCCCATGGCCTTCGGCTTCATCCCAAGATGGCGGGGCTCCTCGAGTATGGCGGGAGCTGGGCCGGCGCCTACATGCTGCGGCGCTGCGTCTACATGCCTTGGGAGCTCCGCGACCTCCTCGACCCGGCCGTGGTTCGGGAGGGGTTGCGGCGTCTGGCGCCGTTGAGCCGAATCGCGGCGGAACTTCAGGCCGGCCGTCCGAACGGTGCCTTCGATAAGGTCGCGACGCTCGAGACGGCGCTCTACATGCGCAATCAACTGTTGCGCGACGCCGACTGGGCCGGCATGGCGCACGGCGTCGAGATACGCGTGCCTTACGTCGACCCGTTCTTCCTCGCGAGCCTGCCATCGGGCGACGTGCTGGCGCGCATCGACGCCAAGCGGGCGGTCGCCTCGGTGCCGGTTCCGCCGCTGCCAGCCGCGATCCAGAACCGGCGCAAGACCGGATTCGCCACGCCGGTCGGGCGCTGGCTGAGCGACGCCGCCGGCGCGTCCTGGGAAAGAGCATCATCACCGTCGAGCGTCGACTTTTCCGGCGCGTCGCGGACCTGGGCCTTGCGCGTCTGGCAGCACGGCTGGGCCGCTCCGTCGCCGGCATGAGATGGGAATGACGACCCGTATCCTGGCTCTGGTCACCGACGCCTATGGCATGCGGGGTGGTATCGCACGGTACAATCGCGACCTGTTCGAGGCGTTGGCCGGCAACGGCGCCGAGGTTTTCGTCCTGCCTCGGCACGGCAATGCCGAGGGGCTGACATTGCCGGCCGGCATCCGCCAGTTCCCGGCGGTGCTTGGTCGATTGCGATTCTGCCTGGCTTCGCTCGGTGTCGCCTGGCGCTGCCGGCCGGTGGACGTGGTCTTCTGCGGCCATGTCTTCATGGCGCCGTTCGCCCGCGTCGTGGCTCGGCTGGCAGGCGCCCGCTATTGGCTTCAGGCGCACGGCACCGAAGTTTGGACCGACCGTCGCGACTTGGTGCGTCGCGCGATCGAGGCGGCCGACATGGTGAGCACGGTGAGCCGGGCAACGCGACGATTGTTGCTCGACTGGGTCGACCTCGCGCCCGATCGTGTGCGGGTCCTGCCCAACACCGTCGACGAACGTTTCACGCCGGGCCATCCGTCGGAGGCTTTGCGAGCGCGGCTCGATCTCGGGCCAGGGCCAGTGCTGCTCACCGTCGGCCGCCTATCCTCGAGCGAACGCTACAAGGGCCATGAGCAGATCTTCGCCGCCGTGCCGATCCTGCGGCGGCGCTTCCCCGATCTCGTGCATGTCGTGGCGGGCGACGGCGACGATCGTGCGCGGCTGGAGCGGCGGGCGGCGGAGCTGACCGGCGATCGGCTGGCCGTGCGCTTCCTGGGCTATGTTCCCGAAGACGAGCTGCCCGATCTTTATCGCCTGGCCGATCTGTTCGCGATGCCGAGCTCGGACGAGGGCTTCGGCATCGTCTACCTCGAGGCCGCGGCCTGTGGCTTGCGCGTGGTCGGTGGGGCCGGGGGCGGCAGCGGCGATGCGATACCCGATGATCGGGTGGGTGTCCTCGTTGATCCCGACGATCAGGCCGCTCTCGTCGAGGCCATCGCGCGCCTGCTCGGGCAGGGCCGGGTCGACCCGGCCGCCATCGAACCCTATCGTCGATCGCACTTTGCCGTCGCTGCCGGTCGACTCCTCGCTCGCCTTCTGGCGCGGCCGCGTCGTATGAGGGGGGCAGCATGAGCACGTCGCAAGCCGAGTCGGTCCGGCGGTTGGTCCTCGAGGCGGGTGGCGCTGACCGCCAGTATTGGCGCGACCTGTGGCGCTATCGCGAGTTGTTCTTCATCCTGGCCTGGCGCGATGTCGCCGTCCGCTACAAACAGACGGCGATCGGCATCGCCTGGGCCTTCTTGCGGCCGTTCCTCACCATGGTCGTGTTCACCGTGGTCTTTGGCCGGATCGCCATGCTGCCGAGCGAAGGCGGGGCGCCCTATGCCGTCATGGTGTTCGCCGGCTTGTTGCCCTGGACCCTGTTCTCGTCGGTGCTGGGCGATGCCGCCGCCAGCGTCGTCGGCAATGGCCAGCTCGTCAGCAAGGTCTACTTCCCGCGCATGGTGATCCCGCTCGCCACCATGGTCGTGGCGTTGATCGATTTTCTCGTCAGCCTGGTGATCCTCGCCGGCCTGATGGTGTGGTACGCGGTGATCCCCGGATGGCAGCTCCTGCTGCTGCCGGCGTTCGTCGTCCTCACGCTGCTGGCCGCCCTCGGCCCGGCGATGTGGCTGGCAGCGATGATCGTGAAGTTCCGGGATTTCCGCTTCGTCGTTCCCTTCGTCATCCAGGTCGGGCTCTACGTATCTCCCGTCGGCTTCTCTGCCACCTTGGTGCCGGACGACTGGAAGCTCCTCTACAACCTCAATCCGCTGGTCGGCATCATCGACGGGTTCCGCTGGTGCGTCCTGGGCGGCGACAGTCCGATCTACCTGCCGGGCTTCGGGCTCAGCCTGGCCGTCATCGCTGTCCTGCTGTGGTGGGGCACCCGCAGCTTCCGCCGCACCGAACGCAGCTTCGCCGACCTGATCTGACCATGCCGGATACCGTCATTCGTGCCGAAGGATTGGGCAAGCGATACCTGATCGGCCATCGCGTGCATCGCGAGGGCATCTTCGGCGAAGTCGTCATGCGCGGCGCGCGGAACGTGTGGCGCAAGGGCCTCGACCTGCTGCGCGGACGCAGCGTCATCGAAGGCGACGTCATCGAGGAATTCTGGGCCTTGCGCGACGTGAACTTCACCATCCGGCGCGGCGAGGTCATCGGCGTCATCGGCCACAACGGCGCCGGCAAGACGACGCTGCTGAAGATCCTGTCGCGCATCGTCGAGCCGACGCTGGGGCGGGTCGAGATCACCGGCCGCGTCGCCAGCCTGCTCGAAGTGGGCACGGGGTTTCACCCGGAGCTCACCGGACGGGAGAACATTTTCCTGAACGGTGCCATTCACGGCATGAGCCAGCGCGAGGTGCGTGCGCGCATGGACGAGATCGTCGATTTCTCGGGCATCGAGAAGTTCCTCGACACGCCGGTCAAGCGCTACTCGGTCGGCATGTATGCGCGTCTCGCGTTCGCCGTGGCGGCGCACCTCGAGACCGAGGTCCTGTTCGTCGACGAGGTGCTCGCCGTCGGCGACGCCGAGTTCCAGGCGCGTTGCCTCAATCGCATGTCGAAGGTCGCCAGCGCCGGCCGCACGGTCCTGTTCGTCAGCCACAACATGGCGGCGGTGAGTGCGCTCACGCGTCGCGCGCTGGTGTTTCGCGGCGGCGCCCTGTCGTTCGACGGACCGATCCAGGATGCCGTCGCCCACTATGCTGAGTCGCTGAGCCGCATGAGCGTGGAGCGCGACTGGGGCAGGGGCACCCATGCCACCTTGCTCGAGGCCTCGCTCCTGAACGAAGACGGCCATCCGACCGACCGGTACGAACCGGGCACACCGCTCAGCCTTCGTGTCGCGATCGAGACCACCGGCATGCCCGGCATGTCGCTCGACGTGGTGTTGCGCGACGAGCACAACCTGCCAATCGCCTACTACTCGTCCAGCATCTTCAGCGCGATCTCGTTGCCGAGCGTGGCCGGCCGCTACGAGTGCACCCTCACGCTGGCGCCGTACTTCCTGGCGTCGGGGCAGTATTGCTTCGACCTGATGACGAACTACAACAAATATCACGGCGATCATCGGGTCGATAATGCGGTTCGCTTCAAGGTCGAGCTGTGCAGCCCCGACGGCATTCCATTCGACTTCAGCCAGAGCCTCGGACAGGGCACGCACGCCATGAGGCTGGGCGCCTCGCTGCAGTTTCAGCCCATGTCCGAGCGTGGTCGCGGCGATGGATTGCGGGGCTGACCGGTGCTGGCGCAGCGGAGATCATGGCGCGCGAAGACGGCGGACGCGCTCCGGTCGGCGGTTGCGGCGTGACCGCATTGGTGCCCGCTTGCGCGGAGGCCGTTCGGGCGTTCGACGACGCGGCCAGGGGGCGTGCGCCGAGGCCGGTCGCGCGCCTTGCCCGCCGCCGCCGCTCGAACGACCGCCTTCGAGGTTGCCTCGGCATCTCGGGTGCGGCGACGCCTCTCGCTGCTGACCAGCCCGCCATCGCAGGCGGAAGCTGATGCGGCTCTTGTTCACGGTCGATCCCGAGATCGAGGTTCCCCCGAAGACCTACGGCGGCATCGAGCGAATCGTCGATGCGCTGGTGCGTCACCTGCAGGCTGCCGGGCACGAACTCGCCCTGATCGCCAAGCCTGGCTCGGAATGCCCTGCGAACAGATTCTTCCCGTGGCCCGGGTCGATCTCCCAATCGACGCGGGACACGCTGGTCAACGCCTGGGCGCTTTCCAAGGCGGTCAGGACCTTCAGGCCGCACGTCATTCACAGCTTCGCGCGTCTGGCCTATCTCGCGCCGCACCTGCGTGGGCGGATCCCGATCGTCATGTCCTACCAGCGCTACCCGACGATGAGGACGATCCGCATGGCCCTGAGACTGGCCAAGCCCGGCGTGGTCACCTTCACCGGCTGCAGCGAATACATCGCCCGGGCCGGCCGGCCGGCCGGCGGCGATTGGTACGGCATTCCCAATCTCGCCGATACCGAGGCTTTGCAGCTCAATGCCAGCGTGCCCGGCGATGCGCCTCTCGTGTTTCTGAGCCGGGTCGAGACGATCAAGGGAGCGGATTGGGCGATCGAGGTGGCGCGCCGCACCGGGCGCCGCTTGATCATCGCCGGCAACCATGCCGAGGCTGGCGCGGAGGGCGCCTACTGGATGGAACGCATCGCCCCCTGCCTCGGGCGCGATGGCATCGAGTATGTCGGGCCGGTCGACGACGTGCAGAAAAACGCGTTGCTCCGCCAGGCGCTGGCGATGGTCGTGCCGATCCAATGGGACGAGCCGTTCGGCATCGTCTTCGCCGAGTCGCTGGCCTGCGGTACGCCTGTCATCTCCTGTCCGCGCGGCGCCTTGCCGGAGATCGTGCGCCCCGGCATCGACGGATTCCTGGTGCGTTCGATCGAGGAAGGCTGCGCGGCGGTCGAACGCGTCGCCGCGCTCGATCGCTCGGCTTGCCGCCGTCGCGCCGAGGAGTGCTTTTCGCCGCGCGCCGTGGTGGCGCAGTATCTCGATCTCTACGAGCGGGTTCGGACCCGCCTGGGAACGGCACGATGAGACGCATCGCCTTGGTCACGGGGCACTTTCCCCCCAGCAATCTGGTCGCCGGCCAGCGAGCGCGCTTGTGGTCCCAGTACCTGCCGGAATTCGGCTGGGAGCCGATCATCGTCACCGGCGATCCGGCGATGTACGAGGAGCGCCCGGATCCCGACCTCGCGCTGCTGGTGCCCAAGAACCTGCGCGTGATCCATGCGCCGACCTTTTCCAACAAGCCCATCCGGCTTGTCGGCGATATCGGCGTGCGGGCTTTCTTGGGCACCTATCGCGTGCTTGCCGATCTCGCCCGCTCGGGGCAGCTCGATTTCGTCGTCATCACGATCCCCTCCAATTTCCTGGCGTGCGTCGGACGGCTCATTCATCGCCGCTTCGGCATTCCCTTCGGCATCGACTACATCGATCCCTGGGTGCATCGCTGGCCGGGCGTCGAGAAGGTCTTCAGCCGGGCTTGGGGCGCCCATCACCTCGGGAACGTGCTCGAACCATGGGCGGTCAAGGGCATTTCGCTCGTGACCGGCATGTCGCTCGGCTACGTGCAGGGCATGCTCGATCGCAATCCGGACGTCGCCAGGACCGCCGTGGTGGCGGCCATGCCGATGGGCGGCTCGGCGGAGGAGTTCGAGGTCGTGCGCGGCCTGCACCGGCCGCCGTTCCTGTTCGAGCCGGGCGACGGGAAAATCAACCTGATCTATGCCGGCGCATTGCTGCCGCGCGGCCTCACCGTGCTCGACACGTTCCTGTCGAGCCTCGCTGCGTTGCGATCCACGGCGCCGCGGCTCGCGGAACGGATCTGCGCGCATTTCGTCGGCACCGGAACGGCGCCAGACGACCCCAACGGCCATCAGGTGCTGCCGCGGGCGGAGCGGCTGGGCGTTGCGCAGATGATCAACGAGCATCCTCATCGCATCGGCTATGTCGACACGCTCAATCACCTGATCAACAGCGACGGCATCCTGGTGCTCGGCTCGACCGAACCGCATTACACGCCCTCGAAGGTCTTCCAGGGAATCCTGTCGCGCCGCCCGATTTTCGGGATTCTGCACGAGGCCAGCACCGCGGTGGATATGGTGCGGCGCGCGAATGCCGGGACGGTGTTGACGGTGACCGAGACGGAGTTGCCGGCACCGGAGGTCGTCGCCGAGAGCCTGCGATCGCTGCTGGAGGACGGCGCGTACGACGGCGACGCCGTCGCCTGGAGCTCCTTCGAATCCTACACGGCACGCGAGTCGACGCGACTGATGGTCGAGGCGCTGGATCGAGCCTACGCTCGGGGCAAGCCGACCGGGCAAGGCAAGGTGGCGCGGGCGGCGTGACATGGCGCTCCCTCGCATCGGCTTCTTGCTCAGCCATCCAATCCAGTACTACGCGCCGCTGTTTCGAGCGCTCGCCACGCGGTGCGATCTCCAGGTCTTTTTTGCGCACCGGCAATCGGCCGCCGGGCAGGCTGCCGCCGGCTTCGGCGTCTCGTTCCAATGGGATATCGACTTGCTGAGCGGCTACGAAAGCAAGTTCCTGCGGAACGTGGCGCGCCATCCCTCGACCGATCGCTTCGACGGCTGTGACACGCCCGACATCAGGCACGAGGTCGAAGCAGGCGGCTTCGACGCCTTTGTCGTGCCGGGCTGGGCCTTGCGCAGCTACTGGCAGGGCGTTCTCGCGGCTCGGAAAGCCGGTGTGAACGCATTGGTTCGCGGGGACTCTCACCTGGGCGGCGATCGCAAGCCCTGGAAGCTGCTGGCGAAGAGGCTGGTCTACCCGCGCTTGCTTCGCAGGTTCGACGGCTTCCTCTATGTCGGCCGGAGAAACCGCGAATACTTGATGCACTACGGCGCACCGCCGCAGCGACTGTTTTTTTCGCCGCATTGCATCGACAACGACTTGTTTCGAGCGGCCAGCGACGCGGCACGCCAACAACGATCGCACACGCACGGAGCGACGGGAAAAGCGCCCCGGATCTTGTTCGTCGGCAAGTTGGTGGCGGGCAAGCGGCCAGTCGACGTCATCCGGGCGGCTCAGTTGGCAAGCCGTCGGATCGGGCCCGTCGAGGTCGTCTTTGCCGGAGCGGGCGACCAGGAGCCGCACCTCAGGCACGTGGCCGGGGAGACTGGCGTGCCGACCACCTTTCTCGGATTCGTCAATCAGAGCCAACTGCCTGCCGCCTACGGGGCGGCCGATGTCATCGTGCTGCCGTCGGCCGGAGAGACCTGGGGCTTGGTCGTCAACGAGGCGATGGCCTGTGGCGTACCGGCGGTCGTGTCCGAGGCGGTCGGGTGCGCGCCCGACTTGGTCGAGAACGGCGTGACGGGGGCAGTCTTCGCGGACGGCGATGTCGAGGGGTGCGCGCGCGCGCTCGAAAGTGTGCTGGCGCTCGACGGCGCCACGGTGCGCTGTCAGCTGGCCGAGCGCATGGCGATCTATTCGCCGGCGCGCGCGGCCGACGGCATCGTCGAGGCGGCGTTGGCCCTTGCCGGCCGGCCGCGAGCGGAGTAGGTGCCGTTCATGCGAGGCTCGGCCGGCGTCAGCAGATGTCAACGATCACATTGAGCAAGACTCCGGTCGTCGTTCGGCTGGACTACAACCTGCTGCGGCGCGTCGCCCTCGTCTTTGCGCTGGTGAATCTGCTGTTCGCGCCGCTCATGGTGGATCCGCTGGCCTATGCCGGTGGCGCCTTGGCTCCGTGGGTGCTGCTGCTCATCATCGGCACGCCGACCATGCCGGCGGCCGCAGCCTATCTTTTCCTGTGGCAATGGATGCAGATCTTCGCGCGCATTCTTCAGGCGCAGGTCGATGTCGAGCCGCTGGGCGTCGGCATCCACGGCGCCAATGTCACGCGGGCCTATTGGTACATGCTGGCGAGCCTGGTGGTCATGGCTGTGGCCTTTCGGGCGACGCTGAGCGGCTTGCGACCAGCCACGCGCGCCGAAGCCGTCGCCCACGAGAAATGGCGTCCGGCCGACCTGATCATCGTCTATATCGGGGCGATTGCGATCAGCCTGGCGTTCGCTTTTGCCGGCCGGCTCGTGCCGGCTCTGTTTCAGGCGACGGATGTCGCGTCGCGCCTCAAGATCGTGGCGCTGTTCGTGCTCTGCACCTACACCTTCAGCACCGGGCAGGGCATGAAGTTCGTGCTGGGCGCGGTGTTCTTCGAGATCCTCGTCGGGTTCACCGGTTTCTTCTCGGATTTCCGCGGCGTGTTCATCTATGTCGCGGTCGCCGCGATCGCCTCGCGCATCCGGTGGTCGACGATGTCGAGCGTGGGCGCGGTCGTTTGGATCACGCTGCTCGTCGTGCTGGCGCTGTTCTGGACGTCGGTCAAGAGCGACTACCGCATCTTTGCCAGCCAATCCGAGGAGTCGCAGGAGATCAAGGTCCCACTGAACGAGAGACTGGCCTATCTCGGCGACAGGCTTACGTCGGTCGACGGCATAAACTGGGGCGATGCCGCCTATACGCTGCTCGTTCGGCTGGCCTATGTCGATATTTTCGGTGCCGTGATCGGCGTGCAGGAGGCGTCGCCGGAGCCCGAGCCCCATCGTCAGTGGAACGAGGCTCTGAGCCACCTCTTCCAACCGCGCGTGCTGTTCCCGGACAAGCCGGAGCTGTCCGATTCGGACGTCTACATGAGGCTGGCGCGCGGCGATCCTACCGAGCATGCGCGCACGGGAACGTCGATCAGCGTCGGCTACATCGGCGAGAATTTCGCCGATTTCGGCTTTCCCGGGATGCTCGCGGGCATCGCGGTCCTGGGGGTTCTGCTCGGCCTGGTCACGCGCTTCTTCATGTCGTCGCACCTGCCGCTGATGGTTCGCGAAGGCATCGTCATGGGGTTCGTCTTCAGCATGGCTCGCGACGGCGTGGAGGTGTCGTTGCCCAAGGTGCTGGGCGGCATGTTCATGTTCTTTCTCGTGTTCGCCCTGATCGCCAGGTTTGCCTTGCCGATCGTGGTTCGGTGGCTCGATTCGCGCGCCGCCGACGCGCGGGCCAGGGCACTTTCCTCGTCATGATTTCGCGAGCGATGCGTTGAGGGACGGGCCGTTGCGGCTGCTCCATGTCGTTCCAACCTATCTGCCGGCGGTCCGCTACGGAGGGCCGATCCGCTCGGTTCATGCGCTATGCCGAGGCCTGGCCGGCGAAGGGCACGACGTTCATGTCTTCACGACGAGCGTCGACGGTCCATCCGACAGCAACGTGCCGCTGCTGGAGCCCGTCGATCTCGACGGCGTGAAGGTCACCTACTTCCCGAGCCGCAACCTCCGGCGGCTGTACTGGTCGCCAGCCATGGCCCGCGCACTTGCGACGACAGTCTCTGGATTCGATCTGGTGCACTTGCACGCGATCTATCTATGGCCGATCTGGGCAGGGGCGCGGGCTGCACGCCGTCACGGGGTGCCCTACGTCATGTCGCCGCGCGGCATGCTGGTTCCCGAGCTGATTCGCCGAAAGAACCGGTGGGTGAAGACGGCCTGGATCGAGCTGATCGAGCGCGGCAACCTCGAGCGAGCGTCGGCCATTCACGTCACCTCCTCGGCGGAGGCCGAGCATGTGGCGAGCTTCGGATGGCCCTTGCCGCCGCTCGCCATGATCCCGCACGGCGTCGACGATCCGCCGCAACCTTCCGCGGCGACGCCCGCCGCCGACATCGTCGCGGCAATCGCCGCCGGCCCCATCGTCCTCGCCCTCGGCCGGATCAGTTGGGAAAAGGGGCTGGACCGGCTGATTGCCGCGCTGCCACGGGTGCCGGTCGCCCGTGTCGTTCTGGCGGGTGGCGATGCCGATGGCCAGGCTGCCAAGCTCGCGGCCCAGGCGCGCGCGCTTGGCGTGGCGGATCGGGTCGCGATCGTCGCGCGGCATGTCGACGGCATCGACAAGGAGGCGCTGTTCGCGGCCGCCCATGTGTTCGCCATGACGTCGCTGTCGGAGAATTTCGGCCTGGCCGCCTTTGAGGCGCTGCGCCGGGGGGTGCCCGTCCTGGCGACGCCGGGAGTCGGGATGGCCGAGGTGGTGCGCGAGAGCGGTGCCGGTCTGGTGGTCGATCCGGCGCCGGCCTCGGTTGCCGCCGGGCTCGCGGCGATGCTGTCCGACAGGCGGCATAGCCAGGCGATGGGCGAGATCGGGCGGGCGCGCGTGGTCGAGGCGTACAGTTGGCCGGGGATCGCGCGCCGGATGGCGGCGCTCTACGCGTCGCTCCTCGATCGGAAGGTGGCTGCAGTCGCGGCATGATGGAACTGCTCTCGACGAGCCCCTTCGATCCGGCGAAGGAGCCGAAGGTCGTGATCATTGCCGACTGGCTGCCGCCCGATTTCGGCGCCGTCGGGCAGTACATGCTGATGCGGGCGCAGGCGCTGGCCGAGCAGGGCCACGACGTGACGTTGATCGGTCTCGCGTCCGCGGGCAGCTCGATGCGCAGCGAAGCGAGGGGAAGGGGGAGGTTGACCGAGCGACGCCTGGCGGCCTCGCCCGTGCCGCGGTCGTCCTTGCCGAGGCGTTTGCTGTGGACGATCTGGACCGATCTGAGGCTGGTTGCGGCCGCCTTCGGATCGTTGCGGGTCGCCGACGGCATCCTCTTCACCGGCTCGCCACCCTTCCTGATCCATGTCTTGGCGCCGCTGCGCTTCCTGTGGCGGGGAAAGCTGGTCTATCGGATCACGGACTTCCATCCCGAGTGCCTGATCGCCGCGCGCGACCGACCCTCGTGGGCGCTTGGTCTGCTGCTGTCCCTCACGAATTTCTGGCGTCGGCGGATCGATGGTTTCGAGGTGCTGGGCCTCGACCAGCGTCGCCGTCTGCAGCAGACCGGCGTGCCGGAGTCGCGCACGACGCTGGTGCGCGACGGCTCGCCGGTCGCGTTCACGGGACAGGAGCCGATCGAGGCGCGGCCACAGTCTCTGGCGGGGGCGGCCGTGCTGCTCTATTCGGGCAATTACGGTGTCGCGCACGAGGTCGACACCGTGGTGGAAGGCTACGAGCGCCATCATCGCCAGGGGTCGGGACGGGTGCGCCTGTGGCTCAGCGCCACTGGAGGCGGCGCGGACGAGGTCGCAACCCGCCTCAGTCGGCGCGGTTTGCCCTTCCACAAGTCGGCTCCTGTCCCTCTCGATCGCCTTGCCGGGCTTCTGCTGGCCCCCGATGCCCACCTCGTGGCTCTGAAAGATGCCTTTGTCGGCTATGTCATGCCGTCGAAGATCTATGCCTGTGTCGCCTCCGGGCGGCCTGTCCTGTTCGTCGGCAGTGCCGTGTCCGATGTCGATTTGCTGGCTCGGGAAAGCCGAGCCGACTATTGGCATGTCGTGTGCGGAGATGCCGCAGGCTTTGCAACCGCTCTCGAGGGCATTGCCGACAGGGCCCGGCCGCAGTCATAGAGGCCGAGTTTTCGCGGCCTGTCCGGGTTGTTGAGGACGTTTTCAGGATTGAGCTGCAGCGCGGTGCCGCAATCCGGTCTTATTTGTTGCGTTGCTCCTGCAGTTATAATTGCTATAGTCTTGCAATGGGTAGGGTTGATTGTCGTGTGGCGCGGCCGTGGGAAGCGGCCCCACGGCATTGACCCAGTCAAGTGTGGGTGCGTCGAAACGGCCGTCGCGGATCGAGGTTTTGCCATGGCCGGGGTGTTTGGATACCGTGGGTGGTAGGATAGTGAGAATATCGACCGGATCGCCGCAAGCGGCCCGGGTCGAAAGCATGAAGCGACATGAACCGCGTGGCGGTTGTCGTGAGGGTGGGGCCGAGTACCGATGATCAACATTTCGCTGTTCTTGCGGGGGACGCTCCTGACCGTTGTCAGTGCTGTCGCGTCGACGCTCATCTGGGTCGGCCTTACGGACGCACAATCTTGGTCGACAGCGAAGGGCGATCAGCCGGAACGCGACAGGCAACTCGCCCAGAACGACTCGCCGATGCAGGGCGCCGGTCCGCTTCAGTCGGCCAATCCGCTGCAGGACGCCGGCCCGCTGCAAGGCGCGGGTCCCCTTCACGATACCGGTCCGCTACAGGGCGCCGGGCCGCTCCAGGGGGCTGGGCCGCTCCAGGGCGCGATACCCTTGCAGAACGTCCTGCCGCTGCCGCCGTCCTCCGACACGTTGGACAACTCGGTGCCGCCCTCGGGCGTGCTGCTCGCCGAGGTGCCGAACATTCCTCTGATTCCGACCGAGCTGACGCCGACGCAGATCGTCGCGCTGAGCAGCGGCGACCCGACCCTGATGAACCAGTTGATCGGTCAACTGCTCGGCGGCAACGTCAGTCCGCTCGTCATCCAGCAGATCATCAATATTGTGTCGGCCGGCCCTGCGTCGCCGATTCTCGTCGCTGTGGCGCCGAATGGCGGCACGGCGCCGGCCACGGGCACGAACACGAGCCCGCCATCGAGCACACCCGTCTCATCGCCGTTGCCACCGGCGGTGCTGCCGCCGACCACCTATGTCAGCAACCAATAGGGATGGCGGATTGGCGCGGGATTTCTTCCAGCCCGCCCTCGGCCCGCTGGCTGGATGGTCCACCAGTCCCCCAATGATTAGGGCCTGTCCTCTATTGAAGAAGAAATTCGCGTAATAATAGAATCAAATGAGCGAGAATTTTGAATCGATCTTGCGTTGTTGTCGTCGAGGCTACATTTTCCAAGGTCTGAGCTACCCAATTGACCCGCGACATGCTCCTTGCCAGTCGGCCACTGGGAGCTGACTGATGCGCCGTTACGCCCTTCGCGACGACCAATGGGATCGGATCAAGGACATTCTACCGGGACGCGAGGGTCACGTTGGCGCGACCGCCAGGGACAATCGTCTGTTCGTCGATGCCGTGATCTACCGCTATCGAGCTGGCATCCCATGGCGCGACCTGCCCGAGCGCTTCGGCGCTTGGAAGGCTGTCCATACCCGCTTCAGCCGATGGGCAAAGAGCGGTGTATGGCGCAGGCTGTTCGAGCTTCTTGCGGCCGATGCGGACAACGAATACGCCATGATCGACAGCACCATCGTGCGCGCTCATCAGCATAGCGCCGGCGCCAAAAAAAAGACGGCGAAGATCAAGCGATCGGCCGAAGCAAAGGCGGGCTGAGCACCAAGATCCATACCCTGGTCGATGCTCTGGGCAATCCTGTCCGCTTCTTCCTGACGCCGGGCCAGGCCCACGACCTGCAGGGCGCCGACGCCCTGTTGCCTGACATGAAGGCTGACACCCTGCTGGCCGACAAAGCCTTCGATGCCGACCAGCGCCTCATCGAACCTCTCGAGGCCGCCGGCAAGACCTGCGTCATCCCCTCGAAGAGCAACCGCAAAAAGCCCCGCCCTTACGACAAACAGATCTACAAGGCCCGCCATCTCATCGAGAACTTCTACTGTAGCCTCAAGCGCTTCAGGGCCATCGCAACTCGCTACGATAAGACCGCTACCAATTTCCTCGCCGCTATCCACCTCGCGGCGGCTACCATTTGGCTCAATTGAGGACAGGCCCTAGATCAGCCAGCTCGCGGCTCGCGTGGTCGCCGGTATTGGGTTGGGCGCTGCTGTCCTGTGCCGCGACGGGGACGCAGGCCCAAGTCATCACCGCTTCGCCGGCGCTTCAGACGATCGACGAGCAAACGCCGATCGTCGACTTGCTGAACCTGCCGGGCTCGCCGATCGGGTCGATCGGGCAGAGATCGTCCTCGGAGCTCGGCACGTCGCTCGGCGCCTTCACGCTGTATCCCCAGATCGACCTCATCAGCGGCTTCGATGACAACGTCTTCGCGACGCCGGCCCCCACGACCGGGTCGCCGTTCATGCTCGTCCGCCCGCAGGTCGAGCTGCGGTCGGAATGGCTCAACCACTATCTGAGACTGCTGGCCGGCGGCGGCTTCGGCTTCTACTCGGCGGCGCCGACCCAGAATTTCCAGAACTACAACTTCCGCCTCGATGGCCGGCTCGACATACAGAACGATTTCTACCTGACCGGCCTGGTCGCCTTTCAGCGCGCCACCGAGGCGTTGGGTACGCCCAACGTCACGTTCTCGCAGGCGCCGACGATCGCCGACTCGCTGGTCGCCGAGGTGTCGCTGTACCAGAAGTTCAATCGGTTCTTCTACCAGTTGACCGCGGCGGCGACGAAGTACTGGTACTACGAATTCAGCAATATCTCCTCGTTGGGCCTGCCGGCTCAGAGCCGCAATCGTACGGAATTCGAGGAACGCGTGCGCTTCGGTTACGAATTGTCCGAGGGGATTTCGCTGTGGATTCAGCCTGGCCTCAACCAGCGCTATTACGACACCCCGACCAACGTTTTCGGACAGCAGCGCGATTCCACGGGCTGGTTCATGAATGTTGGCGCGACGGCTGTCCTCAGTTCCAAGACGCAGCTCGAAGGTTTCGTCGGATACCAGGCGCTGACCTATCCGGCGGACGGCACCTCGACGAACGCCATGATCTTCGGCCTGCGAGGTGTCTGGAACGGCTACGAGCCGCTGACCCTGCGTCCGGCGCTGATGCGGAGCATCAACGAGTCTGCGCTGATCAACTACCAGAACTACATCTCGACGACGGTCGGTGTCGATTTCACCTATCAAATCCATGGCCCGTGGCAGGCTGTCGGCGGCGTTGCCTACAACATCGCCGAGTACACGCCGGCGTTCGGCGTGGCCAACGTCAATCCGCGAACGGACTATTTCTTCAAGGGATCGATCGGCTTGCTGTATTCCATCCGCCCGCAAATCCAGATCGGGCCGCTTTACGAGTATGCGTCGGGCTGGTCGACGGACGTCCCGGCCGGCGGGCCGGCCTACACCCGCAATATATTTTCCATTCGTCTGGTGGCGAGGCACTGACGGGGACATGAGAAGCATCGACATCCCCTCCGTGTTGCGAAGGGCCATCGGCGGCCTGATGGCAATCGCGTTCGCGCTCGGCATGGCGGCTTGCGATCCGCAGCCGCCAATGACGACCCAGACCGTGCAACAACCGTCGCAGGCGACCCAGACCATCCGGATGGGCGAATACAGGGTCGCTCCGGGAGACAAGCTGCGGGTCGTGGTGCTTTCCGACACCGAGTTGTCGGGCGAGTACGAGGTCGATTCGGTGGGGGCGATTTCGCCGCGCTTGGCCGGGCGGACCCAGGTGGTCGGGATGACCACGCCCGAGATCGAGGATGCGCTGCGCAATCGCTACAAGGCCGATGGCGTGCTGCTGACACCCCGCCTCAGCGTCGAATTGATGACCCGTCGTCCGTTCTATGTGGTCGGCGAAGTCACGCGGCCAGGCGCCTTCGCCTTCGTGTCCGGCATCAATGTCGTTCAGGCCGTCGCCATCGCGGGCGGCTACACACGGCGTGCATCGAAGACGAGGATGACGATTCAGCGTTTCAACACGACCATGGGGTCGGAGGAAACGGTGACTGAGGATAGCCCCGTGGGACCAGGAGACATCATCCGGGTCCCTGAAAGGTGGTTCTAAGGGAGCTTTGTTAGCTTGGTTGCGTAGCGTGTTTATCGGCACGGGCGGTGTGGGACTGCCCGTGCGGAAGGTGCGATTTGTGAAAGCGGCCCTGGGAAGCCGGTTTTGCTGGTCGTCACAGAGTGAGTGAGAGCCTGGGTGTCTCTGTTGTGGGGTTGGGATGAGAGCGTTTTCAAAGGCCGGCCAAGCCGTGGATGAATCCGTGCTGGGCCGATTCGCGCCAGTCGCCGACGGCGGCAATCTGGCGCCAGCGCCGGTGACCGTACGGGCGAACGACGCGTCGACCGAGCTGTGGTCGTGGCTGCATCTGCTCAACCGTCGCAAGACGATGATCATCGGGTGCGGCCTGATCGCGGTCGCGCTGATGGCGGTGGTGATCGCCCAGCAGATTCCGCTCTACAAGGCGTCGGCCCGCATCATGCTGGATACGCGCACCTTCAAGGTGGTCAGCACCGAAGCGGCCTTGTCGGGTGTCGACACGCTCAACATGGGCGCCATTCAAAGCGAGCTCGAAGTCATCAAGTCGGACTTCCTGATCGGCCGCGTGGTCGACAAGCTCGGCTTGGCCAATCTGGCGGACTTCAACGGCACCAAGCCGCCTGGCTTCATTGACCGCTCGCTCGCCCCACTGCGCGAGCTGTGGAGCACGGGCATCGCCAAGCTGCTGGCGCCATTCTCGCCCGGTCAGCCGGAGCCGGCCGAGCCGGCGAAAGACTCGGCGTCCGCCGAGCAGAGCGACCCCCGACGACTAGCCGCCATCGGCGCGGTGTCGAGTCATCTCGGCGTGACTCTGCTCGGTCGAACCTTCGTCATCGTGGTCACCGTGGAAAGCCCCGACGGCACGATGTCCGCCAAGATCGCCAACGCGATCGCCGACGCCTACCTGTCCGATCAGATCGACAGCAAGAACGAGGCGAACAAGAAGGCGACCGACTGGCTCGAACAGCGCCTGGCGGAGTTGCGTCGCAACCTGCAGACGGCCGAAGAGGCGGTGGCCGCCTATCGCCGCGACAAAGGCCTCGCCGGTAGCCCCGAGGGCAATGTCTCGACCCAGACCCTCAGCGACCTCAACACCAGATACACGCAGGCGCGCGGGCGTCGTGTCGAGAAGGAAGCGCGCCTGGTGGCCTTGAGCAAGGCCAGCCTCAACCCCAGCGAGCTCGCCAACATCGCCGAGGTTGCCGGCAACACCACGCTCGCGGCGCTGCGCATCCAGGATGTGGAGCTCAGCCGCAAGCTGGCGGAGCTCGGCGGCCAGCTCGGTGAAAATCACCCCAAGCTGCTTCAGGTGCGCAACGAGCTGAACGCGGTTCGCACCCGCTTCCTGAGCGAGACCCAGCGCATCACGCTCGCAGTTCGTGCCGAGCTCGACGCGGCCAAGGCGGAAGAGGACGAGCTCAAGGAAATGGTCGACAAGGCGTCCGTGGTGTCGGGAACGGCGACCCAGTACGAGGCCATGCAGAAGCAGCTCGAGCGCGAGGCGCAGTCCAATCGGACGCTCTACGAGAGCTTCCTGACCCGGTACAAGGAATTGCGTCAGCAGCAGGACATCCAGCGCGCCGACGCCCGCATCCTGTCTTACGCCTCGCCGTCCTATGCGCCGTCCTCGCCCAACTTCAAGACCGGCCTGCTGACCGCCTTCATTGTCGGCTGCATGCTCGGCATGGCCGGCGCGGTTGCCGCCGAGAAGCTCGACCGGGTATTCCGCTCGGCCGCGCAGATCGAGGAAGCGACCGGCGTCAACGTTCTCGGCATGGTTCCGGACGTCAAGGGGACCGCGGGTGTCCGAGCCAGCGTCGTCCGCCAGATCCTCGAGAACACCGCGTCGCCGGCGGCGGAAGCGGTCCGGGCGGTATTCACCGCGATCACCTTGGGCAGCCTGGATCGGCCGCCCAAGGTGGTCGCCATGACCTCCTCGACCCCGAGCGAAGGCAAGACCACGTTCGTTACGTCGCTGGGCGGCCTGCTGACCAAGATGAACGCGTCGCGTCGCGTTCTGATCGTCGATCTCGATCTGCGGCAGGCGAGCATGTCCGTGGCGCTCGGCCTGAACGATCGGGGAGGCACCATCGACGAATATCTGATGGGCCTGCGCTCGCTCGACGAATGCATCCGGCGGCACGAGCTGTCGGGCGTGGACTATATCTGCGCCCGCCCCAACACGCCCAACGCGCCGGAAATCCTCGAGTCGCATGCGATGAAGTCGGCGCTCGCGACGTTCGCGGATCGCTACGATCTGGTGATCCTGGATGGCCCGCCAGTCATGGCGGTCTCGGATGCCCGCATCATCGCCCGGCTCGCCGACTACACGGTCTTCGTCGTGCAGTGGGCCAAGACGCCGCGCGAGGTCGTCAAGGCGGCGATCGGCGCTTTGCTCGCCGTGACCAGCCATGTGGGCATCGTGATCAACCGGGTCAACCTGGCCAAGCATGCGCGCTACGGCTACGGCGACCATAGCGACTACTACTCGCGCTATCAGGGCTACTATGGCGACGAGGCGGAGGAAGCTCCGAAGCCGCCGCGACGCCCGACGCTGAAGGTGGCCAAGTAGAAGGCGCCCGCTCACGCAATCGTAAGCAGTCAAGCCGCCTGCCTCGTGGCAGGTTCGGACCTTCTTACGAGGGAGGGCTGCATGACCATCTGCCGGTTGCCGCTGGGTCGACGTTCGCTGCTGGCCGGTGCGGTTGCGGTTTCGGCCTTCGCTGCCGCTTCGGCGGTCGAAGCGCAGAATCCGCCGCCGAGTCCGCCGACCCGGTTGCGCGGGGCCATTGCCGAGATCGACGGCAAGACGGCGACCATCGCCACGCGCGAGGGCGCGCAAGTGCCGGTGAAGCTGGCTGACAACTGGGCCGTCATGCTGGTCAGTCCGCTGACCATGGCCGACATCAAGCAGGGTAGCTTTGTTGGCGTGGCATCGTTGAAGGGAGGCGACGGCGCGCTGAATGCCCTCGAGGTCCTGGTGTTTCCCGAGGCGGCCCGCGGCAGCAACGAAGGCCACTATCCGTGGGATCTCCAGCCCGAGAGCCTGATGACCAATGCCACCGTGTCGACGGTCGCGTCGGCCGGCGATGGCCAGACGCTGACGCTTACCTACAAGGATGGCTCGCAGACCATCAGGGTGAAGCCGGGCACGCCGATCGTCACCTTCGCGCCCGGCGATCGTAGCGACGCCAAGGTCGGTGCCAAGGTGTTCCTCGGCGCTGCCAAGGCAGCCGATGGCAGCCTGACGGCGACCCGACTGCTGGTCGGCAAGGATGGGCTCACGCCGCCAATGTGAGCGGCTGAGCGACCCCGCCCGCTTCGTCTCGTGCCGGCGCCGGTCAGGCCTCGACCGCACGGCGCAGTGCTGCACGGGCAAGCAAGCGGGTCGAGTCGAGAGTCGGCAGCGGCGAATTCCGGTCGTCGACGATGAGCGGAATTTCGGTGCAGCCCAGCACAACGGCATCGCAGCCCCGGTCCTTCAATCCGGCAATCACCTCTTGGAAATAGCGCGTGGACGAAGCCTCGAAGATGCCGTTCACGAGCTCGTCCATGATGATCCGATTGCACTCGGCACGCTCGGCGAGGCTGGGCCGTACCGGCTCGAGCCCGCGCGCGGCCAGGCCCTCGGGGTAGACGTCGCTGTCGACCAGCCACTTCGTGCCGGTGATGCCGACACGGCGAAAGCCGCGCCTCGACGCCTCGGCAGCGACCTCGTCGGCGATATGCAACCAGGGCAGGGGCGACTGAGGCGCGACCTGCGCCATTGCCCGATGGATGGTGTTGTCCGGGCAGATCAGGAAATCGGCGCCGGCTCCGGCGAGCTTGCGGGCCGAGCCGAGCATCAGCTCGGCCACCGCTTGCCAGTCGTCGCTCTCGATCGCCCGCACGTAGTCGGCGAGCGACGGCGTGTGCATCGAGACTTCCGGATGGGCGTGCGGGCCGAGCAGGCCCGCCCCTTCGAGGCAGATGGTGCGGTAGCACAACGACGCGCCTTCGGCCGAGCAGGCGACGATGCCGACATGGCGCGGGCGCACTGTGTCAGCTCTTCAGGCGCATCCGCCCGAGGAAGTCGCGCTTGCCGAGGGGAACGCCCTTGGTGCGCAGGATGTCGTAGGCGGTGGTTGCGTGGAAATAGAAGTTGGGCAACGAGAATGACTGGATGAAGCCCTCGGCCGTGAAGGGAATCTTGGTGTCGCGGAGCTGGAACACCATGTCCTTGCCCTCGCAGGCATTGACCTCGTCGGCCTTCACCTGCTGCAGCGCCTCGCGCGCATCCTTGACGATCTTCTGCAGGCCGGCGAAGTCGAGCTCGCCCAGTGGCCCCGGCGGGGCGAACAGGCCGGCCTCGATGCCGCGGATCGCGCCGATCGAATGGTGCGCCACCGATACGATCTGGAAGCGGAAGGGCAGCATGTCGGGGAACAGCCGATGCTCGACCACCTCGTTGGCGTCGATGTTGTTGTCCTTGAAATGGCTGGCCGCCTTCGCCAGGAAGCCGTCGACGGCGCCGGTGATCTGCAGGTAGTTGGGGACGCTGAGGTCGTAGAGTGAGATGGCCATGGCTCGGTGTACCTCCCGGGTTGAACATTTTGCCGTTCGCCGGGCTAGAGGCGAATGGCCGGCCGGTCAAGCCTACCCAGCCCAACCACGCGGCGGCGGGTCAGTCGCATGCTCGCCGGGTGGACGCGAGCATCAGAGCGCGGTCGCCCAGTGTCCCGGCAGTTCGAGCCAGGCGCAGCGCCTGTCGTTCGATACGGTGGCCGACGGCTCGGGGAGCGGGGCGTCGGTGAAGCAGCCGCCGGCGATGCCGGTGCGTCCCGCCATGGTCGGGATCTTCCAGAACAGGGTGGTTCCGCATTGTCGGCAGAACGAGCGCGCTTGCCGGTTGGTGCCAGGGATTTCGTAGGTTGCGAAATCCCCCACCGAGCGGACGATGCGATCGTCGTCGAAGTAGGATGACCAGCCGAACGCACTGCCGGTCCGCGCCTTGCAGTTGCGGCAATGGCAGATGGCATTGATCGCCGGCTCTCCGGTGACCTCGATGGCACAGTGACCGCAACAGCAGCGGGCAATTCGCGTCATGGTCGTCTCCCCAATACCATGGTCACGCTCGTGTCCTCCGTCGCTGCCGGGACAGGGGCCGCTTCCAGCCTTCGCCTCGCCGGGTCGCTGCGCTAGTGTACTGTCTCGCAAATAGGGACTATTATTCTAGAGATCGATTTGCGAGAAGGGTCAGGCGGATGGCGCGTCCGATCAAGCGTTTGGAGGCTGAGGGCGAGGTAGTTCAAGAGTTGCGGCGACGGGCGCGGGCGCGGACCAGCACGGTGCGCGAGCGGGAGCGGGCCGAGATCGTTCTGTTGCGGCTGGACGGGCTCAGCGTGAACAAGGTTGCCGAGCAGCTGAAGACGACGGCCAAGCGCGTTTCGACCTGGGCAAGGCGCTTCGAAAGGCAAGGCCTGGCGGGCCTCGAAGAGGCTGCCGGGCGGGGGCGCAAGCCTTCGATCTCGGTGCACAAGATTGAGCGCATCGTGAGCGAGGTCACGCGTCCGCCCAAGACGCGCAAACGCTGGAGCGTGCGCAGCATGGGCCGGCATGTCGGCGTCTCGCATTCCACGGTACAGCGTATCTGGTCGAAGAACGAGCTCAAGCCGCACGTCATCAAGACGTTCAAGCTTTCGAACGATCCCTATTTCGAGGCGAAGTTCTGGGACGTGATCGGACTTTATCTCGATCCCCCGACCAACGCGCTGGTTCTGTGCTGCGACGAGAAGAGCCAATGCCAGGCGCTCGAACGGACGCAACCGGGCCTGCCGCTGAAGGCCAAGCGGCCGCCGACGATGACGCACGATTACACACGTCATGGTGTGGTCACGCTATTTGCGGCGCTGATCGCGGTGAGCGGCAAGCTCATCACGCGCGCCGAAGCGCGTCACACTCACGTCGAGTGGTTGCGTTTCCTCAAGCAGATCGACCGCCAGACGGCCAAACACCTCGACTTGCATTTGATCGCCGACAACTACGCCACCCACAAGCATCCGAAGGTGAAAGCTTGGCTGGCGCGCCATCCGCGCTTCACCATGCACTTCACCCCGACATCGTCGTCATGGCTCAATCTGGTCGAACGCTTCTTCGCCGATCTCACCGCCGACGTGATCCGCGCCGGCAGCTTCACTTCCGTCAAAGCGCTGGTCGACGATATCAACGCCTACCTCGTCGACCGTAACGCCCATCCCAAGCCCTACAAATGGACCGCCAAGGGCGACGCCATCCTCGATAAAATCCGCCGCGCCCGCGCCGCTCTCAACAAAGTCTCCACCCATCAATTCTTAGTCGCTAATTCAGAGCCAGGACACTAGGGTCTCGCCGTCGCAAACGCCTCCCGGAGATTCGCATGATCGAGCTCTACTACTGGCCGACGCCCAACGGTTGGAAGATTTCCATCATGCTGGAGGAGTGCGGTCTGCCCTACAAGTTGGTCCCGGTCGATATCGGCACCGGCGAGCAGTTCAAGCCGGCCTTCCTCGCAATCAGTCCCAACAACCGGATGCCGGCCATCGTCGATCACGATCCGCCGGGTGGTGGGGCGGCGCTGGCGGTATTCGAATCCGGTGCCATCCTGCAGTATCTGGCCGAGAAGGCGGGACGCTTCATGCCCAAGGACCTGCGCGGCAAGTACGAGGTGCTGCAGTGGCTCAACTGGCAGATGGGCGGGCTAGGCCCGATGGCGGGGCAGGCGACGCACTTCAATGTCTATGCGCCGCAATTCAATTCCGCCGAGGCGCTTCTCTACGGCCAAAATCGCTACACCAGCGAGGTCAACCGCCTATACGGCGTCCTGAACAAGCGGCTGGCCGATCGGCCGTTCGTTGCCGGCGACTATTCGATCGCCGACATGGCGATCTGGCCGTGGATCGCGCGGTGGCAGAACTGCAAGCAGAACCTCGACGATTTTCCGCAGCTCAGGAAATGGTTCGAGGAATCGATGGGGCAGCGGCCCGCCGTCATCAAGGGCAAGGCGGTCGGCGCCGAGCTACGGCCCACGCCTGGCATCAATACCGACGAGCAGCGCCGGGTGCTGTTCGGCCAGACTGCTGCCGTGGTGCGCTGACGGAATTGAATGACAGCCGGGTGACGGATTCGTGGCGCAGGGGCTCGTCGCGGCGATGCGAGCGTGCGACCGGAAAGCAGGAGATCGAGGCACGTTCGGCCGCGGATCGCGAGGCGGCCGACGATCCGCTGCGTCCGGTCGGATCGACCTCGGGCGCGGTGGGCTGGGATCGGTCGCCAACCCTTGACGCTCGGCGCGTGGACAACCACGTTGAGGTGCCCAGGATTGGGCGTGGAGGCATGTCATGCAGGCGCAGGAACGCGAACTCATCACCGGTCTGTTCGGCCGGTTGCAGCCCTTCGAATCTCAGCCACGCGACCCGGAAGCGGAAGCGCTGATCAAGGAGTTCATGGCCCGTCAGCCGGCCGCCGGCTATCTGCTCGTGCAAGCCGTGCTGGTGCAGGAGCAGGCGCTCAAGGCAGCGCAGGAGCGCATTGCCGAGCTCGAGGCGCGCGCCAAGGATGCGCCGCGTGCCGCCGCGCCGGGCTTCCTCGGCAGCGCGCCGAGGCTCGGACCGTGGGGCGCCCAGGCTGCGACGCCGCGGACCTCGGTACCGACCACGGCGCCTGTACCGGCGATGCCCCCCGCACCGCCTGCTCGCTCGCCGCTTCAGGCCGCTTTGTCGCCGCAGCCGGCCGGTGGCGGAGGCGGCTTCTTGCGGACCGCCATGATGACGGCGGCGGGCGTGGCCGGCGGCGCCCTGCTGTTCGAGGGCATTCGGGGCCTCTTGAACAGCAATTCCAATCCGTTCAGCCAGGCTCAGGCTCCGCAGCCGTCGCCGCTGCTGCCGCCGGACTCGATGCCGCAGCAGCAACAGGCCTGGGCCGATCCCACGCCGGCCGGCAACCAGTACCAGCCCGACGACCAGTACCAGCAGGATCAGCAGTATCAGGACGACTTCGACACGGCCTCGCTCGACGATGGCGGGTCGGACGATAGCTGGACCTGATCGGCCGCCGAATTTTCCAAGAACGATCGAAGGGGGAGACGAAGACGATGATCGAGTTGCATACGTGGGGCACGCCCAACGGCCGCAAGGTTTCCATCATGCTCGAGGAATGCGGGCTGCCCTACAGCGTGCACAAGGTCGACATCTCCAAGGGAGAGCAGTTCAAGCCCGAGTTCCTGCGCATCAGCCCCAATAACCGCATCCCGGCGATCGTCGATTCCGACGGCCCGGGCGGCAAGCCGTACAGCCTGTTCGAATCGGGCGCGATCCTGATCTACCTGGCCGACAAGACCGGCAAGTTCCTGCCCGCCGATCCGGTGAAGAAGTACGACACGCTGCAATGGTTGATGTGGCAGATGGGCGGGGTAGGGCCGATGTTCGGCCAGGCGCATCACTTCCTGCGCGCAGCGCCGACCAAGATCGAGTACGGCATCAAGCGATATGTCGACGAGGCCAAGCGGCTGTATGGCGTGCTCGACAAGCAGCTCGCCTCCAACGCCTTTGCCGCCGGGGCCGACTACACCATTGCCGATATGGCGATCTTCCCGTGGGCCGCGCGGCACGAATGGCACACGGTCAATCTGGCAGACTTTCCCAACGTCAAGCGCTGGTACGATGTCGTCAACGCGCGCCCGGCCGTGACCAAGGGCATGGCGGTTCCGTACCTGAATTGAAGGTGCCGCGCCCGCGATGGCTGCCGGTGGCGGTCGCTGTCCTGGCGACCGTCTTGGCGGCGAATGCGTCCCTGGCGCAGGGCGAGACGACCATCGCTTGCCGGCCGCCGCTCAAGCCGGCCGTGTCCGTCGAGCTTTATTTCGGCCGCAGCAAGCCCGACGGCGGCGAGGTGAGCGATGGCGAGTGGGAGGATTTCCTCGTCACCGAAGTGACGCCGCGATTTCCCGACGGGCTGAGCGTGGCGGATGTCACGGGGCAGTATCGCGGGTCATCGGGGCGGGCCGTGATCGAGCGCTCCAAGCACCTGCACGTCGTGGTGTTCGATGCGCCGACGCATTTGGCGCGGATCGCCGAGATCATCGACCTCTATCGCCGGCGGTTCCGTCAGGAATCGGTGCTGCGGACCGAACGCAGCCTGTGCGCTGCATTGTAATTCGCCGACAAGCCCGACGAGATTAGGCCGCGCGCCATCCGCCGCGATATCTGTCGGTCCTGATCTGGGCCTTTGCCCTCCGCCCAGTCGGCGCCGCTCCGTATGACTGAGGAGGTGGTGGTGGTGTGGCCACACCTCTCGAGCTTTGCTTGCTGCGGAGTGGACATCTCTTTAGCTCCTCCCCCGTCATACGGGGGAGGTGGCCCGTAGGGTCGGAGGGGGAAAGCCTCAGTCGAGATGATTCCGATTCCGACGTCGAAATGCGAAGCAATTCGGCTGCGGCCTTCCCCCTCCGCCCCGTATGACGGGGCACCTCCCCCGAAGGCGGGGGAGGAGAGCAAGACGTGTCTGCTCCGTAGCGGCTTTGCTGGAGGCGGAAAGAAAGGAAGACTCAAGTCGCCCGCCGCACCATGGCGGGCACGAGTTGCTTCAGCGACGCCGCGCCGAGTTGCATCATGACGTTGCGTGTCTCCTGGTGGAGGATGTTCAGCACCCTTTCCACGCCGGGCTGGCCGAACGCCCCCAGGCCCCAGAGATAGGGCCGGCCGACACACACGGCTCGGGCGCCGAGCGCCAGGGCCTTGGCGATGTCGGTGCCGCGGCGGAAGCCCGAATCGACCAGCACGGGAATGCGGCCGTCCACCGCTTCGAGAATTTCGGGCAGGGCGTCGATGGTCGCGCGGCCGTTGTCCTCGGAACGGCCGCCATGGTTGGAGACGACGATGCCGTCGACCCCGGCATCGACGGCGAGCAGGGCGTCCTCGGCCGTCACCAGGCCCTTCAGCACCAGCCGCGTCTTGACCGTGTCGCGCAGGCGCTTGACGAAGCCCCAGGTCAGGTTGTCGACATGCGTGCCGGTGATGCCGACGAGGTTCACGCCGTCGAAGTTCGGCTTGCGCCGAACGAAGGCGGAAACGCCGAGGCCGTGACACTCGGCGCACTGCCTGGTGTCGGTGCGGGCCATCCGACGAAAGGTCTCCCACATCTGGAAGGCGACCACGTCGGTGGTGACCACGATGGTTTCCGCGCCGGCCTTCTCGGCGCGCGTCGCCAACGCCTTGGCAACCTCCCAGCTATTGGTCGGATAGAGCTGGAACCAGACCGGCGCGCCACGCGCTTCGATGGCGTCCTCGATCGACGTCGTGGCCACGGTCGACAGCATCTCGAGATGGTCGCCGCGGCGGGCGGCGCGCGCCACGGCGAGCTCGCCATCGGGATGGAAGGCGCGGTTCGAGCCGGTCGGCGCGACCACGATCGGGCTGCGATAGGTGCGCCCGAACAGCTCCATGCCGAGATCGACCTTCTCGACGTCGATCATGCGGCGCGGCAGCAATTGGAACTTGAGGAAGCCCTCGCGATTGGCGCGCAGGGTCACCTCGTCGCCGGTGCCCGTCGTCACGTAGCCGAAATGGGCCGGCGGCACGTTCTCCTTCATCACCGGCTCGAAATCGAAGACGCTCAACGCTTCCGCCGGCGAGGCGATGAGCTTGTCGAGCGTGCGCGGCGCCCACACCGACGGATCGGGCAGGCGCCGCTCCTGCGCTAGCACGCCCGTCGAGCGGACAAGCAGGGGGCTGGCGGCGAGGAACTTCAGGAACCGGCGGCGGTGCGCGCGTGCGTTCACTGGCGCTCGGCCCAGCCGATCAGGCGGGCGAGGAAGGCGTCGCAGGCGTCCATCTGCGCGCGGGCGACGAATTCGTCGGGCTGGTGCGCCTGGGCGATGTCGCCGGGGCCGCAGATCACCGTCGGAATGCCGTGGCCGCGGAAGATGCCGGCTTCGGTGCCGTAGGGCACGGCGTAGGTTCGGTTGCCGCCGGTCCATTGCAGCGCCAGCCTGGCTGCTGCCTCGTTCTCCTGCGGCAGCAGGCCCGGCACGAAGGAGCGGCGCCTGAGCGTGATGTCGGCGTCCGGATGCCGCGCCCTCATCTTGGGCAGCAGCAGCTCGGCGATATAGGCCTCGGCGCGGCGTTGGACTTCCCACGGATCGTCGCCGGGCAGGGTGCGATAGCCCCAGTTCAGCGTGCAGTCGCGCGCCAGGATGTTGGCGGCGGTGCCACCGGTGACGATGCCGACATTGATCGTGGTGTGACCCGGCACCGTGTCGATGTCGCGGCGTGTGCGTGCCGCCAGCTCGACCTGCAGCTCGTTCAGCCAATGGATGAACTCGCCGGCGAAGTGGATGGCGCTCACGCCGAGATGGGTCATCGAGGAATGGGCCTCGAAGCCCTTGAAGGTGGCGATGAGGCCGCCGCCGGCATTCTGGGCGTTGACCACGCTCATCATGGTCGGCTCGCCGACGATCACGGCCTGCGGACGCGGCACGGCGCCGACCAGCCGCTCGGCGAGCGCATGCGCCCCGAGGCAGCCGATCTCCTCGTCGTAGCTGAAAGCGAAATGGATCGGCACCTCGAGGCGCGCGCGCTGGAAGGCGGGCAGGTTGGCGAGACAGGCGGCGATGAAGCCCTTCATGTCGCACGTGCCGCGGCCGTAGAGGTTGCCGTCGTCCCTGGAGGTCAACGTCCACGGATCGGACGTCCAGGGCTGGCCGTCGACCGGCACGACATCGGTGTGGCCCGACAGGACGATGCCGCCCTCGGCGTCGGGGCCGATCGAGGCGAACAGGTTCGCCTTGGTTCCCTCGGCGTTCGGCACCAGGGTGCTCGCGACACCGTGCTTCTCGAGGTAGTCCTGGACCCAGTGGATCAACTCGAGGTTGGAATTGCGCGAGGTGGTGTCGAATGCCACCAGGCGCTGAAGCATGTCGACCGAACTCGGCGAGGTACTCATGCCGGCACCGTGGCACAGTTCAGGCCGATCGGCCAAGGGCCTGATATTCCACGTAGATTCGACACCGTGTTTGACACTTCGGGCGGCCCCGGCTAGAACCGCCGCGCATCCGTCGTGGATATTGACCGCCGGGGTCTTAGCGGGCCTGCGGAGAGGTGGCCGAGCGGTCGAAGGCGGCGGTTTGCTAAACCGTTATAGGGAGATAATCCCTATCGAGGGTTCGAATCCCTTCCTCTCCGCCATTTAAGTAGCCCGAATCTCTGCAATTGCTACGTTTCGGTGGAGGCCCGGTCGATTTCCCGGCTCTGTCGTTTCGAAGCTTTCGCGTTCGGGCTCGAGCCCAATGACGCGCTATCCGAAAACCCCGCTTCGAGGCCGCAGCCCGTCATCTGCGCGGTGCCGGCGGCGGCGTGCTCGTGCAGCCCACGGTCGGGCAGTTCGATGCAAAGCCACGATCGTCGAGCATGCAGGCAACCACCGATTCGCCACGGTAGGGCATGCCATAGCACCTGCTGTCCGCGCGGCACTCGCCGGCGTTGCGATGGCGGCCGCAAGGATCGCCGGCTGGCGCGGGGCACCAATCGGTCGGCCTCTCGCCGCAGAACTCTCCTTGCGCCACCGCCGGTGTGCGAGGGGACTGGAATGCGACGAGAGCCAGGGAACAGAGGATGGATACCGCAATCAGCGCCATCCACAGACTCCGGCGGCCCTTGATCGCTCGTCGTTTCTCGCCGTAGCCCATGATCGTTCCTTTGTTCGGTCGGGCGTAGCTGGAAACAGGGTCACTTGCGCGAACAGTTCGAGGGTGCCGGCGTCAAGGCCGCGGAAAGTCGTCCGTTCGAACGAGAATCGCCAAGCCTCGGGCGGGCAGGTGGCAGGAGACGGCGGACGTCTGACCAACCGTGTTCTTGGCGAAGACGCGGAACAGCCCGGGCGCGAAGTCGACCGGCGCTGCACCGAACCCTTCGACAGAGGCGGCGAGGTAGTGCGCGGTCAGGATGACGCCGCGGATCTCGCGCAGGCGGTATTTGTCGATCGGCAGGTCGGGATGGTAGGGGCCCGTCTCGTGCAGCGGCTCGTTGATCGTGAGGCGCCGTTCCAGCGTAGCGCCCTGAGGCAGCTTGGTCGCCAGCGGGATGATGCGAACCGACACGGTGCGGTCTCGCGGCAAGGGGGCGATGCCTCTCAGGATGTGGGCAAAGCCGTCCTCGCCGCGGGCGATCACCGCGGTGTTGAGGTTGACGCGCACCTCGCCGGATGTCGCGTCGAACTCGGGCAGGGCATCGAGGACATAGATGTCGCCGCCCGTGTTGTTGGCGAGCGTGTAGGGGAACACCAGCGTCTCGCCCTCGCGCGTGGGCTGGCAGTTCAGGGTTACGCCGGGTTCGACGTCATTCCCGACCGTCATGTCATGGATCTCCTCGCGGCGTGTTCGGCTCGGGCGCGTCCAGGGCTGCGCTAAAGCGTGTGATGATCGGCGCGCCGAGGCACGCCGCGCTCGTCGCGATACTCATTCTCCGGCCCGATTGTATTGAATTCCTCGTTATTGTCGAAGTTGTCGGCGCGCGGCGTCATGTCCCGTGTGCCGTGCGCATTGTGCTGAGCGTGCGTCATTTCATGGAACAGGACGACATCGCCCGGAGCGTTGGGGGCATTCACAGGATTGGGCCATTGGCTGGGGTTGTAGTCGACGGTCGAATCCGATCCTGTGCCGTTGCCGGCTTTCGTGACGTCGGTCGGGCTCGCAAAGGCGTTCGGCGGGTTGGGAGCCGGAACCAGTGGCCGGATCGTCATCGACTTGCCGGTCGATTCGTAGTCGGTAATCATCGCACTGCCCGTCTTGGTGTCGTTCATCAGTGCGAGCTGCGATACCACCGTATCCTGATAGGCCTTGTCGCCGCCGACCTTGATGCCCTTGCCGACCTGCAGCGTTCCGTCCTTGTTGGCGGTGACAGTCAATCCGTGATGTGCCTTGGCGGTGTGGGTTCGGCGCCCGCCGCCGCCCTTCCACGGTGGGTGCTTCTCGATGAAGTCCTGCGGGTCGCCAGGATCGGCCTGGCCGGCATCCAACGGGTCGGTCATGGTGGCGTCTATCGTGCTGCCGGGCGAACCGCCGGAGTTGATGTTCACCATCGCGCCATTGAGGAAGACGCCGGCCGGATCGACCACGACGAAGCTCGCGCCCACCTTCAAGGTGATCTTTTGGGACGCTTCGATGACGACCGTCTGCGCGTTCAAGGTGGCCGAGGTGCCGACGATGGTGCTGTACTTCGCCTGCAGATCGAAGGCCGTGTCTGCCTTGACGGTGAGCTGGAATTTCGCATCCACGCCTTCGTAGCGATCCTGCATGGTGTGCTGGTCGTACTCGCCGCCCACGGTCTCGAACAGCGAGCCGCCCGACTTGCCGGTGTCGGGGTTCTTGCCGCCGATCAGCGTATGCATGTTCGAATGCACGGTCTCGTAGTAGGTGCCGAACGAGGTCACGTCGGTGCGACCCTGGCTGCGCAGCAGAAGCTGCTCCTTGCCGGCCGTATCGTCGAACCGCATCATATGGAACTTGGCTTTTTCGCCGGTGTTCAGCGGCACCGTCCGGGTCTTGATGCCGCTGCGCAGCCTGAACTTCGGCAGGTCGAGCGGATAGTTGTGCGCGGCGTTGTATACCCGTCCCGTGATCAACGGCCGGTCCGGATCGCCGTCGATGAAATCGACCAGCACCTCCTCGCCGACGCGCGGCAGGAACTGCATGCCCCATTTGGGCCCTGCCCACGGCTGGGCGACGCGCAGGAAGCAGGAATTGGTCGCCGGCTTCGGCCCGCCCGGGCTGGTGCGATCCCAGTCGAACTTCACCTTCACCCGTCCGAGCTCGTCGGTCGCCACGTCTTCGTCCGTGGCGCCGAACACCGTCGCGGTCTGCGGTCCCGGCACCCGCGGCTTCTTGCTGATGCTGGGCGAGCGATACTGTCGACCGGGAAGGATCGGCGTTGCGGTGAACGTATTGTTGTAGGGCGGTGGCGGCGCTGCCTTTCTTATGAGCGGCCCGATGATGGGAATATCCGACAAATGCGGCGACAACAGCTCTGCCAAGAGGGAAGCCGCCGTGCCGGCGAAGCCGCCGAAGAACGTGCCAACCAGGCTGCCCAGGCGGGGGAGCTCGTTGATCGTCTTGTTGACGTCCGGCAGGTTGGATTTCGCCGACTGCGTCAGTGCCCCGAGGCCGGCCTCGCCGCCGGCTTCCGCCGCGCTTTTCAACACCCGCAGCAAGATTTCGGCAGTCTTCTCCTTTGTGAAGCTCCCTTCTGTCGCCGTGAACGACACGGACGTGAGTAGGTATTCCTTTTCCTCCTCGACGGGTATGCGCTCGGATTGGGTCTGTTCGTCGGCCTTTATGATCTTGATGCGCGTGCCTGCCGCGAATGGCACGTTGATCGAGGTGCCGGAAAACGCCTCGTAGCGTGTTTCCTCCTCTTCGATGCGATTGCGCACCAGCCCCTTGGCGTAGCTTGCCGTCTGGCCTTGGGTGGTGAGCGTGGCGTAGCCGCCGGGATACTCGAAATGCTCGCCCTGCAAGGCCCCCTTCACCTCGGGAATGACGGTGGCTCGACTTTCCTCGGACAGCGCCGGGATGTTCCGGTATTCGCGGTCGCGATAGACCCAATTCTGTAACTGTGGATCGAAGCTGTGCTGCCATCCGTCCTGGATCACGCCGCGAGCATCCTTGGAGCGCACGAATGCGATCGGTGATGCATCGTTCGCGCGATAGGGTGGGCCGTCGACGATGATCATCTTGTGGCTGGTGTCGGTCTGCTCGAAAAAGTAATGCAGGCCGTGCTGCTCCATCAGCCGGGAGACGAAATTGAAATCGGTCTCGTTGTACTGGACGCAAAACTGGAGTGGCGGGAATTTCTCGCTGGACAGCACGCTGATCGAGAAATTCAACGTCGAGCGGTTGTTGAACCTGTCCTGGTTGGCGTCCTTCAAGACAGCGTCGATGATCTGCAGGACATCCTTGTCCTGGAAGATGCGAAAGTTAGAGCCTTGGTCGAGCAGGGCGAAGCCCGGCACGATGCGCATGGTGTAGATGCGGAATTCACGGCGCGGCGGCAGCAATCCGCCTGCGGTGAAGGAGCTGATGAAGCCGCTGAAGCCGCGGCTGTCCCTGATCGCGTCGCGCTCGCGCCGCCTGATGCGAAAGCCCGCCAACTTGCCGAGCATCTTGCCGGGCTCGATGGCGAAATCCCTCGATACCATCGAAAGCGTATAGGTGAATGGCCGGGAGATGGCCTCCTGCCCAATGATGCCGGTTACCAATAGGGCGTCGGGGTCCTCGAGCGGGGAATCGAGCTGGATCAACGCGTCTTTCTGCACAACACCGGACATCAGACGTCTCCCGCCGCCGTCATCGCCGCGCTCACGGAACGTTGGTCTGCGCCTGGCCGGGCGACACCACCGAGATGATGCCGAGCCAGGTGCAGGTGCATTTCGAGACGTTGTCGAGCGCCGGCTGGTTGGCGATGTTCACGGTCACCGCGCCGGGCACCCAGGGGGCGGGCGTGGCCGGCGTGCAGGGCGCGGGCGTGAACACACCCGCCTTCGCCGCGGTGGCGGAGATGACGACCGGGTTGGTCGGGGCCGAGCACAGGCCGAAAGGCATGATGTTGACCATCGGCACGTGGTCCATGATGTTGGCCGCGGGCTGGTTGCCGCAATTGACCCGATTGGCCGGCAGCACGGTCAAGGCCGAGGGCGCAGCCCCGAAGCTGCAAGCAAGTTGCGCCGTATTCACGACTTGAATTGGCATCCTGCGGTTTCCTCAGTCGGACGAACGCCTCGATCGCTACGCTGCAGTCGCTCCCGCCAGCCCGGCAAGCATGGGGCCATCGAGTGGCCGTGCCCCATGAAACCTTGCATTGGCGGACTGTCATGTAAACTGTGCCGCGATTCCGAGTACCCTGCAAATACAGCCATCATGTGGCCAACGCGAGGCATACGATCCGACGACGACGCCGTGCTGCTGCCGAGAATGTGCCAGATCGAGCCTACAGGTATGCGCGAATGGGGGCTTGTGTCGATCGAAGCAGGGGAGGCGTCGGCCGACGGCAATCGTCGGGTCGCCGCCTATGCCGACATCGCCTCAAACTTGCTTCTATCCGCCAACGCGGTCAGCGCAGCGTCGGATCGAGCTTGTCGCGCAGCCAGTCGCCCAGAAGGCTGATCGACAGGGTCGTGAGCACGATCACGGCGGCAGGGGCCAGCATGATCCAGGGCGCGCGGGTGATGTACTCGCGACCGTAGCCCACCATGTTGCCGAGCGACGTGAGCGGCGGCTGCACGCCCAGCCCGAGGAACGACAGGCCCGATTCGAGCAGGATGATCTCGGGAAAGGTGAGGGTCATCGACACGATCAGGGTCGAGGCGATGTTGGGCAGGATATGCAGCCCGTAGATGCGTCCCGGCCCCGCGCCGAGCTGGCGTATGGCGGAGGCATAGCCCTGCTCGTTGGCGGCCAGCGTCAAGCCGCGGGTGATGCGCGCATAGCGTTCCCACGAGTGGAACCCCATCAACGCCACGAACAACGGCAGGCTGTTGCCGAAGAAGGCCAGCACCGAGAGCGCGATGATCATGAACGGCATGCTGGCCTGGAAGTCGATCGCCATCAGGATCAGCGTCTCGACGGTACGGCGGAAATGCGCGGCGAGGATGCCGAGCGACGTGCCCAGGGTCGCGGCGATCAACGTGCCCATCAGCGCGATCAGCAGGCTGATGCGGATCGACATGATGAGCCGCGAGAGCACATCGCGGCCGAGCTCGTCGGTGCCGAGCGGATGGGCAATCCCACCGCCGAACAGGAGCGGCGGTGAAAGCCGCGCTTTGAGGTCGATGGCAGTGATGGAATAGGGCATCAAGAAGTCGGCGCCGAGGGCGAGCACGATCATCAGCACCAGCCACAGCGCCGCCAGGTTTACAGCGAGCGGCAGGCGCGCGATCCGGCGCGCGATGTCGCCCAGGATCGAGCCGGGTTGGAGGGCGGGCAGAGAGTCGCGAACGGCCATGACGTCTCAGTGCCCCGCCGTGGCGCCGCGTACGCGCGGGTCGAGCCAGCCGTAGGCCATGTCGACCGTCAAGTTGGCCGCCACCATCCAGGCTGCGATCACCATCAGGATCGCCTGCACCACCGCGAGGTCGCGGTTGGCGACCGCCGAAACCAGCAGCCGACCGACACCGGGCCAGGCGAATACGCTCTCGACCACCACGGCACCCGCCACCAGGCTGCCGATCATGAAGCCAATGATGGTGACGGTGGGGATGGCGGCGTTGGGTAATGCATGATGGGAGACGACGCGCCGCCATTCGACGCCCTTGGCCGAGGCGGCGCGGATGTAGGGCTGTCCCAGAACCTCGAGCATGGCCGAGCGGGTGAAGCGCGCCATGATCGCCGCACCCGAGGCACCCAGCGTGACGATCGGCAGGATGGCGTAGGTCGCCGAATCGGACCCGCTTGCCGGCAACCAACCCAGGTTGACGGCGAAGACCAGCACCAGCAGCAGCGCCAGCACGAAGCTCGGCATGGTGAAGCCCGCCACCGACACCGCCATGGTGAGGCGATCGGCGAGCGAGTTGCGATGAAGGGCGGCGTAGATGCCGGCGGGGATGCCGAGCCCGACCTTGAGCGCCAAGGCGGGCAGGGTGATGGCCAGCGTCGCGGGCACGCGTTCCATCACCAAGTCGATGGCGGGACGGCCGTCGCGCATCGACTTGCCGAAATCGCCCGTGAAGGCGTGGGCGATGTAGGAAAGATACTGCTCCCAGATCGGCCGTTCGAGGCCCCAGGCTTGGCGGAAAGCCTTGACCGCCTCGGGCGGCGCATCGACCGACATGATGAGCAGGGCAGGGTCGCCCGACAGCCGCAGCACCACGAAGGCGAACGTCATGACGAACAGGATCGTGAGCGCGGCGCGCAGCAGGCGGGAGACAGCGAACTGCAGCATCAGGCCGCCGCCTGCAAGTCGGGTTCGTCGACACGATGGCAGGCGACCTGCCGGCTGTCGGTGATCGACCGCAATGCTGGAATCCCGGCGCGACAGGCCGCGGTCGCGAAGGGGCAGCGTGTATGAAAGGCGCAGCCGGTCGGTACGTCGACCGGGTTTGGCGGATCGCCGTGCAGCAGCAGACGCTCGCGCCTTGGTCCCAGGACCGGAATCGCCGACACCAGCGCGCGCGTGTAGGGATGCAAGGGCCGCGCAAACAGCTCCTCGGCCTCGCCCTGCTCGACGACGCGGCCCAGATACATGACCGCTACCTCATGGCTCACCTGGCGCACGACCTTGAGGTCGTGGCTGATGAACAGGTAAGCGATGCCCAGCCGCTCTTGCAGATCGAGCAACAGGTTGACGACCTGCGCCTGGATCGACACGTCGAGGGCGGAGATCGGCTCGTCGCACACCAGCAGATCCGGTTCGGTCATCAGCGCGCGGGCCAGCACGACCCGCTGGCGCTGGCCGCCGGACAGCTCGTGCGGATAGCGGTCGAACTGGTGCTTCTGCAGCCCGACGGCCGCCATGACCTCGGCCGCGCGCTGGCGCCGCTCGGTCGGCAAGTGCACGCCGTGGATGGCGAGCGGCTCCATGATCTGAGCGCCGACCGGCAGGCGCCGATCGAGCGCGCTCAGCGGGTCCTGATAGACCATCTGAATGCGCGGCCTCAACGCACGCCAGTCGGCGCTACCTGCCGCCGGCATCGCTTCGCCTTTGAAGCGCACCGTGCCGGATGTGGGGGGGATCAGGCCCAGCACGAGCTTGCCTGTCGTCGACTTGCCGCACCCCGATTCGCCGACCAGGCCGAGGGTCCGGCCGGCCTCGAGGCGGAGCGACACGCCGTCGACGGCGCGCAGCGAAGCCTTGGCGGCGAACAGACCGCGGCCGGCGCGGACCTGATAGTGGCGTCGGAGGTCCTCGGCTTCGAGCAAGATGCTCATTCGGCAGCCTTGGGGAAAGTGGCCCAGGCGGAGTAACCCGGCTCGATCGCCAGATGGCAGGCAGCGCGATGCAGCAGACCGACGTGGCGGGTTGGGGGCGGCTCGCTCCGGCAACGCGGCTCGGCCAGCGGGCAGCGTGGCGCGAAGGAGCAGCCGGCCGGCGCCTCGCCGGGTTCGGGCACGGTACCTGGAATGGCGGCGAGCCGGCGGCGCGGACCGGTCAAGGTCGGAAGGGCGGCCAGCAGGCCCTGCGTGTAGGGATGACGCGCGGTACCGAATAGGTCCGTGGCCAGGGCCTCCTCGACCAGGCGGCCGGCATACATGACGGCGACGCGGTTGACGTTCTCGGCGACCACGCCGAGATCGTGGCTGATCAGCACCATCGCCATGCCGGTATCGCGGCGGATGCCGCCCAGCAGGCCGAGGATTTGCGCCTGGATGGTGGCGTCGAGTGCCGTCGTCGGCTCGTCGGCGACCAGCAGGTCAGGCTGGCCGGCCAGTGCCATGGCAATCATGACGCGCTGGTTGAGGCCACCGGAGAGCTGATGCGGAAAATCGCCGAGACGGCGCCCGGCGTCGGCGATGCCGACTTGGTCGAGCAGGCGCAGCGCCTCGGCTTGCGCCGAGGCGGCGCCGAGCCGACGGTGGAGCTTCAGTGCCTCGACGAGCTGCCAGCCGATGCGATGGACCGGGTTGAGGCAGCTCGACGGATCCTGGAAGATCATGGCGATGCGCTTGCCGCGCACCTGTTCGAGCAGGTGTGGAGCCGCTGCGATCAATTGCTGCCCGTCGAGACGTACCGAGCCGCGGATACGCGCTCGCGCCGGCAGGAGCCCGAGCGCGGCCAGCCAGGTCACGCTCTTGCCTGAGCCCGATTCGCCGACGATGCCCACGGCTTCGCCAGGTGCGACTGTCAGATCGATGGCATCGACCGCGCGCGACAGTCGTCCATCCTTCTCGAAATCGACGGTGAGGCCCGCGATCTCGACCAGTGGAACGGTCATTACCTGCTCAATTGGTGGCGAAGTTCACGGTCCGGAACTCCATTGCGAAGGACGGCGAGGCTTTCCAGCGAATGTCCTTGCGCTTGGCGGTGAAGGTCGCGTTCTGATGCAGCACCGTGTAGGCGGGGTCTTCGCGCTCGCAGATGTCGAGCATGCGCGCGAACATCGCCTTGCGCTTGGCCATGTCGGTCTCGATCTCCAAGGCGGCCGAGAGCTTGTTCATCTCCTCGTTGGTCCATTCACCGACCTGCTGCTGCTGGCCCTGCGGGCCGTGCTGGGCCACGATCGAGGAGATCGGATCGTTGAAGCCCGCGCTGTTGGACCAGTCGCGCACCGCGCGCTGGCCGTTGCCGTCGAAAATCTGCTGCCAGTTCTCCTTCATCTCGATCTGCACGTTGAGCCCGGCCTGGCGCCACATCTCGACCAGCACCTGCGCCGTCGCCACCTGGTTGGTGTAGTAGTTGTTGAGCAGGCGATAGGGGATCGGCTCGCCTTTGTAGCTGGCGTCCTTCAGGAGCGCCTTGGCCTTGGCGAGGTCGTAGTCCGGCACCGTCCAGTTCTCGACGAACATCGGCCCGTAGAATTCCCATTGCAGGCCGGCCGGCACGCGCGTGCGGCCCGACCACAGCGCATCTACGATCGCCTTGCGGTCGATCGCATGGGTAAAGGCGCGGCGGATACGTGGATCGGCGAGCCGCGGATGATTCTTGTCGAACACGGTGAGGCGGTGATTGACGATGGTGCTGCCCAGCACCTCGAACTTGGCGTTCTTCTCGATGCCCGGAATCTGGTCGGGCGGCACGTCGCAGATGAAGTCGAACTGGCCGGCCAGCAGGCCATTGATGCGGGTCGCCACCTCGGGCACCACCACCAAGCGTACGCTCTTCAACGGCGGGCGGCCGCCCCAATAGTCGTCGTGCGCGTCCATCGTCAGCGACTGGTCGGGAACGAATTCGCGCACCTTGTAAGGCCCGGTCGCGACCGGCGCGCGCGACCAATCCATCCAGCTCTTGGCCTGGTCGAAGGCGCGGCGCGAGACGATGTCGCTGCCCATGCGGCCCAGCCGGCCTTCCAAGGTGACGTCGGGCGTGCGGTTGGTGAAGCGCACGGTGTACTTGTCGATTGCCTCGACCTTCTCCAGCGCCGGGAACAGGCGCTTGGCGACGGCCGGCACCTCGGGAGGAAGGGTCTTGCCTTGGACCGAGTCGCGGATCAGCACCGAGGTGAACAGGGTCTTGTTCGAGCTGATGTCGTAATCCGGCCCGAACATGCGCTCGCGGCTGAAGGTGAAGACCACATCGTCGGCGGTCATCTCGTCGCCGTTGTGGAACTTTACGCCCTTGCGGAGGGTGAACTCGACGGTGCGCTCGTCGAGGCGCTTCCAGCTCTCGGCCACCCCCGGCACCGCTTCGAGCTTGCCCAGCAGGTTCTGCATGATCAGCGGCTCGAACAGGAAGGAGAAGACTCGCTGGCCGACATTGGACTGCTCGCGCAGCGGCTCCAGCGAAGCGCTGTTGGCGATCTGCTGCACGGCGATCGTGATGGTCGGCCGTTGGTCGGCTTGGCCGACGGCGATCCGGGGCAGGCTGACGCTCGCGGCAACAAGGCCCGTGGTGGCGATCAGGCGACGGCGACGCAGGAACATGACGCGAACTCCCTCGATGAGGAGGCGACGCTAGTCGGCGTGGATGAACGCGCTGTGACGGCTTCGTGACGCTTCCTTTGTGCAGGGCCGGAAATGTCTAGTGCGTCCCATGGTGGAACCGAGACGGCCCATGGCAGGGCGATCGTCCGTTAGCTCTACGAATGACGTCGGCCAATCAGGGCCAAGCCAACTCCAAGCCATTGACGCGGGAGGGGCAGGCCAGTCGGCTGGGGCGAACCGGTCCGCCGTGCCCGGCGCCAACGACGGGTGGATCGCACCTCGGTGCCGATGCGCTCGGCGAATTGCCGGCCATGCCCATAGACGGCGCGGCGTCTGGAAGTCGCCTCGTGTTCGGGTAATCCTGCGGACGGGATTCCGCGCGGTGCCGAGGTTCGTTGAGGCAGTGCTGCAGCTTCTGTCGGGGGGTGACATGCGAAGGGTCTTGCTTGCCCTGGTGTTGGTGCCGTTGGTCGGTTGCACGCAACCCTCGTCCAACGGCCCGGCATCCGGGCCGTTGGGCAGCGGGGCGCTGTCTCGGCGCACGACGTTGATGGAGCGCTACTCGGCTTGCCTCAACGCGGCGCGCGCAACCATGGCAGCCGAGGCGGCGCTGGGACGGTGCCGCCCCGAGTTGGAAGGGTCGCTGGCGCGGACGCAGGCGTCGGCCCGACAGCGGGCGGCGATGGTCGAGGCCATCGAGTTCGACGGGAAGGTGCTGCTCGGCCTCGAGGACGACCCGTCGACCGGCGCGAAACCGGACCGCCTGACCTGGGCGCTGTGCCTCACGGTCAAGAGCGTCGAGCTCGACGACGCCGTGTCGTCCCCAACACAGGTCGCGGTTGCCGTCGAGCGTGCCTGCCGGCCGTTTGCCGTCGCCAGCGGTCGCACCGAGTTGGACACCGCCGCCGAGGTCGTGCGGCGGGTTCGAACCGGGCAGTGGTAGGCTCGAATAGCGAAGGCATGGATATCGGCCCCAAAGACGGCCGTGCCAGCATGATCGTTGCGCTGCGTCGTTCCGCAATGAAGCTGGGAATGATGTACTGGGAGTTGGGTGACTTCCCGGTCATCGAGGTGATCTGCCCGACCATCGCCCTGCTGCTCGCCGATATTGTCCGGGGGCTGCCGCGAGCGCGGCGGTAGCCGATCTCCGCTCAGCCGGTGAGCAGCCAGCGGAGCTGTTGGAGATTCTTCGGTGCCATCCAGAAGTGCGGCGCTTCGGTCCCCTATGCATGCGCGCATATCTGGAGTCCGCTCGCTGTACCTTGCACGCTTCCGATCGCGATGATCGTATGAAGGGGAGAGGAGGGTCCCATGCCACGTGCCCTCAGCCCCATCGAAGAGATTGCGCTGCGTCGCGTCGCGCACGGGTCCGTCATGGTCGATGCGCGGATCGCGGCCCGATTGTGCGCCGTCGCCCTCGTCGAAGAGAGTCCGGGAGGGTTGCGTCTGACGCCGCTTGGCCGACGGCGCTATGCGGCGCTCCCGAGCGCGCCCCTGCTGAAGCCCGAGAGTGCGGTTCCCGCCCTTGCCAGCGTCATCGCGAGCCTGCTCGATCGAGCGGATCGGCGACGGCAAGAGGGTGGTGCCGTGCAAAGCCTGCGTCGTCGGAGGAGGTAGCGCGCTCCTGGGGGCGAGGCACTTCGTCGGCTCGCAGGGGCCTTCAGCGCACACGAGGGCACCGATGGGAAACGATACGACACCAACCGGCGCTGCGCGAGGCGATAGCGAATCGACACCGCAGGCACCGCCGAGCAAGGCGCCGCGATCGGCGTTCGCGGTGATGGAAACCCTGTCGAAGTGGCTCGAGCAGATCCGCAAGGTGACCGTCTCGCTGGCCGTGGTCTTCGGCGTCGGCGTGGTGGCCATCCTGATCGTGCGCGAGGTCTCGAAGGAGGGAATAGTCGTCGAGCCGGTGGTCGTGCAGTTGCCCGATCTGAAGACGGCGCCGACTCCGGATCTCGCCGCGCAGCAGATTGCCGCCTCGCTCAATCTCATCCAGAAGGCCGGCGTCGCCGAATGGCAGCAGCTCTATGTCGACCAGTCGACCAATCCGATCGACCTGCAGGTCCCCGGAGCGCCGCTCACGTTGCGGACCAGCATTCGCGAGGTCGCGGCCTTGTTCGGCTTCGCCCGGCCAACCATTCGCGCGTCGCTCGCCCTGCGCCGCCAACCGGCTGGCTTTGTAGGATCGGTCAGCCTGGTCGGCGAGCCGGGCGCGCGAGCGACCTGCGAGGCGGACAACACCCCGTCGGGCGTGGACGAGGTTCTGGAATGCCTCGCCCTCAGCGTGATGACGCTGCGCGACCCCAAGGTCGCGGCGCTCCATGTCTTCCGCGCCGAGGAGAGAGCCTGCAACAACCTCGACACGGCTCAGGCGCCCGATGCTTCGAACATGGCACGCGAGGAGCTGCGCATTCGCAATCGGCGCGAGCGTTGCGCCTTCGAGCGGACACAGGCGCTGATTGCCCGCACGCTGGAGAGCGGGCGCGCCGCCGACCTGCCTTGGGTGCCGTATGTCTTTGGCCTCGTCCATCTCGCGCGGGCGGCGGCGCTGGCCGGCATCGACCGACCGCAACAGCTCGGCGAGCTCGACCAGGCGATCGGCCGGTTCAGCGACACGCTGGGGCGCATGCCTAACTCGCCCACCGCACTCGCCGTCCTGATCGACGCCTACATCCGCAAGGGCGTGTCGATCCACGAGACCACCCGAGGCATGTCCTGGACGGACGACCGGGGGTCGACCCTGCAATGGCAGCTCTATCTCGCCGAGTCGACGTTTGCCCAAGCCGTCGAGAAGCTGCGCCAGATGCCGCAGCGCCGCGACCGTGCGCTCGATGCCCTGGTTCGCCGTCTCGAGGGCCATCTGATCTACCGGCAATGGCTGCTGGCCGCGCATCGTCGAACGCAATTGCCCATGGCCACCGTGGCGATCGGCCAGCCGGCCGAGCTCGAGATTCTCGCCGATGCGGCCAGCCGCTACGCCACGGCAGCGGCCAACGGACCTCAATCGGCCCAACTGTTCGTCGAATGGGGCAATGTGCTGCACGCCAAGGGCGAGTTTGACGCCGCCGTGGACAAATACCTGCGCGCCGCCGATCTCGGCCCGGGCGACGCGGCGCCCCGTCTCAGAATTGCCACGGCCTATCTGGATCGGGTGGGGCACGGCCCGACACCGGCAGTGCCGATCCATCTGCTGGTCGGCCTGGGCGCGGCATCTGGCTATCTGTCTTGGGCATCCGACGGCAGCCCCGATCCGACCTTCATCGGCCGGATCGTTCGCGCGCTCGATCGCTCGGGGCACGACGAGGACAGCGAGGCGTTCAATGCCTGCGTGATGGAGGCGCTCGACACGACGGGCACGCCGGACGACCCTGCGATGGAGCGGTGGAAGGTGGCGGCGGCGCTCAAGCTGTGCATCGACAGGGCGATCGAGCGGGTCGATGGCCGCGTCGTTGCCGCGCCGCGTGCCTCAGTGCCGCCGGCCAAGCTCCGGTGAGGCGGCAAGAGCGGCGTCGCCGGCGACCCATTGGCCGTTCATCGTGCAGGTCGGAAGGGCGAGCTGGATCAGCGCTTCGGCATGTACCTCGGGCGGTGTCTGCTGGGCTTCATCCTCGCCGGGAAAGGCCTGGCTGCGCATTGTCGTGCGCATCGGGCCGGGGTTGAACAGATTGGCGCGCACTGGCGTGTGCGCGACCTCGGCGGCATAGATGCCGACCAGCATGTCGAGTGCGGCCTTGCTGGCGGCGTAGGCGCCCCAGTAGGGCACGGCCTGACGCGCGATGCCGGAGGTGACGAAGATTGCGCGCCCGGCGTCCGAGCGACGCAGCAGCGGATCGAGCGAGCGGATCAGGCGCCAATTGGCGGTCAGGTTGACGGCGATTACCTGCTCGAAGGTCTGCGGCTCGATATGGCCGAGCGGCGACAGGGTGCCGAGAATGGCGGCATTGCCGAGCAGCACGTCGATGCGGCCGAAGCGCTCGTACAGCGCGGCGCCGAGACGGTCGATTCCCGGCCCGTCGGTCACGTCGAGCGGGACGAGAGTCGCCGACCCGCCCACGGACTTTATCTTGTCGTCTAGTGCCTCCAGGCCGCCGACCGTCCGTGCCACCAGGATGCAGTGTGCGCCTTCAGTAGCATAGGCTAGTGCGGTTGCGGCACCGAGGCCGCGTGAAGCGCCCGTGACCAGGGCGATGCGACCGGCCAGACGGCCGGCACTGCCGGTGGACATGCGTGAATCTCAGGCCGATTCGACGAGAAGGGAAAGCTGGCGATCCTCGACGCCCAGCACGTCGTCGAGCGCGATCGGATAATCGCCGGTAAAGCAGGCGTCGCAGAAGGTCGGGTTGGCCGGGTCGCGACCAGGCAGGCCCATCGCCCGGTAGAGGCCGTCGATCGAAAGGAAAGCCAGCGAATCGACGCCGATGAACTTGGCCATGCCGGCGACGTCGTAGCGCGAGGCCAGCAGCTTGTCGCGTTCCGGCGTGTCGATGCCGTAGAAGCAGGGATCGGACGTCGGTGGTGCCGCGATCCGCATGTGGACCTCGCGTGCGCCCGCACCGCGCACCATCTCGACGATCTTCATCGAGGTCGTGCCGCGCACGATCGAATCGTCGACCAGGATCACCCGCTTGCCCTCGATGTGGGCGCGGTTGGCGTTGTGCTTCAGGCGCACGCCGAGATGGCGGATGTGGTCGGCGGGCTCGATGAAGGTGCGTCCGACATAGTGATTGCGGATGATGCCGAGCTCGAAGGGCAGGCCGGACTGGCGGGCGTAGCCGATCGCCGAGGGCACACCGGAATCGGGCACTGGTACGACCACGTCTGCCGACACCGGGCTTTCCCGGGCGAGCTCCATGCCGATGCGCTTGCGCGCGTCGTAGACGCCGATGCCTTCGACCCGCGAGTCCGGGCGAGCAAAGTAGATGTGCTCGAAGACGCAGAAGCGTCGCTTCTCCTTGCTGAACGGCTTGATCGAGCGCAGGCCCGTGCCGCTCACGATGACGATCTCGCCGGGCTCGACGTCGCGCACGAAGCGGGCGCCGATAATATCGAGGGCACAGCTCTCCGAGGTCAGGATCCAGGCATCGTCGAGCCGGCCGATCACCAGCGGCCGCACGCCCTTCGGATCTCGCACGCCGAGGAGCGCCTCGTTGGTCAGCAGCAGGAGCGAATAGGCGCCCTTCACGCGGCCAAGCGCATCGATCAGCCGGTCGACCACGGTCGAATAGTTGGAGCGGGCGATCAGGTGGTTGATGACTTCGGTGTCGGTGGTCGATTGGAACAGGCACCCCATCCGCACCAGCTCTTTTCGCAGCAGGTAGGCATTGGTCAGGTTGCCGTTGTGGGCGAGTGCGAGGCCGCCGAAATCGAAATCGGCGAAGATCGGCTGGATGTTGCGGTCCGACGAGCCGCCGGTGGTGGCGTAGCGGTTGTGGCCGATCGCCGAATAGCCTTTCAGCGTGGCGATGACCGCCGGGTCGCCGAAAATGTCGCCGACCAGACCGGCAGCGCGGTGCTGGTGGAAATGCCGGCCGTCGAAGGTGACGATTCCGGAGGCTTCCTGACCGCGATGCTGCAAAGCGTGCAGGCCGAGGGCGGTGTGGGCGGCGGCATCGGAGGTCCCGAAGATGCCGAACAACGCGCACTCCTCGTGAAATTTATCGAGGTCGTGGTCTATGCGTTGGGGGACACTGGACACGGCGGGGTTATAGCTGGTGTCCGCCGGGGACGCCATCGCGGATAAGTCACTGCGGCTTGGCATCCTTGGTGTCGATGTCGGGTATGGTCGCCGGAGAAGGCGGCGAGATCATGCCCTCGCCGCGGCCCTGCAATCGGGTGCGGAAGCCGGCCGGCAGGTAGGGCTCGATGAAGCCCGCCATTTCCTTGATCATCGGAAAGGTGGCACCGGCCTCGACGGCCGGCGGGAGTTGGCGCGGTCCGAGATAGCCGTAGAAGAGGAAGGCCGTCCCGAGCGCGACCCAGGAGCACAGGACGCCGAAGCCCGCCCCCAGAATGCGGTCCGGCCGGCCCAGCGGGCTTGCCCGGACGGCGCGCGACAGGGCGTTCGTCGCCATCACCAGCACGATCAGGGCGGCGACGAAAACGACCAGCATGGCAATGAAATAGGCGAGCTCCGTGCTGCCGACGAGCTTCTCGATCTCAGGCTTCACGAGGCCGGCATAGTTCATGGCGACCCAGCCCGCGGCGATCCACGAGGCGATGAACAAGATGGAGTGGGCAAAGCCGCTCGACATGCCGACCAGGGCGCCAAAAACCGCGATGGCCGCGACAGCGACGTCGAAAACAGTGATCCCTAGCTTCTCCATCGTCTCCATACGCTCCGAGGCCTAATTGCGCCGCCGATCCGACAAGCCTTCACGTTCCGGACGCTTGGGGCGCCGGTCGGCCGGTTGGAAACGCGCCACAAGGTCCGATAGATGCTCGATTTCGTCAATGGCGATGCCTTCCGGCGCACGAGGCGAGGGGCCACTGCCGGCTCTTGCCCGCGGGACCAGGGCACTGCGGAAGCCTAGCTTGGCGGCCTCGCGCAGCCTCGCCTCGCGTTGCCCGACCGGCCGGACCTCGCCGCCGAGGCCGATCTCGCCGAATACGACCATGTCGGCCGGCACGGGCTCGTCGGCGAGCGATGAAATGACCGATGCCGCGACCGCGAGGTCGGCGGCGGGCTCGCTGATCCGCAGTCCTCCGGCCACGTTGAGATAGACGTCGTTGGCGCCGACCGCCGCCGCGCAGCGCGCTTCGAGGACGGCCAGCACCATGGCCAATCGATTGGAATCCCAACCGACCACGGCATGGCGCGGCGTGCCGAACGAGGAGGGGGCGACCAGTGCCTGGATCTCGACCAGCAAGGGCCGTGTCCCTTCGATGCCGGCAAAGACGCAGGCACCGGAAACCTGGCCGCGCCGCTCGCCCAGGAAGAGGGCCGACGGGTTGGCGACATCGGCGAGGCCGCGGTCGGACATCTCGAACACGCCGATCTCGTCGGTCGGGCCGAAGCGGTTCTTGACCGTGCGCAGGATGCGGAACTGATGGCCGCGTTCGCCCTCGAAATAGAGCACCGTATCGACCATGTGCTCGAGCACGCGCGGGCCGGCGATGGCGCCGTCCTTGGTGACGTGGCCGACCAGCAGGATGGCGATGCCGCGGCGCTTGGCGAGCTCGACCAGTGCCTGGGCCGAGGCGCGTACCTGGGTCACGGTGCCGGGGGTGCTGTCGACGGTGTCGAGCCACATGGTCTGGATCGAATCGATCACTGCGACTTTCGGCGCATCGGGCCGCTCCAGCGACGCCACGATGTCGCGCACCGACGTCGCGGCGGTGAGCTGCACGGGCGCGTCGCTCACGCCCAGCCGCTCGCCGCGCAGCCGCACCTGGTCGAGCGCTTCCTCGCCGGAGATGTAGGCGCAGGCCGTATTCTGGCGCGCCAAGGCTGCGGCGACCTGCAGCAGCAGGGTCGACTTGCCGATGCCCGGATCGCCGCCGATCAGCAGGGCCGAGCCGACCACGAGCCCACCACCGCATACCCGATCGAACTCCGCGATGCCGCTGCGATAGCGCGGCGGCTGCGGAGTCGAGCCCTTGAGGCTGGCGAAGTCGAGCAGGCGGCCCTTGCCACCACGCGCCAGCCCACCGCCGGCCGGGCCGGGCGGTGCTCCGGCCTCCTCGGCGATGGTGTTCCATTCGCCGCAGGATTCGCAGCGGCCGCTCCACTTGCTGGTGATGGCACCGCATGACTGGCAGGCGAAGCGCTTGAGCGGGCGGGCCATCAGAGCGGTTCCCGCAGCGATTCCTCCCCCGTCATCGGGGGAGGTGCCCCGTCATACGGGGCGGAGGGGGAGGGCCACAGACGGGATGCTTCGGATCCCGACCTCAGATTCGGAGGAATTTCGACTGCGGCCTTCCCCCTCCGACCCTGTGGGCCACCTCCCCCGATGACGGGGGAGGGGTATGAGAGCTGCGTCCTCACAGCTTCCGGACCTGCATCTGGATCGGCCCCTCGGCGCGGCCGTGGATGAACTGGTCGACCCGCGCATCGCCCGAGCGGTCGATCTCGCTGATCGGACCCTGCCAGATCAGCCGGCCTTCGTGCAGCATGCCGATACGATCGCCGATCTTGCGCGCCGAAGCCATGTCGTGCGTGATCGAAACGGCGGTGGCTCCGAGATCCCGCACGCATTTGACGATCAGCTCGTTGATCACGTCGGCCATGATCGGATCGAGGCCAGTGGTCGGCTCGTCGAAGAAGATGATGTCCGGCTCTCGGGCGATGGCGCGGGCGAGTGCGACGCGCTTTTGCATGCCGCCGCTCAGCTCGGACGGATAAAGCTCGCCGATCTCGGGTCCCAGGCCGACCGCGCCCAGCTTGGCGATCGCCACGTCACGGGCTTGGCGCGGCGCCATGCCGTCGCTCTGGATCGGCCCGAAGGCGACGTTCTCCCAGACGCGCAAGGAGTCGAACAGCGCGCCGCCCTGGAACAGCATGCCGAACTTGCGCATGACCCGCTCGCGATCGCGGCCGGACAGGTTGGTCGTCTCCTCGTCGTCGATCCTGATCGAGCCGGAATCGGGCTGCATCAGCCCGAGGATGCACTTCAGCAGCACCGACTTGCCGGTGCCCGAGCCGCCGATCACGACCATCGACTCGCGCGCCGCGACGGAAAGGTCGATGCCTTGCAGGACCTTCTTGGGACCGAACGCCTTGGTGACGCCACGCAGCAGGATTTTCGCCGGGGCGGTCACAGGGCGAAGAACGCTTCGGTGATGAAGTAGTTGAAGGTCAGGATCAGGATCGACGCCGAGACCACCGCATTGGTCGTCGCCATGCCGACACCCTGCGCGCCGCCGCGCGAGGTGTAGCCGTGGTAGCAGCCCATCAAGGTGATCAGGAAGCCGAACACGGCGGCCTTCACCAGACCGGAGAACACGTCCTGGAACTCGAGGAAGTCCATCGTGTTGCGCAGATAGGCGACGTCGTTGAAATCGAGCTTGTAGACGCCGACCAGGAAGCCGCCGAGCACGCCGATGATGTCGGCGATCAGCACCAGAATGGGGAGAGTGACGATGCCGGCGATCAGGCGCGGCACCACGAGATAGCGGAACGGGTCGGTCGACAGTGTCGTCAGCGCGTCGATCTGCTCGGTGACCCGCATGGTGCCGATCTCGGCAGCCATTGCCGCGCCGACCCGGCCGGCCACCATGAGGCCGGCCAGCACTGGCCCCAGCTCGCGGGTCAGCGACACCACGACGACGTTGGGAATCGCACTCTCGGCGGAGAAACGGGCGAAACCGGTGTAGCTCTGCAGCGCCAGCACCATGCCGGTGAAGATCGCCGTCAGGCCGACCACGGGCAGCGAGTAGTAGCCGATCTCCATGATCTGCCGGAGAATTTGCCGGCGATACCACGGCGGGCGCACGCCCTGCCGGATGGCGTGAAAGGCGAAAGCGCTGACGGCGCCGGTCGCTGCGAAGAAGGCGAGGCTCATGCGCCCGAGAAGGGTCACGATCGGCAGGGTCACGAGGCGGTCTCCGGTCGATCGACGTAGAGGCGGGCATAGCGCCGGCCGAGGGCGGTCATCACTTCGTAGGCGTTGGTGCGGGCATGGTCGGCGAGATCCTCCGCTGTCACGTGCGCACCCAGCACCTCGACGGCCGAGCCGAGCTGGCATTCGCTTTCGGGAATGTCGGTTACGTCGATCGTCACGAGATCCATCGAAATGCGTCCAATCACCGGCACGCGATGTCCGGCGAGATAGACGTGCGTTCGATGAATGAGCGTACGGAAGTAGCCGTCGGCATATCCAAGTGCAATCGTGGCGATGCGGCTTGGCCGGGCGGACCGCCACGCGCCACCGTATCCAACGGTCTGAAAAGCGTCAATTCGGCGGGTCTGCAGGATGCGTGCATGCAGCGACACGACCGGCAGCATGGGATTGGCCTGGCCCGGCAGCGGATTGATCCCGTAAAGGGCAGCCCCCGGCCGCAACAGGTCGAAATGGTAGTCTGGGCCGAGGAAGATCCCCGAGGAGTTGGCCAGCGAGGCGGGCGCCCCCGGCATGGCGCGCACGAAATTGCGAAAGCGCGAGAGCTGCTCGCCGTTGACCGGATTGCCTTGCTCCTCGGAAGCCACCAGATGGCTCATGAGCAGAGCCAGCCGTAACCCGCGCAGGCGGCCGCGCTCGTTGATCAGCATTTGTGCTTCGTCGGGCGAGAATCCCAGGCGATGCATGCCGGTGTCGATGTGAATGATCGCGTCGAGCGGCCGGTTGAAGCGCTGGGCCGCAGCGCGCCAGGCATTGAGTTGGCCGAGATGGTTCAGCGCCGGCGTCAGCCGATGCTCGACGAAATCGCCGTCGGTGCCTGGCAGCAAGCCGTTGAGAACGCAGATCGGATGATCCGGTACGACGGCGCGCAGCGCGATGCCTTCGTCGATATGGGCAACGAAGAACTGACGGCAGCCTTCCGCCGCCAGGCGCGGCCCGACCATTGCCGCACCGGTCCCGTAGGCGTCGGCCTTCAGCACCGCGGCGCAATCGATCGGCCTGCCGTCGGCGCGACCGGCATCGCGCAGGCCGCGCCAATTGGCGGCGATCGCACCGAGGTCGATCGTCAGGATCGCGCCGGCCCGTCGTGCCGGATCGTCGTCGAGGGCGGACATCGTTGGAGTCTTAGATCGTGATCGTCGTGACTTGCATTGTGGCCAACAAGACCGTGCCTCTCCACGAGATCCGCTCCGGCTCCCGCGGTCGATAGAAACTCGACGGTCTCTGCCGGCTCCTCATGCTCTAGAACGCCGGCCCGCTCGGCCGATCCTCGTCGGCCGGCAGATTGTCGAACTTGGTGATCGCGCCTTCGAAGGCCAGGCGCACGATGCCAGTCGGGCCGTGGCGCTGCTTGGCGACGATCACCTCGGCCTTGCCGTATGTCTGCTCGCAGCGCTGCTTCCAGGCGTCGTGCCGTTCGTTGAAGCGCTGGTCGCTCTCCTCGGCCCGCCGCGTCGGCTCGGACCGCGTGAGATAATATTCCTCGCGGTAGACGAACATGACGACGTCGGCGTCCTGTTCGATGGAGCCCGATTCGCGCAGATCCGAAAGCTGCGGTCGCTTGTCCTCGCGCTGCTCGACGGCACGGCTCAACTGACTGAGCGCCAGCACCGGCACGTCGAGCTCCTTGGCGAGCGTCTTGAGGCCGCGGGTGATCTCGGAGATTTCCTGCACGCGGTTTTCCTGGCGCGACCGGCCCGAGGGGCTGAGAAGCTGCAGGTAGTCGACGACCAGCAGGCCGAGCCCGCGTGTTCGCTTGAGACGGCGTGCTCGGGTGCGCAGAGCGGCAATCGACAGGGCGGGAGTGTCGTCGATGTACAAATTCAGGTGCTCGAGCTGCTGACTGATGGCGAGAACCTTGTCGAAATCGCTGCTGATCAGCTCGCCCTTGCGGATCTTTTCGGAGGAGATTTCGGCCTGCTCGGAGAGAATGCGGTTGGCGAGCTGCTCGGCCGACATCTCGAGCGAGAAGAAGCCCACGACAGCGCCGTCGACCGCGACCGGCCGGCCGTCGGGTCCGTGCTCCTCGCGGTAGGCCTTCACGGCGTTGAAGGCCATGTTGGTGGCTAGCGCCGTCTTTCCCATCGACGGCCGGCCGGCCAGGATGATGAGATCCGACTTGTGCAGGCCGCCCAAGAGCTGGTCGAGCTGGAACAGTCCGGTCGCCACGCCGGTAAGCTGCCCGGCGCGGCTGTAGGCCGCCTCGGCGGCCACCATGGCTTCGGTGAGCGCCGTCCGGAACGGCTTGAAGCCGCCATCGGTCTGCCCGACGCTCGCCAGATCGTAGAGCTTCTTCTCGGCGACCTCGATCTGCTCCAGCGCCGTCGCCTCGAGCGTCGGCTTGAAGGCACTGTTGACGGTGTCCTCGCCGAGCGTGATGAGCTGACGCAGCAGATAGAGGTCATGGACCATGCGACCGAAATCGCCGGCGTCGATCACATGGACCGACGCGGCGGCGAGCCCCGCCAGATAGGCGGCACCGCCGGCCTCCTTCATGGTCTCATCGCTCTCGACGTAGGTCTTGAGCGTGACCGCGCTCACGACCTGGCCGCGCTCGATCATGCGCGCCAGTGAATCGAACAGCTTGCCGTGCAGCGGATCGGCAAAGTGCTCGCCTTTCAGGAACTCGGCCACTCGATGATAGGCGGCGTTGTTGACCAGGATGGCGCCGAGCAGTGCCTGCTCGGCTTCGAAATTGTGCGGTGGCTCACGCAGCCGGATGTCTTCGGTGCCGGGCAGGCGCGTGACGTTCGATGTTTTGTTCATGGGCTCCATGGCAGAGCCTTTGTTAGAGGCGAGAGGGGCTGGTCACTACGGCAAAGGCAGCAGCGTGGACAGAATAGCCTGAAAGCCGGGGACAACCCCAGTGCTATCGAAGCCTTGGCGAGGCATCATTGCCGCGGTGTCGCGGTCCTCCGGTCTTGCAGCCGCCTTGGGACCGGACCTGATCGATTTCGTTGTCCTGTTCGGAATGGGGGCTGGCCTGTCTAGCGCACATGCCGGCCGGCTGTAATGAGCCGGCCGGCATGTGCCTCCTGCAACGACTAAGTCCGATGGCGCAGTTTCGCACAGCCCTGTCGATGACGACCGCAGATGTCGCCCGTTCACTCCGGTCGGCTGCGATGAACGGCCGGATCGCCATCGTGGCATTCCTCGTGAGCGCCTGATCAAGAGAGGGCGTGAGCGCACCGCCGCACTCGAAGGCCCGGGCTCGTCTGCCGGGGACCCGTGGTGCTACTGGCCTCAAGCTCATCGTTTCGCTCCGACCGGGGGCTGCTTCACGAAACGGTCATTGCAAGTCCCTACGCCGTAGTCGGGTGTGCTTCACCTTGCCCGATGTCCCAACGGTGGGAGAACGTCATGTCAGTCAATCGCGCCATCGCTCGTCGCACGGTCATGGTTTGGGCTGCGGCCTGCTCGGTTGCGGCGACGGCGAGGGCAGAGACCTGGCCCACCAAGCCGATCCAGCTCATCGTGCCGTTCCCTCCTGGCGGCGGTTCCGACACCTTTGGCCGGCCACTCGCGGCAAAGCTCACGGCGCAACTCGGCCAGCAGGTCGTGATCGACAATCGCGCCGGAGCGGGAGGCACGATCGGTGCCGCGGCTGTCGCCAAGGCGCGGCCGGACGGCTACACGCTGCTGCTCGGCGCCGTCCACCATACCGTGGCGACCAACGTCTACAAGGCGCTGCCGTACGATCTCGAAAGAGATCTCGTGCCGATCACCGGGGTCGCCTACGTGCCCGACGTGCTGGTGACAAGTCCCAGCGTGCCCGCGGCCACGCTCGGCGCGTTCATCGCTTACTGCAAGGCCAATCCGGGCAAGGTGAATTACGGCTCGTCGGGCATCGGCACGTCGCGCCATCTCGCGGGCGAAATTTTCAACGGCATGACCGGCGCTGCGATGGTCCATGTCCCCTACAAGGGCTCGGGTCAGGCGAATGCCGCGTTGCTCGCCGGGGAGATCAGCGTTGTTTTCGAAGGTCTCGGGAGTTCCGCACCTTACCTGCAGAGTGGCAAATTCCGTGCCTTGGGGCTGGCCGCCGCCAAGCGTTCGCCGGCATTTCCCGACATCCCGACTTTGACCGAAGCCGGGCTGTCGGGCTTCGAATCGCTGTCCTGGTACGGCTTGTGGGCGCCGGCTGGTACGCCACGCGATCGGATAACCCGTCTCCAGGCGGAAGTCGCGCGGGCCTTCACGATGGCGGACATGAAGGAAACATGGCTCCGCCAGGGTGCCGAGCCAGGCGGCGAGAGCAGTGAGGAATTCGCCCGCTACGTCCGGGCCGAGGTCGAAAAATGGGGCAAGGTCGTACGCGCCAACAACATTGTCCTGGAGTGAACCGGAATCGTTGCCAAGTGCTTGCGCCCTGTGCTGCCTCTCGATCCGATGCTTGCGATGAATGCCCTTGGCGAAATCCCTCGCCCTCCGGCGCGCACGCGTCGACCGAATGACAGGAACGCGCTGCCGGCCTGACTATCAATAAAGGTCGGTCTCGGCGGTCGCTGGCCGGCCCATCTCGGGACGCGCATGAGGGCCATGCCCGCGCCGTAGTAATGAAGCTGAGGTAGAGGAGGCAGAATTTCCAGCCTAATGTCCTGCCATGGCACGGCCGATAGCGCCGATGTCGGCGTGGGCGGCGTCGGTCTGCAGGGCGAGCTTGCCGTCGAACATGACGACGATACGATCGGAAAGCTGAAGGACCTCGTCCAGATCCTCGCTGACCAGCAGGATGGCCGCGCCGCGGTTGCGGGCCTGCACGATGCGCGTGCGGATCTCGGCTGCGGCGGCGAAATCGAGGCCGAAGCACGGATTGGCGACGATCAGCAAGTCGCCTTCGCTCGACAGCTCGCGCGCCAGCACGGCGCGCTGCACGTTGCCGCCCGACAGGGCCTTGATCGGCGCGTCCGGGCCTGGCGTCGTCACGCGATAGGCGTCGATCAGGCCGCGCGCGATGTCGCGCATCGGCAGGCGCCTGAGGCGTATGCCGTCAGGCGAGGTGGGCGGCTGATCGAACGAGCGCAGGGCCATGTTCTCGGCCACGCTCATCTCGGCGACACAGGCGTTCCGCAGCGGCTCCTCGGGCAGGCAGGCGATCTTGTGGCGCACCATCTCGGGGCGGGTCGCCGTGTAGGGCTCGCCATGCACCAGCATGCGACCGGCCTCGGCTTGCCGTTGCCCGGCCAGCGTTTCGACCAGCTCGCGCTGGCCGTTGCCGGAGACGCCGGCCACGCCCACGATTTCGCCGGACCGGATCTCGAGCGCCAACTCTTCGACCGCGAGCTGGCCGACATGGTCGGCGACACTCAGGCCTTCGAGGCGAAGCACAGGCTTGCCCGGCGGCCGAGCGTCGCGCTCGACGACGACGCGGTTCTCGCGGCGGCCGACCATCATCTCGGCCATCATGTCATTGTCTAGTTCTGCGGTCGGCCTGGTGTCGACCAGCTTGCCGCGCCGCAGCACCGTCACCGTGTCGCAGAAGGCGTTCACCTCCCGAAATTTGTGAGTGATGGTGATGATGGTGACCAGGCCGTCCCGGGTGAGCTTCTTCAGAGTCGACAGCACCTCGTCGGCTTCGTCGGGGGTCAGCACCGAGGTCGGCTCGTCGAGGATCAGCAGGTTCCGCTTGAGATAGAGCTGGCGCAGAATTTCCGCCTTCTGCTTCTGACCGGCGGCGAGGTCGGCAACCGGCGTGTCGAGCGGGACGGCGAACGGCGTCGTCGAGAAATAGTCGGCGAGCAGGCGGCGCTCGCTTGCCCAGTCGATCACCGGCGGCAGCTTGCCGCGCGACAGCACGAAGTTCTCCAGGACGGTCATGTTCGGCACCAGCGTGAAGTGCTGGTAGACCATGCCCAGTCCCAACTCGTGCGCCTGCTTGGGATGGGCGATCGCGACCTCGCGGCCGTTGAGCAGGATCTGGCCCTGATCGGCGGCGTAGTAGCCCATGGCGCACTTGACGAGCGTGCTCTTGCCGGCGCCGTTCTCGCCCAGCAGCGCGTGGAACGCGCCGGCGTTCACCTTCACCGAGACATCGTCGAGCGCGGCAAGCGCACCGAACCGTTTGGAGAAGCCTACGAGCTCGAGCGACGGTGCGCCTTTGTGCTCGGGAAAGTGTGCGGCGCCGATCACGCTCATGCGGCGCTCCTCTCGTTCTCCTGCCAAAGCGGAGCTTGGGGAGGTGTCCGCGTAGTCGCGGACGGAGGGGGCATGAATCTCATGAGCCTTGAATCCCCGACCCCTCCGTCGCCGAAGACGGCGACACCTCCCCAGCTTCGCTGGGGAGGAGACGGGTCGTAGCACCGGTCCATTCGCGTCCCCTCAGGCGATCGCTTCGATCACGGCGGCCGAGCTGGCCACGGCGCCGAACACGCCGCCCTGCATCTCGACCATCTTGAGCGCGGCCAGATGGTTGCCCTTGTCGGTGGCGCCGGTGCAATCCTCGAGGATCAGGCATTCCAAGCCGCGGTCGTTGGCCTCGCGCATGGTGGTGTGCACGCAGACATCGGTGGTGATGCCGGTCAGCACCAGATTGGCGATGCCGCGCGTGCGCAGCATCAACTCGAGGTCGGTGGCACAGAACGAGCCTTTGCCCGGCTTGTCGATCACCGGCTCGCCCGGGGCAGGGGCGAGCTCGGGAATGATCTCCCAGCCCGGCTCGCCGCGCACCAGGATGCGGCCGCACGGGCCGGGATCGCCGATGCCGGCGCCGATCTGCCGCGACCGCCAGCGCTTGTTGGCGGGCAGGTCGGAGAGGTCGGGCCGGTGGCCTTCGCGCGTATGGAAGACGTGCCAGCCGGCCTTGCGCACGGCAGCGAGCAGGCGCTTGATCGGCTCGATCGGTGCGCGCGTGAGCGAGAGATCGTAACCCATCTTGTCGACATAGCCGCCGACGCCGCAGAAGTCGGTCTGCATGTCGATCACGATCAGCGCCGAGTTTTCCGGCCGCAGGTCGCCGTTCCACGGCCAGGGGTAGGGATGCGACTCTACGAACTTTGCCACTTCGGTCTCCTTGCCTCCACCGTCATTTTACCGCGCCGAGCTCGCCCGGCGCGCCGCGCAGGCTGCGGGCCGGCGAGCAGGTGGCGATCATAAGGGCCAGAGTCAGCACGTAAGGTGCGGCACTGAACAGGTAGTAGCCTTGGGTGACGCCGATCGACTGCAGTGCCGGGCTGATCGCGCCGGCGGCGCCAAACAACAGGGATGCCCACAGGCAGCGCACCGGATCCCAGCGGGCGAAGATCACCAACGCCACCGCCATCAGGCCTTGCCCGCTCGACAGGCCCTCGTTCCAGCTTCCGGGATAGTAGAGCGACAGGAAAGCGCCGCCGATGCCGGCGAAGGCGCCGCCGATCGAGGTCGCGATCAGCCGCACCCGGCCAACAGACGCACCAATGGCGAGAGCTGCGTCGACGCTCTCGCCGGCCAGGCGGACGATCAGGCCCCAACGCGTGTTGCGCAACGCCCATGCCAGGACGAAGGCCAGGGCGACGCCCAGCACGAACAGGTAGTTGACCTGCAGCGCCTGTCGCACCTGCGGGATGTCGCTCCACCAGCCAAGGTCGATGGCACCGAGATTAGGAGCCTTGGGTTGGATGAAGGGCTTGCCGAGGAAGAAGGCGAGGCCGGTAGCGAACAGCATCAGGCCGATGCCGGTCGCGATGTCGTTGACCCGCGGCAACTGGCAGATCGCGGCGTGGAGCGCGCCCAGCAGCAGACCGACGCCGGCGGCGACCAGCACGCCGAGCCACGGCGAATCGGTGCCCAGAGCCACGCCATAGGCACTCATGGCGCCCATCATCAAGGTGCCCTCGAGCCCGAGATTGATCCGGCCGGAGCGCTCGGTGAGGCATTCGCCGATGCTCACGAACAGGAACGGCGTGCTGACCCGGATGGCGCCGGCCAGCATGGCCAGCGGCACGCCCCAAATTCCTAGGCTTCCGTCGGACATCGTCAGCTCTCCTGCCTGCGGGGCAGCAGCCGTCCGTAGAGCGTTTCGCTTGCCAGGATGGCGACGAAGATGATGCCCTGCAGGACGACGACAGCGGCGTCGGGCAGGTCGAGACGGCGCTGCAGCAGGCCGCCGCTGGCGCCAATGCCACCCAGCAGGATGGCCACCGGAATGATCGCCAGCGGATGGTGGCGGGCGAGGAACGACACCAGGATGCCGGCATAGCCGTAGCCGACCGCGAGCGAGGCATTGGCCTTGCCGAGCACCGCGGCGACTTCGACGGTGCCGGCGATGCCCGCCGCCGCGCCACCGACGCCGCACGCCAGCAGCACGTAACGGCCGACGTTCAGGCCCATCATGCGGGCGGTCTTGGCGTTGCCGCCGATCACCTCCATGGCGAAGCCCCAGGTCGTGAAGCGCAGGAAAACGTAGACCAGCAGGCAGGCGACGATGCCGAACACCAGGCCCCAATGGACGTCCATGCCGGGAATGGTGCCGATCATGTTGGCGTCGCCGATGGTGGCCGTCGACGGCTTGTTGAGGCTCTGCGGATCGCGCAACGGCCCCTCGACGAAGTGGTTCATCAAGGCGATCGCGATGTAGGTCAGCAGCAGGCTCGAGATCGTCTCGTTGACGCCGCGCCATTGGCGAAGCGCGCCGGCCAGGCCGACCCACAGTCCGCCCAGCACCATGCCGGCGGCGATCATGCCGAGCTGCACCACCAGGGGCGGGGCACCGGCGAGCGCCACGCCCATGGCCGCGCCGGCCACGCCGCCCAGCACGACGGCGCCTTCGTTGCCGATGATCACCAGGCCGAGCCGGGCCGGCAGCGCGGTGCACAGGGCTGTGAGGATCAACGGCGCGGCCCGGGTCAGGGTGTTCTGCCAGGAAAACCAGGTGCCGAAGGCGCCCTGGTACATCAACGCGAACGCCTCCAGCGGATCGACGCGGGCATATACCGCCAGCAGCAGGCCGAACAGGACGGCCGATGCCAGCAACGCCAACATCGGCACCGCGATACGCTCGAGGGCCTGTCCCATCGCCACCCGCTACGCCTCGGGGCGTGTTGAAGTCGTCGTCATCGGGCGCGCGCTCTCCTCCCCAGCGTCGCTGCTACGGAGTGGACACATCTCGAATTCCTCCCCCGTAATCGGGGGAGGTGCCCCCGCAGGGGGGCTGAGGGGGAAAGCCACAGTCGAGATCCCTCCGATTTCGACGTCGAAATCAGAAGCGTCTTGTCTGTAGCCTGCCCCCTCCGCCCCGTATGACGGCGCACCTCCCCCGATTACGGGGGAGGGATCGGAGATGTGTCCACTCCGTAGCAGCGTCGCTGGGGAGGTGTCCGGGTCCAAGGCTTTTGGCCGTTTTGCGGCCAAAATGCCGATGCGGACGGAGGGGGCATGGCTCATCGATTTTATGAGAGTCTCGACCCCTCCGTCGCCGAAGACGGCGACACCTCCCCAGCGAAGCTGGGGAGGAGAATGATCTTCGCTTCGATACATTCGCGCGCTCTCGCGACGGCTTACGACGTCGAGCCGACGACGCCTTCGACGAGGTAGTTCATGCTTTCCAGGGTCGGCTCGGTCTGCACATAGGCGGTGCCGGCCGGGATCACGGTGTTGCCCTTGTTGTCTTTCAGGGCGCCCTTGAAGATCGAGTAGCCGCCCTTCACCATCTCGGCCTTCACGGCGTCGGCTTTGGCGCGCGCTTCGGCGGAGACGGCCGGGCCGTAGGCCGAGGTTCGGACGAAGCCTTCCTTGAGGCCGCCGCGCACGAAATTGCCCGGTACCTGGCCCTTCTTCATCGCCTCGATGAAGTCGACATAGACCTTTTCCCAGTTCCACTCGGCGCCGGTCAGGTAACCCTTGGGGGCGAGCTTGGACTGGTTGCAGTGGTAGCCGCAGGTGAAGATGCCGGCGCGCTCGGCCGTCTCGATCACGACCTTGGGCGAATCGACGTGGCAGGTCACGACGTCGATGCCCTGGGCGATCATGCTGTTGGTCGCCTCGGCCTCCTTGACCGGCATCGCCCAGTCGCCGGTGAATATGACCTGGGTGGTGATCTTGGGGTTCACCGACTTGGCACCGAGCGTGAAGGCATTGATGTTGCGCAGGACCTGCGGGATCGGCTTGGCGGCGACGAAGCCCAGCTTGCCGCTCTTGGTGGTCGAGCCGGCGGCGATGCCGTTCAGATACTGGCACTCGTCGATGTAGCCGAAGTAGCTGCCGGTGTTCTTGGGATTCTTGCCTTCCTGCCACAGGCCGCCACAATGGCGGAACTGCACCGCCGGGAACTTCACCGCTTCCTTCAGCATGTGCGGATCGAAGTAGCCGAACGAGGTCGGGAACATCAGCGTCGCGCCATCGAGATTGATCATGCTCTCCATCGATTTCTCGACGGCGACCGTTTCCGGCACCTTCTCCTCCTCGACGACCTTGACGCCCGGCATCTTCTTCAGGAGGGCGGCCGCTTCGGCGTGGGCCTGGTTGTACCCGTAGTCGTCGCGCGGGCCGACATAGATGAAGCCGACGACCAGAGGCTTCTGTGCCTGAGCCGTGCCGGCGAGGCCCAGGGCGGCCGTGCTCGAGGCGCCGACCAGAAGGCCGCGGCGTCCGATCTTGAAGGTGTCGCTCATTGCTTTCCTCCTGCTGATGTCTTCGGCCACTGGCGGCCCGCAGAGCCCGGAGCAACCAACATGCCATCGGGATGCGGGAGCGCGCGCCGGCGCCGAATCAGCAGAAAACCAGCTCCTCCAAGGACACCTTGTCGACAGGCTCAGGTGGGTTGGCGGCCGAAAACGGGCAGGATTGTATGCAATATCGGCAGTTTGCATTCCTATTGGGCAATCTGTGGGCCGATACTGGGATTGGCATCCAAATTGTATGCACAGCTCACCAACAGCGCGGGTGGAGCATGCAAGCGGACAATCCCACCTTGGCGGACAAGCTCGCCACGGCGATTGCGGACGGCATCCTGAGCGGCACGTTGAAGCCCGGGCTGCGGCTCGACGAGATCGGCTTGGCGCGCCAGCACGGGGTATCGCGCACGCCAGTCCGCGAAGCGCTGCGCCAGCTCATGCAAAGCGGTTTGATCGACATGCGGCCGCGCAAGGGTGCGGTCGTTTCCAAGGCGACCCCGGTGCAGATCGAAAGCCTGTTCGTGGCCATGGCGGAGATGGAAGCGACGTGCGCTCGTCTCGCAGCCATGAGCATGACGCCAATCGAGCGGCGGCGCCTGCAAGCGCGCCACGAGGCCATGACGGCGTTGGCGGCTGGCGGCGACCCCGACGCCTATGCCGACGCCAACGTCGCATTCCATTCGGCGATCTATGCCGGTGCGCACAACGCGCCGATCGCCGAGTTCGCTCTGGGGCTGCGTCGGCGTGTCGGGCCGTTCCGCCGTGCCCAGTTCCAGGTCGAAGGCCGGCTGCTGCGATCAAATCAGGAGCACGATGCCGTGGTCCGGGCCATCCTGTCGGGCGATGCCGTCGGCGCCCATGCCGCCATGCTGCACCATGTGAGCCTGGTCGAGGATGCGTTCGAGACGTTCGCGGCGACGAATGCGGCTTAGGCATCCTCTCCTCCCAGCTTGGCTGGGGAGGAGAGGATGCCGATCGTCACTCCGCCGCCATCGAGCGGGTGTTGCGCTGCAGGCCGTTCTCGCCGTCGACGACATAGTCGCGGGTGAGGGGGGCGGCGTCCTGGCGGCGCGTGAGCTGGAGCTGGAAGACCATCTGGTTCATGTAGCGGAAGGCCACCTCGCAGCCGGCGAGATAGAATTCCCACATCCGGCAGAAGCGGTCGTCGTATCCCGCAAGCTGCTTGATCTGCTCGCGGTTGGCGAGGAAGCGCCGGCGCCAGTGCCGCAGCGTCTCGGCGTAGTGGAGCCTTAGAACTTCGACATCCGTCACCCACAGACCGACCTTCTCGATCGCCGCCAGGACCTCCGACAGAGCGGGTGTGTAGCCGCCCGGAAAAATGTACTTGCGCAGCCACGTATTGGTGCCGCCGGGCGGCTCCATCCGTCCGATCGAGTGCAGCAGCATCACGCCGTCGTCGGCGAGCAGCTCCTTCACCTTGGCGAAGAACTCGACATAGTGGGCCGACCCGACATGCTCGAACATGCCGACCGAGACGATGCGATCGTAGCGACCGGATTCCTGACGATAGTCGAGCAGCTTGAAGCGGACACGATCGGCGAGGCCGCCTTCGAGGGCGCGTCGGCTGGAGACGGCGTGCTGCGACGTCGACAAGGTCACGCCGGTCGTGTCGACGCCGAACTGCTGGCTGAGGAAGAGCGCCATGCCGCCCCAGCCCGAGCCGATATCGAGGACGCGCAAGCCTGGCTTGAGCAGCAGCTTGGCGGCGATGTGCCGCTTCTTGTCGAGCTGTGCCTCCTCGAGCGATTCGTCGCCGGTCCGGAAATAGGCACAGGAATACTGCCGGTCGCGATCGAGGAAGAAGTCGTAGAGCTGGTCCTTGAGGTCGTAGTGATGGGCGACGTTGCGCTGCGCTTTGCCGATCGGATTGTAATGCTCCAAAGCTCTCAGCCAGCGCTGCAGCGCATAGGACCAACGCACCATCGGCGTCGCCTCGAACGCCTGCATGTTGCGTCCCAGGAGGTCGAGGAGATCGTAGATGGTGCCGCCGGCCTCGATGGTCAGCAGGCCGTCCATGTAGGCTTCGCCGACGGCAAGCCGTGGGCGCAGGGCGATGCGCAGCCCAGTCCATCGGTCGTGCACCCGAATGGTGACCGAAGGACCTGGGCGGGCCCCTTCGATGCGATGCGACCGGCCGGCCGCATCGATGATTGTCAGTTGGCCTTCACCCAAGACGCGGGTGAGGACCTCGACCAGCAGCATCCTCGCTTCCCCCGGGCAATGAGCGTCGGGAAACCGGAGATTTCCCTCGGCTCCGTGTCGGACTGAGCGTGAATGTTAATCCAAGTGGCAATTTCAAGGCAAAGGGGGTGAGCAGGATAATTCCTCAATAGGGAACGCAAATTGGCCTGCTCTTGCGACCTAATTGCAAAATCTCGCGACCGCTGGTACAGGTAGTGCAAATCAATCGCAACAGGAGGCCTTCCTTGAGAAGACGTGCACTGCTTCGGAGCGGATTGGCGCTGGGCGCCGGCGCAACGATCTGGCGGCGCGCCGAGGCCTCGGCCACGCTCAACCTGTACTCGGCGCGCCACTACAACACGGACGAAGCGTTGTACGGCAATTTTGCCGATCTGAGCGGCGTCAAGATCAACCGCATCGACGCCGAGCCCGACCCGTTGCTCGAGCGTCTGAAGGCCGAGGGCGACAAGAGCCCGTGCGACGTCCTCATCACCACCGATGCCGGCCGTATCGAGCGTGCCCGCCAACTGGGCGTTCTCCAGCCGGTCGCCTCGGAGGCGTTGGCCAAGGCAGTGCCTGCGCATTTGCGCGACCCGGACAACACGTGGTTCGGCTTCTCGGTCCGCGCCCGGGTCATCGTCTACAGCAAGGAGCGGGTGCCTGCGGCCAACGCGCCGCAGAACTACGAAGATCTTGCCGACGCCAAGTGGAAGAGCAAGCTTCTGGTCCGCCCGTCGGGCCACATCTACAACCAGTCGCTCGTCGGTTCGCTGTTGGCGGCGAACGGCCCGGAAAAGGTCGAGGCGTGGGCCAAGGGCGTCGCCGCGAACCTCGCGCGCCCGCCGCGCGGCGGCGATACGGATCAGATCAAGGCCGTTGCCGCGGGCGAAGGCGATATCGCTTTGGTCAATACCTACTATTTCGTGACCCTGATGCGCTCGAAGAAGCCGGAGGAACGCGAGATTGCGGCCAAGCTCGCGGTCGTGTTCCCCAACCAGGCGAACCGTGGCACGCACGTCAACATCAGCGGCGGCGCGGTGGCCCGCTATGCGCCCAACAAGGCGGCGGCCGTGCGCTTTCTCGAATACCTCGTGTCGCCGCAGGCACAGCGCTACTTTGCCGAGGGCAATTCCGAGTACCCGGTGGTGGCCGGCGTCGAGTTGTCACCGGAGCTGAAGTCGCTCGGCACCTTCAAGCAGGACCAGCTCAATGCCCGGGTGTTCGCCCAGAACAATGCCGAGGCGTTGAAGATCATGGACCGGGCCGGCTGGAAGTAGCCCCCGACCGGTCGATCGCGCGACACAGCACGATCACCGGCCCCAGCGAGACCGCGACGATCGCGATGGCGCCGACGGCGGCCTGGGCGAGACGTTCGTCCGAGGCGAAGCGATAAACGCCGATTGCCAGGGTATCGACATTGAAAGGCCGGATCAGCAGGGTCGCCGGCAATTCCTTCATGACCTCGACAAAGGCCACGGCGGCGGCCGTCAGAGCGGGCGCCCGCAGCATCGGCATGTGCACGTAGCGCAGCACCTCGCGCGGCGTCGCGCCGAGAATTCGGGCGCTGGCATCCATCGCCGGATCGATTGCCGCCAGCGCGGGCGCGACATTGGCGAGGCCAACGGCGAGGAATCGCACGGTATAGGCGAGCAGAAGCGCGACGACGGTGCCGCTCAGAACCAGGCCGAGCGGCAAGCCGAACAGGGCGCGGGCCAACCAGTCCATGCCGCGATCGGCAATCGCCAGCGGCAACAGAACGCCGACCGCGATCACTGCGCCGGGGATCGCATAGCCTAGCGAGGCGAAGGCAATCACCCGATTGAACGATCGACGGCGCACGAGACGGCCGGCGTAGCTCAAGAACAGCGCGAGGGCGACGATGATCGCCGCGGCGCCGGCGGCGAGCATCAAGCTGTTGGCGGCATCGCTCAGGAACCGAGGGTCGACCAGCGTTGCGCCGGAGGCCGATGCCAGCCAGCCAAGGTGAGCGGTCGGCACGACGAAGCCCAGCAGCACGGGCAGAGTGCAGGCGGTGAGTGCTGCGGCCGCAGGCCAGGGCTGCAGCACGGCCGGTTCTCCGCAATGCTGCACATTCGAGGCGACCTGGAAGCGGGCACGCCCGCGGGATCGGCGTTCCAGAACGATCAGCGCGGCTGCGATCAAGATGAGCACTACCGCGATTTGTGCCGCTCCCTGGCGATTGCCGAGGCCGTACCACGTCCGGTAGATCGCCGTGGTGAAGGTTTGGACGCCGTAATATTGCACGGTGCCAAAATCGGCGAGCGCCTCGAGCAAAGCCAACGCCGCGCCGCCGGCGACGGCTGGACGGGCGAGCGGCAGGCCGACACGCAGGAAGGTCCGCCAAGGTCCATGACCTAGAATGCGGCTGGCCTCCAGCAACGACTGCGACTGGGTGAGGAAGGATGCCCGGGCGGCGAGATAGACGTATGGATAGAGCACCAGGCTGAACAGAACGGCGACGCCGCTCGCCGACGAGAGTTCGGGGAACCAGTAATCGTTGCGGTTCCAGCCGGTGGCCGAGCGCAGGGCCGACTGAAGCGGGCCGGCAAAGGCCAGCAGGTCGGCGTAGGCGTAGCCGATGATGTAGGTCGGCAGGACCAGCGGCAGCACCAACGCCCATTGCAGCAGCCGGCTGCCGGGGAAGCGAGTCATCGTGACCAGCCAGGCCGTGCCTGTCCCCAGCACGATTGTCCCGATGCCGACGCCCACCAGCAGGATCGCGGTATTGCCGATGATGTCGGCCAACTGCGTGTCGGCCATGTGGCGCCACATTTCGCCCTGCCAAACGAAGAGGCTGGAGGCCACGCCGATCATCGGCAGGGCGACAAGGGCGGCAATCGCCAGCGCGCCGAGGCGCCAGATCACGCCTGCCTCCGAGCGAGGACGACGACACTCCCGCCTTCTGTGAAAACCGGCACGGTCCCCGCCGCGATTTTCGCAGCATTGTGGTGTGCGCCGGCGTGCCGGGAGCCTCCCCCGTAATCGAGGGAGGTGGCCCGGAGGGCCGGAGGGGGAAGGCCACAGGCGAGATCTGTCCGAGTCGGACGTCTGAATTCCGTCAATCTCGATTGTGGCCTTCCGCCTCCGACGGGGCGCCTCCGCCAATCATGGCTACGGAGTAGACGCGTCTTCTTTTCCTCCCCCGTCATCGGGGGAGGTGCCCCCGCAAGGGGGCGGAGAGGGAAAGCTACCGTCGGGATCCTTACGATTCCGGCGTGGGAATCCGAAGCGTCTTGTCTGCGGCTTTCCCCCTCCGGCCCTCCGGGCCACCTCCCCCGTATGACGGGGGAGGGATAGAGGCGCCTCGCCCGGCCATGTCGTCGCCGACCACGCCACCTCCCCCGTATGACGGGAGAGGAAAAGAAGGCGTGTCCACTCCATGGCCAATGACTGGGGAGGCATTGGGAGTCGGGGCACAAAATAAAACGCATGCCGTCGCGGGGCGGCGGCATGCGTTGGATCGATGATTCCGTGCCCTGCGGCACGCGACGGCCTATTGCTTGTCGGCCGCTGCTTCCTCTGTCGCGGCCGGCGTCTCGCCCTCGGCGGCGGCGGGCTTGGCCTCGAACAAGGCCGCAGCCTGCTCGGCGGCGCGCTGCGCCGCCTCGGCGGCTTCGAGCGCGGCGCGTTCGGTCTCGGCGATCAGGGCGCCGCCCTTGGCGAGGAAGTCGGCTTCGTCCTGCGACCGGGCGACCAGCGCCGTGATTTCGACCATGACCTCCGGATGCAGATGCACCTTGATCTTGTGCGCACCCAGCGCCTTGATCGGCTTGTCGAGCTCGACCTGGCTGCGCTGCAGCTTGACGCCTGCGGCTTCGGCCGCGTCCGAAATGTCACGCGAGGTGACCGATCCGTAGAGCTGCAGGGCCTCGGAGGCCTGGCGGACCAGCGTGACCTTGAAGCTGCTCATCTTGGCGGCGACGGCCTCGGCGTCCTTGCGGCGCTCGAGGTTCTGAGCCTCCAGCGTCTTGCGCTGCGATTCGAAGTAGGTGACGTTGTCCTTGGTGGCGCGCAACGCCTTCTTCTGCGGCAGCAGATAGTTGCGGGCGTAGCCCGGCTTCACCTTCACGACGTCGCCCATCTGGCCGAGCTTGGGCACGCGTTCGAGCAGGATGACGTTCATCGGCATGGTGCGTCCCTCCCGCTAGGCGATAATGTATGGCAGCAGCGCCAGGAAGCGGGCGCGCTTGATCGCCTGGGCGAGCTCGCGCTGCTTCTTGGATGAAACCGCCGAGATGCGGCTCGGCACGATCTTGCCGCGCTCGGAGACGAAGCGCTGCAGCAGCCGAACGTCCTTGTAGTCGATCTTCGGTGCGTTGGCGCCGGAGAACGGGCAGCTCTTGCGGCGGCGCGTGAAGGGGCGACGTTGAGCGCTCATTCTTCTTCTCCTGGTACGCCGGCAACGACGGGAACGACCGCATCATCGCCGAAGCGCGAGCGCTCGCGGCGAGGCGGACGGTCGCCCCAGCGGTCGCCGCGATCGCGATCGCCCATCGGCCGATCCGACTTCTCGGCGCTGCGCAGCATGATCGCGGAGGGGGCCTCCTCGAGCTCGTCCACACGCACCGTCAGGTAGCGGATGATGTCTTCGTTGATCGACATCGTGCGCTCGAGCTCCTTCACGGCAGCCGACGGCGCATCGATGTTGAGTAAGGTGTAGTGGCCCTTGCGGTTCTTCTTGATCCGATAGGTCAAGGACCGCAGGCCCCAATATTCCTTCTTGGAGACCGTACCGCCCAGGCTGGCGACCAGCTCGGCGTACTGGGTGGTGAGGGCCTCCACCTGCGTCACCGGAACGTCCTGGCGCGCAATGAAGACATTTTCGTACAATGCCATGTCGATTTCGACTCCTTATGGCTGTTAACGACCCGGAGTTCGTCGCGTCCGTTGCTCGCTCGTGAGCCTCGGATCGACCGACAACCGCCCGGATCTAGCCGGCCCCTTTGCGTGCCAGGATGGCGGCGCGATCGGACCGGCAAGGAGTTCGGGGCCGACTTAGGCCCCGAAGAGCGGCGGTTATACAGGCTATTCGTTTGAAATCAAGGCGTTCCGGCCCTGTCGCGAGTGCGCTATGGAGAGGCCCGCTCAAGCCAAGAACTCCGGGGGAATCGGTCAATGACTCGCGCTTTCGTGTTTCCGGGACAAGGATCCCAGGCGGTCGGCATGGGCGCGGACCTCGCTGCCGCCTTCGTGACAGCGCGCGATGTCTTCCAGGAGGTCGACGAGGCGCTGAAGCAGAACCTGTTCAAGCTCATGCGCGAAGGCCCGAAATCCGAGCTCGTGCTGACGGAGAATGCCCAGCCCGCCTTGATGGCAGTCAGCATCGCAATCGTCCGCATCCTCGAAAAGGATGGCGGCAAGCGATTGCCCGACCTGGCAAGCCAGGTCGCAGGCCATTCGCTGGGCGAATATTCGGCCCTCGCGGCCGCCGGCTCGCTTCGGCTCGCCGATGCGGCGCGGCTCCTGAAGCTGCGTGGCCAGTCGATGCAGAAGGCCGTGCCGGTTGGCGTCGGTGCCATGGCAGCCCTGCTCGGTATCGAGCTCGAGCCCGCTCAGGAAGCCTGCACGGAAGCCGCCCAGGGCGAGATCGTGGCGGTCGCCAACGACAATGGCGGCGGTCAGGTCGTGGTGAGCGGCCACAAGGCGGCGGTCGAGCGCACCATCGAGACGGCCAAGGCGAGGGGGGCCAAGCGCGGCATGCTGCTTCCGGTCAGCGCTCCCTTCCATTGTCCGCTGATGCGGCCGGCGGCCGATGCCATGCAGGCCGCGCTCGAGACGGTCGCGCTGGGGACACCGCAGGTCGCCCTGGTGGCCAATGTGCTGGCCAGCGAGATTACCGATCCGACAAACATCAAGCAGCGCCTGGTCGAGCAAGTGACGGGCCTCGTGCGCTGGCGCGAGAGCGTGCAGTATATGAAGTCCCAAGGCGTCGACACGCTCGTCGAGTGCGGTTCGGGCAAGGTGCTGTCGGGCCTGGTCAAGCGCATCGACAAGGAGATGACCGGTCTCGCCCTCAACGGGCCGGCCGATATCGAGGCATTCCTGAAGACGGCGTGAAGGAGCATCGGATGTTCGACCTGTCTGGCAAGGCCGCCTTGGTCACCGGCGCGTCCGGAGGCATCGGCGGCGCCATTGCCCGCGCGTTACATGCACAAGGTGCCGTCGTCACGCTGTCGGGAACACGCGCCGAGGCTCTCGAGCAGCTCCGGCGAGCGCTCGGCGAGCGTGCCCATGTCGTGGCCGCCCGAATGGACGATCCGGCCGACATAGACCGGCTGGCCAAGGAGGCCGAGTCCGCCATGGGCAAGCTCGACATTCTCGTCAACAACGCCGGCATCACACGCGACAACATCTCGATGCGGATGAAGGACGAGGAGTGGGACAAGGTCCTGCAGGTCAATCTGACGGGAACCTTCCGGCTCACCCGGGCGGCGATGCGCGGCATGATGCGGCGGCGCTTCGGGCGCGTCGTGAACATCACCTCGATCGTCGGCGTCACTGGCAACCCGGGGCAGGCGAACTACGCCGCCGCCAAGGCCGGCCTGATCGGCATGTCGAAGTCCCTGGCACAGGAACTCGCCTCGCGGAGCATCACCGTCAACTGCATCGCGCCGGGCTTCATCGCCACACCGATGACCGATGCGCTGACCGACGAGCAGAAGAAGGCGATCCTGGCGCGCGTGCCGGCCGATCGCCTGGGAACCGCCGACGAAGTCGCTGCCGGTGTGGTCTACCTGGCGAGCGACGAGGCGGCCTACGTCACCGGGCAGACGCTGCACATCAATGGCGGGATGGCGATGATCTGAGTAAACAGGCTGCAAGTGCCTGATATTGTGGACTTTCCGGCGCTAGCCAATGGCCGGGCGGCTATGTATAAGAGCCGGAAATCGCCGTCCCCCTGGCGAAGCCGAGATTCGAAAGACATGGGAAGGATAAGATAATGAGCGACATTGCCGAACGCGTGAAGAAGATCGTCGTCGAGCACCTGGGCGTCGAAGCGGCGCAGGTCAAGGAGGAAGCCAAGTTCATCGACGATCTGGGCGCGGACAGCCTCGATACCGTGGAGTTGGTGATGGCGTTCGAGGAGGAATTCGGCATCGAGATTCCAGACGACGCTGCCGAGAAGATCCAGACCGTCGGCGACGCCATCGGCTTCATCAAGGGCAACGCCAAGTCCTGATCGTCGCCAGCTCCTGCAGCAAGGAAGGCGAACGATGAGACGCGTGGTCGTAACCGGCATGGGCATGGTGACGCCGTTGGGGGACGGTGTCGATGTCAACTGGCGTCGCCTGATGGCCGCCGAATCCGGCATTCGGTCGATACAGGCCTTCGACACTTCGGATCTGGCGACCAAGATCGCCGGCGAGGTGCCGCTCGGCGACAAGGCGAACGGACATTTCAATGTCGACGCCTATCTTCCGCCCAAGGAGCAGCGCAAGCTCGACAAGTTCCTGATCTTTGGTATCGCCGCCGCCGAGCAGGCGGTGGAGGATTCCGGGTGGAAGCCGCAGGACGACGAGAGCCTGAAGCGCACTGGTGTGATGATCGGCGCCGGCATCGGCGGGCTGCAGACCATCTACGAGACGTCGCTGACCTTGAAGGAGCGCGGCCCGCGCCGGGTCAGCCCGTTCTTCATTCCGTCGGCCCTGATCAACCTGGCGTCGGGCCAGGTGTCGATCAAGTACGGCTTCAAGGGGCCGAACCATTCGGTGGTGACGGCCTGCGCCACGGGCGCGCATGCGCTGGGCGACGCGGCACGGCTGATCCAGTGGGAAGATGCCGACGTAATGGTCGCCGGCGGCGCCGAGGCCGCGATCTGCCGCATCGGCATAGCCGGCTTCAACGCCTGCAAGGCGCTGTCGACGGACTTCAACGACACGCCGACCCAGGCGTCGCGGCCGTGGGACAGGCGGCGCGACGGCTTCGTGATGGGCGAGGGGGCGGGCTGTGTCGTCCTAGAGGAATACGAGCACGCGAAGAAGCGCGGCGCCAAGATCTACGCCGAGATCCTCGGCTACGGCCTGTCGGGCGATGCCTATCACATCACGGCGCCGTCGGAGGACGGCGATGGGGCGATGCGGGCGATGCAGGCAGCGCTGAAGCGCGCCAAGTTGCAGCCGGACGAGATCGACTACGTCAATGCGCACGGCACGTCGACGATGGCCGACGTGATCGAGCTCGGCGCGGTCAAGAGGACTTTCGGCGATGCGGCCTACAAGCTCTCGATGTCCTCGACCAAGTCCGCCACCGGTCATCTGCTTGGAGCGGCTGGCGCGATCGAGGCGATCTACGCCATCAAGTCGATCATCGATCAGGCGGTGCCGCCGACGCTCAATCTCGAGGAGCCGGACGAAGGCTGCGACATCGATCTCGTTCCGAAGCAGGCCAAGCAGCGCAAGGTCCGCTACGCACTCAGCAATTCGTTCGGTTTCGGGGGCACCAACGCGTCGCTGATCTTCGGCGCCGTTTGAGCGCGGGAGGCTGAGTCGTGCTCAGCTATTTCCGCTGGGTCCTTTTCTTCATCGCCCTGCTCGTCACCGGGCTGGGCGGGGTGCTCTACGTCGGCAATCGGCTGCTCGATTCGCCGGGGCCGTTGGCGCAGACCCGCAACGTCGTCATCCCGCGCGGCGCCGGGCCGGCGACGATGGCCAAGATCCTGCAGGAAGAGGGGATCGTCCAGCACGCGCAGTTGTTCCGCGTCGCCCTGATCATCGACCCTGCGCCCAGGACCATCAAGGCGGGTGAATACGAGGTTCCGGCGCACATCTCCATGCGCGCGATGGTCGAGCTGCTGCAGTCGGGCAAGGTCGTGCAGCGCCGCCTCACTGTTCCGGAGGGCGTGACGACGGCGGAGGTCCTTGAGCTGGTGCGCAAGACGGAGGCATTGACCGGCGAGATCACGCTCGACGTCAAGGAAGGCGACTTGCTGCCCGAGACCTACTTCTATTCGCGCGACGACACGCGCGACGGTCTGCTTCTGCGCATGAAGGAGGCGATGGACAAGGCGCTCGACGAGGCGTGGCGCAAGCGCCTCGCCGGCTTGCCGCTCGCCAATCGACGCGATGCGCTGGTGCTCGCCTCGATCGTCGAGAAGGAGACGGGCGTCGCCGCCGAACGAAGCAAGGTGGCGGCCGTCTTCATCAACCGGTTGCGTCGCCGCATGAGGCTCGAGAGCGATCCGACGGTGATCTACGGGGTGACCGCTGGCAAGGCCCCGTTCAACCGCGAGCTCACCCGCGCCGACCTGCAATCGTCCTCGCCGTACAACACCTACCAGATAGCCGGCCTGCCGCCGGGGCCGATCTGCAATCCGGGTCGCGCCGCCATCGTCGCGGCAACCAATCCGGCGCGCGATCGATCGCTTTACTTCGTCGCCGATGGACAGGGCGGCCACGCGTTCGCCGCCAATCTCCCGGATCACAATCGCAATGTCGAACGGTGGCGGCAGATCCAGCGCGAGCGCCAGGAGCAGCAACAACAACAGGGACAGTCCGTGGTGCCGACGATCGGCGGGGCGCCGGCCGCGCCCGGTCGGGCGCCGCGGCAGTGATCGATGCCGATTGTCGTCCTCCTGGCATTCGTCGTGCTGGGGGTCATGGCGCTCGTGGTGTGGTGGTTCCTGCGCGCCAATCCTTCCACGATCGCGCGGATCCTGCGCCCGATGCTCTTGGGCGTCGGGCTGGTCGGCATCGCCGTTCTGCTGATCTTCGGCGTGCGCTTCGTGCCGAGCCTGCTGCCAGAATTGTTCGGGCTTGCCGGCATCGTTGCCGCCGGGCTCATCGCGCGCGCCTTGCGGCGACGGCCGTCGGGCGGCTTCAGCTCGCCGGGAAGCGCCCAGCGGACGGAGGTTCGCACGGCCTTCTTCGAGGCGTGGATCGACCACGGCACCGGCGATGTCGGCGGCACCGTCCACTCTGGCCGCTTTGCCGGTCGCACGTTCGACGATCTGAGCGACAGCGAACTGCTCGACCTGCATGCGGAGTGCGCGTCGGACTCCGATTCGCTGCGCGTGCTCGAAGCCTATCTCGACCGGCGGCTAGGAACCGACTGGCGTTCGTCGCAGCAGACGCCGCCGCCGCGCGGCTCGCGCACTGGCATGACGCGCGAGGAAGCGCTTGCCGTGCTGGGACTCGCCGAAGGAGCGAGCGCGGAAGAAATCAAGGCCGCCCATCGACGACTCATTCTGCGTGTGCATCCCGATGTCGGCGGCAGTGCCGATCTCGCGGCCCGCATCAATCGGGCGAAGGATGTGCTGCTCGCCGGTTGACCTTGCAGCCACCGCGACCCCGTGTCATCTAGCCGGCCTGTCGGTCAAATCATTGATTTACCCATACAATCCTGCCGCTGAACGAGGTCGATGAGAATGGCGCAGCGTGTTCGCAAAGCGGTTCTGCCGGTCGCCGGTCTGGGCACCAGGTTCCTGCCGGCCACGAAGGCGATACCGAAGGAAATGCTGACGGTCGTCGACCGTCCGCTCATCCAGTACGCCATCGAGGAATGCCTGGCGGCGGGCATCGACGAGTTCGTGTTCGTGACCGGCCGCAACAAGGGGGCGATCGAGGATCATTTCGACTCTGCTTACGAGCTCGAAGCGACCTTGCAGCAGCGCGGTAAGGCGCCTGAGCTGAAGCAAGCGCGCGACGCCGCCCTGAAGCCGGGCAACGCGGTGTTCACGCGCCAGCAGCAGCCTCTGGGGCTGGGCCATGCGGTGTGGTGCGCCCGCCCGTGGATCGGCCAGGAGCCGTTCGCGGTGCTCCTGCCCGACGAGTTGACGATCAGCTCACCGACTTGCACGGCTCAACTCGTCGCCGCGCACGAGAAGACCGGCGGCAGCGTCATCGCCGTGATGGAGGTGCCACGCGAGCAGACCAGGAGCTACGGCATCGCCGCCGTGAAGGTCGAGAAGGACGGCTTGGCCGAGATGACAGGGCTCGTCGAGAAGCCCAAGCCCGAAGACGCTCCCTCGACACTGGCCTGGATCGGGCGCTGCGTGCTGCAGCCCGAGGTGTTCGACCATCTGGCACGGCACGAGACCGGTGCCGGCGGCGAAATCCAGCTCACCGACGCGATGGCCAAGATGATCGGCACGAAGCCTTTCCACGCCATGCGCTATACGGGCCGGCGCTACGACTGCGGCAATCGCATGGGATTCCTCGAGGCGAACGTGGCGATCGCCTTGCACCGGGCCGACACCGCGGCGGAGACGCGCACACTGCTCGATCGCCTCCTGAAAGGCTGACCTCATGCGCATCGCGATGATCGGCTCGGGCTATGTCGGACTTGTCTCCGGCGCCTGCTTCGCCCAGTTCGGTCACGACGTCACGTGTGTCGACAAGGAAGCCGACAAGATCGCGCGGCTGCGCCGGGGCGAGATCCCGATCTTCGAGCCGGGGCTCGACCGGCTGGTGGCCGACAATGCGCGCGCCGGCCGGCTGTCGTTCGACACCGACCTCGATCGAGCGGTCGGCAACGCCGATGCGGTGTTCATCGCGGTCGGCACGCCGACACGGCGTGGCGACGGCCATGCCGACCTGAGCTACGTCTACGCCGCTGCGGCCGAGATCGCCCGCGCGATCCGCGGTTACACGGTCGTGGTCACCAAGTCGACCGTGCCGGTCGGCACCGGTCGCGAGGTGGCGCGCATCGTGCGCGAGGCTCAGCCGGCCGCCGAGTTCGATGTCTGCTCGAACCCGGAGTTCCTGCGCGAAGGGGCCGCGATCGAGGATTTCATGAAGCCTGACCGCGTGGTGATCGGGGTCGAGAGTGCCCGCGCCCGCGATGTCATGGCAGCGATCTACCGGCCGCTCAATCTCATCCAGACGCCGATGGTGTTCACCAACATCGAAACGGCGGAAGTGACGAAATATGCGGGCAATGCCTTTCTCGCCGCCAAGATCACTTTCATCAACGAGATCGCCGATCTCTGCGAGAAGGTCGGCGCCGACGTTCACGACGTGGCGCGCGGCATCGGGCTCGACGGGCGTATCGGGCGGAAGTTCCTGCACCCGGGGCCAGGGTTCGGCGGCTCGTGCTTCCCCAAGGATACGTTGGCACTCGCCTACACGGCGCGCGAGGTCGATGCGCCGCAGACGATCGTCGAGCAGGTGATCGAGGTGAACACGCAGCGCAAGAAGCGGATGGCGAAAAAGGTCATCGACTTCTGCGGCGGCTCGGTATCGGGGCTCACCGTGTGCGTGCTCGGCCTCACCTTCAAGCCCAACACCGACGACATGCGCGACGCGCCCTCGCTCGACATCGTGCCGGCGCTGATGGCCGCCGGCGCTCGTATCGTGGCGTTCGATCCAGAAGGAATGGCTGAAGCCCAGCGCATGATCCCGGGCATCGAGTTCGCCAAGACCGCCTATGACGCCGCGATCGGCGCCGACGTGCTGGTCGTCATCACCGAATGGCCCGAATTCCGCGGTCTCGATCCACGACGCTTGAAGACGCTGATGCGCCAGCCGCGCATCGTCGACCTGCGCAACATCTTCGACCCGGAGGAGATGCGCGGCCTGGGGTTCGCCTACGACTGTGTCGGGCGGCCTCGGCGGCGTACCTGATCCTCTTGAGTCGCCTCGCAGCGGAGAATGTTCATGACTGAGACGGTCCACAAATTCGATCCGACCATACTGCGCGAGTACGACATTCGCGGCATCGTCGGGAACACGGTGCACGCGGCCGACGCGCGCGCCATCGGACGCACCTTCGGGACCCTGGTGAGACGCAAGGGCGGCAAGCGCGTGGCCTTGGGGTACGATGGCCGGCTGAGCTCGCCCGAACTGGCGGCGGCGTGCGCGGCCGGCCTGACCGCGGCGGGAATCGACGTCGTGGATATCGGTGTCGTCGCGACGCCGATGCTGTATTACGCCGTCTATCATCTCGAAGCCGATGGCGGCATCCAGATTACCGGCTCGCACAATCCGCCCGACTACAACGGCTTCAAGATGATGATGGGCAAGAAGTCGTTCTTCGGCGCCGACATCCAGCGGCTCGGCGCCATGGCGGCTGCCGGCGATTGGGAGACCGGCGAAGGGCGGGTCGAGAAGCGGAACGTGCTCGCCGACTACGCCGCCCGCCTGTTGCGCGACGTCAAGCCGGGCAAGCCCTTGAAGGTTGCCTGGGACACCGGCAACGGCGCCGTCGGCGTGTCGATCCGCGCGGTGGTCGACAAGCTGCCCGGCGAGCATTTCGTGCTCAACGAGAAGGTCGACGGCACCTTTCCGGCCCACCATCCCGATCCCACGGTGCCGAAGAACCTGGAGCAGTTGATCGCCGAGGTGAAGAGGCGCGGCTGCGACCTCGGCATCGCTTTCGACGGCGACGGCGATCGTATCGGGGCCGTCGACGGCAAAGGCCGCATCCTGTGGGGCGATCAGCTCCTGGTTCTGTGGTCGCGCGACGTGCTGACGCGCAACCCCGGCGCCACCATCATTGCCGACGTCAAGGCGAGCCAGGTGCTGTTCGACGAGATCGCGCGTGCCGGCGGCAAGCCGATGATGTTCAAGACCGGCCATTCATTGATCAAGAGCAAGATGGCGGAGATCGGCGCGCCACTCGCCGGCGAGATGAGCGGCCACATCTTCTTCGCCGACACGTTCTACGGCTTCGACGATGCGCTCTACTGTGGCCTGCGCCTGCTCAACATCGTCGCCAACGCCCGCGAGAGCCTGGCGGACATGCGCGATGGGCTGCCGCAGCCTGTCAATACGCCCGAGCTGCGCTTCGACTGCGCCGACGAGCGCAAGTTCGACGTCGTCGAGGAGGTCAAGGCGCGTTTGCAGAAGCAGGGTGCGAAGTTCTCCGACATAGATGGTGTGCGTGTCAGCACGCCGGACGGCTGGTGGCTGCTGCGCGCCTCGAACACCCAGCCGGTGCTGGTGGCGCGCTGCGAGGCAGCCGACGATGCCGGCCTCGAGCGTCTGAAATCGGCGCTCAAGGCGTCCCTGGCCGCGAGCGGCGTCGAGCTACCCGAGGACGCCTCCGGGGGGCACTGATGCGCTTCTTCTTCTACGGCACCTTGCTGGACAGGGATGTGATGGCGCTGGTGCTGGGGCGGCGCTTGCCGCCGGCCGCGTATGCGCCGGCGATCCTGCTGGGCCATGAGCGGCGCCGCGCCAAGGGCGCCAGCTATCCGACCCTGATACGCGATCCGGCGGCTCGCGTGCCTGGAGCGGTCGTTGGCGGCCTCAGCGCGCGGGATGTCGCACGCCTGTCGGCCTACGAGGGGTCCGGGTATAGGATCGCCCCGCTGCGGGTGCTCATGGCGGGCGGAATGACGACGGTGTCGGTGTTCGAGCCGGTGGTGAGCAGACTCCAACCAGGGCCTGAGCCGTGGAGCCTGCTCCTGTGGCAGCAGCGCGACAAGCGCGCCTTCATCGGACGGCTTAGACGGGCGTTCAACGCGCGCCCGGCGTATTCCACACCGTGACCTGGATCGCCGAGCAGTAAATCTTCCGCTTCTCCAGGCGCCTGCACCCGTCGAATGCCTGCGACTGCGTGAGATTGGTCAGGCGGGCCCTGTGAAAGGTCTTGTTTGCCATCTGGACTTCGTCGACCGCGGCCGAGCCCGTGCGCATCGTGTCGGGCAGGACGGACGAGGCGCGTTCGAGTGCGAGCTGCGCGGACTGCGGATCGCCGAACGAGCCGATCTGGATTACCCAACTGCCGACGGCAGGCGTGCGGTGCGCCGAACCCGGGTCGGGTGACGGCGCTGCTGGACTGGCAGCTCTCTGATCGACAGCAGCAGTAGCAGCGACCGGCATCGCGGCAGCCGGGGCGGGGGCCGCCTTCGCCACCGCGACCTTCGGGGTCGATTCGGGAACGATGAGATTGGGGTCGAAATTGGCGGCGGTGTAGCGGGCGGAGGGTGGCTTGCGGCTGGTCGTCCAAGTCGACAGACGCCCCGACGAGAAGCCGCGATCCATCAGCTCGGCCATGATGCGATCGCGCATGCCGGCCGAATTGCCGCCCATGACCACGCCGATCAGCCGCTTGTTGTCGCGCATCGCCGACATGACGAGATTGAAGCCCGACGCGACGGTGTAGCCTGTCTTCAGGCCATCGGCGCCCGCGTACGAGCCCAGCATCCGGTTGTGGTTCTCGAGGCTTCGGCCACGAAAGGGATAGCTCTGAACGGAAAAAATCCCGTAGTAGTGTGGATAGTCGCGCATCAGGGCATGCGCGAGCCGAGCCATGTCGCGTGCCGTCGTGATCTGTTCGCTGTTGGGCAGGCCCGATGCGTTGCGAAAGACGGTCGAGCTCATGCCGAGTTGGCGGGCCTTCTGCGTCATCTGCGCTGCGAACGATGCCTCGTCTCCCGCCAGGGTCTCGGCCAGTGCTACGGCGGCATCGTTAGCCGACCGTGTCACCAAGGCCATGATCGCATCGCGCACGGAGATCGTGCCGCCCGGTGGCAATCCGACCTTGGTCGGTGGGGTGTTCAGCGCATTGATCGAGACCGGCAGGCCGTCGCCGAGCGACAGGCGGCCGGAGTCGAGCGCGGAGAACGCCATATAGATGGTCATCAACTTGGTCAGCGAAGCCGGATGGCGAGGCTCGTCGGGCCGGTCGGCGTACAGTTCCTGGCCCGACGATGCGTCGAGAATGAGGTAGGAATCCTTGGCGCTCACCATCGGATTCGGTACCCAGGCCGACGCTGCCGCTGCGGCCGGGCGGGTGACGACCTTGTTGCGCACTTTGGCCGGTGGGACGACCCGCTTGGTCGAGGCCGTTTGTGCGTCGGCTTCCGCCGGCACGATGGCTGCCGCTACGAACAAAAATCCAACGGCCAGCCAAGTAAGAATGGCCGCGATGAGCTTGAGTGAAAGTTTCATCGCCAATACGCCATTACGCTCAAATTCAATTTTCTTGCGTCCATTCAACAACTTATGGACGGTTTCTACTATAGTACTGGCAATTTTCGGAATATGCAATGCTCGACCGCCGCGTTGGCGTCAAAGTTGGTTCGGAAACTGCATCGTCTGGTACCGGGAGAGCCACAATGAAGGCACTGCTCGCGGCCCTGGTCTCGCTGGGGCTCGTCGTTTCTTCGCCGGTGTCGGCGCAGCGGCCGGATCGCAACGTCGATCCGCCGATCGTGCGCAGCTTCAACTGGTTCAGCTATGTCGGCGCCAACGACATCCGGGAAGCCTGCGGCAAGGACGGTCGAGACCGGCTGCGCCTCGTCTACAACGCCATCTATGACGAGCAGGTCCGGACCTACGAGGTGTTCCTGCAGCCAGATGGCACGGCAGGCCTGGACATCGGCGTGCTGGCCGATCAGGGCGCTGTCAGCAACATGCGCATCAGCGACGCCGGCGATGTGCTGGGACCTTGGCGCATGCGGCGCGGCCAGAGGATTCTCGATCGGGCCGAGACGAGCGAGCTCTTGGGCCTGCTGCAAGCCAGCGCCGCCTTCGGCCCGCCGCGCGACGGGCTCCGCCTGCCGGACGTGGATTTCTGGTGGACGGTCGCATCGTGCCGCGCCGGCGTCTGGGGCTTTCAAGCCTACCACCATCCGACGGATGGCTTCGCGAACGTCAGGTTCGCGAGCAAGCTCTTCGCGTTCGACACAGTACCCATACCGGTCAATCCGCCGCGCAAGCTCGAGCCGGCCGAGCTGCGACGCAACTGGAATGCGCCGCCGAACCACTGGAAGGCGAACCAGTGGACGTTGACGGTCGGCAAGGACGGATTGCGGCCGAGGTAGCGGAGTCGCCTTGGCTGCCTATATAATTCACAACCGGCATGGCCCTTCTGGAGTGTGGTCTGGACGATGAGCTCTCTGCGTAGTGCATGCGAACAGCCGTTCCGCGGCGAGCGGCTGGGGGGACCGGGCGAACCTCCCGGAGGCCCGCCGGCACAGCCGCCTCGCCGCGGCGATGGCGATGGCCAAGGCGATGGCGACGGACGAAGCGGTGCTCTGACGCTGACACGGACGCGCACCAAGAAGCCGTCGATGTACAAGGTGCTCATGCTGAACGACGATTACACGCCGATGGAGTTCGTCGTCGATGTGCTGCAGCACATCTTCCAGAAGAATCGCGAGGAAGCGACCCAGATCATGCTGCATGTCCATCAGAAGGGTGTCGGTGTCTGCGGCGTCTACACTTACGAGATTGCCGAAACAAAGGTGACGCAGACAGTGGACTACGCGCGCAAGAATCAGCACCCTCTCCAATGCACGTTGGAGAAGGAATAGTCGGGAAAAGTAGTTCGTTTCTCAGTCGAGGTGGTTTCGATGTCCATGCTCTCCAAGAACCTCGAGAAGTCTCTCCACCGCGCCTTCGGTCTGGCCGGCGAGCGGCGACATGAATATGCAACGCTCGAGCATCTGCTGCTGGCCATGACGGAAGACGAAGACGCAGTGCCGGTTCTCAAGGCATGCGGCGTCGACATCGACCGCTTGCGGCACGATCTCGAGACCTTCGTCGACAACCGGTTGAAGGGGATCATCACCCAGACCCCGAGCGAGCCGCTGCCGACGGCCGGCTTCCAGCGCGTCGTCCAGCGCGCTGCGGTCCACGTCCAGTCGTCGGGTCGCAAGGAGGTGACCGGCGCCAATGTGCTGGTGGCGCTGTTCTCCGAACGCGACAGCCACGCCGTGTCGTTCCTCGAGAACCAGGGCATGACCCGCCTCGACGCAGTCGATTACATCAGCCACGGCAAGGCGAAGGTGCCGGGACGCGCTCGAACGCGTCGGGTCTCCGGGTCGGAGGAGGAGGGCAGCGGCGAGGCGTCGGTGAAGCAGGGCAACGAGGCGCTCGGCGCCTATTGCGTCGACCTCAACCAGAAGCACCGCGACGGGCGGGTCGATCCGCTGATCGGTCGCGAGTACGAGGTCGAGCGCACCATCCAGGTGCTTTGCCGGCGCACCAAGAACAATCCGCTCTATGTCGGCGAGCCGGGTGTCGGCAAGACGGCGATCGCCGAGGGACTGGCGCGCAAGATCGTCGAGGGCGAGGTGCCCGAGGTGTTGCGCGAATCGGTGATCTACGCCCTCGACATGGGCGCCCTGCTGGCCGGCACGCGCTATCGAGGCGACTTCGAGGAACGCCTCAAGGCGGTGCTCTCCGAGCTGAAGAAGAAGCCGAACTCGGTGCTGTTCATCGACGAGATCCACACCATTATCGGTGCCGGCGCGACCTCGGGCGGCTCGATGGATGCGTCGAACCTGCTGAAGCCTTCGCTGCAGTCGGGCGAGCTGCGCTGCATTGGCTCGACCACCTACAAGGAATACCGCAACTACTTCGAGAAGGATCGCGCGCTGGTCCGCCGCTTCCAGAAGATCGACGTGCCCGAACCGTCGATCGCCGACGCGGTGCAGATCATGCAAGGCCTCAAGCCGGTCTACGAGAAGCACCATCACGTCGCCTATACCGACGATGCCATCAAGGCCTCGGTCGAGCTGGCGGCGCGCTATATCCACGACCGCAAGCTGCCCGACAAGGCGATCGACGTGATCGACGAGGTCGGCGCCGCGCAGATGCTGCGGCCGCAGGACGAGCGCAAGGTGACCATCGATGTTACCGACATCGAGGAGATCGTCGCCAAGATCGCGCGCATCCCGCCCAAGAGCGTGTCGAAGGACGACACCGAGATGCTGCGCACCATCGACCGCGACCTCAAGACCGTGGTGTTCGGCCAGGAGCGGGCGATCGACCAGCTTTCGGCCGCGATCAAGCTCGCCCGGGCCGGCCTGCGCTCGCCCGAGAAGCCGATCGGCTCCTACCTGCTGGCAGGGCCGACCGGAGTCGGCAAGACCGAGGTGACCCGTCAGCTCGCCCGACTACTCGGGCTCGAGCTGATCCGCTTCGACATGTCTGAGTACATGGAGCGCCACAGCGTCTCGCGCCTGATCGGCGCGCCGCCGGGCTATGTCGGCTTCGACCAGGGCGGCTTGCTGACCGACCAGGTGAACCAGCATCCGCATTGCGTGATCCTGTTCGACGAGATCGAGAAGGCGCACCCGGATGTGTTCAACGTGCTCTTGCAGGTGATGGATTACGGCAAGCTCACCGACCACAACGGCCGCACGGTGGATTTCCGCAACGTCATCCTGTGCATGACCACCAACGCCGGCGCGGCCGACATCGCCAAGCCGGCGCTGGGCTTCGGCCGCGAGGCGCGCCACGACGAGGACGACGAGGCAATCAACCGCCTGTTCGCGCCGGAGTTCCGCAATCGCCTCGACGCCATCATCAAGTTCGCCAACCTCGGCCCGGAGAGCATGAGCAAGGTGGTGGACAAGTTCGTCGCCGAGCTCGAGGTCCAGCTTGCCGACCGCAAGGTCTTCATCGAGCTGAGCGACGGAGCGCGGCGCTGGCTGGCGGAGAAGGGCTACGACCGGCTGTTCGGCGCGCGTCCGCTCGCCCGCGTTATCCAAGAATACCTCAAGAAGCCTCTGGCGGAGGAGGTGCTGTTCGGCAAGCTGGCCAACGGCGGAGGCACGGTGCGGGTCGATTGCGAAGGCGAGGGGGCGGCGGCCAAGCTCGTCTTCACCTTCCTGCCGCCCGAGCGCGGTGCCTTGCCGCCGGCTGCCCAAGAGCCCGTGCTGGCTGAGTGAAGGCATTCCGCCCGCTCTTCACGGCTCTGCGCGCCGCGGTGCTCGCCACTGCGGTGTTCTGGGTGGCGCTGTTCATCGTTCGCGAGTCCGGTTGGCAAGCGCCATTGGGCGCAACTGAGCCAGTAGTCTTCTTCGCGGTGTTTTTTCTCGGCCTTCTGATGGCCGGCAAGGGCTGAGTCATCCTCCTCCCCAGCTTCGCTGGGGAGGTGTCGCGTCATACGCGACGGAGGGGGCATGCCTTTTGGTTCGCGGGTTTCTCGCCTCCTCTCACGATGATGAGCGGGCGATGCGCCTGCGGCCCGGGAAGACAATGACCCCTTCGTCGCCGTAAGACGTCGACACCTCCCCAGCTTCGCTGGGAAGGAGGAAGGGTCAGCCGTCGCCTTCCTTGCGGAACGGCGAATATTCTTGCAGGCCGTCGATCTCGCGCTGGACGGCCGGGCGTTCACGCTTCAGGTAATCATCGACGGCGCGGCGGAAGCCGGGGTCGACGATCCAGTGCGCTGAGTAGGTCGCCACCGGCAGGTAGCCGCGCTGGATCTTGTGATCGCCTTGTGCGCCGGCCTCGACCCGCTGCAGACCGTGGGCGATCGCGTAGTCGATCGCCTGATAGTAGCACGCCTCGAAATGCAGGAAGGCGTGGCTCTCGAGGCAGCCCCAATAGCGGCCGTAGAGCGTATCGTCGCCCTTGAGGTTGAGGGCGCCGCCGACCGGCCTGCCGTCCGACTCCGCCATCACCAGCACGACCTTGTCGGCCATCGTCGAGCCGAGGATGTCGAAGAACGACCGGGTGAGATAGGGCGAGCCCCATTTGCGGCCGCCCGTATCCATGTAGAAGGCGAAGAAGGCGTCCCAGTGATGCGGCCGGATCTCGTCGCCACTCAAGGCACGCACCACCAGCCCCTCGCGGCGAACCGCTTCGCGTTCCTTGCGGATCGCCTTGCGCTTGCGCGAAGCGAGCGCGGCCAGGAAATCGTCGAACGTGCTGTAGCCGCCATTGTGCCAGTGATACTGCTGGCCGAGGCGCTGCAGCCAGCCGTGCTCGCCGAAGCGCTTCCAGTCGGCTTCGCTGCAGAAGGTGACGTGGACCGAGCTGATGCGGTTGTCGTTGGCGATCTTGGCCAGCATGTCGATCAGTGCGTCGCGCACGCCGTCCTCGAACGGACCGGGGCGGGCGAACAGGCGCGGGCCAGGCACTGGCGTGAAGGGGACGGCGACCTGAAGCTTCGGATAGTAGCGACCGCCGGCGCGCTCCAGGGCCTGCGCCCAGCCGTGGTCGAACACGTACTCGCCCTGGGAATGGCCCTTGACGTAAAGCGGGGCGGCGCCGAGCAAGGTGCCGTCCTCGGCCTCGGCCAGCAAGTATTGCGGCTGCCAGCCGGTGCGTCGGCCGACCGACTTCGAATCCTCCAGCGCCTTCAGGAAGCGATAGCTCAGGAACGGGCTGCCCGCGGCGCCCGGCGCCAGCGCACAGGCGTCCCACTGAGCTGCGTCGACCGCGGTAAGCGATTCGACGACTCGCAGGCCGATGGTCGGAGTGTCGTCCGGCATGATCCGAGCATAGCGCAAATCGTGCCAGGAACTATGCCCCCGATGGGGCGGCGAATGTTACTCGGCAGGCTTGTGAGTCCGTGCGAGCTCGTCGGCCGATCGGCTGAAGCGCGCCTTCGACCATGCGCTGATCCGGTCAATATAGACCAGCACCACCGGCACGACCACGAGGGTGAGCAAGGTCGAGCTGATCAGGCCGCCGATCACCGCATGCGCCATCGGGGCGCGCTGGCTTGCGCCTTCGCCGAGACCGAGCGCCAGCGGCATCATGCCGAACACCATGGCGAGCGTCGTCATGAGGATCGGCCGCAGCCGGATCGATCCCGCCTCGATCAAGGCGTCGTGCACGGTGGCGCCGCGCGCGCGTGCCTGGTTGAAGAAATCGACCAGCAGGATGGCATTCTTGGTGACCAGGCCCATCAGCATGATGAAGCCGATGGCGCTGAAGACGTTGAGCGTGGTTCCGGCGATCAGCAGGCCGAGGAAGACGCCGATCAACGACATCGGCAACGACATCATGATGGCGATCGGCTGGAGGAAGCTGCCGAACTGCGAGGCCAGGATCAGGTAGATCAGGATCACGGCGAGCAGCAGCGCCTGGCTGGCGTTGGAGGTGCTTTCCGCAATGTCCTTGGTCGAGCCGCCGAACACGAACCGGTAGCCGGGCGGTAGCGGCGTGGCGGCGAGGAGCTTTTGCAGGTCGCTGCTGACCTCGCCGGTGGATCGGCCCGAGACGTTGGCGGTGATCCAAACCTCGCGATTGAGGTCGCGGCGGTTGATCTGCGAGGCGCCGACATCGCTTTCGATGTCGGCGATCTGGGCGATGTGGATCATCCGCGGCAGGCCGTTGGGCTCGTTCCCGGCGGTGAACCAGATGCGCTGCAGGTCGGCCACGCCGGTGCGGTCGTCGCGTGGCAGACGGACCATGACGGTGTAGTTCTCGCCGTCCGGCGCCCGCCACAGGCTGGTCTCGTCGCCCGCGAACAAGGGCCGCAACGATTGGGCGACAAGCGCGGAGCCGAGCCCGAGATCGGACGCCGCGTCGCGTCGCAGGCGGACAGAGAGCAGGGGCTTGGCGGCCTTGAGGTTGCGGTCGAGGTCGACCAGGCCTGGGATCTCCTGGGCGCGACGCATGATGTCCTGCGACAGGCGATCGAGGGTCGCGGTATCGGTTCCCTGCAGCGAAAGCTGGATCTGCCTTTGCACGCCGCCGCCCGGGCCGCCGGGAATGTTGATCGCCACCAGGATGCCGGGAATGCTGGCCAGGCGGTCTCGGATCGGCTGGGCGAGCTGCTCGGGCGAACGCTTGCGCTCCTTCACGGGCTTCAGCCGCAGGTACAGGCTCGCCTGGTTCTTGCCGTTGGCATAACCGGTGTTGACCGTGCCGTAGGTGTAGTCGACCTCCGGGAACTCGCGCACCGCGGCGTCGACCTGGCGCAGCTTGGCCTCGGTGTATTCGAGCGAGGAGCCGACCGGCGTCTCGATGCTCACCACCTGCTCGCCGAGGTCGGCCTGAGGCACGAACTCGAAGCCGATATACTTGGGCAGGGCGAAGCTGGCGAGGAAGCTCGCGAGCGCGATCAGCAGCGTGATCTTGGGCCAGCGCAACGACCAGCCCAGCACGCCGCGATAGATGCGGTTGGCATGCTCCTGGGCCCCGTTGACGATGCGAGCGAAGCGGCCGGTGCCGTGCGCCTGCGGATCGTACCATACCGACGACAGCATCGGGTCGAGGGTGAAGGAGACGAACAGCGAGATCAGCACGGCGGCCGACACCATGACGCCGAACTGGAAGAAGAAGCGACCGATGATGCCGCCCATGAAGGCGACAGGCAGGAACACTGCGACGATGCAGAAGGTGGTGGCCAGCACGGCGAGGCCGATCTCCTCGGTGCCGTCGATCGCGGCCTGGCGATGCGACTTGCCGAAGCCGATATGGCGCATGATGTTCTCGCGCACCACGATCGCGTCGTCGATCAGGATGCCGATGGCCAGGCTGAGCGCCATCAAGGTGAGCACGTTCAAGGTGAAGCCGAAGGCCGCCATCACCATGAACGAGCCGAACACCGAGATCGGCAAGGCGAGGCCGGTGATCACCGTGCTGCGCCACGAATGCAGAAAGAGAAAGACGATCGCAATGGTGAGCAGGCCGCCCTCGACCATCGTCTGCTGGACATTGTCGACCGAGTTCTGGATGCCCCGCGAGCTGTCGCGGACGATCTCGAGCTTGACGTCGGCGGGCAGGGAAGCCTGCAGCTCGGCAACGGCCTTGCGCACGCCACGGGCCACCGCAATGGTGTTCGACCCCTGCGTTTTCACGATGTCGATGGCGACGGCGCGGTCGCCATTCAGGATCGCGACGTTATCGCGTTCCTGCTGGCCGTCGACGACGGTGGCGACCTGGCGCAAATAAACCGGGGCGGGGCCGCGGCGGGCGACGATCAGGTCGGCGAAGCTGCCGGGGTCGGCGATGCGGCCGGTGACCTCGATCGGCCGGTCGTCGTTGCCACGGGCGACGTTGCCGGCGGGGAAATTCTGATTCTCCTCGCGGATGGCCGCCATGATGTCGTTGACGCCGACGCGCAGCGAATGCATGCGGCCGGGATCGAGCTCGATGTTGATCTGGCGCTTGACGCCGCCAGCGATGGTGACCCGGCCGACGTCGCGCACGGTTTGAAGGCGCTTGACGATGACCTGGTCGGCCAGGGTCGTGAGATCGCGCACCGAGCGGACATCCGAACGCACGGCGATCGACACGATCGGCTGATCGTCGGGATTGAAGCGCTGGATCAGCGGCTCCTTGACCTCCGGCTTGAAGAGGGCACGGACCTGCTGGACCTTCTCGCGCACGTCCTGCAGGGCCACAGACGACGGCACCGACAGCTCGAACTCGGCAACGACAATCGATTGGCCCTCGAGTGAGCGCGAGGTGAGGGTCTTCAGGCCGGCAATCGCATTGATGGATTCCTCGATCTTGCGGCTGATCTCGGTTTCCACCGTCTCGGGAGCCGCGCCCGGATAGTTCGTGGCGACCACGACCACCGGGAAATCGACATTGGGAAACTGGTCGACGCCGAGCTGGCGGTAGGAGAACAGCCCCATCACCAGCAGCGCCACCATCATCATGGTGGCGAACACGGGATTGTCGACGGCGATTCGCGTGAGCTTCATCGCCGATGCCTAGCGTGCTTCGGACGTCTTGACCGCTTGGCCTGCCTTGAGGCCGGGCAGCGGCGCCGACACGATCGTCATGCCGGCCTCCAGGCCCTTGACCTCGACCAGCTCGCCGCGCGACCAGGTACGCACCGCGCCCACCGGCTTGCGCACGAGCACGCCGTTCTCGACGACGAGAACGTAGTCGCCTTCTTCGTCCTTGCGCATGGCCGAAGCCGGTACGGCCAGTGCGTGGCCCTTCTCCTGCACGACGACGGTTCCAGTGGCGAACAGGCCGCCGCGCAGCCCGTCGTGGCGGTCGACGATCTCGACATAGACCGGAATGGACCGCGATCCCGGCTGGGCAGTCGGGCTGATGCGCGTGATCCGGCCGTCGAACAATCGGTCGCCGAAGCCCTCGAGCGTCACCTTTGCGGGCTGTCCGACCCTCAGACGCACGACATCGGCGGCCGGCATCTGCGCCGTGACCTCGACATGGCTGGTGTCGAGAAGGGCCAGGATCTTGCCGTCGATCGGCAGCGACTCGCCCTGATTGGCGATACGCTCGCCGACGACGCCGTCGAACGGGGCGCGGACCTCGGCGTCGGCGAGGTTCTTCTTCGCGACCTCAAGCTGCGCCTCCGACACCGCGACCATCGAGGCACGATTGTCGGCAGCGGAGCGTGCCTGGTCGACTGCCGACTGCGAGACGATGTTGCGGGTCGCCAGGGTCTCCTTGTCGGAGCGGTCGCGGGCGGTCCAGCGTGCCTCGGCCCGTGCTGCATCGACTGCCGACTGGCGTTCGTTGACCTTGGACTGCAGCTCGCTGGTCTCGAAGCGGGCGAGGACCTGGCCCTTGGTCACGCGGTCGCCTTCGCGCACGAGAACCTCCGCCAATCGGCCTGCGACACGCGCCTTGACGATGGTCTGGTCCACCGGTTGCGTGGTGCCGGTGAAGCGCACCGTGTCGACCAGTCCGCGCGGCTTGATGGTGTGCAGCTCTGCTGCAATCAGTTCGAGAGTGCGGTCTGTCGCCGACTGAGCGCCGCTGCCGGGAGCGCTTGTGCTGCCGGGGCCTTTGCCGGACTTCCACGCAAACGCGCCGCCGGCAAGCAGTGCGCCGGCGGCGAAGACCGCGAGCAGGGCCTTGAGCTTTCGGGTCATGGACGCAACCCTTTCAGGACGAAGTCGAGATAGGCCCCGTAGAAGCGGTCGCTGTCGGCGGGCAGCGACTCGTCATGGGGGGCGAGCGAGCGCAGCCAGACGGAGTGCATGGCGAGTGGCTGCGCGAGCAGAATGGCCGTCATCTCGACGTCGGAGACAGGCCTGAACTCGCCCCGCTCAATGCCGCGGCGCAGGACCTTGGCAAACAGCTCGCGGCCGCGAAGGTCGAAGTTGGAGCAGTAGAAGCGCGCGACATCGGGGAAGTTGCCGGCTTCGGCCAGGATCAGCTTGATGACGCCGCCCAAGGGGCTTTCGGCGAACTCGCGAAACTTCGCCACCAATACGCGCAACAAATCTTGGGTCGTGCCCTCGAAGGCGTCGACCATGTCGTTGGCGCGGAGCAGCGGCTCGCCGACCGCTTCGACGATCACCGCCTTGAAGAGTTCTTCCTTGTTCTTGAAGTAGAGGTAAGGAAGGCCCTTGCTCACGCCGGCGGCGCGGGCGACGTCCTCCAGCTTGGTGGCGGCAAATCCCTTAGTGACGAAAAGGTCGAGGGCTGCACGGGCGATCTCCGGGCCCCGGTCCTCGGGGCGCCGAGTCCGGCCACTGGCTTCCGTCGACAGCGGCTCAATAATGACTGAATGGTCAGTATTCACATTTCGCTATGTAGTCAGAACAGGGCGGGTCATCAAGTCCTCTCCTGGCCGTCGCAACCGGCCAACGGACAAGAAAACAAAAAAAGTCCGGCAGACCGAGGTCGCCGGACTCTCACACAGTTACGCCTTTCCACCCCCGCAGGCGGGGTGTCGTATTGGCATTACTGAAATAACACTAGAAGTGGCTTCCGGTGGGGCCGTGGGGGCCCCACGCGGAAGCCGAAAGGCGTCTTGATTAGAGGGGCCAAAGTCAGACTTTGGCTTGTTTTGCCCTTTTCCTTCTTTACTGCTTCTTCTTCTTCGCAGCTTTCTTCTTCGCAGCCTTCTTCTTAGCAGCCATGACTGTCTCCTATGGTTAGCTTTGAGGCACCCAACCGCTAGGGCCCCGGGTTACGCAGGTACGCGTGTCGCGCATGCTCAACTGCACCCCGTAGTGCCGCCGCAGGTCGTGCATTTGAGGCACGTCCCGTTGCGGACCATGGTGAAGTTGCCGCATTCCGGGCAGGCATCTCCTTCGAACCCCCGGAGCTTCGCTTCTAGGGCGAAGCCGAGAGCCGAAGAGGATGCCTCTCCGAGCGCGACGCCGACGACGGCCGCCTGGGCGATTGACGCCTTGGCGACGGCTGGGCCGTCCGTCAGTTCCGTGGGCGGGAGGCCGGCATCGATCGCACCCTCGGCGAGTGCGGCATTGCCGGCCGTCCGGCCGTTCAAGACATAGAGGTTGCTGCGCACATAGCCGACACTGGCAATGCGCTGGACCGCGGCGGCGGCGGCTTTCGCCGCCTCGGCGCCGGGCGTCGGCAGTTCGCCCTGGGTTTCACCGCGACCGACGCCGTCCGGCCGCAGATCGGCCTGCTCGACGTGCGCCAGATCGCTGCGCGCGAGATAGGAGATCGCGAGCTCCCGGAAGATGTAGTCGAGCAACGAGGTCGACATCTTGATGGCGTCGTTGCCTTCGACCACGCCCGAGGGGTCGAAGCGCGTAAAGGTGTAGGCTTCGACGAATTCCTCGAGCGGCACGCCGTATTGCAGGCCGATCGAGATGGCGATGGCGAAGTTGTTCATCAAGCTGCGGAAGGCCGCGCCTTCCTTGTGCATGTCGATGAAGATCTCGCCGACCCTGCCATCCTCGTACTCGCCGGTGCGCAGATAGACCTTGTGGCCGCCGACGATCGCCTTCTGAGTGTAACCCTTGCGGCGCTGCGGCAGGCGCTCGCGCCCAGCCCGCACTTCGCGCTCGACGATTCGTTCGACGATCCGTTCGGCAATGAGCGGCACGCGCGCCAAGGGCGCCTGATCCAGCTCGTCGTCGTTCGCAGCCAGATCGTCGCCCAGCATCATCGCAGAGAGCGGCTGGGAGAGCTTCGACCCGTCGCGATAGAGCGCATTTGCCTTCAGCCCCAGCCGCCACGACAACTCGTAGGCGTTGCGACAATCCTCGACCGTGGCCGCGTTCGGCATGTTGATGGTCTTGGAGATCGCACCCGACACGAAGGGCTGGGCTGCCGCCATCATGCGAATATGGCTCTCCGCCGACAGGCTGCGCGTGCCGTCGCGGCCGCAGACATTGGCGCAGTCGAACACCGCCAGATGGTGCGGCGCGAGATCGGCCGCGCCCTCGAGCGTCATCGTCCCGCAGGCGTGCCGGTTCGCGGCGGCGATGTCGCTCTTGGAAAAGCCGAGCCGGGCCAGCAGGTCGAGCTTGGGGTCGGCGAGTGCGGCTTCGTCGAGACCGAGGCTGTCGCGGCAGAAGGCATCGCCCAGCACGTAGCGCGAGAAGGCGAAGCGAATGTCGAAGGCGGTGGCAATCGCCTTTTCTACTCTGTCGATCGTCGCCCTGTCGAAGCCGCGTTCGGCGAGGCTCGATCGGTTGATTGCCGGCGCGCCGGCGAGCGAGCCGTGACCCACGGCATGGGCGACGATGCGGGAGATGGCGCCGTCGCCGTAGCCCAGGCTTCGCAACGCGAGAGGGACCGTCCGGTTGATGATCTTGAAGTAGCCGCCGCCCGCGAGCTTCTTGAACTTGACCAGCGCGAAGTCGGGTTCGATGCCGGTGGTGTCGCAATCCATCACCAAGCCGATCGTGCCGGTGGGTGCGATCACCGAGACTTGGGCATTGCGATAGCCGTAGCGTTCGCCCGACCTCACGGCATCGTCCCACTGGCGCCTGGCTGCGGCGGCCAGTGCCGGATCGGGGCATTGGCGGGCGTCGAAAGGAACCGGCGCGATCGACAGGCCCTCGTAGCCTGTCGCCTCGCCATGGGCGGCGCGCCGGTGATTGCGCACGACGCGCAACATGGCATCGCGATTGGCGGCGAAGTCCGCGAACGCGCCGAGCAGCCGTGCCATCTCGGCCGACGTCGTGTAGGCCGCGCCCGTCATGACGGCAGTCACGGCTGCAGCAATCGCACGGCCGGCGACGCTGTCGTAGGGCAGTCCCGACGCCATCAGGAGCGCCCCGAGATTGGCGTAACCCAATCCCAGCGTCCGGTAGCGGTAGGACAACTCGGCGATGCGGCGCGACGGGTACTGGGCCATCATCACCGAGATATCGAGCACGACGGTCCACAGGCGCACCGCATGCGCGAACGCTTCGACATCGAACGAACCATCGGTGCGGCGGAATCGCATCAGATTCAGCGACGCCAGATTGCACGCCGTATCGTCGAGGAACATGTACTCGGAGCACGGATTGGAGGCGTTGATGCGCCCCGAGGCCGGGCAGGTGTGCCAGTCGTTGATCGTCGTGTCGTACTGAACGCCGGGGTCGGCCGAATGCCACGCCGCTTCGGCGATATTCTGCCAGAGCCTGAGGGCGCTGACGGTTCGCGAGGTCTTGCCGGTCGTGCGCTCGGTCAGAGCCCACGGCTCGTCCGCTTCGACGGCGCGCAGGAATTCATCCGTGATGCGCACGGAGTTGTTGGCATTCTGGCCAGCGACGGTGAGATAGGCTTCCGATTCCCAATTGGTGTCGTAGGTCGGGAACTCGATCTCGCGATAGCCCTGGCGGGCGAACTGGATGACCCGCTGGACGTAATTCTCCGGCAGCATCGCCTTGCGGGCTGCGGCGATCTCGCGGCGCAGCGCCGGGTTGCGCTTGGGATCGAATGCCTGCTCGCCGTCGATGCCGCTGTCGACGCAGGCCCGCATCACCGCATTGAGATGACGATTGGCGAGCCGCGATCCGGCGACGAGTGCCGCGACCTTCTGCTCCTCGACCATCTTCCAGGCGATGAAGTCTTCGACATCGGGATGGTCGATGTCGACACACACCATCTTGGCCGCTCGCCGCGTCGTGCCGCCCGACTTGATGGCACCGGCCGCGCGATCGCCGATCCGCAGGAAGGACATCAAACCCGAGGATCGTCCGCCGCCCGAGAGTCGCTCGCCTGCGCCCCGAACTCGAGAGAAGTTCGAGCCGCTGCCGGACCCGTACTTGAAGAGGCGCGCCTCGCGCACCCACAGATCCATGATGCCGCCTTCGTTCACCAGATCGTCGGCGACGCTCTGGATGAAGCAGGCGTGCGGCTGCGGCCGCTCGTAGGCCGACGACGACGGATGGGCTATGCCGTCGCGATGATCGACGAACCAATGGCCTTGGCCCGGACCATCGATGCCGTAGGCCCAATGCAGGCCGGTGTTGAACCACTGCGGCGAGTTGGGCGCGCAAACCTGCGTCGCCAGCATGTGGCAGTGTTCGTCGTAGAAGGCGAGAGCGTCGGCTTCGCCGTCGAAATAGCCACCACGCCAGCCCCAGTAGGTCCAGGCGCCAGCCATGCGATGGAACACCTGGCGAGCGCTGGTCTCGCCGGTGAAGCGATCCGCCTCGGGCAACTGCTCGAGTGCAGTCATGTCGGGGATCGATCGCCACAGCCACTGCGGCACATCGGGCTCAGCCATTTGCAGAGTGCGCGCCGGAACGCCCGAACGCCTGAAGTATTTCTGAGCGAGGATGTCGACGGCGACGGCGGACCAGTCGGCCGGCACGTCGATCCCGCTCGCCTGGAACACGATCGAACCGTCCGGATTACGGATTTCGGAATCGGCAGCACGAAACGCCACTCCTTCGAATGGCGATTTTCCTGCTTGCGTATACCGACGCTCAAAGCGCATCGACGGTCCCCCGTGCCCATTTCCCGTCTCCTGAAGTCCTTCGCGGGAAGTGCTCGGTCGCTTTCGAGCACGCACATGTGGGCACTGGGTGATAGTAAATTACAAAATCTTGTGTGCGCAACTATATTTTGTAGAGTGGGATGTTGATGGTACTAGATGATGCAAGTGCGCAACAGGGGCCGAAAATGACCGACGTGCTCGTCGTCGAGCAGCGCGTGCGTGGCGGTCAGGACAGTCGCGTTGCGCGTTCCCGACCGGCCGCGTACAAGCGGCGCGGTTACCTTCGAAGCATGGGTTGCGCATGACGATCGGCACGTGGCTGTTCACCAAGAGACGCGGCGAGCTCGTGGGCACCGATGCGGAGGGCAATCGCTACTTCCAGGACAAGCGGCAGGTTCCCGGTCAACGGCGCAGGCGCTGGGTGATGTACAACGGCGTCGCCGAAGCTTCGCGCGTGCCGCCCGATTGGCACGGCTGGCTGCATTACACGACCGACCAGGTGCCGCCGGCCGGCGGTCTGCCGCGCCAGGCCTGGCAGAAGGACCATGTGCCCAATCTCAGCGGCACCGCCGGTGCCTACCGGCCGCCGGGCCATACGCTCGCCACCGGCGAGAAGCCCAAGCCGCCCTACGAGGCATGGCGTCCGGGCTGACATCGCCGTAGTGGGGACGGGGCGTGGGTCGTAATATCGTTGAGACAATCGTGGGCGCGCTGGTCCTGTTGGTGGCCGGCGTGTTCGTTTTCTACGCATTCACCAAGTCGGACCGCGGCGCGCCCGCCGGCTACGAGGTCGTCGCGCGCTTCGATCGGATCGACGGCCTGAAACGTGGTGCCGACGTGACGGTGAGCGGCGTGAAGGTGGGCGCGGTCACCGGCTTCGAGCTCGACCGCAAGACCTATCAGGCGGTCGTGCGCATGATGGTCTCGGCCGGTCTCGATCTGCCGATCGACACGCATGCCAAGGTCGTCAGCGAGTCGCTGCTGGGCGGCATGGTCATCATTCTCGAGCCGGGCAGCGACAAGACCCTGATCAAGGCGGGCGGCGAAATCGACAAGACTCAGGGGGCGATCCCCTTGTCGGAGCTGATCGCCAAGTTCATGTTTGGAGGAACAGGGTCCAAGTGATGAACGCGCGTCCCAAGTTTCCCCCGACCTGGCGCCAACCCGACGGCAAGCCGGTGTCGTGCCTCGAAAAGATCAAAGTCCTGAACCAGAACATCCAGGAAATCGAATCGCTCTGCGCCGATGCGCTGGAGGATGGAGTCCTGATGGGATGCGACGCCGATCAGATCAAGGCCGCGCTGCACGAGCTAATCGACGCGCTCGAGGTGCCCTTCGCCGGCAAGCGCTGAGCATGCGAGCGCGCCTGACGCTCGCCGCGTCGCTCGTGGGCCTCGTCGTCGTCGCTGCCTACGCCCAGCAACAGCCCCCGCCGCCTGCGCCGTCGCGCGCCGCCAGCGCCAATCTGCGGCCGATCCCCGACGGACCCGGCAGGCGCGTCGCCGAGCTGCAGGGGCTCGACAAGGTCACCGCCCGGACCCAACGCTTCGTCGCGCCGGTCGGCGAGGCGACACGCTTCGGCACGCTGGAAATCTCCGTCGGCGATTGCCTGGTTAATGTCCCGGAAGCGCCGCCCGAGGCGGTGGCCTACCTCACCATCGTCGATCACAAGCCCGGCCAGGCCGAGGAGAAGCTGTTCGCCGGCTGGATGTTCGCGTCGACGCCGTCGCTGTCGGCGCTCGATCACGGCGTCTACGACGTCCGGGTGCTCGCCTGCACGATGGCGCAAGGGTCGGCGCCGCCCAAGTCGCGCTGAAAGTCGGCCGGAAGATCGATCGCCGCGGCGAGCAGAGGGCGGAATTCCTCGCGCGTGATCTCGATCGCGCCGAAGCTGCGCAGATGCTCGGTCATGAACTGGCAATCGAGCAGGCGAAAGCCGCCGACGATCAGCCGCGCCACGAGATGCACGAGTGCCACCTTCGAGGTGTCGCGCTGGCGGCTGAACATGCTCTCGCCGAAGAAGGCGGCGCCGACCGAGACGCCGTAGAGGCCGCCGACCAGCCTGTCGCCGTTCCAGCATTCCACGCTGTGGGCATGGCCGCGACGATGGAGCTCCGTGTAGAGCTCGACGATCGGCTCGTTGATCCAGCTCTCGGGGTGGCCCGGCCGTGGCTCGGCGCAGGCCCGAACCGTCTCGGCGAACGCCGTGTCCGCCGTCACCGCGAAGCGGCCGGCCCGGACCGTGCGCGCGAGACGATGCGGCAGGTGGAAACCGTCGAGCGGCAGCACGGCGCGCCGGCGCGGGTCGAGCCAGTGGAGCTTCGGATCGTCGCGTCGTTCGCCCATCGGGAAGACGCCGATCCGATAGGCCTGCAGCAGGAGGTCGGGCGTGATCTCCATGGCGGAAACGCTACTTCTTCAGGCCGACCAGCTTCTCCAGCCAGTGAATGTCGTAGTCGCCGTCGATGAAGGCCTGCTCGCCGACGATGCGAAGATGCAGCGGGATCGTCGTGTCGATGCCGCCGATCACGAATTCCTCGAGCGACCGGCGCAGGCGCATCAGGCATTCGTTACGCGTCGCGCCATTGACGATCAGCTTCGCCACCATGGAATCGTAGTAGGGCGGCATGACGTAGCCGGTGTATAGGCCGGAATCGACACGGACGCCCAGTCCCCCCGGGGGGTGATAGTCGACGATGCGGCCGGGACAAGGCACGAAGGTCTCCGGATGCTCGGCGTTGATGCGGCACTCGATGGCATGACCCTGGATCACAATATCGTTCTGGGTCATGCCGAGCGGCGCGCCGTCGGCAATCCGGATCTGCTCGCGCACCAGGTCGATGCCCGTCACCGCCTCGGTGATCGGATGCTCAACCTGAAGGCGGGTATTCATCTCGATGAAGTAGAATTCGCCGTCCTGGAACAGGAACTCTAGCGTTCCGGCGCCGCGGTACTTGAGCTTACGCACCGCACTCGCCGCCAATTCGCCGATCCGTTGGCGCTGCTCGGCATTGAGAGCCGGCGAGGGCGCCTCCTCGAGGACCTTTTGGTGGCGCCGTTGCAGGGAGCAATCGCGCTCACCGAGATGGACGCCCGCGCCTTTGCCGTCACCCAGCACCTGGATCTCGATGTGGCGGGGCCGCGCCAGGTACTTCTCGACGTAAACGGAATCGTTGCTGAACGCCGCCTTGGCCTCGGCACGGGCGAGCGAGAGGGCTTCGCCGGCGGCCGCGGCATCGGCAACCACCTTCATGCCGCGTCCGCCGCCGCCCGCCACCGCCTTGACCAGCACCGGCCAGCCGAACCGGTCGCCGAGCGCGACCACTTCGTCGCGCGTCTCGACAGGGCCCGGCGAGCCGGGCACCAGCGGCAGGCCGAGCTCGGCGGCGGTCTGCTTGGCGACGATCTTGTCGCCCATCATGCGGATGTGCTGGGGCGTCGGGCCGATGAAGGTGAAGCCGTGCGCCTCGACGGCCTCGGCGAAGCGGGCATTCTCGGACAGGAAGCCGTAGCCGGGATGGATGGCGTCGGCGCCGGCGATCGTCGCGGCCGACAGGATTGCCGGAATGTTGAGGTAGCTGTCGCGCGCAGGCGGCGGGCCGATACAGACCGATTCGTCGGCCAATCGGACATGCATGGCGTCGCTGTCGGCGGTCGAATGCACCGCCACGGTCTGGATGCCCATCTCGCGACAGGCGCGATGGATACGCAGGGCGATTTCCCCGCGGTTGGCGATCAGGACCTTGTCGAACATCGCAGCCGGGCGTCCTTATTCGACGACCAGCAGCGGTTCGTCGTATTCTACCGGTTGGGCATTCTCGATCAGTATTCGTGCGACCTTGCCGGCTTTGCGCGCCTTGATGGGGTTGAACGTCTTCATAGCCTCGATGATCAGCAGCGTCTGTCCGGGCGCAACCTCGTCGCCGACCGCCACGAAATTCGGCTTGCCCGGCTCGGGCGCCAGATAAGCAGTGCCGACCATCGGCGATTTCACGACACCGGGATGCTTGGCGAAATCGCTAGCCGGGCCGGCCGAAACGACGGCGGGCACGCCAGCGGGCGCGGCGGGCGTCGCCATCATCGGCGGCGCCGCGGCGACCGTCACGGTCGGTCGTGCGACACGGATGCGGCGGTCGCCGTCTGCCAGCTCGATTTCACCGAGATCGGTCTCGTGGAGAATCTGCGCCAGCTTGCGGACGAACTCGGTATCCATCTCGAACTTTGCCATGGGACGGATGCTCCGCGATGAAGGTCAGCGTGCCAGCAGGCGCGCTAGCGCCTGGAGGGCGAGAAGATAGCCGTGGCTGCCCAACCCCGCGATCACGCCGACGGCAGCCGGGCTGATATAGGAGTGATGGCGGAAGCTTTCACGCTTGTAGATGTTGGACAGATGGACCTCGACGACCGGCAGCTCGGCCGCGTTCAGCGCGTCGAGCAGGGCAACGGAGGTGTGCGTATAGGCGCCGGCGTTGATGACGATGCCGGCATTCTTCTCGCGTGCGGCCTGAATCAGATCGACGAGCGCGCCCTCGTGGTTGCTCTGGGCGAATTCGATACTTATCCCCAGCCGTTCGGCTTCCGTGCGGCATGCTTGCTCGACGTCCGCAAGGGTTTCGCGGCCGTAAATCTCCGGCTGTCGTTTGCCGAGCATGTTGAGATTCGGCCCATTCAGCACCAGGATCGGCTTTGTGGCCGCATGCTGCCGGGCGGCCTGTGCGGCCAAAGCTGCCTCCCCGTGTTGCAAAAGCGCCGGGGGTTATAGCATGGCGAGTCCGAGCCACAAGGCAGGCTCAGCCGACTTCGCGAAGCGCCTTGGCCTGAGCGAACAAGCGTTCCGCGAGCGCGTCGAAGCTGCGTCGCTCGTCGGCATCGAAGGCCTCGTAGAGCCGGTCCTGGTATTCCACGGCGAGCGGGACGATGCGGGCATGCACGGACCGGCCGCGCGCGCTCAGTCGCAACGAAGCTCGTCGGCGGTCTTTGCGATCGGTGGCTCTTTCGATCAGGCCGCGATCCATCAGGCCGGCGACAGCCCGGCTCACCGCGACCTTGTCCATGACGATGCGCTGCCCGACTTCGGAGGCGGTGAGAGGCGCAAAGCAGCCCAGCGCCGCCATTACCCGCCATTGCGTCACGGTCAATCCGAACGGCTCGGCGTAGAGGTCGTGCAGCGACTCGCTTACGAGCTGGGCCAGCACCGACAGCCGGTAGGGCAGAAAATTCTCGAGCTCGAGGGCTTGCAAATCGTTCGCCATATTAGTTACATATGAAACTAATTTGGAATCGAGGTCAACCCGGAGGTCGAGCATGGCAACGGTCGAGGACCCCGGCGCGGGTGTCGACGAGATCAATCCGATGGGCACCGACGGCTTCGAGTTCGTCGAGTACACCGCGCCCGACCCGGCGGCGCTCGGCGCGCTGTTCGAGAGCATGGGCTTCGTGCGGGTCGCCCGGCACCGCTCCAAGGACGTCTCGTTGTATCGCCAGGGCGACGTCAATTTCATCGTCAATGGCGAGAAGGAGAGCTTTGCACAGGGCTTCGCCCGCGTGCACGGTCCCAGTGTCTGTGCCATCGCCTTCCGCGTGAAGAATGCTGCCTTCGCCTACAAGCGGGCCCTGTCGCTCGGCGCCTGGGGTGTCGAGAACAAGGTCGGGCCGATGGAGCTCAACATCCCGGCGATCAAGGGTATCGGCGATTCGCTGATCTATCTGGTCGATCGTTACGGCGAGCGCGGAACGATCTACGATGTCGACTTCGAGTTCCTGCCCGGCATCGATCATTCGCCCAAGGGTGTCGGCCTCACCTACATCGACCATCTGACGCACAATGTGCATCGCGGGCGCATGGCCGAGTGGGCCGACTTCTACGAGCGTCTCTTCAACTTCAAGGAAATCCGCTACTTCGACATCGAAGGTAAGCTCACTGGGCTGAAGAGCAAAGCGATGACCAGCCCGTGCGGCAAGATCCGCATTCCCATCAACGAGAGCACCGACGACAAGTCGCAAATCCAGGAATATCTTTCCGCCTATCACGGCGAAGGCATTCAGCACATCGCCCTCGGCACCGGCGACATCTACGACACCGTCGAGACCCTGCGGGCTCGAGGCGTGCCGTTCCAGACCGTGCCCGACGCCTACTACGAGCAGGTCGATAGCCGCCTGCCGGGCCATGGCCAGGATGTCGGCCGCCTGGCCGCCGATCGCATCCTGATCGACGGTGCCCCGACCAAGGGCGGCGGGTTGCTCTTGCAAATCTTCACGCAGACCGTGATCGGCCCGATCTTTTTCGAGATCATCCAGCGTCGCGGCAACGAAGGCTTCGGTGAGGGGAACTTCCGCGCCCTGTTCGAGTCGATCGAGCTCGACCAGATCCGACGCGGCGTTCTCGAGGCATAGATCGAACGGAGAAAGCCATGAGCAGGAACTGGATTCCGCTGCGCCAGGTCGAAGGCGTCGCCTCACGTCAGGCCCATGTCCGACTTCCCGAGGGCACCTACGAGCGCGAGATCAGCAAGGAAGGATTCTTCGGGCCGTCGGCGCAATTTCATCACCGGCACAAGCCGACCGACTGGATCGAATTCGATGGCGCCATCCGGCCACGTGCGTTCGACCTCGGCAAGCTTGCAGCCGGCGCCGAGAGCCCGTGGCAGGCGCAATTGGTGATGTCCAATCCGCACATGCAGATGCGCATCTGGCGGCTCGACGCGCCGATGGCGGAGCTGGCGCGCAACAGCGACGGCGACGAGCTTCTGTTCGTCCACGAGGGCGAGGGCGCCCTATTCTGCGACTACGGCCACCTCGACTATCGCGACGGCGACTACATTGTCATTCCGCGCGGCACGATGTGGCGCCTGGCGCCGACCAAGCCGACCTTGTCGCTGATGGTCGAGGCGACCAACGAGCACTTCACACTGCCCGAAAAGGGGTTGGTCGGCCACCATGCGATCTTCGATACGGCCATGCTCGATACGCCGAGGATCGATGACGCCTTTCGCGCCCAGCAGGACGAGCGGACCTGGCGGGTGTCGGTGAAGCGCCGCAATCAGCTCTCGGCCGTGACTTTCCCATTCAATCCCCTGGATGCCGTGGGCTGGCATGGCGATCTCAGTGTCGCGCGCATCAACTGGCGCGATCTGCGGCCGCTGATGAGCCATCGCGTTCACTTGCCGCCGTCGGCGCACACGACCTTCATGGCCGGCCGTTTCGTCGTCTGCACCTTCGTGCCGCGGCCGTTCGAGAGCGATCCCGAGGCGCTCAAGCTGCCGTTCTTCCACAACAACGACGACTATGAAGAGATCATCTTCTACCACAAAGGCAGCTTCTTCAGCCGCGACAACATCCATCCCGGGATGATGACGATTCACCCCTCGGGCTTCACGCACGGGCCACATCCCAAGGCCTTCCACGCCGCCACCAAGGGCGGACGGACCGAAACCGACGAGGTCGCGGTCATGATCGACACGCGCGATGCCGTCGACCTTGCGGCCATGCCCGCGGGCGTCGAGTTCGAGGGCTATGTGAAATCGTGGCGCCCGCCGGATTTCAAGCAGGCGGCGGAGTAGGGCAGGACGATGAAGCTCGGCTCGTTGAAGGAAGGCGGTCGTGACGGCACGCTGATCGTCGTCGATCGGGCGCTGAAGCGAGCGGTTCGGGCAGCGGGAATTGCACCGACCTTGCAGAAGGCGCTCGACGACTGGGCGGCCGTGTCGCCCCGGCTTGGCGAGCTCGCCGAGCGACTGGCCGAGGACAAGGCGCCTGGCGCCTTCGCCCTCGATACGACGGCATTGGCGGCGCCGCTGCCGCGCGCTTTCCAATGGGCCGACGGATCGGCCTACGTCGTGCACGTCGAGCTGGTGCGCAAGGCGCGCGGCGTCGAGATGCCGCCCTCCTTCTGGACCGATCCGCTGATGTACCAGGGCGGATCGGATTCCTTCATCGGCCCCAATGACGACATCGAGGCCGACGACGAGGCCTGGGGGATCGATTTCGAAGGCGAGATCGGCGTCATCGTCGACGACGTGCCGATGGGCGTGTCGGCCGCTGCCGCGCGTCGTCACATCAAGCTGGTGACGATCCTGAACGACGTGTCGCTGCGCAACCTCATCGTCACCGAGCTGGCCAAGGGCTTTGGCTTCTTCCACGGCAAGCCGGCGACCGCCTTCGCACCGGTCGCCGTGACGCCTGACGAGCTGGGCGATGCCTGGGACGGCTGCAAGCTCGATCTGCCGTTGATCTCGACCCTGAACGGCAAGCCGTTCGGACATCCCAATGCAGCGACGGATCTCACTTTCGACTTCGGCCAGCTCATCGCCCATGCCGCCCGCACGCGGCATCTCGAGGCGGGCACGATCGTCGGCTCTGGCACGGTCGCCAATCGCGATGCCGGCGTCGGCTGTTCGTGCATCGCCGAACGCCGGGTGCGTGAGACCATCGCGAGCGGCAAGGCCGTGACGCCGTTCATGGCTTTCGGCGACCGCATCCGGATCGAGATGCTCGACCGTGCCGGCCAATCGATTTTCGGCGCCATCGATCAGAAGGTCGTGCGCTACGGGACGCGTCCCTAAGCCACGTTGCCGCAAGCCATGCTAAGGTGGTCGGGGAGGCGGCCATGAAGCTGATCGGCTATTTTCGTTCGTCGGCGGCGTTTCGCGTGCGGATTGCCTTGAACCTCAAGGGCATCGCCGTCGAGCACGCCTCGCGCCATCTGCGCAAGGGCGAGCAGGTGTCGCCCGACTACGTCGCGCTCAATCCCCAGAAGCTGGTGCCGGCGATGGTGCTCGACTCCGGCGACGTGCTCACTCAGTCGTTGGCGATCCTCGAATACCTCGAGGAGACCCATCCCGAGCCGCCGCTGCTGCCCAGGGATCCGGTCGAGCGTGCCCGGGTCAGGGCATTGGCGCTGATCTGCGCAGCCGACATCCATCCGATCCAGAATCTACGTGTGATGGCCTATCTGCGCGACAGGTTCGGGCAGAGCGAGGAAAGCGCCTTTGCCTGGTCGCGACACTGGATCGACACCGGCTTCGAGGCCTACGAAGCGTCGATTGCCGACCACCCCCAGACTGGAACCTTCAGTCACGGCGACCGCCCAACGATGGCCGATCTTTGCCTTATTCCGCAGGTATTCAATGCCGCACGATTCAAGGTCGACATGAAGAAATACCCGACGATCCAACGAATTTTCGACGCCGGCATGAAGCTGCCGGCGTTCGACGCCGCCCAACCGACGAGGCAACCGGACGCCGAGCCATGAAGAAGGGTATTGTCGCGGCCCTGGTGCTGCTCGGTCTGATCGGCGCCTGCCTCGCCGCCGTGCCGCTCATCCAGATTCACGTCGCCGACCTGCTCAAGGCCGAAATCGAACGCAGCGGCACCAACAAGGTCGGCAGTGTCGAAGTCTCGCTGTTCGACCGTCAGATCGTCTTGCTCGACGTCAGGAGCACGCGCCCGGCCGGCGAGATGACCATTGCGCGAGTCGATGCGTCGGGGCTCGACTGGCCGATCAAGGAGTTCCTGCAAGGACGCACGCCACTTCAGGGCATTCGCTTGGGCGATCCGCTGCAGGCAAAGCGCCTGGAGGTACGGGATTTCCGCGCCGCTGATCAGGTCACGCAAGTGAGCGTGGCATCGCTCGTGGTCGAGAACTTCAATCTCGAGCGGTTCGATCCTGGCGAAGGCGGGCCACAAGCCGAGCGGCAACGCGTCGCGCGCACCCTGGCTGCGGTCGAGGTCGGTCGCCTGGAACTGCGCAGTCTTGTAATTGTCCAACCGAAGAAAAGCGAAACGCTCGGCCTCGCGATGTTCCTCGTCGAGCGCTTCGACCGCGGGCGCATTGGCCGGCTGACGGCCAACGACATGGAGGTGGCGACGAAAGGCAAGCAGGCCGCCGAGGTCAAGATCGGCGACCTGGACATGAACGGCCTGGACCTGCGCCGCTTGCTCGCCGCCCTCGCTTCCACCGACTGGGAACCCGGCATGCCGCTGGGGCGCGTCCAAATCGCCAGCGGTCGCATCTCGGGATTTGGCGGCGATGCCTTCGCCCGCTATGGCATCTCGCTCGGCAGCATCAGCATCGACACGACGCACGAGTCGGCCGAAGTGAGCCGTACGCGCACGCGCATCGAGGGCTTCGTGCTGGCTCCTCCATTGCGTGGCCTCGAGGCGCTGCAGTTGCGCATTGCTCTGCAATCGATGGGCCTCAAGGAGGTCAAGCTCGATCTGGATTGCTCGGGCCTGGAGGACCGCGCCAAGGCCGTGGTGGCAGTGGAGCAATGCGCCTTGGTCGGGCCGGGCCTCGGCGAGATCGACTTCTCGATGCGTCTCGCCAATGCCGATTCGGCGTTCTGGCAGGCGGTCGACGAAGGCGATCTCGACGCGCTGCAGGCGACCTCTATCGCCCTTTCGTCAGCCCGTCTCGTCGTCGCCGACAAGAGCATTCTGGAGCGGAGCCTCAAGGCACTATCGACCGTGACCGGCCAGCCGGTAGCCAGGACCCGCGCCAACCTGGCCACCGAGATCCGCCGCTATTCGCCCGCCGGCGTGCTGATCTCGGAAAGCATGACCAAGCTACTCGACACCGTTGCGCAATTCATCGAGCGCGGCGGTACGCTGACGATCGAGGCCAAGCCCGACCCGGCGGTCGACCTCGATCGCTTCACTTACCTGCTCAGGCCCGATGCCGACCTGGTGAGTGGCCTTGGGCTGACGGCGACGCTGTCGAAGTAGAATCTATTCCTGCCCCGGCCAAACGGGCGGGGGCAAGCTCAGGCCGCGAGGTCGAGTTCGCACCAGACGGGAACATGATCGGACGGCTCGACCTTGCCGCGCTCGGCCCGGTCGATGCCTGCCGCCGTCAGGTGATCGGCGGCTTGCGGCGACAGGAGCAGGTGGTCGATTCTCAAGCCCCAGTTCTTGGCCCAGGCGCCAGCCTGATAGTCCCAGAAAGTGTAACAGACACCGTCCTGGTCGAAGGCCCGGACGGCGTCGGTCAGGCCGAGATTGAGCAGGGCGCGCAAGGCGGCGCGCGATTGCAGCTGGCACAACGCGTCGTTGGCGAAGGCCTTGGGGTCGTAGACGTCCGTCTCGGTCGGGCAAACATTGTAGTCGCCGCCAAGTACGAACATTTCCTCGCGCGCGAGCAATTCCTTTGCCCGCCGCTGCAAACGCTCCATCCAGGCGATCTTGTAGGCAAACTTGTCGGTGCCGACCGGATTGCCATTGGGGAGATAGAGCCCGCCGACCGTCAGCGGTCCATGATTGGTCTGGATGCGGCCTTCGATATACCGCGCCTGTTCGTCGGCGACGGCGTCCGGCAGGGCGCGGGCGGTGATCTCGACGGGATGGAGCGACAGCAGGGCGACGCCATTGAAACCCTTCTGCCCGACGATTTCCGCCTTGTAACCGGCGGCCTCGACTTCCAGTCGCGGGAACTGGGCCTCCTGGGCCTTGAGTTCCTGAAGGACGACGATGTCGGGCCGCGCCTGCGCCAACCAGGCGACGAGGTTGCCCGTCCGCTTGCGGACGGAATTGACGTTCCAGGTCGCGATCTTCATCGCAACGGGATCGAGCGCTGCCGCCTCATATGCTGAACGAGTTGCCGCAGCCGCAGGACGACGTGGCGTTCGGGTTGTTCACCTGGAAGGCCGAGCCGACCATTTCTTCGACATAGTCGAGCTGGCTGCCTTTCAGCAGTTCCAGGGACGTGCTGTCGACCAGCACCGCCGCGCCGCCGCGCTCGATCAACAGGTCGTCCTCGTTGCGTTGTTCCTCGAACGAGAAATTGTACTGGAAACCCGAGCAGCCGCCGCCCAGGACGGCGACCCGCATCATGACCGGCTTCGGTTCCTTGGCCGCCAGGAAGGCGATGCGCTTGGCGGCGCTGTCGGTAACGGAAAAGGTGGTTTCGCTCATGCCCTACAAGATGTGGTTGACGGGACCGTTCGTCAATCCCGCGCAACGGCTGCCACGGCTGCTCGGGAAGCCCGCCGGACCTCGCCGGCGCGGACGCGTTCGCGGTAGAGGATGTACAGCCCCGATCCGATGACCAGGGGCAGTCCCAACCACACTGCCGGCGAGGGCTCCTCCCTGAACCACAAATAGCCGAACAGCACCGCCAGCGCGATGGAGCTGTAGTCGAACGGCGCCAGGACCGAGGCCGGGGCGAGGCGGAGCGCTCGGGTGACCAGGATCTGGCCGCAGCCGCCGACCAAACCCAGCGAGCAGAGCCAGAACCAGTCGGCGAGCGGCGGCCATCTCCAGTTCGGGATGGCGCCCACGAGCGAGACCAGGCTGGCGAACAGGCAGAACCAGAAGATGGTCGCCGCATCGTGGTCGTAGCGGCTGATCAGACGGGTAAGCACGGTCGACACCGAGTAGCTGAAGGTCGCCAGCAGCACCGCGAGCGACAGCCAGTGGACGGAAATGGTCCACGGCTCCAGCATGATCAGCACGCCGACGAAGCCGACGGCGACCGCGCTCCAGCGCCGCCAGCCGACCCGTTCGCCGAGGATCGCGGCGGCCAGGCCGACCATGAACAGCGGGGCGGCATAGGAGATCGCATAGAGGTCGACCAGCGGCATGCGCGGCAAGAGGTAGAAGAAGCCGAACAGGCTGCCGAAGCCGGAGACGATGCGCAGGACCTGCAGCACGGGCTTCTTGCTATGCAGCAAGCGGATGCCGCCTACAGAGCGATACAGGAAGTAGAGCGGCACCAGCGCGACGGTGCTGCGGAACAGCATCATCTGGAACGAGTCGTACGAATCGCCCAGCCATTTGACCAGCGCGTCGAGCGTTGCGAACAAGGCGAGGGCACCCAGCCGCGCGTAAATGCCGGCGACGGTCGATGATGCGGGAGGGGTCGTCGACAAGGTGAGCTATTTGGCTTGGATGGCGTCCTTCCGTAAAGTGGCGATCTCGGGAGGGTTGGGCGTCGAATGCGCATGGGTTGGCTGCTCGGTCGCAACAATGCGCGTGTGCCGTTCCTCGCCGCCCTGCTCGTGCTGCTCGGTGCGCTGGCGTTGCGCGCTGCCGATCCCGTCGAGCTGTCGCGCCTGCGCGACTTCGCTTTCGACGTCTATCAGCGTCTGATGCCGCGCCGCTACAATCCGGAAACTCCGGTGCGCATCGCCGATATCGACGAGGCGGCGCTGGCCGAGTACGGCCAATGGCCGTGGCCGCGCACGACCATCGCTCGCCTCGTCGACAAGCTCACCGAGAAGGGCGCGGCGGCGATCGCCTTCGATGTCGTGTTCGCCGAGCCCGACCGGTCATCGATGAGCCGCATGGTGCGCGACCTCGTCGCCTACACCGACCCCGAGACAGTGGCGAAGCTCGCCGCGGCGATCCAGGACAACGACCAGGTTCTCGCCGACGCGATGGCGCAATCGCGTGTCGTGCTGGGGTTCGGCTTCGACCCGAAGGCCCCAGCCCAGGCGCCGCGCCGCTATCATGGCACGGCGTTTGCCGGTGACGACCCCGCGCAGTTCCTGCCGCTGCAGCAGGGAACGGTGCGCCCCATCCCGTTGCTCGAGGCGGCGGCCAAAGGCAACGGCAGCGTCAACACTGATCTGGAGAGCGCCGTCATTCGCCGAGTTCCCATGCTGTACCGCGTGGCCGGCCAGGACGGACTCTTTCCGGCTCTCTCGATCGAGGCGCTGCGGGTCGCCCAGGGTGCCAACACCTACCTGGTGAAGTCCTCGGGCGCGAGCGGCGAGCTCTCCTTCGGCGAGCGCACCGGCATCGTCGCGATCCGGACCGGCGACATCGAGGTCCGAACCGACGCGCGAGGTCGGCTGACCCTCTATGACACGGGGCATCGCCAGGAACGCTTCGTCTCGGCGCGGGCGGTCATGAACGACGAGGTGCCGGCCGAGCAGATCGAGGGGCGGGTCGTGATCATCGGCACGAGCGCGATCGGCTTGCGCGACATGCGCAGCACGCCCGGGAGCGATTCGGTGCCGGGAGTAGAGGTGCAGGCGCAGCTCGCCGAGCAGATGCTCGAGCAGCAGTATCTCAGCCGGCCGGACTTCGCCGATGGCGCCGAATTCCTCTACCTTGCGGCGATCGGCGTGCTGTTCGTCTGGGCATTGCCGCGCCTATCGGCCGGCTGGATGGCTGGGGTTGCTGCTGCCGGCATCGGCGTGGGGCTGGCGGTTCCGTGGTTCGCCTTCTCCGAGTACCGGTTGCTGTTCGATCCGATCTATCCCCCCGCGACGCTGGCCGCCATTTACGTCACGGGCACGGCACTCGCCTTCATGCGCACCGAGCGCGAGCGCGCCCAGATTCGCGGCGCCTTCGGCCTCTATCTGTCGCCCGACGTTGTCGAGCAGCTCGCCCGCCATCCCGAGCTGCTGCAACTCGGCGGCGAGGTGCGTGAGATCACGGTGATGTTCACCGACGTGCGGGGGTTCACGCGAATTTCCGAGCAGTTCGACGCGCATGGCCTGACGCGATTCATGAATCGGTTCCTGACACCGATGACCGACCTGATTCTGTCGCACAGCGGCACGATCGACAAATACATGGGTGATGCCATCATGGCCTTCTGGAACGCCCCGCTAACGGTGGAAGGCCATGCCACGCGGGCTTGCGAAACAGCCCTTGCCATGCAGAGGCGGCTCGCTGTGCTCAATGACGAATGGCAGGCCGAGGCTGCCGCCGAAGGGAGGCAGCACATTCCAGTGAACATCGGCATCGGACTCAACACCGGTCATGCCTCGGTCGGCAATTTCGGGTCGACCCAGCGGTTCACCTACTCGTGCCTCGGGGACGACGTGAATCTCGCGTCTCGACTGGAGGGGCAATGCAAGACTTACGCGGTGAGCATCATCATCGGCGAAGTCACGAGGGCGCAGGTGCCCGATCACGCCGCGGTCGAAATCGATCTCATCATGGTCAAAGGCAAGACCGAAGCGCAACGCGCCTTCGCGTTGGTCGGCGATCCCGCCTTGGCGAAAACGCCAGCCTTCCAGACCCTTCTTGAACGCCAGAGCGACTTTCTCGCTCACTACAGGGCCGGGGGCTTCGCCGAGGCGCTCGGCATGATAGAGGAATGCGAAGCGGCCGCCTCTGCTGCGGGGTGGCGGCAAGAGTACTACGCGATGATGCGCGCGCGGATCGACGGTCTGCGCGCGGAGCCGCCGATCGGCTGGACGGGAGTTTATGTCGCCAAGGACAAGTGAGATCGCGCGGCGGACGGCTGCCATAGAAGCCCTGGTCTGCCGCGACGTCGGTCGCAAGACGGCCGACCTGATCGCTGCCAGTGCGGGCGGGCTGAACGCCGCCGCCCAGGCCCTGACAGGCGCGCGCGGAGTCGGGTTCATCACCGGCTTCTTCGTGCCGCGCGACGGTGTGGCGGCCCCCGAAACCGATGGACCGGTCGGGACGGCCTTGCTGGCCTGCGCCTTGGCGGCTTGCGGACTGCCGGTGCGCATTACCGTCGACACGCCGTGTGCCGAGGCCGTGCGTGTCGCCGTCGCCGAGGCTGGCGGCGGCGGCGTCATGGTCGACGAGGTTGGCGTTGTCGACTCGGCGGGCATCGAACGCGTCGCAGAAGAGTGGCGCAGGGCCGGAGTCAGTCACGCCGTCGCTATCGAACGATGTGGCCGCAGTGCTGATGGCCGGCCTCGCAACATGCGCGGCGTCGATGTCTCGGCCTGGACAGCACCGCTCGATGACCTGTTCCTCGGCGGCCCCTGGACGAAGATAGCGGTCGGCGACGGCGGGAACGAGATCGGCATGGGCCGGGTGGCGGCCGAGCTGATTGCGCGCACTGTGCCCAACGGCGGGCAGATCGCCTGCGTCACACCGTGCGATCACCTGATCGTGGCCGGTGTCTCCAACTGGGGTGCTTATGGCTTGATGGCGGCACTTGCCGTCCAGCGGGCCGACTGGGGCGGCATCATACGCAAATTCCTGACGGCGGAACGCGATCTCGCCGTCACGCGGGCGATCGTCGAGAAGGCGGGCGCGGTCGATGGTGTCACCGCGCGGCGCGAACCCACGGTCGACGGCTTCGCGGCGGACATCCACGGCTCGCTGATCGAGTCGCTGGCGCGCGTTGCATGGGCGGAGGCACCGGACTAGGGTCGCGCGCCATGGAAAATCCTTACGCTCCGACCCATCCTGAAATCCGCGACGCGGTCCGTCAGCTCTGCCTGAAGTTCGATGGCGCCTACTGGCGCGAGCTCGACCGCGAACGCGGTTACCCGACTGCCTTCGTGAAGGCGCTGACCGAGGCTGGTTGGCTGGCGACCCTGATTCCGGAGGAATACGGCGGCGCGGGACTCGGCATCTCGGCGGCCGCCGCTGTGCTCGAGGAGGTTCAGCGTGCCGGCTGCAACGGAGCCGCCTGCCACGCCCAGATGTACATCATGGGAACCTTGCTGCGGCATGGCAGCGCCGAGCAGAAGCAGCGCTACCTGCCGCGCATCGCCAGCGGCGAACTGCGCCTGCAGTCCTTCGGCGTGACCGAGCCGACCAGCGGCACCGATACGCTGGCGCTGCGCACGACGGCGGTGAAGAAGAACAACAGCACCTATGTCGTGAACGGCCAGAAGGTGTGGACCAGCCGGGCCGAGCATTCCGATCTGATGCTGCTGCTGGCGCGGACCACGCCGCGCGACCAGGTCGAGAAGCGCACCGAGGGCTTGTCCGTCTTCGTGGTCGACATGCGCGAGGAGCTCGGCAAGGGCCTCACCATCCGGCCGATCCGCACCATGATGAATCACAACACCACCGAGGTGTTCTTCGACAACATGGAGGTGCCGGCCGAGAACCTGGTGGGCGAGGAGGGTAAAGGCTTCCGCTACATCCTGGGCGGCATGAATGCCGAGCGCGTGCTGATCGCATCCGAGTGCATCGGCGATTCGCGCTGGTTCATCGAGAAGGCGACCGACTATGCCAAGCAGCGCAAGCTGTTCGGCCGGCCGATCGGCCAGAACCAGGGCGTGCAGTTTCCGATCGCCCGCGCCTACGCGCAGACCGAGGCGGCGGACCTCATGGTGCGCAAGGCCGCCTCACTATACGAGGCCGGCCTGCCGTGCGGCGCCGAGGCCAACATGGCCAAGATGCTGGGCTCGGAAGCGGCATGGGCTGCCGCTGACATGTGCGTGCAGACCCACGGCGGCTTCGGCTTCGCCGAGGAATACGACATCGAGCGCAAGTTCCGTGAGACCCGCCTCTACATGGTGGCCCCGATCTCGACCAACATGATCCTGAACTTCATCGCGGAGCACGTGCTCGGCCTGCCGCGCTCATATTGACTTCACTCTCCTCCCTAGCGTCTTTGCCGGCGGAGGAGCCATGCACATGGGGACCACCGGGGGGCGCGCCCGTTCGTGGATCCCTGAGCGGGCGGGACCCCGCGTCCTCATGAGGATGACGCATGATCCCCTGTGTCCGCGACGATTCGGACACCACCCCACGCAAAGCGTGGGGAGGAGCATGAGGGTCAATTTTCGCCGGCCATCGCGCGGATGATCTTCCGTTGGAAGTCGAGCACCAGCGGTTCGGCGTCGGGCAGGAAGCGGCCGTGGTCGGGGAGGCCGCCCGCAAGGCCGCGCTGCACCGAATCGGTGAGGCGTTCGTCCTCCGCCGCGACCTGGTCGTTGAAGGCAATCATTGTCCGGACGAAGTCGTCGCTGACGCCCCGGCCGAAGAACCGATCCGAGAAGCCGCGAGTCACGGTCGGACCATCCGGCACCCAGAGCTCGGCGGATAGATTGGGGAATCCGGGGTTGATGCTGATGGTGAGGTTGGGCCACAGGAAGTGGTACTGCGACTCGCCCACCGCGCCGGCGACGTCGTAGGGCGGCGCCTTGCCTCGCCCCGCCAGCGCCGACTGTTTTACCGGACCGATCTGGGTCGAGAACCACGCGTGGGCCTCGTACTTGTACTGGTCGGGTCGCACGTCGATTGCGGCACTGAAGCCCGGATGGGCGACGGCGCAGTGATAGCACTCGAGGTAGTTCTCGAGCATCGCCTTCCAGTTGGCGGGTGATTGCGCTTCGGCACGGCTGTGCGGTTTGAGTTCGTCGAGGACGACGCCGCTCCGGGCGATGATGTCGAGCACCGGCCCGAAGAGGCTCCGGACGGGCGGTGCCTCGCGGTCGAGATTGACGAAGACGAGCGGCCCGAGCGCTTCGGCGCGGATCGGCAGCAACGGGAAGTCCTCGAGGCGAAAGTCGGCGGCGCTTTCAGAGCGCGGCGCACGTTTGAGCTGGCCGGCAAGGTCGTAGGTCCAGGCGTGATAGCCGCACATCATCGTCCTGGCGTTGCCACGCCCCTTCATGACCTCGTGCCTGCGATGGCGGCAGACATTGACGAATCCAGCAAGGCCCGCATCGTCTCGAACGACGACGACGGGAACGCCGCCTGCATATCCGGTGATGTAATCGCCGAGATTGGCGAGATGCACCACGGGACCGACGTAGATCCAGCTCTTTCGGAATATCCGGGTGATCTCGCGTTCGGCGATCGCCGGATCGGTGTACCAACGTGCCGGCAGCGACTCGCCCCGGTCGAGGTTGGCGAGCAGCTCGGTCATCGAGTCGTTGCGTGCTTGCGTCATTGAAATCTCGCAGATGTCAGTCGAATAGGAGCCGGTGCAGCGCGGCGAAGGCGGTGAGGATGGCGGCATGGCCGATCATCAGCAGGAATACCGTCCACATCACCGTGACCATGGTCAGCAGCCATCCCAGCATCGCCATCACGCCGTCGCCCTCGATCAGGGCGAGGCAGTAGAAGAAGATCGCCCAAGCGGGAAACAGGTTATCGAAGGGAATTGGCAAGGCGAGGACGAAGATGTTGGCCGCCCACGCGAGCAGGAGCAGCCGGCGTGGCGTTCCTGCCAGCCACCATTCGCGGCGCGGATGGATGGTTCGTTCCAGGCGGCGCAGATGACGACGGGCACGCCCGAGGAAGTCCTGGAGGCGGCCGCGCTCCATGCCGCGATTGCCGATGAAATCCGGTAGGGACGGCGAGGGTCTCCCCATGAAGAACTGGGCGACCAGCAACAACATCGGCACGCCCGTTATGGTCGACAGCCACGGAATGCCGGTGGGAATGCAATTGGGCAGATTGATCGCCGCGATCGCGAAGGCGTAGGAGCGATTCTCGAGGCCCTCCAGCATCGCCGATATCGTGAGCAGGGAGTTGCGGGGGCCAGCAAACAGCCGGTCGAGCGCCGGCAACAGTGCGCCTCGTTCGTTCATTGGCATGCCTGACTTATCGTCTTCCGGACCGCAAGCGTCGCCGCTCGCTCGGTCTCGTGAGCAAGCAGGGCCGCGCGCAATCCTGAAGAGGATGAGGACATCGGCTCGTCATCTTTCTCCCCGCGAAAGTCGGCTCTTCTAGCACGGACCGAGGCCGCCATGGACGCTGAGGGGGCGGCCATCGTATCAATGCCGCCACGCGACCAAGCAGCGAGACGGAGCGAACGACATGCGCGCGATGCTGAGCGAAGCGCCAGGCGGGCCGGAAAGCCTGAAGCTGGTGGAGATGCCGTCCCAGCCTCTGGGCAAGGGCCAGGTCCGGGTCGCCATTCGCGCAGCCGGCGTCAATTTTCCCGACACGTTGATCATTGCCGACAAGTACCAGTTCAAGCCGCCGCGTCCGTTCGCGCCTGGCCACGAGATCGGCGGCGACATCACCGAGCTGGGCGAGGGCGTCACCGGCTATGCGGTGGGCGACCGCGTGATTGGCATGATCGGTCATGGCGGTTACGCCTCCGAGGCAGTCGTCGATCAGGGCAACCTCCTGAAGATGCCGGCCAACATGAGCTACGAGGACGGTGCCGCCTTCACCATGACCTACGGCACCTCCTACTACGCCCTGAAGCAGAGGAGCAGCTACAAGCCGGGCGAAACCCTGCTGGTGACCGGCGCTTCGGGGGGCGTCGGTCTGACGGCGGTAGAGCTTGGCGCGCTGATGGGGCTGAAGGTGATTGCCGCCGTCGGCTCGGACGAGAAGATGGAGATTTGCCGCAAGTACGGCGCCACCATGTTCGTGAACTACAACAAGGAGAAGATGCGCGACAAGGTGAAGGAACTCACCGCCGGCAACGGTGCCGACATCGTGTACGACGCCGTCGGCGGCGACGCCTTCGACGAATCGGTGCGCTGCATCGCCTGGTATGGTCGCATCCTGGTGGTGGGCTTCGCCGCTGGGCGCATTCCGTCGCTGCCCGCCAACCTTGCCTTGCTGAAGAGCTGCGACGTTCGCGGCGTGTTCTATGGAGCATGGCGCGGCCGCGAACCGGCCGAAGCGCGCAAGAATTTCGACGAGCTTCTGAAGTGGTACGGCGAGGGCAAGCTCAAGCCGCATGTGTCGATGCGCTTTCCGTTGGAGAAGGGCGCCGAGGCCATGAATGCGCTGCTGTCGCGCAAGGCGACGGGCAAGGTCGTCCTCACCGTGGCGTGAGGCTGCGGCGATGCTCGGTCGTCGCAGTCTTCTGGCCCTCCTCGGTGCGCCGCTTCTGCCGCCGCCGTTGTTGGCCGACGATTTTCCGGTGCGACCGATCACGCTCGTCGTGCCATTCGCGGCCGGCGGCTCGATCGACGTGTTGGCACGCTTCGCCGCTCAGAATGCAAGCGTGAGGCTGGGTCAACCCATTGTCGTCGACAATCGCGGCGGCGCGGCAGGTCTGATCGGCGCTGCGGCGGTCGCCAAGGCCGACCCCGACGGCTACACGTTGTTGCTCGCGTCGGCGGCGCAAGTCACGATTCCACCGTGGATCAACCGGTCGCTCGCCTTCGATCCAACCAAGGATCTGGCACCGGTCGCACACCTTGCCGATACGCCGATGGCATTGGTCGTGGCCAGCAGATCGACCGTGCTGACGGTCGACGATTTCGTCGCGGGCGCACGCGCCAATCGGGGCGGCCTGAATTACGCCTCGACCGGCGTCGGCACGATTTCCCATCTCGTGATGGAAACCTTGAAGCTCGCAGCCGGGATCGACATCGTGCATGTGCCTTATCGAGGAGCGGCGCCTGCGCTGAACGACCTGCAGGCCGGGCAGGTCCAAGGCATGTTCACCAGCACCGCGTCGGCCGCGCCGATGGTGGCGTCGGGAAAGCTGAGGCCCCTGGCGGTCACGACGACAAGCCGTTCACCGCTCTTTCCAGACGTTCCGACCATGGCCGAAGCAGGATGGCCGGCCGCGGAAGTCGTGGTGTGGGCCGGTGTCATGGCGCCTGCAGGCACGCCGCGCACCGTCGTCCGCCTGCTGGAGCGCGCCTTCGTCGAGGCCATGGCTGGGCCCGAAATGCGCGAACGCCTGCTCAAGCTGGGTGCCGACCCTGTCGGGCATGGCGCGAAAGCCTTTGGCGAGCTGCTGGAGCGAGATCTTGCCTTGTGGCAGCGCGTGGCGCTGGCATCGGGCGTCAAAGTCGAATGAAGGAGAATCCATGGGCAGGCTGACAGGCAAGATCGCGATCGTGACAGGGGCGGCGTCGGGGATCGGCGCGGCATCCGCCAGGCTGTTCGCGGACGAGGGCGCCCAGGTGGTCGCGGTCGACCGGCCGGAATCGGCCATCGAGCAGGTCCATGCCGGGAACAAGAGCATCGCCGCTTTCGCCTGCGATATCACGGGTGTGGACGCGCCCAAGCGGATCGTCGGCAAGGCGATCCAGGCCTACGGCGCACTCGATATCCTGTTCAACAATGCCGGCGTGAGCGGTCGCGCCTTCGTCGAGGAGATGACCGACGAGCAGTGGGACCACGTCAATGCCGTCAATGTGCGGGCGATGTTCCGGCTTTGCCGGGAGGCCATTCCCGCCCTCAAGGCACGCGCGCGGGAGAAGGGCCGGGCGCGCATCGTCAACACGGCCTCGGTGATGGCGTTCGACACCGACTATGGTCTTGCCGCTTATTGCGCGTCGAAGGCTGGCGTGGGTGGCCTCACGCGCACGCTGGCGCTGGAACTCGGCAAGTTCAACATCACCGCGAACTACGTCTGTCCGGGCGCGATCTACAGCGGCATGACGCAGACCAACTTCGACAAGCCCGAGATTCGCGCCGTGTGGGAGAAGAAGGCTGCCTTGCGGCGGCTCGGCCAACCGATCGACATCGCCCGCGGCGCCCTGCTGCTGGCGTCCGACGAGGCCGACTTCATCACCGGCCACGAGCTGGTCGTCGATGGTGGATTGACCCTGCGCACCTGAGTGAAGTCCCCATGCCGAGCATCCACTCCTTCGCTGCCGACTACGACGAGGCGCGCGACAAGTTCCTGGCGGCAGCGCGTATCGCCGGCGCGCGGACCTACCGCTACGACAACCCGCGCAAGGGCCCGAAAGGCCAAGCTCTGTCGACCGATGTGGCCCGGCTGGGCCCGGACGACGCCTCGCGCGTCGTGATGACGATCTCCAGCACGCACGGCGTGGAAGGCTATTGCGGGTCGGGCTTCCAGGTCGACTGGCTCGCCGGCGTGGGGGAGGCTGGTCTACCGAGGGACACGGCGGCCGTCTTCGTGCACGCCATCAATCCCTATGGCTTCGCCTGGACGCGGCGCGTGACGGAGGAGGGCAACGACCTCAACCGCAACTATGTCGATCACGGCAAGCTCTATCCGGTGAACGAGGGCTACCTCGAGGTCGCCGACTTCCTGGTGCCCTCGAGTCTCGACCAGCCGACGCTCGATGCGGCAGACGCCAAGCTGGCGGCCTATCGTAAGAAAGTCGGCGACGTCGCTTACTTCCGGGCGGTGTCGGGCGGCCAGTACAGCCACGCCGACGGCATGTTCTTCGGCGGCGGCGGGCCGTCGTGGTCCAACCGGACCTTGCACGCCATCACCGATCGCTTCCTGAAGGGGCGGCAGGACGTCGCTGTGATCGATTTCCATACCGGACTAGGCCCGTACGGCTACGGCGAGCCGATCACCCACTACGATATCGATACGCCGGCCGCGCGTCGGGTGCGCGCCTTCTGGGGTGAGTCGGTGACAGAGTCGAAACGTGGCCAGACCGCCTCGCAGGCCCGCGACGGGCTCGGCCATTACGGGCTCGGCCGGGTGCTGACGGAGCCGGAGACTCGGCTCACCATGTGCACGCTGGAATTCGGTACTTTCGACCGCGAGAGCGGCCAGCGAGCGTTCCGCGCCGACCACTGGCTGCACAAGTACGGCGATCCTCTGGGCGTCGAGGCCGGCCCGATACGCGCTGCCATGCGGCGCCAGTTCTATCCCGAGACCGACGACTGGAAAGAGGCTGTCCTCTTTCGCGGCCATCAGATCGTCCGGCAGGCGATCGCCGGGGTGCAGCGCGGGGTGGCGTGAGGCTCGAGATTCCTCCCTCGCGTCTTCGCCGGGGAGGTGCCCCGTCTTGCGGGGCGGAGGGGTCATGAGGCATAGCCGGGAACACTGCTCGCGTGGCGATCATGGGTGTGTACCCCATGAGACGGGCGCCATCGGAGTTGGGCGCTCCCCACACATGACCCCTCCGTCACCATATGACGGCGACACTTCCCCAGCTTCGCTGGGGAGGAAACTTGAAAAAGCCATACCGCCGCCAAACGATACTGCTAAAAGCTCATCATGCGTGCTCTGATAGCGCTGCTTGCGTTCGTAGGAATGGCGGCGCTCAACCTCTTGTGGTGGTGGTGGCCGAACCGGCCGGTAGAAATAGCCGGATGGACGGCCTCTCCTCTGCAAAGCGTGTCGTTTGCCCCTTATCGGCCAGGGCAGAGCCCGCTTACCCGCACCTTTCCGACAGCCGACCAGATCGACGAGGATCTGCGTCGGGTACAGGGCAAGGTACGTGCCGTTCGCACCTATTCGACGGGCGAAAATCTGGAGGCGGTGCCGCAGCGCGCCGGCAAGTACGGCCTGAAGGTCTGGCATGGCGCCTGGCTGAATGATAACGACAAGGAAAACCTCGAGCAGATCAACCTGCTGATCGATCACGCCAACCGCTACAAGGACACGATCGAGCGAGTGATCGTCGGCAACGAGGTCCTGCTGCGCAAGGACCTGACCGCGAACGAGCTGCGGCGCTACATCCGCCAGGTCAAGCAGCGCGTGTCGCAGCCGGTCACCTATGCCGACGTCTGGGAATTCTGGCTGCGCAACCCCTCGCTGGCCGACGAGGTCGACTTCATCACCATCCATATCCTGCCCTACTGGGAGGACGAGCCGATCGGGCTGGACCGGCGCGAGCCGGACGGCAAGCCCAGCATCGAGAAGCACATCGTCGACATTTACAAGAAGGTGCAGGCGCGCTTTCCCGGCAAGCCGATCATCATCGGCGAGACCGGATGGCCGAGCGACGGCCGCATGCGGTCCGATGCGCGGCCGGGCCGGGTCGAGCAGGTTCGTTACTTCTCGACCTTTCGCGACGTCGCCGAGCGCGAGAAGTTCGATTACAATATTGTCGAGGCCTTCGATCAGAATTGGAAGGCGCGGCAGGAGGGCACGGTTGGGGCTGCGTGGGGCCTGCTCGACGCGCATCGCCACGACAAGTTCGAGCTCGGCAAGCCAGTTGTCGCCGAACCGCATTGGCGACTGCTCTATTCCCTGTCCACTCTCGCAGCCGGGCTGATCCTGCTCGGCTTCGTCGGCATACGCCGGGGCGCCGGCGGTAAATCGATCGCGATCTTCGCCGTGTTCGCCCAGGCCGTGGCGACCTGTTACGTCCAGGCGACCTGGATCGATATCACGCGCACGTTCTATTTCGAGAAGATGCTCGGTGTCGTCTTCTGGGGGCTGTTGCTTGGCCTGTTCGGCTACGCACTGTTGCGCGGCATCGCCGACAGCCTGACCGGTCGGATGGCGGATCCGTCGCTCTACGGTGCGCGGGTCCGCGAAGCCCTGCACGCCTGGCGGGCTCTGCCGCGTTACCGCATTCTCCAGCGAGCCGACCTGCTGGCCCAGGTGCTCTATCTGGTCCTCACGGTGCTCTGCATCTTCTACCTCATCGTCATCAGCATCGACTGGTACGACGGCGTCATCCGCTTCGGTGATTGGTTTCGTCAGATCGCCATCGACGGCCGCTACCGCGACTTTCCGATCTGGAGCTTCGTTATTCCGAGCATCGTGCTGATGGCCTGGAAGGCGCTCACCATCGTGCGCCGTGAGCCGGTATCGCGGGCCGACCGCTGGGCCAAGGCGCTGTCGTTCGGCCGCCTGCTGGGCTACGATGGCAGCCGTGGCTTTGTGCGCATGGACCGCTCCTTCAGCCGGGTTCGGCCGGTTCTGCCGGAGATCGTTCTGGCCTTCCTGCTGGTCTTCTGGGCGGTCGTGCTGGTGGTGACCGAGGGCGCTATCAAGCTCCATGATGGCGGCGCGGGCGGCCTGGTCGCGGTCGATGGCGGCCGCTGGGTCATCCGGACGCTGTTCTGGAACACCCAGGCCAATTGGTTGGCCGCTCTCGCCTTGCTCATGGCGGTGCCTTATCTGGCTACGATCTACGTTTCAATTCGTGAGCCACTGGCAGAACCGCCGCCGGACTCCTATACCAACAAATGGTAGGAGTCGGGCCGGGAGTTACCAGATGGAAATCAAGGGCGAATACAAGATCGCCGCGCCGCGCGAAAAGGTCTTTGCGGCGCTGAACGACCCGGCGGTGCTCAAGGACTGCATCCCCGGTTGCGAATCGCTCGACAAGGTTTCCGATACCGAGATGAAGGCCAAGGTTCGCCTGCGCATCGGACCGGTCAGCGCGAGCTTCGCCGGCAAGGTGACTCTATCGGATATCGATCCGCCGAACGGCTACAAGATCACGGGTGAAGGGCAGGGCGGGGCCGCCGGCTTCGCCAAGGGCGGTGCTGTTGTCGCCCTGGTCGACGACGCCGGCGCGACCACGCTCACCTACAACGTCGACGCCCAGGTTGGCGGCAAGATCGCCCAGGTCGGCGCCCGTTTGATCGACGGCACGGCCAAGAAGCTGGCCGACGAGTTTTTCGGCAAGTTCGCCGCCACGGTCGGCGCGCCGCCATCGAGCGCCGAGGCTACGTCAGTGGTGCCTGAGGAAGCCCCGGCGCCGGCCGCTGCGTCCGTGACGGCCCCAACGCCTGCCGCCGCCGCTCCAGCCAATCCTGTTGCAGGTGCGAGCCAGAGACCGGATGCCGCCGCCGCAGCGCAGCGCGGGTACCGGCACTGGCTGGTCATCGGGATTGGGGTGGCCCTCCTGATCATCGTGTTTCTTGCGAGTCGTTAGCGCCGCCGTCGGCCGTCGGAAGCCGTCATCCGCAATTCGCTTGACCACTCTACAAACGGCTTGCGAGAGTCGTGCCAACGCGCTGCGGGCGTACCCTGGCGCCTCCGCCCTGAACCAACAATGTGAGGGAGAAGTTTGATGACCATCAATGTCGCCATGACCGTCAACGGCAAAGCCGTTTCCGGCAAGGTCGAGGCGCGGACGCTGTTGGTTCAGTTCCTGCGCGAGCATCTCGGCATGACCGGAACCCACGTCGGCTGCGATACCAGCCAGTGCGGAGCCTGCGTCGTCCATGTCGACGGCAAGTCTGTCAAGTCGTGCACCATGCTGGCGGTCCAGGCCGAGGGAGCCAAGGTGATCACCATCGAGGGCTTGGCCGAGAGCGCCGACAAGCTGCATCCGATGCAGGAGGCGTTCCGCGAGAACCACGCGCTGCAGTGCGGCTTCTGCACGCCGGGCATGGTGATGAGCGCCATCGACATGGTGAAGCGGCACAATTACCAGCTCGACGAGGCGACGGTGCGCCGCGAGCTCGAGGGCAACCTGTGCCGCTGCACCGGCTACCACAACATCGTCAAGGCGATCCTGGCCGCTGCGCCGGCCATGAAGTCGGCGGGGGTGTAGCCATGACTGCCGAAACCGGAATCGGCGCCCGGGTGAAGCGGAAGGAAGACCAGCGCTTCCTGACCGGCACCGGCCGCTATGTCGACGACCTGCCTCTGGCACGCGCGACCTACGCCTTTTTCCTGCGCTCGCCGCACGCGCACGCCAAGATCAAGAGCATCGACGTCTCGGCGGCCAAGGGCATGCCGGGTGTGGTCGAGATCTTCACCGGCAAGGACATTGCCGACGCCAAGGTCGGTGGGCTGATCTGCGGCTGGGTGGTCAAGGACAAGCACGGCCAGCCGCACAAGGCGCCGCCGCACCCGGTGATGGCGCTCGACACGGTCCGCTATGTCGGCGACTCGGTGGCGATGATCATTGCCAACAGCCACGACGAGGCCAAGGACGCCGCCGAGGCGATCAAGGTCGACTACGAGGTCCTGCCGGCAATCGTCGATCTCTCCAAGGCGCTCAAGCCAGGCGCGCCGCAGATTCATGCCGAGGCGCCAGGCAACCTGATTTACGACTGGGAGCTCGGCGTGAAGGCCGACGTCGACGCGGCGTTTGCCAAGGCGGCGCACGTCACCAAGCTCGACATCGTCAACAACCGCCTGATCCCCAATGCCATGGAGCCGCGTGCCGCGGCGGCGGAGTACGACAAGGGCACCGGGCAGTACACGCTGTGGTCGACCTCGCAAAACCCGCACGTGCTGCGTCTCATCCTGTCGGCCTTCGTGCTGGGCATTCCCGAGCACAAGCTGCGGGTCATCGCTCCGGACGTCGGCGGCGGCTTTGGCAGCAAGATCTTCTGCTACGCCGACGAGACGATGGTGTGCTGGGCGGCGTCGCGCGTCGGGCGGCCGATCAAGTGGACGGCCGAGCGCAGCGAATCCTTCCAGACCGACTGTCACGGCCGTGACCATGTCACCCATGCCGAGTTGGCGCTCGACAAGGACGGCAAGTTCCTGGCGTTGCGGGTCGAGACCGTCGCCAACATGGGCGCGTACCTGTCGACCTTCTCGACGGCGGTGCCGACCTATCTCTACGCCACACTGCTGGCCGGCCAGTACACGACGCCGGTGATCTACGCCAACGTCAAGGCGGCGCTGACCAACACTGCGCCGGTCGACGCCTATCGCGGCGCCGGGCGGCCCGAGGCGACGTTCGTGGTCGAGAGCATCGTCAGCAAGGCGGCCAAGGAGATGAAGATCGATCCGGCGGAGCTGCGCCGCAAGAACTTCATCCCGTCGACGGCGTTTCCGTATCAGACGCCGGTCGCCTTGCAGTACGATTCGGGCAACTACCCGCCGATCATCGACGAGGCGATGAAGATCGCCGACTACAAGGGCTTCGAGGGCCGGCGGGCCGAGGCCAAGTCGCGCGGTAAGCTGCGCGGCATCGGCTTCTCGTCCTACATTGAGGCGTGCGGCCTGGGGCCGTCGCAGGTCATCGGCTCGCTCGGCGGCGGCGTCGGGCAGTGGGAGTCGGCCCAGATCAAGTTCAACCCGACCGGCAACGTCCAGATCCTGACCGGCGCCCACAGTCACGGCCAGAGTCACGAGACGACCTTCGCCCAGATCGTGTCCGACAAGCTCGGCGTGCCGCTCGAGAACATCGAGGTCGTGCACGGCGATACGGCGACGACACCGTTCGGCATGGGCAGCTACGGCAGCCGTTCGCTGGCGGTCGGCGGCTCGGCCATCATGAAGGCAGCCGACAAGGTCATCGCCAAGGGCAAGCGCATCGCCGCCCATCTCATGGAAGCCTCGGTGGCCGACGTCGTGTTCGAGGGCGGCACCTTCAAGGTGGCCGGCACCGACAAGGCAGTGCCACTCGGGCAGGCCGTGTTCGCGGCCTACGTGCCGCACAACTATCCGCTGGCCGAGCTCGAGCCCGGCATGGACGAGAACGCCTTCTACGATCCGTCGAACTTCGTCTATCCGTCCGGCACGCAGATCTGCGAGGTCGAGATCGATCCCGACACCGGCGAGGTCGAGATCGTCAACTTCACCGCGGTCGACGATTTCGGCAACATCATCAACCCGATGATCGTCGAAGGCCAGGTGCATGGCGGCATCGTCCAGGGCGTCGGGCAGGCCTTGCTGGAAAATGCCGTCTATGACGAGGCGACCGGACAGCTCATCAGCGGCTCGTACATGGACTATACCATGCCGCGCGCCGACGACGTGCCGTCCTTCAAGCTCGGTTACAAGGTCACGCCTTGCCCGCACAATCCGCTGGGCGTGAAAGGGTGCGGCGAGGCTGGTGCGATTGCCGCGCCGGCTGCGGTCATGAACGCCGTCCACGACGCGGTGGCGGCTGTCGGTGTCGGCCACGTGCCCATGCCGGCGACGCCACTCAATGTGTGGCAGGCCATCCACGGCGCGGCGAAGTAAGGGGAGAAATCAGAGATGTACGACTTTAGCTATCACCGTCCGAAGACGCTCGCCGACGCCGTTACCCTGCTGAAGGGCAAGGACGAGGCACGGCCGATGTCGGGTGGCATGACCCTGATCCCGACTCTGAAGCAGCGCTTGGCGAAGCCTAGCGACGTGGTCGACCTCGGCGGTCTGAAGGAGCTTGCCGGCATCAAGGTCGACGGCAGCAACGTCGTGATCGGCGGCATGACCCGGCATGCCGATGTCGCCAGCTCGGCCGACGTCAGGGCCGCGATTCCGGCGCTGGCCCATCTGGCGGGCCATATCGGCGATCCGCAGGTGCGCAATCGCGGCACGATCGGCGGCTCGGTCGCCAACAACGACCCGGCAGCGGACTATCCGTCGGCCGTCGTGGCGCTGAACGCCACGATCACGACCAACACCGGCAAGCATACGGCCGACGGCTTCTTCAAGGGGCTGTTCGAGACGGCGCTGGGCGAGGGCGAGCTGATCACCTCGATCAGCTTCCCGAAGGTCGAGAAGGCCGCTTACATGAAGTTCCCCAACCCGGCTTCGCGTTACGCCATGGTCGGCGTGTTCGTCGCCAAGTCGGCGTCGGGCGTGCGCGTGGCGGTTACCGGCGCCGGCCCGTGCGTGTTCCGCGTCAAGGCCATGGAGGATGCGCTCGCCAAGAACTTTTCGTCGGCGGCGATCAAGGACATCAAGATTCCGGCCGACGGGCTCAACAGCGACATCCATGGCAGCGCCGAGTATCGCGCCCATCTCGTGGGCGTGATGGCGCGGCGCGCCGTCGACGCGGCCAACAAGTAGCCATTGAAAGCTCTCGTCACGGGCTTCGAGCCGTTCGGCGGCGACGCGATCAATCCGTCGTCGCTGGCGGTCGGCAGGTTGGAGAAGAAATACGGCAGCGTGGTCGTGCACACCGCCACGCTGCCGTGCTCGTTCGGGCGCTCGCAGGGCGCGTTGCGGGATGCCATCGCCGAGGCCGAACCTGATATCGTGCTCTGCGTGGGATTGGCCGGCGGCCGAAGCGAGCTGTGTTTGGAGCGCGTCGGTATCAATGTCCAGGACGCTCGTATCCACGACAATGACGGCGAGCAGCCGATCGACAAGCCGGTGGTGCAGGGCGGTCCCGCAGCCCATTTTGCGACGCTCCCGATCAAGGCTTGCGTGGCGGCGATGCGTCGGGCGGGGCTGGCGGCTGCGGTGTCGAACAGCGCCGGGACCTTCGTCTGCAATCACATTCTCTATGCTCTGATGGACATAGCGAGCCGCCATCCGACGCCGTTGCGCGGCGGGTTCCTGCACGTGCCCTATGCACCGGAGCAGATCGCCAAGGTTGGAACGGCACCGTCGATGGCGATCGGCGACGTCGCGCGTGGCATCGAGATCATCCTGCAGGTGAGCGCTGAGCGCACCGCCGACATCCACACAGCCGAAGGCAAGCTCTCTTAAAGCGGCGTGTAAATGACCAGCTTGAGAGCGGAGTCGTCCTCTGCCCGGAAGCTGGCGTGCTCGAAGCTCAGAACGCCCTTCTTCGGATGCGCCATCTTCTTGCGCCCGGCGGCGGCCTCGCGCACGTCGTGAGCTTTCCACCAGCCTTCGAATTCCGGGCAGCCTCGTCGCAACCGGCTCAGCAGGTCGACAAAGGCCGGGTCGCCGGCCCACAGGTCGTGCGTGGCACGAAACTGGGCGACGACCCGTCGCGCCTGGTCGTGCCAGGCCTTGCCGAACAGGCGCCGGGTTTCCGGCAGGGTGAGAATGCAGATCAGGATATTGCGGTCTTCCACCGGCAGCTTGCCGAAAGCGAAGATCTCCTCGGCGGCCTTGTTCCACGTCAGCACGTCCCAGCGCCGGCCGGTGATGTAGGCAGGCTGGCCGAGGCCTTCGACCAGCCGCTGCAGCGCCTCGGGCACGGTCTCGCGCGCGAAGGCGTGACGGTCGGCGTTGCGGGTGAGGTCACGTAGATGGGCATGCTCGACCGAACTGAGACGAAGCGCACGGGCCAGGGCGTCGACCGTCGTGACGGAAGGGCTCACCGAGCGTCCCTGCTCGAGACGGACGTACCAGTCGACGCCGATGCCCGCGAGCTCGGCCACTTCCTCGCGGCGCAGGCCCGGCGTGCGCCGTCGGCGTCCCTGCGGGAGGCCGACAGCCTCGGGTGTCAGGCGCTCGCGGCGCGAGCGTAGGAAATCACCGAGCTCGTTGTGCCTGGTGCCGAACGTAGCAGTCATGATCCCAGGATAATACTAGGCCTGCTAGAGATCCGGAAAGATCGCGAGAATGGGAGCCTCAACGGACACGAGGTCTTCCATGAAAGCAGCCATTCTCAAGGCGCTTGGCGCGCCGCTCGTCGTCGAAACCGTGCCCGACCCTGTCCTGGGTACTGGCGAGGTGATCGTCGATATCGTCGCCACCAAGGTGCTCGCCTATGCCGGCGAGGTCTTCAGCGGCGAGCGACGTTACCTGCTCGACCCGCCGGTGATTCCGGGCGCGGGCGGCATCGGGCGGGTGCGCGAGGTCGGCCCCGATGCGACCGAGCTTGCCGCGGGCGACTGGGTGCTGTGCGATCCCACGGTACGCGCGCGCGACAATCCGCAAGCGCCGGAGATTATCCTGCAGGGGCTGACTGCCGGCAGCGAGCGAGCCAGGCGCCTTCAGGCGTACTTCCATGACGGTTCGTGGGCCGAGCGCGTCCGTGTCCCGACCGAATGCGTCGTCGGCCTCGGCCCGCTGAGCGATGCCGATGCGGTGGCGTGGTGTGCGTTCGGCAACTTCTCGGTGCCCTACGGTGGCTACGTTGCCGCCGGGCTGCAGCCAGGGGAGACTGTGCTGGTGAATGGCGCAACCGGCGCGTTCGGCAGCGGCGCGGTCGCCGTGGCTCTGGCCATGGGTGCCGGCACCGTGATCGCTACTGGCCGAAATCAGCAGCTCCTCGACGAACTTGTGCGCCGCCTCGGCGAGCGCGTCAGGCCGGTCCGCGTCCTCGTCGACGAGGAACGTGACCGCAAGGCCATCCTGGCCGCAGCACCAGGACCGATCGACCTGGTGCTCGACCTCCTTCCGCCTGCCGCGACGCCGGCTCAGGTGCGCGCCGCCTTGCTCGCCGTGCGGCCCTACGGGCGCGTCGTGCTGATGGGCGGGGTCGCGCCGGACGTCGGCGTGCCGTATCGCTGGCTGATGAGGAATTGTGTCACTTTGCGCGGGCAGTGGATGTATCCACGCGAGGCATTGCCGCGTCTGGTGGCGATGGTGCGGTCGGGCCTGCTGCGGCTGGATCACCACAATGCCACGTGCTTCAGCCTCGATAATGTGAACGACGCGGTTGCCCACGCTGCGGCCAATGCCGGCCCCTTCGCAATGACCGTGCTGCGACCCTGATTACTCCGCCGCCAGTGCAAGCGGCGGAGCAGGAGTGTGCGGTTCGATGGCGACCGGCTTCGCGGCCGGCTGCTTGACGCGGAACCAGGCAGCATACAACGCCGGCAGGAACAGCAGGGTGAGGGCAGTCGCCACAAGCAGGCCGCCCATGAGGGCCACGGCCATCGGCCCCCAGAATACGCTGCGCGACAGCGGAATCATGGCGAAGATGGCGGTGCCGGCGGTCAGCAGGATCGGCCGGGCACGTCGCACCGTGGCGTCGACGACGGCATCCCAGGCGCTCTGGCCGGCGGCAATGTCCTGGTCGATCTGGTCGACCAGGATCACCGAGTTGCGCATGATCATGCCGGCGAGCGCGATCACGCCCAGCAGCGAGACGAAGCCGAACGGCTGGTTGAACGCCAGCAAAAACAGGGACACGCCGATCAGGCCGAGCGGTGCGGTCAGCATGACCAGCGCGAGCTTGGAGAAGCTCTGGAGCTGCAGCATCAGGAACAGCACCATCAGGAAGGCCATCACCGGCATCATCTTGAAGATGGAGCCCTGACTCTTGGCGCTTTCCTCGGCGTCGCCGCCGACGTCGATGCGATAGCCGGCCGGCAAGTCGGCGCGTAGCGGCGCCAAGGCCTTGTCGAGACGGGCGGCCACATCGGGCCCCTGCACGCCGTCGATCACGCCGGCGCGCACCGTCATCAGCAGCTCCTTGTTGCGCCGCCACAGGATCGGCTCCTCGAGCTCGAACTTGAGCGTGGCGAGCTGGGCGAGCGAGACCACGCCGCCTGTCGAGGTCCGCAGATTGATCGCCTCCAGCCCCTCGACGCTCAGCCGCTCGCCCGGCACGGCGCGGGCCACGACGTCGATCGATTCGGTGCGTTCGCGATACTGCGTCACGGTCACGCCCGTCAGCAGGGTCTGCAGCGTGTTGCCGAGAAGCTGGGAGTCGACGCCGAGCGCGCGCGCCTTGTTCTGGTCGACCTCGAGCCGCACCGACTTGGAGAGCTCGTTCCAGTCGAAGTTGATGTCGCGCGTAGCCGGGTCGGCCTTGAACACCTGGCGCACCCGCTCGGCGATGGCGCGGACCTGCTGCGGATCCTCGCCGAGCACGCGGAACATCACCGGATAGCTGACCGGCGGGCCGTTCTGCAGCCGCTGCGCGCGCGCGCGCACGGCCTCGAAATCGGTGGCGAACAGCTTGTCGAGCGCAGCGAACACCCGCTCGCGAGCGTGCAGGTCCTTGGTCATGACGATGACCTGGCCAAAATTGGCGTTTGCGAGCTCAGGCACGGTCGGCAGGTAGAAGCGCGGGCTGCCGGCGCCGACATACGACGTGTAGAATTCGACGTCGGGGTTTTCGGCGAGCCACCGCTCGAGGCGCTTCACCTCCTTGTTGGTGGCCTCCCACGATGCGCCCTGGGCGAGCTTCATGTCGACGATCAGCTCCGGCCGGTTGGCCACCGGGAAGAACTGCTTCTGCACCAGGGTGAAGGCGCCCATGGCGGCGACGAAGGCCAGCGCCGTGATGGCGATGGTGGTCTTGCGCCAGGTGACGCACCACACGACCAGCTTGCGGAAGGCCGTGTAGAGCCGGCCACTGTAGGGGTCGCGATGATGCGCCTTCGGCGTCGGCAGCAGGTGGTAGCCCATCCAGGGCGTGAACAGGACGGCCACGAACCACGAGATGACCAGGGACAGGCCGACCACCCAGAAGATCGAGTTGGTGTACTCGCCGGCGCTCGACTTGGCGAAGCCGACCGGTACGAAGCCGATCGCGGTGACCAGGGTGCCGGTCAGCATCGGGAAGGCGGTCGAGGTGTAGGCGAAGGTCGCCGCCTCGAGCCGGCTGGCGCCCTGCTCGAGCTTCACCATCATCATCTCGACGGCGATGATCGCGTCGTCGACCAGCAGGCCGAGCGCGATGATCAGGGCGCCGAGCGAGATGCGCTGGAAGTCGATGCCGAGCAGCATCATGCCGACGAAGGTGATGGCGAGCACCAGCGGTACGGACAGTGCCACGATGACGCCGGTACGGATGCCGAGGCTGATGAACGACACCACCAGCACGATGGCGAGCGCCTCGAGCAGCGAGGAGATGAATTCCTCGAACGACTTCTCGACGACCTCGGGTTGGTTGGCGACGCGGTGGACGGTGATACCGACTGGCAGACTCGCCTCGATTTCTGCCATCGTCTTGTCGAGCGCCTTGCCGAGTGTCTGAACGTTGCCGCCCGGCGCCATAACGACGCCGAGGCCGATCACCGGCTTGCCCTTGAAGCGCATCGAGATCTGCCGGGGATCCTGATAGCCGCGCTTGATCTCGGCCACGTCGGCCAGCGTGAGATTGCGGCCGTTGGCGCTGAGCGGCAGGCTGGCAAGCTGCTCGGCCGAGATCGGTGCGCCGTCGACGCGCACGGTGACGCGTTCGCCCGTGGTCTCGACGGTGCCGGTCGCGACGATGGCGTTCTGCCGCCGGATCACCTCCAGGATCTGGTCGACCGGCACGCCCAGCATGGCGAGCCGCGCGTGGCTGAATTCGATGTAGATCTTCTCGTCCTGCAGGCCGAGCAGGTCGGCCTTGGTGACGTCCGGCACGCGCAGCAGCCGCTGGCGCACACCCTTCACGATCTCCTTCACCTCGGCCGGCGAGAAGCCGTCCGATTCGAAGGCCCAGATCATGCTGTAGGTGTCGCCGTACTCGTCGTTGAAGAACGGACCGACGACGCCGGCCGGCAGCGAGCCTCTGATGTCGCCGACCTTCTTGCGCACCTGATACCAGAGGTCTGGCACCTTGCCGGGCGGAGTGTCGTCGCGCAGCGAGACGTAGATCACCGTCTCGCCGGGCTTGGTGTAGCTCGTGACGTTGTTGAAGTAGGGGAGCTCCTGCAGCTTGGTCTCAATCTTCTCGGTGACCTGCTGCTCGACCTCGCGCGAGGTGGCGCCCGGCCAGGCTGCCGACACGACCATCTGCTTGATGGTGAAGGGCGGGTCCTCGCCGCGGCCGAGACTGAAGAAGGCGTAGATGCCGGCCGCCGTCAGCGCCAGCATGAAGAACACGGTCAGCGTGCTGTGCTTCAGCGCCAACGCCGACAGGTTGGTGCGTGTGGTCATGGCAATGTTTCTTCCGCAGGTGCAGGTGCTAGCTTTGACCTGCCGACAACGCCCACATTCTGACGAGGCCGCGTAGCTGCCGTCTCGAAGGAGGGGCCGCAGACGAGATCGTTGGGAAAGCCGTGTCGAAGCGCCCGATCGGTTGCCGACCCTCCGAGACGCGGCCCTGCTGGCCGCTCCTCGGGGTGAGGCTTCCCTGTGAATTGACGCGCATGAAGCTTCCTCCCGACCAGCACCGTCGCTAGCGCGCCGCCTGCTGCTGCGGTTGCACAGGCTTGACCTTCTGGCCGGGCTCCAGCTTGTGCACGCCGGCCGTGGCGATCATCTCGCCGGCGTTGACGCCCGAGGCGATGGCGGCGGTATCGTCGCGCCAACGCGCGATCGTCACCGGCCGCAGCTCGACCGTGCTGCTCGCTCGATCGACCACCCACACGGCGGGCTGGGTGCCCTGCTGGAAGATCGCCGACAGCGGCACTTCCGCCACCGGCTTGGCATCCGGCCGCTCGAAGGCGAGCGTCGCCGTCATGCCGAGGCCGATGAACTCGGGAGCATCGACGACCGTGAAGCGTGCCGGGTAGGTGCGGGTCACCGGGTCGGCGCTGGGCGACAGCTCGCGCAGCTTGGCGACGTATCGCTTGCCCGGATCGGACCACAGTTCGAAGCTGGCACTCTCCGCCTGTCGCACCAGCTTGAGCTTGTGCTCGGGCACGCCTACCAGGATTTCGAGCTCGTTGGTGTGGGCGATCTTCACCACACCTTGGCCTTGCGCCAAGACCTGGCCGACCTCGGCATTGACGGCGGTGACCACGCCCGGCGCATCTGCGCGCAGTGCGGTGTAGGCGAGATTGTTTTCGGCCGAGGAGAGCTGGCTCTTCGCTTGCTCGACGCGGGCCAGCGCGGTCGCGGCGATCGACAGGCGCTGATCGAGCGTCTGCGGCGAAAAGGCCGTGCTGCCGCGGAGATTCACGTAGCGTTCGTGGTCGGCCTTGGCACGGACATGGTCGGCTTCGGTCGAGGCGAGGGCGGCGCGCGCATTGTCGACGGCGAGCCGGTAGTCGGCCGGATCGAGCTCGGCGATCAGGTCGCCCGCCTTCACGGCCGTGCCGACGTCGACGACACGGGCGACGATCTTGCCGGCGACGCGAAATCCCAGGGTCGTCTCGACGCGGGGCACGACCGTGCCGGCCAGAACCAACGACCGGCTGCGCTGATGGTAGACGATCTCGGCAACCCGCACGGGGCGCACGATCGGCTCGGCCGCCGACGCCCGAGAGGCATTGGCCGTTGTCCACGAGAGGGCGGCAAAGCCGGCGGTCGCCACGGCTGCGACACCAACGACGGCCACGATTGCCTTCACGGGGAGCTTGTGAGGAAGCCGCTTGAACGCGAGACGCATGGCGAACAGTCCTTCCGAAGGTTACAATGTCCAGGAATTAATGAACATTGTTAACTGAACATTGATAACTTATCGCCGTTAAGCTATAAGTCAAGGGGAAGGAGACGATTTTGACGGTGTTTTCGGCAGTAGCGGCGACGGGGCGGAAGCGGCGAGGCGAAGGCCACACGCGGCGCGACGAGATTTTGCATGCCGCCAAGGAACTCTTCCTCGAGCAGGGCTACGATTCGACGACTATCCGAAAGATCGCCGACCGGGTCGGAATTTCGGCGCCGGCGCTGTACCTCTACTTCAAGGACAAGGAAGCGCTGATGCTGGCGCTGTGCGATCAGACCTTCGGGCACCTGGTCGATGCCATCAGCGAGATCGAGAAGACCGTCGCGGAGCCGCTGGAACGCATACGCCGCTTCGGCGAGGCCTATGCGAGCTTCGGCCTGACGCACCCGGACGAGTACCGACTGGTCTTCATGGGCACGAACATGCCCGAGTCGCTGCGCAAGATCGGCCATCGCATGTCGACCGAAGATCCCACTCGACCCGGAGTAGGCGGCGCACTCGTGTTCAGCCGGCTGGTCGCGATCCTGACGCAAGTCGAGGCGTCGGGCGTCGAGCTCAACTACCCGCCCGACACCTGCGCCGAACTATGCTGGATGGGCATCCACGGCGTGGTGGCGGCCCTGATCATGAAGCCCGATTTCCCCTGGTCCGACCGGGATCTGCTGATCCGCGGCATGTTGGACATGATGTCGAAGGGGATCGTTCGCGGCGCCTGAAGTCATCGTCTTCCGGTCCACGGGCATCTCGCCTGCTCGGAATTCATGAGCAAGCGAGACGTCTGCGGTCCGGAAGAGCCTGAACGATTAGGCGTTCTGCAGAACGTGCACCGCGCGGTTAGCCACCAAGTCCTTGTTCTTCTCGCCGTAGGCCTTCATGTGCGCCGACGCGCCGTGAGCCTTGAGATCGTCCATGCTGGCCCACTTCTCGATGACCACGAAGGTATCGGGCCCGAACTTGGCGAACGGGCCGCCATCGGTGTCGATCGTGGCGCCGTACTCGATGCAGCCTTTCTCGGCGTGAACGGCCGGCACGTTGGCCTTGAAGTTCTTGAGGATCTCGTCTCGCTTGCCGGGCTTGGCGGTGATGATGGCGACGACGTGGATCATGATCTTCTCCCTTTGGAATTCACTCTATCAGGCGGCGCGGCCGTGACGCAGCAGGCGGCCCGGCAGTGGATTGTCGGCAGTGACAGTGTCCTTGCCGTTGCGCCGGATCAACTTGCCATTGACGACGACGGCGTCAATGCCGCTCGCCTCCGACACCAGCCGGTCGGCGCCGGCCGGCAGGTCGTAGACCCGCTTGAGCGGGCCGGGGCCTACCGTCTTCGGATCGAACACCACGACATCGGCTGGGCGCCCTTCGGCCAAAAGGCCGCGATCGGTGATGCCGAACATCTCGGCTGGCCGCTGCGTCAGATTGTGCACGGCCTGCTCGATGGTGAAGGCCTTGCGCTCGCGCACCCAGTGGCCGAGCAGGTAAGTCGAATAGCAGGCGTCGCAGAGCTGGCTGGCATGGGCGCCGGCATCGGACAGGGCGATGATCGTGTGCGGATCGGTGATCAGCTCCGACACTTCCTTCTCGTCGAAGTTCATCACAGCCATGCGGAAGCGCGCTTGCAGGTCGTTGGCGAGTGCGAGGTCGAGGGCCAAATCGACCGGGTCCTTGCCGAGCCTGGCGGCCACCTCGGCGAGCGGCTGCTCCTCGAGCTCGCGCGCCGACGGCGCCCAGGCGATGACCACGCGTTCCCACCAACTGCGGAATACCGGCGTCACCTCGCTCCGCAGCTTCTCGCGCCACGCCGGGTCGGCATAGGCGCGGCGACGTGTACCGGGTGCCTTGGCATCCGCGGCGGCAAGCTCGTTCATGAATTTCATGACGTCGAAGATGAACGGCTCGGCGAACGTGAACTCGAAATTGAGCGGCCGGCAGCTCACCTGCGGGATCACCAGGGCGCCCGCCTTACGCTGCTCCGCCGCGAGGTCGAGCTGCTTGCGGTGGCCGCCCGGCCCGTACATGTAGGACAACAACGCTGTCCAGGTGACCGGAATGCCGTACTTGCGGCTGACCTCGGCCATGTGCCGGGTCGAGAAATCGCGGCCGATGGTAACTTGCATCAGGCCGCGCTTCAGGTCGCCTAGGACCGAAGCTAGCGAATCCATCTCCTCGACGGTCGCCTGGCGGCTAGGGACAGGCTTTCCGGCATAGCCGTTGTGGCTCACCGCCACCGAGGTGCCGAATCCGATGGCGCCAGCCTCCATGGCCTCGCGCACCAGCTTCTTCATCGCCGTGATCTCGTCGGCGGTGGCAGCGCGTTCCGTCGACTCCTCGCCCATCACATACAGCCTGAGCGGCGTATGCCCGAACAGGGCCGCGACATTGACGGCCGAGCCGCGCTTGTCGAGCGTATCGAGGTATTGCGGGAAGGTCTCGAACGGCCAATTCATGCCCAGCCCCGCCTCGAGCGCTTCGAGGCTCATGCCTTCGACCTTCTCGAGCGTTTGCATGACGAGCTTGCGGTGGATCGCCTTGGTCGGCGCGACGCCGAAGCCGCAATTGCCGATCACGGTCGTCGTCACGCCGTGCCATGGCGAGATGGTGAGCATGCGATCCCACAGGATCTGCGCATCGTAATGCGTGTGCACGTCGACGAAGCCCGGCGAGACGACCTTGCCTGCGGCGTCGATGGTCGTCGTGGCCGGCCCGTCGGCCTTGCCGAGGGCCACGACCTTGCCGTCCTTGATGCCGAGATCACCGACGAAGCCCGGCTTGCCGCTGCCGTCGACGATGGTGCCGCCGGTGACCTTGATGTCGTAGCTCATGGCTGCTCCGCTGAACAGTCGTTCATATTGGCAAGCGGCCTCTGCTGGGGCAATGCCGCGCTTGCATGGCAAGGTCGCGCTGCGAGAGATCGCATGCCCTCCAAGCAGTTCCATCAAGCCGGAAATCGCTTTAGGGTCCGCGCCTCACACGGGGAGGACTAGATGGCTCGGCACAAGATCGCACTTATTCCGGGAGACGGAATCGGCAAGGAAGTATTGCCCGAAGGCGTGCGCGTGCTCGAAGCCGCCGGCCGCCGCTTTGGATTTCAGCTCGATTTCACCGATTTCGACTGGTCGTGCGATCGCCTGCTGCAGACGGGCAAGATGATGCCGGATGACGGCATGGAGCAACTCAAGGCGTTCGAGAGCATCTTCCTCGGGGCGGTGGGCTGGCCGGGCGTGCCCGATCACGTCTCGTTGTGGGGCCTGCTGATCCCCATCCGCCGCGACTTCGACGAATACGTCAATCTTCGGCCCGTGCGCCTGTTCGAGGGCGTGCCGTCGCCGCTCGCCAATCGCAAGCCGGGCGAAATCGATTTCTGGGTGGTGCGCGAGAACACCGAGGGCGAATACAGCTCGATCGGCGGCCGCCTGTTCCAGGGCACCGAGAACGAGATGGCGATCCAGGAATCGGTGTTCACGGCCAAGGGCTGCGATCGCGTGATGAAGTTCGCCTTCGAGTTCGCGCGCAAGGGCAAGAAGAAGCACGTGACGTCGGCCACCAAGTCGAACGGCATCATCCATACGATGCCGTTCTGGGACGAGCGCTTCGCCGAGATGAAGAAGAACTATCCCGATATCAAGGCCGACCAGTATCACATCGACATCCTGACGGCGCACTTCGTGCGCAATCCCGACTGGTTCGACGTCGTGGTCGGCTCCAACCTGTTCGGCGACATCCTGTCGGATCTCGGGCCGGCGCTCACCGGCTCGATCGGCGTGGCGCCGTCGGGCAACATCAATCCCGAGCGCAAGTTCCCGTCGATGTTCGAGCCGGTGCACGGCTCGGCCCCCGACATCGCCGGCAAGTGGATCGCCAACCCGATCGGCCAGATCTGGTCGGGCGCCATGATGGTGCGCCATCTCGGCTACCCCGAGGCGGCCGAGGCGATCGAGCGGGCGATCGCGGCGTCATTGGTCGAAGGCGGACCACGCACCCGCGATCTCGGCGGCAATGGCGACACTAAGACCGTGGGGGCTGCCATTGCGGAGCTTGTGAAGACGGTGTAGCTGCCTGCCGATTGGTCCGCCGGAGGGAGCCTGAATATGCATCGTCGCAAGCTGATCGCGTCCGCCACGGCTGCCGCCGGTCTGGCCGCCGTGCCGCAGGGCGTCCGAGCACAGGCTTATCCGGCCAAGCCCATCACCGTGATCGTGCCCTTCGCGGCTGGCGGTCCAACCGATGCGCTGGCGCGCGTGCTGTGCCAGCGCATGGGCGAGGCGCTCGGCCAGCAGATGATCATCGACAACATCGGCGGGGCGGGCGGCACGATCGGCGTGGCAAAGGCAGCGCGCGCAGCGCCTGACGGCTACACTCTGCTGTTCACTCACATGGGCACGCTCGCCGTCAACATCGCGCTCTACAAGTCGCTGCCCTACGACAGCCAGAAGGACCTCGAGCCGGTTGGCCTCGGCGGCACCAACCCCATGGTGCTGGTGGCCAGGAAGGACCTGCCGGCCAAGGATTTCGGCGAGTTCCTGACCTGGGTGAAAGCCAACCAGAAGAAGGCGCAGTACGGTATGGCCGGCATCGGCGCGGCCTCCCATCTCGGCGGCCTGATGCTGAACAGCATGATGAAGGTCGATGTCCTCGAGATCCCCTACAAGGGAACCGGCCCGGCGTTGAACGATCTTGTCTCTGGCCAGTTCGATTACATGGTGGATCAGGCGGTGAACGTGCTGCCGCAGATTCAGGGTGGCAACATCAAGGCGCTGGGTGTCAGCACGCTGAAGCGCTTGCCGCAGCTCCCCAACGTGCCAACCATCGACGAGGCTGGCCTCAAGGGCTACGAAGTGACGATCTGGAACGGCTTCTTCGCACCGAAGAACACTTCCAAGGAGATCGTCGCCAAGCTCAATCAGGCACTGCTCGCGACGTTGGCCGATGACAAGATTCGTGCTCGCCTCACCGAGCTTGCCGTCGAGCTGCCGAGCGCCGCCGAGGCGTCGCCAGACGCGCTGCGCAACACCCTGAAGGCATCGATCGACAAGTGGGTGCCGGCGGTGCGGGCTGCTGGCGTCAAGCCGGAGTAGGGTGCAGGCTACATACTGATTTTGAGGTCGTCGAAGGCGACGACCGCGGCGCGGCGCGTGTTGCCACCCTCGTCGCGCAGAGCCAGCGTCAGCTTGCGCTCCCACCAGTCGACGTCGACGACTCCAAAATTGGCGGCGGCGTAGAGCGCGCCCAGCCGATTGGGGCCGGCTTCCTTGGCCGCCCAGTAGACCATGTTGAGGCCGCTCGACGTCACCTCGTATAGTGGATAGAGGTCGGCCGGCGTCTCGCGGTAGAGCGCGCCGATATGGCGATCGCCCGACAGCAGCACGACGCCCTTGGCGCCGCTGTCGCGGATCGTGTCGATCAGCCTCTGGCGCTCGAGCGGGAAGTTGCCCCAGCGCTCCCAGCCGTGGCCCTCGGCGAGCACCTGGGTGCTCGACACGATCAGGCGCAGCTCAGCCGGCTTGCGCAGCTCTGCGGCCAGCCATTGCCATTGCTCGACGCCCAGCATGGTCTTGGCCGGATCGGGGTTGGGGAGGTAGCGCTCCTTGCCTGGTGCGCCGCGCTGGTCGGTCGGCTTGAGAGGGGAGCGGAACCAGCGCACATCGAGCAGGACGATCTGCACGCGCATGCCGGGCGGCCCGACGATCGAGGCGGTGTAGATGCCGTCGCGGGTCCGTCGCACGTCGCCCGCCGGCACGTTCCAGAACTGCAGGAACAGCTCCTTGGCGACGGCCTTGTGGGCGAAATCGCCGCCGCCGTCATTGAGGCCGTAGTCGTGGTCGTCCCACACCGCGAGGTGGGGAATCTCCTTGCGAAGGCGGCTGTAGCCGGGGACTTCCGAGGTCAGGCCGTAGGCACGCCGGAGGTTGGCTCCGTCGGCCGAGTTGAAATCGCCGTAGACATTGTCGCCGGCGAAGATGAACAGGTCGGGCTTGTAGGCCAGCACGGCGTCCCAGATCGGCTGTGGCTTGGCTTGGTCGGCGCAGGAGCCGAAGGCGATGCGCGTAAGCGGCGGGCGTCCCTGCGCCCTGACGGCCGAGGGAGAGAGTGCGGCCGCAGCCATGAGCTGCGCGATCGAGCGACGATTTAACATTGGGCCACCAAAATGCCAGGATGCCACGTCTAGTTGGCAGCATTGTGAAACGCCATCTCAAACACGCCCTCGAATTGGCGTTCATTCCTATCGCCGCAGCGATCGTCTTCTTCGAAGAGGTCCTGCTGCGCTACCTCGGCCTCGCCATGGCGGCGCTGGCCAAATGGCCTCCTGTTGCCTGGGTCGAGGGGTGGCTGCGGCGGCTGCCGCCTTGGGCGGCGGTGCTGGCCTTTGCGGCCCCCTCGCTGCTGGTGCTGCCGGTCAAGCTGTCCGCCCTCTGGTTCGCCTTCCATAGTCACTACGGTCTTGCGCTGGCCAGCGTGATCGGCGGCAAGATGCTGGCGACCGCGCTGGTCGCGCGTCTCTATCGGGTGCTCCACCCGACTTTGGAGACACTGAGCTGGTTCGCTCGTGCGGAAGCTTGGCTGTTCGGCTGGCGGGATCGGATTTACGCCTTCGTCCGCGCTCTGCCGGCCTGGCAGAAGGCGGTGGCGATCATCCGGCGCCTGCGCTTCTGGCTGGTCGGCTTGGTTTCCGCCGTCTGGTCGCGCTAGTCTTGGCCATGCTGAATGTCGTTCCCTTGAACGGTGCCCTGGGGGCCCGCATCGAAGGCCTCGACCGGGCGCGGGCCAACGAGCCCGAGATCGCCGAAAGGATCGGTCAGGCACTCGCCAGATATCTGCTGGTCGTGATCCCGGGCGAGCCGATGGCGCCGGTCGAAACGCGCCGCCTGTCGGAGGTTTTCGGAACACCGCAACGGCAACTCCTGCGCTACAAGCGTAGCGGCGAGGTGCCCGACGTTTCGATCATGGTGAGCACGCTCGAGGCCGATGGGTCGACCGACAAGACCGCCATTCGCGCCGAGGATTGGCACACCGACGACTCGTATTTCGCCACACCGGCCAAGGCAACGCTGCTCCATGCCATGGAGATTCCGAGCCACGGTGGTGCGACCTGGTTCTGCAACATGCACAGCGTCTACGAAGCACTGCCCGAGGCGATGCGCCGGCGGATCGACGGCATGCGGGCGATTCACGGCTACGACACGCCACGGGCGCGCAACCGGCCGTCGGCGCGCACGCCGCAGGAGATCGCCGAGACGCCGGACGTCGAGCATCCGCTGGTGCGCACGCACCCGGAGACGGGGCGCAAGGCACTCTATCTCAATCCCAACCGGCTCGACCGTATCGTCGGCCTCGAGCGGGCGGAGAGCGACGCCTTGCTCGACGAGCTCGCGGATGCAGCGCGCCAGCCGCAGCATCACCACGGTCATAACTGGACCGTCGGCGACGTCGTGGTGTGGGACAATCGCGCCACCATGCATCGTGTCGTGATCGATTACCCGATCGGCGAAAGCCGCGTCATGCAACGTGTGCTGATCGAGGGCGACAAGCCGTTCTGACTGTTCCTCCCCCGTCATCGGGGGAGGTGCCCCGCAAGGGGGCGGAGGGGGAGAGCCACAGTCGAGATGCTTCGGATTCCGACGTCGGACTCGGAGGTATCCCGACTGAGGCTCTCCCCCTCCGCCCCCTTGCGGGGGCACCTCCCCCGATGACGGGGGAGGAAAAGAATTATCGCGCGGCCCCCGATGCCAGCATGCCTTCGATATCCGCCTCGCTGTAGCCGACTTCCGTCAGAATCTCGCGGGTGTTCTCGCCGAGCTTCGGCGCATGGCGTTCTTCGCGACGTTCGCCGCCGGAGAAGATGTTGGCGCGTTTGGTCCGGCGAATCCGGCCCTCGCTCGGATGATCCTCGGGCCTGAAGAAGCCGACATCGGCAAGGTGCGGGTCGGTCAGCAGATCGTCGATCGAGTTGTAGCGGGCCGCCGGCACGTCGAGCTTGTCGAAGATCTCCAGCCACTCGTCGGTGGTCTTCTGGGCGAGCCCGTTCTTGCGCACCTCGAAGTAGGCGGCGGCGTTGGCGGTTCGATGGCCCGGGGTATCGAAGCGCGGGTCGGTCTTGAGCTCGGGCCGGCCGATCGCATCGAAGAAGGCAAAGGCCTGCGGGTTGGTGTTGGGACCGACCGTGATGTAGCCGTCCTTGGTCGGCAGGGGCCGATAGTCGGGACTGAGCAGCCGGCCGTCGCCCGATGGACCGACCGGCGGATCGAAGGTCATGGCGCCCATATGCTCGCTCGACACGAAGGATGCCATGTTCTCCAGCATCGGCACGTCGATCGCCTCGCCGCGGCCGGTCTTCTCGCGGCGATAGAGGGCGAAGCCGATGCATTGAGCAGCGATCAGGCCGCTGGTGTGATCGCTCATCACCATGGGTACGAAGCGCGGCTCGCCGGTTGCCCGCGCCAAGGTGCCGGCCACCCCGGAAAGGCTCTGCACGATCGGATCGTAGGCGGGGCGGTTGTAGTAGCGGCCACCACGGCCGAAGGCGAGGATGGAGCAATGGATCAGCCGCGGGTTCTTGGGCGCCAGGCTGGCATAGTCGAGGCCGGCGCGCGCGAGGCCTTCCGGTCGCACGTTGCTCACGAACACGTCGGCGCCGCCAATCAGTCGGTGCACGGCATCGAGCGCGGCGGGCTTCTTGAAGTCGAGCACGATCGATCGCTTGTTGCGATTGAAGTTGATGAACTTGCCCGACATGCCGGGATTGCGGCTGCCTTGTGCCATGGTGCGCAGCAGGTCGCCGCCCGGCGCTTCGATCTTGACGACGTCGGCGCCATAGTCGGCCAGCGTGCGCGTGCAGATCGGCCCGACGACGACCGTCGTCAGGTCGATGACGCGGACCCCGGCGAGAGGGCCGTCCGTCACGATGCGAACTCCAGGTCCATCTCGCCGCACAGCACGCCGTTCTTGTCGGCGGCCCAGATCGAGAGGCGGCCGTCTTCCTGCTCCTTGCCGCGGACATCGATCAGGTCGCCGACCCAGATGGGATGGACCAGGCGCGTGGTGTAGTTGGTCAAGGTGCCGCGACCGTGCCGCAAGGCGGCGTCGGTCATCAGGTGCATGGACAGGCCGCCGTTGGAGACCAGGGCCGGGTAGCCCTCCTCGCTGCGCGTGTAGTCGCCATCGTAGTGGATGCGATGGGCGTTCCAGGTGAGCGACGAGAAGCGGAAGTTGAGCGTGTTGGTGACGTTCGTCTTGTCGCTCCAGGTATGGTCGGTGCGCGCCTGGGTCGCCACAGTGGCCGTGGTCTTCTGACCGGGCGGCACCGCAGGTCGATAGATCGCGTCGTTCTCGTCGACGGCGATGATCTTGCCGTGCTGCTCGATCGTGTGGCGCATGGTGAGAATGAAGATGTCGCCCGAACGGCCGGACTTGGGGACGATGTTGGCGACCTCAGCCTTCTTGATTGCAGGTTCGCCGGCGCGCAGGCGACCCATGACCTTCACGCGGCGGCCCGCCCCCATGCGGCGCGGCATGGGTATGGGCGGCAGAACGATGCCCTTGTTAGGATGACCATCGGGGCCGAGTTCCCGCTGGACCACGGTCTCGGCGAAGAACAGCGTGAACCAGTGCGGCGGCAATTCGGTGCCGCGCTCGAAACTCGCCGGGTCGAGATTGAAGGTGCTGGCGGCGCGTCGGACCGCCATCAGCCCGATATCGTCCTCGACGACGCGCACGCGCCCGATCCAGGGTTGGAGATCCTTCATCGCCTCGTCCATCCAGCCCGACATCGCGCTCGCCCCTCGTTACGAAATCGGCGAAGACTTGCACGCATCGGCGAAAAGCAGAAGAGGTCGCTGAGGCGAGCCCTCACCGTACGGAAAGGCGAGAGGCGGGCTATGCCGCCCTGTCGCGGGCCGCGATCAGTGTTCGTAGTCCCTTCCAGCCCCAATAGACCCGGTGATAGACGATGAGCCCATCTTCTATGTCCATCGATTCGAAGAGATCGACCTGCTCCGCGCCGGGTGCCAGCCGGGGATACTCCCAGGTCAGATGCCTGCCGTTGGAAAAGAAAAGGCCTGTGCGATAGAGCTCGCGAAATTCCCGGGCGAGGGCACCGAAGTTCGTGGCGAATTGCCGCTCGATCTCGCTCCGCCCGCGCAGGATGCCGTCGCTGCGATCCGGTGCCAGGGCGAGGACGGTCGGCGATTCGAACACGGCATGCTCGGCATAGAGCGACACGATGCCGGCCAGGTCCTGCTTGGTGATCGCGTCGTGCCACCGTTCGTAGATTCGACGCACATCGTCGTCGCTGGCTGTATTCATTGGGCTCTCCCGGATCGAGGCGGATTGATGGGGGAGGGCTATAGCGCCTGCATCCTGACAACGTAGTGTCAGGAGAGTTCAATACGGAAGAACCACTGAAAAGGGGGCCCGAAGGCCCCCTTGAAGTCGGTCGTGCGGCGCGCCGCTCAGATGCTGTAGTACATCTTGTATTCGACTGGCGCCGGCTGGTGCTCCCAATTGTAGACCTCTTCCCACTTGAGCTCCATGTAGGCGTCGATCTGGTCGTCGGTGAACACGCCGCCCTTGGTCAGGAAGGTGCGGTCGGCGTCGAGCGCGTTCAGCGCCTCGCGCAGCGAGCCCGCGACCGTCGGGACCTTGGAGAGCTCTTCCGGCGGCAGGTCGTAGAGATTCTTGTCCATTGGGTCGCCCGGATGGATCTTGTTCTGGATGCCGTCGATGCCGGCCATCAGCATCGCCGCGAAGGCGAGGTAGGGATTGGCCGACGGGTCGGGGAAGCGGACTTCGACGCGCTTGCCCTTGGGCGAATTCGAGTAGGGGATGCGGCACGAGGCCGACCGGTTGCGCGACGAGTAGGCGAGCAACACCGGCGCCTCGAAGCCCGGGATGACGCGCTTGTAGGAGTTGGTGCTGGCGTTGCAGAACGCGTTCAGCGCCTTGGCGTGCTTGATGATGCCGCCGATGTAGTACAGCGCCGTCTCCGACAGGTCGGCGTAGCCCGAACCGGCGAACAGCGGCTTGTTGTCCTTCCAGATCGACTGGTGGGTGTGCATGCCCGACCCGTTGTCGCCGTAGAGTGGCTTGGGCATGAAGGTCAGTGTCTTGCCGTAGCTGTGGGCGACGTTGTGCAGAGTGTACTTGTACTTCTGCACGTTGTCGGCGGTCTTCACCAGGGTATCGAAGCGGAAGCCGAGCTCGTTCTGGCTAGGCGCCACCTCGTGATGGTGGATTTCCATGACCAGGCCCATGTCGGTGCAGACCGACATCATCTCGGCGCGCAGATCGTTCATCGAGTCGACCGGCTGCACCGGGAAGTAGCCGCCCTTGACGCCGGGCCGATGGGCCATGTTGCCGCCGTCGAACTCGGCGCCACTGTTCCACGGCGATTCGCTCGAGGTGACCTTGTAGAAGCTGCCCTGCATCTGAACGTCGAAGCGGACGTCGTCGAACACGAAGAATTCGAGCTCGGGGCCAAACACGGCGGTATCGCCGATGCCCGAGGACTTCATGAAGGCCTCGGCCCGCTTGGCGGTGGAGCGCGGGCAACGGGCGTAGAGCTGGCCGGTCGAGGGCTCCACCACGTCGCAGCTCACGATCAGCGTGGTCTGGGCGGCAAACGGGTCGAGGACGGCGGTATTCGTGTCGGGCATCAGGATCATGTCCGACTCGTTGATCGCCTTCCAGCCGGCGATCGACGAGCCGTCGAACATGACGCCGTCTTCGAACGTGCCCTCGTCGGTGGCCGAGGCCATGCGGGCGGTGTGCTGCCACTTGCCGCGCGGATCGGTGAAGCGGAAGTCGACGAACTTGACATCCTTTTCCTTGATCAACGCGAGAACCTGCTTGGCATCCATTTGTCGTACTTCCCTCTCTTGTGGTTACCGTCCTCATGCCCCCAAAAAGGCCGAGTTCTCATACGGCTGCGTCGCCGCGCTCGCCAGTACGAATTCGAATTGCATCGTCGATGTGTGACACGAAGATCTTGCCGTCGCCGATGCGGCCGGTGTGCGCGGAGGCTCGGATGGCCTCGACGGCCTTCTCGACCATGTCATCCTCGATGACGAGTTCGATCTTCACCTTGGGCAGGAAGTCCACGACGTACTCTGCCCCGCGATAGAGCTCGGTGTGCCCCTTCTGTCGGCCAAAGCCTTTGGCCTCGAGAACGGTTATGCCCTTGAGCCCGACCTGATTGAGAGCATCCTTCACCTCGTCGAGCTTGAAGGGCTTGATGATGGCTTCGATCTTCTTCATTTCCTTCCGGCACTCTCACACGCGAACTCGAACGCCACGATCTGGGCAATTCGTCCAGTCCCACAAGACGCAAATTTCATGCCACTATCGCCTATAGTGCCAGAAAGTGAAGCGACAGTTCGATTGGTCATTAAATGGACTAATTGATTAAAACGTAATCAAAAAATCGCCTAGAAAATACTCACTGGGAAGACCCATTCATGAAGCTGGCCAACTCCACGATGACTGCGCTCGGCACCACGGTGTTCGAGGTCATGTCTGCGCTCGCTCGGGAGCATCGATCGGTCAATCTTGGACAAGGCTTCCCCGATGACAAGGGGCCGCAGGCTGTTCGGTCAGCCGCTGCCGAATACCTGATGCAAGGGAATAACCAGTACCCGCCGATGATGGGCATTCCGGAGTTGCGCCAGGCGGTCGCCGACCATGCCAAGCGTTTCCAGGGGCTGGACGTGGACTGGCAGTCCGAGGTGATGGTGACGTCTGGCGCGACCGAGGCGTTGGGCGATTGCCTGTTCGGCTTGATCGAGCCGGGGGACGAGGTCGTTCTGATCGAGCCGCTGTACGATTCCTACCTGCCGATCGTGCGGCGGGCCGGCGGCATCCCAAAGCTGGTGCGGCTAGAGCCGCCGACTTGGCGATTGCCGCGCGAGGAGTTGGCGGCGGCCTTCAGCGACCGGACGAAGCTGATCCTGTTCAACACCCCGATGAATCCCTGCTCCAAGGTTTTCGATCGCGAGGAACTCGAGTTCATCGCCGGGCTTTGCCTGCAGCACGATGCCTATGCGGTTTGCGACGAGGTCTACGAGCACATCGCATTCGACGACAGACGGCATCTGTCGCTCATGGGCCTGCCGGGAATGCGCGATCGGGCCGTGCGCATCGGGTCGGCGGGCAAGAGCTTCAGCCTCACCGGCTGGAAGGTCGGGTACGTGACCGCGGCTCCGGACCTCATGCGCGCGATCGCCAAGACTCATCAGTTCATGACCTTCACGACGCCGCCCAATCTACAATGGGGAGCCGCTGTCGGCTTGCGCCTGGGCGACGACTACTTCTCGACCTTGGCGGGCGATATGCAACGCAAGCGCGACCGCCTAGGCGACGCCCTGGCGCAAATCGGGTTCGACGTTCTGCCGGCTCACGGAACCTACTTCGTCACCACCGATTTCCGGCCGCTGGGCTTCAATGGCACCGACGAAGATTTCTGTCGTCACATCACCGTCGAGGCGGGCGTCACGGCGGTTCCCGTAAGCGCCTTTTACGATCAACCAGCCAAGGCACCCCGCCATTTCGCACGCTTCTGCTTCTGCAAGCACGACGCGACACTGGACGATGCAATCGATAGATTGAGGCGGCATTTCCGCTGATAGAGCGATCCGGTCTGGCGATGGGGCAGCGATGACTTGGCATGGGCCGACGAGCGCCTATATTTGCCGTACTGCAATTGCCAAATTCGGCGTGGGCGGGCTACGCTAAAGCGATGGTTTTCTGTGGCAAAAGCTTCGGCTGACCAGGCTCCCAACGAGACTGCGGCGCGACCGGCGGGGGCGCTGCGGTCGGTCCGGATCGATGGCCGCCGCCTGCGCAGCGAACGCACCAAGCAGCTTGTCATCGAGGCCTACCTGGCCCTCGTTCGCGAGAACCCGGTAGTGCAAATGCCGACGGCGGCGCAGATCGCCGAGCGCGCCGGCTACTCCGTCCGCTCGATCTTCGAGCGCTTCCCGGAACTCAGCAAGTTGCGTGTGGCCGCCGCCGACTACAGCCTTGCACAAGCCGCAGCGCTGGCTCCGGCGCGCAATGTCGACGGCGATCGCCAGGTCAGGATTCGCACCCATGTCGAAACACGGGCGGGGACGTGCGAACGGACCACCGCGGTGTGGCGCGTATTCGTCTCCAGCGCTCACGAAGATGCCGATCTGCACGAGCGGATACGCCTCGCCCGAGAGCGCACCGTGAATCGCCTCAGGATCATGTTTCGGCCCGAGCTTTCGTCTCTTCCGGAGCGGGAAAGCCAGCACCTGTTGATTGCGCTCGAGGCGATCACCGATCACGAGAGTTGGGGGCGCATGCGCGAGCAGCATGGATTGTCCGTCGAGGAGGCCTGCGCGGTCTGGACTGCGGCCATCGACCGACTCCTGCCGCCCACACCGAGCTGAATTGACCATCGGATACGGTGGCGGCGTTTCCCTCTGACAAGTAAGCTCGCTCTGCTCGGCCGGCGGAATTGCGCTCTCGCATCACGAGCCCGATGGGGTCCAAGTCCATCGCTCGGACGGTGATGTTGCAGCGGCCGCCGACGGCAATAGATCGTATGGTTCATTGATCTCGAAGCAGAATCCCAAGTCCGCCCGGCTCGACGGTCGCCGCCTGCGCAGCGCGCGCACCAAGCAGTCGATCGTGGAGGCCTATGTCGATCTGCTGCGCGAGGATCCCAAGATTCCGACGGCAGCGCAAATCGCCGAGCGGGCAGGAGTATCCGTGCGCTCTGTCTTCGAGCGCTTCAGCGACCTGCACGAGCTGCGCGTCGCGGCGACCGACTACACGATCTTTCAGGTGGCATCGCAGGCCGTGGCCGGCGACACCGGCGGCGATCGGGCGACGCGATTGAAGAGCCATGTCGAGACACGAGGAGCGATTTGCGAGGCCTGGCTGCCATTGTGGCGGGCCATGATGGTGAACAAGGGCGATTCTCCGGCGTTGAACTCCCGGGCGATGCTGGCGCGGCAGGCGATCATCCGGCGCATCGAGATGATGTATCAACCGGAGTTGTCGACGCTCCCGGACCCGCAGCGGCAGCATCTGCTGATTGTCCTCGAAGCCCTGATCGATTTTGAAAGCTGGGCGCGCATGCGCGAGGGCCATGGTCTTTCGCTTGCGGAAGCCTGCGAAGTCTGGATCGAGGCGATCGACCGCCTGCTGCCGCCTACGCCGCCGGTTTCTTGACGCTCCGGCTGCCCGAGCGTAGGAAGGCGCCCGTCGTCGGGAGCGACCTGTGATGGCGGCCGTAGCTCAGGTGGTTAGAGCGCCAGATTGTGATTCTGGATGTCGCCGGTTCAAGTCCGGTCGGCCGCCCCAGTCGCTCTTCCGTCGTCATTCCTGAATTCGCCGTGCGCGACCTCCAGGCCAGCGACTCTCTCGTGCTGCTCCGGTGCGCCGAAATGGCCAAAGCCGACGCTGCCGCCATCACGGGCGGGGTGCCCGGCAAGCGACTCATGGACGCTGCAGGTCGAGCGGTCGCGGCAGCCGTTGCGGCCCATCATCGTCGCCGACCGGTCGCGGTGTTGTGCGGCCCTGGCAACAATGGCGGCGACGGCTTCGTCGCCGCACGTTACCTTCAAGAAGCCGGCTGGCCGGTTCGCGTGGCGTTGCTCGGGCCGCGCGAGGCCTTGCAGGGCGACGCGGCCTGGGCGGCGAGGTGCTGGAGCGGGCCCATCGAAGCTGTGACCTCCGCCGTGCTCGAAGATCGTCCCTTCGTCATCGATGCGCTGTTTGGCGCCGGCCTGTCGCGGCCCATCGAAGGGATGGCCGGCGAGGTCATCGACCGGATCAACGTCGAAGGCCACACCGTCCTTGCCGTCGACGTACCAAGTGGCTTGCACGGCGACAGCGGGCAGGTGATGGGGCGGGCCGTGTCCGCCGAACGGACGGTGACTTTCTTCCGCGCCAAGCCTGGTCACTATTCCGTCGAGGGGTTGCGGCGCTGCGGCATGCTGCATCTCGCGGACATCGGCATTCCCGTCGAGGTGCTGGATGCTATCGGTTCGCACCTGTGGATAAACGGGCCTGCGCTGTGGCGGCAGACGCTCCGGCGCGATGGGCTCACCGATCATAAATTCGCCCGCGGACACCTCACCATCCTGGGCGGCGCCCGGGCGACCGGCGCTGCGCGCCTCGCGGCGCTCGCGGCGCGGCGCGCCGGGGCGGGATTGGTCACGATCGCCACGCCGCGCTCGTCGTTGCCCGTCTATCAAGCCGCCGAGCCGGGAAACCTAGTGGTCGAGAGCGACGATGGAGCGGCCTTTGTTGACCTGCTTGCCGATCCACGGCGCAATGCCGTCCTGTTAGGGCCCGGCTCCGGCGTCGACAGTCGGACACGGACCGCTTGTCTGGCAGCCCTGGCCGAACGGCGGGCGGTGGTGCTCGACGCCGACGCCATCACGGTCTTTGCCGACGCCCCCGGAAAATTGTTCGAGGCAATCACCGGGCCGACCTTGCTGACGCCGCATGATGGTGAGTTTCGCCGACTGTTTGCCGACCTCGCGAACGAGGCGGACAAGGTCGAGCGGGCCCGACAGGCGGCGCATCGCAGCGGCGCGACGGTCTTGCTGAAGGGCCCCAATACGGTGATTGCGGCGCCGGATGGCCGCGCGGTGGTCAACGTTCACGCTCCAGCCAGTCTGGCGACGGCGGGATCGGGCGACGTGCTTGCCGGCATCTCCGGCGGCTTGATGGCGCAGGGCCTCTCGCCGCTGGCGGCGGCCGCGGCTGCGTCTTGGTTGCACGGCGAGAGCGCCTTCCGTTTCGGTCGTCGCGGCCTGATCGCCGAAGACCTGATCACACAATTGCCCGACGCCCTGCATGCGGCGCTTGCGGTGAATTGACCGCTCGCCGGGCACAAGCTAAGAGGCCGACGATTCGGCCCTCGCGGCGCGGCCCGCTGGCGCAGGCCCGGAGAGTGGTCGATCTCTGGGCTGCTCGACGGGCGGGCGTGGTGAAATTGGTAGACACGCGAGATTTAGGTTCTCGTGCCGCAAGGCGTGGGGGTTCAAGTCCCTCCGCCCGCACCATTACGGAAATGGAAGTGAAACGATGCAAGTGACGGAACTCCCGGCCGAAGGCTTGAAGCGGCAATTCAAGATCGTGGTTCCCGCCGGCGATCTGGCGGCTCAGGTCGATTCTCGCCTGGCCGATTTGGCGAAGACCGCCCAGATGCCGGGCTTTCGCCAAGGCAAGGTGCCGGTCGGGCTGCTCAAGAAGCAGTACGGTCAGGCGCTGTTCGGCGAGGCCCTGGAGGAGGCGGTCAACACGAGCACTGCCAAGGCGATCGAGGATCGAGGGCTGAAGCCGGCTTTGCAGCCGCGCATAGACTTGAAGCAGCTCGAGGAGGGCAAGGACGTCGAGTTCGAGGTCGCGCTCGAAGTTCTGCCCGAGATCGGCAAGCTCGATTTCTCGGAAGTTTCCCTGGAGAGGCTGAAGGCGGTCGTGCCTGATAGCGATGTCGAGGAGGCGGTAAGCCGGATCGCCAAGGCCAATCGCGAGCAGAAGCCGGTCGATCCGCCGCGCCCGGCGCAGTCTGGCGATGCGCTGAAGATCGACTTTGTCGGCTCGGTCGATGGCGTCGAGTTCCCGGGCGGTGCGGCCCAGGATTACATCCTCGAGCTTGGCTCCGGGTCGTTCATCCCCGGCTTCGAAGATCAGCTCATGGGGGCCGAGGTCGGCAAGGACGTCGAGGTCAAGGTCACCTTTCCAGCCGAATACGGTAACGCCGAGCTGGCGGGGAAGGACGCCGTCTTCAAGTGCGCGATCAAGGAGGTTCGCGAGCTCGTGGATCGGCCAATCGACGATGAGCTCGCCAAGGCGAACAACTTCGAGAACCTCGAGGCGATGCGTAAGGCCGTGGCCGACCGCATCGGCCAGGACTATGCCCGCATCTCGCGCTCGATGATCAAGCGGCAGCTCCTCGACAAGCTCGCCGACACCCACAAGTTCGAGGTGCCCGAGGGGCTGGTCGAGGGTGAATTCAGTGCCATCTGGAAGCGTATCGAGGAGGCCAAGAAGAATGGTCAGAAGCTCGAGGACGACGAAGAAAAGATGCGTAAGGAGTACCGCGACATCGCCGAGCGCCGGGTCCGACTGGGCCTGCTGCTGGCCGATGTCGGTCGATCGAACGGCATCGACGTCACTCCGGAGGAACTGAACCAAGCCGTGGTGCGCGAGGCGATGCGGTATTCCGGCCAGGAGCGCCAGGTGATGGAGTTCTATGCCAAGAACGCCGAGCTCAAGGAGCAGCTTCGGGCGCCGATCTTCGAGGAGAAGACGGTCGATTTCATCCTGGAGCTGGCCAAGGTGGCCGAGAAGTCGGTTACCCCAGAGGAACTGGTCAAGGCCGCTCGCGAGGCCGAGGAAGACAAGCCGGCTCAAGAGGGGGCGGCGGAAGGTGCAGCGGCGAATTGATGCGTCGGCGCCGGCCTTGAACCGGACCGTCGGCGCTGCCACTTTCCTGAAATAGTCATCAAAGGAGCCCGCGATGAGTCGCGAACGCGATCCGCTGGAAGTCTACAATAACTACTATGTGCCGATGGTCGTGGAACAGTCGGCCCGCGGCGAGCGCGGCTACGACATCTGGTCGCGTCTGCTCAAGGAACGGATCATCTTTCTGAACGGGCCGATCGAGGACAATGTCGCCGGCTTGGTCTGCGCTCAGCTTCTCTATCTCGAAGCGGAGAACCCGACCAAGGACATCGCCTTTTACATCAATTCGCCAGGTGGCGTCGTGACCTCGGGGCTCGCCATCTACGACACCATGCAGTACGTCCGACCGCTTATTTCAACCCTGGTGTTCGGCCAGGCGGCGTCGGCGGGGTCGCTGCTGCTGATGGCCGGGGCCAAGGGCAAGCGCTTCTCTCTGCCCAATGCGCGGATCATGATCCACCAGCCGTCGGGCGGCGCCCAGGGGCAGGCCACCGACATCGAGATTCACGCCCGTGAAATCCTGCTGACCCGGGCGCGTCTCAATCAGATGTATGTCAGCCACACCGGCCGAACGATCGAGGAGATCGAGCGGGCGATGGAGCGCGACAAGTTCTTCTCGCCGTCCGAGGCGAAGGAGTTCGGATTGATCGACGACGTGCTCGAGAAACGGCCATCGCCCACCATCCAGGCGGCAGCTTCCTGAGAACTTTCCGACCAATTGTTTCCTTTTCGCCGATCTACACACCATATTTTGATGTTGTGGCGATCCGGGGGGCGAGTTTAACATAGGATAGCGTGCGGGCTCGCCGGGGCGGGCCGCGCAAGCGGAGGTGCGTTACCGTCATGCCAGCCGCCAAGTCCGGGGGCGATTCCCGCAATACCCTCTATTGCAGCTTCTGCGGCAAGAGCCAGCACGAAGTCCGCAAGCTCATCGCCGGACCGACCGTGTTCATCTGCGATGAATGCGTCGAGCTCTGCATGGATATCATCCGGGAGGAGAACAAGACCACCCTGGTGAAATCCAAGGACGGGGTGCCGTCACCGAAGGAAATCCGGCAGATTCTCGACGACTACGTGATTGGTCAGGACCAGGCCAAGCGCATCCTGGCCGTCGCGGTGCACAACCACTACAAGCGCCTCGGCCATGGCGGCAAGGCGAATGACGTTGAGATCGCCAAGTCGAACATCCTGCTGATCGGCCCGACCGGTTGCGGTAAGACGCTGCTCGCGCAGACCCTGGCTCGCATGCTCGACGTGCCGTTCACGATGGCCGACGCCACGACCCTCACCGAGGCGGGCTATGTCGGCGAGGATGTGGAGAACATCATCCTGAAGCTGCTGCAGTCGGCCGACTACAATGTCGAGCGCGCGCAACGCGGCATCGTCTATATCGACGAGGTCGACAAGATCAGCCGCAAGTCGGACAACCCTTCGATCACGCGCGACGTGTCGGGCGAAGGCGTCCAGCAAGCCTTGCTCAAGATCATGGAGGGAACGGTTGCCTCCGTGCCGCCGCAAGGCGGCCGCAAGCATCCGCAGCAGGAGTTCCTGCAGGTCGACACGACCAACATCTTGTTCATCTGCGGCGGCGCCTTTTCGGGCCTCGACAAGATCATCTCCATGCGCCGTCAAGGCACGTCGATCGGCTTCGGCGCCGAGGTGCGCGGGCCGGAAGATCGCCGCACTGGAGAAGTGTTGCGCGATCTTGAGCCCGAGGATCTGCTGAAGTACGGCTTGATCCCGGAATTCGTCGGTCGTCTTCCCGTGGTCGCCACCTTGGAGGATCTCGACGAGAGCGCCCTGATCGAAATCCTGACGCGGCCGAAGAATGCTCTACTGAAGCAGTATCAGCGCCTGTTCGACATGGAGAGCGTGAAGCTGAAATTCTCCGATGACGCGCTGCGGGCAGTTGCCCAGAAGGCCATCCTGCGCAAGACGGGCGCGCGCGGCCTGCGGTCGATCATGGAGACCGTTCTGCTCGACACGATGTATGACCTGCCGTCGCTCGACGGGGTCGAGGAGGTGGTGATCAATCGCGAGGTCATCGAAGGGCGAGCGCAGCCGCTCTATGTGCACGGTGAACGCAAGGAAGGAATTGCGGCCGCGCCGGCATGAATCTTGCCGTTAGAAGTCTTGAATGCCGGTGGCAGGCGCTGCCGGCGGCTTGGTGAAGGGGCCTTGAACAACCCCCTGTTCGGGCCAATTTCTGTGAAGAGTGCGCGCGCCTACGGGCCGTGAATTGCCTGTTAGGGAATTGCGGTTCGGGGTTCGGGTAGCTCTAACAGCGTAAGTTGCGAGGCATCCATGAACGCCCCCACTCTTGGCACTACATATCCGGTCCTGCCGCTGCGTGACATCGTCGTCTTCCCAGGCATGATCGTCCCGCTCTTCGTCGGTCGCGAGAAGAGCGTCAAGGCTCTCGAAGAGGTCATGAAGGACGACAAGCAGATTCTGCTTATCGCCCAGAGGAACGCCAGCCAGGACGACCCCGGTCCCAACGACATCTACGAAATCGGCACGCTCGGCACCGTGCTGCAGCTCCTGAAGCTGCCCGACGACACGGTGAAGGTGCTGGTCGAGGGTGGCCGCCGCGTGAAGGTCGTCGGCTACACCGGCAAAGCCGAGTTCTTCGAGGCGACTGCCGTCGACATGGAAGAGGTGGCCGGCGAGCCGGCCGAGCTGCAAGCGGCGGCGCGGACGGTGGTTTCGGAATTCGAGAACTACGTCAAGCTGAACAAGAAGGTGCCGCCCGAAGTGGTGGTCTCGATCAACAAGATCGAGGAGCCGGCCAAGCTCGCCGACACGATCTCGGCCCATCTGGCGCTCAAGGTCGCCGAGAAGCAGCAGCTCCTCGAGCTCGACTCGGTTTCCAAGCGGCTCGAGCGCATTCTCGGCCTGATGGAAGGTGAGATCGGCGTGCTGCAGGTCGAGAAGAAGATCCGCAATCGCGTCAAGCGCCAGATGGAGAAGACGCAGCGCGAGTACTATCTCAACGAGCAGATGAAGGCGATCCAGAAGGAGCTTGGCGAGACCGAGGACGGTCGCGACGAGATTTCCGAGATGGAGAAGCGCATCAAGAAGACGCGCCTCAGCAAGGAAGCGCGCGAGAAGGCCGCTGCCGAGCTGAAGAAGCTTCGGACCATGAGCCCGATGTCGGCCGAGGCCACGGTCGTGCGCAACTATCTCGATTGGCTGCTGTCGATCCCGTGGCGCAAGCCGACCAAGATCATCAAGGATCTGAAGTACGCCGAGGACATTCTCAACGCCGACCACCATGGCCTGGAGAAGGTGAAGGAACGTATCCTCGAGTATCTCGCGGTCCAGCAGCGTGTCGACAAGATGAAAGGGCCGATCCTCTGCCTGGTCGGCCCCCCGGGCGTCGGCAAGACGTCGCTCGGCAAGTCGATCGCCAAGGCGACGGGGCGCAACTTCGTGCGCATGTCGCTGGGCGGCGTGCGCGACGAGGCCGAGATTCGCGGCCATCGCCGGACCTACATCGGCTCGCTGCCGGGCAAGGTCATCCAGAGCATGAAGAAGGTGAAGTCGTCGAACCCGCTCTTCCTGCTCGACGAGATCGACAAGCTCGGCGCCGACTTCCGCGGCGATCCGTCGTCGGCTCTGCTCGAGGTGCTGGATCCCGAGCAGAATTCGAGCTTCAACGATCACTACCTTGAGGTCGACTACGACCTGTCGAACGTGATGTTCATCACCACGGCCAACTCGCTGCGCATGGCGCAGCCGCTAATGGACCGTATGGAGATCATCCGTCTGGCGGGCTACACCGAGGACGAGAAGCTGGCGATCGCGCGCAAGCATCTGATCGTCAAGCAGATCGAGGCCAACGGCCTGAAGGACGGCGAGCTCGACATTCACGACGATGCCGTGCGCGACCTCGTGCGCTACTACACGCGCGAGGCCGGTGTGCGTAACCTCGAACGCGAGATTGCCAACTTGGCCCGCAAGGCCACCAAGGAAATCCTCATGAAGGGGACGACCAAGGTGAAGGTGACTCGCAAGAACCTCGACAAGTACGCCGGCGTCCGTCGCTTCCGCTTCGGTGAAGCCGAGCTCGAGGATCTGGTCGGCATCACGACTGGCTTGGCATGGACCGAGGTCGGCGGCGAGTTGCTGCAGATCGAAGCCGTCCTGGTGCCCGGCCGCGGCCGCATGACGGTGACCGGTAAGCTGGGCGACGTGATGCAGGAGTCGGTGCAGGCAGCCAACGCCTACGTCCGCTCGCGTGCCCACTCGTTCGGCATCAAGCCGGTGCTTTTCGAGAAGCGTGATATCCACATCCACGTGCCCGAGGGCGCCACGCCCAAGGACGGCCCGTCCGCCGGCGTGGGCATGATCACCTCGATTGTGTCGGCGTTGACCGGCGTTGCCGTGCGCAAGGAAGTCGCCATGACCGGCGAGATCAGCCTGCGCGGGCGGGTCCTGCCGATCGGCGGTCTCAAGGAGAAGCTGCTGGCGGCGTTGCGCGGCGGCCTCAAGACCGTGCTGATCCCGAAGGAGAACGAGCGCGACCTGCCCGAGATTCCCGACAATGTGAAGAAGGGGCTCGAGATCGTGCCGGTGTCGACGGTCGATGAAGTGCTGGCGCGCGCCTTGGTCAAGCCGCTGGTCGCAATCGAATGGCCGAACGATCTCGAATCCGTCGCGGCGGCGAAGCCGGCCGATGGGGCCGAGACCCTGCGGGCGCACTAGGCGGCCCCGATCTGCCAACGCAAAGCCCCGGAGGGAGCACCTCCGGGGCTTTGTCGTGTCACCCCTATCTATGTGGCTTCGTACTCGGCAAGAATACAAAATGTGGTATTCTTGGTTGACGTCGTTTTCTCGCCGCTCGTAGACTTGAGTTTGCCGGACCTTGTAGGGGTTGACCCGTGAACAAGCACGATTTGATCGCCGCCGTCGCCGCTTCGACCAACCTCTCCAAGACGGATGCCGCCGGCGCCGTCGACGCCATGCTGACGGTCATAACCAAGTCTTTGAAAAAGAAAGAGAAAGTGCTTTTGGTCGGGTTCGGAACCTTTCAGGTGTCCAAGCGTAAGGCGGGCGAGGGGCGCAATCCGCGAACCGGCGAGAAGATCAAGATCGCGGCAGCAAGCGTGCCGCGCTTCAAGGCGAGCAAGCAACTGAAGGACGCGATCAATTAGACAAGGACTTCTCGCCATGAGCGCGCCACTTCGGTCGCGCTCGTGGGCTGCGAGGTCGACAAAGAGAGCGGCGCGGGAGCAGCGCGCGCCCGGCAAAGGGGTTGTTGGTGGGCGATGACGGGATCGAACCGCCGACCTGTCCCGTGTAAAGGGAATGCTCTACCGCTGAGCTAATCGCCCACTGCGGGTGGTAGCACAGGTGAAGTCGCTGGCGACAGGCGCAATCATGCTCTTTCGGTTCGTGAGCATCTTGTTGCTTCATCGAGCACAGGGCCTCCTTCACGAGCGCACGAGACGCCCGGAAGAGCGGGCTGGACGGTTGCGGTCCGGAAGAAAATCGACCCATACATCTGCACCGTGGAAACCGTTGTAATTCCGGCACTTACGCACGCCTTCGCGGGTGCGGTATGCTTGACTTGGTTCGGGGGGTCCTATATCTCTCGCGCGCCGTTGGGGGCTATTGCGGGCGTAGTTCAGTTGGTTAGAACGCCGGCCTGTCACGCCGGAGGTCGCGGGTTCGAGTCCCGTCGCTCGCGCCAGCCCCAACGCTGGCCGCCCAAACAAAAATCGGGCGTCAAAAAGGGGTGACGATGGAAGATCTTCTCAGGGAATACCTGCCGATCCTGATCTTCCTCGGCCTGGCAGTGGGGTTGGTTTGCGCCATGCTCGGCGGGTCCTACCTGATTGCCCGCCAGAATCCCGACTCCGAGAAGCTGTCGCCTTTCGAATGCGGCTTTGCGCCCTTCGATGACGCACGAGGGCAGTTCGATGTGCGCTTCTACCTCGTGGCGATCCTTTTCATCATCTTCGATCTTGAGGTGGCTTTTCTGTTTCCCTGGGCCGTCGCGCTGGGAGACATCGGCCTGTTTGGATTTTGGTCGATGATGCTGTTCCTCGCCGTTTTGACGGTCGGCTTCATCTACGAATGGCGCAAGGGGGCCCTGGAATGGGAGTGATTACCCAAGCCAAGCCCGGTTCCGCTGCCGAGGCGGCGCTGTCGCGGGCGCTGAACGACGAGTTGGCCGACAAGGGCTTCGTCGTAGCCCAGCTCGACAAGCTGATCACCTGGGCGCGCACCGGCTCGATGTGGGGCCTGACCTTCGGGCTGGCGTGCTGCGGCGTCGAGATGATCCATTGCTGGATGAGCCGCTACGATCTCGACCGCTTCGGGTTTGCACCGATGCCCAGCCCGCGCTCCGCCGACGTCATGATCGTGGCCGGCACGCTGACCAACAAGATGGCGCCGGCCCTGCGCAAGGTCTACGACCAGATGGCCGAGCCGCGTTATGTGATTTCCATGGGCTCCTGCGCCAACGGTGGCGGTTACTATCACTACAGCTATTCCGTGGTGCGCGGCTGCGATCGCATCGTGCCTGTCGACGTCTATGTGCCGGGCTGTCCGCCGACGGCCGAAGCGCTGCTCTACGGCGTTCTGCAATTGCAGAAAAAGGTTCGCCGGACGGGAACGCTGGTGCGCTGATGGCCGACTCGCTTCAGGACCTCGGCGAGCACATCGGCCAGGCCGCGGCTGGGGCGGTCGTCGAATCGAGCGTTCGTCTCGGCGAGCTGATGCTCGAGACGGCCCCAGACAAGCTGATCGGTCTGCTGACATTTCTGCGCGACGATCCGAAGTGCCTCTTCAAGCAACTCATCGACGTTTGCGGCGTCGATTGGCCCGAGCGCGAGAAGCGCTTCGACGTCGTCTACAACCTGCTCAGCCTCAAGAACAACCGGCGTATCCGCGTCAAGGTCGCGACTGACGAATTGACCCCGGTGCCTTCCGCCGCGTCCGTGTTCAGCTCGGCGGGTTGGTTCGAGCGTGAGACCTACGACCTCTATGGCGTGTGGTTCTCGGATCATCCGGACTTGCGTCGCATCCTCACCGACTACGGGTTCGAGGGCCATCCGATGCGCAAGGATTTCCCGTTGACCGGTTTCGTCGAGGTGCGTTGGGACGACGTGCAGAGGCGGGTGGTGTACGAGCCCGTCAAGCTCGCCCAGGAATTCCGCCGCTTCGACTTCCTCAGCCCCTGGGAAGGTGCCCATCGCGCCCTGCCGGGCGACGAGAAGGCCGAGGAGAAGGGCAAGGCGAGCTGACATGTCCGACGTCGAGATCAAGACTCTGACGATGAATTTCGGGCCGCAGCACCCGGCGGCCCACGGGGTGCTGCGTCTGGTCGTCGAGATGGACGGCGAGATCGTCGAGCGTTGCGATCCGCATATCGGCCTGCTGCATCGCGGCACCGAGAAGCTGATCGAGTACAAGAGCTACTTGCAGGCAGTGCCGTACTTCGACCGGCTCGACTACGTCTCGCCGATGAGCCAGGAGCACGCTTATGCGCTCGCCGTCGAGAAGCTGCTCGGCATCGCGGCACCCGAGCGCGGCCAGTATATCCGCGTGCTGTTCGCCGAGATTTCGCGCATCCTCAACCATCTGCTGAACGTCACTACCTTCGCGATGGATGTCGGCGCGCTGACGCCGCCGCTTTGGGGTTTCGAGCAACGCGAGTTGCTGATGGAGTACTACGAGGGCGTGAGCGGCGCGCGCATGCACGCGGCGTACTTCCGCCCCGGCGGCGTCCACCAGGACCTGCCCGCTGGCATGCTCGATTCGATGGATGCTTGGATCAAGCAATTCTACCCTTTCCTCAAGGACATCGAGAAGCTGCTGAACGAGAATCGCATCTTCAGGATGCGCACCGTGGACATCGGCGTCGTCAATCAGCAGCAGGCGCTCGATTGGGGCTTCTCGGGCCCGCTGATCCGTGCCTCGGGCCTTCCCTGGGATCTGCGCAAGTCGCAGCCTTACGATGCCTATGATCGAATGGATTTCGACATCCCGATCGGTAAGACCGGTGACTGCTTCGCCCGCTACTTGGTGCGCATCGAGGAGATGTATCAGAGCGCGCGTATCATGGAGCAGTGCGTGACGGCCCTGCGCAAGGTGGGTGGCCCCGTTCGCGTCGACGATCGCAAGATCTCGCCGCCTCGGCGTGGCGAGATGAAGGGCTCGATGGAAGCGCTGATCCATCACTTCAAGCTCTATACCGAAGGCTACAAGGTGCCGGTCGGCGAGACCTACACGGCAGTAGAGGCGCCCAAGGGCGAGTTTGGCGTCTACCTCGTGTCCGACGGCACCAACAAGCCGTATCGCTGCAAGATTCGCGCGCCCGGATTTCCGCATCTGCAGGCCCTCGACATGATGACCAAGGGGCATCAGCTCGCCGACATGTCGGCGAACATCGGCTCGCTCGACATCGTGTTCGGCGAGATCGATCGGTAGGGAGACGCTTCGATGTCGATGGTCACCGCCGATCCGAAGGACGTGCCGCACGTCGCGCACTTCGCGTTCACGCCCGAGAACCTCGCCAAGGCGAAGGCCATGATGGCCAACTACCCGCCCGGTCGGCAGGCCAGTGCGGTGATCGGCGTGCTCGATCTCGCGCAACGTCAGCAGGGCTGGTTGCCGCGCGTGGCGATGGACGAGGTCGCGAAGCTCCTCGATATGGCGCCGATCCGCGTCTACGAAATCGCGACCTTCTACACGATGTTCCAGCTCAGGCCGCGCGGGAAATACCTGCTGCAGGTCTGCACCACGACGCCGTGCTGGCTGCGCGGCTCGGATGCGATCATGAAGGCCTGCCAACATGCTGCCGACGGCGAGACCTTCAGCGTCCAGGAAGTCGAATGCCTCGGTGGGTGCGTGAATGCGCCGGTCGTGCAGATAAACGACGATTTCTACGAAGACCTCGACGAGGCTTCGCTGAAGAATGTGCTGGACGCCTTCCGACGCGGCGAGACGCCGAAGCCGGGGCCGCAAGTCGATCGGCAGACGTCGGCGCCCGAAGGCGGTCCGACGACGCTCAGGAGCGAGTAAGCGATGCTTGCCGACAAGGACCGCATCTTCACCAACCTCTACGGCTTCCACGACTGGCGGCTGGACGGCGCGCGCAAGCGCGGCGCCTGGGACGGCACCAAGGCGCTGATCGAGCGCGGCCATGACGCCATCATCGAGGAGATGAAGAAGTCCGGCCTGCGCGGCCGTGGCGGCGCAGGCTTCCCGACCGGCTTGAAATGGTCCTTCATGCCCAAGGAGGTGAAGGACCGGCCGCACTATCTCATCGTCAACGCCGACGAGTCTGAGCCGGGCACCTGCAAGGATCGCGACATCATGCGGCACGATCCGCACCTTCTTGTCGAAGGGTGCTTGATTGCCGGTTTCGCGATGCGTGCCAATGCGGGCTACATCTACGTGCGCGGCGAGTTCTACAACGAAGCCCAGCATTTGATGGCGGCGATTCGCGAGGCCTACGACGCGGGCCTGCTCGGCAAGAACGCCTGCGGCTCGGGCTGGGATTTCGACCTCTACGTTCATCGTGGTGCTGGCGCCTATATCTGCGGCGAGGAGACGGCGCTGCTAGAGAGCCTCGAAGGCAAGAAGGGGATGCCGCGGCTGAAGCCGCCTTTCCCCGCCGGCGCCGGCCTCTATGGGTGCCCGTCGACTGTCAACAATGTCGAATCGATCGCCGTGGCCCCCACCATTCTGCGCCGCGGCGCACCGTGGTTCGCGGGGATCGGCCGGCCGAACAACACAGGTACCAAGCTGTTCTGCATCTCGGGGCACGTTAACAAGCCCTGCAATGTCGAAGAGGAAATGGGCATCCCGCTGCGCGAGTTGATCGAGCGGCATTGCGGGGGCGTGCGCGGCGGCTGGGATAACCTTCTGGCAGTCATTCCCGGCGGGGCGTCGGTGCCGCTGCTGCCCAAGTCGATCTGCGACACCGTCCTGATGGACTTTGACTCGCTGCGTGACCAGCGGTCCGGCCTCGGCACGGCGGCCGTCATCGTCATGGACAAGTCGACCGATGTGGTGAAGGCGATCGCTCGTCTCAGCCAGTTCTACAAGCACGAGAGCTGCGGCCAGTGCACGCCGTGCCGGGAAGGCACCGGCTGGATGTGGCGAGTCATGGAGCGCATGGTGACGGGCAATGCGCGCCTGGACGAGATCGACGCGCTCGAGGAAGTCACCCGTCAGGTCGAAGGGCACACGATCTGTGCGCTGGGTGACGCTGCTGCATGGCCGATCCAGGGTCTGATCCGGCATTTCCGGCCCGAGATGGAGCGCCGTATCCGGGCGCGCACCGAAAAGCTGGCAGCCGAGTAGGGCGGGGAGCAGGCAATGCCCAAGATCAAGATCGACGGCGTCGAGATGGAAGTGCCGGCCGGCATCACCATCCTGCAGGCCTGCGAGCTGGCAGGACTCGAGGTGCCGCGCTTTTGCTACCACGAGCGTCTGTCGATCGCCGGCAACTGCCGTATGTGCTTGGTCGAGGTGAAGCCCGGTCCGCCCAAGCCGCAGGCGAGCTGCGCGTTGCCGGTCGCCGACAAGCAGGAAATCTTCACCAAGACGCCGATGGTGGAGAAGGCGCGCAAGGGCGTGATGGAATTCCTGCTGATCAACCATCCGCTCGACTGCCCGATCTGCGATCAGGGCGGCGAGTGCGATTTGCAGGATCAGGCGATGGGATACGGCTTCGACCGCAGCCGCTTTCACGAGAACAAGCGCGCCGTGCCCGACAAGGAGCTGGGGCCGCTGGTCAAGACCTCGATGAATCGTTGCATCCATTGTACGCGCTGCATCCGCTTCATCACCGAGGTGGCGGGCGTCGAGGTGCTGGGAGCCACGGGTCGCGGCGAGAGCATGGAGGTCACGACCTATGTCGAGCGCGCGCTCGGCACGGAGCTTTCCGGCAACCTCGTCGATCTCTGCCCGGTCGGCGCGCTGACCTCCAAGCCGTACGCGTTCGAGGCGCGCCCCTGGGAACTCACCAAGACTGAATCGATCGACGTGATGGATGCGCTGGGCAGCAACATCCGCATCGACACGCGCGGCGCCCAGGTGATGCGCGTCCTGCCGCGCCTGAACGACGACGTCAACGAGGAGTGGATCTCCGACAAGACGAGGCATGCGATCGACGGGCTGCGCTACCAGCGTCTCGATCGGCCTTATTTGCGGCGCGGCAACAAGTTGGTGGAAGCGACCTGGGCCGAGGCATTCGGCGCCATCGCAGCCAAGCTCGAAGGGCTCGACGGGGCGAGAATCGCGGCGATCGTCGGCGACCAGTGCGACGCCGAGGCGATGGTCGCGCTCAAGGACTTGATGACGGCGCTGGGCTCCCCGAATGTCGACTGCCGTCAGGACGGCGCCAAGCTCGAGGCGGGCATGCGCGGCGGGTACATCTTCAATGCGGGCGTCCGAGGAATCGACCAGGCCGACGCGATCTTGCTGATCGGCACCGATCCGCGGCGCGAAGCGCCGGTGCTGAACGCGCGTATCCGCAAACGCTATCTGCACGGCCCGTGTGCCATCGGCAGTGTCGGTCCGATGGGCGATCTCACCTATCCGGTCGAGCGCCTGGGCGCCGGGCCGGCCAGCCTGCGCGACCTGATCGACGGCAAGTCGAGCTTCTACGATAAGCTCAAGGCGGCGAAGAATCCGCTGATCGTCGTCGGCATGGGCGCATTGGCGCGCGACGATGGCGCGGCGATTCTGGCTCTCGCTCGCGACCTGGTCGACAAGCTCGGTGCCGTACGTGCCGACTGGAACGGTCTTGCCGTGCTGCACACCGCGGCGGCGCGCGTGGGCGGCCTCGACCTTGGCCTGGTGCCGGGGCCGGAGGGACGAGATGTGGCCGGCATCCTGAGTGGCTGCGAGAAGAAGGACATCGATTTCGTCTATCTCCTCGCCGCCGACGAGATCGACACCAAGCGGCTCGGCAAGGCGTTCGTCGTCTATCAGGGCCATCACGGTGACGCCGGCGCCCAGCGCGCCGATGTGATCCTGCCGGGTGCGGCCTACACCGAGAAGCCCGGCACCTACGTCAACACCGAAGGCCGCGTGCAGCGCGCCTTCCGCGCCGGCTATCCGCCGGGCGAGGCGCGTGAAGATTGGGCGATCCTGCGTGCCTTGTCGGAGAGGTTGGGTAAGAAGCTGCCCTACGACACGCTCGATCAGGTTCGCGCCCGGCTGGTTGCCGTGAACAAGAGCTTTGCCGACGTCGACCAGCAGGCGGCCGGCGCTTGGGGCGCCTTCGGCAAGGCGGGCAGCGTCACCGATGCGCCGTTCGCCTCGACGATCGCTAATTTCTACATGACCTGCCCGATCAGCCGGGTGTCGCGGACGATGGCCGACTGTACGGCCTCGCGCGCCCAGTCGCTGGCGGCGGAATAGAGGCGGCGGAGTAGGGCATGAGCGCCGACCTGATCCATTTTTTCACCATCAATTGGCTGGGCCGGGTCATCGTGATCCTGGCGGAATGCCTGCTGGTCACGGTGCCGCTCCTGCTGGCGGTCGCCTACATGACCTACGCCGATCGCAAGATCTGGGCGTCGATTCAGCTCCGGCGTGGCCCCAACGTGGTCGGCCCGTTTGGTCTGCTTCAGCCCATGGCCGATGGGCTGAAGCTGGTGCTGAAGGAGACGATCGTTCCGTCGAGCGCCAATGCCGTGCTGTTCATCCTGGCGCCGATGATCGCCTTCATCACTGCCCTGGTTGCCTGGGCGGTAGTGCCGTTCAACGACGGTTGGGTCATTGCCGATATCAATGTCGGCATCCTCTACCTCTTCGCCATCTCGTCGCTGGGCGTCTACGGCATCATCATCGCCGGCTGGGCCTCGAACTCGAAGTACGCCTTCCTGGGCGCGCTGCGCTCGGCGGCGCAGATGGTTTCGTACGAGGTATCGATCGGCTTCGTGCTGATCACGGTTCTGCTTTGTGTCGGCTCGCTCAACCTTTCCAAGGTGGTGATGGCCCAGTCCGGCTGGTTCTGGAACTGGTTGTGGCTGCCGCTGCTGCCGATGTTCGTCATCTTCTTCGTGTCGGCGCTGGCCGAGACCAACCGCACGCCGTTCGACCTGCCGATGTCGGAAGCCGAGCTGGTGGCGGGTTTCCACACCGAATACTCGGCGATGACGTTCGGCCTGTTCTTCCTCGGCGAATACGCCAACATGATCCTGCTGTCGGCGTTGGGCGCGGTGTTGTTCCTCGGCGGCTGGATGTCGCCGATACCGTTCGCGCCCTTCACCTGGGTGCCGGGCCTCGTGTGGTTCTGCCTCAAGATCGCGTTCCTGCTGTTCGTGTTCAGTTGGACCAAGGGAACGCTGCCCCGTTACCGCTACGATCAGCTCATGCGGCTGGGCTGGAAGGTGTTCCTGCCCGTGTCGCTGGGCTGGGTCGTCCTCACCGCCGCCGTGCTGCAGTTCGGCGGCTGGGTTCCGAAGCCCTAGGGAGATCGCACCATGGCCTCTCTCGACCGCACCGCGCGCTCGTTCCTGCTCTCCGAGCTGGTCACGGGCTTCGCTCTCACCTTGAAGTACATGTTCAAGCCCAAGGTGACGGTGAACTATCCCTACGAGAAGGGGCCGCTCGGGCCGCGCTTCCGCGGCGAGCATGCTCTGCGCCGCTACCCCAACGGCGAGGAACGCTGCATCGCCTGCAAGCTTTGCGAGGCAATCTGCCCGGCCCAAGCCATCACCATCGAGGCCGAGCCGCGCGACGACGGCAGCCGGCGGACGACGCGCTACGACATCGACATGACCAAGTGCATCTATTGTGGCTTCTGCCAGGAGGCCTGCCCGGTCGATGCCATCGTCGAGGGGCCCAACTTCGAGTTCTCGACGGAGAGCCGCGAGGAGCTGATGTACAACAAGGATAAGCTGCTCGCGAACGGCGACCGCTGGGAGCCGGTGATCGCAGCCAATCTCAAGTCAGATGCGGCGTATCGCTGAGCCGGGCAGGTAGGGGGAGAACATGCTGCTCCAGGCTCTGGCCTTCTACGTCTTTGCGTTCATCGTCATGGCGTCCGCGACCATGGTCGTCGTGTCGCGCAATCCTGTCTATTCGGTCCTGTTCCTGATCCTGGCGTTCTTCAATGCGGCAGCGCTGTTCATCCTGATCGGTGCCGAGTTCATCGCCATGATCCTGGTGATCGTCTATGTCGGAGCGGTGGCCGTGCTGTTCCTGTTCGTCGTGATGATGCTCGACATCAACGTGACGCAGCTACGCGAGGGCTTCCTGAAATACTTGCCGGTCGGCGTGCTGATCGGGCTGGTGCTCTTGCTCGAGATCGTGTTCGGGCTGGGTGTGCTGGGCGATGATTCGGCGACGATGGCCAGTCTCGGCAAGGCGGGCCCCCAGGTCGGCGCGATCGACAACACGCGGGCGATCGGCCGGGTGCTCTATACCCAGTACTTCTATCTCTTCCAGGCGGCCGGTGTGGTGTTGCTGGTGGCCATGATCGGCGCCATCGTGCTCACCCTGCGCAGCCGGCCGGGTGTGCGTCGCCAGCGCATCGACGAGCAGCTCTATCGCTCCAAGGACCAGACCATCGCCGTGGTCAAGGTGCCGACGCGGGAGGGCGTGTGATGACGATCGGGCTGGCCCACTACCTCTTCGTCGCTTCGGTGCTGTTCACGCTGGGCATCCTGGGCATCTTCCTGAATCGCAAGAACGTCATCGTCATCCTGATGTGCGTCGAGCTGATGCTGCTGGCGGTGAACATCAATCTGGTCGCCTTCTCGGTGTACCAGGGCAACATCGTGGGCCAGGTCTTCGCCATGCTGGTGCTGACCGTGGCAGCCGCCGAGGCGGCCATTGGGCTCGCCATCCTCGTGGTCTATTTCCGCAACCGCGGAACGATCGAAGTCGAAGACATCAACGCGATGAAGGGCTAGGGGCGCCAAGCCATGGATCTCGCCATCAAGCTCATCGTCCTGCTGCCGCTGCTCGCCGCAGCTATCGCCGGACTGTTCTGCCGGGTCATCGGCGACCGGCCGGCTCAGTTCGTGACCTGTGCGGCTCTGCTGATCGCCGCGGCTCTCTCCGTCTTCGTCTTCATCCGTATTGGCTTCGGTCCAGAGAACGCCAAGCTGGTCGTGGTCAAGCTCTTCTCGTGGCTGGATTCGGGTTCGCTGGCGGTAACGTGGTCGCTCAGGGTCGATACGCTTACCGCGGTCATGCTGATCGTCGTCACCGGCGTGTCGTCGATGGTCCATGTCTACTCGGTCGGCTACATGGCCGAGGATCCCAGCATCCCGCGCTTCATGGCCTATCTGAGCCTGTTCACCTTCTTCATGCTGATGCTGGTGACGTCGGACAATCTGGTGCAGTTGTTCTTTGGTTGGGAAGGCGTCGGCCTCGCGTCCTACCTGCTGATCGGCTTCTGGTACGACAAGCCATCGGCCAACGATGCCGCGATGAAGGCCTTCATCGTCAACCGAGTCGGCGATTTCGGCTTTGCCCTCGGGATTTTTGCCGTCTGGATGCTGAGCGGTTCTGTGAACTTCGCCGAGGTGTTCGCCAAGGGGCCGGAGATGGCGCAGGCGCGTATCCAGTTTCTCGGCATGAACCTGCCGGCGCTGGAGACAGCCTGTCTGCTGCTGTTCGTCGGTGCCATGGGCAAGTCGGCCCAGCTCGGCCTGCACACCTGGCTGCCCGACGCCATGGAGGGTCCGACCCCGGTGTCGGCCCTGATTCATGCCGCGACCATGGTGACGGCCGGCGTGTTCATGGTCTGCCGCCTGTCGCCGATCTTCGAGCTGGCACCGATCGCGCTGCAGGTCGTCACCCTGGTCGGGGCCGCGACGGCATTCTTCGCCGCGACGGTCGGCCTCACCCAGTACGACATCAAGCGAGTGGTCGCCTATTCGACTTGTAGCCAGCTCGGCTACATGTTCTTCGCGGCGGGCGTTGGCGCCTATTCGGCGGCGATGTTCCACCTGATGACCCACGCCTTCTTCAAGGCGCTGCTGTTCCTGGGCTCCGGCTCGGTGATCCATTGCCTGCATCACGAGCAGGACATGCGCAAGATGGGTGGTGTGCGGGAGAAGGCACCGCAGACCTTCTACCTCATGTGGATCGGCACGCTGGCACTGGCCGGGATCGGCGTGCCGTTCATTCTCGGCAACGGCATCGGCTTCGCCGGCTTCTACTCGAAGGACATCATGCTGGAATCGGCCTACGGGGCGCATTCCGTGGTCGGCATGATCGCCTTTTGGCTGGGCGTGATCGCCGCGTTCATGACGGCGTTCTACTCGACCCGCCTGATGTTCATGACCTTCTACGGTAAGTATCGCGGCGACCATCACACCTGGGATCACGCCCACGAATCGCCGGCGGTCATGCTGATTCCGCTCTACGTGCTCGGCGTCGGCGCGCTGCTGTCGGGCCTGGTGGCCTACGACTGGTTCGTCGGCCACGACTGGAAGCAATTCTGGGGAACCGCATCGATCGCCGTGAAGTCGACCGAGGAAGTCCTGCATCACGCTCACGAGGTGCCGCTGTGGGTGAAGCTGGCGCCGCTGGTCTTCGCCCTGTCGGGCATCGCGCTCAGCTACTATTACTATATCGTCCGCCCCGAGTTGCCGGCGCTGACGGCGAAGCGGTTCCCCGGCCTGCACGACCTGTTCTACAACAAGTGGTACTTCGACGAGCTTTATGACGCGATGTTCGTCAAGCCGGCGCTGCGAATCGGCCGGGCCTTGTGGAAGAAGGGTGACGAGGCGACGATCGACGCGCTGGGGCCGGACAATCTCGCGGCGCGTGCCCAGGATATGGCCGGCGTGCTGAGCCGCTTCCAGAGCGGATACCTCTACCACTATGCGTTCGCGATGCTGGCCGGCGTGGCCGCTCTCGTGACCTACTTCATGCTGTCGGCGAGGTAAGGCCCGATGTCGAGCTGGCCAATCCTCTCGCTGGTCACCTTCCTGCCTCTGGTGGGGGCGCTGTTCTGCTTGGTGGTCAATGGCCCAAAAGAGGCCGTCGAACGCAATTGCAAGAGCATCGCGCTCGGAACCTCGTTGCTTACCTTCCTGATCTCGCTGCTGCTGTGGGCGCGCTTCGACGTGACGAAAGCGGGCTTCCAGTTTGTGGAGAAGGCCGACTGGGTGCCGGCGTTGCGCATCGGCTACCACATGGGAATCGACGGCATCTCGCTGTTCTTCGTGCTGCTGTCGACCCTGCTGACGCCGATCTGCATCCTGGCGAGTTGGGAAGCCGTCCATGTCCGCGTCAAGGAGTACATGGTCGCTTTCCTGGTGCTCGAGACCTTCATGGTTGGCATGTTCTGCGCTCTCGACCTGGCACTGTTCTACATCTTCTTCGAGGGCGTGCTGATCCCGATGTTCCTCATCATCGGGGTATGGGGCGGGCCGCGGCGCGTCTATGCCGCCTTCAAGTTCTTCCTCTACACGCTGCTCGGCTCGGTGCTGATGCTGCTGGCGATCATCGCCATCTATTGGCAGATCGGCACCACCGACCTGCCGACGGTGATGGAGAAGCTCGAGCTGCCGTTCATCTGGCAGTGCTGGTTGTGGCTGGCGTTCTTTGCCTCGTTCGCGGTCAAGGTGCCGATGTGGCCGGTCCATACCTGGTTGCCGGACGCTCACGTCGAGGCCCCGACCGCGGGCTCGGTCATCCTGGCCGGCGTGCTGTTGAAGATGGGCGGGTACGGCTTCCTGCGGCTGTCGATTCCGCTGCTGCCTGAGGCGACCCAGTACTTCGCCCCGCTGGTCTTTGGTTTGTCGATCGTGGCGGTGATCTACACCTCGCTGGTGGCGTTGGTGCAGGAGGACATGAAGAAGCTGATCGCCTATTCGTCGGTTGCCCACATGGGTTTCGTCACGATTGGCGCCTTCGTTCTCAACATGCAGGGCGTTCAGGGGTCGCTGTTCCAGATGCTGAGCCACGGTGTCGTGTCGGCGGCCCTGTTCCTCTGCGTCGGCGTGGTCTACGACCGCATGCACACGCGCGAGATCGCTGCCTACGGCGGTCTGGTGCATCGCATGCCGCGTTACGCCTTCACGTTCCTGTTTTTCACCCTGGCGAGCGTCGGCCTGCCGGGCCTGTCGGGCTTCGTCGGCGAGTTCCTGGTCTTGATCGGCGCCTTCAAGGCCAATACCTGGGTAGCGACTTTGGCGGCAACCGGCCTGATCCTCGGCGCGGCCTATGCGTTGTGGCTCTACCGCAAGATCGTCTTCGGCGAGCTGACCAAGGAGTCGCTGAAGGCCATCCTCGACATGAATCGGCGGGAGATCGCCGTGTTCCTGCCGCTGGTCCTGCTGACGCTGTGGATGGGCATCTATCCGAACTCCTTCCTCGATCCGATGGCACCGGCGGTCGACAAGCTGGTCGCCGACTATCAGAACGCAATCAAGCTCGCCCGCACCGCGGCGTTGGCGCCGTGAGCGGGCGGGAGTGACGGACATGACGATCGGTCTCGAATCCTGGATATTGGCGCGGCCCGAACTGTTCCTCGCCGCGGCTACCACGCTGTTGCTGATCTACGGTGTCGTCCGAGGTGAAATAGCGACGAACTTCGTCTCGCTGGTGACTTCGGCCGCCCTGCTGGTGACGGCCGTGCTGCTTTTCATGCCCTATCGCGAGGGCACGGCCTTCGCCTCGCTGTTCATCGTCGACCGGCTGACGGCGACCATGAAGGTGCTGGTGCTGATCGGCGCCTCGATCGCCATCCTGATGTCTCGCGCCTATTTCGAGCGGGTCAAGGCGTGGCGCTTCGAGTATCCGATACTGGTCGCGCTGGCGACGCTCGGCATGATGCTGATGATCTCGGCCAACGACCTGATGGCGCTCTATGTCGGGCTCGAGCTGCAGTCGCTGGCGCTCTATGTCGTGGCGTCGTTCCAGCGCGACAGCGTCCGGTCGACCGAAGCCGGCATCAAGTACTTCGTCCTGGGCTCGGTGGCGTCCTGCATGTTGCTGTTCGGCGCCTCGCTGATCTACGGCTTCTGCGGTGGAACGGCGTTCGTGCAGATTTCGCGCGCGCTGCTCGATGGACGCGGTGCAGAAATCGGCACCGTGATCGGCTTGGTGTTCGTGGTCGCGGGCCTTGCCTTCAAGGTGTCGGCGGTGCCGTTCCACATGTGGACCCCCGACGTCTACGAGGGCGCGCCGACGCCGGTGACGGCTCTGTTCGCCGTAGCCCCGAAGATTGCCGCGCTGTCGCTGATGGTCTCGGTCTTGATGGGGCCGTTCAAGCCGCTGTTTGCCCAGTGGCAGCAGATCATCGTGATCGCCTCGGTGCTGTCGATGGCGCTCGGTGCTTTCGCCGCGCTGCGTCAGCAGAACATCAAGCGTCTGATGGCCTATTCGTCGATCGGCAATGTCGGCTACATTCTGCTGGGGCTGGCGAGCGGGAGCGAGAAGGGCATCCAGTCGGTCGTCTTCTATCTGGCGATCTATCTCGTCATGACTCTGGGTGTCTTCGCCACCATCCTGATGATGAAGCGCCGCGACGTCATGGTGGAGTGCATCGACGATCTATCCGGTTTGGCGCGCAGCCAGCCGGCAATGGCGTTCGCCCTGCTGATCTTCATGTTCTCGCTGGCCGGTATCCCGCCGCTCGCCGGATTCTGGGGCAAGCTCTACATCTTCATCGCGGCCGTCGAGGCCAAGCTCTATGTGCCGGCCGTACTCGGCGTGCTGGCGTCGGTGGTGGCGTCCTACTATTACCTGCGCATCGTCAAGGTGATGTACTTCGACGAGCCAGCCGAGGCGCTGGACCGGCCGGTCTTCGGCGTCAACCGCGCCGTCGCCCTGGCGGCCGCCGTGCTGGTCGCCGTGTTCTCGTTGGCACCGCAGCCGCTCAGCCTGGCTGCGGCCGCAGCGGCCAAAGGCCTGTTCCCGTGAGCTCCGCGCCCGTCCTGCCGGACGGGTGGAGGCTTGTCGCCCTCGACACCGTCGGCAGCACTAACGACGAGGCCGCTCGGCTGGCCGACTCCGGCGTCCCGGAAGGCACTGTAGTGTGGTCGCGGGAGCAGACTGGCGGTCGCGGCCGACGTGGTCGCCGCTGGTCCTCGCCAATCGGTAATCTCTACACCTCGACGATCGTGCGGCCGGATTGCGCCGCCGCGCAGGCTGCCGAGCTCGGCTTCGTCGCCGCGCTGGCCGTCGCCGACATGGTGCCAACCGGCCGCGAGGTACGCGTGAAATGGCCGAACGACGTCTTGGTCGACGGCGGCAAGATCGCCGGCATCCTGCTGGAGAGCGCTGTCGGCGACGGCGGCTGGGTGATGCACGTCGTGGCTGGAATCGGCGTCAATGTCGGCTTCGCGCCGCGACTTCCAGAGATGCGCTATCCCGGGGCGGCGCTGGGCGGCACGGTCGAGGCGGCCCTCGAGCATTTGATGAATGCACTCGCGCAACGGCTCGCGGAATGGCGACGCGATGGCTTCGCGGCGGTGCGCGCGTCATGGCTAGCCAAGGCCGGGCCGCTGGGCGCCGAGGTCGATGTCCGACTGGCCGACGGGCTGGTACGTGGCCGCTTCGCCGGCCTCGACCGTCAGGGTGCTTTGTTGCTGGAAACAGCCGAGGGTCCACGCCGGATCGTGTCAGGCGAATTGCTGGGCCGGGCGGCCTGAGGAGGGAGGCGGGGATGCTGCTTGCCATCGACGTCGGCAACACCAACTCGAAGTTCGCCGTGTTCGACGGCGACAAGCTGGTGTCGCAGTTTCGCCTGCGCACCGAGGCCAAGCGCACCGCCGACGAATATGCCGCATGGCTTACCCAGCTCATGCATCTGCAGGGGTTCGATCCGGCCTCGATCAAGGGGGCGATTCTGGCCAGCGTCGTGCCCGCCGTGAATTTCCATTTGCGCCGCCTGTGCGAAACTTACTTCCACACCAAGCTGCTGGTGGTCGGTGAGCCCGACTGCGAGCTCGGCATCAAGGTGCTGATCGATCGGCCGCAGGACGCCGGCGCCGACCGCCTGGTCGGCGTGATCGCCGGCTACATGAGGCACGGCGGACCGTTGATCACCATCGATTTCGGCAGCGCCACCACCTTCGATATGGCCGACAAGGACGGCAACTTCATCGGCGGCGTGCTGGCGCCGGGCGTCGAGCTGACGATCGAATCGTTCTACCTGATGACGGCACGCCTGCCGCGTATTAGGGTTGAGAAGCCGGCACAGGTGATCGGCAAGTCCACCGTCCCGGCCATGCAATCTGGCATTTTCTGGGGCTATGTCGGCCTGATCGAAAGCTTGATCAAGCGCATCCGTGCCGAGTATGGCCAACCCATGAAAGTTGTTGCCACCGGCGGCCTCGCCGAGGTTTTCAAGGACGAGATCGGCCTGTTCGACGCGATCGAGCCCGACTTGATGTCGATTGGTCTTCTGGAGATCTGGCGGCGCAACCGCTCATGACCGTTCCATCAGACGAGGAGCTGTTGTTCCTTGCCCTCGGGGGCGCCGGCGAGATCGGCATGAACCTCAACCTCTACGGCCATGCCGGCAAGTGGTTGATGATCGATCTCGGCATCGGTTTTGCCGACGGCACGATGCCCGGAGTCGAGGTGGTGATGCCCGATCCGGCCTTCATCGAGGAACGCCGCGACCAGCTCGTCGGCATCGTGCTCACGCATGCGCACGAGGATCATCTCGGTGCTGTCGCCGATCTGTGGCCCCGGTTGGGCTCGCCGGTTTACGCGACTCCGTTTGCCGGTTCGGTGCTGAAGCGCAAGCTCGGCGAAGCGGGTCTCCTGGAGACCGTACCGGTCATCGAGATCCCGCTGCGCGGCCGCTTGAGCCTGCCGCCGTTCGAACTCGAGTTGATCACCATGACCCATTCGATCCTCGAGCCCAATGCGCTGGCGATCCGCACCAAGCTGGGAACGGTGTTCCATACCGGCGACTGGAAGATCGATCCCGAGCCGTTGCTCGGTGACGTCACCGACGAGGCGGTGCTGAGGCGCATCGGCGAAGAGGGTGCGCTGGCCATGGTGTGCGACAGCACCAACGTCTTCGTCGAAGGCGAGGCGGGCTCCGAGTCGACGGTGCGAGCCAACCTCGAGAAGCTCGTCAAGGCCGGCAAGAATCGGGTCGCGGTGACCTGCTTCGCCTCGAACCTGGCGCGGGTCGAGAGCATTGCGCTGGCGGCCGTGGCATCGGGCCGGCATCCCGTGCTGTCGGGGCGGGCGCTGGTTCGCATGGTCGAGGCAGCTCAGGAATGCGGCTACCTGCTCGATTTTCCGGCGTGCGTTCCCGAGAGCCAAGCGGGCTTCCTGCCCCGCGACAAGGTTCTCTTCATCTGCACCGGCAGCCAGGGCGAGCCGCGGGCGTCGATGGCCAAGCTCGCCAGCGGCGATCACCGCGACCTCGTCCTCGAAGCCGGCGACACCGCGATCTTCTCATCGCGCATCATTCCCGGCAACGAGCACTCGGTGGGCCGGCTGCACAATGCGCTGCTGGCGCGCGGCGTCGAGATCGTCACCGACAGCGACGCCAACGTCCATGTCTCCGGCCATCCGGCGCGCGACGAGCTGGTGCAGGTCTACCAATGGATCCGGCCGAAGATCGCCGTTCCCGTGCACGGCGAGCTTCGGCACATGGTCGAGCACGCGGCCTTGGCGCGCGCCTGTCAGGTCCCCGAGACCATCGTGGCGCCGAACGGCACCCTGGTTCGCTTGGCGCCGGGTCCCGCCGAGATCGTCGATCATGTACCGGCCGGCCGGCTGGCGCGCGACGGCGACGGCGTGGTGCCGCTCGACGGCGCGTCCCTGCGCGAGCGACGCAAGCTCTTGTGGAATGGTTCGGCTGCGGCGACCTTGGTGATCGACGCCAAGGGCCGGCCGATGGCACCTCCCATGGTGACGTTGCGCGGGTTCGAGGACGAGGAAAGGGCGTTGAGTCAGGCGGTGGCGGCGGGGCTCGAGGAGATGCTTGCCGACCTCAAGACGGCGGATCGGGCCGACGATTCGCGCATCGACCAGGCGGCCCGCACGGTCGTGCGGCGCGTCGTGCGCGCGCACCTCGGCAAGAAGCCGTTGACGGACGTGCATATCGTCCGCATCTAGCTCCAATGATCGGACGCCTGAATCACATCGCCATCGCCGTGCCCGACTTGGCCAAGGCGGCTACGCTTTATCGCACCGTGATGGGCGCCAAGGTGAGCGAACCGAAGGCGCAACCAGCGCACGGCGTGACCGTGGTCTTCGTCGAGCTGCCGAACACCAAGATCGAGCTGTTGCATCCGCTCGGTGAGAAATCGCCGATCGCCAATTTCCTGGCCCGCAACGTCGACGGCGGCATCCACCACGTCTGCTACGAGGTCGAGGACATCTACGCCGCGCGCGACAAGCTGAAATCCCAGGGCGCCCGCGTGCTGGGCGACGGTGAGCCCAAGATCGGAGCCCACGACAAGCCGGTGCTGTTTCTGCATCCCAAGGATTTCACCGGCACTCTGATCGAGCTCGAGCAGGTCTGAGGGCTACACCATGAGCTGGGCGACCGGTGTCATGGTCTATATTGTGGTCTGGTGGATCGTGCTGTTCGCCGTCCTGCCGCTCGGCGTGCGCCGCGTCGGCACGCCCGGTCGAGGCGAGGATCACGGTGCTCCGGAGAAACCCGAACTCCTGCGCAAGGCCATCATCACGACGATTACTGCGGCAGTGCTTTGGCTGGCCTTCTTCATCTTCCACCAACTAGACGTGTTCAGCTTCCGACGGTTGGTGGAGTAGGGTCGAGGTGATGAGCCGAAGGCGGCACCTCGCTGCAGCACACGACGCTGGGCTCGGTAACCTGTTCATGATTCCCAGGACACCGATCGACGGGATCGGGTCGCCGTCAGCGGATCTATCATGCGCGCTCTATGGCGAGGGGGCCTCGAACAGGACCTCCAGCAAGGCGCCATTCGGCATCGCGCATCATTGGGCTATGGCCGGGCCTTGCAGCATGTCGGAGCGCTTGCCTGCTTTGCTGACGGTCGTCGTCAATCGCGTCGAGGAACCGACGATCGACCAAGCGGTGTCGCCCTCGAGCACTCAGTCGGGCGGTGAGAAGTCGATTCGAGCCCAAGCAAAGAAACGGCGGGCCATGCCCGCCGTTTCTCTTTCCCCGAAACTCGTCTCACTCGGCAGCTTCCGCTGCTCTCCTCCCTAAACTCAGGCTGCGCCTAAGCGTTAGGCTCTTTAGCGGGAACACGGAGGCTTGCCAAGACCTTTTCTTTCGATCACTGGGCCTCGAGCAGAACATTTGTTGTGACAATGGCGCACCCGCCAACAAGCATATTTCCGCCCGGAGCGTATGATTAGCCAATGATCATATATTTGATCACAAACAGCACGGCGAGGATGCCGACCGCTGGGTGGATGTCGCCGAAGCGGCCCGTAGCGACCTTGATGCCGACATACGAAATGAATCCGAAGGCAATGCCTTCGGCGATCGAGAAGGTAAAGGGCATGGCAAGGGCCGTGATCACTGCCGGTGCCGCCTCTGTCATGTCGTCCCATTCCACCTCGGTCAGGCCGCGCGTCATCAGGCAGGCGACGTAGAGCAGGGCAGGTGCCGTCGCGTAATCCGGGATGGACTTGGCCAGCGGTGCCACGAAGAGGGCCAGGATGAACAGGACTCCGACCGTCGCGGCGGTGAGCCCGGTCCGACCTCCGGCATTGATGCCCGAGGCACTCTCGATGTAGCTGGTCGTCGTCGAGGTGCCGACGGCGGCGCCGATCATGGCCGCGCCGCTATCGGAGATCAGTGCCCGATTGAGTCGCGGCACGGTGCCGTCCGGACGCATGAAGCCGCCGCGATGCGCGAGAGCAATCAGCGTCCCGGTGTTGTCGAACAGGTCGACGAAAAGGAAGGCGAACACCACCGTCACCAGCCCGACCTTGAACGCACCGGAGAGGTCCATTTGCAGGAATACCGGGGCGATCGAGGGCGGCATGTCGAACACGCCTTCGAACTTCTGGTTGCCTGTCACCACGGCGATCACCGTCACGGCGAGAATGCCGACGATGACGCCGCCCATGATCCGGCGATATTCGAGGGCGACGATCAGCGCAAAGCCCAGGGACGCCATGACCACCGGGAAGCTCGTGAGCTTGCCGTGCGTAACCAGCGTCGCCTTGTCTCCCACCACGATGCCGGCGTTCTTGAGGGCGATCAAGGCGAGGAACAGGCCGATGCCCGCGGCGATCGCCATCTTCAGGGATTTCGGAATCGCGTTGACGATCCATTCGCGCAGCGGCAGCACGCTGATGATGAAGAAGATGACGCCTGAGATGAAGACACAGCCCAGCGCCACCTGCCACGTGTAGCCCATGCCGCCGACGACGCCGAAGGCGAAGTAGGCGTTGAGCCCCATGCCCGGCGCGAGCGCGATCGGATAGTTCGCCAGGAACGCCATCAGGAAGCAGCCGATGGCGGCGGCTACGCAGGTTGCCGCGAATACAGCGCCGAACGGCATCTTGGCGGCGCTCAGGATCGCCGGGTTGACGAAGATGATGTAGGCCATCGTCAGGAATGTCGTGAGCCCGGCCACGACCTCGGTCCGGACGTTGGTCTTGTTCTCGCCGAGCTTGAAGAGTTGCTCGAGCATCTTGATTCTCCCCGGTTGTTGCACGCAGTGTGCCGGCATCGGCCTGTGCAAATCCAGTCGAGAGCCAAGCATCTCTGTTTCCTCACCCGTCATCGACTATGGAGTGGACACATCTCGAATTCCTCCCCCGCAATCGGGGGAGGTGCCCCGTCATGCGGGGCGGAGGGGGAAGGCCAAAGATCAAGGTGGCTCCGATTCCGATGTCAGAGTTGGAGAAATCTCGAATCTGGCCCTCTGCCTCCGCCCCCTGCGGGGGCACCTCCCCCGATTACGGGGGAGGAAAATGAGATGTGTAGATGCCCTGGCGCGAAGACGGAGGGGAGGAGAGGCCAACGAGGGTGGCGTTTGCCATGACAGGCCGCGTTTTCTACAGTCCGCGGCCGTTTCCCTCCCGATTTCCCCAAGCCAGGACCGATCCCCGATGCGGATGAGCCAATACTTTCTGCCGACCATGAAGGAGAATCCGGCAGAAGCGCAGATCGTCTCGCATCGCTTGATGCTGCGGGCCGGCCTGGTCCGCCAGACCAGCGCCGGCATCTATGCCTGGTTGCCGCTCGGCTTCCGCGTGCTGAAGAACATCGAGCGCATCGTGCGCGAGGAGCAGGACGCGTCGGGTGCCCAGGAAGTGTTGATGCCGACCATTCAGTCGGCCGACCTGTGGCGCGAGAGCGGGCGGTACGACGCTTACGGTCCAGAGATGTTGCGCATCAAGGACCGGCACGATCGTGAGATGCTCTACGGCCCGACCAACGAGGAGATGATCACTGTGCTCTTCCGCGACGGCGTGAAGAGCTACCGCGACCTGCCGCGGAACCTCTACCATATCCAGTGGAAATTTCGGGACGAGGTGCGGCCGCGCTTCGGCGTCATGCGCGGGCGCGAATTCCTGATGAAGGACAACTACTCCTTCGATCTCGACAAGGCAGGTGCCACGCACTCCTACAACAAGATGTTCGTGGCCTACCTGCGCACCTTCGCCCGCATGGGGCTGAAGGCGATCCCGATGCGCGCCGAGACCGGTCCGATCGGCGGCGACCTCAGCCACGAGTTCATCATTCTGGCCGAGACCGGCGAGAGCGCCGTGTTCTGTCACAAGGGCCTGGTCGACAAGGACATTCTCAGCCGCCAGATCGACTATTCGGCCGACCTGCAGCCGATCGTCAACGAATGGACCTCGCTTTATGCGGCGACCGACGACATGCACGACAAGGCGGCGTTCGAGAAGATTCCCGAGGGCGAGCGGCTGGCCGCGCGCGGCATCGAGGTCGGCCATATCTTCTACTTCGGCACCAAGTACTCCGATCCGATGAAGGCGGTCGTGGCCGGTCCCGGCGGCGAGCAGATCTCGGTCGAGATGGGTTCCTACGGCATCGGCGTGTCGCGCCTGGTCGGCGGCATCATCGAGGCGAGCCACGACGAGGCCGGCATCGTCTGGCCGGAATCCGTGGCGCCCTTCAAGGTGGCGATCGTCGACCTGAAGCCGGAAGACGGCGCGGTGTCGGGTGTCTGCCGCAAGCTCTATGGCGAGCTCTCTGCCCGCGGCGTCGCCGTGCTGCACGATGACCGCGATCTCAGGCCGGGTGCGAAGTTTGCCGACATGGACCTGATCGGCACGCCGTGGCAGGTGATTGTCGGCCCCAAGGGGGTGTCGGCGGGCAAGGCGGAACTCAAGAACCGCCGCACGGGCGCACGTGAGGAAGTGCCGTTCGACCAGGTCGCCCAGCGGTTCGCCTGAGCCGGGTCGCGGGCGCCCCATGCCCTTCGCCGCCGTCGAGCGCCTCATCGCCTTCCGTTACCTGCGGGCACGGCGCGAGGAGGGCTTCATCTCGGTCATTGCCGGCTTTTCCCTGGTTGGCATCACCCTCGGCGTCGGCACGTTGATCGTCGTCATGGCGGTCATGAACGGCTTTCGCGTCGAGATGCTGGCCCAGATGTCGAGCATGAGCGGCCAGCTCGGCGTCCAGGGCGCGCGCGGCGGCCTCGAAACCTCGGCTGACATGCTGAAGCAGATCGGGGCGGTTCCGGGTGTCCTGGTAGCGTCACCATCGGCCGAGGGGCAGGTCATGGCCGTGGCCGGCAACCACGTACGCGGTGTCGTGCTGCGCGGCATGCGGCCGGCGGATATCGAGGCGCGCGTACCGCTCTCCGCTGCCATCGAGGGGCCGGCAGGCCAGCGCGACCGCTATCGTGCGCAGTGCCGCGGCGACGACGACAAGGCCTTCGATTGGGGCACCCTGAAGGGCTTCGGCGACGAATTCTCGATCGTCATCGGCCGACGGCTCGCCGATCTGCTGGGTGTGAAGGTCGGTGATATCGTGCAGCTCGTCTCGCCGGTTTCCGTGGTGACGCCGTTCGGCGTCATGCCGCGCTCGGCCGCAGCGCGGGTGGCGGCGGTCTTCTGCGCCGGCATGTACGATTACGATGCCAATTTCGTCTATGCGCCGCTCGTCGACGTCCAGCGCCTGCTCGATCTCGGCAACAAGGTGACCGGCGTCGAGATCTTCGTGAACGACGGTGTGCCGCTCGCCGCGACACGCCAGTTGGTCCAGCAGGCTGTCGGATCCGAGGGATGGGTGTTCGACTGGCTGCAGGCGAATATCGGATTCTTCTCGGCGATTCAGGCGCAGACCAACGTGATGTTCCTGGTCCTGACGATGATCGTGCTGGTGGCCGCTTTCAACATCGTGTCCAGCCTGGTCATGCTGGTGCGCACCAAATCGGCCGATATCGCGATCCTGAGGACCATGGGCGCCGGCCGGGCCGCTATCATGCGGATTTTCCTGCTCGACGGCCTGGCGATCGGCGGCGTGGGGACAGGCTTGGGCGTCGTGCTAGGGCTAGCCTTCGCCCGCAACATCGAGGCGATCCGGCAGTGGCTGCAGCGCACCTTCGATATCGTGCTGTTCGACGAAACGCTGTATCTGCTGGCTGAGCTGCCCTCGCGCATCGAATGGTCGGAGGTCGCCGTTATCGCCAGCATGGCCCTGGCTTTCGCCCTGCTTGCCTCGCTGTATCCGGCGGCGCGCGCAGCCCGCCTCGATCCCATCGAAGGATTGCGCCGTGAGTGAGCGGGCGCCTGCCGTCGAACGCTGGCTCGCCTGGCGCTATCTCGCGACCCGCCAGCGCGAAGGATTTGTCTCCTTCATCGCGATTTTTTCGCTGATCGGCGTGGCGCTGGGCGTGGCAACCCTGATCGTCGTGCTGGCGGTCATGGGCGGCTTTCGTCAGCAGCTCCTCGGGCGCATCATTGGCATGAATGGCCACGTCGTGGTCACCGCGCGCGACGGCATGGTCGAAGCGACGCCCGACCTGCTGGCCAAGCTCGGGTCGTTCCCGGGCGTGACGGCGGTTCGTCCGGTGCTCGAGCGTCAGGCGTTGATCGCCGCCAACGGCCAGACGCGGGGAGCGATGCTGCGCGGCGTCCGACCGGAGGATCTTCTCAGTCGGGAGATCGTGGCCCGGAACATGGTGTTCGGCGGCCTCGCCGGGTTCGGCACCGAGCCGGGCGTGGTGATGGGCGACCGCCTGCGCCTGCTGCTCAATCTCGGTCTCGGCGACAAGGTCACCTTGGTGACCCACAAGCTCAACGAGAACGGCACGATTTCGCCGCGCTACACCGACTACAACGTCCTCGGCGGCTTCCTGACTCGCCGCTATGAGTTCGACGGCTCGCTTGTCTTCGTGCCGCTGGCGATGCTGCAGGACGACCTCGAGTACGGCAACCAGGCCGTGAGCTCGATCGACCTCGACCTCGCCGATCCGTCACTGGCGCCCCACATGGCCGGCGAAATCCGCAAGGCGCTAGGGCGCGACGACCTGAAAGTCGCCCACTGGCTAGGGCTCAATGCTCGCTTTGTGGGCGCGCTGCAGGTCGAACGCGTCATGATGTTCATCATTCTCGCCCTGATCGTCGTCGTGGCGGCGATGAACGTGGTGGCGAGCTTCACCATGCTGGTGCGTGTGAAGCGTGGCAGCATCGCCATCTTGCGCACCATGGGCGCGTCGCCGCGAACGATCGTTCGCGCTTTCTTCATGTCGGCCGCCGCGGTGGGATTGGTCGGGACTGCGCTGGGCACCGCGCTGGGCCTGCTGGTCTGCGCCTACATGCCGTCGATCGGCGCATTGCTGTCGAAGCTCACGGGGGCGGCTGGCGGCGGCTCGGCCGAGATCGATTTCATCACCTCCATGCCGGTGCGGGTGCAAGCAGGCGAAGTGGGAATGATCGTCGTGGTTGCCCTTGTTCTGTCGCTGCTGGCGGCGTCTTATCCCGCTTGGCGCAGCACGCGTATCGAACCGGTCGAAGGGCTGCGTCATGAGTGAGGCGACTCCGCTGCTGTCCCTTCGGGACATCACGCGCACCTTCGTCCAGGGCGATCGCCGCCTCGACGTGCTTCGCGGGGTCGCGCTCGACCTGGGGCCCGGCGAGATCGTGGCTCTGGTCGGGCAGTCGGGTAGCGGCAAGTCAACTCTGCTGCACATCGCTGGTCTGCTGGAGCGGCCGAGCAGCGGCGACGTGATGCTCGACGGTCGATCGGCCGGTGCCGCCAGCGATCGCGAGCGGACGGAGCTGCGCCGTCGTTTTCTCGGCTTCGTCTATCAGTATCACCACCTGCTGCCGGAATTCTCCGCCCTGGAAAACGTGATGCTGCCGCAGATGCTGAACGGGCAGTCGCGGCGGGTGGCTCGCCAGCGGGCGGCCGAGCTCCTGGCCATGGTCCAGCTCGAGGCGCGCGGCGATCATCGGCCGGGCCGGCTGTCGGGCGGCGAGCAGCAGCGCGTGGCGATCGCCCGCGCCGTCGCCAACGCGCCACGGGTGCTGCTGGCCGACGAGCCGACCGGCAACCTCGACGGCGCGACGGCCGATGCCGTGTTCCGCCAGTTGCTCGCCCTGGTGCGCGAGACCGGGATGGCTGCCCTGGTCGCCACCCATAATCCGGACCTCGCCGCGCGCATGGACCGGACAGTCACGCTGAAGGACGGCGTGCTGACCTAGAGATCGGTCCAGGATGATCGCGGTGCGGCGCCTCGAGATCGGAAAGGGGCGCCCGTCTGCGCGTGTTCGATGTGCGGCGGCCCGCCTCCAAAGTGGAGGAAGAATGGAGGATATATGGCAGTCCTCAATGTGAAGTATCTACCGGACGGCCTGTACCGGAAGCTGAAGGCGCACGCGAAGCGTGAGCGCCGCTCGGTTTCGCAGGAGGTCGTGGTCTTGCTCGCACATGCGCTGGAATCCGGCCCGCCTGTCTCGCTGCTCGACTTGCGGGGGCTTGGGAAGGAGCTTTGACACGATGTCGATGCCGGCTCGCACGTCGAGAACGAGCGAAAGGCATGGCGGCGATCGACGACGTCGGGAGCGGGCCGGTAGCCCTCGATACGGCGCTATTCGTCTATTTCATCGAGGAGGGCCAACGATACATCTCGATGATCTCGCCGCTGCGGCCGCATGACGGCTGGAGCTCGTGACCTCGACGCTGACACTTCTCGACGTGCTCGTGGTACCGTATCGCGTCGGCAATGCCGAGTTGGCGCAACGCTACGAGGCGGTGTTGGTACACAGCCCGGGCATTCGGCTGATCGATCTCACGAGCGACCATCTCCGCCTGGCCGTCCAACTACGGGCAAGGATTGGTGTTCACACTCCCGATGCGCTGCAGCTCGCTGCATTGCTTGGGGTCCAATGCCCGGCGTTTGCCACCAATAATCGGCGGCTCCTCGCGGTGCTGGGACTGACCATTGTGCAACTCAGCGCCTATGAAACCTGAGCAGACCTGAGAAATGCATGTGCTGCAGCCGATTGCGGCTCGCGTTCCACAAGATCGCGGCGCCATAGTAGCTCGTGGTCATCGCCGATTTCGTCCATCTCAAGGTCCGATCTGCTTACTCGCTCACCGAGGGCGCGAACAAGGTCGACATCATCGCCTCGCTTGCCAAGGGGAACGAGATGCCGGCCGTCGGCGTCACCGACCGTGGCAACCTGTTCGGCGCGCTCGAATTTTCCCAGTACGCCGCCAAGGCGGGTATCCAGCCGATCATCGGCTGCGATCTCGGAATCCGGCGGGAGGACGAGAGCGGACTGTCGACCGTCGGCAAGGCGCTCGAGGCCGATTGGCTCACGCTGCTGGTGCAGAACGAGGCGGGTTATCTCAACTTGATGCGGCTGGTGAGCCGGGCCCATCTCGATTTCAAGAGCGGATCCTTAGCGGCCCTGCCGCTCGCCGAGCTGGTCGGCAACACCGATGGTTTGCTTGCCCTGGTGGGCGGGGCTGGTAGCGGCGTGGCCCGTCTGCTGGGCGCGGGACAGGGGCCGGCCGCCACTCATCAGCTCGAACGCCTGCAAGCAGCATTCGATGGCCGGCTCTATATCGAGCTGCAGCGCCACGGTGAAGACGCGCAGCAGCGCATCGAGGAGCCGCTGATCGATCTCGCCTACCAGCGTAGTCTGCCACTGGTGGCGACCAACGACGTGCATTTCCCCAAGCGTGCAATGTACGAGGCGCACGATGTGCTGCTCTGCATCGAGCAGGGGGCCCACATCGAGGACCCCAATCGTCGCCGGCTGACGCCGGAGCACTACTTCAAGTCGGCGGCCGAGATGCGCGAGGTCTTCGCCGATCTGCCCGAGGCCTGCGACAACACGTTGATGGTGGCCCGACGCTGCGCCTACATGCCGGCGCCGCGCAAGCCCATCCTGCCGCGCTACACCAAGCTTGGCGGGCGTGCCGAGAAGGAAGCTCTTGCCGAGATGGCCGAGAGTGGGCTGGCGGCGCTCAAGGCAAGCGGCCGGCTGGCCCAGGACATCGACTTCGCCAAGTACCAGGAACGGCTCGTCTACGAGCTCGGCATGATCGAGAAGATGGGCTTTTCCGGCTACTTCCTGATCGTCGCCGATTTCATCCAGTGGGCCAAGGACAACAACATTCCGGTCGGGCCGGGCCGCGGCTCGGGCGCCGGGTCGCTCGTCGCCTGGTCGCTCAAGATCACCGATCTGGACCCGTTGCGGTGGGGCCTGCTTTTCGAGCGCTTTCTCAATCCCGAGCGCGTGTCGATGCCGGATTTCGACGTCGATTTCTGCCAGGACAAGCGCGACCGCGTGATCCGTTACGTGCGCGACGAGTACGGCCACGACCGGGTCGCTGCCATCATCACCTTCGGCAAGCTGCAGGCCCGCGCCGTCCTGCGCGACGTCGGCCGCGTGCTGGGCATGCCCTACGGCCAGGTCGACCGCATCTGCAAGCTGGTGCCCAACAACCCGGCGAAGCCTGTGACCCTCGCCCAGGCGCTGGAGAGCGAGCAGCTCCTCAAGGAGCAGTATGCCGGCGACGAGGAGATCAAGCGCTTGATCGACCTCGCGCTGCAGCTCGAGGGTCTTTACCGCAACGCCTCGACCCATGCGGCCGGGGTGGTGATCGGCGATCGGCCGCTCGACCAGCTCGTGCCGCTCTATCGCGATACCGACAACAAGGACTCGCTGCCGGCGACCCAGTTCAACATGAAGTGGGTCGAGACCGCCGGCCTGGTGAAGTTCGACTTCCTCGGTCTCAAGACGCTGACGGTAATCGAAAAGGCCTGCGCTCTCGTTGGCCACGGTAATATAGACATCGCCAAGATACCGCTCGACGACGAGCCGACCTTCAAGATGCTGGCAAAGGGCGATGCCTATGGGGTCTTCCAGATGGAAGGCAGCGGCATGCGCGACATCCTGGCCAAGCTGAAGCCCAACCGCTTCGAGGATTTGATCGCGCTGGTGGCGCTCTACCGTCCCGGCCCGATGGACGACATTCCGACCTACATCAGCGTCAAGAACGGGCTGGAGAAGCCCGACTATCTCCACCCGTCGCTAAAGGGCATCCTGGAAGAGACCTACGGCATCATGGTCTATCAGGAGCAGGTGATGCAGATCGCCCAGGTCCTGTCGGGTTACTCGCTGGGCGGCGCCGACCTCCTGCGTCGCGCCATGGGCAAGAAGATCCAGTCGGAGATGGATGCCCAGCGCGCGACCTTCGTGGAGGGGGCCGCCAAGAACAACGTCGAGGAAGCGCGTGCCTCGATGATCTTCGACAAGGTGGCGAAGTTCGCAGGCTACGGCTTCAACAAGTGCCATTCGGCGCCGTACGCGCTGGTCGCCTACCAGACGGCGTATCTGAAAGCCAACCATCCGGTCGAGTTCTTTGCCGCGTCGATGACGCTCGACATGGGCAACGCCGACAAGATCGGCAATTTCCGGCGCGAGCTCGAGCGCTTGCAGATCCCCCTGATGCCGCCGGACATCAACCGTTCGATGGCGGAATTCGCCGTCGAGACGACGGCCGACGGCAAGAAGGGCGTGCGCTATGCCCTGGCGGCGATCAAGGGCGTGGGTCGCGATGCCATGGTCCGCCTGGTCGAGGAGCGCGAGGCCAACGGCCCCTTCAAGGACCTGTTCGACGTTGCCGAGCGGCTGGATCAGCGCGTGATCAACAAGCGGCTGCTGGAGAGCCTGATCAAGGCCGGAGCATTCGATTCGTTGAACAAGAACCGTGCCCAGACCTTCGGGGCCGTCGAGGTCTTGTCGCGCCATTCCCAGGCCACGCACGAGTCGCGCGCCAGCAACCAGAACAGCCTGTTCGGCGACGACACCGCTCAGCGCAGGCCGCAGCTTCCCAAGGTGCCCGACTGGGCGCCAATGGAGCGCCTGCAGAACGAGTTCTCGGCCATCGGCTTCTATTTGTCGTCGCATCCGCTGGCATCCTATGAACTCAGCCTGAAGCGGCTGGGGGTGAGCCGCGCGGCCGACCTCGCCGCTTTGCTCGGGCGCGGCGCGCCCGGCCGCATCAAGCTCGCGGGAACGGTGATCGACCGGCAGGAGCGGACGTCGGCCAAAGGCAATCGCTTTGCCTTCGTGCAGTGTTCCGACCAATCCGGCGCCTTCGAGCTCACGGTGTTCAGCGAGCTCTTGGGTAGCAAGCGCAACCTGCTCGAAGCCGGGCAGGCGGTGTTGGTATCCGCCGATGGCCGGCTGGACGGCGAGCAAGTCAAGCTGACGGCGCAAACCATCGACAAGCTCGAAGAGGCGGTGGCCAACGCGGCAGCCGGCCTGCGCGTGATCGTGTCGGATCGTGCGGCGGTGGAGCCGTTGCGCCGCGCGCTCGACGGCAAGCGCGGCCGCGGACGCGTCACGCTCGTCGTGCCGATGGCCGACGACGATGCCGAGGCGGAAGTCACGCTGCCCGGCGCCTATGCCATCGCCGGCGGCTTGCGCGATGCCATTGGCGGCCTGCCGGGCGTCGCCCACGTGGAGGAGATTTGAGCCGTCAGGCCGAGCTGTTTGCTCCACCGAGGACACCGGCGAGGCAGCCGGGTGAAGTCGGCTCGGCGACCGACTCGCCATTGCGGAAGGCGCCGCTGTTGCCCGCCGAGATCAGGCTCGGTACGTCGTCGTGGTTCTTTCCCGGATGGCGCGGCCTCGTCTACGACCGTCTCTATCCTGAAGCGGCCCTGAGCCGTCACGGGTTGGCGGCGTATGGCGAAATCCCGTTGCTGCGGACGGTGAGCCTCGACCGCACCTTTTACGCCCCGATTTCGACGGCCGACTATCGACGCTACGCCCGTCAGGCGCCGGACGGGTTCAGCTTCATCGTCAAGGCACCAGCTCTGGTCTGCGACGCTCTGAAGCGCGACGAGGACGGCCGTGGCAGGGTGGCCAATCCGCATTTCCTCGATCCCGGCCTTGCCGCCAGGGAATTCATCGTGCCGTGCCTCGAGGGGCTCGGGGACAAGGCTGGACCCTTGGTCTTCCAGATCTCGCCGCTGCCGCGCAAAATGGTCGAAGACTCCGCGACGCTGGTCGATCGACTCGCCGCTTTTTTCGGTGCTCTGCCGACGGGCCTCGGGATGCGACGGCCGCTTTATGCGCTGGAACTGCGCGATGCCGAGCTGCTGACGCCCCGCCTGATGAAGATGCTGGCCGCAACGGGCGTTCGCTATTGCGTCGGCCTGCACGACCGCATGCCCGAGGCCGAGCGCCAGGAAGCTGCCCTGCAGGTGCTGGACGGTCTGTCGCCGGGCGCCCTGGTGGTGCGCTGGAACTTGCATCGCGGCTTTCGCTACCAGGCAGCCAAGCAGCGCTACGAGCCGTTCGACCAGCTGGTCGACGAGGACCTGGAAACCCGGCTCGTCCTGGCCCGGATGGCTGCCCAAGCCTATCTCCGCGGGCAGCAGGTCTGGATCACGGCCAACAACAAGGCCGAGGGCAGCGCTCCCTTGTCGCTCCTGAAACTGGCTGAGGAAATCGCCAAATTGCTCCCATAACCAGTTGATTTTGCTGGCACTTGCAATAACCGGGCTTAGCCGTTAGAACCACGCCCACTTCGCACGCGGGTTTGCGGTCGACGGGGAGACATCCCGCCGCTCGCTCCGGTGTCCTTGGAGCCCTCGGGCAAGGGGACGGCGCCCGCGGAGGATCAACCGGAAAAGGAGAAACGGCATGGCTATGCCGACTTTCACGATGCGTCAGTTGCTGGAAGCGGGTGTCCATTTCGGGCATCACACAAGGCGTTGGAACCCCAAGATGAAGCCGTACCTGTTCGGGGTGCGCAACGGGGTCCATATCATCGATCTCACCAAGACGGTCCCGCTGCTCGAGCAGGCGCTCCTCCAGGTTCGCCAGATCGTGTCCAACGGCGGGCGCGTGCTGTTCGTCGGCACCAAGGCGGCGGCGGCCGAGCGGATCGCCGATGCGGCCAAGCGCTGCGGTCAGTACTACGTCAATCACCGCTGGCTGGGTGGCATGATCACCAACTGGCAGACGATTTCGGCGTCGATCAAGCGCCTGCGCGAGCTCGATGACCGCCTCAAGGGCGACGTCGTCGGCCTGACCAAGAAGGAGCAGCTCGACCTGACGCGCGAGCGCGACAAGCTCGAGCGGTCGCTGGGCGGCATCAAGGAAATGGGCGGTACGCCCGACATGCTGTTCATCATCGACACGAACAAGGAGGCCATTGCCGTCCAGGAGGCGCGCAAGCGGGGCATTCCGATCGTGGCGATCCTCGACAGCAACTCGGATCCGGACGGCATCGATTACCCGGTTCCCGGCAACGACGACGCCATCCGCGCTGTTTCGCTCTACTGCGAGCTGCTGTCGGGCGCGGTGCTCGACGGCATCCGCGCGGAGATCGCGGCGTCGGGCGGCGACCTGGGCGAGCTCGGCGAGCCGATGGGCGAAGACCTGCCGCCGCCGGCCGAAGGCGAGGGCGCCGAAGCGACGGCGGCCGAGTAAGCGGACGCTTCATCTTCGAGTGCTATTTTTCGGGGATTGAGGGGCCGGTCGAAGAACCGGCCCCAACTGCACCAGCGGGTGCGCATACGGAGCAAGACGATGGCTGAGATCACAGCTTCCCTGGTCAAGGAACTGCGCGAGAAGACCGGCGCAGGAATGATGGATTGCAAGCGGGCGCTCGGCGAAGTCCAAGGCGACCTCGAGAAGGCGGTCGACTGGCTGCGCACGAAGGGCCTGTCCGCGGCTGCCAAGAAGGCCGGTCGCGTGGCGGCCGAAGGCCTGGTCGGCGTGGCGGCGCGCGGCAATCGCGGCGCCGTCGTCGAGGTCAATGCCGAGACCGACTTCGTCGGCCGCAACGAGACCTTCCAGAAGTTCGTCACGGCGACCGCCGGCATCGCCCTCGACACCGCAGCCGACATGACCAAGATCGCCGCGGCGCCGTTCCCGGGCACCGGTCGCGACGTCCAGGGCGAGCTGACCAACCTGATCGCGACGATCGGCGAGAACATGTCGCTGCGCCGCGCCGCCGCGCTGTCGGTGTCCGATGGCGTCGTGGCGGGCTACATGCACAACTCGGTGGCGCCGGATCTCGGCAAGATCGGCGTGCTCGTGGCGCTCGAGTCGACGGGCGACAAGACCAAGTTGGCTGCCATCGCCAAGCAGCTCGCCATGCATGTCGCGGCAGCCAATCCGCAGTCCCTCACCGTAGCGGACCTCGACGCTGCCGCGATCGAGCGCGAGCGTGCGGTCCTGGCCGAGAAAGCCGGCCAGACCGGCAAGACCGCCGACATCATCGCCAAGATGGTCGAGGGTGGCTTGCGCAAGTTTCATCAGGAAGTGGTCCTGCTCGAGCAGCTTTTCGTCATCGACGGCAAGACCCGCGTGTCCAAGGTGGTCGACGACGCTGCCAAGCAGGTCGGCGCTCCAGTGCGCTTGGCTGGCTTCCTGCGGTTCGCCCTCGGCGAGGGCATCGAGAAGAAGTCGGAGGATTTTGCGGCTGAGGTGGCTGCTCAGCTCAAGAAGTAGTAATAGAGCGGCGTCGGCGCGCGGGCGGGCTCGCCCGCGACGCCCAAGAAACCGCATGCAGAGGCAAATGATGCCGTCGGCTCCCCGCTACCGCCGTGTCTTGTTGAAGCTCTCGGGCGAGGGGCTGATGGGCAATCGAGAGTATGGTCTCGACCCGGACATGGTCTCGATGGTGGCCGAAGAGGTGAAGGCCGTGCACGACCTGGGGGTCCAGGTCTGCCTCGTGATCGGCGGTGGTAACATCTTCCGCGGCGTGTCGGCGGCAGCCTCCGGGATGGATCGCGCGAGTGGCGACTATATGGGCATGCTGGCGACGGTCATCAATTCATTGGCCATGCAGAGCGCCTTGGAGCGATGCGGCCTGCAGACCCGCGTGCAATCGGCCATTCCGATGACCACGGTCTGCGAGCCGTACATTCGTCGCCGCGCGGTGCGCCACATGGAGAAAGGGCGGGTCGTTATATTCGCGGCCGGAACCGGCAATCCCTTTTTCACCACCGATACCGCGGCGGCCCTGCGCGCGGCCGAGATGAGCGTCGATGCGATGCTCAAGGGCACACAGGTCGATGGCGTTTATTCGACCGATCCGAAGAAGGACAAGAACGCCAAGCGTTACGACAGCTTGAGCTACATGGACGTGCTGTCGCGCGATCTCCAGGTGATGGATGCGTCGGCGATCTCGCTGGCGCGGGAGAATCGCATTCCGATCGTGGTGTTCGATATCCACAAGCCCGGTGCCTTCGCCCAGACGATGCGCGGGGAGGGGACCTTCACCATCATCAAGGACGAGGCCTGAGATGAGCGCTGACCCCAAGGAACTCGACAAACGCATGCATGGCGCCCTGGAGGCGATGAAGAAGGACCTTGCAGGCCTCAGGACGGGGCGGGCATCGGTCAACCTGCTCGATCCGGTGATGGTCGAGGCCTATGGCCAGCGCATGCCGCTCAATCAGGTCGGCACCGTGAGCGCACCCGAGCCACGGCTGCTCACGGTCAATGTCTGGGACAAGGGGCTCGTCGTATCGACGGCCAAGGCGATCCGCGAGGCCGGCCTCGGCCTCAACCCGGCGCCGGACGGCCAGATGATCCGCGTGCCGATCCCCGATCTCACCAGCGAGCGCCGTGCCGAGCTGGTCAAGCTTGCCCACAAGTATGCCGAGCAAGGCCGGGTGGCGGTGCGCAACGTGCGGCGCGACGGCATGGAAGCCCTCAAGAAGGCGGAGAAGGATCACAAGATCTCTCAGGACGAGCATCGTCAAAAATCGGACGAGGTGCAGAAGCTTACCGATCGCTACGTCAAGCAGGTCGACGAGGTGCTCGCCCACAAGGAAAAGGAGATCAAGACCGTCTGATGTCGACCGCGTCGCTGCCCGTCCGCTCAGACCCGCCACCCGGCCCCCAGCACGTAGCCATCATCATGGATGGCAACGGCAGGTGGGCGAAGGCGCGCGGTCTGCCACGGGTCGCCGGCCACCGGCGAGGCGCCGATGCGGTGCGTCGTGTGGTCCGCGGTGCCGGCGAGCTCGGCATTCCAGTGCTTACCCTGTTCGCATTCTCGACCGAGAATTGGGCGCGTCCGGTCGAGGAAGTGAACGATCTGATGGGGCTGCTGCGGCACTACCTGCGCAGCGAGCTGGAGGAGCTGCACCGCAACGGGGCGCGCCTGCGGGTGATCGGGAACCGGGCCGGATTGGCAGCGGATATCGTCGGGGATATCGACCGGGCCGAGACGATGACGCACGCCAACACCCGGATCGACGTCAATATCTGCGTCAACTACGGGGCGCGCGATGAAATCCTGCGCGCGGCCCGGCGCCTCGCCGAGCAGGTCGCGGCCGGCGAGTTGGCTGCCGATCGCATCGACGAGGGGCGTTTCGAGCGCGAGTTGCTGACCTCGGGCGTGCCCGATCCGGACCTCCTGATTCGCACCAGCGGAGAGCAGCGCATCAGCAATTTCCTGCTCTGGCAATGCGCCTATGCCGAGCTGATTTTCGTCGATACGCTGTGGCCCGATTTCGGCAAGGAGCATCTCGAGCGAGCGATAACGGAGTTCCGGCGGCGCGAGCGACGTTATGGCGGCGTCGGAGGCTGACGCCTCGACGCGGGGGTCGGGGCGGTTCAAGGATCTGCTTCTGCGAGCCGTATCGGCGGTCGTGCTGGGACCGTTGCTGCTGGCCGCGATCTGGTATGGCTTTCCGTGGATCGACCTCATCGCTGCCTTGGCCGCGCCCGTGATGGTGTCGGAGTGTCTTCGCTTGACGCGGGGTCGGCCGGCGATGCGGTTAGCGTCGATTGCCTATGTGCTCGCTGCCATCGTAGTGCTGCTCTGGTTGCGCCATCAGCCGGCGTTGGGGCGTGAGACCATCCTGTGGATCGTCTGTTGTACCTGGGCCACCGACGTCGGCGGCTATGTCGTCGGTCGCTCGGCCGGAGGCGCCAAGCTGGCGCCGAGCATCAGCCCAGGCAAGACCTGGTCGGGGCTGGTCGGCGGCATGGCATGGTCGGCGGTTGCCAGCGCGGCATTCGGCTATGCCTTCGGGCTCGGGCAGACCATTCCGCTGGCCATCGTGGGCGCACTCCTGGCCATCGTGGGGCAGCTCGGCGACCTCCTCGAATCGGCGGCCAAGCGGAGCGCCGGAGTCAAGGACAGTGGCACCCTGATCCCAGGTCACGGGGGTCTGCTCGACCGAGTCGATGGGCTGATCTCGATCTTGTTGGCGGTGGGATTGGTGAGACTAGTCGGCGATGGAGGCTGGCCATGGACATGACGCGATGGGCCGCACCTTCCCACGAGCGGGCGCGGGCGGTAACCATTCTGGGGTCGACCGGTTCGGTCGGACAAAGCACCGTCGATCTCATTGCGCGCGATCCGGACTGCTATCGGGTCGAGGCGCTGGTCGCGGGTCGCTCGGTCGAGCGGCTGGCCGACCAGGCCCGCCGGTTGCGCGCCCGGCTGGCGGTCGTCGCCGATCCGACGCGATACAAGGCACTCAAGGAGGCGTTGGCCGGCACGTCCACAGAAGCGGCGGCGGGACCCGATGCCATGGCCGAGGCCGCGGCGCGGCCGGCCGAGTGGGTGATGGCGGCCATCGTGGGCTTTGCCGGCCTGTCGCCGACCCTGGTTGCCGCACGGCGCGGTGCGATCGTGGCTCTCGCCAACAAGGAGGCGTTGGTCTGTGCCGGCCGCCTGCTGATCGAGGCCATCGAAGGCTCCGGCGGCGTCCTCCTGCCGGTCGATTCGGAGCATAACGCGATCTTCCAGGTTTTCGAGCCCCGACAACGCCATGCCGTCGATCGGCTCATCCTCACTGCCTCGGGCGGACCGTTCCGCAAATGGTCGCTGGCCGACATGGCGGAAGTGACGCCGCCACAGGCGCTGGCGCACCCCAATTGGCAGATGGGCGACAAGATCTCGATCGATTCGGCGACCATGATGAACAAGGGGCTCGAGCTGATCGAGGCACATCTGCTGTTCGGCATGCCCGGCGAGCAGATCGAGATCGTCGTGCATCCGCAGTCGGTCATTCATTCGATGGTGGCCTATCGCGACGGGTCGGTGCTGGCGCAGCTCGGATCGACCGATATGCGGGTGCCGATCTCGCATGCCCTCGGCTGGCCCTCGCGTATCGATGGACCGGCTGCGCGGCTGGACTTCGCAAGTCTTTCTGCGCTCACTTTCGAGCAGCCCGATTCCGGCCGCTTTCCGTGCTTACGCTTGGCTCGCGAGGCCTTGGCGACCAAAGGATTTGCTCCCATCGTGATGAATGCAGCCAACGAGGCGGCTGTTGCGGCTTTTCTTGCGCGACGCATCGGCTTTCTCGACATTGCGCGCATCGTGGAGAACGTGATGGCCGGTTGGGATGGGTTGGGGGTGCCGGCAGAGACGCTGCAAGACGTCCAGGCGGCCGATCGGGAAGCACGACGCCGGGCCGATGCGCAGTGTCAGGGCTGGTCGCCAAGCGATTGAGCTGAAATGAAATTCATGGTGTATTGACCTATGCAAGGCGCCCTCAGCCTGTTCACCAACTACCTGCCGTACTTCGTCCTGGTCCTGACCCTGCTCGTGTTCGTTCACGAGTTCGGGCACTACTGGGTGGCACAGCGTTTCGGCATTCATGCCGAAGTCTTTTCGATTGGCTTTGGACCGGAATTGTTCGGATGGACCGACCGCAAGGGTACGCGCTGGAAGGTCTGCGCTGTCCCGCTTGGGGGCTATGTGAAGTTCCTGGGCGATGCCGATCAGGCGAGTGGCATGCCTACGAGCGAAACGCTGACATCAGAGCAGAGGGGCCGCGCCTTCTTCAGCCAGCCGCTCTATGCGCGTGCAGCTGTCGTGATCGGCGGCCCGGCCGCCAATCTGCTGTTCGCGTTCGTCCTGCTGACGGCGGTGTTTTATTTTGTCGGCGAACCCTACTCGCCGCCAGTGATTGCCGTCCCGGCGAACGGCCCGGCTGCCAAGGCAGGGCTGCGCACGGGCGACGAGATCATCCGGCTCGACGACAGGCGGGTCAAGCGCTTCGAAGATATCCAGGATTCGCAACTGCTCAATTGGACCAAGCCGATGCCGGTCGAGTACCGCCGCGGCAACGAGGTCCTGCAGGGCGAGATCGTGCCGCAATTTTGCGAGCGAACCGACAAGTACAACAACACCCTGCGGTTCGGTGAACTGGGGATCGACCAATTCATCAGGCCCGTCATCGGCGGCTTCATGGCCGACAGTCCGGCGGAAGCGGCCGGGCTGAAGGTCGGGGATTTGCTCCTCGAGATCGACGGCAAACCTGTGGAATACTTTTCGCGCATTCCCGAGATGATCGGCAACCGAGCCGGCAAGCCGGTCGGTGTCGCTTACCTGCGGGACGGTCAGCGTCGCGAGGCGACCGTGGTGCCGATTGCCGACAAGATGCACGACTGTGGCGGCAAGGAGCTGAGCGTCGGACGCTTGCGAGTGCGCCCGGCCAATGTGACCCAGTTTCGCCGCGACGGGCTGGTTCACGCGATGGGCGCGGGTGTTCGCCACGTTTGGAGCATGGTCAACATGTTCTATACGTCGATGATGCAGATCATCACGGCGACGCGCCCGGTCGACGAGCTCGGCGGACCGATCCGGATCGCCAAAGCCGCTGGCGAAGCGTCGTACGCCGGATGGTTCGGAATTCTCAACTTGGTCATTGCCCTGTCGATCGTGCTGGGTGTGTTCAATTTGTTGCCGGTGCCCATGCTCGATGGCGGCCACCTCGCGATGTATCTATACGAGGCAATTCGCGGCCGCCCGCTCAGCCTTTGGGCGCAGGAACTCGGCTTGAAGGTGGGTCTCGTCCTGGTGATTGGCGTAGCACTGGTCGCGACCTTCAACGACATCAAGCTGCTGTTGCGCTGAGCCGTCAGCGCGCGATCATGCATTTCCATCTGGGGACAAAAGGAGTGGCTAAGTCCTTGCTGCCGGTCTATGAAATTGCGTTCTTGAAACGGGCCGGCGATTGTGAAAGGTGCCGGGGGTGAAAGTGATCCTTCGCTGGGCCATTCTGGCCTTTGCTACCGTTCTCGTTCTTGGACCGCCGGCGCATGCCCAACGCGCGGGCGGCGGCACAGTGGCGGCGGGCGGCGGGACGATCACCGCCATCCAGATCCAGGGTAACGTCCGCGCCGAGCCGGAGACCATCCGGTCGTATCTGCAGCTCAAGGAAGGCCAGCCCTACGACCCGGCGGCGGCCGACCGTTCGTTGAAGGCGCTGTTCGGCACGGGCCTGTTCTCGGATGTCGCGATCGACATGCAAGGCTCGACCTTGGTGGTCAAGGTCACCGAGAATCCGATCATCAATCGCGTCGCCTTCGAGGGTAACAGCAAGATCGAGGACGACAAGCTACGCGACGAGGTCCAGTCGAGGCCACGGCAGGTCTTCACGCGCGCGCGCGTCCAATCCGACGTCGAGCGCATTCTCACGATCTATCGACGGAGCGGCCGCTACAACGCGTCGGTCGAGCCCAAGGTGATCCGGCTCGAGCAGGGCCGCGTCGATCTGGTCTTCGAGATCAACGAAGGCGACGTGACGGGCATTCAGCGCATCAGCTTTGTCGGCAACGAGCACTTCAGCGACAGCACCTTGCGCGGCAAGATTCGCACGGTCGAGAGCGCTTGGTACCGTTTCCTGTCGTCCGACGACCGCTACGACCCCGACCGGGTCAATTTCGACCGCGAGCTCCTGCGCAAATTCTACCTTTCGGAAGGCTATGCCGATTTCCGCGTCATCTCGGCGGTGGCCGAGCTCGCGCCCAACCGGGAAGGCTTTTTCCTGACCTTCACGATCAGCGAAGGCGAACGCTACAAGTTCGGCAAGGTCGAGATCTCGACGCGGTTCCAGGGGCTGGATGTCGACACGCTCAATCGCTTCCTGACGATCGGGGAGGGCGAGTGGTACGACGCCACCGAGGTCGAGAAGACGGTAACGGCACTGACGGATGTCGTCGGATCGCTGGGCTATGCCTTCGTCGAGGTTCGCCCCAATATTCGGCGCAACAAGGACAATCTGACGATCGACGTGACCTTCGACATTCAGGAGGGACCGCGCGTTTACGTCGAGCGCATCAACATCTCCGGCAACACGCGCACCCTGGACAAGGTCATCCGGCGCGAGTTCCGCCTGGCCGAGGGAGACGCTTTCAGCACGGCCAAGGTACGTCGTAGCCAGGAACGCCTGCGAGCGCTCCAATTCTTCGAGAAGGTCGACATCTCGGCCGCACCGGGGTCGGCACCCGACAAGACCAACATCGAGGTCCAGGTCGTCGAGCAGAGCACTGGCGATATCTCGTTCGGCGCCGGCTTCTCGACCACCGCGGGTATCCTGGGCGACATCACCATCAAGGAACGCAACCTGCTGGGCAAGGGCCAGGAGCTGCGGCTGGGCCTGTCGCTCGGCACCTTGAGCACCCTGATCGATCTCAGCTTCACGGAGCCGTATTTCATGGACCGTCCGATGGCGGCGGGCTTCGATATTTTCCGGACATCGAACGATCGCCAGCAGGTGGCGTCGTACAGCGATCAGAGCCTGGGCTTCGCGCTGCGTGCCGGCTGGGCGTACAGCGAGTTCATGCGGCAGAACGTTCGCTACACCCTGCGCCAGACCAACATCTACAACGTCCAGCCTTGGGCCTCCCAGATCGTCCAGCTCAATGCCGGCTATTCGACCGTCTCCGAGGTATCCGAGACCATCGCCTGGGATTCGCGCGACACCCGCATCAATACGACCAAGGGCTTCCTGGTTCGCAACACCATGGCCGTCGCCGGACTGATCGGCACGGAGCAGTACTTCCGCGCCACGGCCGATGCCGTCTATTTCCAAAGCATCTACGAGGACATTGTCGCCTCGATCGGCGGTTCTCTGGGAGCGGTGATACCTTACAACGGCTCGTCTCTGCGCTTGAACAACCTGTTCTTCATCGGCGGCGACACGCTGCGTGGCTTCCAGGTCGGCGGCATCGGGCCGCGCGACTCGAACACGACCGACGCGCTGGGCGGCACGTACTTCTATACGGCGACGACCGAGCTCAGCTTCCCGTTAGGCTTCCCCAAGGAGATCGGGATCTTCGGCAAGGCCTTCATGGACATCGGCTCACTCTGGGGGCTTGGCGGGCCGGCGGCCTACAGCAACACGGTTCTAACCAGCAACACGATGCGCGTGTCGACCGGCTTCGGCGTACAGTGGATCTCGCCGTTCGGACCGATCCGCATCGACTATGCCAAGCCACTGGTCCAGGACCCGTGGGACAAGACAGAGAATATCCGCTTCAGCTTCGGCACGCGCTTCTGATTGGGGACGCCGCAGTCATGAACATCCAGATCGACAAGACGAGCGTCGCGGAGACATCGTCGGTGGACATCAAGCGCATCCTGCAGATGATCCCTCATCGCTATCCGATGCTCATGGTCGATCGCGTGCTCGACATGCAGCTCGATCGCAGCGCCGTCGGCATCAAGAACGTCAGCATCAACGAGCCCTTCTTCCAGGGCCATTTCCCGACCGAGCCGGTGATGCCGGGCGTGCTGATCGTCGAAGCGATGGCGCAGACGGCAGCGGTGCTGGTGGTTGCGACCTTCGGCAGCGAGTCCGAAGGCAAGCTCGTGTATTTCATGTCAATCGACGGTGTGCGCTTTCGCCGGCCGGTGGTGCCGGGCGACCGCCTCGAGCTGCATGTCGAGAAGATCCAAAGCCGGGCCAATGTCTGGAAGTTTTCGGGCAAGGCGATGGTCGAAGGCAAAGTGGCAGCCGAGGCGACGTTCGCCGCGATGATCCGCGATCGTTGAGGAGGGGAAGATGCCCGATACCGCTGCAAACTACCGCATGTTGCACACCATGATCCGCGTGAAGGATCTCGACAAGTCGTTGGCCTTCTACACCGGCCCGATGGGGATGCAGCTACTGCGCAAGCGCGACGTCCCGGAAGGCAAGTACAGCTTGGCCTTCGTCGGTTACGGCGACGAGAAGGAGCACTGCGCCGTTGAGCTGACCTACAATTGGGATCAGGAGAAACCCTACGAGCTCGGCACCGGCTTCGGCCATCTCGCGGTCGGTGTGCCCGACGTTTACGGGGTTTGCGACCAGGTCACAAAGGCCGGCGGCAAGGTCACGCGGGCTCCCGGGCCGGTCAAGTTCGGCACGACGGTCATCGCCTTCGTCGAGGACCCGGACGGCTACAAGATCGAGCTGATCGAGCGGAAGTAGGACGTTCCTTTCCCTCCGCCGATGGCGCTGTAAACAGCGCCTATTCTGGGGAGGCAGCCGATAGAGTGGGAGATGGCCTCGGTCGGTATCCTTCCGGGCCTGAAATCGGAACCTGAAGCAACCCGACTGGCGGCCTTTCGCCTCCGCCTTGCATGACAGCGCACCTCCTCCGGTCAACGGAAGAGGGGGGCGGAAGTGGTCAGCTCATCCAGTCGATGGCTGCGATCAACAGTGTCACGGCGGCCAGAGCGAGGAACAGCACGCGCAGGGCGGCGCTGCGCGGCCGGAAATTGTCGTTCGCGGGTCGACCGATCCGAAGCACACCAGGGACCGGAGCCGGTCCCTGGAGAACGGTGCCGGGCACAATCCGGCGCTGTCGCAGCGATGATCTAGCCATTTCGCCTCGCTTCCACGCCGGTCGGCGCGATTAGCCCCGCATGTGCAACGGCGTGTAGGGACGCTCGGTCTGGCCGTGGTAGAGCTGGCGCGGCCGGCCGATCTTCTGGTCGGGATCCTCGATCATCTCGTTCCACTGCGAGATCCAGCCGACGGTGCGGGCGACCGCGAACAGGACGGTGAACATCGAGGTCGGGATGCCGATCGCTCGGAAGATGATGCCCGAGTAGAAGTCGACGTTCGGGTAGAGCTTCTTCGAGATGAAGTAGTCGTCCTTGAGCGCGATGTGCTCCATCTCCATGGCGAGCTCGAGCAGCGGATCGTGCTGGATGCCGAGCGAGGTCAGCACTTCATGGCACGACTGGCGCATCACCTTCGCGCGCGGGTCGTAGTTCTTGTAGACGCGATGGCCGAAGCCCATCAGGCGGGTGTGGTCGCCCTTGTCCTTCACGCGCGACAGGAACGCCGGAATGTTCTGCTTGCCGCCGATCTCGTGCAGCATGTTGATCACGGCCTCGTTGGCACCGCCGTGGCTCGGCCCCCACAGCGAGGCGATGCCGGCGGCGATGCAGGCGAACGGGTTGGCGCCGGAGGAGCCGGCCAGCCGCACGGTCGAGGTCGAAGCATTCTGCTCGTGATCGGCGTGCAGCATGAGGATGCGATCGACCGCCTTCTCGAGCACCGGATTGACCTCGTACTCCTCGGCCGGCACTGAGAACATCATGCGCAGGAAGTTGGCGGCATAGCTCAGATCATTGCGCGGGTAGACGAAGGGCTGACCGACCGAATACTTGTAGGCCATGGCCGCGATCGTCGGCATCTTGGCGATCAGGCGATACGACGCGACCATGCGCTGGTGCGGATCGTGGATGTCGAGCGAGTCGTGGTAGAAGGCCGAAAGGGCACCGACCACGCCGCAGCATACCGCCATCGGATGGGCGTCGCGGCGGAAGCCGCGATAGAATTGGCTGATCTGCTCGTGCACCATCGTGTGCAGGCTGATGTCGCGGGTGAATTTCTCCTTCTCCGCCTTGTTGGGCAGCTCGCCCTTCATCAGCAGGTAGCAGACTTCCATGAAGTCGCTCATTTCGGCCAACTCGGCGATGTTGTAGCCGCGGTAGAGCAGCACGCCTTCGTCGCCGTCGATGTAGGTGATGGACGAGCCGCACGAGCCGGTCGAAGTGAAGCCGGGGTCGTAGGTGAACATGTCCGATTGGCCGTACAGCTTGCGAATGTCGACCAGTCGCGGCCCCATCGTGCCGTGGATGATCGGCATCTCGTAGGACTTGCCGGTTTCGTTGTCGGTCAGGGTCGCGGTCGATTTGGCCATTGGGATGAACTCTTTCAGCTCGATTCGGGCAGATGCGGACGCCTGGCAGAGGGTGTCGCACCGGGTTCGAAGGCACCCTAACAAGCCGCCTCAAACGGCGCAATTGTGCCGGCAAATCGCTATTTCGCGGGGCGTAGTCGCCGGCCGATCCGGCCGTCGATGAAAACCAGCCCGAGACCGATCAGGACCATGCCGCCGAACTGCCGCCACAGCAGCGCTTCGCCCAGAATCGACCAACCCAGCAGGATGGCGGTGAGCGGGATCAGGAACGTCACGAGCAACAGATTGGTCGCACCCGCCGCCGCGAGAATCCGGAAGTAGAGGACGTAGGCGAGCGCCGTCGAGAGCAGGGCGAGGCCGAACAATGCGGCCACGACCTCCGGCGAGGGGACGGCTGGCATGGTCCATGGCCGGTCGACGATCAGCATGATCGGCAGAATCAACACGCTGCTTGCGGTGACCTGGCCTGCCGCCGCCTCGAGTGGCGTAACGTTCATGGCGCGGAAGCGCCGACCGTAGACGCCGGCAAAGGCATAGGAGAGGGCGGCGGCGAGGCAGGCAACCTGGCCCCAGACGCTCGCGTCGGCGATCAGCACATCGGGTCCGACCAGCAGCGCCACGCCGGCCAAGCCGGCCAGCAGCGCAGCGACCTTGGTGCGATCGATCGTTTCATCGGCGGTCAGGTGGTGGGCGACCACGAGCGTGAACAGCGGCGTTGTGGCATTGAGGATCGAGGCGAGGCCCGACGGAATCTGCGTCTGGCCCCAGAAGATGAGGCTGAACGGCACGACGTTGTTCAGCAGCCCCATGATGAAGTAGGCCCGCCAGGGCGTGCCGGCGCGAAACAGCCCACGTCCCTGCGCTGCGAGAGCGAGGTCGAGCGTCAAGGCCGCCAAGCCAACGCGTGCAAAGACCACTGTCAGGGGCCCCAATTCCCCGACGGCGACCTTGGCGAAGAAGAAAGAGCCGCCCCACAGGACAGAGAGCAGGATGAGCCAGAACCACACACGCAGGGCCATCGCTCGACCCTGCCGCATCGGACGTGGATGCTTCTATCCGCTGGCGGACAGCAATCTCGCTCTGGCTTCGGTCGGCCCGAGGATGGCCAGAACCTCGAAGATGCCAGGCGATGCGGTCGAGCCGGTGAGCGCTACCCGCAGCGGCTGGGCGACTTGGCCGAGCTTCAATCCGTTGGCTTCAGCGAAGCGCCGAATGGCATCCTCCAAGGGCTTCTCGCTCCAGTCGGCGTCCTGACTCTCGAGGGCAGCCGCGAGGCCGGCCAGTATGCCTTTGCCGTCCGGCGAGAGCTGCGAGCGCGCCTTGTCGTCGACCAGGGGAGGGGGACCGGTGCGAACGTAGAAGGCGAGGTTGTCGGCGAGCTCGATCACTGTGCGGGAGCGCTGCTTCACGCCGTTCATGCCGCGAGTCAGGCGCGTCATGCCCGTGGCATCGACGGCACCGCCGATCTTGGCCTCGATGAGCGGTAGCGCCAGCGGCAGCAATTCGCTGTCGGGCGTCTCGCGCAGATAGTGCGCGTTGAGATTGGTCAGCTTGACCATGTCGAAGCGCGACGCCGAGCGGCCGACCGCCGGCAGGTCGAACCATTCGATCGCCTGCTCGGTCGAGATGATTTCGTCGTCGCCATGTGCCCAGCCCAGGCGGAGCAGGTAGTTGCGCAAGGCGGCCGGCAGGAAACCCATGTCACGATAGGCGTCGACACCGAGCGCGCCGTGTCGCTTGCTGAGCTTGGCGCCGTCGGCGCCGTGGATCAGCGGGATGTGCGCATAGACTGGCTCGGGCCAGCCCATCGCATGGATGATCTGAAGCTGCCGGAAGGCGTTGTTCAGATGGTCGTCGCCGCGGATCACGTGCGTGACGCCCATATCGTGATCGTCGACCACCACGGCAAGCATGTAGGTCGGCGTGCCGTCGGCGCGCAGCAGGATCATGTCGTCGAGCACCGCGTTCTCGACCGTGACCTCGCCCTGCACGGCGTCCTGGATCACGGTTCGGCCGCTCTGCGGCGCCTTGAGGCGGATCACCGGGGCGACACCGGCCGGCGCGTCCTCGGGCTTGCGGTCGCGCCAACGACCATCGTAGCGAACGGGCACACCAGCCCGGCGCTGGGCGTCGCGCATCTCCTCGAGCTCCTTGGGCGAGGCGTAGCAGTAATAGGCCTTGCCCTCGGCCAGCATCTGGCGCGCCACCTCGGCGTGGCGGGCGGCACGCGCCAATTGATAGGTCACGTCGCCGTCCCAAGCGAGGCCGAGCCACGACAGGCCGTCGAGGATGGCGTCGATCGCCGCCGGCGTGGAACGCGCACGGTCGGTGTCCTCGATGCGCAGCAGGTACTTGCCGCCGTGATGGCGGGCGTACAGCCAATTGAAGAGCGCGGTGCGAGCGCCGCCGATATGCAGGAAGCCGGTCGGCGAAGGAGCGAAGCGGGTTACGACGGTCATTATGCTGGGGGCTGGCGAGTTTCGCCGCAATTCGGCCGGAAAAGCGCGCCGTAGGTAGGCGAGCGTTTCCCTACTGTCAAACATGGGAGATGGGGTGGCGGGGGCACGCACCTGGATCCTCGATCAGTTCGACGCCGAGCGCGGTCGCTGGATGCTGTGGCTGCCGGTGGCGATGGGCTTGGGCATCGCCGTCTACTTCGAGCTGCCGAGCGAGCCTGCCCTGTGGTTGGGCGCGGCCCTGGGGGCCGGCGCGCTCGTCCTGGTGTTTCTCGCCCCGGCCGGCAGTTTCGCGCGCGCCGTCGCGGTCGGTCTGGTCGCAGGATCGATCGGCTTCGGCCTGATCACTTGGCGGACGATCAGCGTCGCCGCGCCGACGCTCGCGCGACCGCTCTTCAACATCAACGTCGAAGGCCGCATTGCCGACATCCAGCGCTTGCCCGAGGGCGTGCGGGTGGTGCTCGAGGCGGTGCGGCTCAAGGGCAACGGCGTGCCGCCGATAGAGCTCACGCCTGCACGACTGCGCGTGACGCTGTCGAAGGGTGCGCCTCCGCTTCATGTCGGCGACCGGCTGCTGGTGCTTGCCAACCTGTCGCCTCCGGCTGGCCCGGCGACGCCCGGCGCCTTCGATTTCCAGAGAGTCGCCTGGTATCAGCAGCTCGGCGCGGTGGGCTATGCGCTGGCGCCCGCGGTCGTGCTCGAAGCGGGCCACCCCTCAGGTCTCGTGCGCACCATCGACGCGCTTCGTGCCGACGTGACCCGACGCATCATGCAGGCGCTGCCGGGACCGGAAGGCGGCGTCGTGGCGGCGTTGCTGACCGGCGAGCAGACCGCGGTCGACAAGGACATAGCCCAGGCGATGCGCGACTCGGGGTTGGCGCACATCCTGTCGGTCTCGGGCTTGCACATCGTGTTCGTGGTCGGCCTGGTAATGGGCCTCGTGCGCTACGGTATCGCGCTGTTCCCGCGGCTGGCCTTGCGCATCGACGCCAAGAAGGAGGCGGCCGTCCTGGCCTTCGCCGCGGCGGTCTTCTACACCGCGCTGGCTGGTGCGCCGGTGCCGGCGCAGCGGGCGTGCGCCATGGCCTGCTTTGCGCTGATCGCCGTGCTGCTCGACCGGACGGCGCTGTCGCTCAGGCTGGTCGCCTGGTCGGCCGTGATCGTTCTGCTCGCGGCACCCGAATCCCTGACTGGCGCCTCGTTCCAGATGTCGTTCGCGGCCGTCATCGCGCTGATTGCGGCGTGGGAGGCGGCGGCGGGCTGGCGGCGCAGGTTGCACGACCGGGCCGATCGGTCTTCGCACCGCTGGCTGTGGCGCGTGCTGGCGGCGATCGGTGCCAGCCTCGCTACGACTTTGATCGCCTCGGCCGCCACCGGTGCCTTCGCTGCCTACCACTTCAACCGGCTATCGCTGCTCGGCGTCGCCGCCAATCTGCTCGGCGTGCCGCTTACCGGCTTCTGGATCATGCCATGGGGCCTGCTGGCGATGCTGCTGATGCCACTCGGCCTCGAAGGGCTCGCGCTAGTGCCCATGGGCTGGGGCGTGGAGGGCTTGAACGCCATCGCCCGCCATGTGGCCGGTTGGCCCGATGCGGCGACCCTGGTGCCGTCGTTGCCTGGTGCCAGCCTGTGGTTGCTCACGGTGGGCGGCCTTTGGCTGTGCTTCTGGCGCCGGCGCTGGCGCTTCGCAGGATTGCCGATCATTGCCGTCGGCCTGTTGCTGCCGCCACACGCCGCACCCGACCTGCTGATGAGCGAGGACGGCCGCGTGCTCGGACTACGCGACGACAAGGGCGTGGTGCATGTGGCGTCGGTACGAACCGACCGCTTCGTCAGCGAGGCCTGGGCGCGGCGCATCGGGCAGGAAGGCGCTCGGCGATGGAGCGTCAGCGCCAGCGAGGAGGCGGCGGGCATGGGGTGCCAGTCCGGACTGTGCCGCTGGCGCAAGGGCCCGTGGCGCGTCGCCCTGGTCAGCGACGATCGGCGGGTGGTCGAAGCCTGCGCCAACGCCGACATCGTGCTCTCGACCGTCGACGCCCAGGCACGTTGCCGTGGGCCAAGGGTGGTGATCGATCGACGCGATGCCTGGCGCGATGGCGCCCATGCTCTATGGCTCGATGAACTCGGCGTGCGGCGTGAAACGACCAATGCCCATCGGGGCAATCGGCCCTGGGTGCCCAACAGCCCGTCGCGTCAGGCAATACCGGTCAAGCCGCCGGGTACTTGAGGCTCGGATCAGTGGTAGCGGCGGTAGAGTCCTGCCAAGCGCCCCTGGATCTTTACCCTGTCAGGACCGAAAATCCGCGTCTCGTAGGTCGCGTTGGCAGGCTCGAGGGCAATTGACGCCCCCTTCTTACGCAAACGCTTCAAGGTCGCCTCGGTGTCGTCGATCAAGGCCACGACGATATCGCCGCTTTCCGCCGAGTCGGTGCTCTTGATGATGGCGATGTCGCCGTTCTGGATGCCGGCTTCGACCATCGAATCGCCCTGTACCTCGAGACAGTAGTGCGCGCCGGCGCTCAGCAAGGCGACGGGAACGTCGACGGTCGTGGAATTGTCGCGCAGCGCCTCGATCGGCGTACCGGCGGCGATCCGTCCGTAGAGCGGCAGGCTGAGCGCCTGGGCCTCTTGGGCGACTGCGATGGCGCCGGCGAACGGCAAGCGCTCGCTGCGGATGACCTGGGGCACGAAAGCCTCGCGCGATTCGGACATGCCGGTGCGGGAAATCAGCGGCGTCACATTCATCGCGGGCATCGCTGCCGCATCGGGCAGCTTGAGCACCTGCAGTGCCCGCGCACGATGCGGCAGGCGACGCAGGAAGCCGCGCTCTTCCAGACCAGTGATGAGCCGATGGATGCCGGACTTCGATTTCAGCCGGAGCGCCTCCTTCATTTCATCGAAGGACGGCGAGACTCCATCGTCGTTGAGCCGCTTGTTGATGAACATCAGCAGTTCATTTTGCTTGCGGGTAAGCACTGTATTCTCCCCAGCCTGGCTACAAGATTTCGGAACAAATCCTGAAACTAGACACATGTTCTAGTTTAGTTCTGATTCCTGGTCAAGTTTTCCAGCGAGGCTGGGGATCAATAGAGGCCGGGCAGGGAGGCGAAGTCGATGATTTGGACGGCTGAACCAGCCTTGCGTTCGGGGTCATGCGGCGGTCGCACGAGCAGGCCGGACGACCAGGCGAGAACCGACAGCATGGAACTGTCCTGCACCGGATGCGGTTCGACGAGTAGTTCGCCGTCAGCGGTGCGCGTCAGCTTCGAGCGCACGTAGTCTTCGCGCTGATCGTTCGCTTTCACGTCGACCGCGAGCCTGGCCGGCGTGGTGGCGATCGGATCGCCGGCTTGGCCGAGCATGCGTTCCATTGCCGGCCTCACGAACAGCAGCGCGCAGACCATTGTCGACACGGGATTGCCCGGCAGCCCGAGCACGCGCGCGCGGTCGCGGGCGGCAAACATCAGCGGCTTGCCTGGGCGCATGGCGATGCGCCAGAAATCCATAGCGAAACCCCGAGCCTTCAAGGCGTCCTGGACGAGATCGTGATCGCCAACCGAGGCGCCGCCCAGGGTGATGAGCAGGTCGTGCTGCGCGCCGGCCGCGATCCGGTCTTCGATCAGCTTGGCATCGTCGCAGGCGATATCGAACAAGGTGGGCTCGCCGCCCCAGGCGCGGATCAGCGAGGCCACGGCAATGCCCGAGGAGGAAACGATCTGGTTGCGGCCCACTGGTTCGCCGGGCATCACCAGCTCGTCGCCGGTAGACAGGATGGCGACGCGTGGTTTGCGGTGGACCGCCAGCCACGGCAGGTTCATCGCGGCCGCCAACGCCACGTCGCGAGTAGTCAAGGTACGGCCTGCTGCGAGCGGCTGGTCGCCGGCGGTGAAGTCCAGGCCGGCCTTGCGAACATGGCGGCCGATGCGCGGGGCTTCCAGCACGGTGATGGTCGTGCCGTCGGCCGTGGTATCCTCCTGGATGACGATGGAGTCGGCGCCCATCGGCAGCGGGCCGCCGGTGAAGATGCGCACGGTTTCGCCCGGGCGGAGCGCGTGGTCATAGGAGCCGCCAGCCGGCGCCTGGCCGACGAGCTTGAGCGTGCTCGGTGCGGCCGGCACGTCCTCCGCGCGAACGGCATAGCCGTCCATCGCTGACAGGTCGGCTGGCGGCTGGGTGAGGCGCGCCCTGGGCGGTTGGGCGAGCACGCGGCCGGCCGCGTCGGCGACCGAGACCATTTCGGCCGGCAAGGCATCGAAGGCCGCAACGATGCGGGCGTGGGCGTCGCGAACGGAAAGCATCAGCGGGCGTCGAAGGTTCCGGATTTGCCGCCCGACTTGTGCATCAGCCGGACGTTGGAGATGACCATGCCACGATCGACCGACTTGCACATGTCGTAAACCGTGAGCGCGGCAACCGAGGCCGCCGTCAGCGCCTCCATCTCGACGCCGGTGCGGCCCTTGAGCCTGCACGTCGCCTCGATGTCGACAGCCTTGCGCTTGGCGTCGATCGAGAGCTGGACATCGACCGAGTTCAGAGCCAGAGAGTGGCAGAGCGGAATGAGGTCTGGCGTGCGCTTGGCCGCCATGATGCCGGCGAGCTGGGCGACGGCGAGCACGTCGCCCTTGGCGGCCTTCTTCGCGGCGATGAGCTTCAGGGTTGCCGCCTGCATGATGACGCTGGCCCTGGCCACGGCGACCCGCTCGGTAACGTCCTTGGCGCCGACATCGACCATGCGGGCATTGCCCGTGTCGTCGAAATGCGTGAGTTTCTGCTTGGCCTTCATGCCGCCTCGCGCGTCAGCAACTGGCGGACCGCCACCTCGACGTCGGGCTTGCGCATGAAGCTTTCGCCGATCAGGAAGGCCGAGGCGCCAGCCCTGGCCATGCGCTGCAGATCGGCCGGCGATCCCAAGCCGCTTTCCGCCACCAGCACCCGATCCTTGGGAACCCGCGGAGCAAGCTGCTCGGTCGTGGCAAGATCGACCGCCAAGGTCTTGAGGTTGCGATTATTGACGCCGACAAGATCGCTGTCGAGGGCGAGCGCGCGGTCGAGCTCGGCCGCATCGTGTACCTCGACCAGCACGTCCATGCCCCAATGATGGGCCAGGCGGGCGAGTTCCGCCGCCAGGCCGTCGTCCAGGCACGCCATGATCAGCAGGATGCAGTCGGCGCCCAAGGCGCGGGCTTCGGGCACCTGATAGGGATCGATCATGAAGTCCTTGCGCAGCACGGGCAGCCGGACGGCGGCGCGCGCCTCAGTCAGGAACTCGTCCTTACCCTGGAAGTAGGGCTCGTCGGTCAGGACGGACAGGCAGACGGCGCCGCCGCGCTCGTAAGCGCGGGCGAGAGAAGGGGGATCGAAATCCGGCCGGATCAGGCCCTTGCTTGGCGAAGCCTTCTTGATCTCGGCGATCAGGCCGTAACGGCCAGCGGCGATCGCGGCCTCGAGCGCCCTGGCGAAGCCGCGCGGCGCGTCCGCGGCCCTGGCCCGGGCCTCGACCTCGGCGAACGGCCGGCGGGCGATGCAGGCGGCCACGTGCTTCTTCTTGTCGGCGACAATGGCGTCGAGCGTGTCGCTCATGCGCAAATCCTCTGCAAGGCGGCGAGGGCGGCCGCGGCCCGGCCGGAGTCGATCGATTGGACGGCAAGATCGGCGCCTTGCTTCAGGTCCTTGGCCTTGCCCGCCACCATCAGTGCCGCCGCGCTATTCAGCACGACGATATCGCGAAACGCCGTCTTCTGACCGGCCAGCACTTTCTCGATGGCTTCGGCATTGTGAGCTGCGTCGCCGCCTTTCAGCTCGGCCATCGCCGGCCGGCGGACGCCGACCTCTTCCGGCGCGATCTCGATTTCCGTGACGATGCCGTTCTCCAGCGAGGCGGCCCAGCTCGTGGTCGTGGTCGTGAGCTCGTCCATGCCGTCTTTGCCATGCACGACCAGCGCCCGCTCGAGGCCGAGCTGGTGCAGCCCTTCGGCGACCGGCTTCAGCCAGCGGCGATCGAAGACGCCGACGAGCTGGCGCTTGACCAGGGCGGGGTTCGACATCGGACCGAGGAGATTGAAGATCGTGCGATTGGGCGCCAGCTCGACCCTGGGACCGGCGACGTTTCGCATAGCACCATGGTGATGAGGCGCCATGAGGAAGCAGATATTTGCCTCGACCAATGCCCGCTCGAGCTTTTCCCGTGGCAGATCCAGCCCGATCCCGAGGGCGGCGAGGACATCGGCGGCGCCCGACTTCGAGGTGAAGGCACGATTGCCGTGCTTGGCGACCGGGACGCCTGCGCCGGCCACGACGATCGCCGAGCACGAGGAGACGTTGTAGGTGCCGTGGTGGTCACCGCCGGTGCCGACGATATCGATGGTCCCCTCGGGTGCCTGGATCGTGTGCGCCTTGGCCCTCAGCGCCCGCGCCCCTCCGGCCAGTTCCTCGGCCGTCTCGCCGCGCACCTTCAGGCCCATGAGGAAGGCGCCCATCTGCGCGGGCGTGGCGTTGCCGCTGGTCATGATGTCGAAGGCGCGCTCGGCCTCGTCGATGGCCAGCGTCTCGCCGTTGCCGACCTTGGCCAGCAGTTTCCGAAAATCGTCGATGTCGCCGCTCACCGGGGTTCCTATTTTGGCTCTTGCCGGCGGGGCCGGCGGGCGCGTAGCTATATCATATGGTTCAGGAACTCATCCTCAAGGTTACCGGCATGGACTGCGACGGCTGCGTCAAGGCCGTCACCCGTGCCGCCACGGGCGCCGGCTCGGCGCCGATCTCCGTCGACCTGAAAAGCGGCGAGATGCGCCTGCCGGCGAGCGCCGACGTGGCCGCCATTACCAAGGCAATCCAGCGCGCGGGGTTCGGTGTCGCGCCGTAAACCGGAGCAACGTCAAAGGCTTACGACCACCTGCCCCTGATGGGGCGGGATTAGAACGCCAGCAGGTTGTCGCGGAACTGGGCGTGCTCATAGGTCGTGCGCACCAGGCCGCGATCCTGCAGCGCAGGAACCAGGCCATCCTCGATCTCGGCCAGGGTGCGGCGGTTGACGTTCGGCATCGCGAACAGGTAGCCGTCGCCGCCGACCTCTTGCATCACCTCGCCCATGCGCGCCGCCACGGCGTCGGGCGTGCCGACCAGCTCGACCGAATAGTCGACGGCATTGAAGCTCGCCATGGTCTGGCGGATCGACCGGCCATTTGCCATGGCCCGGAACTGGTCGAGGTTGGCTTGGTGGCCGTTCGTGGTGACGTGGTCGGGCAGGGGCTTGTCGAGATCGAACTTGCCGAAATCGATGTTGGTCACCTTGCCGAAATGGGCGAGGCGCTCGTCGATTTGCTCCAGCGCGAGGCAGGCCCGCTTGCGCCGGCGCTCCTGTGCCTCCTCCATCGTTTCGCCCAGGATCGGATTGATCAGATAGAGGACCTTGCAGTCCGACGGCTTGCGGCCTTGCGCGACCATGTGCTTGTGCACGTCGTCGCGATAGGCGCGCATGGCCTCGATGCCCTTGGCATGCACGACGATGGTATCGGCATGCGCCGCAGCGAACTTACGGCCTCGCGGCGAGCCGCCGGCCTGGGCGATGACCGGCTGGCCCTGCGGCGCGGGCCCCGAGTTGAGCGGGCCGCGGGTCCTGAAATACTTGCCGTTGTAGTTCACGGCATGGACCTTGGTGTGATCGACCAACACGCCATTCTTGCGGTCGGCGACGATGGCACCGGGTTCCCACGACCCCCACAGGCGGCGGCACACTTCCAGGTACTCGTCGGCCATGTCGTAGCGCAGGTCGTGCTCGGGCATGCCCTGCATGCCGAAGTTCATCGCCGCGAAATCGGAGCTGCCGGTTACGGCGTTCCAGCCGATGCGCCCGCCCGACACCTGGTCGAGTGTCGCGACCAGGCGGGCCAGCAGATAGGGGTGATAGGCGTAGGTGCCGAAGGTCGGCACGATGCCGATACGCGATGTCACCTGGGTCATCAGTGCCGCCACGACCGACGGATCCTGCCGCGGTACGGCAATGCCCTTCTTCAGGTAGATCTCGGTCGATCCGCCGAAGCTCTCGCCGACGTAAGATGAATCTTCGAGCAGGATGTAGTCGAAGCAGGCGCGCTCCAGCGCCCGTGCCATGTTGAGGAACAGCTCGGGCTTCATCCAGGTCTGCCCAATATGGCCGGTCCACGGCTCGCCCCACGCCTGCGCACTCGACCCTTGCAGAAACCACGCGAGATGAAACGGCTTTGCGATCACGACGACGCCTCGCACCAAAGTCCAAAGAAAAAGGATAAACGCAAAGTCTGTGCCGTGCTCCCTCCATGTTCCTCCCCACTTCGTGGGGAGGTGTCCGCGTCATCGCGGACGGAGGGGTCATAATTCAGGATTCTTGACCCCTCCGTCGCCGTATGACGGCGACACCTCCCCAGCTTCGCTGGGGAGGAGGATCAGACTGCACCATAACCACCGCCGCCCGAGGTCTCCATGACGACGCGGTCGCCTTTGCGTAGGGCGAGATTTTCCTTGCCCGAGAGTTCGCGACTGCCGCCGGCGGCGCGATGGAGGGTGACGCGGAACGGGGCGCCGGCCGCGCCTCCCTGAAGGCCGTAAGGTGCCACGACGCGTCGCTCGAACATGGTGGTAAGGGAGAGACCGTCGGCCAGCACCGTGTAGGCACGGACCATACCTTCGCCGCCGCGATGACGGCCGGCGCCGCCCGAGCCGCGGCGCAAGCGCTGCTCGTCGACGCGGATCATGTACTCGGCTTCGACGATCTCGGCCGGTGTGTTCATCGTGTTGGTCAGGTGGACGCGCACCACGGGCGAGCCCTCACGATCGGCGCGGCCGCCTTCGCCGCCGCCGTGGGTCTCGTAGAAGGTGCCGAGCACGCCGTCGCGCCGCTTGCCGCCAAAGATAAGCAGGCCGGCCGTCGTCGAACCGCCGGCCGTCAGTCGCTCGGGCACCGCCGTCTCCAAGGCCCGCATGATGGCGTCGACGGCGCGCTGCGACGTCTCGTGGTTGCCGCCCACTACCGGCTTGTCGATGCCCGGCTCGAGGATGGAGCCCGGTCGGGTGTGGACCTGCAGGGGCCGATAGCAGCCGCCGTTGGGCTGGATCTCCGGTCCGGCGACAGCCTTTATGGCGTAGTAGACCGCCGCCATGGCCACGAACGGCGTGGTGTTGAGCGGCCCGGCCACGGCATCGTCGGTGGCGCTGAAATCGAAGCTCGCCGTGTCGCCGGCGATCTCGATGCGCACGCGGATCGCTGCCGGCTGTCCGTCCGGGCCGTCATCGTCGAGGAAGTCCTCGCCCTCGTAGATGCCGTCCGGCAGGCTGGCGATCGCCTCGCGCATCTGTGCCTCCGAAAGATCGTCGAGCCGGTCGAGCGCGGCGCGGATCGTGGCGCTGCCATGCTCCTCGTTGAGCCGCATCAACCGGACCTCGGCGGTGCGCGTCGCCGCGATCTGAGCAAGCAGATCGCCGTCGCGCTCGGCGGGTCCGCGCAGGTTGGCGAGCAGGAAGTCGCGCTTCTCCTCGTCTATGCCGTCGGCAGTGGACAGGCGGAGCGGCGGGATGCGCACGCCTTCCTGCCACGTCTCCGTCGCGGCGGCGAAGTAGCTGCCGGCCCACGCGCCGCCGATGTCGCCCCAATGTGCCAGGCTGACCGCGAAGGCGAACAGCCGGCCGTCGAGGAAGATCGGGCGAATGGCCTTCACGTCGGGCAGATGATTGCCGCCGACCTCGGGCAGGTTGAGGAACCACACGTCGCCCGGCTTCAGGCGCTCGGGCGGCACGCGCTCGAGGAACTTCTTCACCGTGAAGCTCATGACGCCGAGATGGATCGGGATGTCGCGACCCTGGGCGATCAGGTCACCTTTGTGGTCGGTCAGCGCCGACGACAGGTCGCCCGCTTCGCGCAGCAACGGCGAACGGGCCGAGCGCATGACGACGAAGGACATCTCCTCGGCCGCCGCCGTCAACGCATGGCGGATGACCTCGACGGTGAAGGGATCGATTGCGTTCTTCATGGCGCGTCCTGCCTGATCCAGAGATGGCCCCTCTTGTCGGCGTGAAAGCCGTAGCCCGGCGGCACGATGATGGTCGACCACGCATCCTCGACGATCGCAGGCCCTTTCACCCGGAGGTCGCTCGGCAGGCGGTCGCGATCGTAGCGCGGCGTCTGGTGCGGGGCGGCCGGCTCGAACCAGCACGGCTCGACCTTGATTGGCTCGAGGGCGGCGCTGGTTTGCGCCAGTGCGTCGAACCGCGTCGCCCGAGCGACGCGGGCGCTGAGACGCAAGCTCTGCATCTCCCAGTGTTCCTCGGTGGCATAGCCGTAGATGTCGTGGTGCCGGGCGCGGAAATCGCGGCCGAGGGCCTGCAGATCGAGCGGATGGCTGAACGGCACCTCGACCGCGTAGCTCTGACCGACATAGCGCACCAACGCCGTTCGCTCGACAGTGATGTCGTCCGGGTTGTGACCCTGGCGCCGCAAGGGTGCGGCAAGCGCTTGCAGCATGCCGTCGTGCAAGGTGGCGAAGCGGCCGGCGTCCCAGCTCGTGCTCAACAGGCGCACCGCCTGCTGCTGCGTATAGCTCATGTCGGCGACGATGCAGCCCAGCGCCGAGAAGCCTGACGAGAAGCGCGGCACGACGATCTCGGTCATGCCGAACTCGCGGGCGAGCCGGGCGGCGTGCATCGGGCCGGCGCCGCCGAAGGCGAGCAGGGTGCAGTGTCGCCCGTCGATGCCGCGTTCGACGCTGACGCGGGCCAGCGCACGCACCATCGTCGCATTGGCAACACGCTGCACGCCGAGCGCCAGCTCGATGACGCCGATGCCGAGACGCTGCGCAAGGGGAGCGAGGGCGGCGCGGGCGGCCTCGACGTCGAGGACGATCTCGCCGCCCAACCGCCGCGCCGTGTCGAGATAGCCCAGCACGACGTTGGCGTCGGTCACCGTAGGGCGCGTGCCGCCGCGGCCATACGCGGCGGGCCCGGGCTCGGCGCCGGCGCTTTCCGGGCCGATCGACAGGCCGCCGGTCGACAGGGTCACCAGCGAGCCGCCGCCAGCGCCGATCGATTCGACCGCGACCATCGGCTGGCGGACCGGCCGGCCGGCGAGCTTGGAATCGGTGGAAATCTCGGCCGCGCCATCGACGATCAGGCAGACGTCCGTGGTGGTTCCGCCCATGTCGAAGCTGATGACCTTGCCGAGCTCGAGTTCACGGGCAACGTGGGCGGCTGCGGAAACCCCCGCGGCAGGGCCGGACAGCGCCATGGCGAGCGGCCGGTGCGCCGCGGCGTCGGGCGAGGCCATGCCGCCGGCCGAATGCATGACATGAAGCCGCGATCCCTTGACCTCGCGCTGCAGGCGATCGAGGTAGCGCGCGGCGATCGGCATGACCGAGGCGTTGAGCACCGTCGTCGCCGTGCGCTCGAACTCGCGTGTCTCGGGATTGACCTCGTGCGAGAGTGAGACGAAGGGAAATGCCGCAGCCAAAGCCTTGCCGAGCGCGCGCTCATGATCGGCGTTTGCATAGGAATGCAGCAGCGACACGGCAACGCTCTCGACGCCGGCGGCGCGAACCGCCCGGATCGCCTCGGCGATCGCCTCGTCCGACGGGGCGAGCACGACCTGGCCAGTATGATCGATGCGCTCGGCCAGCCCGATCCGGCGCTCGGCGGGCACCTGCGCCGCTCGTCGCGGCGGCAGGTCGAGGCGGTAGAGATGCTGGCGACCGGCGCGGCCGATATCGAGCACATCCTCGAAGCCCCGCGTCGCGACCAGCGCCACCGGCTCGACGCGGTCCTCGACGATGGCATTGGTCACGAGGGTCGTGCCGTGCACCAGATCGGCGACGTCGCCGGCCACCAGATCGGCGGCAGCGAGTGCCGACAGGATGCTGGCGACAGGGTCGTCGCGCTGGGTCGGCACCTTGGTGGAGCGAACGTCGCCGCTGCCAGGATGGAGTGCCACGAGATCGGTAAACGTGCCGCCAATGTCGATGCCGACCTGCCAGCCCTGCTGCTGCATACGCCTTACGCTCCCAGATAGGCCTGGCGTACCCGCGGGTGATTGGCCAGCTCACGCGCAGGACCATCCAGCACGATGTGCCCATTCTCGATCACATACGCGCGCTTCGCCACCTCCAAGGCGAGCACCGTGTTCTGCTCCACGAGCAGAACGGTCACGCCCTTGGCGTTGATGTCGGCAATGCGCCGATAGACCTCCTCCGAAAGGCGCGGCGCCAGGCCGAGCGACGGCTCGTCGAGCAGCAGCATCTTGGGCCGTGCCATCAGGGCGCGACCAATGGCGAGCATCTGCTGCTCGCCGCCCGACAGCGACCAGCCGAGCTGGCTCGCGCGCTCCTGGAGGCGCGGGAAGAGGGCGAAGACATTGTCGAAATCGGCGGCGGCGCTCATGCCTTGGCGGCGCCACACTGTGGTCGCGACCTCGAGATTTTCGCGCACGGTGAGGCCGGGAAAGATGCGGCGCCCTTCCGGCACGTGGGCAATGCCGCGCTTGACGCGGGCTTCCGCGGAGCTGTTGCCGAGCGGTTCGCCCTCGAAGCGGATGCCGCCCGATTTGGGTCGCAGCAGGCCGGAGATGGTGCGCAGCAGCGTGGTCTTGCCGGCGCCATTGGCACCCAGCAGCGCGACCACCTCGCCCTGGCCGACCTCGAGCGAGATGCCATGCAGGGCCTCGATGGCGCCGTAGGCGACGCCGACCTGCTCAATCTTCAGCATGCTGGTATCCATGGCCGAGATAGGCCTCGAGCACCTTGGGATCAGCGCGCACTTCGGCCGGCGTGCCCTCGGCGATCTTCTCGCCGAAGCTAATCACGGCAATGCGGTCGGCCAGGCGCATCACCAGGCCCATATTGTGCTCGACCAGCAGCAGGGTCAGGCCTTGGGTGCGCAGCCCTTCGAGGATTTCACGCAGGCGCTCCACCTCGCCGGAGTTGAGGCCGGCTGCCGGCTCGTCGAGCAGCAGCAGCTTCGGCTTCGATACCAGTGCGCGGGCGATCTCGACCATGCGCTGGCGACCGTAGGGTAGGGCACCGACCAGGCGATCGCTGTCTCCGGCGAGGCCCAGCGTGGCGAGCAGCTCGCTCGCGCGCTCTCGGATGTCGCCCAGGCGTCGTTGGGCGCCGCCGCCGACGATCGCCGACCAGACGGATTGCGGCATGAGGTGATGGGCGCCGACCAGCACGTTCTCCATGACGGTAAGTCGCTGGAACAGCCGGCCATTCTGGAAGGTGCGCACCATGCCGGCTGCGGCGACGACATGAGCTGGCGCATCGGTGATGTCACGTTCCTCGAATCGCACATTGCCGGCCGAGCTGGCCAGGATGCCGGTCAGGACATTGATCAGCGTCGTCTTGCCGGCGCCATTGGGTCCGATTACCGAGAAAATGCGCCCCATTGGGATCGCAAGCGAAACAGACCGTACGGCATGGACGCCGCCGAAGCTTCGCGACAGACCGTCGATGGTGAGGATTGTGCGGGTCATCGGACGGACGCCTTCAGTCGCTGTCCGATGATGCCGACCAAACCCAGCAGGCCCTTGGGCAGGAAGACCAGGATCAGCAGCATCAGGATGCCGAACACGATCAGGTAGGCGGTGCCGAGGTCGCGCATCAGCTCGGGCATGAAGGTGACGATGATGGCGCCACCGATGGCACCCAGGATCGAGCCTTCTCCGCCGATGATCAGCATGGCGAGGTAGATGACGGAGTGGCTGAGCGCGAAGTCATCGGGCGCTACGAAATTGGTCATGTGCGCGAACAGCGCGCCGGCCAAGCCGGCGTAGAGGGCGGACAGCGCGAAGGCCTGGAGCTTGATGCGCGTGACGCCGACCGACGCTGCCCCGGTGGCGATCTCATCGTCGCGCACCGCGATCATGGCGAGGCCGATATGGGAGTTGCGGATGCGCCAGGCACACCAGGTGGCGATCGCCAATGCGACCCACAGCACATAGAAGTAGCGATGATCCGTGCCCAGCGACCAGCCGGGCAGGGCGACGGGAGGGATGCCGGAGATGCCGTCGGTGCCGCCCATCACCGTCTTCCAGTTGGTGGCGACGATCACGAACGACACGTTGAACCCCAGGGTCGCCAGCGCGAGATAGTGACCCTTGAGGCGCAGCATCGGCAGGCCGATGACGACGGCGATGATGCCGGTCCCGACGACTGCGGCGGGGATGGAGAGCCAGGGCGAGATGCCGAGCGAGGTCGAGAGGATGGCGCTCATGTAGGCGCCGCAGCCGACGAAGCCCGCCTGAGCGAGCGTGATCAGACCGGCGTAGCCGAAAGCGAAGTTGAGGCCGATCACGGCAATGGCGGAGATCAGTGCCAGGTTGAGGATGCGAATGCCGTAGCCGCTGACGAGGGCCGGCAGGATCAACGCCGCCAGAAAGACGGCGCCTGCGGCCAGCAGGCTGGGCGGAAAGCGGCGACCAAACAAGCGCGAGTCGGTCATGCGCGCTGGCCGATACGTTCGCCGAAGATGCCCTGCGGCCGCACGAGCAGGAACAGGATCATCACCAGGAAGACGAGCCCGTCCTTGTAGGTCGAGGAGATGTAGGCCGCGCCCAGCATCTCGGCCAGGCCGACCAGGATGCCGCCAACGATGGCGCCGGGCACGCTCGAGAAGCCGCCGATGATGATGGCGGCGAACGCCTTGAGCGCGATCGGGTCGCCCATGTTCACATCGGCAAACCACATCGGGCCGACCAGGATGCCAGCCGCGCCGGTGAGCAGGCCGGCAATGATCCAGGTCAGAATAAACATGCGGTCGACGCCGATGCCCATCAGCCGCGCCGCGTCGCGATCCTGCGCCACCGCTCGCATGCGTGCGCCGACCGCCGTTTGGTAGATGAACAGGTAGAGCAGGCCGATCATTAGGAAGGACACGATGATCACGAACAGCGCATGCGCCGACAGCGCGGCGCCAAACACGTCGATGACCTGCCGTCCGAACGGCGAGCGCGGGCGGAACGGCACCGAGCCCCAGGTCATCAGCGCGGCATTCTGGATGACGATGCCGATCATCACCGTGCCGATGATGACGGTGACGACGGGCCGATCCTGCAACGGCCGGAAAACCACGGCATAGAAGGCCACGCCGAACAGCGCCATCGCGGCCAGCGCGATGGCATAGGCCGGCGCCAGCGGCAGCTCCATCTGCAGGCTGGTGGAGACGGCGAGGAAGCAGCCGATCGCCACCATCTGGCCGGTGGCGAAGTTCACCACCCCGGTCGCCTCGTTGACCATGATGAAAGCAAGCCCGACCAGCGCATAAACCGATCCGACGGCGAGCCCGCTCACGACGAGCTGAATGAATTGCTGGGACAATGGTCAGGTCCGGAATTCTTTCTCCTCCCCAGCGAAGCTGGGGAGGTGTCGCCGTCTTGCGGCGACGGAGGGGTCATGGCTCTCACGATTCATGATTTCACGACCCCTCCGTCGCCCTGTGAGGGCGACACCTCCCCGGCAAAGCCGGGGAGGAGGAGAGCTTGAGTTACGACGAAATGGTGCGGATGAAGACCGGGTCGCGGGTGCCGGGCTTGATCGAGAACACGGCGAGCGAATGGACCATGTTGCCGTCGGCGTCGGTCGAGAAGACATTGGTGACGCCCTTGAAGTCCTTCACGGCTTTCAGCTCGTCGCGGATCTTGACGCGGTCGGGGCCGACCTTGTCCATCACCTGCTTCAGGATCCAGGCGGCGTCGTAGTAGCACGAGCCGAACGGATCGGGGTCGATCTTGGCGCGGTCCTTGAAGTTCTTGATGTAGGCCGTGACCTCGGGGCCGCGCTCGGGCGCCAGGTAGGCGTCCATCACGCCGTTGACGCGGGCGAGCTCGTCGGGCGCGATCAGGTTTCGCGCCGCAGGCACCATGACGCCCGAGGAGATCACCACCGGCAGGTCGATGCTCATCTCCTTCAGGAGCTTCAGCACCAGCGCGCCATCCTTGCCGTAGCTGATGCAGATCAGGCAGTCGGCGCCAGCGTTCTTTAGCTTCTGGAGCTGGGCCGACATGTCGTTGTCGGTGAAGGCGTAGGCTTCCATGCCGACGACCTGGGCGCCGGCGGCCTTGACGATCTTCTCGGCCGCGATGGCACCCGGCTGCCCGAAATCGTTCTGCACGTAGATGATGCCGATCTTCTTCTTGCCGAGGCCTTCAGTAGCGTGCTTGGCCATCGCCAGCGCCTGCAGCCCGTCATAGGGCCGAATGCGAAACATCCACGGGTTCTTCTTCAGGTGTAGCGCGTCACCGCCGCCGGCGTACACACAAGGGATCTGTGCCTTGGTGACTTCCGGTTCCGTGGCGAGGTTCTGCGTCGTGTAGCTCGACAGGAACACGAACGGCGGATTGAGGTCTCGCACCACCTTGAGGTAGGCATTGACGGCGACGCTGTTCGAATCCTTGACGTCCTCGAACACGATCTTGAGCTTCTTGCCGGCGACACCGCCCTTGGCGTTGATCTCGTCCTGCACCATCTGCAGGGAGAAGTGGTACTGCTGGCCCGAGACGTTGAACGGGCCAGTGACCGGCACCATGGCGCCGACCGCGATCTCGCCCGACTGGGCAGAGAGGCGTTGCGACCAGATGGTCAGCCCTGCCGTTGCCGCAGCGGCGCCGGCGATTGCTTTACGTCGACTGAACGAGCGCTTGCCTTGCATGACCTGTCTCCCTTCCCCGATTCCCTGGACTGCTCTCAAATTGTCCTCCCCAGCTTCGCTGGGGAGGTGTCCGCGTCTTCGCGGACGGAGGGGTCATGAGCTCCAGGCTCAGCCATCTCCCATGACTCATGACCCCTCCGTCGCCGAAGACGACGACACCTCCCCACGCATGGCGTGGGGAGGAGAATGAAGAAACCATCGTCGTCACGAATTCTCATTCCGCGGCGCTGGCCAGCGGGTAGAAACGCGCCGCCTCCTCGGCGGTGATGTAGCCGCGGGCGATGTCGCGCCGGACCAGTGCGGGATCGCGCGCATGCGGATCGCCGTAGCCACCGCCGCCCGGGGTGCGGACCTGAACCCAGTCGCTGGGGTGAAGCTCGTAGCCTTCGCCCTTCGACAGGTGCTCAGGCACGGTCGTGCGGCCGCCCTGGCTCACGATCAGCTCGTTGGTCGCGCCGGCGAGGCCGCCCTCGAGGCCGGGCGGGCCGTCGCGGCCGTGATCCATCAGGAAGGAGGCCGTCGCCATGCCGCGCAGCAGACGCACGCGATAGCTGACGCCGTAGCCGCCGCGATGTCGGCCGGCGCCCGACGAATTCTCGCGCAGGGCGTATTCCTCGAACACCAGCGGATAATGCTGCTCCAGGATCTCGACCGGCTGGGTCTTGGAAATGCCGACGGTCGAGCAGCCGTTGGTCAGGCCGTCGGTTTCCCACCACCCACCGTAGCCGCCGCCCGAGAAGAAATACATGATGTAGTTGCGATCCTCGCCCGGGTCGTATCCGCCCATGCTGAAGTTGCCGCTGGTGCCGGCCGGCGCTGCAAACATGCGATCGGGAATGGCCTTGCCCATGGCGCCGAACACCGCCTCCATTATGCGCTGCGCCACTTCCGAAGCGCAGCCGGCGACCGGCCGGGGATACTCGCCGACCAGGAATGTGCCCGTGGGCTTGGCGATGTGCAGCGGCGCGAAGCAGCCGGAATTGATCGGCACATCGGGGAAGATGTGCTTGATCGCGACATAGACGGCGGACTGGGTAGCGCCCCAAACGCCGTTGAGCGGCCCCTTGCAGGGCCGGCTGGAGCGCGAGAAGTCGAAATGGATGTCCGAGCCGCGCACCGTCATGTCGAGCGCGATCTCGAGCGGCTCGTTCACGATGCCGTCGCTATCGATGAAGCTCGAGAATCGGTAGGTGCCGTCGGGTACGCTGTCGATGTAGGCGCGCATCTGGCGCTCGGAGCGCGCCTTGAGCTCGACGATCGCGGCTTCCACGGTGTCGGCGCCGTAGCGATCGAGCAGGGCGGTGAGGCGGCGTTCGCCGACCGTCAGCGCGCCGACCTGGGCCTTGATGTCGCCGATCCGCTCCTCGGGCACGCGAATGTTGTTCAGGATCATGTCGACGATGTCGGACACGAGCTCGCCCTTTCGGCACAGCTTGACCGGCGGAATGCGCAGGCCTTCCTGCTGGATCTCGGTCGCCTTGGTGGCGAAGCCACCCGGCACCATGCCGCCGGTATCCGGCCAATGCCCCGTATTGGACAGGTAACACCACAGCGCGCCGCGATAGTAGAACGGCTTCACCATCTTGACGTCCATCAGATGGGTGCCGCCGAGGTAGGGGTCGTTGATGATGATGACGTCGCCCGGCTCGAGGTCGTGGCGGCGCTGGATCACCGCCTGAGTGGTGAACTGCATGACGCCGACGAAGATCGGCAGGCCCATCTCGCCCTGGGCGATCACCTCGCCGGTGTCGCGATGGTAGATGCCGTTGGAGCGGTCGAAGGCTTCCGAGATCACTGGCGAGAACGAAGTCTTCTCGTGCACCAGGTCCATCTCGCTGGCGATCTGGCGAAGGCCGTTCTGGATGACGGCGAGTGTGACGGGATCGAGTGCCATATGACGTTCCTCGCGACGTTCCTCAGGCCGGTTGCTTGCCGACGGTGATGACGATGTTGCCGAGCGGGTCGACGACCGCGCTGGCGCCGGGGTCGATCAGGATGGTGGTGTCGAGCTGGGCAACGATGGCGGGCCCGTCGATCGTGGCGCCGACCGGCAGCGCGTCGCGGCTGTAGAGCGCCGTATCGAGCCACTTGCCGGCAAAATAGACCGCACGGGTGCCGCGCCGGGCCTCCGCCACGGTGCCGCCGGGCCGTGGCGCGAAGATCGAGAAATCGACGCGCGAGCGCCGGCCGAAGCTCGCGGTGCGCAGATTCGACAGGATCGCCGTCATCTCGGTGAGCTCGATGTCGAAGCGCTCCTTGTAGCGCGCCTCCAGGCTCGCCCGGACGGTCGCCGGATCGAACGGCCGCTCGACCGGAACCCGCAGCACGTGGCTCTGTCCGCGATAGAGCAGGTCGGCTTCATAGATCGTGTCGATGCGCTCGATCGGAACGCCCTCGGCCTCGATCATGGCGCGGCCTTCGGCCTCGTACTCGCCGTACAGGCGATCGACCATCGCTGGGTCGACCGACATCAGCGGCTGGTTGAGCGTGCGCACGAAATCGTGGCGCAGGTCGGCGAGCACGCAACCCAGCGCCGAGGTGAGGCCGGGGAAACGCGGCACCAGCACCGTCGGCACACCGAGCTCGCGCGCCAGCGCCACCGCATGCAGCGGGCCGGCGCCGCCGAACGGAAACAGCGCGAAGTCGCGCGGATCGTATCCTTTCTCGATCGACACCAGTCGGATGGCGCTCGCCAGGTGATTGCTGGCGATGGTGATGATCGCCGCTGCGGCCTCGACGGCATCGAGGCCGAGCGGGTTGCCGATCTTCTCGACGATCGCTGCCTTGATCGCCTCGATCGGCACGCCGCCGGCGACGCCGGGCAGGGCGGCCGGGTCGAGCTTGCCCAGCACCAGGTTGGCATCGGTGACGGTAGGTTCCGTGCCGCCGCGGCCGTAGCAGATCGGTCCGGGATTGGCGCCGGCGCTGTCTGGGCCGACCTGCAGGATGCCGGCCTTGGTGATGCGGGCAATGGAACCGCCCCCGGCGCCGATCGTGTGGATGTCGATCATCGGCACGCGGATCGGCATGCCGTAGGCGATATCCTTCTCAGCCGACAGGGCGGGCTCGCCGCCACGGATCAGCGTCACGTCGAAGCTGGTGCCGCCCATGTCGCAACCGATCAGGTTAGGATGGCCCGACTGCTGGCCGATGCGCGCGGCGGCCAGCGCTCCGGCCGCGGGGCCGGACATGACGGTTTGCACGGCATAGTCGGCTGCGACCCTGCCGCTCATCGTTCCACCGTTGCCCTGCATGACCAGCAGCTCGCTCTGGAAGCGGGCGAGCTTGAGCTCTTTCTGCAGGCGTCCGAGATAGCGCGCCATGATCGGCTGTATGTAGCCGTTGATCGCCGCCGTCGTGCCGCGCTCGAACTCGCGAACTTCGCGCAGGATATCGGAGCCGACGGAAATGTACGGGTTGGGCCACAGCTCGCGCGCGATCTCGGCGGCGCGCAGTTCATGGGCCGGATTGACATAGGAATGCAGGAAGCTGATGACCAACGCCTCCGCACCTCCGGCGATCAATTGGCGGATGGCGCGGCGCACGGCCTCCTCGTCGAGCTGGATCAATACGTTGCCGCGAGCATCGAGTCGCTCCGGCACCTCGACGCGCAATTGGCGAGGAATGATGGCCTCGAAGCTGCCGATCATGCCGTAGCCGTAGGGGCGCGTGCGCCGCCCGAGCTCGAGCACGTCGCGAAAGCCGATCGTCGTGACCAAGCCGCAGACCACGCCCTTGCGTTCGAGAATGGCGTTAGTGCCGACCGTGGTGCCGTGCACCAGCGAGGCGAGCGATTCTGTCGCCAGGCCGCTGTCGCGGATGCCGGCCATCATGCCGCGCGATTGATCGTCGGGTGTCGACGGCACCTTGGTGACGCGAAACGCCCGATCGACTTCATTCACGAAGAGGAGATCGGTGAATGTTCCGCCGACGTCGACGCCAGCCTGCCATTGCCCCATGCGCGATGCTCCCAACTTATCTTGCCGTCGTCGGCAAGGGTCTCACGCTAGCGCGCCTTACACCCGGACACCGCATATTCCGCCCCAATCCCGCCTTGCACGTCCGTGTGGCTAGCAATCGCCGCGCCACCGGCCAATCACGCGACGAAACAGTCGCTGACCATCCGCCGGCCCTGGCCTCGCTCGTGGTTGGCTTCCGATGCCAAGCACAAAGCAACGCGAATGTACCATCACAGGCCCGAATGTCGGGTAATTTGCGAGGTGACATGCATACCAATGGCACACTACTTGCTGACATTCCAGGCTATGTCCGCGAGTGATCTTGCGGCGCTCGAAGGCCGCGTTCGCCGCGACCTCGAGATGACCGCGCATCCGCGCATGGAGTGGATGAAGCCGCGCATGTATCGGCGAAGGCAGGCGCTCGATGCGCTGATCGTCGGCGCGGGGCAATCCGGTCTCGCCATTGCCTTCGCGCTCATGCGCGATCGCGTGAGCAATCTTCTGGTGATCGATCGCGCACCGGCCGGCTGCGAGGGGCCGTGGGTTACCTTTGCCCGCATGCCGACGCTGCGCAGCCCGAAGGACCAGACCGGCCCCGATCTCGGGATTGCCAACCTGACTTTCGAGGCGTGGTTCGATGCGACCGAAGGAGCAGGCGCCTTCGCCAGCCTCGGCCTGATCCCCAGCCAGTCCTGGCACGATTATCTGCAATGGTATCGGCGCGTGCTGAACTTGCCGGTGCGCAACGACGCCGAGGCCGTGGTCATCGCGCCGGGAGAGCTCGACGACGGCGGTCGTTGCCTCCTGGTGACGCTTGCCGGCGGGGAAGTGCTGGCCGCCCGCAAGCTCGTGCTCGCGACCGGTCAGGACGGCACGGGCGAATGGTGGATGCCGGATTTCGTGCGGGCGTTGCCGGCCGAGCGGCGGGCTCACACCTGCGAGAGCATCGATTTCGAGCGGCTGCGCGGCAAGGTCGTCGCCGTGTTGGGTGCGGGTGCGTCGGCGATGGACAATGCCGCGACCGCGTTGGAGCACGGCGCCGAGGCGCACCTGTTCTGCCGGCGGGCGGAACCTGGCGTGGTGCAGCGCTACCGATGGCTGACCTTCGCCGGCTTCCTGAAGCATATCGGCGAGATGCCCGACGAATGGCGCTGGCGCATGGTCGGCAACATCCTGCGCGCGCGCGAAGGATTTCCAGCCGACACCTACAAGCGGGTTATGGCATTCCCGAGCTTCACCATGCATGCCGGTCGACCGTGGACGGATGCACGCATCGAGGACGGACGAATCCGCCTGTCCACGCCGCGTGGACCGTTCATGGCCGACTATGTGATCTGCGGGACCGGCATCCAACAGGACGTCGGCCTGCGGCCCGAGCTGGCGGGCTTCGCCGACAAGATCGCCCTATGGCGTCATCGCTACACGCCGCCGCCCGGTGAGGAGGACGAGCTGCTCGGCGCCTATCCGTATCTCGGGCCGGATTACGCTTTCCTGGAGCGCACGCCGGGCGAGGCGCCGTGGCTGGCCGACATTCATCTCTTCGGCATCGGCTCGACCCTGAGTTTCGGCCCGTCGGGCAGCAGCATCAACGCCATGACCGCAGCCGTGCCCAAGGTGGCGGCCGGCGTCACGCGCGGCCTATTCGCCGGCGACCTGCAGCGCCACTGGGAATCGCTGAAGGCCTACGATGTGAAGCAGGTCGACCTGGATTGGAGCCGCATCGAGCAAGGGTGAGACCCAGAGCATGGAAGAGAGATCCCTCGCTGCGCTCGGGATGAATATCCGCTTGCGACGGCGGGGATGTCGCCCTCGACGGCGATGCGATGCCGAGCGTAGCGAGGGCGCTCTTCTCCAGAAAGAGTGCGACGCTCAGTCGATCTTCACGCTGGCGTCGCGGACGATCTTGCTCCACTTGGTGTTCTCGAGCGCGATGTAGGCCTCGAATTCCTGACGTGACTCCTTGGCCGGCACGAACGCGAGGTCGTTGAGTCTGACCAGAACCTCGGGCTCCTTGAGAATGCGCATGATCTCGGCGCTGATCCGGTCGAGGATCGGCTCGGGCGTGCGCGCCGGCGCCGACAGCCCGATCCAGCCGACCGCGACCACGCCCTGCAGGCCTTGCTCGGCGATCGTCGGCAGGTCGGGCAGGAACGGCGAGCGCCGCTGATCCGCGATGCCGATCGCCTTGACCTTGCCCGTCCGCACCGGACCGACGGAGCCGGGGATGGCATCCGACATCAACTGGATATCGCCGCTTTGCAGGGCCAGCAGGGCGTCGGCATTGCCTTTGAAAGGGACGTGCGTAAGCTTGATGCCGGCGGCATTGCGCAGCATCTCGACGGCGAGATGGCTCGCCGAGCCGTTGCCCGACGAGCCGTAGTTGAAATCGCCACCGGCCTTGGCCTTGGAGATCAGGTCCTGCACCGAGCCGATGCCGCTCGCGAGGCTGGCCATCAGCACCTGCGGCGTCAGGGCGATATTGGCGATGGGCGCGAAATCCTTCTGCACGTCGTAAGGCAAGCGCGGATAGATCGCGGGCGCAATACCGTGCGTGGAGATCGTCACCATCACCAGCGTGTAGCCGTCAGGTGGCGCCTTGGCGGCGACGTCGGCGCCGATGCTGCCGCCGGCCCCCGGGCGATTCTCGGCAACGACCTGCTGGCCGAGCGCTTTCGTCAACTGGTCGGCCATCACCCGCGCCAGGATATCGGTCGACTGGCCGGGCGGAAACGGCACGATGATGCGGATCGGCTTGGCCGGCCATTGCTGGGCCCGCGCACCCTGCGCCCACGCCACGGCGGCTGTCGCGAGGACGGCGCGACGCGATAGCGCCCCGACCATCAGGCCGCCATCTTCTTGCTCTGCTGCGAGGGATGGTCGCCGGCGATCTTGAGAAAATTCTCGAGGATCTTGTGACCGTGCTCCGAGGCGATGCTCTCGGGATGGAACTGCACGCCGTGGATCGGCAGCGTGCGGTGGCGTAGACCCATCACGATCTCGCCGGTCTCGGCCGTCACCTCGAGGTCCTTCGGGAAACCCGCGCGGTCGACGACCAGCGAATGGTAGCGCGTGGCGCGGAACGGGGAGGGCACCTCCTCGAACACGCTCTGTCCGCCGTGCTGCACGGCCGACAGCTTGCCGTGCATGGGCGCGGGCGCCCGCACCACCTTGCCGCCGAACACTTGCCCGATCGCCTGATGGCCGAGGCAGACGCCGAACAGGGGAAGCTGGGCCTGAGCTGCCGCCTCGACCAGGGCCATGCAGATGCCCGCCTCGTTGGGCGTGCACGGGCCGGGCGAGAGCACGATGCCGGCAGGCTTCAGCGCCATCGCCTCCTCGACGGTGATCTGGTCGTTGCGGTGGACGACGCAGCGCGCCCCGAGATCGCCCAGGAAGTGCACCAGATTGTAGGTGAAGCTGTCGTAGTTATCGATAAGCAGCAGCATTGGACGGTCCCTGTTACTCCTCCCCAGCGAAGCTGGGGAGGAGAATGGCTAGAGCACCCCGGACGTCGGAGCAAGCCATCCGGCGCGCTTTACGGTATTGTGACCGCCGAAGAACGAAGAATCCGAATTGGTCGTCGAACCCCTCATCGTGGCGCTGCTGCTCGCGGCTGCGCTCATGCACGCCACGTGGAATGCCATCCTCAAGGCCGACCGATCGGACCGGCTGGCGACGTTCGGCGTGATCATGACAACCGGCACGCTGATGGGGCTGTGTGCCGCGCCGTTCCTGCCGTGGATCGAGCCCGCAGCGTGGAAGTTCCTCGTCGCGTCGGTGCTGATCCACGTCCTCTACTACATCTTCTTGCTCAAGGCCTATTCGTACGGCGATCTCAGCCACACCTATCCGATCGCGCGCGGCATGGGCCCGCTGCTGGTCGCGCTGGTGTCGGGCCGCTTCATCGGCGAGCAATTGCGCGGCCAGGACATTCTGGGTGTGCTGCTGCTGAGCGCCGGGCTGGTCGCGCTGGCCATCCCGCTGCGCCGTGTCGCGCCGCACCCGGGAAGCCGCTTCGGGCTCGCCACGCTGTTCGCCGTGCTGACCGGATTCACCATCGCAGCCTACATCATCGCCGACGGTCTCGGCGTGCGCAGTGCAGGTCCGACCTTCGAGCATCGCCTCGCCTACATCGCCTGGCTGTGCATCGTCGAGGGACCGTGGCTCCTGGTTCTGGCCTTCACGCTCCGGCCTGCGACAGTGTGGACCCATCTTCGTCGCACCTGGTGGCGCGGCGTGATCGGCGGGCTGATCGCCAATACGGGTTATGGAATTGCGATCTACGCCCTGGCTTTGGGGCCGATGGCGCATGTGGCGGCGCTGCGTGAAACTTCCGTCCTGTTTGGCGCTTTGATAGGCACTCTGGTGCTCGGCGAGCCGTTCGGTGTGCGCCGCGTCGTCGCGGCTTTCGTGATCGTCGTGGGACTTGTGCTGATGAACGGACCGGCGCTCTTCTAGGGCGATTTCCGGTTGGGCCGCGCCCCAACCGGAAATGCGCGTCCCGGAGTCGTTCTAACAGGTATGTTCTAGAGCCATGTCCATCCGCAATCTCGACAAGCTGATGGCCCCGCGCTCCGTCGTGGCGATCGGGGCTAGCGCGCGTGCCGGCTCGATCGGCGCGGCGGTGACGCGCAACCTGCTGTCCGGTGGGTTTCAGGGCGATATTCACCTGGTCAATCTCAGGGGCGGCGAGATCGACGGCCGGGCCGTGCTGAAAAGCATCGGCGAGCTGAGCGGGCCCGCCGACCTCGCCGTCATCATGACGCCACCCGAGACCGTGCCTCAGCTCATCCTGGAGCTCGGCGAACGCGGCACGCGAGCTGCCGTCGTCATCACCTCGGGTCCGGGCGCCGGCCCGGACATGCACGAGGACAACGCACACTGGCGCAAGCGCATCCTGCGGGCGGCGCAGCCGCATCTGTTGCGTGTCGTCGGCCCGAATTGCATCGGCTATGCCGTGCCCCGGCTCGGGCTCAATGCGAGCTTCGGCCCCGGCGGCCTGAAAGCCGGTCGGGTCGCCGCCGTCGCCCAATCGGGCGCCGTGCTGGCCGGCCTCGCCGACTGGGGCGCGGCGCAGAATATCGGCTTCTCGCACCTGATCTCGATGGGCGACATGGCCGATGTGGATTTCGGCGACGTGCTCGACATGCTTGCGCGCGACTACGAGACGCGCGCCGTCCTGATGTACGTCGAGGGCATCACCCAGGCTCGCAAGTTCATGTCGGCGGCGCGCAGCGTCGCGCGCGTGAAGCCGGTGATCGTGCTCAAGGCCGGCCGCCATGCCGCCGCAGCCAAGGCGGCGGCCTCGCATACCGGATCGATGGCGGGCTCGGCGGCGGTCTACGATGCCGCCTTCGCACGCGCCGGCCTGGTCGGCGTGCGCGGGCTGGGCGAATTGTTCGACGCAGCGGAGACGCTGGGTCACGCTATCCTGCCGCGCAACGAACGGCTGGCGATCCTGACCAACGGCGGCGGCATGGGCATCATCGCCACCGATCTGCTGCTCGACGGAGGCGGCGATCTGGCGGCGCTGCAGCCTCTCACCATCGCCGCGCTCGACAAGCAACTGCCGCATTCGTGGTCGCGCGACAATCCGGTCGACATCGTCGGCGATGCCGACGGAGCACGTTACGCCGCCGCGCTCGACACGCTCGCCGACGATCGCGGGGTCGGTGCGATCCTGGCGATGAACGTGCCGACCGCGCTCACCTCGTCGGTCGAGGTGGCCCGCGCCATCGCCGCCGCGCCAGGCCGCAAGGTGGCGCCGCTGATCGGCTGCTGGGTCGGCGGGCCGCAGGCGCAGGAGGGCCGCGAGGTGCTGCATCAGGCGGGCATCCCGGCCTACGACACGCCGCTGCGCGCGGTGCGTGGCTTCATGCATGTCGTGCAGTATCGTCGCGGCCAGCGCGCCCTGCAGCGCACGCCGCCGTCGGTGCCCGAGGCGCGCTCGGACACCCAGCTCGTGCGTGCCATCGTGAATGACGCGCTTGCCGAGAAGCGCACGGTGTTGACCGAGCCGGAAGCCAAGCGCGTGCTCGCGGCCTATGGCATTCCCGTGGTGCCGACGGAGGTGGCGCTCGATGCGGCGGAAGCGGCCGCTGCCGCCCTCCGGATCGGCTTTCCGGTCGCGGTGAAAATCCTGTCGCGGCAGATCACCCACAAGAGCGATGTCGGCGGCGTCGCGCTCGATCTCTCTTCGGAACAGGCCGTGCTTCAGGCCGTGCGTGTCATGAACGACAAGGCGCGCATCGCGGCGCCGGGCGCGCGCATCGACGGTTTCGTGGTCCAGCCGATGATCAAGCGCCCACATGCGGTGGAATTGATCCTGGGCGCGGCGGAGGACCCGGTGTTCGGACCGATCCTGCTGGTCGGGCATGGCGGCGTGGCGGCCGAGGTGGTCGACGACAAGGTGCTCGCCTTGCCGCCGCTCGACCCGGTGCTGGCGGAAGACGCACTGTCGCGCACGCGCGTCGACCGCCTGTTGCGCGGCTATCGCGACCGCCGGCCGGCGGCGCGCGCGGCGGTCTGTGACGCGATGGTCCGCCTGTCGCAGCTCATCGCCGATGTGGGCGAGATCGCCGAGCTCGACGTCAATCCGCTGCTGGTCGATGTCGACGGCGTGATCGCGCTCGATGCCCGCATCGTCGTGGCGCCGCCCGTCGCGGGCCAGGAGCGTGGCGCGCGATTTGCCATTCGACCCTATCCTGTGGAGCTCGACGCCGAGATCGTCCATCGCGGGCAATCGCTGCGCATCCGGCCGATCCGGCCGGACGACGAGTCGCTGCTGCAGGCCTTCGTGCGCGGTCTCACGCCGGAGGACGTGCGCCTGCGCTTCTTCGGCCCGATGCGCGAGCTGACGCACGAGATGGCCGCTCGGCTGACGCAGATCGACTACGACCGGGAGATGGCGTTCCTGCTGCTCGACGGCCAGGAGCTGCAGGGCGTCGGGCGGCTGGCTGCGGACCCCGGTTTCGAGGAGGCGGAGTTCGCGCTGGTCATTGCGTCGGACCGGCAGGGTCGCGGCTATGGCCGGCTGCTGCTGGAGCACGTGCTGCATTATGCCAAGGCGCGCGGCATTGCCCGCGTGGTCGGCAATGTGCTGCGCGAGAACCACAGGATGCTCGATCTCGCCAAGCATCTCGGATTCGAGCGCGAGCCCGGGCGGGTGGGGCAGCCCGACATTCGCGTGGTCAAATCGACCACCACCCTGTAGCTTCCGGCGCGAATAGGGTGGCAGACCAAGGCGTTACGGCCGAGCGCTGAGATGGCGTCGAAGAAGAACAGAAGCAGGAAGCCGAGCCCCGGGCGGACCCGTACCAAGAAGGCCGGGGCCCCGGCGAGCCATGGAGGGCGGCTGCGCCGAAAGCTCGCCGCCGTCGGCGCCTGGATCGACGCCCACCGCTGGCACTCGGCGATTGGCGGGCTGCTTCTGCTGTTTGGCGCCAGCCTGGTCGGCGGCTACTGGCTGGCCGAGCGTCTCGACGCCCGCGACAGAGATCGGGTGGCGCGCGATACGCTCGAGGAAATGAAGCGCAACGCGCCAACCGAGGCACCGCCGCGATATGCCCGCATCGAGGACCTGCCCGACCTACCCAAATACACCGACTCCGAGCCCGGGCAGCCGAGGACGACGCTGGAAGAGAAGCCGCGCCCGGCACGGTCGCAGCCGCAGGTCGCCGCGTTGGCGCCAGGATCGGAGAGGGCGACCAAGGAGGCGTGGCGACGCAATGCGCTACCCTTTCGCGATCCCGGCGGCCGACCGCTGGTCGCCATCGTGATCGACGATGTCGGACTCGATCGGCCGCGCTCGCGCCGCGCCTGGGAATTACCCGGACCGCTGACAATGTCGTTCCTGCCTTACGCAAAGGACCTGCCTGAGCAGGCGCGCGCGGCACGTGCCAAGGGTCACGAGCTGATGCTGCATCTGCCGATGGAACCGAATGGCCGAAACGATCCCGGACCGAACGCGCTCTTGGTGTCGCTCTCCGATGCCGAGCTGCGCCAACGCACCAATGCCGCGCTCGACAGCTTCGACGGCTATGCCGGGGTCAACAATCACATGGGCAGCCGCTTCACGGCCTTCCGTCCCGGCATGGAGACCGTGCTGCGCCAGTTCAAGGGACGCGGCCTGATGTTCCTCGATTCGCGCACGTCGTCGCAGTCGGTGGGCGATCAGGTGGCGCAGGAGATCGGCGTGCCCAGCATCGCGCGCCATGTCTTCCTCGACGACGACGAAACGCTCGACGCGGTGCGCCGCCGGCTCGCCGAGACCGAGGCGGTGGCGCGCCGCCAGGGCTTCGTGGTGGCGATCGGCCATCCGCACGAAGCGACACTGCAGGCGCTCGCCGAATGGCTGCCGGGCCTGCAGGCCAAAGGTCTCGCGCTCGCCCCGGCGACCGCAGTGCTGCGCAAGCGCAACAGCTTGGAGTGAGTTTCGCCGGGCAACGTGGCCATCGCGAATGTGATTTGATCGAGATAGATGCGTCCATTCCCCTAAGGTCAGCGCGCATTGGGGGAGAAGAGCATGTATCGCATTAAGATTCTGCTGGCGGCCGCGCTTGGCCTGGCGTTGCTCGCCTGCGCCAAGCAACAGCCGACGAGCTCACCGCAGGACCTCGCTTATTGTGCCAAGCTAAGCCAGCTCTATCAGCGCTACGTCGGTGCCGATCCATCTTCTACCAGCATGGCCGGGGTCACGCCGAACGTCGAAGGCGGGGAGGCGGTGGCCAAGTGCCGCGAGGGCGATGCCAAGGCGTCCATCTCCACACTCGAGCGTCTGCTCAAGGATGCGGACATTACCCTGCCGCCACGTACCTGAGCCGGACTTGCAGCCGCGAAGCAGCGGTACGCGCTCTTAACGCATGCGGGCATGGAAGCGCACTAGGGCCTGTCCTCAATTGAGCCAAATGGTAGCCGCCGCGAGGTGGATAGCGGCGAGGAAATTGGTAGCGGTCTTATCGTAGCGAGTTGCGATGGCCCTGAAGCGCTTGAGGCTACAGTAGAAGTTCTCGATGAGATGGCGGGCCTTGTAGATCTGTTTGTCGTAAGGGCGGGGCTTTTTGCGGTTGCTCTTCGAGGGGATGACGCAGGTCTTGCCGGCGGCCTCGAGAGGTTCGATGAGGCGCTGGTCGGCATCGAAGGCTTTGTCGGCCAGCAGGGTGTCAGCCTTCATGTCAGGCAACAGGGCGTCGGCGCCCTGCAGGTCGTGGGCCTGGCCCGGCGTCAGGAAGAAGCGGACAGGATTGCCCAGAGCATCGACCAGGGTATGGATCTTGGTGCTCAGCCCGCCTTTGCTTCGGCCGATCGCTTGATCTTCGCCGTCTTTTTTTTGGCGCCGGCGCTATGCTGATGAGCGCGCACGATGGTGCTGTCGATCATGGCGTATTCGTTGTCCGCATCGGCCGCAAGAAGCTCGAACAGCCTGCGCCATACACCGCTCTTTGCCCATCGGCTGAAGCGGGTATGGACAGCCTTCCAAGCGCCGAAGCGCTCGGGCAGGTCGCGCCATGGGATGCCAGCTCGATAGCGGTAGATCACGGCATCGACGAACAGACGATTGTCCCTGGCGGTCGCGCCAACGTGACCCTCGCGTCCCGGTAGAATGTCCTTGATCCGATCCCATTGGTCGTCGCGAAGGGCGTAACGGCGCATCAGTCAGCTCCCAGTGGCCGACTGGCAAGGAGCATGTCGCGGGTCAATTGGGTAGCTCAGACCTTGGAAAATGTAGCCTCGACGACAACAACGCAAGATCGATTCAAAATTCTCGCTCATTTGATTCTATTATTACGCGAATTTCTTCTTCAATAGAGGACAGGCCCTAGTACGGCGTCGCCCAGCTTGTCTCCAGCGCTGCCTCGATGCGGCGATGCCGCGCCTTGATCACGTCGACCGGCACGGCGCTGACGAAAGCGTAGAAGGTCTTGCTGCGGATCGCCTCGATCACCCGCTCGCCGACCAGCTTGGGGTCGATGCCGGTCCGCGCCAGGCGCTCCCCCATGACCGCCTCTGCGTTCGGCCGCAGCTCGGGGCCGCCCAAGTGATCGGGGCGGTGGCGCGCGCCTTGTGCCAGATTGGTGGCGATCGGACCCGGGCACAGCGCGGTCACGCCGACATTGGTCCCTTCGAGCTCGTGCTCCAGTGCCTCCGACAGCGACAGCACGGCGTACTTGCTCATCGAATACGGACCTTGATGGGTGCCGCGGCGGTTCTGGGTGGCGGCGACCGAAGCGGTGTTGACGATGTGCCCGGCCTCGCCGTGCTTCAGGATCGCCGGCACGAAGTGGCGGATGCCGTGTATGACACCCCAGACATTGACGCCGATGACGAAGGCCCAGTCGGCCACCGGTACGTCGGTGAGCCGGGTGCCGTGCATCGGCACGCCGGCATTGTTGCAGGCGATGTGGAGCTTACCGAAGCGGCGTTCAGCCTCCGCCAGCGCGTCGATCACAGACTGCTCCTGGGTGACGTCGACCTCGACCGGCAGCACCTGCTTGTTGGTGCCGGACAGGAGGTGAGCCGCCTGTTCCACCGCGTCCTTCTCGATGTCGGCCATCACCACGTTGGCGCCAGCTTCGGCGAGCGCTGTGGCGATGCCGAGGCCGATGCCGGAGGCGGCGCCGGTGACGATGGCTGTCTTGCCGGAAATCTCCATGGCTCACGACCTCCTGAAGTGCAGCAGAATGTTCGTCGGGTTGCTCATGCTAGAGTACCTATGTGGCCTTTCAACAGAGCCCTGGTCCTCTCGCCCTGCAGAGTCACCGCAGCCGCGTCCGGCGCCTGACGAACAGGATGAGGGGAATCGCGAGCGCCGAGGCCAGGGTATAGAAGCCGAAGGCATTGATGTAGCCCAGCATCGAGGCCTGGCGGCCGATCTCCTTGGAAAGCTTGGCCAGCCCGGTGAGCGTCTCGTGGTCCCACGCGCCGGTGACCCAGGGCAGCGCCAGGCTGCGGTTGAAGGGATTCATCATCTCGATCAGGCGGCTGTAATTGGCGCTGGTCGAGCGCACGATCTCGGCGACGCAGATCGAGATGAAGAAGCTCGAGCCGATGTTGCGCAACAGGTGGTAGACCGCCGTGCCTTCGGCCAGGTCGGCCGAGCCGATGGTGGAGAAGGTGACCAGCGTCAGCGGGACCCAGATCACGCCGATCGCGATGCCCTGCACCAGGCTGTTGAGCATCAGGGTGCCGGTATCGACATTGAGGTCGATGCCCATCAGCCACAGACCGGAGACGATCTGAAGCGTGAAGCCGCCGATCAGGCCGACGCGCGGGTCCATGCGGCCGACGAAGATGGCGAGGAAGAAGCCGATGGTGGCGCCGACGCCGCGCGCGGCGATGATCTCGCCGATCAGGGAGTCGGGGAATCCGGCATGCTGCTGCAGCAATGGCGGCAACAGCACCATCGGCGTGAAGTTCAGCATGCCGTAGATCAGCACCAGCACGAGGCCGAGCGCGTAGTTGCGGTCGAGCAGCAGGCGCAGATTCAGGAACGGTCGCGGTGCGGTCAGGCTGTGTGTCACGAACACCCAGAAGGCGATCGCCGCCACGAAGGCCTCGACGATGATCTCGCCCGAATCGAACCAGTCGAGGCGCTGGCCGCGCGACAGCACGAGCTGGACGCCCGAGATCGCGACCGCTAGCGACAGGAAGCCGGTCCAGTCGAGCGACACCCGGCCGGTTGGCCGATCGTACGGCAGGGTGAGGCGCAAGCCGATGAAGGACAGGCAGCCGACCGGCACGACCATGTAGAAGGCCCAGCGCCAGCTATAGAGTTCCGACAGCATGCCGCCCACAGTCGGGCCGATCACCGGGCCGATGACGACCGCCATGCCGAAGATCGACGTCACGAGGCCTTGTTGGCGCTTGGGGAACGTGTCGAGCAGGATGGTCTGCGACAGCGGAATGACCGGCGCCCCCAGCGCGCCCTGCAGCACCCGCCACAGGATCAGCGTTTCAAGAGAATCGGCCAGGCCGCACATCAGCGTCGTGAAAGTGAATGCGAACACCGACCAGATCATCGTCTCGCGCCGGCCAAAGCGCGCCGCCAGCCAGCCGGTCATCGGAGTCATCACGGCGGTAGCCAGGATGTTGAAGGTCATCGCCCAGGCGATCTCGTCCTGGGTGGCCGACATGGTGCCCTGCATCTGGGGCAGGAGCGTCGAGGCGATCAGCAGGGTGGTGGCATAGAGGGTCGAGCCCATCACCACCATCACCAGAATGAGCACCCGCCGGCCGAGCGAGAAGCCTTCGGCCGGATTGACGGGGGCCGAAATCTCGGCGGTGGCACTTGAACTCATAGCCATGGCTAATGTAGCCTATGCAACAATGTTGGACCAGAGCCCCGTGGGGCCAGAAAACGATGGCTATATCGGCTACATGGTGTCGGACGTGGCCCGGCTCATGCGCACCGTGTTCGACCGGCGAGTCCGCGATATCGGCCTGACGCGTGCGCAATGGCTCGTGCTGACCCGCCTCTACCGGCGGCCGGGTTCCAGCCAGACCGAGCTCGCCAGCATGCTCGAGATCGACCGGGCCAGTGCCGGCCGCATGATCGACCGCATGGAACGGGCCGGCTGGGTCGAGCGCCGCGCCGATCAGGTCGACCGGCGCATCAATCGCCTGTTTCTGACATCCGAAGCGCGCCGCGCCCACTCCGAGATGTGGGAGGTCGCGGTGGCGACGGTCGACGATGCCCTGTCGGCGCTGACGCCTGAGGAACGGTCGCAATTCACGGACCTGACCGGCAGGGTGAAGGGCAGGCTGCAGGCACTGGCCGGAGGGGCGGCATGAGCCGCCGGCCGGTCAAGCTTACGCGGCTGGCGCTGCTCGTGGTGGTGCCGATTGCCGCGATTGTTGGTGGCGGCTTCTGGTGGCTGTCTGGTGGCCGCTTCGTCGGCACCGACAACGCCTACGTGAAGGCGCACATCGTACAGATCGCGCCGGAGGTGTCCGGACAGGTCCGGCGTGTGCCGGTGCATGACCACGCCTCCGTTGCCGCCGGGGAGACACTGCTCACCATCGAATCGCGGCCGTTTCGCTTGGCACTCGACAGTGCCGAGGCGGAGCTCGACGCGGCTCGGATTCAGGTCGAGAACCTGCGCGGTCTGTGGCGGGAGGCGGTGAGCGAGCTGGCCGAGGCGGAAGCACGCGCCGCATACTTCCAGCGCCAATGGCAGCGGCAGGAGGAACTGGCCGTCAAGGGCGTGGCGTCGGCGAGCAAGCGCGACGAGGCGCTGAACGATGCGCGCGGCGCGGCGGATCGGGTGACGACGCTGCGCGAGAAGCTCCAGCGTGTCCTGACGGCCTTGAACGGCGATCCGAACCTGCCGCCCGACCAGCACGCCTCGGTGCGCGACAAGATGGCGGCGCGCGAACGCGCAGCGCTCGACCTCGCCCGCACCACCGTCCGGGCGCCGGTCGACGGCGTGGTGGTGAACCTGCGCGTGCAGCAGGGCGAGCAGGTCAAGGCGGCGACACCGCTGTTTGCCCTGGTGGTGACAAGTCGGCCGTGGATCGAAGCGAACTTCAAGGAGACCGAGCTCACCCACGTCCGAGTCGGCCAGAAGGCGACCGTGGTGCTCGACACCTATCCCGATACGACCTGGGAGGCGATCGTCGAGAGCGTGAGTCCGGCGACCGGTGCCGAGTTCGCCCTTCTGCCGCCGCAGAATGCGAGCGGCAACTGGGTCAAGGTGGTGCAGCGCCTGCCGGTCAAACTGCGGCTGCTGCCGCATATAGGCGAGCCGCCCTTACGCGCCGGCATGACGGCGACGGTCAGGATCGACACTGAGCGGCAGCGCCGCATCAGCGACGTCGCCCAGAGCCTGTTCGGTCGCGGCAGCGAGGCGATGGCGCAACAGAGCAAGTAGCCCGTGGGCGTCCCGCCCCGACGCCGCGAAGGAATGGGCGCTTCATCTGCCCTCTCCTGATGACGGCTATGGCATCTGCAATCTCGAACGCCTCCCCCTGGGGCGCTGCTTACAGCGCCACGGGGCGAGGCGTTCGAGGGGCATAGAGGCCCAAGCCAATGACAGAAGGAGGAGGAGGAGGTATTTCGCCCGGAAACTTCAAGGCGGGGCAGGCGAGCGATTGCGTCGTTCAGCCTCGCACAGGGTCGATCGGCGTCACCACGCCCTCCGCCGCCTCGATCACCTCGCCGGCGTCGAGGCAGAGATCCTCGCGATTGCGCATCGACATGATCTGTACGCCGGTGCGAAGCCTGCCGTGGCTACCGACCGGGACGGCGAGCCCGGGCAGGCCGAGCAGGGGTGCCAAGAGGGCGACGCGCATCGACTCGAGAACCTCGACCTGTCCGGCCTTCGTCGTGTCGGCGCGTTGTTTCGGCGGCAGGTCGCCCAGGGTGGGCAGGATCACCAGCGGCCATTGCTGCATGAAGGTCATCCACTTCAGCAACAGGCCCTCGCGCTCGGTGAGGGCGCCGATATAGGTCGGCAGGTCGGCCGGCTTGTACAAATCGAGCCAACCCTGCATCGAGGCAATGCCATCCGGGTCGCCCATCTTCTGCATCTGTGGCCACAGGCCGCCGAATACGTCGGTGACGCAGATCAGGTGCCACAGCTCGACGCCACGCTCCATGTCCGGCGGCAGGATTTCCTCGACCACGTAGCCAGCGGCCTGCAGATGCTTGCCGGCCAGGCGCACCGCCGCGGCTTGCGCCGGATGGGTGCGTCCGCCCGGTGCTTCTGGCACCAGAGCCACCTTGATCGGACGGGCCGGCGGTGGGCCCTGCATCGGCACGTCGTTCCAGCGCCAGTCGCGACGGTCGCCGCGTGCCATTACCTCGAGTGCCAGACGCGCGTCCCGTACCGATCGCGTGTGTGGGCCTTGCACCGCCATCAGGACGGCGCCGGGCGGGCGGCCTACCGGCGCGCTCGGATTGAAGGCCGGGATGCGGCCGAACCCGGCGCGCAAGCCGACCACGCCGTTGCAGTAGGCCGGAATTCGGACCGAGCCGCCGATGTCGTTGCCGTGCGCGATCGCGCCGATGCCGGTGGCCGTGGCCGCGCCGGCGCCGCCGCTCGAGCCGCCCGGCGTGACCTCGGGGTCGCGCGGATTGAGGGTGCGGCCGTGCAGGGCATTGTCAGAAAAGATGCGCATGGAAAAGGCCGGCGCATTGGTGCGGCCGACGATGATGGCGCCGGCGTGCTTGAGATTGGCGACGACCGGACTGTCCTGGGTGGCGATGAAGTCCTTGAGCGGGATGACACCGTTATCGGTCGGAAGGCCAGCCTGGTCGACATTGACCTTGGTGGTAACCGGCACGCCGTGCAGAGGCGGCAGCGCATGGCCGCGGGCGCGCGCGGCGTCGGCGGTCTCGGCGGCGGCCCGGGCCTCGTCGGCCAGCACGCGAACCACGGCATTGATCGCGGGGTTGACCTTGTCGAGGCGGGCCAGCACCGAGTCGACGGCCTCGCGTGCCGAGGCTTGTCCAGTGCGGATCAGCCGCGCCAGATCGGTCGCGTCGTACTGCCAGAGCTCCATGATTTCGATCCCCTCGATTTGGCCCCTGTGAAGTGGCCACTGTGCCCATTCACGAGCGGCGCCGTCCAGCCACCAGATCTTGAAAGGCCGACATCGCGCTAGAGCGCGGGGTGTCGCGCCGCTGCACGAGCACCGTCTGAACGCGTGCGTCGGCTGTCGGCAGTCGATGCACGGCGACCTGCCCGCCGCGCCATACCGGCCCAATCAGGGCGCGCGGCAGCAGGGTGATGCCGAGGCCGGCGGCGACGGTGCCCAGAATCGCTTCCAGCGTACCGAACTCGAGGCGGCGCAGCCCGATGACGCCGCGCCGCGCCAACAGCTCTTCGAGGCGCTGGCGATAGGAGCAGCCTGCGCGCAGCACGATAATGCGAAGGTCGGGCTTGGCCAGCAGCTTGGTGATCGAGCGTTCCGTCGGGGCGCTCAACAGCGCCAGATCCTCTTCGAAGAAGCGCGTGCTCGCGAGATCGGGATGGGCGACTGGTCCGCATACCAATGCCCCTTCGAGCTCGCGATCGAGGACGCGCCCGATCAGTTCCGCTGTCGTGCCGGTGCGCAGCACGAGATCGACTTCGGGGTAGTTCTTTGCGTAGGCGGCAAGAAGGGGGGACAGGCGCAGGGCAGCGGTGGTTTCCAGCGACCCGATCGTGAGCGTGCCACTCGGGGCGCCGTCGTCGCGCGCGGCACGGATCGCCTCCTCGAGGAGGACGGCGATGCGCGCAGCATAGGGCATCAAACGCTCACCTGCTGCGGTGAGCCTGGCCCCGGAACGGCTGCGCGCGAAGAGCGTGACGCCGAGCAGTTCCTCCAGCCGGCGCACGCGCTGCGTCACATTGGACTGCACAGTGTTAAGCTCGCGAGCGGCGCGGCCCATGCCGCCGAGCCGCGCCACCGTCTCGAACATTGCCAGATCCTTAGCGTCCACTCTATCAATCTAGCAGATGCTAATGATCATAATAAATCATTATTCAAGATGGCTGGCATGGGGGTAGCGTTACCCCGGTAACGGAAGGAGCGAAGTGCCATGAAGTGGCAGGACCGTCGACTGCTCGACCTGTTCGGGATCGAGCATCCCATCATCCAGGCGCCGATGGCCGGGCCGACGACTCCCCAAATGGCCATCGCGGCGGCCAAGGCCGGGGCGTTGGGCTCGCTGGCGGCGGCCATGCTGACGCCTGACCTGCTGCGGGCTGAGCTTCAGACCGTGCAGCAGCAGACCGACCGGCCGATCAACGTCAATTTCTTCTGTCATATCCCGCCCGTTGTCGACGCCGGCCGTGAAGCCGGCTGGCGCAAGCGCCTGGCGCGCTACTATGAAGAGCTTGGCGTGCCGGCGTCGGCGGCCGATGGCGGTGCCGTGCGTACGCCGTACGGTGACGCCATGGGCGAACTGATTCTGGAGTTCAAGCCGAAGGTCGCCAGCTTTCACTTCGGATTGCCCGATGAAGCCTTGCTGAAGCCGCTGCGCGATGCGGGCATCCTGATCTTGAGCTCGGCCACCACCGTGGAGGAAGCGCGCTGGCTGGAGGCGCGCGGCGTCGACGCTGTCATCGCTCAGGGAGCGGAAGCGGGCGGCCATCGCGGCATGTTCCTGACCGACGACATTGCCAGCCAGCCCGGCACCATGGCGCTGGTGCCTCAGGTGGTCGACGCCGTGAAGGTGCCGGTGATCGCCGCCGGCGGCATCGGTGATGGCCGCGGTGTAGCGGCAGCGCTTGCCCTGGGCGCAGCGGGGGCACAGGTCGGCACGGCTTTCCTGCTTACGCCGGAAGCCAAGACATCCGAGGTTCATCGCGCGGCGCTGAAGTCGAAGGCCGCCGACGTGACGGCGCTCACCAACATCTTCACCGGCCGGCCGGCGCGCGGCGTCGTCAACCGCTTCATGCGGGAGGTCGGCCCGATCGCGTCGGAGGCGCCGAGCTTTCCGCTGGCCGCCGGTGCTGCAACGCCGCTGCGGGCCGCCGCCGAAGCCAAGGGGAGTGGCGATTTTACGCCATTGTGGAGCGGCCAGGCTGCCATGCTCGCGCGCGAGATCCCGGCCGCCGCCGTGGTGGCGGCGCTGGTCGAGGAAACCGCGGTGGCGCTCAGGCGGGCTCAGGGATGACGGTCTGCAGGAGCTGATCGACGAAGCCGCGCGTGATCGGCGCGTGGCCCATCAGCAGCCGGTAGAAGAGCGAACCGAAGATCAGATCGAGCGCCAGATCGAGATCGGTTGGGGCGTTCACCAACCCGTCCTCGACGCAGCGGGCCAGGAGCAGGCGCGCAGTGTCGCGGTTGCGGGCGATGAATTCGTTGCGGAATGCTTTGGCGAGCTCGGTCTCGGATTGGGCGGCGGCCACCATGGCGGCGACGCTGCGGCCGGTCGGTGCGGCGAAGGCGTCGGCCACGGCATGGAGCTGCGCTTTCAGCGCCGATAGCGGCGAGCGGCTCGACGCGCCGGAGGCCGGAGGCGTCGACGCTTCGAGAAACGCCGCCATGGCGACGGCTGGTGCATTCGGCCAGTAGCGATAGATCGTCGGACGACTGACGCCGGCCTTGGCGGCGATCGCCTCGATGGTGACGGCCGTGAGGCCGCCGCGCTCGAGCAGGGCGCGCGCGGCGGCGAGAATGGTGCTGCGGGTACGCGGATCGCGCGGCCGCCCTCGCGCCGGCGCGGAGGAGGGTTGACGGGGCATCTATTTATATTACGGTACGTAACGTAATATAGCATAGGTGAGGCGATGACGGCAAAGAGCGCGATTGCGCAAGCCCTGCGGGCTCACATGACTGTCCATGATGCCAAGGCGGCGATCGCCTTTTACGTCGAGGCCTTCGGCGCCATCGAGTTGTTTCGGTTGAGCGAGCCGTCAGGGAAGGTGGGTCATGCCGAAATCCAGATCGGCGGCAGTGTCCTGATGCTGAACGACGAGTACCCGGATTTCGGCGCGCGCAGTCCGGCGGCGACGGGCGGCTCGCCGGTGGCCTTTCATATCAAGGTTGGTGACGCTGACAAGGCCGTCGAGCGCGCCGTCGCGGCCGGTGCCACGGTTGTCCGTCCTGTGCAGGACCAGTTCTACGGCGACCGCTCCGGCATGGTCGCCTGCCCCTTCGGCTACCGCTGGTTCCTCGCCGCCACGAAGGAAGCCGTTAGTCCGGCGGAGATGCAGAGGCGTTGGAACGAGATGATGGCCGGTGGCAAGGTGGAGTAATCATTCTCCTCCCCAAGCAGAGCTTGCGGCGGCGAAAGAAGTCACTCCCCACTCGAATGCTCGGCGATCCAGTCGCCATAGGCCGGCAGGACGTGCTCGAAAGCGAAGGCGTGAATGGCCGGCAGCTCGTACGGATGCATGTCGTGGATTGCGCTCTCGACGGCCGCGTAGCGTTCGTCGACGGTCTTGAACAGCACACGATATTCCCTACCGTGCTTGATCTTGTCCTTCCATGTGTAAAGGCTCTCGATGCGCGAGATCTGCGCGCAGGCGGCGAGCCCCGCTTCGACCAGCGCCCGGGCGAGCGCGCGAGCATCCTTCTTGCGGGCGACTGTCGTGACGACGGCAATGGCTTTCACGTCGATGGCTCCGAAGGTAGAAGTCGACCATGCCCCGACAGGGAGATGGCCTATCAGGCTATCCTTCCTCACATCGGACTGCACCGGAGAAGGCTTGCAGAGGATCAGAACAGCGAAAAATACTCGCGCTGCTCCCAGTCGCTGACTTCGAGGTTGAAACGGTCGATCTCGGCCTGCTTCAGCTTCAGATAGAAGTCGACGAAGAAATCGCCGAACGCCTTGCGCAGGACTTGGTCCTCGCCCACGGCCGCGAGCGACTCGGCGAGCGAGCGGGGCAGGAGCGGGGCGTCCGAGTCGTAGGGGGTGTCGGCGGATGGGCCAGGATCGAGGCTGCGATCGAGGCCGTCGAGGCCGCTGGCGATCTGGCTCGCCATGTAGAGGTACGGATTGGCGGCCGGCTCGCCGATGCGGTTCTCGAGGTGGGTGGTGACATCGCCCGGGCCACCGAGCACGCGGATCATCACGCCGCGATTGTCGCGACCCCACAGGATTCTGTCGGGCGCCAGCGAGAACGGGCGATAGCGCTTGTAGCCGTTGAGCGTCGGCGTGGAGAAGGCGGCGGCGCCCCGGGCATGCGCCAGCAATCCGGCCATGTAGTGCATGCCGGTCGATGACAGGGGCTCGGCTACGTCCATGAAGGCGTTTGCGCCGGTCTTCCTGTCCTTCAGCGACTGGTGCAGGTGCCAGCCGCTCGACATGACGTTTTCGATCTTCGGTCGGCACATGAAGGTGGCGTGGAAGCCATGGCGCTGGGCGACCTGCCGGACGGCGCTCCTGAACAGCACCATTGTGTCGGCCGGCGCGATGCCGGCGGCGGCGCGGAAGGTGAACTCGACCTGGCTCGGCCCGTACTCGACCTCGAGCGAACGCAAGGGCAGGCCGAGATCGACGATGTTGGAGCGCAGGATCTCGAGGATCGGGTCCATCTCGTCGTAGCGATGCTCGGTGAGATACTGGTAGCCCTGGTTGAGCAGTGACACGTCGAGCGGCTCGCCAGGCTGGCCCGCATCGTCCTGGGCGAGCTTGGTCTTGTCGATCTTGAACAGGTGAAACTCGACCTCGAGGCCGGCAACGAATTCGTAGCCGCGCTCGTTCAGGGCCAGCAGCGCTCTCTTGTAGAGCTGGCGCGTGCAGAGTGGCATCGGCCGCCCGTCGGGAAAATGGATATCGCCCAACATCCAACCGGAATGAGGCGCCCAGGGCAGCGCTCGGAAGGTCGTCGGATCGGGCAGCATGACCACGTCGGCGGCGCCCTCGAGTTCCTTCATGCCGAAGCCGCCCCCCGGCTTCCACACCGGGAAGACGGTGCGGTGCGAGGTGTCCTTGAGCAGCATCGTCGTGGTGAAGCCGACGCCGTTCTTCAGCGCTCCGTCGATCTCGCTGGCGGTCAATGTCTTGCCGCGCAGCACGCCGTGCTGGTCGGCGAACACCAGCCGGACGACCGACATCTCGCCGGCGTGCATGTGGCGCAGCGCCTCGCGGGTCGCCGCCTTGCGCTCCTCGGTCCACAGGCCGGCGCGTTCGACTAGCGTCATGGGCAGTGTCACGGGCTCAAGCCACCAGGGGAGGCACGGTGGCGGCCGCCCAACTCGAGCTGACACGTCGACGGGCGTCGACATCCTTCCAGTAGGATTGCCAACCCTCGGTCGGCCCCATGCCGTCGATGGCGATCGGGCCGCGCACGGTCGAGGCACGCGCCGGATCGAGCCACATCGGCGGCTTGTCGCCGTTCGCCACCTGGCCGATCGCCGACAAGAGCATGCGGCGGTAAGCGACGATTGCCTTGTCGGTGGTGCCGAGATGCTCGCGTGTGCGGTCCTGGATGCGGCCCTGGCTTTCGATCGCCCATTGGTCGTGCACGTTGATGTCGAAACCCATGCCGGTATAGGTCTGGCTGGCCTGCTCGGCGACATTGTAGCCGTAGTCGTTGTGCCGCCCCAGGCGCGAGCGATAGTCGGGCAGTTGGTAGAGTTTCAGCCGCTGCTCGCGCATGGCCGCATGATCGACCGGCTGACCGAAGCTGGTGAAGATCGCGTACCAGTAGCAGGACGTGTCGTCGATCGGTACGTGCCACTGTGTGATCGTCATCTCCGCGCTCATCGGAATGACGAAGGCATAGGGGAAGACGAGGTTGGTGACGCGGACATGCGTATGCCGGTCGTCGAGGCGACGCAGAGCGAACAAGCGCAGCCCATAGTCGGTCGCCTCGACGTCGATGCGCGGCCGGGTGAACTCACGCAGCAGCCGCGTCATCGGGATGTCGGAGTCGGACGAGGCGGCGCGGAACTGCTTGCCGTACGCCGTGCCGGTGTCCTCGTCCTCGTAGAAGCGATGCAGGTACGAGGCATGGGCCGGATCGATGCCGACCTCGAGCGCCTGCAGCCAGTTGCACTCGATCAGCCCCTTGAAAGCGAAGGCGTGACTGGTGGGCGCGAGGAAGCAGTCGAAATCGGGAAAAGCCGGCGGCTCGCCTTCGCCTACGAACGCGAACACGATGCCGTTCTTCACCACCACAGGGTAGGCACGCTGGCGAACCCGCTGGCATAGCACGCTGCCTTCCGGCTCGGCCGGCGTCTCCAGGCACTTGCCGTCGACATCGAACAGCCAGCCGTGGAACAGGCAGCGCAGGCCGCCGTCCTCGAGGCGCCCGTAAGCGAGGTCCGCGCCACGGTGCGGGCAGTCGCGGTCGAGCAGGCCGTGCCGGCCGCGCTCGTCGCGGAACAACACGAAATCCTGGCCGAGCAGGCGTACCGCCTTGGCCGGCCGTTCGTCCGGCAGCTCGTCGGCGAGCGCCACCGGATGCCAATAGTGCCGCATCAGCGCGCCGCACTTCGTGCCGGGCCTGATGCGGGTGATCAGATCGTTCTGCTCGGAGCTCATCATGAAGCGAGAGTGAAGCAATCCGCGGTGTCGGTGTCATCCCCTTTTGCCGCGCTGCTCCAGAGGGAAGGCAAAGGCAACGCGAATTGCAGCCCCCGGGACCGGGACCAGATTTCAATGTGAGGCGGTGCCGGCTATAGAGAGGGCATGACTCACTCCAACGGCATGCCCGGCCCGACTTCCCGGCACTTCGTCTCGCAAAGGCTGCGTCTTCACTACGTCGACTGGGGCAATCCCGACGCGCCGCCGCTCTTGCTGGTGCATGGCGGACGCGATCATTGCCGTAACTGGGATTGGGTGGCAGACGCGCTGCGCAAGGACTGGCACGTGATCTGTCCCGATCTGCGCGGCCATGGCGACAGCCAGTGGTCGCCCGACGGCAACTACGCAATGTCGTCGTACATCTACGACCTCGATCAGCTCGTCCATCAACAGGGCTTGGCGCCGGTGACCATCATTGCCCATTCGTTGGGCGGCAACATCTGCCTGCGCTATTCCGGCATCTACCCCGAGAAAGTACGCAAGCTGGTCGCCATCGAAGGGTTGGGCCCGTCGCCCAAGGTGATCGCCGAGCGCGGCACCAAGACGATCGGCGAGCGCATGCGCCAATGGATCGACGAGCAGCGCAAGCTGTCGGGTCGCTTGCCGCGCCGCTATCCGACGATCGAGGACGCCTTCAAGCGCATGCAGGAGGAGAATAAGCACCTGTCGGCCGAGCAGGCGCGTCACCTGACCCAGCAAGGCGTCAACCAGAACGAGGACGGCACCTACAGCTGGAAGTTCGACAACTACGTTCGCACCTGGCCGCCCTACGACATGAGCTACGAGGACATCGAGCTCCTGTGGGCGCAGATCACCTGTCCGACCCTGCTGGTCTATGGCAAGGAGAGCTGGGCCTCCAATCCCGAGAAGGACGGCCGGCTGAAGCACTTCAAGGGCGCCAAGGTGGTCGAGTTCGATCATGCCGGCCATTGGGTGCATCATGATCGGCTGAAGGACTTCGTCGACACGGCGCGGGAGTTCATCAAGTGAAGGCGGCCATTTTTCGCGGTGGCGACATCGTCGTCGACACTCTGCCCGAGCCGGTGCCGGGCCGCGGCCAAGTGCTGGTGAAGACGCTGGCCTGCGGCATCTGCGGCTCTGACCTGCATGCCGCGAAACATGCCCATCGCATGGTCGAGGTGAGCCGGCGCATCCCCGGCCGCGTGCCGATGGATCTGTCGCGAGACGTCGTGTTCGGCCACGAATTCTGCTGCGAGGTCCTGGATTATGGCCCTGACACTCAGCGTCGCTTCAAGCCAGGGACCCGGGTCTGCTCGATGCCGCTGATGATGGAAGCGGATGGGCCCAAGGGCATGGGCTACTCGAACACCTATATCGGCGGCTATGCCGAGCGAATGGTGCTGTCGGCGCCCTTGATGCTCGAGGTGCCCAATGGCCTGCCGACCGAGCACGCCGCCCTGACCGAGCCGCTGGCGGTCGGCGTGCACGCGGTCGAGAAGGCCGCCCTGACGGGGGACGAGGCGCCGCTGGTGATCGGCTGCGGGCCAGTCGGGCTCGCTGTGATCGCGGCGCTGCGCCTGAAGGGGATCCGGTCGATCGTCGCCGCTGATTTTTCGCCAAAGCGTCGTGAGCTTGCGGTGAAGATGGGGGCCGACAGCGTCGTCGATCCGGCCATGGAGTCGCCTTACGCCCGGCTGGTGGTGGACAAGCGGGCTGCGATCTTCGAATGTGTCGGCGTACCAGGTGTCCTGCAGCAGATGTTCGAGGCGGCGCCGCGGGATGCGCGCGTGGTCGTCGTCGGCGTCTGCATGGAATCCGACACGATCGAGCCGATGTTTGGCATCGTGAAGGAGCTCAGCCTGCAGTTCGTGCTGGGCTATACGCCCGAGGAATTCGCACGCGCATTGAAGATTCTGGCCGAGGGCCAGGTCGACGCCCAGGCGTTGATCACGGGTAAGGTCAGCCTGGCGGACGTGAAGCAGGCCTTTGCCGAGCTCGGCAACCCGGAGCGCCACACCAAGATTCTCGTCGAACCGTGGCGCTAGCCCGAACCAGTTCGGGCCGGTTGACCGCCGGCCAGCCGATTTGTTAGCCGTTTTGCAGCCAGGGAGGATTCAAATGAAGCTCTACAATTCGATCGGACCCAACCCACGGATGGTCCGCATGTTCATGGCCGAGAAGGGCTTCGAGGTTCCCAAGGTCGATATCGATTTGCGCGGCGCCGAGAATCGGCGCGAACCCTACCTCAAGGTCAATCCGGCGGGCCAGAGCCCGGCGCTCGAGCTCGATGACGGCTCCGTGCTGGCCGAGATCACGGCGATCTGCGAGTACGTCGACGAGATCAAGAAGGACACGCCGTCGCTGATCGGCGACACCCCCGAGGAGCGGGCCAAGACGCGCATGTGGACTCGGCGCATCGACTTGAACATCGTCGAGCCGGCGGCCAACGGCTTCCGCTTCGCCGAAGGCCTCAAGATGTTCGAGAATCGTGTCCATTGCATTCCGCAGGCTGCCGACGACCTGAAGGCGACGGCGCGCGAGAAGCTGGTGTGGCTCGACGGGCTGATGGGATCCAAGCCGTTCATCGCCGGCAGCAAGATTACCATGGCGGATGTTCTGCTCTTCGCCTTCCTCGATTTCATGGGCCAGGTCGGGCAGCCGCTCGATCCGGCCTGCAAGAACCTCACGGCATGGTTCGGGCGTATGAAAGCCCGCCCCAGCGCCGCCGCCTGACGGAGGTTTCGCCAATGCGCCGCCTGCTGCTTCTTCTCGCGTTCATTGCTGCGGCCGCCATCGGCGGCAGCGGGCTTGCCCAGGCCGTCGATCCGCCGCGTGGGCTGTTCCTGATGACGGACTATCCGTCGCAGACCGTGCGGGCCGGCGAGACGGCGACCATCCGCGTCAAGCTCAACAACGCCGGCCTGCCTCCTGAGCCGGTGGCCCTGGCGCTGTCGGGCGTTCCGCAGGGCTGGAAGGTCGACCTGCTTGGCGGCGGCCTCCCGGTCGCCTCGGCCATGCCTGGGGTCAACGAGAGCGTCAGCCTGCAGTTGCGCGTCGAGGTACCGAAGGACGCACCGGCCGGGTCGCAGAAGATCACGCTCAGCGCCAAGGGACCGCTCACCCAGGCACCCGACCTGGTGCTCACGCTGACCGTGGGCAGCGAGGCGCCGGCCAAGCTCAGTCTGAAGTCGCGCCTGCCGTCGCTGCGCGGCACGCCGCGATCGTCGTTCGAGTATACGGTGACGGTCGGCAACGACAGCGGCAAGGATCTGACGGTGGCGCTGTCGGCGCAGGGCCCGGCCAACTTCCAGACGACCTTCAGCGAAGGCTTCGGCAGCAACGAGATCAGCTCGATCCCGATCGAGGCTGGCCAGACCAAGGACATCAAGGTCAAGGTCACGCCGCCGCGCGACGTCAAGGCGGGCGACTACCCGGTGCTGATCCGGGTGGCGTCGGAAGGCGCCACGGCCGAGCTGCGCGTGACCCTGCAGATCAGCGGGCAGGGGCGTCTGGCGCTCGGCACCAAGGATGGCCGCCTGTCGGGCGAAGCCGAGGTCGGCAAGAGCTCGACCTACACGCTGGTCGTCAGCAACGACGGCACCGCGCCGATCGAAGAGGTCGAGATGTCGGGCACCGTGCCGGCCAACTGGAAGGTCGAGTTCAATCCCAAGACCATCGCCAGCGTGGCGCCGAGCGAGAAGAAGGACGTGCAGGTCGTCGTGACGCCGGGCGACAAGGCGATCGCCGGCGACTACGTCGCCTCGTTCCGTGCCAACGGCCGCGGCGAGTCGGCATCGGCCGATTTCCGTATCACAGTCACCACCTCGACCCTGTGGGGCGTGGCGGGCATCGGCATTATCGCCATCGCCCTGCTGGTTCTCCTCGGCGCGGTCGCGCGCTTCGGCAGGCGCTGAGTCGGTGGCGATGCCCGACTCGGCGATGAACTCTCCGGCGCAGCCCGACTCGGCGACCGGCGCCAACGTCGTCGAGGCGCGCGGACTGTTGAAGGTCTACGGCACGCACCGTGCCGTCGATGCAATCGACCTCGATATCCGGCGAGGCGAGATTTTCGGCCTGCTCGGCCCGAACGGCGCCGGCAAGACGACAACCATCCTGATGATGCTCGGCCTGACCGAGATCAGTGGCGGGAAGGTGAGTGTGCTGGGCTACGATCCGGTGCGCCAGCCGCTCGAGGTCAAGCGCCGCGTCGGCTATCTGCCAGACTCGGTCGGCTTCTACGACCATCTGACGGCGCGCGAAAACCTGCGCTACACCGCGCGCCTGCTCGACCTGCCGCGGCGAGAGACCGAGGCGCGTATCGAGGGCGCGCTGAAGAGCGTCAATCTCGCCGACGTGATCGACAAGCGGGTCGCGACCTACTCGCGCGGCATGCGCCAGCGGCTCGGCATCGCCGAGATCGTCATGAAGAAGGCCGAGGTCGCCATTCTCGACGAGCCGACCTCGGGCCTCGACCCACACGCCACGTTCGAGCTGCTGGAGATGATCCGTAGCCTCAAGGCGGCGGGCGTTGCCGTGTTGTTGTCGTCGCACTTGCTCGATCGCGTGCAGAGTGTCTGTGACCGGGTGGCGCTGTTCAACCGCGGCCGAATCGCGCTGATCGGCACCGTGGTCGAGTTGGCCAACCAGGTGCTGGGCGCGGGCCATCCCATCCTGGTCGAGGCATCGGGCACTGACATGGCGGCAGCACTCGGCGGCGTAGAGGGCGTGCAGAAAGTCACCCAGGAGCGTGCGTCGACCTGGCGGGTCATCGCCGACCGCGATGTGCGCGCCGCCGTGGCGCGCAAGATCGTGACGGCCGGCGGCTCGCTGCTGCGTCTCGACGATCTGCAGCCGAGCCTGGAAGAGGTCTACACCAGCTATTTCGAGCAGGCCCGCAATGCCGCCTAGTGACGGATCGCAACGAGTCGCCGCGCGACGCGAGGGATCGCCCTTCACCGGCCTGGGGCCGGTCTTCATGAAGGAGTTCTCCGATCACCTGAGTAGCGCCCGCATGATGGTGCTGATGCTGTTCGTGATTGCCTTCGGGGCGCTGCCGGTCGGCCTGTCGCTGCAGGAGCTGCGCAACATTACCGAATCGGATCCGTTCCTGTTCCTGCGCATCTTCACGTCGGCGCCGCAACGCGTGCCGTTCTCGTTTACCGCGTCGCTGACCTTGGTGATTCCGTTGCTGGCGATCGGTCTTGGCTTCGACTCGGTCAACAGCGAGTTCAACCGGCGCACCTTGAGCCGCGTGCTGTCGCAGCCGATCTATCGCGACGCCCTGCTGCTTGGAAAGTTCCTGGGTGGCTTGGCGACGCTCGCGGTGGCGCTGATCGCGCTGTGGCTGATAGTGCTGGGGGCCGGCCTGCTGCTGCTCGGCATCCCGCCGCGCGGCGTCGAGGTGGCGCGCGGCATCGGCTTCCTGATCGTCGCCATCGCCTTCGGCGGTGTCTGGCTCGCGATCTCGATGCTGTTCTCGGTGCTGTTCCGCTCGACCGCGACGTCGGCACTCTGCGCGCTGGGCGTCTGGCTGTTCTTCGCCATCCTGTGGCCGCTCGTCGTGCCGGTGCTGGTGCTGGCGGTGACGCCCACCAACGTCGCCATGGGCATGGGCCGGCTCGACGAGACGCTGGCCATGATCGAGATGCAGTCGACCCTGGAGCGCTTCTCGCCCAACACTCTGTTCGGCGAGGCGGTGATCGGCCTGCTCAACCCGGAGACACGCACCCTCGGCCCTATCATCCCGAGCCAGATGCGCGGAGCGATCATGGGGGCGCCTCTGCCGCTCGATCAGAGCCTGTTGTTGATCTGGCCGCAAGTCACCGGTCTGATCGCCGGCATGATCGTGGTGTTCGCCATCGGCTACGTCGTGTTCCAGCGCGAGGAAGTCAGAGCCTGAAGGATTGGACTCCCGCGGCGGCCCTCAACAATGCCCACTGGTGTGACGCAGTGTGCCGTGCGTATGGCCGGCCGGGGACGTTCCTGCCACACATGTGGGTCAATGCGCAGGCGGTGCCGCGGTTCTATCCCAATGCGGTCTCGCTGCGTCACGACGAGGTCGCGATCGACGAGCAGCTCGCCACGCTCGACATCCTGGCCAGATCGAACCCGCCCGGCCGCTGGGCGGTCAAGGACAGCTTTGCGACTCTCGACTTGTCGCGCCGCGGCTTCGACCTCCTGTTCGACGCCCAGTGGATCCGCCAGCTTCCGCTCCTGATCGCGCGGACATCCTCCGATCTCTCGTGGCAGCGCGTCGAGACGAGCGACACCTTTCCCGCCGCCCTGTTCGGGGATGCCAATTTCGCGATGTTTGCAGGTCGCCGCGACGATGAAGTGGTCGCCGGCGGCACCCTTTATCGTGCCGAGAAGATCGTTGGTCTGTCGAACGTCGTCGCCGAGCCAGGAGATGCCGTCGCCGTGTTCCGTGACCTCGTCGCGCTTGCCTCTGGACTGTTCCCCGGACTGCCGATCGTCGGCTACGAATCAGGCAACGAGCTGAAAGCCGCCATCGACGCCGGCTTCCAGCCAGGTGACGACCTCAGGATCTGGGTCCGAGAGCGTCAGTGACATGTTCTTGGGGGACGCTCGCGATCCTCAAGGCTGAACCAGCCGCACTCGGCCAGTGCCTTCAGCATGTGCGGCGGCGGCGGGGCCGTGACAACAACCGGCGGCTTGTTCTTCGACAGAGGCAGGACAATACGGCGCGAGTGCAGGTGCAGTAGTTGGTCGGGCGCGCTGGTGCCGTAGAGGCGGTCGGCGATCACCGGACAGCCGGCGGCGGCGCAATGCACGCGGATCTGATGGGTCCGGCCGGTCTCCGGCGCGAGCTCGAGCCATGTCACGCCGGGGCCGCGTCCCATCACCTTGTAGCGCGTGCGCGCCGGCTGGCCCTTGTCCGACACCTTCACCGACCAGCCGCTGCGTGTGTTCACCTTGAGCAGGCTCTGGTCGAACACGCCTTCCTCGGCCGGCGGTTCGCCTTGCACGACGGCCCAATACGTCTTCTCGACACCGCGCCCCTGGAATAGGCGGCCGAGCTTGGCCAGCGCCTTGGGATGGCGGCCGAGCACCAGCACGCCGGACGTATCGGCATCGAGCCGATGGGCGAGGGCGGGGGCGCGCGGCAGGCCGAAGCGCAGGGCGTCGAAGCAATCCTCCAGGCTGGGCGCCTTGCTCGGGCCAGCGTGGACGGCAATCCCGGCCGGCTTGTCGATGACCAGGATCAGCCCGTCGCGGTGGAGGACGCGCGCCTGGATCTCCTGGGCACCGAGCGGCGGCCGGCGCGCTAGAGATCCGGCCATCGGTCCAGCCAGCGCTCGCTCGCTTCGTAGAGCGCCGCCGCGCGCAGCACCGACGATTCGTCACGGAAGCGGCCGACGAACTGTAGGCCGATCGGCAGGCCGTCCGAATCGTAGCCGCAGCACACGGTGATCGCGGGGTGGCCGGTGATGTTGAACGGCATGGTGTAGGGGAACCAATTGGTGCGCAGCTCGCCTGCCTCGACGCCGTCGATGGCGATCGGCTCGAACAGATCCTGCTCGATCGGCAGGGCGGTGCGGGACAGGGTCGGCGTCACCAGGTAGTCGGCAGTCTCGAACCAGCCTTGCACCTTGCGGAAGAGATCGGTGCGCTGGAACATCGCCTTCTGATAGTCGACGCCGCTCCAGGCGTCGGCCATAAGCACCTGTCGCACCAGGGAGGGCGAGAGCCGATTATCCTCGCGGCGCACCAGCTCGTCGAAGCGTGCCCGCCACGTGGTGTGGTTGATCACCTTCCAGATCGGCGCCATGTCGGGCAGCACACTCTCGAGCTCGATCAGCTCTGCACCCAGTGCCGCGAGGCTTTTCAACGCCGCTTCGAAAGCAGCACGGACATCGCGCGCGACGAGGCTGTTGCCGAGAGTCACGCTGTAGAGGATGCGCTTTCCCGCGAGATCGCCATCGGCGCGAGCGGCGGCGACGTAGTCCGGAACCGGCACGCCGATCGACCACGGGTCCGACGGATGCGGGCCGGCCATCGCCTGCAGCATCAGCGCGGTGTCCATCACCGTGCGAGTCATCGGCGTCACATAGGTGTAATTGCCGAAGGCGTCGGCGACCTGGCTGTGCGGAATGACGCCGTTGCTCTGCTTCAGGCCGACCATGCCGTTGGCAGCGGCGGGAATGCGCGTCGAGCCGCCGCCGTCTGTTGCGATGCCGATGGGGCCGATGCCGGCGGCGACGGCGACCGCGGCGCCGCCGCTCGACCCGGCCGACGTCCGCTCGGGGCTCCAGGCGTTGCGCGTGCGACCGAACAGGGGCGCATCGGTCAGCGCCTTGTGACCGAACTCGGGAGTGGTCGTCTTGCCGAACAGGATGGCGCCGGCCTGCTTCAGGCGGGCGGCGCTCACGGCGTCTTCCTTGGGCACGTTGTCGTCGTAGTGCAGAGAGCCGAACGTGGTGCGCACGCCTGCCGTGTTGACCAGGTCCTTGGCGGCGAAGGGGATGCCGTGCAGCAGGCCGAGCGTCTCGCCGCGCATGACCGTGCCTTCCGCGCGCTGCGCAGCAGCCAGCGCTTGCTCGGGAACGAGGGTGATGAAGCAATTGAGGACAGGCTGCAACGCCTCGGCGCGCGCCAGCACGGCCTTGGTCAGCTCGATCGGAGAGACCTGCTTCGCCGCGATCTTCTCACGCAGTGTCGAGGCCGACTGGCGGCAGAGTTCGTCGCTCATGTCAGCAGGCCGCGTGCTGCCAGATTGCGCATCAATGCTGTCGTGCCGAACGTCCACGGTGAGATTTTGTCGCAATGATTCACCCGATTGGTGAGCGTGCCGAGCTTGGGCGAGCGCACCGACACGAGATCGCCCACCATGTGGGTGAAGCCCGGTCCGCCCGGCACGCGCGGCTCGGTCGGCGCGAACAAGGTGCCGGTCATCAGCGCCATGCCGTCGGGATATTGATGCGTGCGGCCCATCGCATGCGCTACCAGCTCGGTCGGATCGCGGCTGATCTTGGACAGATCGCTTTGGCCGCGCAGGCGGAACTGGTCGGGTCCGGTCACCTCGAGCTCGACCTTGGCGCGGCGCACATCGTCGAGGGTGAAGGTCTCGTCGAACAGGCGGACGAACGGCCCTATGGCACAGGAGGCGTTGTTGTCCTTGGCCTGGCCCAGCAGCAGGGCGCTGCGGCCCTCGATGTCGCGCAGGTTGACGTCGTTGCCGAGCGTCGCACCGACGATCGTGCCCTTCGCGTTCACGATCAACGTCACCTCGGGCTCGGGATTGTTCCAGTCCGAATCGTGGCGAATGCCGATCTCGGCGCCGTAGCCGACCGCTGCCATGGCGGGTGCCTTGGTGAAGATTTCGGCATAGGGACCGATGCCGACCTCGAGATAGGGCGACCAGGCGCCGCGCGCCATCAGGGTCTTCTTCAGCTCCTCGGCCTCGGGCGAGCCCGGCTTGATGGCGGTGATGTCGGCGCCGATGATCTGATTCAGCTCCTTGCGCACATGCTCGGCGCGCCCCGGATCGCCCTTGGCATGCTCCTCAATCAGCCGCTCCAGCAGGCTGACGGCGAAGGTGACGCCGGCCGCCTTGATCGCCTGCAGGTCGATCGGCGCCAACAGGTCGCCCACGAGATCGGCGAGCGATCCCAGGGGCTCGCCCGTGGCCTTACGGACCAGGGCGACAGGATCGGGCGCGTTGCACAGGTCGGCAACGGTCGGCGCGGCGGCCGAGATGTCGTGCAGGCCATCGGCGCGCACCGCCACGACGCTGGGTCCGCTTACCGTCCCGCGGCGCCAAATACGGCCGATCAGGGTTCCGCGGGTTCCGTCGTCGGGAAGAATGTCGCTGATCGAAGCTGGCACTGGACGTCTCCGGCGCTTCGTTGCAGAAAAGGTGCGCCATCCCCGGGAGATAAAATCATGGCCGCTCAGCGGATCAAAGGCGTTCTTTCGCCGGTCGTCACCCCCTTCAAGCGCGACCTGTCGCCCGATGTCGGCCGCTTCATCGCCCATTGCAAGTGGCTGCTGAGCCAGGATTGCGGGCTCGCCGTGTTCGGCACCAACTCGGAGGCCAACTCGATGTCGGCCGACGAGCGTATGGGCCTGCTCGACGCCGCTGTCGCCGCCGGCGTGCCGACCGACCGCATGATGCCGGGCACCGGCGCCTGCTCGATCGTCGAGGCCGCCAAGGTGAGCGCCCACGCCACCAAGCTCGGCGTCGCCGGCGTGCTGATGCTGCCTCCCTTCTACTACAAGGGCGTGCCGGAGGAGGGGCTGTTCCGCTTCTTCTCGGAGGTCGTGCAGCGGGTCGGCGACGACCGCCTGCGTGTCTATCTCTATCACATCCCGCCGGTGTCGGCCGTGCCGATCACGCACAAGCTGGTCGAGCGGCTGATGAAGGCCTATCCGAAGCAGATCGCCGGCATGAAGGACAGCTCCGACGACTGGCCGCACACCAAGAGCATGATCGACGCCTTCGCCAAGGATGGCTTCGATGTCTTCTCCGGCAACGAGAAGCCCCTGATCGAGAACATCAAGGCGGGCGGCGCCGGCTGCATCAGTGCCACCGCCAACATCAACCCGGGCAAGATCGCCGAGACCTACCACAAGTGGCAGACGGCCGACGGCGAGAAGCTGCAAGGCTGGATCAACGACGTGCGCGGCGTGATGCAGGGCTACGTCATGATCCCGGCGCTCAAATATTGCATCGCCCACTACGGCAGCGATGCGGCGTGGACGCCGGTGCGCCCGCCGCTCGTCGAGACGGACGAGAAGACCGGCCGCGACATGATCGCCAAGCTCGACAAGCTCGGATTCACCATGCCCGGGCTGAAGCAGGCAATGGCGGTCGCGGCAGAGTAACCGGACCGCGGCCATCCCGCGCGCTCATGAGTCATGAGCGGGCAGGACGCCCGCGACCCTCGCTAAGACTTGAGCGCCTCTACTTGCCGTCGGACAGCACGACGGCTGCGCCGCAGGCAGCGAGCTTCTCGGTCATCCGGTCGTAGCCTCGGTCGAGATGGTCGAGGCCATCGAGAACGGTCTCGCCTGAAGCGGCCAGTCCGCCGAGGACCAAGGCGGCGGCCGCGCGCACGTCTGTGCAGGTGACAGCGGCGCCGTGCAGTCTTTCGACGCCGCGGATGCGCGCGGTGCGGCCATGCACAGCGATATCGGCACCCATCTTGCGCAGCTCATCGACGTGGCGAAAGCGCTGCTCGAAGATCGTCTCGGAGATTGCGCTGGCGCCCGCCGCGAGCGTCAGCAAGGCCATGGCCGGTGCCTGTAGGTCGGTGGCGAACCCCGGGAAGGGCTGGGTTGTGACGTCGATCCCGCATATCCCCGACTTGGACCGGCGGGCAATGACGCCGCCCTCCACCGGGCGCAGGTCGACGCCTGCGGCAGCGAACGAGGCCTCGGCGGTTCCCAGAAGGTCGAGACGGCCATGCGGCAGCATCAGCTCGCCATCGGTCATGGCGGCGGCGCAGGCCAGCGTGCCGAACTCGATGCGATCGGGCACGACGGTATGGACCGCGCCGGCGAGGGTCGTGCTGCCGGTCACTGTCAGAATGTGCGTGCCGAGCCCTGCGATCCTGGCCCCCAACGCGTTCAGGCAGGCCGCAAGATCGGCGATTTCCGGTTCACGCGCAGCGTTGCGGATTGTCGTCGTGCCGCTTGCCAGAACGGCGGCCAGCAGAAGATTTTCCGTCGCCCCGACGGAAGGTTGGGGCAACAGGACGTCGGCGCCGCGCAGACCGGTTGGCGCCGTCGCCTCGATCATGCCGCCTTCCAGCGCCACGGTGGCGCCCATGGCGCGCAGACCGGCGATGTGGAAATCGATCCCTCGCAAGCCGATCGCATCGCCGCCCGGCATTGACAGGCGTGCCTCGCCGCAGCGGGCGAGCAGGGCGCCCAGCAGGAGCACCGAGGCGCGCATACGCGTCACCAGCTCGGCGTCGATGCGGCCAGGATGAACGCGATCTGCCGAGATGGTCACGGAGAGATCGCCGCCGCGCGTCGACCAATGCATCTCGCAGCCGAGCCTTTGCAGCAGCGCCGCCAGCACGGCAACGTCGAGGTTGGCCGGCACGTTGCGCAACGTGACGAGATGTGGCGTGAGCAGCGCGGACACCATCAAGGGCAGCACGGCATTCTTGGCGCCGCTGATCGGATAGGTGCCGACGAGTGGTCGTCCTCCTCGGATCGCGAGGAGATTGCCGGCGGTCGGGCGCCACCAGGGCGCGGCGACGAGCAAAGACTTCATTCGTGGCACCTCGACATCATGCGACGCATCATGACGAAGGGCATCGGTCGGTGTCGAGGTCATGGGCTCGCGACCACGGCATTCCCACGACACAACCTCCTGCTGAAGAGCGAGCGCAGCGAGCGTCTCGAAGCATGGCAACACGCACCTTACCTGAGGCCCATCCTTCGAGACGCCGCGTTACGCACGGCTCCTCGAGATGAGGTCGAGTTGTTCCGAGCAATGTGCAGCGCGAGAATGTTTGACAGCCGAGGTTCGTGCGGTCATTATAATACTTATGACCACGAACCTGCTCCAGAAGGGTTGGTATTTTACGCTGCTAAAATAGGCGGCGCGAAAGGTTATGACCTGACAAAGCCGCCGCTTCCCGGCGGCTTCTGTGTTTCTGGAATGGGCCTCCGGGCCGCGGCGGGACCGCAAACGGAGGACCAAATGTCGATCGTCGAATCTGAATTGCACCGGCCGGTGGCGCCACCGTCGATTCGCGTGCGCCTGGCGGGGCCGCGCGACTGTGACGCCGTCATTGGCCTCCTGGACAATCCCGATCATGCGCGGGAGCAGGTTCTCGCCTGGCTAGAGAGTCCTGGCACGACCTTGCTGGTGGCGCAGAGCGAAGAGGGTGTGCTGGCCGTTGCCGTGCTGGTGACCCACGTCACGCCGATCGAGGGCGGTCACGCACAGAAGGTCGTCGAGGTCGACAACCTAGTGGTGCGTGCGGATCTGCGTGGCCGTCGCATCGGCCGACGTCTTCTCGCTGCCGCCGTCGAATGGTCTCGTCAACGGCGCGCCAGTCAGGTCGAGGCTCAGGTCAGCAGCACCAATCGCGAGGCGCGGCGCTTCTACGAAAACTTCGGCTTTGCCATGGCGACCGATCGGCTGGTGCTGGCGGCATGACCGCCAACACCGTCGCCATCTCGAGCGTTCACGTCCGCGAGGCGAGCCTCGACGACTACGAAACGCTGATCGGGTTGTTCGACGAGCTCGACGAATTTCACCGTCAGGCGCGTCCCGATTTCTTCCGTGCCTTCGACGGGCCGGCGCGGACTCGCGAACAGATCGAGCAGTGGCTGGTTGCGCCGAGTTCGACGGTGTTGGTAGCCCAGAGCGGGCAGGCAGTGGTGGGTCTTGCCGTACTGCTCACCCGGCCGGCTTCGCCGTTCGCGGGTGCCGTCCCGCGCCACGTCGTCGAGGTCGACAATCTGGTCGTTCGCGCCGATCAGCGCGGTCGACGCATCGGTCATCGACTGCTCGAAGCGGCGCGAGAATGGTCGCGGCGGCGCGAGGCTACTCATCTCGAGGTGGCCGTGCACGCCTTCAATCGCCAGGCTCGCCGCTTCTACGAAGAGTTCGGCTTCGCGCCGTCGATCGATAGGTTGGTGCTCGCACCATGAGAAGGGATGCGCCTGTCTATGTGCTGCGGCACGGAGAAACGGAATGGAATCGGGAGGGTCGAATCCAGGGGGCACGCGATTCCGCGCTGACGGAGCGTGGTCGGGCACAGGCTGCAGCGATGGGGCGAGCACTCGCCGCCGAGCTGGCGCTCGATCCGGCCTCAACCAATTTTCTGCGCAGTCCGCTTGGTCGTACGCGAGAAACCTCGTTGATCGTCGGCCGAAGTCTCGGCCTGGATCCGTTGTGCTGGCAGGACGACCTGCGCCTTGCCGAGTTCTGTTACGGCGACTGGGAAGGGCTCACCTGGCCGGAGATCGAGGCTGTGCAGCCACACGCCTATGCCGAGTGGCGCGCCGATCCAGAGGCCTTCGCCGCGCCGGCCGGCGAATCGCATCTCGACTTGCACCGGCGCTCCGCGAGCGCCTTGTACGACATTGCCCGATCGGCGACGCGGACCGTCATCGTGGGTCATGGCGTGAGCGGCGCCGTCCTACGGAGCATCTATCTCGGGTTGGATGCCCGCGCAGGTCTTGCGCTCGAGAAACCGCAGGACGCCTTCTTCCGGCTGCAGGGCGGACGCGAGGTCGTGATCGGCGCCGACCGCGACCTCGCTCCGCGTGTTGCCTGACTCATGCGGGTTCCGCGTCGCGGGCGGCCCACATCTTCTTGAAGGCTGGACGTGCCTGGCAGGCCGCAAGCCACTTCTTCACGTTCGGCGCGGCGTCGAACAGCTCGGGGGCGGCCAGCGCATAGCGCGCGACCTCGGCCATGTTGAGGTCTGCCACGGTAAAGCGGCCGCCGACCAGGTAGCCCGTCTTTGCGAGGGCCGCGTCGAGCACGACGAAGGGAGGGCGCAGCGCAGTCACGGCGGCATCGGCGATCTTGGGGTCTTTCACGCCGCCCGGCGCTCCGCCGATCCGATGGTAAAGGATCGTCAAGGCTTGCGGTTCGAGCTCGGTCGCCGCCCACAGCGCCCACATCGTCATCTCGCCGTCCTCACCGATGGTGCGCGGGGCCAGCGGGCCGCCGTGCTTGCGGGCGAGGTAGAGATTGATGGCGAGGGACTCGTGCAGGATCAGACCATCGTCGTCGATCGTCGGCACATGGCCGTTGGGATTGACCTCGAGGAAATCGGGCGAACGGGTATGGAGCGGCGCGCCGGGGGCGGCTGGATTGGGCAGGCGGTAGGCTTGAATCACCGGCACGACCTTGAAGGGGAGGCCAAGCTCCTCCGCCAGCCAGATGTTGCGCGATGCGCGCGAGCGATAGACACCGTAGATCGTAAGCATCGACTTTCCTGTTGCTTGTCCGGGCCATGCCCATACGGTCTCGTGGTGTCGCGCGCTAGCGCGTTTTCGACAGCGCTGTGCTACGCTTCGCAGAAGGGTGGAACGGACCATGAGCGCCGAGCACAGGCTTAAGCCGGTCAAGAACGCCGATCATCTCTACGAGGTCGAACGCCGCGCGCGGCATGCCGTGCGGCCGGGTTTCCACATCAGCGAGCTGCAGCTCTCGCCCACGCAGAGCGTGCCCTGGCATTACCACACCAACATCAGCGACACCTTTTATGTCCTAGAGGGCGAGATGCGGCTGTTCTTGCAGAAGCCGAAAGAGGAGGTGAGGCTGAGCCCAGGCCAGGCCTATGTCGCCGTCGCCGGCCGTCCGCATCTCGTGACCAATGCCGGATCGGGCTCACTCACCTTCCTCGTCCTGCAAGGGTTGGGTGAGTACGACTACGTTCCTCTGGTCTGATCCCGTCAGTTCACCGCCTTGGTGAAGCCCTTCCAGTAGGGCTCCCGCAGGTCTCGCTTCAGCACCTTGCCGGCGCCGGACAAGGGCAGCGGCTGATCGCGGAATTCGAGGCTGCGCGGACACTTGTAGCCGGCGATGTGAGCGCGGCAGTGCGCCATCACCTGATCTTCGCCGAGTCTTGCGCCGGGCTTCGGGACGATGATGGCGTGCACGCGCTCGCCCCAGCGCTCGTCGGGCACACCGATGACGGCGACCTCGCCGACACCGTCGAGCAGGGAGATCGCATTCTCGACTTCCGCCGAATAGACGTTCTCGCCACCCGAGATGATCATGTCCTTGAGGCGGTCGACGATGTAGACGAAGCCTTCGTCATCCATGGTCGCGCCGTCGCCGGAATAGTACCAGCCGTCGGCCAGCACGGCGGCGGTCTCGGCGGGCTTGTTCCAGTAGCCTTTCATGATGTTGGCGCCGCGAATTGCGATCTCGCCGGCCGTCCCGCGCGGCACCTCGCGCCGGTCGCCATCGACCACCTTGACTTCGCACCCCAGCGCTGCCTGGCCGCACGACTTCAGACGGCCTGCGAATGGACCGTCGAGTGTCGTGTAGCGCGGATCGAGCAGGGTCACGATCGGCGCTGCCTCGGTCATGCCGTAGGCATGGAGCAGCCGGACATGCGGCATCACTTGCATGGCCTTGCGCAGCACGCCCTCGGGCATCGGAGAGGCGCCGTAGAGGATGAGGGAGAGGGTCGAGATGTCGAATTCGGCGAAACGAGGGTGGTTGGCCAGCATGTTGATCATGGTCGGCACGAACTGGGCGTGCGTCACCCGATCGACCTGAATGGTCTGCAGCACCTCGACCGGCTCGAAACGCGAAACGAAGGCATGCCGCCCGCCCACCAGGGTGACGCCGAAGGTCGAGGCACCGTCGGCCAAATGGAACATGGCGCCGGAATGGATATAGGTGGTGTCGGAGGTGAAGCCGATGCCGGCGATGCCGTTCAGCGCATTGACCACGAGGTTGGTGTGGCTGAGCATCACGCCCTTCGAACGACCCGTCGTGCCGCCGGTATAGAAGAGGCCGGCCAGATCGTCGTCGGCCGCGCCGGCATCGTCGACCGGATCGTTGGCCACCAGGTTCTCGTAGCGGAGCAGTCCCGACGGTGCCGGCGTGTCGTCGAGCCAGATCACCTCGCGCACGCCGGGCATGCTGTGCTCGAGGGCCGCCAGATGGGACGACATGGCGGTGTCGACGAACAGCACGGTGACGCCGGCATCGGTCAGGATGTACTCGATCTCCTTGGGCGCCAGCCGCGTGTTGAGCGGCACCATGACGGCGCCGATCCATGGGATAGCGTACATCAGCTCGAAATAGCGGTCGCTGTTCAGGGCAAGGATGGCGATACGGTCGCCGCGCTGCACGTGCAATGCGGAAAGTGCCCCGGCGACGCGGGATACGCGGTCCAGGGTTTCCTTCCAGGTGAAGCGACGGCCGGCAAAGTGGGTGGCGATACCGTTCGGCTTGGTCTGAAAGGCCCGCCGCAAGCCCTGGGTCAGGGAAAACATGACGACGATGCTAGGGGCGCGGTCGTTCGCACGGCAAGAGGGATCGTGCTAAAGGGGGCGATTATGAATGCTATCTCTCCGCCCGCCGTCGATCAGGCTCCGCTCGCTTTCAACCCGCTCGATCCGGCGTTCATTGCCGATCCCTATCCGTACTACCGGCGGCTGCGCGAGACTGCGCCGGTCTACAAGACGCCACAGGGCTTCTGGCTGGCCACGGGCTACGAGGATGTCGCCCTGATCCTGCGGGACAAGCGGTTCGGCAAGGACTTCGTCGGCAACATGCGTCGTCGCTACGGCGAGAAGGCGGGCCTGGACGAGCCGGCAATCGCCAGCCTGGCCCGCACCATGCTGGTGCTCGATCCGCCCGATCATACCCGGCTGCGCGGCCTGGTGAACAAGGCCTTCACGGCACGCCGGGTCGCCGACATGCGGCCGCGCATCAAGACGCTGGTCGACGAGCAGCTCGACCGGGTGATCGCCAAGGGCGAGATGGATGTCATGCGCGACCTTGCGCACCGTCTCCCGGTCATTGTCATCTGCGACATGCTCGGCATTCCCGAGGAGCATCGCGCGCCGTTCCTGGCGGGCAGCAACGTCAACGGCCGCATCCTCGACCCGGTGCCGCTGACACGCGAGGAACTCGATCAGGCCAACCGCAATACGCAGATGGCGAGCGTTTACTTCAAGCAACTCTGCGAACTGCGCCGGCGCGAGCCGCGCGACGATCTCACCACCGAGCTGGTGCGGGCGGAGGAGGCGGGCGACAAGCTCTCGCCCGAGGAGCTCGATGCCAACATTGGTTTGCTGTTCGGCGCCGGCCACGAGACCACCACGAATCTGATCGGCAACGGCTTGCTGGCGCTGCATCGCCAGCCCGACCAATGGGAACGTCTGAAGGCCGATCCTTCTCTCATCCCTAATGCGGTCGAGGAGTTGTTGCGTTTCGATTCGTCTGTCCAGCTTACGGGCCGTGTGACCAATACTGAGGTCGAGTTGAGCGGCGGTCGGCTGGGGCCCGGCGAGAGCATCATTGCGCTGCTAGGCGCTGCCAATCGCGATCCGGCGCAGTATCCGGATCCCGACAGGCTCGACGTCGCGCGCGAGCATATCCGTCCGATGTCGTTCGGCGGTGGAATCCACCATTGCCTCGGCGCGCAGCTCGCGCGTCTCGAGGCCGAGCTCGTCTTCACCGCACTGGTCGAGCGTATCCCGAACATCCGGCTGCCGGAGAAGGAAGCGCCTGCATGGCGGCACACCTTCACCCTGCGTGGTCTCAGCAAGCTGCCGGCGGTCTGGCACTAGCCATGTCGAGCGGCTGGCGGGGCGAGGGCGGGCAGCACCAGGGTGCCCGGCCTTATCAGGAAGATAGCTGGGCGCTGAAGCCGTTGGGCGACGGCTCGCTGCTCGCCGTGGTGGCCGACGGCATGGGGGGCCACGCCGGCGGCGCGGTGGCGAGCAAGATCGTCGTCGACACCTTCGTCCATTCGATCGAGCAGGGCGGTGGGCTGTCCGACGGGCTGCAGGATGCCAATGAGGCGGTGCGCCGGGCGGCCGCCGGAAAGCCCGACCTCGCCGGCATGGGCGCAACCTTGGTGGCGGTACAGGTGCGCGGCGACGACGTGCGCTGGATCAGCGTCGGCGATTCGCCATTTTTCCTGGTCGCAGTCGGTGGTATCGAGCGGCTCAACGCCGATCATTCGATGGTCCCGCAGATCGAGGCCATGGTGAAGCGCGGCATATTGACGGCGGAGGAGGCGGAACGCCACCCGGCGCGGCACACCCTACGCGAGGCCGTCATGGGCGAGAAACTGACACTGATCGACCGCGGTAGCCGCCGGCTGGGCCCCGATGCGCGTCTGTTGCTGTGCAGCGACGGTGTCCAGTCGCTGAGCGAATCGGCAATCGCGGCCGTGACCGTCCGGCCGGTCCAGGCGTTGATCGATGCGGTCCTGGCCGCGGCGGTCGAGCACCAGGACAACGTCACAGTGGTCAAGCTGGAGCGACAGCGGTGAGGAGCGACGTGGTTACGATCGAGGTGACGCGCGGTCCGGTGGTCGAGAGCCGGCACGAAGGCATCGCCGCCGTCGTCAAGGCCGATGGAACCATCGTCGCTTCGTGGGGCGACATCGACACGCCGATCCTGCCGCGTTCGGCCAACAAGCCGATCCAGGCGATGGCGTTCGTCGAGAGTGGTGCGATCGATCGCTTCGGCCTCGCCAACGAGCACATAGCGCTCGCCTGTGCGTCGCATAGCGGCGAGAAGCGGCACGTCGAGACAGTGCGGGACTGGTTGATGCGGGTCGGGCTGAGCGAGGCCGATCTCGAATGCGGCACCCATCCGCCCCGCTTGCCGGCAACGCTTGAGGAACTGGTGCGCGAGGGCAAGACGCCTACGCCGGCCTTCAACAATTGCTCTGGCAAGCACAGCGGATTCTTGACGACGGCGGTGCAGCACGGCGAGCCGACGCGCGGCTATATCCGCTACGGCCACCCCGTTCAGCGCCGCCTGCGCGATGTCATGACCGAGCTGTGCGGGGTCGATGCCCATACCTTTCCACACGGCACCGATGGCTGCGGCATTCCCACGCTGGCAACGCCGCTGGTCAGCTTGGCACGCGCCATGGCCAGCATGGCCGACCCGTCGCGGCTGTCGAGCCGCCACGCCGATGCCGCCGGCCGCATCCGAGCTGCCATGAACGCCGAGCCCTTCATGATGGCGGGCACTGGACGTTTCTGTACGCGCATCAACGCCGCGCTGCCCGGCGTGGCGCAGATCAAGACCGGCGCCGAGGGCGTGTTCTGCGGCATGCTGCCGACCTTGGGTCTCGGCGTTGCCATCAAGATGTGGGACGGCGCGGCGCGCGCTTCGGAAGTGGCGATGGCCGCGTTGCTCGATCATCTCGGCGTGCTGCCGCCGGGCCTAGGCGGGGAGATCCTGAAGCCGCCAGTCAAGAACGTGGTCGGCTTGCTGGTTGGTGAAATGCGCCCGGCTCGAAGCTGGTTGGGGTGAGCGGTTCGGCTTCCGCAGATGCGACGTTTCCCAGCTTCCACAGCGGAGCCGCCCGAAGGGCGGCGTGGTCAAGGGACTTCCACCTGTCGAAGCCGCAACGAGATAGGCTTTCCACTACGCTTCGCTGCGCCTGGCTGCGGTCGGGAAAACGATGCTTCTTGCCATGAGCGATAGCCGTAGGCCGAGAAGGATGTGAGCGTCACGCTCGACATCCTCGAGATCGGTGGTCGCGGCGACGGCATTGGGGAGATCGCCGGGCAGCGCTACTTCGTGCCCTTTGCCCTGCCAGGCGAGACGGTCGAGGTCGAGCCGCGCGGCAAGCGTGGCGAAGCCATCGTCGGCGAGCTCAAGCAAGTGCTGTCGCCGTCGCGCCATCGCGAGGTGCCGCCATGCCGCCACTTCGGCGCCTGCGGCGGCTGCGCATTGCAGCACTGGCGGCGCGATGCCTACACCGCGTGGAAGGTCGAGCTGATCGCCCGCGCGCTGGCGCAGCGTGGCGTCGAGCATCCTCGCTTCGAGCCGCCGGTGACGGGCGTGCCGGGCGAACGCCGGCGCGCCGACTTCGTCGTGCGCCGCCAGGGACGGCGCGTGATTGCCGGCTTGCACGAACGGGCCAATCCTCGGGTGGTCGACGTCGAGGCCTGCCCCGTCTTGCGGTCACCACTGGTCAGCTTGCTCGGGCCCTTGCGCGCCGCAGCGGCGAAAGTGCTCCCCGATGGCGGCGCAGCCGATGCGATTGCCAACGAAACCGACAGCGGCATCGACCTGCTGCTGCGTCCGCACCGTCGTCTCGACCTCGATCTCGACAGGCGCGAGGCGTTGGTGTCGTTGGCCGAAAGCGCCGACCTCGCTCGATTGAGTTGGGGCGATCGTGCGACTGCCGAACCTGTTGTTGTCCATCGCGCGCCGCTCCTGCTGTTCGGCGAGATTAGGATCGACCCGCCACCCGGCGTGTTCCTGCAAGCGACGAAGCGGGCCGAGCAGGCGATGCGGGCTGCGGTGTCCGAGTGGGCTGGCAGCGCCTTGCGGCTCGCCGATCTCTTCGCCGGGATTGGCGCGCTGACGCTCGGCCGGCCGGGCAAGCTCGCTCTGTTCGAAAGCGATCCGCCGGCAGTGGCGGCAATCGACGCAGCGCGCCGGCGGCTGGCCGCCGGTGCCGTGACAGTCGAGCGCCGCGACCTTTTCCGCAATCCGCTCACCGCCGCCGAGCTCGACGCATTCGACGCCGTAGTGCTCGATCCGCCGCGTGCCGGCGCGACGGCGCAGTCCGGCGAGCTTGCGAGATCGAAGGTGCCGCGCGTGGTCTACGGTTCGTGCGATCCGGGCAGCTTTGCGCGGGACGCGCGCACGTTGCAGGACGGCGGGTATCGGCTGGAGAAGCTCCTGCCGATCGACCAGTTCCTTTGGTCGCCGCATGTCGAGATGATTGCGCTGTTTGCCCGGGCGCCAGTAAGGTCGACGTTGACGTAAATGAATTTCTGGGGCGAGGAGACGGCGCGATGATGTTCGACCTGACCGGCAAGGTGGCTGTGGTGACGGGCGGCAGCCGCGGCATCGGCCGTTCGATCTGCGAGCAGATGGCGGCGCACGGCGCCAAGGTCGTCGTGTCCAGTCGCAAGCTGCCGGCCTGCGAAGAGGTCGTGAAGGGCATCAAGGCCAAGGGCGGCGAGGCGACGGCGGTCGCGGCCAGCATCTCGGACAAGGCGCAGCTCGAGGGTCTCGTGACGGCGGCGCGCAAGGCGTACGGCAAGATCGACATCATGGTCTGCAACGCCGCCTCGAATCCCTATTTCGGTCCGTTGACGGGACTGAAAGAGGACGTCTTTCAGAAGATCATGATGAACAACGTCATGTCGAACCTGTGGCTGATGAACATGGTCGGCCCGGAGATGGCGGAGCGGCGTGACGGCGCCTTCATCATCGTGTCGTCGATCGGAGCGTTAGTCGGTTCGGCGCATATCGCCGCCTACAACATGAGCAAGGCCGCAGACCTGTCGCTGGTCAAGTCGCTAGCCATGGAGTGGGGCAAGCACAACATTCGCATCAATGCCATCGCGCCCGGCCTAATCCAGACCGACTTCGCTCGGGCCTTGTGGGAGAATCCGCAAATTCGCGGCGCGCAGGAGAGCAAGGCGGCGCTGAAGCGCATCGGCCAGCCCGACGACATCGGCGGTGTCGCGGTGTTCCTCGCTTCGAAGGCCGGCGCCTTCGTGTGCGGGCAGTGCATCATCGCCGATGGCGGCGTGATCGGATCGGGCGCCGAATAGCCGCCGAGATGGAAGCGCCGCACCCTGTTCTCGCGCGACTGCAGCCGCTGCTCGCCGGCTTCACGGCACGCGCCGCGGAGATCGAGCAGGCACGGCAGCTTCCAGCCGATATTTCGCGAGCGCTGATCGCAACCGGCGTCTTCAAGCTTTGCGTGCCCGAGGCGCTGCACGGCTACCAGGCGCCTCCATTGGTGCTCATGCAGGCGATCGAGAGGGCGGCGGAGGCCGACGCGTCGGTTGGCTGGAACGTCATGATCGGCGCGACCGCAGGCACATCGGCGGCATGGCTCGCACCTGACGCCGCTCGCGCCATTCATGGTGCGCCCGACGTCGTGGTTGGCGGCATCTTCGCTCCGCGCGGCAGAGCCGAACGTGTCGGCGACTCGTGGCGCGTCAGCGGTACGTGGCAGTGGGCGTCCGGCAACAGCCACGCGCACTGGATGAAGGGCGGCTGCGTGGCCTGGGAAGACGGCAAGCCGCGCATGGTCCGCGATGGCGTGCCCGAGGTCCTGACAGTCTATTTCCCACGCGGCCAGATCACCTTCGCCGACAACTGGTATACGACGGGACTGTGCGGCACCGGTTCCTGCGACATGAGCGTGCATGACCTGGTCGTCCCGGCCGATCATGCGGTTTCCCTGATGCGCGACAAGCCCCGGGTCGATGCCGCCCTCTACCGCTTTCCCTTCTTTGGCCTGCTCGCCATGGGTTGCGGCGCCGTTGCCCTGGGAACCGCTCGGGGCGCGATCGGCGACCTGGTCGCCATCGCCGGCGCCAAGGTGCCGACCTTCAGCCGCCGCAAGCTCGCCGAGCGCAGCGCCATACAGATCGATGTCGCCAAGGCCGAGGCCGCCGTGCGCAGCGCCCGCGCCTTTCTCGTCGAGGCGGTCGAGGAGGCATGGTCTGACGCGGTCGCAGGACGCGAGATTGGAGTGGATACACGCATGGCGCTGCGACTCGCCGCGACCAATGCCACCGAGGCGGCGGTGAAGGCTGTCGACCTTTGCTACACCATGGCCGGCGGCACGTCGGTCTATCGCGCGAGCCCGTTGCAGCGGCGCTTTCGCGACGTGCACGTCATCACCCAGCACATGATGGTGGCGCCGCCGAGCTACGAAGTAGCGGGGCGCGTGCTGCTCGGATTGCCGACCGACCCGTCGATGCTGTGAGGAGCGTCTTCCTTTCCTGCCTCGTCTTCGAAACGACGGCGAGACAGGCCAGGCTGCGAGCTCATCCCGCCTTGCGGGCGTCGGCGATGAGCTGCTTCAGAGTCGCGGCATCGACGGCGCCGGGCACGAACTGCTTGCCGATCACGAAGGCCGGCGTGCCGCGCACGCCGAGGGCGGAGGCGAGGGCTAGGTTGCGATCGATGATCTGCTTCAGCTTGGGATCCTGCATGTCCTTCTCGAGCTGAGCGCGATCGAGGCCCACCGATACAGCGATCTCGAAGATGCGGTCGCGGTCGAGCTTGCCGCTATTCTCCATCAGCGCGTCGTGCAGGGCCTGGTGCTTGCCCTGCCGGGTCGAGGCAAGCGCGGCCAAGGCGGCGATCTTCGACGCCTCGCCGAGGATCGGCAGGTCCTTGTACACGATCTTCACGTTGCCGTCGGCGGCGAGCACCGACTTGACGGCCTGATGCGCACGCTTGCAGTAGGGGCATTGGTAGTCGTTGAAATCGACGACCACGACATTGCCGTTGGGATTGCCGCCGATCGGGCTGTCGGGATCGCGGAACAGCTCGGCCTGGTTCTCCTGCACTCCCTTCAGGGCGACTGCGTCGCGCTGGCTGTCCTGCCGGCGCTCGAGTTCCTGCATGGCCTCGACCAGCACTTCCGGATTGGCCAGGAGGTACTCGCGGATGCTCTTGCCGAGCGCTGTGCGGTCGGCAGACGGAGCCGCTCCGGCTCCTGCGCCAGGGTGCGGCGCGGTGGCCGACGCGGCCACGAGGGCGCCGACAGCCACCAGGCCGGCGCAGATAACGAGAAGAGCAGTCCGCATCGATCGGTCTCCGAGCCTAGCGGCGTCCCGCCGGCCGCGTGTTGATGTAAGCCTTGATGTCCTGAGCCCTCTGCCATGCCGGTGTCCCGGACTGCAACTGGCGTGTCGCGGTTTCGGCATGGGCCTGCGCTTCGCTGCGCTGGCCGCGCAGCACGGCCATCTCGGCGCGCGCGAGCGAGGTCATGCCGGGATTGTTGAGCTTGGAATAGCCCGCGGCCATGAGGCGCCACAGCTCGAAGCTGCCCGATTCCTGCTGGACCGCCTGCTCGAGGTTGCGAACCGCCTCGCGGTCGTTGTCCGGGGTGTTGGTGTCGAGCAGGGCGCGGGCGTAGTCGATCTTGAGGATCGCCGCGCTGGGCAGAAGCTGCACGGCGCGGCGGTACGAGGCGGCGGCTTCGCCGGCTTTTCCGTTCTCGTAGAGCATCTGGCCGCGCACTTCGTGGAAGTACGGATCGTTGGGGTATTCCTTGAGGAGGCCGTCGATGGTCAGCAAGGCCGAGCCCAGGGCGCCCTTGCGGTACCAGGCGATGGCGCGGGCATAGCGCGCCGGCACGGCGCGGTCGGCCTCGCTGAAACGCGCCAGGGCGGTGTCGGGCGTGATGAAGCCCATCAGCTTGGCGACCATGCGATGGTGCATGGTGAGTGCTTGCGCCGTGTCCGCCGTGTTGGTGTAAGGCGAGCGCGCTGCCGCCTCCTCGAACGTCCTGATCCGGTCGGGCGTCAGCGGATGGGTCGTCAGGTAGGGGTCGCGGCGATTGATCTGCATGCGCTCCTCGCGCTGCAGGAGGCGCAGGAACTCGACCGTGCCCTTGAGCGACTGCCCGGTGCGCTGCAGGTAGGTGATCGCCGCCTGGTCGGCAGCGCTTTCCTGCGTCTGCGTATATTGCAGGAACGCGAGGAGGGAGCCTGGTGCTCGCGGGCCGCCGACGCCGGTGGTCGGGCCGCCGCGTCCTGCGCCGCTGCCCGACAAGGCGCCGGCGGCGAGCGCGCCGCCACCCAGGATGGCTTCGAGGATCTGCAGGGTCGTCAGGCTGCGCAGCTCTTCCTGCATGCGAGCCAGATGGCCGCCGGCGATGTGCCCGCTTTCGTGCGCCAGGACGCCGATCAACTGGTTCGGCGTTTCGGTCCGCATGATCAGGCCGGTATTGATGAAGATGCGCTGGCCGCCCGCGACGAAAGCGTTGAGGGCGTTGTCCTGGACGATCATGATCTCGACCGAGTTGGGATCGAGACCGGCGGCGCGCCAGATCGGAACGACCAAGGCGCGGATGGTGTTCTCGATCTCGGCGTCGCGGATCAGATTGAGACGTTGATTTTGCTGTGCGCTCGCGGCACGAAGCGGCGCCAGCGCGAACAGCGCGAGGCAGAAGAGGGTGATGATGCGTCGAGACACGGGCGGCACGAGGTCCTGGCAGGCTATGAACGCGCGCTGGCCACGTCAATTGCGCAGGCTGGCGCTGATTGCAACGGTTGTGCTGGGCGCTTGTGGCTGTAGTGAGGCGGATCGCGAATCGGACTCGGCCGCAAATGCAGCCAATCCGGCCGGAACGTCGCCGGGTAGCCGGGGATTGTCGAAAGTGGTCAAGTCAGGCTCCTTCTCCGCGGTTTCCGCCGACGAGAGCCGGGCGGCCGAGGTCGGCCGGGACATCCTGCAGAACGGCGGCAACGCGACGGATGCCGCAGTCGCCATGTATTTCGCCCTCGCCGTTACCCTGCCTTCGGCAGCCGGGCTCGGCTCGACCGGAGCCTGCATCGTTCACAACGACAAGACCAACGCCGCGGAAGCCTTCGTGTTTCCTCCGGTGGCGGCCTCCGGGACCATCGCCGGGCAGCCCTTCGCGGTGCCGTCCAGCGTTCGCGCGCTTACGCTGATGCATATCCGGCACGGCCAGTTGCGGTGGGAGCAGACGGTGGCGCCGGCCGAGCGCATGGCGCGCTTTGGCGTGCCGGTGTCGCGGGCGCTGTCGCGCGACCTGCAGGCTGGCGGCGCCTTGCTCACGGCCGATCGCGAGACGCGACGGATCTTCGGCAAGGGCGGTGGTGTTATTGGTGAAGGGGACACCTGGGTCCAGTCCGACCTCGCTGGCACGCTCGGCAGCATCCGCCAACGCGGCGGCGGTGAATTCTTCCAGGGCAGCTTGGCGCGCACTCTGTCGGATCAGATATCCCAGATCGGCGGCAGCCTGCCGCTGGAAGCGTTGCGCAATGCCGTGCCGCAATTCGGCGCACCGCTCACGGAAGGTTATGGTCGGCGGCGGGTCTATGTGGCGCCGTCACCGGCGGCGGGAGCGATGGCGCTCGCTGGCTGGAAGGGGCAGGCACCAGGCGGACCGGTGCCGGCCGATTCGAATGGCTTTTCGGGTCTGGTGGCTGTCGACGGCAAGGCGGGTGCGGCGGCATGCACCTTGTCTATGGGACAGCTCTTCGGCGCGCGTGTTGTCGTTCCGGGCACGGGCGTGATGCTCGGCGCCATGACGCCGGTCGCCGGATCGGTCAGTCCGCTGATCGTCGCCAATCCGAACAATGGCGAGTTCAGCTTCGCCGGTGCCGGCGGTGGCTCCCCGACCGCGGCGCAGGCCACCGGCTTGCTTGCCTATTCCGTGATCGAGCGCGACCAGAAGATCGCCACGGCGCTGGCCGCTCAGCGCGGCCAGGGTGGCTGGGTCAACGCCATTGCCTGTCCGTCCGGGCTGCGCAGCAACGCCGCAACGTGTCAGAGCGGCATCGATCCAGCCGGTGCCGGATTGGCCCTTATTGCGACCACACGCTAGGCGGATTGCATGTCGGGAAAGCTCTCGCGCCGCGGCGGCGCGGTCGATCCGTTCATCGTCATGGATGTCATGGCGGCAGCCGCGGAGAAGGAGGCGGCAGGAGATACCGTCATCCACCTCGAAGTCGGGCAGCCCAGCACACCTGCGCCGAAGACGGCACTGGCCGCGGCGCATGCGGCGCTCGACTCCGACAAGATCGGCTATGTTGCCGCGCTGGGCATTCCGGCGCTGCGCGAGCGCATCGCCCGCCACTATCACGAGACCTATGGCGTCGAGATTTCGCCCGACAGGGTGATCGTGACGACGGGATCGTCGGGCGGCTTTCCCTTGGCCTTCCTGGCGAGCTTCGACGCCGGCGACCGGATTGCGCTCGCGGCGCCTGGATACCCGGCCTACCGCAACATCCTGACTGCGCTCGATCTCGAGGCCGTCGATCTGCCGACCTCGGCAGCCGATCGCTTCCAGCCGACGGTCGAGGCCCTGGAGAAGGCCGGGCGCATCGATGGCCTGATCGTGGCGAGCCCGTCGAACCCGACTGGCACGATGGTCGGTCATGCGCAAATGAAGGCGCTGGCGGCATGGTGCGACCGCAAGGGTGTGCGGCTGATCTCCGACGAGATCTACCACGGCATCGTCTACGAGGGAGATACGACCTCGGCGGTCGAGGTCTCCGACAACGCCATCGTGGTCAACAGCTTCTCCAAGTACTTCTCGATGACCGGTTGGCGCGTCGGCTGGCTGGTGGTGCCGACCGATCTTGTGCGGCCGATCGAGCGTCTGACCCAGAACTTCTTCATCTCGGTGCCAACGCTCAGCCAGCATGCCGCTCTCGCAGCGTTCGAGGGCCGGGACGAGCTCGACGGCCATGTCCGGCGCTACCGCACCAATCGCGATCTCCTGATGTCCGGCTTGCCGGCGGTCGGCCTCGACCGCTTTGCCCCGGCCGAAGGCGCGTTCTATCTCTATTGCGACGTTGCCCACCTCACCAACGACAGCCGCGAATTCTGCCGGCAGATGTTGCGCGAGGCCGGCGTGGCGACGACGCCGGGTGTCGATTTCGACCGCGCACGCGGCGCCGGCACGTTGCGCATTTCCTTCGCCGGATCGACCGCGGAAATGGAAGAGGCGGTGCGGCGATTAAGAGCTTGGAGACGACTGTGAAGTGGCTCGTCGTTGCATCCTTCCTCGCCGTCGCCGCGCCTGCCCTTGCACAGCGGGGGCCGAGCTTCGATTGCAGCAAGGCATCCAATGCGATCGAACGGACGATCTGCAGGGAGCCAGAGCTCGCCACGGCTGACCGCGACCTGGCAGCCATCTACGGTGCGCTCGCAGCCCGGCTCGGGACTGTAGCCAAGGAGCACCTGGCCAAGGACCAGGTGAGCTGGATCGTTGCCCGCAACCGCGATTGTGCCGCCGATCCGGACGACATCGCGGTGTGCCTGAGAAACCGATATGCCGCTCGGACCACCACTCTGAAGGCCTTCGGCGACGGCGCCTATCCGTTCGTCGGAGCCCCGTCGATCGACGGCAAAGGCAAGCTGGGCTCGATCCGCTACACCTACAGCATCGAGTATCCGCGTTTCGACGGCACGACGGCGGATTTCTCGGCCATCAACGCACGCTTCGCCGGAGCCGCCCGCAAGGCCGCCGAGGAAGCCAAACCGAAAGGCGCCGATGCCGGCACTGACCGCGAGCAGGGCTGGACCTACCAGCAGAGCTTCGAAATATATCGGCCCGGCCCGGATGCCGTGACCGTAGGTCAGACGTTCTACGGCTATAGTGGCGGCGCGCATGGCTTCGGCGGGACCGAATGCACCCTGGTCGATCTACGCAGCGGGCGCAGCGTTGGTCCGGACGGTGTATTCGCCGTCGGCGACGCCTGGTTGCCGATGATGGTCCAGCTCGTCGGCGCCGACCTGAAGAAGCAGTTCGTCGAGAAGCCCGGCTTCGAGGATGCGTTGGAGCCCAAGAGCCTGACCAAGCTGCTGCGTGAGGCGGGCCACTATTGCTGGAAGCCCGACAAGCTCGAGCTGATCTTCAATGCCTACGAAGTCGGACCTTACGCGGCCGGCCCATACGAGGTTGTCATCCCGTACGATCGTCTGCGTACCCATTTCCGCCCCGGCGGCCCGATCGCGCGGTAGACTCGAACGCCCTCCCTCGATGACGGGGAGGGCGAAGCGGGTCACTCGATCGTGCGAACCTTGACGTAGCTGCCAGGCGCGTCCTCGAGGGCGGGCAGGGCGCCGGCGCCGGGGATGCGTGCTGGAACCTTCGGCCCCGACTTGGCCGACAGCCACTTGTCCCAGTCGTGCCACCACGAGCCTGGAAACTCCCGGGCACCGGCGCGCCATTCCTCGAGGGTCGGCGGGTTGTGCTGTGTCTCGTTCAGCCAGTGCTGGTACTTCTTGTTGCGCGGCGGGTTGACCACGCCGGCGATATGGCCGGACCCCGCAAGCATGAAGCGCACCGGACCGGAGAAAATCTGGGTCGCCTTGTAGACCGACTTGGCCGGCGCGATGTGGTCTTCCTTGCCGGCCTGCAGATAGACTGGAATGTCGATCTTGCGCAGGTCGATCGGCACGCCGTCGAGCGTCAGCGCGCCGGGCTGCACCAGCAGGTTCTTCTGGTACATGTTGCGCAGGTAGTAGCTGTGCATCGCGGCCGGCATGCGCGTGGCGTCCGCATTCCAGAACAGCAGGTCGAACGGGAAGGGGTCCTTGCCCATCAGGTAGTTGTTGACCACGAACGACCAGATGAGGTCGTTGGCGCGCAGCATGTTGAAGGTCGTCGCCATCTCGCTGCCCTCGAGATAGCCCTTCTTGCTCATCATCTCCTCGACGCTGGCGAGCTGGTCCTCGTCGATGAAGACGCCGAGCTCGCCGGGCTCCGAGAAGTCGACCTGGGCGGTGAAGAACGTGCAGGCAGCGATACGGTCATCGCCGCGCGCAGCCATGTAGGCGAGCGTCGCCGCCATCAGCGTGCCACCGATGCAATAGCCGATCGCCGACACCTTCTTCTCGCCCGTTGCCTTCTCGATCGCGTCGAGCGCGGCGAGCGGTCCGAGCCTCATGTAATCCTCGAACACCAGCTTGGTCAGGCGCTCGTCGGGGTTGACCCACGAGATGACGAACACGGTGTAGCCCTGCTCGGTCGCCCACTTGATGAACGAGTTCTCCGGCTTGAGATCGAGGATGTAGAACTTGTTGATCCACGGCGGCACGATCAGCAGCGGCATGGCGTAGACCTGCTCCGTCGCCGGCGCGTACTGCAGGAGCTGGATCAGGTCGTTCTGGTAGACCACCTTGCCGGGCGATGTGGCGACGTTCTCGCCGACCTTGAAGGCGTTCATGTCGGTCTGGCGGATGGCGAGCTTGCCCTTGCCGCGCTCGAGATCGGTCAGCAGGTTCTGCAGGCCCTTCAGGAGATTCTCGCCTTTGCTCTCGACCGTCGCCTTGACGACCTGCGGATTGGTCAGCGCGAAGTTGGATGGCGATAGCGCGTCGATGAATTGGCGGGTGTAGAAGTCGACCTTCTTGGCGGTCTTCTCGTCGACACCCTCGACCTGCTTGACGTTGTCCTGCAGCCAGCGCGAGGTCAGCAGGTACGACTGCTTGAGGTAGTCGAAGACCACCTCGTCCTTCCACGCCGGATCGTTGAATCGTTTGTCGCCCTTGGCCGGCTCGACCAGCGGCGCGACCGGTTGGCCCATCATGCGCTGCGCAGTGACCTGCCACAGCTTCATGTATTGCTGCCATAGCTCGATCTGCGCCTGGATCAGGCGGTTGGGGTCGGCCATGAGCTTGGCGGTGAAATCCATGAAGGTCTGGGTGAGACGCAGCGGGTCGGCGGGCTGTGGACCGTCAGCCTTTTGCCGCTCGGCGAAGGTTTCCAGGAGCTTCTGGCTGCGCTGTGCAATGTCCCGGAAAGCAGCCTGCATCTTCTCGGATTCAGCCGACGTCAACTCTGGAAGGACGTTCGGGGGTGACGTCTCCGACATTCGTTTCCCCTTCTGAATCATTGCCCTTGGGGCGTTTCTTGCGATAATTTCACGGATTGGCGGCGGTCGGGGGATGCGTTTCCCGGGGCCACCAATCCGATGCCATAGGTAGGCTGCGACAACTGACGGGTCAAACTTCCTCTCGAACTTCGCTACACCGAAGCGCGAGAGGGGTTTTCAGGCGAGGACAATGGTGACGGCGATGCGGCGACACGGGGAAGGGATCAGCGGCAGCCGCCTTTTGCGCGGTCTGCTCAGCGTCTCCGCTTTGGCGCTGCTGAGCGGCTGCGGCTGGTTTGGCGGTGGAGCTCCTGCGACCAGCCAAAAGGCGCGGCCGGGTGCGGACCGCGAGGTTCAAGGCTCGAGCACACTGCCGTCGGGCAATGGCGGCCGCCAGTACGACCAAGGCATTGCGGCCACCGACGAGACCCGCCAACCCCGGATCGGCTCCCAGGTCGAAGCGAAGGGCGGTCAGAAGGCTCAGAAGGAAGCCGCCGATAAGGAAGCCGCCGAGCGGGACGCCAAGGCACGCGAGGAACGGCAGGCGCGCGAGGCCGCCGAACGCGAAGCCAAGGCCAACGACCCGACGCCGCCGCAGAAGCCGACCAACCCGTCGGGAGGATTGCCTGGACGTCCCGCAGGTGCCCAGTTGGGTCGCGACGGCTCGATGCCTGCGCCGCGACCGGCCGTGGCGCCCGAACCTGGGCCAGCGCCGACGGCCGCACCGGCGCCAGCGCCGGCTCCAGTAGCACCTGCTCCTGATCCAGTACCGCCAGCACCCGCTCCAGCACCTGCAGTACCGGCTCCGACGCCGGCAGCACCGCCGCCTGCGGCGGAACCGGAAGCCGTTGTCCCGCCTGCAAGTCCGGCGCCGCCGGTCGCTGCGCCACCGCCGCGTGATCCCAACAAGGCCTTCGTGCCGCCGACTGGCTGGACGCCACCGGGACAATCCGTTGTGGCGACGCCGGCCGTGGCCAGTGCCGATGCGCCGCCGGCTTTGATTCGCGCCAGCATGAGTTCCGTGGCGCCGATCAGAAACGACTCTGCGCCACCGCCCCCGCCGCCCGTGGTCGAGAGCGCACCGATTGCGCCGCCGGAAGCGCCCCCGGCGCCCCCCCAGGTGACCGCAACCGCGCCGTCACCGACAGCACCGCAGCCACCCGCCGCGACGCCGGTGCCGCCCGCTCCGCAAAGGCGCAACGCCAACAAGGCGTTTGAGCCGCCGCTAGGCTGGGTGCCGCCGGGCCACTCCGCGCCGCTCCCCGTGGCGGAGGCGCCGGCGCCGGCCGCCTCTGTTCCGGCGCCTTCCTCATCCGCGACGAAGCCGTTGCGAATCGCCGATCCGAACAAGGCTTTCGTTCCGCCGCCAGGCTGGGCTCCGCCGGGACAGGAGCCGCCGCCGGCCGCACAGGTCGCAGCCGTCGCTCCGGCACAGGAGCCGCCGCCCCAGACGATGCAGATCATGGCGCCGCCGCCACCGTCATTGGCGGCTCCACCATCGGTTCCCGAGCCCGTTGTTGCGCCTGTCCCACGACGGGACGCCAACAAGGCCTTCGAGCCGCCGCCAGGCTGGACTCCGCCGAACCAGCAGGCCGCGCTGGCACCATCGCCACCGCCGCCGGCGCCAGTCGTGACGACACCCGAGCCGCCGCCGGCTCCCCCCCGCGCAGCGCCTCGGCCACGCGCGGCGGACCCGAACAAGGCTTTCGTTCCGCCGCCCGATTGGGCGCCGCCGGGGCAGCCGACGCCAGCGCCGCAGGCTGCAGCGACGCGCGAGGCGCCGGCTCCCGTGCCCGCCTCGACCAGGACCGCCGCTGCGTCGCGCCCCGACCCGAACAAGGCCTTCGTCCCACCAGCCGATTGGACACCGCCCGGACAATCGGCGCAGGCTGGCCCGCAGCCGACACCACCGTCTCCCGTCGTGGCGGCCCTCACGCCGGCTCCTGCGCCGTCGCGCGTGCCTGAGGCGACGCGGCGGACGGATGTCAACAAGGCGTTCGAACCACCGCCGGGGTGGAGTCCGCCTTCGACGTCTCCGCCTGCTGCAGCGACAGTTGCTGCGGCGTCGCCGCCGCCCGTAGCCGCAGCGGTGCCGCCTTCATCCAGCAACCCGAACGCCGCGTTCGTGCCGCCCCCGGGCTGGGTGCCGCCGGGCGGGCGGCCGGCGGTCGAGGTCGCGGCTGTGGCGCCTCCAACGTCGGCGCCGCGACAGCCGACCGGCGCACGGCAAGTTGCGGTCATCCAGTTCACTCAGATGTCGGCGGATCTCACCGCGGCCGATGTCGCGATCCTGCAGAGGGTCGCGGACATTCAACGCAGCAGCGGAGGGAGGGTGCGCATCGTGGCGCATGCTGCGGAGGATGCTTTCGGCTCGTCGGTCGCCGTCTTGTCGCAAGGCAATCTCGACATGTCGCGCCGACGCGCGCTCGCGGTCGCCAGCCAGCTCATTCGCCTGGGCGTCCCGCGCGAGCGCATCGTCGCGGAGGCAGCATCCGACGCCGAGCCGATCTACGATCCCACGACCCCCCGCGGCGTTGCCGCCAATCGACGGGCCGACATCACCGTCGAGTTCTAGTGCCGAGGACAACAACAATGGACGATTCGGAGTTTCATCGCCTAAAGCGCCTGCCGCCTTATGTCTTCGCCGAAGTGAACGCCATGAAGGCGCGTGCGCGCGGCGCCGGCCAGGACGTGATCGATCTCGGCATGGGCAACCCCGATCTGCCGACTGCGCCGCACATCGTCGCCAAGCTCGCCGAGGCGGCAGGCAATCCTCGCGCCCATGGCTACTCGGCGTCGCGCGGCATCCCGGGGCTGCGCAAGGCACAGGCCGCCTATTATGCGCGGCGCTTTGGCGTCGAGCTCGATTCCGAAAGCGAGATCATTGTCACGCTGGGCTCGAAGGAGGGCCTCGCCAACCTGGCGCAGGCCATTACCTCGCCGGGCGACATCGTTCTGGTGCCCAACCCGAGCTACCCGATTCATCCCTACGGCTTCATCATTGCCGGCGGTTCGGTGCGCCACATCCCGGTGCCGGGCAGCACCTCGCTCGAGGAATTCCTGCCGGCGCTCGAGCGGGCCGTGCGCCACACGGTCCCGAAGCCGATCGCCCTGGTGTTGAACTATCCGTCGAACCCGACCGCGCAGGTCGTCGATCTCGACTTCTATGGCGCGATCGTCGATTTCTGCAAGCGCCAGGGCATCTGGATCCTGAGCGATCTTGCCTATGCCGAGATCTATTTCGATGGCGTGCCGCCGCCGTCTGTGCTGCAGGTGCCCGGCGCGCGCGACATCGCCGTCGAGTTCACCTCTATGAGCAAGACCTACTCGATGGCAGGCTGGCGCATCGGCTTCGCCGCCGGCAACAAGACGCTGATCCAGGCGCTGACGCGCATCAAGTCGTATCTCGACTACGGTGCGTTCACGCCGATCCAGGTCGCCGCGACGGCTGCCTTGAACGGTCCGCAGGACTGTATCGCCGAGGCTCGCAACACCTACAAGGAACGGCGAGACGTGCTGATCGAAGGGCTGGCGGCGGCTGGGTGGACGTTGCCGGCTCCGTCGGCCAGCATGTTCGCCTGGGCGCCCATCCCGGAAGCCTTCGGCGAGCTGGGTTCGCTAGCCTTCTCCAAGCTGCTGCTCACGCAGGCCAATGTCGCGGTCTCGCCCGGCATCGGTTTCGGCGAGCACGGCGATGCCCATGTCCGGATCGCCCTGGTCGAGAACAAGCACCGGATCCGCCAGGCAATCCGTAACATTCGCCAGGTCATCGCCGATCCGGGGCGGGCCATCGATCTCTACCTGCGCGGGGTGGGGGACAACATCACGCCGATCAAGGCTCGCGCTTAGCCGCAACCTGTCGTATCAGGCGACCATGAAGTCACCTCTCAGAATCGGTATCGCCGGACTCGGCACCGTGGGTTCAGGCGTGGTCAAGCTGTTGGCTGAGCATGGCCGGCTGCTTGCCTTGCGCGGCGGGCGGCCCTTGAAGCTGGTCGCGGTCAGCGCCCGCCGCAAGGCCAAGAAACGCGACATCGATCTCACCGGCGTGCGCTGGGAGAACGATCCGCTATCACTCGCGACGTCCGACGATATCGACGTGGTGGTCGAGTTGATCGGCGGCTCGGGTGGCGTGGCGCGCCGGTTGGTCCAGAAGGCGCTCGCTTCGGGCAAGCACGTCGTCACGGCGAACAAGGCGCTGCTGGCCCTGCATGGCGCCGAGATTGCCGCCGCGGCCGAGGCCAAAGGGCGCATGCTCGCCTTCGAGGCGGCGGTGGCCGGCGGTATTCCGATCATCAAGGCGCTGCGCGAAGGGCTGGTCGGCAACCGCGTCCAGCGCCTCTACGGCATCCTGAACGGCACCTGCAATTACATCCTCACCACCATGCGAGAGACCGGTCGCGACTTCGATGTCGTGCTGGCCGAGGCACAGGCAGCGGGTTATGCAGAAGCCGACCCGAGCTTCGATGTCGACGGCATCGACGCGGCGCACAAGCTCGCCGTGCTGACCGGCGCGGCGTTCGGCGCCAAGGTGAATTTCGCCGGCATCCATGTCGAGGGCATCCGCCGCGTCACCGCGAGCGACATCCAGTTCGCAGAGGAACTCGGCTTCCGCATCAAATTGCTCGGTCTGGCGCGCGAGACCAGCCACGGCATCGAGCAGCGCGTGCATCCCTGCATGGTGCCGCTCGCCGCGCCGATCGCGCATATCGAGGGTGTCTTCAACGCCGTTGTGGTTGAAGGCGATTTCGTCGGCACGACGATGTTCCAGGGCCGGGGGGCAGGGCAGGGTCCGACCGCCTCGGCCGTCGTCGCCGACCTGGTCGACGTCGCGCGCGGCCGCGAGATGCCGGCCTTCGTCGTGCCGGCGGCGCGTCTGGCGGACAAGAAGGTCTCGCCGATGGAACGGCACGAGGGCGCCTACTACATGCGCCTGATGGTGCAGGATCGGCCGGGCGTCATTTCGGCGGTGTCGGGCGCGCTGGCCAAGGAGCGGATTTCGCTCGAATCGATGCTGCAGCGTGGTCGTTCGCAGTCCGGCGAGGTGCCGGTCGTGCTCACGACACACGAGACCAATGAAGCGGCAATGCGGCGGGCGCTCGCCCGAATCGGCAAGCTGCAGGCGGTGGCCGAGGAGCCATGCGTCATCAGGATCGAAGCATTTTGAGTTTTTGCACGGCGTCCAGCCAACGCTAAAGAGGCGCCGACGGAGGAGACGATGGCCAACGATGTGAAGCTCGACCGCAATCTCGCGCTCGAAGTGGTGCGGGTAACCGAAGCCGCGGCGCTCGCCGCGTCCAAGCTGATGGGACGCGGCGACGAGAAGAAGGCCGATCAGGCGGCGGTGGATGCGATGCGTACCTCGCTCAATTCGCTATCGATCGACGGCACGGTGGTGATCGGCGAGGGCGAGCGCGACGAAGCGCCCATGCTTTATATCGGCGAGAAGGTCGGGTTGGGGCAGGCCGGCATGCCCAAGATCGACATCGCGCTCGATCCGCTAGAGGGCACCACAATCACGGCCAAGGGCCTGCCCAATGCGCTCGCGGTCATCGCCATGGCGGAGCACGGCGGCTTCCTCAACGCACCCGATGTTTACATGGACAAGATTGCCGTTGGTGGCGGCTTGCCCGAGGGAATCGTCGATCTCGACAAGACGCCGCAGCAGAACTTGAGCGATCTTGCCAAGGCAAAGAAGGTGGATGTCGCCGACCTCGTGGTCTGCATCCTCGATCGGCCCCGTCACGCCGAGCTGATCGCCCGGGTCCGCGAGGCGGGCGCCCGTATCATGCTGATCGGCGACGGCGATGTGTCGGGTGTGATCGCCACCTCGACCGGCGATTCCGGCATCGATATCTACATGGGCTCGGGCGGCGCGCCGGAAGGCGTGCTGGCGGCGGCGGCCTTGCGCGCCATCGGCGGGCAAATCCAGGGCCGTCTGCTGTTCCGTAACGACGACGAGAAGGCGCGGGCGCGCAAGTGGGGCATCACCGACCTCAACCGCAAATACTCGATGACCGACATGGCCAAGGGTGACGTGATGTTCGCGGCGACTGGCGTCACCTCGGGCTCGATGCTGAAGGGCGTGCGGCGCTTCCACGGCGGCGCCGAGACCCATTCCATCGTCATGCGCTCGAAGACCGGCACGGTGCGCTGGATCTCCGCCAATCACAATTTCACGATCAAGACTGGCCTCCCCACCTGGGCTTGATCATGATGGAGGGATGCGGGCCGTCCTGAACGCCGGCATCCTGGTCGCCAGCATCGCGCTCGGCCTTGCCGATCGAGCCGCGGCCGAGGATGGCTGCCGGCAATTCGCCTGGTCCATCGAGCGCGAACGCCAATGGTTCGGCGACGGTTTCACGGCCAAGGTCGAGAGCGGATTGGCACTGCCCAAGGACGGCGTGTTCACGCTGCTCCTCCAGCCGGTCGGCAAGGTGATCTACAGGGTGCCGCCGGATCGTGGCCGCGACGACGGCATGGGCGGCATCGTCACCCTGGAATGGGCCGCGGCCGGCCGCTACCAGGTGACCCTGTCGAGTCACGCCTGGATGGATGTCGTCCAGGACGACCGCCGCCTGCCGATTCTCGGTTCGACCGGTCGATGGGATTGCCCCGGCATTCGCCTCAGCGTGCAGTTCGAGATCGCCGACAGCTCGGCACTCACCTTCCAATTCGGCGGGGCCAGCGTTCGCCACCTCGACGTCGCCGTGCGGCGCGCCTGGTAGACTTGCTCCGGATCGGCGTCATCGCTGAGCAGGAACTCGCGCCTGCGCGGATGGAGGGGCACAGGTCTTCGTTAATCTGACGATGTCCACATCGCCGTGAGAGGAGGCCACCTCTCCAGCAATGACGCTGGGGAGGAAAATGACAATCGCCCTGCCCACGTCGATCAGCCGCCTCGCCACCCTCCTCGAAGTGTCCACAGCGGCTTCGGCTATGGTGCGGCATGGTCTCTGATATCCGCTTCGAGCGCGCAGCCTTTCTCGGCGTCGAGCGGTCCCTGACCGGCCGCCGCTGGGCCTCGCGGCTGGCCGACGATCGGTTGGCCCTGGCGATCGCCCAGCGTCATGGTTTGCCCGATGCGATCAGCCGCCTGCTCGCCGCCCGCGATGTCGATCTCGAGTCGGTGCCGGACTTTCTCGAACCGACCCTGCGCAAGTTTCTGCCCGATCCGTCCCATTTGCGCGACATGGATTCTGCCGTGGAGCGGCTGGTACGGGCTGTTCGGGCGGGCGAGCGCATCGTCGTGTTCGGTGACTATGACGTCGATGGCGCGACCTCCGCGGCGCTGCTGCTGCGCTTCTTCCGCAGCGTCGGCGGCACGATCGACGTCTACATTCCCGACCGCCGCAAGGAAGGTTACGGACCGAACGCACCGGCCCTGCTCGGGCTCAAGGCCGCAGGGACGTCGGTGGTGGTCACGGTCGATTGCGGCGTGACCGCGTTCGAGCCGATCGCCGAGGCTCGCCGTGCCGGGCTCGACATGATCGTCATCGATCATCACATGGCCGAGCCGGGGCTGCCCGAAGCCGTGGCCGTGGTCGATCCCAACCGGCTCGATGACGACAGCCCGCACAAGCAACTCGCCGCTGTCGGCGTGGCATTCCTGCTCGCGGTCGGCGTCAACCGCGCTCTGCGCGCGGCGGGCTGGTACGCGGCAGAAGGCGCCGCGAGCGCGCGGCGCGAGCCCGACCTCCGGCAATGGCTCGACCTCGTTGCGCTGGGCACGGTGTGCGACGTCGTGCCATTGACAGGGGTCAACCGCGCTCTGGTGCGGCAGGGCCTCGCCGTGATGGCGCAGCGCGGCAACGCCGGATTGGCAGCGCTTGCCGACATGGCGCGTCTCAAGGAGCCGCCCGGCGCCTATCACCTGGGCTTCATGCTGGGGCCGCGGGTCAATGCCGGCGGGCGGGTGGGCGAGGCCGCCTTCGGCGCGCGGCTCCTGTCGAGCGATGATCCGCACGAGGTGGCGGCCCTGGCGATGAAACTGGACGAGTTCAACGCCGAGCGGCGGGCGATCGAACGCGACGTGCTCGACCAGGCGATCGCCCGCATCGAAGGGCTGTACGGACCCGACCGCAAGGGCCTGCCGGCAGTCCTGGTCGTCGAAAGCGAGGGCTGGCACGTCGGCGTCATCGGCATCGTCGCCAGCCGTTTGGTCGAACGCTACGGCCGTCCGGCCTTTGTGATCGGGCTGTCCAACGAAGAGGGAACAGAACAGGTCGGCAAGGGCTCCGGCCGCTCGGTGCGCGGCGTCGATCTCGGTGCTGCCGTGATTGCCGCCCGGCAATCCGGCCTGCTGCTGAACGGGGGCGGTCACGCCATGGCGGCGGGCGTGACCGTGGCGCATAGCGCGCTGCCTGCCTTCGCCGAATTTCTCGAAGGGCGCCTTGCGCCTCAGCTCGGCGCTGCGCCGGCGGTCCGTGAGCTCGGGATCGACGCTGCCTTGTCGCCGGCTGCCGCGACGACGGAACTTGTCGAGATGATCGAGCGCGCCGGCCCGTTCGGCGCCGGCAATGCGCTGCCGCGCTTTGCCTTCACCGGCGTGCGCGTTAGCTATGCCCAGCCCGTCGGCGACGGACACGTGCGCTGCAGTCTGGTCGGAGCGGGCAGGGGCAAGGTCGAGGCCATCGCCTTCCGCGCCGCCCAGAGCGCGCTCGGCCCGGCCTTGCTCGATACGACGCGCCCCATCCTGCATGTTGCCGGCGCCTTGCGCATCGACCGCTTCGGAGGCCGCGAAACAGTCCGCTTGCAGATCGACGACGCGGCGGTGGGAACGGGCTCCATCCTGGCTTGATTCGGCCGGTCCCAGCCGCTACATGCTCCCGCTCCTGCGACCTCGTCCCCTTCGTCTAGAGGCCTAGGACACCGCCCTTTCACGGCGGCGACACGGGTTCGAATCCCGTAGGGGACGCCAACGACTGGAAAGTCGCAGCAGGATCAAGAAGTTACGATAAATCAGGCTGTTTTCACCCGCCAAGTGGTACAGACGGGTGGTACAGTGAACCTACGCATGGCATCGCCGTTCAAGCATCCGAGAACCGGGGTCTATTACATCCGCCGCGCCATCCCCGAGGACCTTCGGGAGGCCATCGGCAGGGCGGAATACAAGAAGTCGCTGGGCACGAAGGACCCCGCCGAAGCAAAGCGGCTCTTCACCGCTGCCCTGAACGAAAGCGAGGCCATGTTCGCGACGGCCAGGGAAGGCCGGTCTGCAGTCGACGTGTTGAACGATGAGCAGATTAGGGCGGCGGGAGAGGCGTGGGCCGCTCACATCCTGAGCGAAGACGACGAAGTGCGCCTTGAGGGGCTCGATGATCGTGCCTTCGCCAAGGTGAAGGAGACCAACGACATGGTTCTCCCCGCCCTAAAAGCAGAGCTGGCTCGCGGCCTCGTCGATGACGGTACTGCCTACGAGTTCGACGACTTCCTGAGGTCCCACGGCTACAACGTTCCGACCCACCTGGAGAACTACCGCCGCGTCCACATGGGCATGCTGCGAGCCTGGGTGAGGGCCCTGGAGCAACTACAGCGGCGCGACCAGGGAGATGCCATTGAAACACCCGTGGCCCCTGAGATCGGCCCGAACCGCCTGCAGCAGGATGGCGAGGGCGATCCGGAGAAGCTCTCGGGAGCGTTCGATGGATGGAAGGCGGAACGCAAGCCAAGCTCCAAGGCGTGGGCGGAATGGTCGCGGGCACGTCGTCGCTTCGTCGAGACCAACGGTGACGTGACGCTGGCGAAGCTCGAAAAGTCACACATCCGCAAGTTCAAAGACGCACTGGCCGCGAAGGGGCTGAGCCACGCCAGTATCAAGAAGGAACTCGGCGCGGTGCGGACGGTGCTCGGCTGGGCGGAGGAGAACGGCCTTGTCCAGCACAACGTCGCGGCTGGCGTGGGAGTTCGCGATGCCCGCGTGAAACGCGAGGCAAGGCTTCCCTACGCAGATGCCGACCTGAAAGTGATCTTCTCGTCTCCGATCTATACCGAGGGCGAGCGCCCGAAGGCCGGGGGTGGCGAAGCGGCGTACTGGCTCCCGCTCATTGGCCTCTACATGGGCTCTCGCTTGGAGGAGATGGGACAGGCTCTTGTGTCCGACGTAGTCAAGGTTGGCGAGGTGCTTTGCCTCGACATCAACGATCGTGGCGAGAACGCGAGCGTCAAGACCGCGTCGTCACGGCGAACGGTCCCCATTCACCCCGAACTGCTCCGGTTGGAGCTATCGCCGAAAGTTGGTGACGGCCTGATCTGTCAGGCGGCGGCGGTTGCGGTCTGAAGGTCGTTCGCCTTGGCGATGACCTCCAGCCCGTTGGAGAATCTCACCCCCAGGATAAGTTTTGGCAAGAGGGCGTGGCCATCGAGGCGGCGCCACGTCTTCTGCGCGCCCTCGACCAGCTTGAACACCATGGCGAGCGCCGTCTTGTTCGAGAGGCAGCCTTTCGATCGGATGGTTCGGTGGCGGACGGTCGCGAACGTGCTCTCGATCGGGTTGGTCGTTCGCAGGTGTTTCCAATGCTCGGCAGGGAAGTCATAGAATGCCAGCAGCGCTCCGCGATCCTTGCGCAGGCATTCGGCAGCCTTCTCGTACTTGACCGCGTAGCCTTCGATGAAGGTGTCGAATGCGGTCTCGGCATCGGCTTTCGTTTCGGCCATCCAGATGGCCTGCAACGCACGCTTGGCTTTCGGGTGTTGGCTCTTCGGCAACTTGGCCAGCACGTTTGCAGTCTTGTGGACCCAGCATCGCTGCTCGCGGGTTTTCGGCCAGACCTCGCCGAGCGCCTTCCAGAAGCCGAGCGCCCCGTCGGCGACCGCCAGTTCCGGCGCGATGGTTAGCCCGCGACGTTTGAGATCGAGCAGCAGCACGCGCCAATCGTGCGCACTTTCGCGGGTGCCGTCGGTGAAGCCGATCAGTTCCTTCGTGCCTTCCGGTGTCGCGCCGATGATGACGAGAATGCACTGCGCCTCGTCTTCCAGACGCGCCTGCAGATGGATGCCATCGGCCCATATGTAGACATAGCGCTTGGCGGAGAGCTCGCGCCTGGCCCAAGCCGCATGATCGTCGTGCCAACCCTCTTTCAACCGACCGATCGCAGACGCCGAAAGTCCTGGCGCATCCTTGCCGAGCAGGGCCGCCAGCGCCTCGGAGAAGTCGCCGGTCGAGATGCCCTTGAGGTACAGGATCGGCAGCAGCGTCTCGATCGATTTCGAGCGCCGCATGTAGGGCGGCAAGATCATTGACGAGAAGCGGATGCGGCCGCGATCATCAGCTGCCGCCGCGCGGTCACGCACGCGCGGTTGGCGAAGCGCGACAGGGCCAATCCCCGTCAGCACCTCTCGCTCAGGCAGATGGCCGTGGCGGACGACGCGTTGGCGCCCATCCAAGGTCTTGAGCTCGCCATGCCCGACGAGAAAGTCCGCGACCTCCGCCTCGACTGCCTGGGAAAGCAAGGAACGCGCACCACGGCGCAACACTTCGGTGAGTTGATCGCTGAAAGTGCCTGGCTGAACCAGTTTGACGACGTTAGAATTCGACACGGCATATCACTCCTTCGATGGAGAAGTGGAGGCTTCAACTACCCCACGATATGCCGCCTTCCTGACCTAAACCGTCACCAACTTTCGGCCATAGCTCCTCCGGTTGGGCTTCAAGCGGTACGTCGAGGCGTTGAAGATCGATGGGCGCCTGTTCCCTGAACTGGGGCAAGACCACTTCGGCAACTGGACGGGTAACTGGTCCAAGTGGTGGGGCCGGTGGGCGCGGCAACAGCTTGGCATCAAGGACCGAAGGAAGGTGTTCCATTCGTTCCGTCATTCGTTCAAGGCCGCATGTCGTCGGGCAGGCATCCAAGAGGAAACCCATGACCTGTTGACCGGGCATGAGGGCGGCAGCACGGGGCGGAGCTACGGGCGAGAGGAGTACGGCGCCGAGTTGGTCACGACGCTGGACGAGGCAGTTCGCAAGATCGAATACAAGGGTGCTGGCATGGCGGCCCTGAGGCCGTGGACCAAGCCTTAATCTACTCCGCGGGTGATCGGTCAGGTGGACGATCGCGTCACTTGTGCCGCCATACTTTCACGGCCGAGATCGCCAGGATTGCCGCACGGAGCGTTGGCCCCTTCGTTCGTGCCGACGGCGACAAACGGATAAGGACGCACAGACGTCCAAAGATCGCGCCAAGGGGGCCCCGCGTCCTTAACCGCGAAGCCCCCATTCCCTTGGGTCTCTATTACTTTAGGTCTCAACACCCCCGCTAAAGATCACTGTAGGCCGAGTGGACCCCATGGAGGTCAAGCTCGGCGACGCCTGCGGTGGCGAGGGCGCAGTGTGGCGCCTCGTCGAGCATCCTGACCGGCGTAGTTGCCAAGGCCCTCTCGGCCCGCCGAAGTTGGTCCTGCCTGCGCTCTCGGTAGCGGTGGACGACTGTGGCAGAGACGCCCAGTCCCTTTGCCACGATAGAAGCGGCGAGACCGGGATAGTGCTGGTCGAGCCAGCAGACGCGCATCTCCGGCGTCGTCTCGGATAACCGCCGCTCGTCTGCCTTGGAGAGGGCCGCAAAGGCCTCGCGGGCGTCGGCGGGGAGAGCGCCTACTGCGTCCAGTGAAGCGCGAAGATGGTCCTTTACGAACTCGACGCCTTCCGGCGACAAGACGTCGAACGGCGAACGATCGGGATCGGAGTGGAAGCCCTTGTTGTCGTGGCGAATGCCGAAACCCGACTGGACCGCGCCCGGGGTCAGCCGGTTCCGAAACTGCCGGGATCGCTCATCCCACTCCCGTTGAAGGATGCCCATGTGCAGGAGCACGGTCCGAAAATGGCGTTCCCCGATAGCCAAGTCATGAGCGACTTCGGTCAGGGTCTGGTGATCGCCCAGCTCGATCCATTTCTTCTCGCCCGTGTCGAGGTCGATGAGTTTGCGCGTGTACTGCATGAGTGCCTCATTGTTGGTGCGCACTCACACGCCTCTCCTTGCTACTACATTTAGTAGGTCATAGGTCGGCCGGAGTTGATGGCCGCCGGCGGAGTGGTTGGTGTGGGCAAAAGGGAGCTCTAATCTCGTGGCCCCCTGGAGCCCATTAGGTGCCCAGGACAGACCATCGAAGATGGCCGTGCCAAACCGCCAGTCCGGAGATTTGCGCTCAGAGACCCACTCCAGCCCCGCTAAACGGCACTCCCTGATTGGCGCTCAAAGCTCTCTGCTACAAGATGTTGTATTGGCTAGTGAAGGTCACGCGGACTTTAGCGAGGTCTCTATTGCTTTAGCCCTCAACCCCATACCCGGGCCTATACGGGCAAAGGCCGTCCACAAACGACCGTTGGCGAACAGGAGGGAGAGAGCCGGTCCAGGAATGTCCAAAACTCCGGCTTGACCATGTGGACAGTCATGGTAATAATGGACATCGTTTTTGGACATCCTCCCTTTGGAGCCCTCGCATGCTCACCTTTGCTTATGCCCGTGTGTCGACCTCCGATCAGACCACGGCCAACCAGCTCTTGGAGCTTCGCACCGCTGGTTTTGAGCCTGACGCCACTTATTCGGAGGTGATCTCGGGGCGGGTGGCCGCCGCCGACCGTCCCCAGTTCGCCAAGCTGCTGGACGCGGTGAGCCGCATGAACGGCCCGAGGCGGGTGGTCGTAACCCGGCTCGACCGCCTTGGGCGCGATGCCCTCGACGTCCAGGGCACTGTTCGCCGGCTGGCCGAGATGGGGTGTGCTGTCCATGTGCTACAGCTTGGCGGGCTCGACCTCGCGTCGTCTGCGGGCAAGCTCGTCTTGTCGACGCTCGCTGCGGTGGCCGAGATGGAGCGCGACCTGCTCATCGAGCGGACCCATGCCGGCCTCGCGAGGGCTCGGGCGGAGGGCCGGAAGGGAGGGCGCAGGCCGGTAACCAACGATGGCAGCCGGGCAACCATCAAAGACATGCTGGGCACGGGGGCGAGCGTCGCGGCTACAGCGAAGGCGCATGGGGTGTCACGGCAGACGGTCATGAGGGTACGCGACGCTCCGGGATAATCGGGAGGCCAGCCCCCGGGGTAGCAGGGGGAAAGTACAGCGAGCCGGCCTTGCGGATGCCTTCACGGATTTTTGTGCCTCAACTTTCCAAGTTTCTCTTCACTCACCCTGCGTTCTCCATTTGTGCGCGAGAGCGGCCTGCTCTATAGTGGTGGCTGCGGGGGGACCTACAACTTCTGGACTTGGAGCGCCTGTACATGCCGCATGGGAAGGCGGCGGGGCGAGAAGGAAGGGCTACTTGGTCGCAAAGCGCCGCACGAAGGCTGTCGTCTCCGATACTCAAGGGGAGCCGTATCCGCACGGCCCGTACTTCAAGCGCCCTGACAGGACGGTCGAAGAGGCGCTGAGGGAGCACATCAGGCTCACAGGCACCCCAGAGACGTTTCCCGGTATGATCCTGCGTCCGCTGCCGCCGGAAGCCACTGTCGAGTTGGTGCTCAAGAGTTACACGATCGATCGAAGCAAGCGGGCCGATCGAGACCGAGCCCCGTGTGCCCAGTGCTCTCCTGCTTCCCCGAAGTACCTCAACGGGGGAGCCATCTGGTGTCAGCAAGACGGATGGATGCGTCAGTTCGGCTGCGATTGTGTCGAACGGGCGATCGGCACCGTCGAGTATCGGCTTATGCAGCATCGCAAGAAGGAGCGAGATGCGCTCCTCGATGCCGAGGACTTCCTCCTTGCCAACTGGTGGTTGGTTGGGGTGCTGCGTCAATACTTGGGCGACCTCCTCCCGCTTGCCGAAGCGCTCGAAAACAACCGGGAACGGATTGACCACACACTGCGCGGCTGGCGTACGAAGCTTCGCGAAGCCACCAAAGGCAGTGGCCAGCTTCTTGTACATCGACGCAAGAAGATAGAACGCGATGAGGACGGCGAGCGGATCGGGCCGCGCGGCTTCGGTGGCTCGGGCGACTTCGACACGGTGACCGAGGCAATGGGGCCGTTCCTAGGTGCAGTATTCGTTCAACGGACATTTCAGCCGATGGCAGCCGTAAACCGGCTGCTCTTGCTACTGCCCAATGGCGACTGGAGCAGCGACGACGCCGCATTCGAGACCTATGAAGGGTTGGATGCTGCCGCTCGCGTCTCTGTAGTTCAGCGGCTGCGGCGGATCGCTACCGAGACGCCACAAGTTGCGGCTCGGCTTGAGGAGGCCCGGCTTTTCTTCACTCCGGACGCCATCCATGGACTTGGCATGTGGGGAGCGGACAAAGAAGCCTCCCTGCCGTTCACCGCACGCGTAGTCGGAGACAACATGGAAATCCGCCACATCGGCCAGACCTGTCGTATCGGTTTGCTGAACTCGTTGAGCGTGCCGGCTCCCGACGATCGCATAGCCGTCGCCTTGGCCAAGTCTCCTGGGGACTGGTCCGCCGGTCGGTCTAATACCCCACACTCAGGCGTTGTCGTCGACAAGATGTAGGGGTGTAAGACGAGAGCCCAGTTTTTCCGAGGTCGGCGGCCCGTTTTTCTAGCGATTGCCGGGGCTACGAGGGGGGTTACAGCGCCAAATCGGCACGGGGATGTGTCCGGACGTGTATGTGCTGGTGAAAATGCTTGTACAAGCGGCGTATGGGATTTACACTTCTCGACATGGGTGCCCAATCTCTTGGGCAAGACGCTGAAAAGCAGAACGGCGCGAGCTGCAAACCCGCGCCGTCCATAGGAGAAAACCGTTAGCCTGGGTGGCGGGTCTCCCCGACAAGTCGGCCGAATGCATCTCCGGTAGCAGGAATAAGATGCCCGAAGCGGACACCGGATTGCAAGTACCGGGACATCCCAAGGAGGTCCCATGGCCGCAAAGCCGATGACTACTCCCCGTGGGCGCGATGCTGAAACCGGTCAGTTCACGACCGTCGAATGGGCGAAAGCTCATCCGAAGGAAGCGGTGGTCGAGCGCGTCCCGCTGCCGGGGCGCGGCGACACGAAGCCCCCGAAGAAGCGTCACTGACGCTCGCTGAGAACCGAGACGAACGGCCCCCTGAGACGGGGCCGTTTTTCGTTGTGCTCGGTCAGCCCCGCTGCCCCGGGCGAAGCCAAGCAGGGCGGAATGGTATGGCGTAGAAAGTTCCCAGACGGATGGCACGCGTAGCTTCCATCAAGCCGGCTTGTTCGGCTTCCCATCAAGCAGGCGGGTGGTGAGAAGTGCGAGCGCGAGGCCGACGCACTGGGCGACGACGAAGCCTGGTGCGTTCGCCGGCGCGATGCCCGCGAAGGTATTGCCGAGAGCACGACCGATGGTCACTGCAGGGTTCGCGAAGGATGTACGGCGTGGGGGATCGCGGCGACGTCGAGTTGGGTAGAGGGGCTCGTCGTTTTCAGCTGGATTGCCGGTGGAAGCAGCGTCGGTGCACAATGCCACCCACCAAGGATTTGCATGGTCGAACCCTCAACAAGCTCGTCGCGGCTGCGTGCCGACATCGTCAAGGAAATACAGCGGCTCGCCGGTACTGCTGGTGGGCGAGCGCCTGGGGTAGCGACCTTCGAGCGAGCCACAGGCATCCGAGAAGCCCAGTGGCGCGGGGTCTTGTGGGCCCGGTGGGGCGACGCCGTACGAGAGGCTGGCCTCCAACCCAACACGCGTCAGCAGCGGTTCGACAGCGGGGAGCTTCTCGATCAACTACTCCCCGCCATTCGGCACTTCCGACGTGTCCCTACCGCGTCGGAGATGGCGTTGTATCGCAGAGAGCACCCTTCTTCTCCCGCCTATGAAACGGTGCGCCGGCACTTCCCGACGAACAGGGATTTGGTCGAGGCAATCCGACGAAGGAGTGACGCAGACGGGACGGGCGCGGATGTGTTGGGGTACATGGCCGTGCCCGCCGATTTGGAAGCATCGGCAAATGCCTCGGAGGCCATCTCGGATGGGTTGGTCTATCTCATCAAGTCGGGCGATCACTTCAAGATCGGGCGATCCGCCAACCTTGAGCGCAGGGTGAAGGAAGTCAGTATCGCGCTACCTCAGCCGCTAACGTTAGAACACGCTATCCGAACCGACGATCCGGCCGGCATTGAGGCGTACTGGCATCGCCGCTTCGAGGCGAAGCGTATCCATCCGAGGGGGGCCGCGTGGCCTTGGATACGAGTAGGTGAGATTCTAAGTGTCCACTTAACAGAAGATGGACACTTGAGATGTCGGGAGAGGCTGAGGTTGAAGGGGGGAGACGGCGTCGTCGGTCGGAAGAAGAAAAGCGCCGGATCGTAGCGGAGAGTTTTGAGCCTGGTGCATCGGTTTCGGTGGTTGCCCGGCGTCATGACCTGAATACGAACCTGCTGTTTATATGGCGCCGTGATGCCGGATCCGGGCGGCGAGGAATGGCGCTGGCTCGACGACGTTGGTGCCGGCGGTGATGGCGAACGATGCAGTGGCACCAGCAGGTGGGCCAATGGAGGGCGGTGACCGGGTCGATTGTGGGCGGATGGGGCAGGTTGCCGGGTGGGTATCCCGATTGATCGCGGGGAGTGACGTTGACACGGCGGTGCTGGGTCGGGTGATCAAGGTGCTGCTGGCTCGGTATGATCTCGCTGCAGGCGGGCATTCGGGTGTGGCTGGCGACCGAGTTTACACCGACATGAGGAAGGGCTTCCCGTCCTTGGCGCTGCAGGTGCAGGAGGTGCTGCGGCGTGACCCGCTGAGGCGGTCATCTGTTCTGCTTCCGTGGACGGCGAGGCGATCTGTTGAAGGTGATCTGGCACGACGGGCAAGGCGCTTGCCTGTTCACGAAGCGGCTGGAGCGAGGGAGCGCTTTGTGCTTGGCCGAGCGTGGCCGATGGAGTGGTGACGATCTCGCCGGCCCAGCTTGGCTACCTCCTGTCGGGCATCGATTGGCGTCATCCCCAGGGAGACATGGCGGCCGAGTTCGGTGGGATGAGGATTTACCTTTGAGGTCGAAGAGGGGAATGTGATTCAGTTATCGCGTGAGTTCGGCGTTCGAGGGCACTTCCTTCCGACCCTGCTGCAGTGCGCGCTACTGGTTGCGGAGCGCGCCGCCCGACAGGAGGCGGAAGCGGCAGCGGCGCAGGCCAAAGCCGAGGCCAATGCCGTGGCAGATCAGTCCCAGCCATGAAGCCTTGATCGCGCATCTGAAGCTGGAGATCGAGAAGTTACGCCGTCAGCTTTACGGCCAACGTGCAGGCCGCGGGGAGCGGCTGCTCGACCGAAGCATCGAGCAGCTGGGCTGGAAGCGTCGGCGACAGAAAACGAACTGGCGGCCGAGGCGGCGGCCAAGCCGACACAGACGGTTCGATCGTTCACGCGTCGTCGGCCGGTGCGCAAGCCCTTCCCGGAGAATATTGAACGCGAGCGGATTGTCCTTGCCGCCCCGACGGGCTGTCCGTGCTGCGGATCGGCCAACTTGTCGAAGCTTGGCGAGGACGTGACCGAGACTCTGGAGATAATCCCGCGGCGCTGGAAGCTGTAAGCGCCGGAGACAAAATCCCTCATTGAAGCGGCCAGAAGGTCTGGTTGCGCCGGAGTAAAAATGCACCGGCAGTTAGCTCTTTGCGCGGCGTGCAGAGGGCGGGGGGATGAAGGGCGTGGAGTTGTATGGACGGGTCCGCCATGCGGTGCGGATTGAGGGTGTGAGCCGTCGCGAGGCTGCGCGGCGGTTCGGGATCGACCCGCGGACGGTGGCCAAGATGCTGATGTTCTCGGTGCCGCCGGGATACCGGCGGAGCCGGTCGCCGGCGCGGCCGAAGCTGGACCCCTTCGTCGGTATCATCGATCGGATTCTGGAGGATGATAAAGGTCGTCCGGCGAAGCAGCGGCCCGCACGTCGAAGCAGATCTTCGAGCGGCTGCGCGACGAGCACGGTTACGGCGGCGGCCTGACGATCGTGAAGGATTACGTGTTGGGGCAGCGTCAGCGACGGCGCGGATGTTCGTGCCGCTGCGGCACGATCCCGAACACGCGCAGGCCGACTTCGGCGAAGCGCTGGCGGTGATCGGCGGGGTGGAACGGAAGATCACTTCTTCGTGATGGACCTGGCGCACAGTGACGCGGGCTTCGTGCAGGCCTATCCGGCGGAGACCACGGAGGCGTTCTGCGCCGATCATGTGGCAGCGTTCGACTTCTTCGGCAAGGTGCCGCAATCGATCCTGTACGACAACACCAGGCTGGCGGTGGCGCGGATCCTGGGTGATGGGACGCGCCAGCGGACGCGGGTGTTCAACGAGCAGTCGCACTACCTGTTCGCCGACCGGTTCGGCCGGCCGGGCAAGGGCAACGGCAAAGCGGATCGAGGGTCTGGTCGGGTGGGTCCGGCGGAACCTGCTGGTGCCGCTGCCGCATGCCGTCAGCTTTGACGCACTGAACGAGCAACTGCTGAGCTTGTCGGCGCCGTCTTGGTGATCGGCTGCGCGGTCTGGCGCGAGACGATCAGGAGCGGATGGCGCGCGACCTGGCGGCGTTTCCCCGATCTGCCCCGACGCCCTATAACGCCTGCGAGAAGCAGGCTGGTCGGAGTCGGCTCGCTGTCGCTGGTGCGCTATCGCGGCACCGACTACTCGGTGCCGACCGCCTGAGGGTCATCGCGAGGTCGTGATCCGTGGCTACGTCCACGAGGTGGTGATCTCGTGCGGCGCCGAGATCATCGCCCGGCACGTCCGATCCTACGAGCGGGAAGACTTCGTGTTCGACCCGCTGCATTACCTGGCGCTGCTCGAGCGCAAGATCGAGGCGCTCGACCAGGCGGCCCCCTTGGCGGTTGGGGCTGCGCCGAAGCGTTCGCCACGCTGCGTCGCCTGCTCGAGGCGCGCATGGGCAAGCAAGGCAAACGCGAGTTCGTGCGGGTTCTGCGGCTGATGGAAGTGTTCAGGATCGATGACGTCGCCGCCGGCGTGCGCGATGCCATCGATCGCGGGGTGATCGGCTTCGATGCGGTGAAGCATCTGGTATGCGGATCGAGCGCCGGCCGCTACGCCTCGACATGACGAGTGTATCCTTACCTGCCGCATGCCAACGTGGCGACAACCTCGGCCAGAACATACATGGACTTGCTCGCCGGGGTGACGTCATGACCGACACGCCACAGCTTCTGCTTGGCCATCACCTCAAGGTGCTCAAGCTGCCGGCATTCCTGCGCGAGCGCGACAAGCTCGCCCGGCAGTGCGCCGCCGAGGAGTGTCGAGCATACAGGCTACCTGTTGCGCCTGGCCGAACTCGAAGCTTGATCGAGCGCGAACGGCGGATGGTCGAGCGGCGGATCAGAGAAGCGCGGTTCCCGGCGGTCAAGAGCCTCGACAGCTTCGACTTCCTGGCGCTGCCGTCGCTCAACAAGACATTGGTGCTCGAACTGGCGCGCTGCGAGTACGTGCTTCGCCGCGAGAACGTGATCGCGGTTGGCAACAGCGGCACCGGAAAAAGCCACGTGGCGCTCGGCCTGGGGCTAGCAGCCTGCCAGAAAGGCCTGTCGGTCGGCTTCACCACGGCAGCCGCCCTGGTCAACGAGTTGCTCGAGGCACGCGACGAGAAGCGGCTGCTGAGGCTGCAGCGCCAGCTTGCCGCCTACAAACCTGGTGATCGACGAGCTCGGTTACGTGCCGCTATCCCAGACCGGCGCCGAGCTGCTGTTCGAGGTGTTCAGCCAGCGCTACGAACGCGGCTCGACTATCGTTACCAGCAATCTGCCGTTCGACGAATGGACCAGCGTGTTCGCGTCCGAACGTCTCACCGGTGCGCTGCTCGACCAATGACCACCACGTTCATATCCTCGAGATGAACGGCGATAGCTACCGGTTGAAACAAAGCAAACGGCGTCAGCGTGGCATGCGATCGCCCGAAATCAGGGGCAACGCCGACGACACGTGAAGCAGGGCCGCCCTCGGCCGCCGCATCACACCCTCCGCCAATCAAACTTACCGTCACGGCTTGCACCGGTGGGTCCCGCAGGACAGCCGCGCGCTGCTACGTCAGCTCTCGAAGGGCACTCCGCAGCGCGCGGGGCTGTCCTGTGGACTACCGGCACAAGCCTCCGTCCCGTGCCGACAATGCCGATACTCGCTGATGCATTTTTGCTCCGGCCCGCCGATGCATTTTTAGTCCGGCGTTGACAGAAGGCACGCTCCCTGCTTTCCGATGAGGCGCGCCCACCATTTGGGGGCAAGCATCCCCGAAGGTTGCGGATCGGTACGAGCGTGAAACTCGACGTGAGGGTTACCGGCTCTGCCATTGCAAGGCCGATCCGATGTCCCACGTCCGCCCCAAAGCTCCAGGACCAAACGGACCTGGAGCCTCTGGGGGATCGTTCAAGCTCTAGCGGATGATGGTGGCTTTGATCGCCGTCTGCTGGCTCCACACCGTCGTGACGAGATCGCCCGGCTTGATGCCAGCCAGAGCGCTCTTCCCGGCAGCGGTTTGGACCGGCGGAAGCTGAACGACCTCGCCGCTATCGGGCGACGGCTCCTCGGGGCGCCCGGCCGAGGCATTGATGAGGTAGAGCACGCCGGCCGCCTGATCGACCTTGGTGACCATGCCGTCCATGCCCCACAGCCTGATCGGCTCCTGGGAGCCCGGGATACCCTCCAGGCGAGCACCCTTGGCGATCATCGCCTTGCCCTGGGCCTCGGACGCCGGCGTCTTCTTGGCGATCAGGAAGTCGAGGTAATCGTACCAGTGGGTGTCGACGATCTGGCCGACCTTGAGTTGCGGATAGTTGGTGACCAGATCGGCCGCCCGCATCTTCACGCGGCCCAGGTCTTCCCAGACGATATTGAAGATGCGCCGCTCCGGATGGAGGCTGTGGATCGTGCCGCGCTTGAAGTTTTGGTAGGTGTTCGGCACGACAAGGTCGGTCTGTGCCATCACCGGCATCGCCGTCACAGTGAGAGCGGCGCCTCCCAGCAGCTTCAGGGCCGAACGGCGGCTAGATTGCATCATGACAAATACCCCCTGATTCATTGACTTGGTCACGGTCATTCGTGCGCAATTGCGCAGCCACATCCCTAACCCGACGCCGGCCAATTGGCCAGCCTGAAACAGCAAGACCAGCACCTCGGCGTGTGGGCAGGACGGCTCGGCGGCGCGACCGGGCAGGGCCGGATTTGCCTGCCGGCGGTCACCCGCTTCCGTTCCTCGGTTAGCTTCGATCGTCGGACCATGGCAACGGACGACCAGGACGGCGCCATCTGTGCCGGCTGTCTTTCGCCGAACTCGAAGCACCGGCCTATGTCGGCGACCGACGCACCGTCCAGTGGCCAATCCGCGAAGTCGCCGCGGGGATATCGGCCGGGCCGCACCGTAACGCGGAAACCCGTCGGCGGTGGCGCTTCGCGGCGCGGACGCTCTCGGAGTAGGTTATCCGCTCGGCGGTCGAAGGCCGAGCGGGAGGGACAATCGTGCGTTACGCGAAGAAGGCGATGATCGTGGCACCGCAGCCGGAGCCCACGGAGGCCGGCGCGGACGTCTTGCGCGAAGGCGGCAACGCCGTCGATGCCGGCATTGCCTGTGCGCTGGTCCAAGGCGTCGTCGATCCCCTGATGTGCGGCATCGCGGGCTTCGGGAGCTGTGGCATCTACATGCCCGGCAAGAAGTTCCATGGCTACATCGATGCCCATGCGCCGGCGCCGCTCGGCGCGCGGCCGGATATGTGGGCCAACCTGATCGAGAGCGAGGCGCGCGACGGCTACGGCTTCATCCTGAAGGGCAGGGTGAACGACATCGGCTACAAGTCGATCTGCGCGCCGGCCAATCTCAAGATGTACTACGAGGCGCACAAGGAGCACGGCAGCCTGCCGTGGTCGCGCATCGTCGAGCCGGCGATCGCCTGGGCGGAGAGCGGCTGGACCGTGCGGCCGCACGTTCACTACTGGTGGAGCGACGATGGCGCGTTCGGCCGCGCGCCCAATCACGAACGCACCGGCTTCACTGCCGCCGCCCGCGCGCTCTATTGCCGGCCGGACGGCACGCCCAAGCGGGTCGGCGATCGGGTCGTCAACCGCGACTACGGCCAGACGCTGCGCGCCATCGCCAAGGGCGGCGCGGACGTGTTCTATTCGGGCGATATCGCCCGGGCGATCGCCGACGACATGAAGAAGAACGAGGCGCTGCTGTCGCTCGACGATTTGCAGGCGTGGAAGCCCGCGCGCAATCCACCGCTGTGGGGCGATTATCGCGGCTATCGCGTGTCGACCAACCAGCCGCCCGGCGGCGGCGTGTTGCTGCTCGAGATGCTGAACATCCTCGAGAACTTCGACCTCTCGGCGCTGGAGCACAACTCGACGGAATATCTGCGCATCGTCAGCGAGGCGATGAAGCGCGCCACCATCGACAAGGACGCCCATGTCGGCGACCCGAAGTTCGTCGACGTGCCGGTCGAGCGGCTGATCTCCAAGTCCTACGCCAAGACCATGGCCGGCGAGATTGCCCGCCGCGTCAAGGCCGAGGTGCCGCGATTCAATTCCGGCGCCATCTCCAAGGACACCACGCACATCTCGGTGCTCGACAAGGACGGCAACTGCTTCACGATGACCCATTCGCTCGGCATGCCCTCGGGTGTCGTCACGCCGGGGCTGGGCTTCATGTACAACGGCTGCATGGGTGTATTCGACCCTCGGCCCGGACGTGCCGGCTCGATCGCGCCGGGAAAGGCGCGCTTCAGCTCGGTGGTGCCCTCGATCATCTTCAAGGACAGCAAGCCGCATCTCATCATTGGCGCGCCGGGCGCCACGCAGATCGCCATGGGCGTACTGCATGTCATCTTGAACGCCCTCGACTTCGACATGACCATGGTCGAGGCGGTGAGCGCACCGCGCTTCTCGGCGACCTCCGACACGATCGACATCTCCAACCGCATCCAGGGCCGGGTCGAGCGTGAGCTGCAGGCCGAGGGCTATCCCGTGGTGCGCAGCCCGTACACGTTCGGCTTCGCCGCCGTGCACGCCATCCGCATCCACGACGACGGCCTCGACGGCGGCGCCGATCCCGGCCACGACGGTGTGGTAATTGCCACATAACCTGCAACCGGCCTGGCGCTATCCTGTCCCACGATTGGAACACGGGAGAGAGCCATGCCAATCACTGGATCCAACCTCGTCATCGACATTTCGTCGTTCCAGAATCATCCGGATTTCAACAAGATCAAGGCCGCCGGCATCGTCGGTGTCATTCACAAGGCAACGGAGGGTGTCGGCTTCCACGACAAGGCCTACGCTGCGAACAAGAAGGCTGCGAAAGCTGCCGGCCTGCTGTGGGGGGCCTATCATTTCGGCACGGGATCTCCCGCGACGCAGCAAGCCGATGAGTTCATGAGCGTTGCGGCGGTCGGCAACGACGAGCTGCTGGTCCTCGACTACGAGGACAACCGCCACGGTACGCAGATGAAGCTGCCGGGAGCCCGGGAATTCGTGAAGCGGGTCTTCGAGAAGACCGGCCGGCACCCGGGCTTCTATTCGGGCAATACCATTCGAGACCATTTGGGCGACACGGTGGACCCGGAGCTCGGCAAGTGCTGGCTGTGGGCCGCCCATTACGCCGATTTTCCAGCGGCCCCGAAAATCCACGAGACATGGGCGAAGTGGACCCTGTGGCAATACACGGATGGGTCGCTGGGGCCCGATCCACATACGGTCGACGGTGTCGGGAAATGCGACCGCGATACGTTCAACGGCGACGCTGCTGCCCTCAAAGCGTTCTGGGCGAGCGGCGGGACTGTTCTGCCGTAGCGAGGGTTTAGACCGGCTAGACCGGCATCGTCCGTTTCTGGTGGGCGCGGCCGACCCTTGCAGACTCGGGATTGTGCCCCGAGATCACGCGCACGCCCTCGTCCAGGCTGGCGGCGATCTTGTCCGGCGTGGCGCCTTCGAGGAATGCCAAACGGTTCTTCTTGCAGGCGCCAAACACGCGCGCGCGAGCCTCTTCCATGACGGGAGGATAGGGGCGGCGCTGCAGGGTGGTGTAACCGAGCGACAGTCCGAGATCGCCCGGGCCGAGCTCGGCAAAACCCAATCCAGGCACCGCTAGGATTTCCTCGCAATGGGCGACGCCCGGCGGGCTCTCGATCTTGACGCCGAGTAGAAGCTCGCCCTCGGGATTGAGCGGCCATGGCTCGCACTTCGCGAAATATTCCATCTGGTCGATGCCCCAGATCGGCGCCGATGTCGGCTCCGAGCCACGCCCGCGGCTGCCGATGCCGAGCTCGTCGACGCCCGCCTTGTGGTGCGGGAAGCGGCAGGCGCGCACGAATTCGCGCACGGCATCGGCCGACTCGGCCTGGCACAGCAGAATGCCGTGCACGCCGCGCCCCAAGATCTGACGGAATTGCCAAGCGTTGTAGGCCACATTCGGCCCGTCGATGCCATTGACCGGCGCCTCGACGATGACGGTGGGGGTGCGGTGGCCCGAGTTGGTTGGCCCGCCGTCGACCAGACCGCGCATGTAGTCGGACAGCCCCTTCATGTCGAAGTCGCCGTGCTCCATGCCGACATTGATGTAGTCGGCCCACGTCTTGGCGTCCTTGCGGCCCTGCTCGTAGGTCAACACGTGACCGGTATGCGGGCCGTCGTAGTAGATCGCCTGGTCGGCTTCCAGGAGCTCGATCGCGCGATTGATCCGCTTGGCCATGTGTTTCCTCCAAATGTCTTGGGTTGTTCGATATCAGCATAGCCGTAGAGTGCGGACCATGGGAGGAAGTGATGGAAGACCTCGACCGCCACGGAATTCTCGCGGCGGTGCCGCCATGAGCGGTCGTGCCGGTAACGCGGCCCCGACGGGTTGCCCGAAACGACCCGTGAAGCTCGTGGTCGGCTACCCGGCACGCCGCGAAGACACCCGGCACGAAGATGGAGCAGGGGAGGTATGATGATTTCTCGTCGCACGACATTTCTTGCGCTCGCAGCCGCGCCGCTCGTCGGCCGGGCGCGGGCGCAAGGTGGCTATCCCGACAAGCCGATCCGCATGATTATTGCCTTCGCGGCCGGCGGTCCGACGGACATCCTCGGGCGCATGCTGGCGCCGCGCCTCGGCGCGATCCTGGGCCAGCAGGTGGTGGTCGAGAACAAGCCCGGCGCGACCGGCAATATCGGCACGGCCATGGTCGCCGACGCCAAGCCAGACGGCTACACGATCCTGTTCAGCGCCTCGACCATGGCGATGGCGCCGGCGCTGTACGGCAAGCAGGTCGGCTACGACCCAGTGAACGGGCTGGCGGCGATTTCCTATGTGGCGAGCGTGCCGCTGATCCTCGTGGCGCCGGCCGATGGCCCGAAGACTGCCAAGGATTTGGTGGAGGCGCTGCGCAAGGAGCCCGACAAGTACTCCTACGCCTCGTCCGGCAACGGCGGCATGATCCATCTCGCGAGCTACCTGCTCGTCGAGAAGGCCGGCGCCAAGGCGCTGCACGTACCGTATCGCGGCTCGGCGCCAGGCATGGTGGACATGGTAGCGGGTCGCCACGCCTTCCAGATCGATACGTTGGGCACCAGCAAGGGGTTCATCGACGGCGGCAAGGTGCGCGTGCTGGGCGTCGCGGCCGACACGCGGCTGCCGCAGCTTCCCGACGTGCCGACCATCCAGGAGAGCCTGGGCTTTCCGTTCTCGATCAACACCTGGTACGCCGCCTATGCGCCGGCCAACACGCCGAAGCCGATCGTCGACAAGCTCAACGCCGCATTCAATCAGGCCCTGAAGCAGCCCGACCTGGTGGCCCGCGCCAAGGAACTCGCTACCGACCTGGTCGATGATTCCACACCGGCCACGGCAAAGAAGTTCTACGATGATCAGATGGCATTCTGGGACCCGATCATCAAGGCATCGGGTGCCAAGCCGGAGTAGGGCCCGCGTGGCCGTCGCAGTCGAGAAAGGGGAGTCATGATCAAGTTCTATTTCAATCTCGCGCCCAACCCGACCAAGGTGGCGCTGTGCCTCGAGGAGATGGGCCTGCCCTACGAGATCGTGCCGGTCGACACGCGCAAGGGCGAGCAGCACACGCCGGCCTTTCTGGCGATCAATCCCAACGCCAAGGTGCCGGCGATCGTCGATGGCGACGCCACGGTCTTCGACAGCAATGCGATCCTGCTCTATCTCGCCGAGAAGACCGGCACTTTCTTGCCCGGGCCCGGCCTCAAGGCACGTGGCGAGATGCTGTCGTGGCTGATGTTCGTGGCGTCGGGAATCGGCCCCTATTCGGGGCAGGCGGTGCATTTCAAGACCTATGCGCCCAAGCCCAACGACTACGCCGTGGCCCGCTATACGTTCGAGGCCGAGCGCCACTGGGGCATCGTCGATGCCCATCTGGGCAAGCATCGCTACATGTGCGGCGACACCTACACCATCGTCGATATGGCGCTGTGGGGCTGGTCGCGACTGACGCCGTTCGTGCTGGGCCAGGACGTGGCAGCGAAGCTGACCAACGTCCAGCGCCACCTCGCCGAGATCAGTGCCCGGCCAGCCGCCGTTCGCGCACTGGCCCTGAAGGACCGCTACACCTTCAAGACGGAGATGGACGACACGGCACGCATCGCCATGTTCCCGCACCTCGCCAAGAAGGTCGCTTGACGGTCGACATCGTCGATCTGCGCCAGCGGCCACAGCATGCCGATGCCGTGGCCGAACGCATCTGGAAGGCGTTCTGGCGTCGTCACGGGACACCCTTCGCGACCATCCGAGACGGGCTTCAGGGGATCCTGCGGGCGGAGGCCGATGTGCCCTTCGCGGTTGTCGCCGAGATCGACGGTCAGCCGTGCGGCAACGCCCTGGTTATCGACAACGATGAACCGGCCAGACCTGACCTCGGTCCGTGGGTCGCCGCGGTGTGGGTCGACGAGGACCGTCGCGGCCGCGGCATCGCGCGGGCCTTGATCGACGATGCGGTACGACGTTGCACGGTGCTCGGCGTGCCGCGCGTCTATCTCGCTTCGCAGCCGGCCTTGCGCGACTTCTACGTCGGCCTCGGCTGGCGCGTGCTCGAAAGCGACGTCGGCCAGCACCGTCTGGTGCTTTACGCCCGGGAACTCGACGCGGTACCTTCGCCATCCTGAGAGGAGTCCCCAATGGACCTGACATTCGGCAAGGAAGAGCTGGCCTTCCAGCAGGAAGTTCGCGACTGGCTGAAGGAGAACCTGACGCCCGAAATCATGGGCGAGATCAAGGTCGGCCGTAACGCCTACATGCCCAAGGAGCGCCTCGTCGACTGGCAGAAGCGGCTGGCGAAAAAGGGTTGGCTGTGCACCGGCTGGCCCACGGAATTCGGCGGGCCGGGCTTCACGACGACGCAGAAGTACATCTTCGAGATGGAGATGGCGCGGGCTGGTGCGCCCGGCACGTCGCCGTTCGGCCCCAAGATGTGTGCGCCCGTCATCATGAAGTACGGCTCGCCCGAGCAGAAGGCGCGCCATCTGCCGCCGATGCTGAATTCCGACCTGATCTGGTGCCAGGGCTATTCCGAGCCGGGCTCCGGCTCCGACCTGGCGTCGCTGCGCACCAAGGCCGTGCGCGAGGGCGTTCACTACGTCGTCAACGGCCAGAAGACGTGGACCACCCTGGCGCAGACCGCCGACTGGATTTTTTGCCTGGTGCGTACCTCCAGCGAAGGCAAGCCGCAGGAAGGCATCTCGTTTCTGCTGATCGACATGAAGACGCCGGGCATCTCGGTCGAGCCGATCATCACCGCCGACGGCAACCGCGCCGGCACCCAGGAGGTCAACTCGGTGTTCTTCACCGACGTCAAGGTGCCGGTCGAGAACCGTGTCGGCGAGGAGAACAAGGGCTGGACCTACGCCAAGTACCTGCTCGAGTTCGAGCGCGGCGGCAACCCGTATAGCCCGCGCTTGCGCTCGGCCTTCGAGCGCCTGAAGCGACTGTCGCAGGCCATGCCGGACGGCGAGGACTCGATCATGGCCGACGTCTCCTGGCGCGAGAAGCTTGCGCGCATGGACATCGAGATCTCCGGCCTCGAGATGTTCGAGCAGGAATTCTATTCGCGCCTGGCCTCGGGCCAGAACCCGGGACCGCTGTCGTCGATGATCAAGCTGCGCGGCACCGAGGTGATGCAGCAGGTCCAGGAATCGGCGGTCGAGGCGGCCGGCTACTACAGCCAGCCGTTCCCCGAGCAGCGCGCCTGGAACGCCAATGTCGAGCCGATCGGCCCGGAAGGCGTCGATGTGCTGGCGCCGCGCTACTTCAACGGTCGCAAGATGACGATCTACGGCGGCTCGTCCGAGGTACAGCGCGGCATCATGTCGAAAGTCATGCTGGGGCTCTGAGTCATGCGTCTTGCCTTCAACGACCAGGAGCTTGCCTTCCAGAAGGAAGTGCGGGATTGGATCACCGCCAACATGCCGGTCGAGGTGGCGGAGGAAAGCCGGCGCAGCCGCACCAGCCATGTCTCCAAGGAGCGTCTGCTGCAGTGGCAGCGGAAGCTTGCCGAGCGCGGCTGGCTTTGCCCCAACTGGCCGAAGGAATACGGCGGACCAGGCTGGAACTCGACCCAGAAATTCATCTTCGAGATGGAGATGGCACGCGCCGATTCGCCCTATCTGTCGTCGTTCAGCATCAAGATGGTGGCGCCCGTCCTGATGAAGTACGGCAGCGAGGCGCAGAAGAAGCGCTTCCTGCCGAAGATCGCGGCGGCCGAGGAGCTGTGGTGCCAGGGTTACTCGGAGCCGGGCTCGGGCTCCGATCTCGCCTCGCTGCGCACGCGCGCGGTGCGCGAAGGCGACCACTACATCGTCAACGGCCAGAAGATCTGGACGACCAACGCCCATTTTGCCGACTGGATATTCTGCCTGGTGCGCACCTCGAACGAGGGCAAGCGCCAGGAGGGCATCTCCTTCCTGCTGATCGACATGAAGTCGCCAGGCATCAAGATCGATCCCATCTACCTGGTCGACGGCACGCGCACGCCGATGCGGCACGAGGTCAATCAGGTGTTTTTCACCGACGTCGAGGTGCCGGTCGAAAATCGGGTCGGCGAGGAGAACAAGGGCTGGACCTACGCCAAGTACCTGCTCGAGTTCGAGCGCGGGGGGCAGGCCCACGGGCCGCGTCTGCGCAAGGCCTTTCGCCATCTGCAGACCCTGTCGAAGTCTCAGATGGACGCCGGCGAGCCCTTGTCGGCAAGCCCCGTGTGGCGCGAGAAGATGGCGGCGCTCGAGATGGAGATCGACGCTGTCGAGATGAACGAGATGATGTTCTACTCCAGCCTCAAGACCGGCGATGCCCCGGGCAACATGGCCTCGGTGGTCAAGATGCGCGGCACCGAGGTCGGCCAGAAGGTGACCGAGCTCGCGGTCGAAGCGGTCGGCTGGTACGGCACGCCGTTCACCGAACTGCGCAACTACGACAGCAACGTCGTGCCGGTCGGCGGCGAGTACGTCGACGATGTCTCGCCGCGCTACTTCAACACGCGCAAGACCACGATCTATGGCGGCTCGTCCGAAGTGCAGCGGAACGTCCTGGCCAAGGCGATGCTGGGCCTGTGACTCCTCCCCAGCTTTGCTGGGGAGGAGTCCGCGTCTTCGCGGACGGAGGGATCAGGGCTCTTCCGCTACCGCCCGATTCATGACCCCTCCGTCGCCGAAGACGGCGACACCTCCCCAACCAAGCTGGGGAGGAGAATGAAAAGGAAGCCTGAGAATGGACTACCGTCGTCTCGGCCGCGCTGGCCTAAAGGTCTCGGAGATCTGTCTCGGGACCATGACATTCGGCAACGGGGCCGATGAGGCCGAGGCAGCGCGCATGGTGCATGCTGCGTTCGATGCCGGTGTCAATTTCTTCGACACCGCCAACACCTACGTCGCCGGCGTGTCGGAGACCATGCTGGGCAAGGCGCTGAAGGGCAGGCGGCAGGACGCGGTGGTCGCTACCAAGCTGTTCAATCCAACGGGCGGACGGGTCAACGATTCGGGCATGTCGCGCCTGCACATCAAGCAGGCGGTGGAAGATAGCCTGCGCCGCCTGCAGACCGACTACATCGACCTTCTCTACATTCACCATGTCGACGTCCAGACGCCGCTCGAGGAGATGCTGCGCGCCTTCGACGATCTCGTGCGCCAGGGCAAGGTGCTCTACACCGGCTGCTCGAACTACGAGACGTGGCGCCTGATGGAGGCGCTGTGGATCAGCGACACCAACGGCTGGGCGCGTTTCGACGCCTACCAGCCGCAATACAGCCTGGTCGTGCGCGACATCGACGAGGAGCTGGTGCCGGCCTGCGAGGCCAAGGGTCTGGGCGTGGTCGTGTGGTCGCCGCTCGCCGGCGGCTATCTCGCCGGCAAGTACAAGCCCGGCAACCTCCAGGCCGATGGCACCCGGTCGGCGGAAGGCTGGGGATCGCAAGGCCGCTTCTTCGCGCACAATCATGCCGACATTCTTCGGACGCTGCTCGAAACGGCGCGTCAGATCGACCGCTCGCCGGCCGAGACGGCGCTGCGCTGGGTGATGGACCAGCCGGCCATCACCAGCGCAATCGTCGGCGCGCGCAATGCCCGGCAGCTCGGCGAGACGCTGAGCGCCGGCGGCTGGCGACTGCCGCCCGAGGCGCTGGAGCGGCTGAACAAGGTATCGGCGCAGCCGCACCGTTATCCGCGCGCCTTCGAGGAGACGATGGTCGAGCGTCGCGCTTCGGCGATCAAGATGCCGGGGAAGAAGTAGCGAAGCCTCGTCTCAACCGGCGAGCACCGGCTCGCCGACAATTTGAGTGCGGTGCATCAGCCGACGCAAGCCCTCGCCGAAGGCATCGCGCCGATGCATGACGCAGCGATTGTCCCACATCACGAGATCGCCGATCCGCCACTTCTGGTACCACGCGAAGCGCTCTTGCGTGGCGTGCTGCCACACCGCGTCGAGCAGCGTCTCGCTGTCTTCGACCGACAGGCCGTGAATGTAGGCGCCGGGCCGGCGACCGAGAAACAGCGCCTTGCGTCCGCTCACCGGATGCTTTCGCACGAGCGGATGGACCGCGCCCGGTGTCTGGCGGACATCGAGCGTGCGTTGGTAACCCTTGCGCAATTCGCCGGCCGAGTTGCGGCTCGAATCGTGGATGCAGGTTCGGCCTTCGATCGCGCGCTTGAGATCGTCCGGCAACGTCTCGTAGGCAGAATACATGTTGAGGAAGCCGGTATTGCCGCCATCGGGCGGCACCTCCAGTGCGTAAAGCAGGCTCGCGCGCGGCGGCAAGGGGTTGTAGGACATATCGGTGTGCCAGACGAGTTCGTAGCTTCCCAGCCCGCCGACCGGCTTGCCATTGTGCACGATGCTGGAGATCACCGCGACCCACGCTTCGGCCTCTTTCGGCAGAACCGAATCGGTGCGGTCGAAGCCGGCAGCGGCAATAGGCACGCGATCGAGGTCGCCGAAGCGAGCACTGAAGGCCATCAGCATGTCGTCGTCGATCTTCTGCCCGGAGAACCGCAGGACAAGATGTTCACTCCAGGCCTGCAGGATCCGTTGAAAGACAGAGTCGCCGATCGGCCTGGAAAGGTCGACACCATGTATGTCGGCGCCCAGCGCACCACCGGTCGGCTGAACCCATATGTCGCTCATCGCCGTCTCCTCGCTGGCGCCAGTTTGGCACAATTCCGTTGCGGCATGCATCCATTCGCGCCGCCGCGCGTTGGTGTTCAGTAGATATGCGTTGCTACCACGCAATAGGTATCGTCTGGCGTTGGAGCGCCAGGGGTTGGGCCTGGTTGAGCTGCATCCTGGCGATCGGCGCCTTGCTGGCCCTCGGCCCTTGCCGGAGTGCCGAGGCGCGCACCGGCCGTATCGTCCTCGTGGTGACGGGCGACGCGGCAATGCAGGGTGAGCTCGAGGAGCTCGTCGAAAGCTTCGAAAAATCGCAACCGCTGTCCGGTGACAGCCTGGGCGTGCTGCAGGGCGCACAAGCGGTCGCGGCCAAGGTCAACACGGCGCTGCGATCACGCGGCTACTATGGCGGCACGATCAGCGCGACCGTCGACGGCAAGCCGATCGCCGACGCCAGCGCGCTCGATGCCATCGACGCCCGGCCGGACAACGAACCCGTCTCCATTTCCGTCGAGGTCGCGACCGGACCGCGCTTTCGCGTCGCCGACATCGCGATTCGGCCGCCGCAATCCCACACCTCCTTGCCCGGTATCGACCGCGGCAGGCTTGGCCTGACGACGGGCGATCCGGCCGACGCTGCCGCGATTCTCGGCGCCCAAGAGAAGCTGCTCGGTGAGCTGCGCAAGGAAGGCTACGCGCTGGCCAGGATCGACAAGCGCGAGGTCGTGATCGATCACGCTACGCAGGAAGCGGAGATCACCTTCATCGTCGAGACCGGCCCGCCCGCCAAGATGGGGCCGGTGCGGTTTTCCGGCAGCGACAAGGTCGACATGACCTGGTTGCAGCGCCGCGTTCCGTTCAAGGCGGGTGAACCGTACGACCCGGACAAGGTCGAGGCGATGCGCGGCAGGCTGACGTCGATCGGCACGTTCAATTCGGTGCGCATCCGGCAGGCGTCCGCGCTCTATGCCAACGGCGAGCTGCCGATCGACGTCGAGCTGACAGATCGGCTGTCGCGCTCGATCGGCTTCGGCTTGAGCTACGAGACCCAGCTCGGCTTCTCCATCAACGGATTCTGGGTGCATCGCAATCTGTTCGGCCAGGCCGAAAGCCTGCGCCTGTCGGCCGAGATCAATCACCTCGGTCAAGGCTATGCCATCCTCGACACGGGCTTTGCCTTCCGTGCAGCCTTCCGCAAGCCGGACTGGTGGCTGTCCGGCCAGGACGCCCGCCTCGAAGCGGCGGGCTTGCGCGAGGTGCTGGACGCTTACACGCGCAAGGCGGTGACGACCTACGCCGGGCTCGACCGGGTGTTCTCGCCGAGGCTGCAAGCACGCGGCGGACTCGCCGGCGAGATCTCGCAGATCACCCGCAACGGCGTCACCATCAACTATCAGCTCATCGGCCTGCCGTTCTCCATTCTGTACAACCGCACGAACAACGATCTCGATCCGACCAGGGGCTATCGCATCGATGGCGAAGTGACGCCATGGTTCAGCGTCGGGCCGTCCGGCGATTTCTTCACCGTCTTGCGTCTCACCGGGCGCACCTACGTCGACCTCGCCGAGCCGGGACGGACGGTGCTGGCCACCCGAGGCTCGCTCGGCAGCGAGCCGGCCATCAGCATCGGCGGCATTCCGCCCGACAAGTTCTTCTATGCCGGCGGCGGGGGCTCGGTACGCGGCTTCGTCTTCCAGAGCGCGGGGCCGCGCGATGCGTTCAACAACCCGCTCGGCGGGGCAAGCGTCGTCGAGGCGAGCGTCGAATTGCGCCAGCGCATCGGCAGGTCGTTCGGGGCCGTGGCGTTCGTCGATGCGGGGAGCTCGTATCCATACTTCTTTCCCGATTTCTCGCTGTTTGCGCCACGGGTAGGCGCGGGTGCCGGTTTCCGTTACTACACCGACTTCGGGCCGGTGCGCCTCGATGTCGGCTTTCCGGTCAACCGCCGCGAGGGCGATCCGGCGTTCGGCGTCTATGTCAGCCTGGGACAGGCCTTTTGATGCGCTGGCTCCGTCTCCTCGCAAAGATCGCGGTCGGCGTCGTCGTTGTCCTGGCGTTCGCCTTCGCGGCGCTGCAGACCGCGCCGGGGAAGCGCGCTGTCGCCTCTCTCGTGTCCGATCTGATGACAACGCCCGACGGCGGCCTGGAGATTGCGGGCCTCCACGGCTTCTTTCCGACGGACCTGACGGTGGAACGCCTTGTCTATCGCGACCGGGACGGCCCCTGGATGACGGCCGACAATCTGCGCCTTCGCTGGTCGTTCGCCTCCTTGCTCGTACGGCGGCTGCGGATCGAAATCCTCTCCGCCGATCGGCTCGCAGTCGTGCGCCAACCGCAGCTCAGCGCGGCGCCAGACACGAACAAGAGCAGCGCTCCGTTGACGCTGCCGCTCGAGGTCGATCTTCTGGATCTGTCGATCGCCGACCTCCATCTCGGGGCTGCGTTGGCCGGCATCGATTCGCGCTGGAAGATCGCGGGAAACGCGCACCTGCCTGCCGATCTCGTCCAGGGGAGGCTGGTCCTCGACGGCATGCGCATCGATGGGCCGACCGGCAAGTTCGCAGCCGATGTCCGGTTCGATGCCCGACAGAAATCGGTCGATGGCCAAGTGAGCCTGAACGAGCAGCGCGGCGGGGTCGTTGCCGCGCTGCTGGAGCGGCCCGACATCGAAAATCTGTCAATTCACCTCGGGGCGCGCGGCGATGCGAGCTCCGGGCAAGCCGATCTGAACATGGCAGCCGCCGATGCCGTTCGGGTGGCTGGCAAGCTGACATGGGAAGCAAACGGCGAGGGGACGAACATCGTCGCCCACATCGATTCCGAAGCACCCGGCCTGCTGCAAGGCCCCCTCGCCGACGCCCTGCGCGCACCGATCCGTCTCGATGCCCAAGCCAGGGTCGACGACAAGCTCGTCGTCGTGAACAGCCTCAAGCTCACCGCCGCGCCGCTCTCGGTTGAGGCGTCGGCTCGCTACGACAGGATCGGCGATCGCCTGGACACGACGGCGACGATCGACTCCCGTGAACCGGGTGCGCTCGGCCCGCTGGCAGGTGGTGTCGCCTGGCGCGGTCTGCATCTGCGGGTCAAAGCCGATGTCGGGTCGCTGGCGACAGTGCCGCAGGGTTCGGTCGTGCTCACTGCGACCGCCGCAGACGTATCCCTGACGGCAATCGACACTCAATTGCCGCCGCCGGGAGCGGTGCGGCTGGACGCCACACTCGGCGTCGCTGACGGCAAAGTCACCATGCGATCGTTCGACCTCGGATCCGCGCCGGCTTTGGTTAAAGGGGAGGGCTCCTACGTCCTGGCGAGCAAGGTCGGAGCGTTGAAGGCGACCGTCACGCTCCCAGACTTTGCCGTCTTCTCGGCCTTAGCCGAGCGGCCGATTGCGGGACGGGGGACCTGGGATGTGACCGCGACATCGGATGCCGAGGGCGTGTCGCTGTCTTGGGAGGGAGCGGCCAACAACATCGGTGTCGCCGGGTTGCCCGCCAACTTGAGCAAGATGAAGATCGAGCTCTCGGGAGCAGCTTCCTGGCATTTCGACCAGTCCTGGACGCTGAGCGATGTGCGTGTCTCGGCCGACGGCGCGGCGCTGACTATTGCCGGTCGAGGGCAGGCGCAAGCTGCCGATCTCGATCTGTCGCTCGACCTGCCAAGGCTCGGCTTGCTCCAGCCCGATCTTGCCGGCAGTACCAAACTCGCTGCGACCATCCACCAGAGCGAAGCCGGCACCGACCTGAGCGTGACAGGGGAGGCGAGCGACCTTCGCCAGGGCCCACTGACGTCGCGGCGCCTGTCGATGTCGACGTCGCTGTCACGCGACCCGACCGGCGTGATCCAGGGCACACTGGCGACCAACGGTGATCTGGCAAACCAGCGCCTCTCGCTGGAGGGACGTTTTCGCTACGATAGAGACGGCCTCGCCGTGCCGACCTTCCAGGGCCAATGGGCGAGCGCCGTATTGAACATTGCCGATCTCGCGATCACCCGGACGCGGCGATCGGGACGGGCTCAATTGCAGATCGCGCGCTTGCAGGATGCAGTGCCTCTTGTCGGCACCGATCTCGCCGGCTCGCTCGACCTGGAGATTACGGCTGCCGATATCCCACCTGATAAGCAGGCTGCTTCCGATCCCGCTGCCGCCGGCCTGGTGACGGTGACAATGCAGGGCAAGGGACTGAGCAGCGGCACCACGTCGATAGCCTCCCTCGACCTGAAGGGGACCGTCAAGGACCCGCTCAATACCGCTACCACCGACGCGACGCTCACCGTCGGCGGCATGAAAGGTGCGGGCGACATCAACCGCGTCACGGCGACAGCCAATGGCAACAGACAAGGACTGGTCGTTGCACTCCAGGCCACGGGCTCGCGCACGGACGCCAGCATGCGTGGCAAGGTCGAACCCGACGGAAACGACATCCAGGTCAGCCTGTCGCGCTTCGAGGGACGGCATTCGGGGATACCTGTCGCCCTGACAGCACCGACCCGCCTGCGCATTGCCGGTTCGCGCATATCCCTGGATCCGACCAATTTTCGACTTGGCGGCGGCCGGCTGTCGGCGCGCGGCACGATCGACCCGATCGCGAGCGACCTGCAGCTCGAACTGTCCGCCTTACCGCTGTCGCTGATCGATACCGTCGCGCCTGGAACCAATCTCGATGGGACGGCGCAGGCGAAAATCCAGGTTCGCGGCGCCATGGCCACACCGCAGGTCGACGCGACCTACAGCGTCACGGGCGCGCGCTTTCGTCGTCCGGATGCCGCGCTGATTCCAGCCCTGTCGGTCCAGGGATCGGGCGCGGTTTCGGGCAACCAGGCGAGCGTCGATGCTCGTCTTCGTGCCGGCGGCGCGACCAACCTCACGCTCAAGGGCAAGGCGACCATTCCAAGCGGCGCAGGCCCTCTGTCGGGTTCCGCCACGGTAACCGGCACGATCGATGTCGCTCCCTTCGCGCCGCTGCTCGGCAACGACCTCCGCAACATTACCGGAACGCTGCGGCCGAATCTCACGCTCGACCTGTCGGGCTCGAGGATCAGCGGTAGCGGCGGCATCGACTTCACCAACGGCGCTGTCGCCCTGCCGGAGTCGGGCATGCGATTGAGCGGTGGCGAAGGGCGGATCGCCCTGCAGGGCGACACGGTGCAAGTCCAGCGCCTCACGTTCCAGACCGGACGCAATGGAACTCTATCCGCGACCGGCACCGTCCGGCTCGATGCCGCGCAGGGCGTGGCCCCCGACATTTCGGTGACCAGCCGCAATGCCTTGCTGGTCAACCGGCCCGACCTCGTGGCCGTGATTTCGAGCAGCCTGGAGGTTTCCGGGTCGACGGCCAGCGGTATCGACATTTCCGGGCCGATCACGATCGATCGGGCCGAAATCTTCGTCGGCTCGCAGCAATCCGCCGATTTTCCCACGATCGAGGTGCGTGAGATCAACAAGCCTGGCGCGCCGCCGCCCTCCGCCCAGCCCGCAGCCCGGCGACCTCCGGCCGAGACTGCGACGCCGATCCGGCTTGCGCTGGCGATCCGGGCGCCGCAAGCGGTATTCGTGCGCGGACGCGGCCTCGATGCCGAGATGTCGGGCGACCTGCAGGTCGGCGGATCGCCAGCCGCACCGACCGTCGTGGGCGGCTTGACCATGCGGCGCGGCGAGTTCGATCTGGCTGGCCGGCGGCTCACCTTTCGCCGCGGCGTGGTGACGCTCGACAATCTCGACCAGGTCGATCCCAGGCTCGATTTCGTCGCCAGCACCAGCGTGCAGTCGACGACCATCAATGTCGCAATCGGCGGCACCGCGCGCACGCCGACCATCAGCGTCACCTCGATCCCCTCCCTGCCGGCGGACGAGGCGATGGCCATGCTGCTGTTCGGCAAGCCGTCCTCGAGCCTCAGTCCCTTCGAGCTGGCACAGGCGGCTCAAGGCCTCGCCGAGCTGACGGGCCGGTCGCCGGGGACGAACGTTCTCGGCCGTCTGCGTGGCGGTCTCGGGCTCGACAGGCTGTCGGTCGGCTCGACCGGCAGCGGCGCCAATCCGCAGATGACGATCGAAGCCGGCCGCTACGTCGCGCCCGGCGTCTATGTCGGCGCCCGCCAGGGCGCGACCGGAAACTCCAGCCGCGGCGTGGTCCAAATCGACATACTCGACAACGTGAAGATCGAAGGCGATGTCGGCGCCGATTCGAACGGCCGCGTCGGCGTGAAGATGCAGTGGGATTATTGACAGCCGAGGCGACCGGTCACTCGAAATAGTGCGGCACGAAGCGGCTGTTGTTGTGGGTGATGCGGCGCTCGTCCTCGCGCATGCCGATGCCGGCCGGTTTGCCGTCGACGATCCATGAACCGACCAAGGCATAGCAGGAGTCGAAGCGCGGCAGCGGCTGATAAGCCTGCCAGACGAAGCCTTCGCTGCCGTAGTCGCCGCCTGCGGTATCGAATATGCCGGGGCCGACCACCGTCACGTTGTGGCCCTCGCGCCCGAAGATCGGCTTCTTCACGAACGCGCGGCCAAGATCGACATGCTCGGTGTCGTAGGCCGGCAACAGGTTGGCGTGATTGGGAAAGCCTTCCCACAAGAGCGGCAGCAGCATCTTGTTGGAGAGGATCATCTTCCACGCCGGCTCGATGAAGGCCGTGGTGTCGGTGAGCACGTGAATGCCGAACTTCTCGCGCGCCATCCATTCCCACGGGTAGAGCTTGGACAGGAGCTGGATCGGCATTTCGTCGAGGTCGGTGAAGCGCCGGCCGTTCCAGCCGATGTCGGTCACGGCGATTGGCTTGCCTGCGAGGCCGGCCTGCAGCGCCGTGTCGCGCAGATACTCGGAGGTCGCGAGGTCCTCGGGATGGCCGTCGAAGCGGGCGAAATGGACCAGGCCCTCGGGCGGCAGGCGGCGCAGGATAGCGCGCCACGCCTCGATCAGCTTGTCGTGGATCGAGTTGAACTGGTCGGCCTCGGGCTTCACGTCCTTCAGCCAGTACCATTGAACCACAGCCGCTTCGTACAGCGCGGTCGGCGTATCGGCATTGTACTCGAGTAGCTTGGGCGGCTCCTTGCCGTCGTAGGCGAGATCGAAACGGCCGCACAAGGTCGGGTCGTTGCGCCGCCAGACGCGTTCGATGTACTCGCCCCACGCAGGCGGAATCCGCATGCGCTCCCACAATTTGTTGGCGACGACATGCTCGACGGCCTTCAGGCAGAGCCCGTGCAGCTCCTCGCTGGCTGCCTCCACCTCGTCGATCTCGGCCGCCGAAAAGGCGTAGCAGGCCTGCTCGGTCCAGTAGGCCTTGCCCTCCAGATTGTAGAAATCGAAGCCGATCTGCTCGAGCCTGTGCTGCCAGCCCGAGCGGGGCACGGATGCTTCGCGACGCATGTCAGCTCGACGAGCTGCTCGACGATCCGGTCGACCCGAAGCCGCCGCGCTGACTCGTCGTGGAGGTCGCATGGCCGCTCTCGGAGGTCGAGCTGCCACTTGTGCTGCCGGTCGTGCTGCTGCTTCTGTAAGTCGATCCGGTGCTCGTGCTGCTGCTGCGGGAACTGCTGTCGCTCGTGCCCGTCGCTTGCTGCGGCGGCGGGCAGACCTGGCCGGGCGGGCAAGGCGCGGCGCCGATCGGCGGGCGGTAGAACGGATTCGGCAGGAACCAGAGGTAGGGCAGGGCACCCAACCCCGCACCGACGCTTGGAGCGCAGGAATAGAGCAGGGCGGCGCCTGCTACCCCCATCACGGCGAGCTTGACGCCGCTCGACATGCGCCGGCCAGTCGGTTGCGGGGACTTGGCCATCGTCAGGACGTCAGGCAGGCCGCGTTGATCAGGCCGAAGCAGGTGGCGAAGCCGCCGGCGGCAATACCGGCCGCCGCCTTGTCCGCTTCGATCGCCTCCTTTAGTCCCGGCAGCATGAAACGCATGCCGACATGGACCAGCACCTGAACGACCAATGCCACCAGCGACCACACGACGAGATCGGTCAGGCTCACCGAATGGGCGATGGTATTGGCGAGCGGCAGGCAGAACCCGAACAAAGCTCCTACCAACGCCGTCGCGGCGGCCGAGTTGCCGGCACGGATCAGCCTGAACTCGGGCCACGGCGTGATCAGGACGTAGATCCACAGGAACAATGCCGCCAGCGCGAAGCCGACGACGACATAGCGCACGAAGTTGGGGAATGACTGGGCCAGCCAGGCGAGCTCGGGCATGGGGCGACTCTCGCGGGCTCAGCCGTGCATGGTCAAGCCACCCGATACGCTGATCGTCTGGCCGGTGATGAAGCCGGCATCGTCGCTGGCGAGGAAGCAGACCGCCCCCGGGATGTCCTCGGGGTCGCCTACCCGCTTCATCGGGATGGCGCCGACCAGGGCGGCCCGGAAGCGCTCGGCGCGCTCGCCGACACCGGCCGCGGACGCCAGCAGGGGCGTGTCGGTCGGGCCGGGGCAGACCGCGTTCAGGGTGATGCCGCGCCGCGCCACCTCGCGTGCCACCGTCTTGGTGAAGGCGATGATGCCGCCCTTGCAGGCCGAGTAGACCGCCTCCTGGGACGAGCCTACGCGACCGGCGTCGGAGGCGATGTTGACGATCCGGCCGTGGCCGCGCGCCACCATGCCCTTGAGCGCGACGTGGCTCATGTTGAGCGGGCCGCGCAGGTTGATGGCGATCAGCTTGTCCCAGAGGTCCGGCGTGGTGTCGACGAAGTTGAGGAAAGTGTCCCAGCCGGCGTTGTTGACCAGGATGTCGGTCGGGCCGATCTCGCGCTCGAAGGCGGCGATCGCTGTGCCGACGCCGGCATAGTCGGCGATGTCGACGTCCGAGACGACGGCCCGGGCGCCCGCCTTGCGCACCTCCTCGGCGACCCGGTTGGCCGCCTCGGGATTCTTGTCGAACACGCCGACATTGGCGCCGTAGCCGGCGAATCGCCGGCAGATGGCACCGCCGATCGCGCCGCCGCCGCCGGTGACGATGACGTTCTTGCCTTGCAGTCCGCGCATCGCGTGCTCCGTCAGATGGGCGAGTAGGGATCGAACTTGGGCTTGCGCTTCTCGAGATGCGAAGCGAGCCCTTCCTTCACCTCAGGGCCGAGGAACCCCAGCATTTCGAGCGCCGTCGAGGCGTCGAAGGACGGGCCCATCATGCGCAGCCAATTGTTGAGCGCGTACTTGGTGAAGCGGATCGAGGTCTGGGCACCTTCGGCGAGCTTGGTGGCGACTTCGAGCCCCTTGGCTTCGAGCTCGGAATCTTCGACACACAACGAGACCAGCCCGATGCGCTCCGCCTCCTCGCCGTCGACCGCCTCGCACAGCAGCAGGTAATATTTGGCCTTGGCCATGCCGCAGAGCAGCGGCCACACGATCACCGCGTGATCGCCCGCGGCGACGCCGAGTCTCGTATGGCCGTCGATGATCTTCGCCTTCTTGGACGCGATCGACACGTCGGCGAGGATGCCGGCGACCAGGCCGGCGCCGACCGCCGGGCCGCGCATCGTGCTGACGATCGGCTTGGAGCAGTTGATGACGTTGTAGACGATGTCACGCGCTTCCTTCCACGTCCGCAACAGCGCGTTGTAGTCCTTCATATTCTTTTCGATGATGTCGAAATCGCCGCCGGCCGAGAACACCTTGCCGCCGGCGCCCTGGATGATCACGCAGTTGACCGTGTCGTCGCCGTCGATGTCGCGCCATACGTCGACCAGCTCGCGATGCATGATCGCGTCCGTGGCGTTGTATTTTTCTGGGCGGTTCATGGTCACCCGCAGCACCTTGGGATGCGGGCGATCGAACAGCAGGCGCTGGTAGCGTTTTTGCCAGTCGGACATTGAGTTCCTCCGTTGCCGGAGGACCCTAGCCCGCTTCGTTGCCCGGGCTCAACGTCGCGTGTTGCCCGCGCTCCACTGGCCGGCATTGGCGAAGCGCACGGCCTCTTCCGCCGCGCGGACCAGGGCGGCCGCCTTCAGGACGCTCTCCCGGTACTCGGCCTCGAGATCGGAGTCGGCGACCACGCCGACGCCTGCCTGCACATACAGGGTACTGTCCTTCACCAGTCCAGTGCGCAGCATGATACAGGTATCCATCGAGCCGTTGGCCGCGAAATAGCCGGCGCAGCCGGCGTAGATGCCGCGGCGCACCGGCTCGACCTCCTCGATGATCTCCATCGCCCGCACCTTGGGCGCCCCTGACAGCGTGCCCGCGGGGAAACCGGCCTTCAGGGCATCGATCGCTTCCAGCCCGTCGTCCAGCGTGCCCTCGACATGGCTGCTGATATGCTGGAGATGGCTGTACTTCTCGATGGTGAATTGCTCGACCACCCGGACCGAACCGATCTTGGCGACGCGGCCGACATCGTTGCGCGCCAGATCGAGCAGCATCAGGTGCTCGGCATGCTCCTTGGGGTCGGCCAGGAGCGTCTCGGCCAGCCGCTTGTCCTCTTCCGGCGTGGCACCACGCCGGATGGTGCCGGCGAGCGGACGGATGGTGACGATGTTGTCGCGCAGGCGGACCAGGATCTCGGGGCTCGAGCCCACGATAGAGAAGTCGCCGTAGTCGAAGAAGATGAGGAATGGCGAGGGGTTGATGCGGCGTAGCGAGCGGTAGAGCGACAGCGGTGGCAGCTTGAAGGGCAGGGAGAAGCGCTGCGACGGCACAATCTGGAAGGCGTCACCGGCGCGGATGTACTCCTTGCAGATTTCGACCATGCGCTTGAAGTCGTCCTTCGCCATGTTGGCTTGCGGCTCGGGCAGGTCGTCCAGCACGTCTGCGCTCTCGCGCCGGAAGGGCAGGGATCGCTCGAAGTCGGACACCGCGTCGGCCAGCCGCTCCTGTGCTGCCTCGTAGGCGGCACGCGCGCCGATTCCTTCCTGCGGCCACGCCGGCGTGACCAGGGTCACGTTGTCCTCGAGGCGGTCAAAAATGCAGATCAGGGTCGGCCGCACCATGATCGCGTCGGGCAGGCCGATTGGATCGGGATTGGTGTCGGGCAGCCGCTCCATGTCGCGGACCATGTCGTAACCCAGAAAGCCGAACAGCCCGGAGGCCATGGGCGGTACGCCGGGGGGCAGGTCCATCTGGCACTCGCGGATCAGATGGCGCAACGTCTCGAGCGGCCGTCCGTCGAGCGGCACGAAGGCGCGCACGTCGCTGCGTGCCCGCCGGTTGATCTCGGCCTGCCCCTTGATGCAGCGCCAGATCACGTCGGGCTTGAAGCCGATGATCGAGTAGCGACCGCGCACCGAGCCGCCCTCGACCGATTCCAGCAGGAAGGAGTTGGCCCGCCCGTCGGCGAGCTTGAGATACGCCGACACCGGCGTCTCGAGGTCGGCGACCAGCTTAGTCGAGACGAGCTGTGGCTTGCCGGCGAGGTAGCACGCTTCGAAGGCGTCGAAGTCGGGTGAGATCGACATGGGATGCGGGCGCCTATTGCTGCTGCGGCTTGAAGGCGGCGATGAACGTCGCCTCATCGACCGTGACGCCGAACTTGGCTCTCAGTGCGCCGACCAACTGCAGGATCAAGTCGTTGGCGACCATCGTGTCGAGCTGCTTGCCGAAGCGCTCGATCGCTTCCTTGTCCTTGGCGGGATCGATCGGCTCGATCTTGTCGAGGCGCACGATCACGCTGCCGTCGCCGGTGCGCACCGATTGCGTCTTGCCCGGCTCGAGCTTAAACAGCGCCTGCACGACCGTCTGATTGAGGTAGTTGCCCTGGTCCGCTTCGAAGCGCGTCACCGCTTTGGAAGTCCTGACCTCGAGACCCAGCTCCTTGGCAATGGCGGCGAGATCGGTGCCGGCGTTGGCCTTCTCGACCGCCTCCTTGACCTTGGCCTCGGCGAGCTTGCGGCGCTCCTCGGCCTGCCAGGCGTCGGTCACCTTGGCCTCGACCTCGCTCAGCGCCGGGATGCGTGCCGGCGTGATGCGGTCGGTGCGAACGACGAAGTATTCGCCCTTCTGCGTTTCCAACAGCTCGCTCTCGGCGCTCTCGCGCGTCGCGAAGGCGGCCTGCACCAGCTCGGCCGCAGCGGCTCCGATCACCACCTGCTTGCCGGACGCATCCTGCCCGCGCGCGTCGACGTTCTCGTAGGTCTTGACCTTGAGGCCGAGATCCTCGGCGGCTGTCTTCAACGACTGCGTCTTGGACAGCAGGCGCTCGAAATCGGTCACCAGCTTGATCAGCAGATCGGGTGCCTGCTGGGCCTTGAGCTCGGCTTCGAGCTTGTCCTTGACCTCGTCGAAGGACTGCGACGTGCCCGCCTCGATCTTGTTGACGCGCACGATGTGCCAGCCGAGCGGCGACTGGATAGGTGCCGGCGCCACGCCTTCGGGAATGCCGAAGACGCCGTCGGCCAAGGGACCGGGGGGCAGATCCTTCTTGGTGACCGCCCCGAGCTTGATCACGCCATCGGTGTTCCCGAGGATCTCCTTCGCGGCGTCCTCCAGCGACTTGCCGCCCTTGACGGCCGCGATGATGGCCTTGGCCTTGTCCTCGCTGTCGGTCATCGCCTGGTCGACGTCGCGCTTCTCCGGCGTGCCGAACTGGGCGGATCGAGCGGCGTACTCCTGCTTGAGCTGGTCCGGCGTGATCTTGATCTGAGGCAGGATATCGTCGACCGTCAGCAGCACATAGGAGAAGGCGCGAAACTCCGGGATTTGAAAGCGAGTCTTGTTGGCCTCGAAATAGGCGCTGAGCTGCTCGGCCGTCGGCTTGGGCACGTCGGTGACGAGGGCGTCGGGGACGTAGATCGTCTGGGCGACGCGTTTCTCGCCCTCCATCCTGAAGACATCGTCGCGCAGCGATTTCGGCGCCAGCCCGTCAGGTCGCACCACGCCGAAGAGCTGGCTCGCCGCGATCTCGCGGCGCACATCGATGACGTATTGCGGCTCGCTGATACGGGCTTGCTGCAAGCGGTTGCGGTAGAGCAGGGGATCGAACTGGCCGCCGGTCCCGGCGAAGGCCGGATTGCGCGCAATCGCGGCCCGCACCTCGGCGTCGCTCACCACCAGGCCGAACTGCTGGATGGCATAATCGAGCACGGTACGCTGAATGACCTCTTCGAGGGCGCGAACATGCAAGCCGTAGCGCATGGCCTGCTCGGGCTCCGGACGTTGGCCGGTCTGGCGCTGGATGCCCTCGAGCTGACGATTGAACTGCTCGCGCACCTCGCTGAGCGACACCGGCGCACCGCCAACCCAGCCGTACAGCGGGATGCGCGTGCCACCGACATGGGCCACCTCGGTGCTGCGGCCGCCCATGCGCAGCATGTCGCCGACGCCCCACAGGCCGAAGCTGACGATCAGCATGCCGAAGAGGATGGTGAGGACGACGTATTTGGCGTACTTGCGGAAATTATTCACGGTTTGCCGGGGCGGTTTGTTTGCGGCGCATGCCTACCACCCGACCTGCAGACAGGCAACCAACCGGCCTTTGACCATCGCATTGGCGGCCGGTAGAGACGCCGACTAAGACATTGGCAATTCGAGGAGAAACCATGACACGTTCGAGGCAACCTCTGATCGCCGGCAACTGGAAGATGAATGGCCTCAGGGCCGACGCCTTGGCGCTGGCGAAAGGCGTGGCCGATGGCGTGCGCCAGGCGGCATGGCAGGATCGCGCGGTGCTGATTTGCCCGCCGGCTACCCTCTTGGCAGCGGTTGCCGAGGCGGTGAAATCGAGCGGCGTCCTGGTCGGCGGTCAGAACTGCCACGCCAAAGCGAGTGGCGCCCATACCGGCGACGTCTCGGCCGAGATGTTGCGTGACGGCGGCGCCAGCCACGTGATTGTCGGCCACTCCGAACGGCGTGCCGACTGCGGTGAGACCGACGCCGTCGTGCGCGCCAAGGCCGAGGCGGCCTGGCGCGCCGGTTTGGTGCCGATCGTTTGCATCGGCGAGACGCTGGCCGAGCGCGAGGCCGGTAGGACGCTGGCGGTGCTCGAGGCTCAACTCCGCGGCAGCGTGCCGGCCGGAGCGACCGCTGCCACTCTGGTGGTAGCCTATGAGCCCGTGTGGGCGATTGGCACCGGGAAGACCCCGACCACGCCGGAGGTTGCCGCAGCGCACGCGCACATTCGCGGGGTGCTGGGAGGTCTTACGGTCGACGCAGCAGCCACGCGGCTGCTCTATGGCGGCTCGGTGAATGCCAAGAATGCCGCCGAGCTGCTGGCGGCAGGGGACGTCGACGGCGCCCTGGTCGGCGGCGCCAGCCTCAAGGCCGACGATTTTTTGGCTATCGCCAAGGCCGCCTAAAGCGGCTAGAAGCGCCGGCTTGCAGGCATTACCCTGCGACTTTGGACGGAAATGGACGCGGTAAGAGGCTTTCTGCACGACTGGCGGCTGGTGCTGCTGGTCATCCATGTCGGCGTTACTGCCGCGATGATCGTCGTCATCCTGCTTCAACGCAGTGAAGGCGGCGGCCTTGGCATGGGCCGCACGGATGCCCTGTTCTCGGTGCGCGGACAAGCCAACGTGCTGTCGCGCATGACGGCGATCTTCGCCGGCATCTTCTTCTTCCTGAGCCTGATCATGGCGTGGAGCATGGCCGATCCCGCCAAGACCGCGCGGTCGATCATGGATCGCGCCCCGGCCACGCCCACTGCCCCGGCACCGCCGCCGCAACCGGCGGCGCCGACCCGCTAGGAACGTCACCATTGTCGAGCCGTTTCCTCCGCCGAAGTTTCTCCGGCGGAGTGATATCCCCATGGCCGCAGTGCACACGATTTGGTAGGTTGTAGGCCCATGACGCGCTTTATTTTCATAACGGGCGGCGTGGTTTCCTCGCTAGGCAAGGGTCTGTCGTCGGCGGCGCTGGGTGCTCTGCTGCAGCGCCGCGGCTACCGGGTTCGGCTGCGCAAGCTCGACCCGTACTTGAACGTCGACCCAGGGACGATGAGTCCCTACCAGCATGGCGAGGTCTTCGTGACCGATGACGGTGCCGAGACCGATCTGGATCTCGGCCACTACGAGCGCTTCACCGGCGTCGATGCACGGAAGAGCGACAACATAACCACCGGCCGCATCTATTCGACCGTGATCGCCCGCGAACGGCGCGGCGACTATCTCGGCGCCACGGTCCAGGTGATCCCGCACGTCACCGACGCGATCAAGGAGTTCGTGCTGACCGATACCGACCAGGAGGATTTCGTCCTGGTCGAGATCGGCGGCACGGTGGGCGACATCGAAAGCCTGCCCTTTCTCGAAGCCATTCGTCAGATCGGCAACGAGCTCGGCCGGGAACGCGTCATGTACGTGCATCTGACGCTGCTACCATGGGTGCCGACGGCGGGCGAGCTCAAGACCAAGCCGACGCAGCATTCGGTCAAGGAATTGCTGAGCGTCGGCATCCAGCCCGACCTCCTGGTGTGCCGCAGCGGCGACAAGGAGATACCGGCGAACGAGCGGCGCAAGATCGCCCTGTTTTGCAACGTGAAGACCGAACGCGTGATCGAGGCGCGCGACGTCGATACCATCTACCAGGTGCCGATTGCCTACCACGAGCAGGGCTTCGACCGCGAAGTCTGTCGCTATTTCGGCCTCGATGCCGATACCGAGCCGAATCTCGACCGCTGGCGCGGCATCGTCCGTTCGGTTCGCGAGCCCGAAGGCAAGGTGACGATCGCGGTGGTCGGCAAGTACACGGTCCTGCTCGACGCCTACAAGTCGTTGTCCGAGGCGCTGACCCATGGCGGCTTCGGCAGCAACGTCAAGGTCGCCATGGAGTGGATCGACTCGGAGATTTTCGAGCGTGACGACGCGGTCAGCCATCTCGAGCACGTCAATGGCATCCTGGTGCCCGGCGGCTTCGGCGAGCGAGGAACCGAGGGCAAGATCCACGCCGTGCAGTTCGCGCGCGAACGCAATGTGCCGTTCCTCGGCATCTGCTTCGGCATGCAGATGGCGGTGATCGAAGCCGCGCGCAACCTGCTCGGATTGGAAGGGGCGTCGTCGACCGAATTCGGCCCTTGCGAGCATGCCGTGGTTGGCCTGATGACCGAATGGATGAAGGGGAACGAGCTCGAGAAGCGGGCGGTCAACGGCGAGCTCGGCGGGACGATGCGGCTAGGCGCCTACCCGGCCCACCTTCGACCCGGCACCAAGGTCCACGAAATCTACGGCCAGGACATCATCAGCGAGCGCCATCGCCATCGCTACGAGGTCAACGTCAACTACAAGGACCGCCTCGAGCAGGTAGGCTTGCGCTTCTCGGGCATGTCGCCTGACGGCCTGTTGCCCGAGATCGTCGAGATCCCGGACCATCCCTGGTTCATCGGGGTGCAGTATCATCCCGAGTTGAAATCTCGGCCGTTCGCCCCGCATCCGCTGTTCAGCTCGTTCGTCGGCGCCGCCAAGAAGCAGAGTCGCCTAGTGTAGCCGGGGCTCCGCCAAGGGTCGTATTTCGGTCAAGTTTTTAGGCTGGAGTCGCGGGCCATGCATCGTTTGCTCGCCGCCGTCCTTCTCGCTGCCTCGACTGCCGCATCGAGCGGCTGGGCACAGCCCGCCGCGCAATCGCCGCACGGCCGGGCCGAGCGTCGCGACCCCGTGTTTCTGCGTTTTCCCGAGATGGCGGAACGCTATTGGGTCAACACCGAGACCAATGCGGCCAGCCACAAGGTGGTTGCCATCCCGTTGCCGCGTCAGTGCGCCTTCGTCTACGCCGATTCCTATTCCAAAGGGCAGATGAGCGAGAGCGAGGTGCAACAGGTTGCCGTTTCGAACTGCAATCGCAAGCTGGCGGAGCTGGGGCCACTCGGAGAGAACTACAATGTCGATTGCCGCTGCCAGGTCGTGATCAGCGACGAGACCTATGTCGTGCCGCGCAACGTGATGCCCGACGCATCCTATGGGCCGGTCTCGATCTTCTATCGCGACGAGCGCGGCAACGTGGCCCGTCTGAACGGCGTCGCCCGCTACGGCGCCCTGATCGGTCGCGATCGCTCGGTGACGTTCAATGTCGAGAACCCGCGCGGCGAGTCGGTCTGCGAAGGGACCTTCACCAACGAGTCGCCGGGCACCGGGCGCTTCTCGCTGTCGTGCTTCGCCGGCAAGTTCTCCGGCAACGGCAGCTATCAGAGCAGGATCGGCGCGCCCAACGACCATGTGGTCGCCCGTGGCCAGACGGGCCGTGGTCTGCCGATCGTCATGACGATCGGCCTGCCGGCCCAACTCGCGCTCAACACCTACGGCGGCATTTGACCATGCGACGCAGCCTCCTTGCCTTGCTCGCTCTGACGACGGTCATTCCCGTCGCGGTCTACGCGCAGACCGCGAGCGAGGTCGAACGCTGCTTCCAGAATCCGGCCGCCTGCCAGTCCGGCGGCGGCGGGGCGCCCGCGGCAGCTCCGGCCACGCCGTCCGTTACCGTGACCAGGCCGGCGGCTCCGGGTGCTCCCGCACCCGACTATGCGACGGTGCTGCAGAGTCCCGAAGCCGACCGCAAGAAGCTTCAGGAGTCGTTGCGGACGCTCGACAAGTACAACGGGCCGATCGACGGCAACCTCCAATCCGACGGCACTCAGAAGGCGATCGCCGACTGGCAGCGGGGGCGTGGTACGCCTGCGACCGGCAAGCTTACGCCGCAAGAGGCGCAGCAACTCAATGCCGAGGCGAGCCGCGCACCAATCCGGCGCATCGAGCCGCCGACGCAGACAGCCACGCCGACGCAGCCGGTTCCGCTTGCACCCGCGGCACCGTCGGTGCCGTCGAACGCCGATGCGCTGAAGTCCCTGCAGGCCCGGCTTGCCGAACGGCGGAAGGCCGCCGAACCGAAGGCCGAGGCGGCGACCCAGGCGCTGATCCGCGACCTCAAGGCCTATGTTGCGGCCGACGGGAAGGGGCTTGCCGGCGAGCAGTTTTCAGCCTTCGCCAAGTGGTATGCCGACAATAAGTCGGCAGGCAGGGCGATCGGCGACATTGCGCCGGCTGTCGACGATTACGGCGATGCCAAAGCGGGCGCTGCCGTAACGAGCGAAGTGAATTTCCAGACCAAGCAAGGCGACGCGAGCTTCTCGCAATGCCTGGTCTTCGCCTGGATCGAAGGAACCCCACGCAAGAATCCGCAGGTCTTCTCCTGCGACGACGTCGCCGCCGTCGAGAAGTGGAAGACCGAGCAATCGCTGAGAAGTGCGTGGCGCTGAACGGACACGTGACTTCCCCGATGACGGCGCGCGAGCAAGAAGTGTCCGCTCCCCAGCAGCTTCGCCGGCGAGGATATGAAGGGCGTGTTCATATGCGAAGGCCCTGCCCGACGATGGCGGAAGACCAGGGCTAATACGTCGCCCGGCCGCCGGACAGGTCGAAGGTCGCGCCGGTGGAAAAGGTGCAGAGGTCAGAGGCGAGCCAGGCAACCATTTCGGCGACCTCGGAGACCTCGCCGAAACGGTTCATCGGAATCTTGGAGAGCATGTATTGGATATGCTGCTCCGTCATCTGGCTGAACAGCTCGGTCTTGACCACGGCCGGTGCCACGCAATTCACCAGCACGCCGGTCGTGGCGAGTTCCTTGCCGAGCGACTTGGTGAGGCCGATCACACCCGCCTTCGATGCGGAGTAGGCCGACGCGTTCGGATTGCCTTCCTTGCCGGCGACTGAAGCGATGTTGACGATGCGGCCACGGCCGCGCTGGGCCATGCCGCCGGCCACGGCGCGATTGCACAGGAAGACGCCTGTGAGGTTGATGTCGATCACCTGCTTCCACGCGTCGACCGGGTAGGCGACGACCGTGGTGTTGGGGCCGGTGATGCCCGCACTTGCCACCAGGATGTCGGGCGGGGCGAGCTGCGCTTCGGTTTCTCCGAGGGCGTCGTTGATCGATTGCTCGTTCGTGACGTCGACCTCGAGTGCAATGGTGCCCGGCAGCGAGGCAGCCGACTGGCGAGCGCGCGCGAGGTCGCGATCCCACAGCGCGACCCGGCCGCCGCCGGCGGCGATCCGGGCGGCGCAGGCGAGCCCGATGCCGCGCGCGCCGCCGGTCACGATGGCGGTTCGGTCCTTGAACATCCCGGCCTGCATGGCTGTCTCCCAAATCCTTGAATTCGCTGCCAATTCCTACCATATCGGCGCACCAACCCATCGGCTACACTGAGCCTCGGCGTCGCAGGGCGCCGCAAGCGCTTCCCGGGAGTTTCATGTCCTCCGCCACGCCGGCCTCCATCGACGCCACCCTCGACCTCCTGAAGGGCGGCGACTACATCGCCGACCGCAGCCTCGCGACCGTGCTCTATCTCGCCCTCAAGCTCGGCCGTCCGCTGTTCTGTGAAGGCGAGGCCGGTGTCGGCAAGACCGAGATCGCCAAGGTGCTGGCTACGACGCTCGGCCGCCCGTTGATTCGCCTGCAGTGCTACGAAGGCCTCGACGTCGCCTCGGCGGTCTACGAATGGAACTACGCCCGCCAGATGATCGAGATCCGCCTGGCCGAGGCGCAGGGCGTGCATGATCGCGGCCAGCTCGCTGCCGACATCTTCGACGAGCGTTTTCTCATTCGCCGGCCGCTGCTCGAAGCGCTGCAGCCTCATACCGAGGGCGCCCCGGTCCTGCTGATCGACGAGCTCGACCGCACCGACGAGCCGTTCGAGGCCTACCTGCTCGAGCTGCTGTCCGATTTCCAGGTCACCATCCCCGAGCTCGGCACGATCAAGGCGGCGGCGGCGCCGATCGTCATCATCACGTCCAACCGCACGCGCGAGATCCACGATGCGCTGAAGCGGCGCTGCTTCTACCACTGGGTCGACTATCCCGATCTGAAGCGCGAGCTGCAGATTCTCGCGGTCAAGGCCCCCGATGCCGGCAAGCGGCTGTCGCGCCAGGTCGTGGGCTTCGTTCAGGAGCTGCGCAAGCTCGACCTGTTCAAGTCGCCGGGGGTCGCCGAATCGATCGACTGGGCGACCGCGCTGTCGGAGCTGAACAAGCTCGACCTCGACCCGCGCACCATCAACGACACGCTCGGCATCCTGCTCAAGTATCAGGACGACATTCAGCGCCTGCAGGGGACGGAAGCAGCGGAGATTCTGCGCAAGGTGAATGCCGACATCGCCGCCGAGCCGCTGGGCTGAGCGTGGTCCCCCAAAATCATCTGCCTCCCTCGTCTTACGGGGGAGGTGGCCCGCAGGGCCGGTGGGGGAAGACATCAGTCGGCGCGCCCGCTGATCCCCGATCTGAAGTCTTCAAGCACCGCCTTTGGGGCTTTCCCCCTCCGCCGCGTGAGACGCGGCACCTCCCCCGTAGGACGGGGGAGGGAAATCGAGCGCTGTAGGCATGGACGCGATGTCCGACCCGCCGGCTGCACCCGAACCTGCAGCGCCCGAAGGCCGGCTCGCGACCAACATCGTCCACTTCGCCCGCACTCTGCGCACTGCCGGCCTGCGTGTGGGGCCGGGTCAGGTGCTGCGGGCGATCGAGGCGGTCGAAGCGGCGGGTCTGCGCAAGCGCGACGATTTCTACTGGACGCTGCACTCGGTGTTCGTGAATCGGCGCGACCAGCGCGAGATCTTCGATCAGGCATTCCATGTCTATTGGCGCAATCCGCGCCTGCTCGAGAAGATGATGGAGATGCTGCTGCCTCAGGTCGAGGTGCCGGGCCAGCAGGAAAAGGGCAAGCAGCTCAGCCGCCGTCTGCAGGAAGCCCTGCAGCCCGGCCGCGGCGAAGCGCCCAAGAACGACGAACCGCCCGAGGTCGAGATCGAGGCGACCTTCACGGTGTCTGACCGCGAGGTGCTGCAGCACCGCGACTTCGAGCAGATGTCGCAAGCCGAGATCGACGAAGCCTTGCGTGCGATCGCCCGCCTGCGCCTGCCCGTGCCGGAGCGGCGGACGCGACGCTACCAGTCAGCGCGCCGCGGCCCGCGCGTCGACTTTCGTGCCTCGCTGCGCCGGGCGCTGCGGCCGGAGGGGCTGACCGAGCTGCGCCGGCGCGAGCCGCGCCGCCGGCCGCCGCCGCTCGTCATCCTGTGCGACATTTCCGGTTCGATGGCCCGCTACACGCGCATGTTCCTGCATTTCATGCACGCCATCACCAACGACCGCGACCGCGTACACTGCTTCACCTTCGGCACGCGGCTCAGCAACGTCAGCCGCGCGCTGCGCAGCAAGGATGTCGATGTCGCCTTGCAGAAGGCGTCTGCCCAGGTCGAGGACTGGTCGGGCGGCACGCGCATCGGCCAGACCCTGCATGAGTTCAACAACAAGTGGTCGCGCCGCGTGCTGGGGCAGGGCGCCGTTGTCCTCCTGATCACCGACGGGCTCGACCGCGAGGGCGCGGCCGGCCTGGCCGAGGAAATGGAGCGGCTGCACAAATCCTGCTCGCGCCTGATCTGGCTCAACCCGCTCTTGCGGTACGGCGCCTACGAGCCCAAGTCTCAGGGCAACAAGGCAATGTTGCCTCACGTCGATGAATTCCGTCCGGTGCACAATCTCGATAGTCTTGCCGGACTGATCGCTGCACTGGGCACTGCCCCGACTTCCGGCGACAGGCGGTTGGCGGGTTGGCAAACGGAGCTGCGCAAGGAGAGGAATTAAACCATGAGCGATGCACTCGATGTCCTGGACCAGGTCGGCAAGTGGAAGGCGAGCGGCAAGGGTGTCGCGATCGCCACGGTAATCACCACGTGGGGCTCCTCGCCGCGTCCGGTCGGCAGCCAGCTCGGCGTCGATGACACGGGCGCGATGGTCGGCTCGGTGTCGGGCGGCTGCATCGAAGGCGCGGTCGTCAAGGAAGCGCTCGCCTCGATCGCCGACGGCCAGCCGCGGCTGCTCGATTTCGGTGTCACCGACGAGCAGGCGTGGGATGTCGGCCTGGCGTGCGGCGGCAAGGTCCAGGTCTTCGTCGAGAAGGTGAACTGATGAAGAGCGAGACCCTGGCCGCCCTGCAGGATGCCCGCACGCGCCGGCTGGCGCTGGCGCTCGCCACCCGGCTGAGCGATGGTGCCGAAGCGCTGATCTACACCGACCGGGCCGAGGGCCCATTGGCGAACGATCCGGCAATCATTGCCGCCGCGCGGCGCGCGCTCGGCATCGGCCGCAGCGAGACAGTGGAGATTGGCGGCCAACGCATTTTCCTCAATGTCTATGTGCCACCGCCGAGACTCATCATCGTCGGCGCGGTGCACATCGCGCAGTCGCTGGCGCCGATGGCGTCGCTGCTCGATTTCGATGTGACTGTGGTCGATCCGCGCCGCGCGTTCGCCACCGACAGCCGGTTCCCCGGCGTCAAAGTGATGCAGGAATGGGCCGACGAGGCGTTCGAGAAGATGGGGCTCGACGTCTCGACTGCCGTGGTGACCCTGACGCATGATCCCAAGCTCGACGATCCGGCACTCGAAGCAGCGCTGAGGTCGGATGTGTTTTACATTGGCGCACTGGGCAGCCGGCGCACCCATGCCAAGCGCAAGGATCGGCTTACCGAAGCCGGCATCACCGACGAGCAATTCGCCCGCATCCACGGGCCGGTCGGGCTCAACATCGGCGCGAAGTCGCCGGCCGAGATCGCCGTGTCGATCATGGGCCAGATCGTCGAGGTGCGGGCGCGCCGTCTCGAGGAGCTGGCCGGCCCGAAGGTGGTCGCGGCGTGAGATTCGGCGAGACCCCGATCGACGAGGCGACGGGCGCCATCCTGGCGCACAGTTGGCGTGCAAACGGGGTCAACTTTGCCAAGGGCCGCATGCTCTCCGGCGAGGACGTGGCCAAGCTCAAGGCGGCGGGCGCGGAGAGCGTCATCGCCGCCCGCCTCGATGCCGAGGACGTGCACGAGGACGAGGCTGCGGCGACCGTCGCCCGCGCGCTGGCCGGCGACGGCATCGAGGTCACCGCGCCTTTCACCGGGCGTTGTAATCACTTCGCCGTCGATGCCGGCCTGGCCGTCATCGATCACGAGCGCATCGACGCGCTGAACGAGCTGCACGAGTCGGTCACGGTAGCAACCCTGCCGCCGTTCGCGCGTGTGGAGCCGCGCCAGATGGTGGCGACCATCAAGATCATTCCCTATGCCGCGCCGCGGACGGCGGTGCAGCGCGCGCTCGATGTGGCGAAGGAAGCCAACCGGCCGCTGGTCTCGGTCGCGCCGTTCAAGGCAATGCGCGCCGGGCTCGTGCAGACCCGCCTGCCGGGCACGCGCGACAAGGTGCTCGACAAGGCGGTCGGCACGACGACCAAGCGGCTCACCTCGCTTGGCAGCACCCTGGCCGGAGAACGCCGCGTGGCGCATGAGGCCAAGGCGATCGCCGGTGCGTTGAAGGAGCTGAACAGCGCGGGCTGCGACATCTTCCTGATCGCTGGTGCCTCTGCGATCGTCGACCGCAACGACGTCGTGCCGGCCGGCATCGAGGAGGCGGGTGGCGAGGTCGTCCATTTCGGCATGCCGGTCGATCCCGGCAACCTGTTGCTCACCGCCAGGCTCGACGGCAAGCCGGTACTCGGCCTGCCGGGCTGCGCCAAGTCGCCGAAATACAATGGCTTCGACATGGTGCTGGAACGGCTGGCGGCCGGGCTGCCGGTCGGCCGGGCCGAGATCGTGCGCATGGGAGCAGGGGGCCTGCTGGCCGAGATCGCGAGCCGTCCCCAGCCGCGCGACGATTCCGACGAGAGCGAAGGGCCGCAGCAGGCGCCGCGGGTCGCCGTGCTGGTGCTGGCAGCCGGCCGCTCGACCCGCATGGGCGGGCCGAACAAGATGCTGGCCGAGGCCGGCGGAGAACCGCTGGTCGTTCACGCCGTCAAGGCGGCTCTCGCCTCGCAGGCCGTCGAAGTGGTGGTCGTGCTGGGGCATATGGCGGACGCTGTGCGCACTGCCATCGAGCAGGCCGTTCCCGCAGGCGCCCGACTGCGCTTCGTCATCAATGCCGATTTCGTCGACGGACTCAGCACCTCGGTGCGCACGGGCATCGCCGCTCTCGGGTCGACGATCGATGCGGCCGTGGTGCAGCTCGGCGACATGCCGGGGGTGGGCGCGCCGCTGCTCGATCGTCTGATGGCGGCCTTCAGCCCGGTCGAGGGACGCTCGATCTGCGTGCCGACGGTCGGCGGCAAGCGCGGCAATCCGGTGCTGTGGGCGCGCCGCTTCTTTCCGGAGATCGCCAGGCTCACCGGCGACAGCGGCGCCAAGCACCTGATTGGCGAGCACGCCGATCTCGTCTGCGAGGTCGAGATGAGCGGCGAGGCGGCGATCACCGACATCGACACGCCGGAGGCGCTCGCCGCCTGGCGGGCGCGGAGCACGACATGAGTTTCGACGTCGCCGGCGTTCGCCGGCAGTTCCCCATCCTGTCGGCGATCATCGACGGCCAGCCGGTCCACTATCTCGACAACGGCGCCTCGGCGCAGACGCCCGATGCCGTGCTCGAGGCGGTGCGGACTTACGAGACCACCGGCCGGGCCAACGTGCTGCGTGGCGTGCACCGGCTCGCCGAACGCGCGACCGAGGCCTACGAGAATGCGCGTTCCGAGGTCGCGGCGTTCCTCGGCGTGGCGCCGATGGAAATCGTGTTCACCGGCGGCTGCACCGCGGCGATCAACCTGGTCTCCTATTCGTATGGCGCACTGCTGAAACCCGGCGACCGCATCCTGCTGTCGGAACTCGAGCATCATTCCAACATCGTGCCCTGGCAGCTCCTGCGGGCGCGTAGCGGCATCGAGATCGACGTGATCCCGGTGACGCTCGACGGCCGCATCGATCTCGCGGCGCTGCCGAACCTGCTGACTCCGCGCACCCGGCTGATCTCGCTCGCCCATGTCTCCAACGTCACGGGCGCGCTGCTCGATGTGGGCGCGGTCGTTGCTGCTGCCAGGACGATCGGCGCCAAGGTGATGCTCGATGGCGCGCAGTACGCACCGCACGGCCCCGTCGACTTGCCCGGGCTCGGGGTCGATTTCTACGTGTTCGCCGGTCACAAGGCCTACGGGCCGAACGGCATCGGCGTGCTGTGGGGGCGGCCCGAGCTGCTCGAGGCCATGCCGCCGTTCCACGGTGGCGGCTCGATGATCGGCCGCGTCACCTTCGCCGAGACGACCTGGGCGCCGCCGCCGCGTCGCTTCGAGGCCGGCACGCCGCCGATCGGGCCTGCGATCGGCCTGGGCGCGGCATGCGCCTGGATGCGCCGGCTCGACTGGCCCGGGGTGCATGCGCACGAGATGGCGCTGGTGCAGCGGCTGATGGATGGCTTGCAGGAAATAGACGGCACGCACATTCTCGGGCCGGCCAGCCTGCAGAATCGCTATCCTGTGGTGTCCTTCACGCTCGATGGCGTGCATCCGCACGATGTCGCCCAGACGCTGGATTCGTTCGGCGTCGCGGTGCGGGCGGGTCACCATTGTGCCCAGCCGCTGATGGATCGCTTCGACCTCGACGGCACGACGCGCGTCTCGATGGCGCCCTACAACGACAACACCGACATCGATGCGCTGCTCAGCGGCGTGAAGCATGCGGCCCGGACTCTGCGATGAGCGACCAACTCTATCAAGATCGTATCGTCGCCCTGGCCAAGGCCAAGACGGGCGCGGGCAAGCTCGCCGCGCCGACCAAGTCGGCACGACGCGACAATCCGCTGTGCGGCGACCGCGTCACCATCGACGTCCGCCTGGACGACAACGGCCGCATCGTCGAGATCGCCCACCAGGTGCGCGGCTGTCTGCTTTGCCAGGCCTCGGCGTCGGCCCTTGCGTGCGTCGCTACTGGCCGCGACAGAGCAGGCATTGCCGCCCTCCGCCACGACGCCGAACGTGCCATTGGCCGCACGCCGGGCGATCCCGGCGAGCCGTTCGCCGCCTTCGCCCCAGTCAAGTCGCACAAGTCCCGGCAGGAATGCGTCCTGCTGCCTTTCGAAGCGCTGGCTGACGCTCTTCGCTAGCGCGCTGGCGCCGCCACGTGAACGCTGCCCATCGGGTGGCGAGGATGGACCAGCGTAGTTTCGTCGCGCTCTCGCCCCGGTCGTGTCACAGTCGGCGCCCACGGTACGCGTGAACCGTCCGGGAGAGTTCATGCACTATCTTCTGTCCGTCATGGCCCTCGTGGGTCTGCTTGCCTTTCCGACGCTGGTCGCCGCCCAGGAGCTGGCGCTGAAGCGCGTCATGCTGTCGTCCGGCGGTCTGGGATATTTCGAGTACGAGGCCACGGTCGAAGGCGACGCGACGCTCAGGCTGACGGTCGGGCTGCAGCAGGTCGACGACGTACTGAAGAGCCTGGTCGTTTACGACGACAAGGGCGGTGTCGGCGGGTTGAGCCTGCCGGGGCGAGAGCCGCTGGCCCAAGCCTTCAAGGACCTGCCATTCGATCAGGATTCTCTAGGGTCGCCCGCGGATTTGCTATCGACCCTCAAGGGAGCGGTGGTCAGCGTCGGCGGCGGCCGGTCGATGACCGGCCGGATCGTGTCGGTTCAGCAGGAGGCCGTGACGCTCGGCGATGGCAAGGCCACGACGGTCCGCACGCGGGTGACGCTGCTCACGGATCGCGGCTTGCAGCAGTTCATCCTCGAGGATGCCGAAAACCTGCAGTTCGCCGACGCCGCTCTGCGCGACAAGGTCGGCCAGGCATTGCTCGCCATCCAGGCGAACCGGGCCAAGGAAGCGCGCACCCTCGATCTCGCCGTGCGCGGCGAGGGCCGGCGCACGGTGCGCGTCGCTTACATCGTCGAGGTGCCGGTGTGGAAGGCGTCGTACCGCTTGACGCTCGGCGCCGATCCGACGGCGCCGCGCTCGGGCCTGCAGGGCTGGGCCACGGTCGAGAACATGAGCGGCCAGGACTGGAAGAATGTCGAGCTGACCCTGGTGTCGGGTCGCCCGGTGGCGTTCCGACAGGCTCTCTACAATGCCTACTACGTGGCGCGCCCCGAGGTGCCGATCGAGGTCGCCGGCAAGCTGATGCCCGGTGTCGACCGCGGCGGCGTGAATGCCGCCAACAATCAGCGTTACAAGGAAGCCCCGCCTCCGCCGCCGGCTCCGGCCACGGCACCGATGCAGAGTCGACGTAATCAAGCAGAGACAACGGCAGGAGGCCGCGCGCCGGCCGACATGGCGGCCGCGGCCGATCAGGTCGAGGCGACCGATGCCGCGACCCAGGTCGTGTTCAAGTTCCCGCGTCCGGTCAGCGTCGACAATGGTCGTACGTTGTCGATCCCGATCATCGATCGCCAGGTGCCGGCTGCTCGGTTGGCGCTGTATCAGGCCGAGACGGCGGCACGCAATCCGCTGGCCGCGATCCGCCTGACCAATGACGGCGACACCGGCCTGCCGCCGGGCGTCATCACGCTCTACGAGCGCGACAAGGCGGGGGCGGTGGCCTATGTGGGCGACGCCCGTTTGTCGGCGTTCCCGATCGGCGAGACCAGGCTGCTGGCCTACGCGCTCGACGAGAAGATCGTCATCGAGCGCGAGACAGGTCAGACCGACCGGCTGGCGACCGGCACGATCGCCAAGGGCGCTTTGCAGATCTCGCGGGTCGCCCGCCAGACAGTGACCTACCGCGTGAAGGGGCCGGCCAAGGAGCCGCGCCAGCTCGTCGTCGTGCAGCGCCGCCTGCCAGGGTGGACCCTGGTCAAGCCCGAAGCCAAGGGCGTCGAGTTGAGCGAAGGCAACTACCGCATCCCGTTCGCCTTGCCGGGCGGCGATCAGACTCAGGTCTTCGAGGTCGTGCAGGAACAGACACAGCATCAGGAGCTTCGCCTTCTCGATGCCTCTGCCGACCAGATTCGAGTCTACGTCGAGGCGCGCGAGTTCGATGCCAAGACCCGCGAGGCGCTGGCTCGCGTGCTGCAGCTCCAAGCCACCGTCGCCGAGGCCCAGCGCCGGGTGACGCTGGCCGACCAGGAGCGGCAGCAGATCGTCCAGGAGCAGTCGCGGCTGCGTGACAACCTGGCCCGTGTGCCGTCGAACAGCGACCTGCAGCGCCGTTACCTCGCGACCCTCGACAAGCAGGAGACCGAGCTCGAAGCCATCGCCAAGCGCCGCGCCGACGCCGACAAGGCGGTCGAGGCAGCGCGCGACGCGCTGCGGACCTACGTGGCGCAGCTCGGATAACCGATCGCTGGGCCGCACCGACTTTTCTGTCGTCCTGGCCCTTCGCTACGCCCAGGACGACCAGAGAGAGGCGCGCCGGAGCAACAGTCCGGGTGCGCCTTCCTTGACAGCGGCTGTTGCGTCTCCCAAGGTTGCCGCATCCACCGGGGTGCCCGCGCGTGTCGGGCTGAGATCATACCCGTTGAACCTGTCTGGGTCATGCCAGCGAAGGGAGTGCTCGATGCACAAGGTCGTCTTCTCGTCGCGCCGGTCACAGGGGCCGACGGCGCAAATCATGTGTCCTCGACTCCGAGTAGGGCGGCTTCTCTAACGTGCATCTGCGGCTGTCAGGGCCGACCGCATACTCCTCGAGGATCTTCCCATGCGCTTTGGATTGTTCGGCGGCGCCTCCGCGCCGCGGTTGCCCGACGTTGTGGCGTCCGGCAAGGGCTTCTTCGATTTTGTCGAGACCAACGTCGAGGCCGAGGTGCTCGGCTACCATTCGAGCTTCGTCACGGAGCATCATTTCACCAACATCGGCCAGGTCTCGGCGACGCTCACCCTTCTGACGTTCATCGCCGCCCGCACGACACGACTTCGCCTCGGCACCGCGGTTCTCGTCCTGCCTTGGCACAATCCGGTGCTGCTCGCCGAACAGGTCGCAACCCTGGATATTCTCTCGCGCGGTCGGCTCGATCTCGGCGTGGGCAAGGGCTACCGGCACAACGAGTTTGCGGGATTCGCCATGCCGCCCGATGAAGCCGAGCCGCGCTTCGAGGAGGCGCTCGACGTGCTCGTGCGCGCGCTGGGGTCGAACGAACCGTTCTCCCACCGCGGCCGCTTCTTCCGCTTCGACGAGGTCGTCGTGGAACCGCCGCCGCACCAGCGGCCGCGTCCGCCGCTCTGGCAGGCAGCCGGCAGCCCAGGTTCGATAACGGCCTGCGCACGACGCGGCTTCAATCTTCTGCTCGACCAGTTTGCGTCGCCGCAACAGATCAAGGAACGCATCGCCCTCTATCGGCATGAGCTCGAGGCGGCAGGCCACGTGTTCGATCCGATGCGAGTCGCCGTGGCGCGCAATGTCTTCGTTACCGAGGATGCGTCCGAGAAGGGGGAGGCGACCAGGCGACAGGCACAGATACACGAGCGACTGCTGTCGCTCTCGCGCGGATCGGAGAGCCGGCCGGGCTCGCATATTCTCGGCTATGCCGATGCGCCTGGGGCGCGTGAAGAGCATTCACTGATCGGCGCGGCCGAGGAGGTCGCGGAAAGACTGGCGGCTCTCGAGGAGGCGGGCGTCGCCTACGTCCTGCTGGCCGGCCAAGGTTCGCGCGACAATCTGCGGCGGTTCGCGGAGCGCGTGATGCCGAAGTTCGGCAAAGGGTCGTGACGGTCATTCTCCTTTCCAGCGAAGCTGGGGAGGAGGGCAAGACGCGCAAATGAAGCCTCATCCCGCCCGCAGAGTCCTCACCGCGTCGTCCTGACGAAAGAGGTAGAGGAGTGCGCGCAGGGCAGCGCCGCGCTCCGACCCCAGGTCGGGGTCGCGGTCGACAATGAGCCGGGCGTCGTCGCGTGCCGCCTGCAACAGCTCGGCGTGGGCGGCGAGGTCGGCCAGATGCATGTCGGGCAGGCCGCTCTGGCGCGTGCCCAAAAGTTCGCCGGCGCCGCGCAGGCGCAGATCCTCCTCGGCGATGCGGAAGCCGTCCTCGGTCTCGCGCATGATGGCGAGCCGCGCCCGCGCCGTCTCGCCGAGCGGTTGTGCATAGAGCAGCAGGCAGGTCGACTTGGCGCTGCCGCGGCCGACGCGGCCGCGTAGCTGGTGGAGCTGCGCCAGGCCGAACCGTTCGGCGTGCTCGATCACCATCACGGTAGCGGCCGGCACGTCGACGCCGACCTCGATGACGGTCGTGGCGACCAGCAGAGACAGGCGGCCCTCGGCGAACGCCATCATCGTCGTCTCGCGCTCGGCGCTCTTCAGCCGGCCGTGCAGCAGGCCGACCTTGCCGGGAAAGCGTGCCTGCAGCAGGGCGAATCGTTCCTCGACATTGGCGAGGTCGACCTCCTCCGACTCCTCGATCAGGGGACAGACCCAGTAGACTCGCCCGCCACCCGCGATCTGCCTGCCGACGCCATCGGCGACCTCGCCGATGCGATCGAGCGGCAGGGCACGTGTGTCGATCGGCTGACGGCCGGCCGGCTTCTCGGTGAGCTTGGAGACATCGAGATCGCCGTAGGCCGCCAGCATCAGGGTGCGCGGGATGGGCGTCGCCGTCATCACCAGGAGGTCGACGGCGTGGCCCTTCGACGACAGCGCCATGCGCTGATGCACGCCGAAGCGATGCTGCTCGTCGACCACGGCGAGCGCCAGATCGGCGAACTCGACGTCCTCCTGCAGCAACGCGTGGGTGCCGACGACCAGCGGGATCGATCCGTCGGCCAAGCCTTGCAGGGTTTCTCTTTTCTGCTTCTGGCCGTCGCGGCCGGTAAGCAGGGCCAGGCGCACACCGGCCGCTTCGGCGAGCGGCGCGATGGTAGCGTGGTGCTGCCGGGCCAAGAGCTCGGTTGGCGCCATCAGGGCAGCCTGGGCGCCGGCTTCGACGCCGATCAGCATGGCGAGGAAGGCGACCAGTGTCTTGCCGCTGCCGACGTCGCCCTGTAGCAGCCGCACCATGCGCTCGGGCTTGGCCAAGTCGCCGACGATCTCCTCGATCGCGCCGCGCTGGCTCGCCGTCAACGTGAAGGGCAATGCGGCCAGGACCGCCTCGCGCAATCGACCGTCGCCTTGAGTGACGCGTCCCGCGATCGTGCGGTTGTGATGCCGGACCAGCGCGATGGCGAGCTGGCTTGCCAAAAGCTCATCAAAGGCGAGGCGGGCACGGGCAGGGTGGTTGGGCGCCAAGTCGGCTTCCTCGGCCGGTGCATGGGCCTGCAGCAGCGCCGATCGCCAGCCGGTCCAGCGGTTGCGCGCCAGATAGGCGGCGTCCTGCCATTCGGCCAGCTCGGGTGCCCGCTCTAAGGCTGCTGCGACCGCCTTCTGCACGACCTTCTGGGTCAGCCCGGCGGTGAGGCCATAGACCGGCTCGACCCGTAGCACCTGGTCGCGCTGCTCGACGGGCACGACATGGTCGGGGTGGGTCATCTGGACCTCGCCCTGATAGAGCTCGACCTTGCCGCTCACGACACGCCGCTCGCCGATCGGCAGCAGCTTCTTGAGGTAGTCCTCCCGGCCGTTGAAATATGTGAGGGTGATCCGGCCACTCTCGTCGCTGCACGTCACGCGGTAGGGCTGGCGCGGCGACTGCGGCACTTGGTGGGCGTCGACCGTGATGGTGAGCGTCGCGATCTCGCCGGCGCGCGCCTCGGCGATCTCCGGCGCATGCCGGCGGTCGATGACGGCGAAGGGCAGGCGCCACAGCAGATCGACGAGCAGCGGTCCGGCCAGCTTCTCGAACAGCTTGCCCAAACGCGGCCCTATCCCGGGCAGGGACGTCGTCTGGGCGAACAGGGGTGTGAGGCTCTGCGGACGCATGTTTGCCAAGCTTGGAGGCCAGGTGACTTGGCCATCGACGCCGCCTATATGCTACGCCCCTTTTGGGCCGGACCTGGGGAAAACATGGCGGGCGAGGCGGACCTCGACACACGGCGCAAGCGGTTGCTCTACCGCAGCGTCTATCGCGGCAACAAGGAGAATGACATTCTCCTTGGCCAGTTCGCGCGCGCCCATATCGACACGCTCGATGCCGCTGAGCTCGACCAGTACGAGCGCCTGCTGGCCGCCTCCGACAATGACATCTTCGACTGGGTGTCCGGCCAGGCCGAGGTTCCGCCCGAAGCCGACAGCCCGGTGCTGCGCAAGCTGATGGCGTTCCGCGTGAGGTTTTAGCGTGATGCGTGCGCTCTTTCCTGTCCTCCCCAGCTCCGCTGGGGAGGTGTCCGCGTCTTCGCGGACGGAGGGGTCGAAGGCCCCAATGAGACTCATGACCCCTCCGTCGCGTATGACGCGACACCTCCCCAGCAAACCTGGGGAGGAGGACCTGAGATGACGCCCCTTTCCGAAACCTTGGCTGCGATCCCGCGCCGGGCCGGGCGCTGGACGATTGCTGGCCTGCCGGAGGGCGCCGATGCGCTGGTGCTGGCGGAGCTCGCGCGCACGACCGGCGGGCGGGATATTCTGCACGTGGCGCGCGACGGCCAGCGGCTGGAGCGCCTGCAGGACGGCCTGCGTTTCTTTGCGCCCGACCGCGAGGTGCTGGTCTTTCCGGCCTGGGACTGCCTGCCCTACGACCGCCTGTCGCCGCATCCCGACATCGTGGCCGAGCGCCTGGAGACGCTGGTTCGCCTGGCCGCGCCGCGTAAGCCCGGCGCCCCGGCTCGAGTCATCTTGGCCTCGGTCGGCGCGGCGCTGCAGAAGGTGCCGCCGCGCAGCCTCTACGCCGAAGCGGCAACCGTGCTCCGGCGCGGCCAGACGGTCGATGTCGCCTGGCTGACCCGTTTTCTCGGCGAGAACGGCTACGGCCGCTCCGAAACCGTGATGGAGCCCGGCGAGTACGCCGTTCGCGGCGGCCTGATCGACCTCTATCCGCCCGGCACCAGCGAGCCGCTGCGTCTCGACCTGTTTGGCGATGCGCTGGAGGCGATCCGCTCGTTCGATCCGATGAGCCAGCGTTCGACGGGTACGCGCGAGGAGGTCGTCCTGCTGCCGGTGAGCGAGGTGTTGCTCACAGAAGAATCGATCGCCCGCTTCCGCGGCGGCTACCGCGAGCTGTTCGGCAATGCCGCCGACGACGTGCTCTACGAGGCGGTGTCCGCGGGCCAACGCCATGTCGGCATGGAGCATTGGCTGCCGCTGTTCCACGAGCGCCTCGAGACGTTGCTCGACTACTGCGATCAGGCGATTGTCACGGCCGACCACCAGATTGCCGAGGCCCTCCAGGCGCGTCACGAGCTCATTGTCGATTACTACGATGCCCGCCTGAAGACCGGCGCCAAGGGCGGCATGAGCGGCGCCGCCGACTATCGGCCGGTGCCGCCCGAACGGCTCTATTTGAAACCGTCGGAGTGGGAGCGCCTGCTCGACGGCCACACCGCGGCGCAGTTCACGACCTTCGATGCCACGCCCGATATGGCCAATGCCGTCGACCTGCACGGACGTCGCCACGAAGGCTTTGCCCAGGCGCGCACGGCGCAGGGCGTCAACCTGTTCGACAAGGTCGCCGAGCACGTCAAGGCGGCCAACGATTCCGGCCGCCGGGTACTGATCGCGGGCTACACCGAGGGCTCGGCCACCCGCCTTCAGCACCTGCTGCAAGAGCATGGTGCCACCACACCGGTGCCGGTCGCCGATTTCACCACGGTGCAAGGCCTGCCGCCGGGCGCGCTCGGCATCGCCGTCTGGCCGCTCGACCATGGCTTCGTGCTCGAGGCGCTCGAGGTCATCGGCGAGGAGGATATCCTCGGCGACCGCCTGTCACGCCCGGCCAAGAAGCGGCGGCCCTCCGAACGCTTCATCGCCGAGGCCTCGGCGCTGAGCGAAGGCGACCTGGTCGTCCATCGCGAGCATGGGGTCGGCCGCTACGAGGGGCTGGTGACGCTGGAGATCCAGCATGCGCGGCACGATTGCCTTCGGCTCACCTACGAGGGCGGCGACAAGCTCTTCGTCCCGGTCGAGAACATCGACGTGCTGAGCCGCTACGGCGCCTCGGAGGAGGGTGCCCCGCTCGATCGCCTGGGCGGCGTGGCCTGGCAGTCGCGCAAGGCACGCCTCAAGCAGCGCATCGCCGACATGGCCGACCGGCTGATCAAGATCGCCGCCGAGCGGGCGATCCGGCGCGGCGAGACGATGAGCCCGCCGGACGGGCTTTACGAGGAGTTCTGCGCCCGCTTCCCTTATGCCGAGACCGACGACCAGCTCCAGGCGATCGCCGATGTCATGGAGGACCTGTCGTCGGGCAAGCCGATGGATCGCCTGATCTGCGGTGACGTCGGCTTCGGCAAGACCGAGGTCGCCCTGCGTGCCGCCTTCGCCGCCGCTCTGTCGGGCAAGCAGGTGGCAGTGATCGGGCCCACGACCTTGCTGGCGCGCCAGCACCATCGCACCTTCGTCGAGCGCTTCGCCGGCTTGCCGGTGCGCATCGGCCGGCTATCGCGGCTGGTCACAGCCAAGGAAGCCAAGGCGACCAAGGAAGGGATGAAGGAAGGCACAGTCGACATCGTCGTCGGCACCCACGCGCTGCTCGCCAAGAGCGTCGAGTTCAAGGACCTCGGCCTCCTGATCGTCGACGAGGAGCAGCATTTCGGCGTCGCCCACAAGGAGCGGCTGAAGGAGCTGCGGGCCGACGTCCATGTGCTGACCCTGACGGCGACACCGATCCCGCGCACCTTGCAGCTCGCGCTGACCGGCGTGCGCGACATGAGCGTGATTGCCACGCCGCCGGTCGACCGCCTGGCGGTGCGCACCTTCGTCACGCCGTTCGACGGTGTCACCATCCGAGAAGCGCTGCTGCGCGAGCAGTATCGCGGCGGCCAGAGCTTCTACGTCTGCCCGCGCATCGAGGATTTGGCGCAGGTCGCCAGCGACCTGCGCGAGCTGGTGCCCGAGATACGCCTGGCCATGGCGCACGGCCGGCTGTCGCCGACCGCCATCGAGAACACCATGCAGGAGTTCGTCGACGGCAAGTTCGACGTGCTGCTGTCGACCAACATCGTCGAGAGCGGGCTCGATATCCGCAACGCCAACACGATGGTGATCCATCGCGCCGACATGTTCGGTCTGTCGCAGCTCTACCAGCTACGCGGCCGAATCGGCCGCGGCAAGACGCGCGCCTACGCCTACCTCACCGTGCCCCCAGGTCGAGCGCTGAACGAGGCGGCGGCTAAGCGGCTCGAGGTGATGCAGACCCTCGACACGCTGGGCGCGGGATTCCAGCTCGCCAGCCACGATCTCGACATCCGCGGCGCCGGCAATCTGCTGGGCGAGGAGCAGTCCGGCCACATCCGCGAGGTCGGCATCGAGCTCTATCAGCAGCTCCTCGAGGAGGCGGTGGAAGCGGCGCGCGGCCAGGCGCGCGAGGCCGAGCGCGCCGACTGGTCGCCTCAGCTCAATCTCGGAATCCCGGTGCTGATCCCCGAGGAGTACGTCTCCGACCTGTCGGTGCGCATGGGCCTCTATCGCCGCATCGGCGCACTCGCCAACCAGGGTGAGATCGATTCGTTCGCCGCCGAAATGGTCGACCGTTTCGGCAAGATGCCGGTGGAGGCGGAGTTCCTGCTGAACACCGTGGCGCTCAAGGTGCTGTGCCGCGCCGCCGGGGTCGAGCGCATCGATGCCGGCGAGAAAGCGGTGGTGCTGTCGCTGCACGACAACAAGTTCGCCAACCCCGACAGGCTCATCGCTTGGCTGCAGAAGAACGCGCCTTTGGTGCGCCTGCGGCCCGACCACCGCGTGATGGTGCAGCGCGTCTGGAACGACCAGCGCCAGCGGCTTTCCGGCGTGACCTCGATCGTTTCCGCTTTGGCGAAGCTCGCCGCTTAGGCGCGATTGGCGCCGCCAGAAGGGCCGAGCCGGCGCGGCGGCCGCAGCGCAGCAGCCAGTCCGCGAGCCGGCGATCGCCACAGGCGCGTGCGAGGGCGATGGCACCTATGGACAGGATCGCGGCTGCGGTCGCTCGCTCGTCGAGCTGCCGGGCACCCGGCCGCCCGCGCGCCAGCTCGCCGATCAACCCGTACAGCGCATTGGCGTAGGCCAGTCGGGCCGGCAACGGTGCTCGACCGACGTCGCTCGGGAGGGCGGCGAGTGTGCACCCCACAGAAACCTCGGCGATGTGGTCCTTGTGCAGGTAGTCGTCGAGCACGCGGGCGGCCTCTCGACCGAGTGTCACGGCATCCTCTCCGGCACGATTGCGCAGCAACCGCAGCAGGCCGTGGCTGGTTCGCAATACCTCGGCGAACAGGGCGTCCTTGGAGTCGAAGTGAGCATAGAAGGCGCCGCGGGTCAGGCCGGCGGCCAGCATGACATCGTCGATCGTCGTCGCCTCGTAGCCGCGCAGCCGGAACAGGCGGGCGGCGTGATCGAGAATTTCCTGGCGGGTCCGTGCCTTGCGGGTTGGGGGCGTCGGCATGACTTGCTCCATGTATGTTATAGATCATATCATATGATATATAACATATTTACCGCGCAGAGCGTGTCTCGACGAGGCACGCGGCGTTATCGACGAAGGACGACCGCCGACAGGAAGGAAGGTCATGGAAGTCGAGCTGCTGCAGTTCCGTCACTCGCCCTACAACGAGAAGGCGCGATGGGCGCTCGACATCAAGGGAATCGACCATCGGCGCATCGACCTGGTGCCCGGGCCTCACATGCCACGCATCCGCCGACTCTCCGGCCAAACTGCGACGCCCGTCTTGCGTGTCGACGGCACCGTAATCGCAGGATCGGCGGCGATCTTGCGCGAACTCGACCGGATCGTTCCCGCACCGCCACTGCGAGCCGGCGAAGCCGAGGTCGCCGCTCTCGAGAGACGATTCGACGACGACTTCGGGCCACGCATTCGGCGCAAGACCTTGGCACTGCTGCTCGAGGATCACGGCTACTTCTGCCGGGTCTTCGCCGAAGGTCAGGGACTGGCCAACCGCACCCTGTATCGCGCCTTGCTTCCATTTGCCCAAGGCCTGGTGCGACGCGGCAATGGGATCACCGGGCCGGCCACGATCGAGGACGGCGAGCGCGCGCTGCAGGAGGCGCTCGCATTGGTCGTCGAGCGCTCTGGGCAGACCGGCTATCTGGTGGGCGACAGTCTCAGCGCGGCAGACATTGCTGCGGCCTCGATTCTGGCCATGGCGGTCGACCCACCCGATTCAACCATGACCAAGCCACGGCCGATGCCTGCCGCTTTCGGCGCCTGGATCGCGGCCACCGATCGGCATCCCGGCGCGGCCTGGGTCAAGTCGATCTATGCCAGGCATCGATACCCCGAACGCCGGTGAGCGCGCCGTCGGACGATGCGCCGCCCCGGCAACGTCAGGCGACCGACTGCGCTCCGCTCGTCGCGGCGTCGCGCTCGGCGAGGTTGAAGACCTCGACGAAGGCCGATGGCGGCTGGGCGCCGGAGACGGCGTACTTTCGGTTGACGATGAAGCAGGGCACACCATTGATGCCGAGACGCCGGGCGTAGACGTCCGACGTGACGACCTCGTGGCGGCCGTCGTCGCTCAGCAGGAAGCTGCGCGTGCTTTCGGCGTCGATGCCGGCCCGCACGGCGCATTCGACCAGTGTGTCGAGATCGCCGATGTCGAGGCCCTGCTCGAAGTAGGCCTTGAACAACTCGTCGACGACCTCTTCCTGGGCTTCGCGCTTGGCGCCCCAATGGACCAGGCGGTGCGACAGCACCGTGTTGGGGGTTCGGCGGATGCGCGAGAACTGGAACTCGATGCCGGCCTCGCGGCCGCTTTCGGCGATCGCCTGATAGATCTGGCGAGGCCGGTCGCCGCCGCCGAACTTGGCGCGGACGTAATCGTCGCGCGTCATGCCCTCGGGCGGCATATCGGGGTTGAGCTGGAACGGTCGCCAGGCCACGGCGATGTCGGTGCGACCAGCCTGCACCAGCGCGCGCTCGAAGCGCCGCTTGCCAATATAGCACCACGGACAGATCGTGTCGGAAACGATGTCTACGTAGATCATGCTCAAAGCCTACGCCTTTCGCGCCGATGCAGGAAGATGCCACTGGCAGCCGTGATCCCCAAGGCGATCGATGTCAGCCATGCGGCGGACGACCAGCCGCCGTCCGTCACCAGCACGCCGGTGATGGGCGGACCGAGCAGCGTGCCGATATTGGAGCCCTGGAGCATCAGCCCGGTCGAGGCACCGAGCAGCTCCGGCCGCGGCGCATGGACCGGCAACGCGGTGAACAGAGCGCCAGGAATGACGCCAATTACGGCCGAGTAGATCGCGGCGAGCGCGAGGCGCGCCAGGTCGGGCATGCCGTCGACGAAGATTCCGGCGGCGCAAAAGGCCATCGACAAGGACGCGCCGACAATGAGCGCGACCCGCGGCATTCCACGGCGCAGCAGCCATCCCGCCGTCTGGTTGCCCAGGATGTTGGCGATGGTGACGCCGGCCGTCACGATCGCGGCGGTCGACGTCGCCATGCCGAGACGCTCGATCTGCAGGGTGGGCAGGAAGCCCACGACGGTGAACCAGCAGCAGGCGTAGGCGCCGAAGCAGACTGCCAGCGCGAGCGGCCCGCCGCTCGACGCGACTTCGGCCATCTCGTGCAGCACAGGTCTCGACGCGGGCGCCTGCGGGCCGAGCTCGGGTTGCGGCAGGGCGCGCAGCAGCAGGGCTACCAGCATCAGGGCGGAAGCGCCGGCCGCGACCAGCCAGACGACACGCCACGACGCTCCGGGCAGGACGATTGCCGCGATCAGCATCATCAGACCAGTGCCGGCTGGCATGTAGGACGACCATAGAGTCATCGCACGGCGCTGGTCATGGGCCGCGGCGAGGCGCATCAGCAGGGTAGGTGCGGCCACCAGCACGGCGATGAAGCCCAGCCCTTCGACGATGCGGGTCAGCAGCAGTGTCTCGATGCTGCCGGCGAAGGCGCCGAGCAGGCTTGCCGTCGAGCAGACCGCGGTGCCGGCCAGAACGAGGCGGCGATGGCCGATGCGATCGGCCGTGAGCGCGATCACCATGCCGCTCAGCGCCGTCGTCAGGTTGAGGATCGACAATATCCAACCGGCCTGGCTCAGTGTCGCTCCCAGCCCGTCACGGATCGATGGTAGCGAGGGCGGCGCCTTGCCGACATGGAAGGCGCCGACGATTCCGGCGGTGACCAGCAGTCCGACCAAGCCCCAGGTCGTGCGGGCGGGCGCGTTCAGTACTGCACCCGCGCTGTCATGGCGCCGTCGACGACGAAGTTGATGCCACTCACGAAGGACGCCGGCGCGCCAGCCAGGAACACGGTCGCCGCAGCGACTTCCTGGGGTGTGCCCATGCGACCCGACGGGTTGCGGGCCAGCATGCGCTTGTAGCGCTCAGCACCGGCATCGCGCTGGCGGCCCCAGGTGTTGCCGTCCTCGAGGATCGTGCCCGGCGATACCATGTTGGCGCGCACACCCTTGGGCGCCATGTCGATGGCGAGCGACTTCACCAAAGGCACCAGCGCGGCCTTGACCGAGCGGTAGGGCGCGGTCGGTCCGGCGACCTCGACCAGCGACACCGTGCCGATGATGGTCAGGGACGAGCCGGCACCGCGCGCCTCGAGATGCGGGCGAACGTGAAGCACGGCGTTCACTGTCGACACCAGGTCGACGTCGATGGCGCGCCGCCAGCCCGCGGCCGAGTGCTCGGTGCCGAGTGCGCTGACATTGGCGACGAAATGATCGAGGCCGCCGTCGGCGGCGAAGTCGTCGATCCAGCGCTTGAGGGCGCCATCGTCGGTGACGTCGAGCGCCGTTCCGGTGACGCGAGCCTGCTTGGCGCGCCAGTCGGCCTCGCGCTGTTTCACCAGCTTGCCGTCGCGAGCGCAGAAGCCGACCACGGCCCCTTCGGCTACGAAGGCATCGACGATGGCGCGGCCAATGCTCTTGGTGCCGCCGGTGACCAGAACGCGTTTGCCCGCAAGGCCGAGGTCCATGCTATCTCCCGAGAGTTCGTTCGCTGACGCGGCGGGCATGAAACAGGGGAGCGGCCGGTATGTCCAAGCGTTTCGATCTCGCGGGCAAGGTGGCGCTGGTCACCGGAGCATCGTCGGGGCTCGGCGTCCACTTCGCCCGGACGCTGGCCTCGGCCGGGGCGGCGGTCGCTATCGCCGCGCGTCGCGCCGATCGGCTGGCGACGCTCCAGGCAGAGCTGGAGGCGGGCGGGGCGAGGGCCGCCGCCGTGTCGCTCGACGTGCAGTCGGGTGAGGCTGTTCGTGCCGCCTTCGATGCTGCGGAAGTGGCGCTCGGCAAGCTCGACATCGTCGTCAACAATGCCGGCATCTCGATCGTGAAGCCCGCGCTCGCAATGCCGGAGGAGGATTGGGATGCCGTTGTCGACACCAACCTGCGCGGCGCCTGGCTGGTCGCGCAGGCGGCCGGGCAACGCTGGGTGGCGGGGAAGCGGCCGGGCAGCATCGTCAACATCGCCTCGATCCTGGGCTTGCGCACGATCGGCCATGTGGCGCCTTACAACGCCTCGAAGGCCGGCCTCATCCACCTGACACGGGCGCTCGCCATGGAGTGGGCGCGCCACGACATCCGCGTGAATGCGATCTGCCCGGGCTACATCGAGACGGAGATGAACAGCGATTTCTGGAAGACCGACGGTGGCAAGCGCCTGATCGACCGCATTCCGCAGCGCCGCATCGGCAAGCCCGAGCACCTCGACGGCGCCTTGCTGCTGCTGGCATCGGAAGCCGGTGCCTTCATGACCGGAAGCGTGCTGACGGTCGATGGCGGCCACACGGTGAACTCGCTGTAGCTCATTCTCCTCCCCAGCTTCGCTGGGGAGGTGTCCGCGTCATCGCGGACGGAGGGGGCATGGTCATGAGATTTGTGACCCCTCCGTCGCCGTATGACGGCGCCACCTCCCCAGCTTCGCTGGGGAGGAGTAATTCGGTTCACCACCCGTTGATGCGGTCGTAGGTAGCAACCACGGAGCGGCCGCCGTCGAGCTCGCTGTCGACCACGAAATAGCGGTCGTAGGCGGCGGCGGTGATGCAGGCGTGGTTGGGAAGGATGCGAACCCGCGCGCCGACCGGCAGGTTACCGAACGGGATCGGCTCGTCGGCGCCGACGAAGCCGTGCTCCTGCGAGCAGGCCACGACAGCCATGTCCTTGGCGGGCGCGTCGACGATCGTGCCGAAGCCGACCTGCGGCTTGAATTCCTGGGCGCTGATGTCCTTGGAGAGCGCCAGCGCGCCGGCATCGACCAGCACCTGGTTGCGGTGCGGATAGTGGCCGATCACCGAGGCCAGCACGGAGAGCGCGAGATCGCCCGCGCCGCACGAGCCGATGAATTCCTGGTCGAGGTCGTTGAACACATAGACGCCTGGTCGCATCTCGGTGATGCCGCTGAAGTCACGCGAATGCACCGCCGTCGGCGTCGAGCCGGCCGACACGATCGGGCAGGGAATGCCGGCGGCGCGTAGCCGATCCGCGGCACCGACGATCGAGCGGCGTTCCACTTCGGCCACCGCGGCAATGCCGTCCGGCGTGCTCTCGTGATAGGAATGGCCGGCGTGGGTCATGACCCCTGCCAGCTCGACGCCCGGTGCCTGATGCAGGACGCCGGCGATGTCGAGCAGGCCGGGCAGCTCGGGGAAGGGCAGGCCGGCCCGGCCGGCGCCGCTGTCGATCTCGATCAGGACGGAAAAGGTGTTGCCTTCGCGCGCCGCGTCGGCGATCGCGCGCGCCACAGTGAGATTGTCGGTCACGACCCGCAGGTTGACGCCCTGGCGGCGCAGCTCGCTGATGGCGGTGAGCTTGGACGGGACCACGCCCACGCCGTAGAGGATGTCGGTGAAGCCGCCCTTGGCGAAGTAGCGCGCCTCGGCCAAGGTCGACACGGTGATGCGGCCATCATGGCCTGCGACCGCCATGCGCCCGATCTCGATCGACTTTGCCGTCTTGACGTGCGGCCGCAACATCACGCCGGCGCGCCGCATCCGCTCGCTCATGCGCTCGAGGTTGCGGCGCAGGATCGCTCGGTCGAGAATGAGGGCGGGCGTCGGCAGGTCGTCGAGGGTCTGGCTGGCCATTGTCTGTTCTTTCGTGGTCGTTCCATTCTTTCCATCAACCCGCAGGCGGTCAAATCGAGCATGCCGATCGAGAACGAGCGCAAATTTGTCCTGAACGATGACGGCGGGCTCGAAGCGCGCATTGGCGCCGCGCCTGGCGTCGTGCGCAGCCTGTTGCAGCAAGCCTATCTGGACTCAGCGGGCGTTCGCATCCGCTCGAGCGAGGGCGGCGACGGCACGAGCCATGTCTTCACTTACAAATGCACGGTCGACGGCCAGGTCGTCGAGATCGAGACCCCGATCGATGCGCGCGACTTCGAGCGGCTGTGGTCGAAGCGCCTGCAGAGTCTCACCAAGGTGCGCTACTCGTGGCCCGACGGCGCCTATCATTGGGACGTCGACTTCTTCAAGCGCGACGACGGCAGCACCTACTTCGCCCAGGCCGAGGTCGAGATGCCGGAAGGCGAGATCGAGCCGCCACCGTTGCCGTCCCTGCTGGCGGGCCATCTGCTGGCGACGGTGCCGGCGGGCGATTCGCGCTTCGCCTCCAAGTACCTGACCGACCAGAGTCACGCGGAACGCCTTCTGGCCGACATCCGACTCAAGGGGAGAATTGAATGAAGATCGCGCGCATCGACAGCCATTCGATCAAGGTGCCTTTCACCTTCGGTGGCAACCCGACCGGCTATGGCGGGCGCAATTGGACGACCAACAACATCCTGCTGGTGCGGGTCGAGACCGACAGCGGGCTGGTCGGCTGGGGCGAGGCGTTCTGCTACGGCTGCACCGACGCCGTGCGGGCGGCTCTGCACAACATGGTGGCACCGCTCGCTGTCGGCGAGGACGCCTCCGACATCGCGCGCCTGTCCTACGACCTGCAGCAGAAGCTCCATCTGTTCGGCCGATACGGCCTCACCATCTTCGCGCTGTCCGGGCTCGACATCGCGCTGTGGGACATCGCCGGCAAGGCGGCGGGCCTGCCGCTGGTTCAGCTTCTTGGCGGCGGCGGCCGCGCCAAGCTGCCGGCCTATGCCAGCCTGCTGAAGTACCGCGACCCGGAGAAGGTCGCGGCGCGCACCCGGCTCGCCGTGCAGCAGGGCTACCGCCACATCAAGCTGCACGAGACCGAGGTGCCCGAGGTCAAGGCGGCACGCGAGGCGGCGGGCAACGACGTCGCCATCATGGTCGATACCAACTGTCCGTGGACGCCAGAGCAGGCGCGTGTCATGACGCTGAAGCTCCGGCCCTACGATCTGCATTGGCTCGAGGAGCCGATCTTCCCGCCGGAGGACTTCGCCGCGATCGCTCGACTGCGTGCGGGCACGGGCGTGCCAATGGCGGCGGGCGAGAACAACTGCACGTCGTTCCAGTTCCGCGACATGTTCGCGGCCGGCGCCGTCGACTACGCCCAGCCGAGCGTCACCAAGGTGGGCGGCGTCACCGAGTTCCTGAAGGTGGCGACGCTGGCCGATGCCGCCGGCGTGACCCTGATGCCGCACTCGCCGTATTTCGGCCCGGGCTTCCTCGCGACGCTACATCTGCTGGCAGCGCACGGCGGCCCTGGCGGCATGATCGAGCGCTACCACATGGATCTGGAAGCGAGCCTCTACGGCGACCTGGTGAATCCCGTCGACGGCGGCTTCGTCGTGCCGACCGGTCCTGGCCTCGGGCGCGACCCCGATCCGGATGTCTTGAAGACGTATGCGGCCTGACATCACCTCGCCAGCGTCATCGCTGAGGAGGGACCTCAAACCTTTCGCGGACGGTTTCGTGGGACCTGCACGATCGACCAGGGGTCGGGCAGTTGACCGACCGGGCAGTCGATCAGCGTCGGGCCGCCACGCGCAAGGCCGCGCGTGATCGCGGCACGCAGCTCCTCCGGCGACTTCACGCGCTCGCTGGCGAGGCCGAAGCTCTCGGCGAGCTTTACGAAATCGGGGTTGCGCAGATCGCTGGCGATGGTGCGGTTGTTGTAGGAGAGTTGCTGGATGCGTTTCACATTGCCGTAGGAACCGTCGCTGAACACGACGGCGACGACACCGATTCCGTGTTGCGCAGCCGTTGCCATTTCCATCGCCGTGAACAGGAAGCCACCGTCGCCGTTGATCGACACGACCGGCGTGTCGGGCTTGGCGACCTTGACGCCGAGCGAGGTCGCATAACCCCAGCCCAGCGTGCCTTGATAGCCGGGCGAGAGGAATGTGCGTGGCTTGTAGGTCGGGTAGGCGAGACGAGCTGCGTAGCCCATCTGCGTCAGCTCGTCGACCAGGATGCCGTCCTCGGGCAGCGCGGCTCGAATCGCTTCGAGATAGCCAATCTGCGGTGCGAGCTTTTCGCGCAGCATCCTGGTTGCCGTCGCCTTGACCTCGACAATGTGCTCGGCGCGATCGCTGGGCTTGCTGGCGTGCTTGCCGAGCTTGTCGGCGAGCACGGCCAGCGTCGCCGCGGCATCGCCGACGATGCCGATCTCAGGCCGGCGGAAGCGGTCGAGCTCGGCGCTATCGGCATCGATGCGGATGATCTTGAGATCGTCGTCCAGGCCCCAGTTCTGCTGCTGCGGTTGCAATCGGGTGCCGACCGCCAGCACGACGTCGGCCTCACCCCACAGGCGATAGCCGGCCGGCATGGTCACCGAGAGCCGGTGCCGGCCGTCGATCACGCCCTGGCCCATGCGCCCGGTCATCACCGGCGCCTCGACAGCCTCGGCGATCGCCAGTACCGCTTCACCCGCACCCTGCGCACCGCCGCCGACCACGATCAGCGGCCGCTTCGCTGCTCCCAGGAGCCTAGCAGCGCGCTCGACCGCCTCCTCGTCGACCGGGCAGGGATCGGGCACGGCCGGCGTGGCGATCAATTCGACCGGGCCGCGCCGCCCCCAGATGTCCAGGGCGCATTCCAGGCCGACCGGGCGGCGGCGGCCGGACAGCATCCGGCGGAATGCCTCGTTGACCAGCCCGGGCGCCTCGGCCGGGGCGTTGATGCGGTCGGCCCACTTGGTGAGGCCGCGCATGATGGCGAGCTGGTCGGGCAGCTCGTGCAACAGCCCGACGTTGCGGCCGATCATTGCCTGCTGGATCTGGCCGGACAGCGCCAGCACCGGCGCGTTCACCGCATAGGCGGTCGACAGCGCCGCCGTGGTGTTGAGGAAACCCGGACCCGGCACGACCACGTAGGCCGACGGCCTGCCGCTCGCCATTGCATATCCCAGTGCCATGTAGGCACAGGCCTGCTCATGGCGGGCGTGGATCGGCCGAATGGCGTTGGTGCGGTCGTAGAGGGCGTCGAAGAACGAGTCGTTCTGGACGCCGGGCAGGCAGAAGAGCGTGTCGATGCCGTTCACTTCCAGCATCGACACGACGGCCTGGGCGGTGGTCAGGGTTTGCATCTGCTCAGTCTACACGAGCGCCCGACGCCTTGATAATCGGCGCAAGCCGCGCTTCCTCGGCATCGCGATAGGCCAGCGTCGCGGCCGGCGTGTTCCACCACGCCGTGGCACCGAGATCGGCGAACTTGGCCTTGAGGTCGTCGCTCTCCAGCGCCTTCTTGGACAGCTCCGACAGGCGGGCAACGATTTCCGGCGGCAGCTTCGCCGGGCCGGTCAGCGTGGTCCACGACACGATGTCGAACCCCTCGATGAACTCGGCGATCGCCGGCATGTCGGGGGCGACCGGTGTGCGCTTGGCCGACGTGACGGCGAGCGGCCGCACCTTGCCCGCCCGCACCTGGGCGAGCGCGCCGGGAATGTTGTCGAAGATCATGTGAACCTGCCCGGCAAGCAGGTCCTGCATGGCCGGCGCGGCGCCGCGGTAGGGAACGTGCAGCATGTCGACCCCGGCCTTGATCTTGAACAGTTCGCCCGACAAGTGGAGGGTCGTGCCCGGGCCGGCCGATGCATAGGAGTACTTGCCGGGGTTCTTCTTCAGGAAGGCAATCAGCTCCGGCAGGTCCTTCACCGGCAGGTCGAGATTGACGACCAGCATGTTGGGCAGGAACCAGATGGTGCTGACGAAAGTGAAATCGGTGCGCGGATTGAACGGCAGCTTGGCATAGAGCGTGGGCGCGATGGCGTGGCTGGCGATGCCGCCCAGCCCCAGCGTGTAGCCATCGGGTGCCGACTGCGCGAGCGCATCCATGCCGACATTGCCGCCCGAGCCGCCCTTATTCTCGACGATCCATTGCTGGCCCGAGAGTTCCGCCATCTTGGCACAGAACAGCCGGGACAAGGTGTCGGTAGCGCCACCGGCCGGGAAGGGGTTGATGTAGCGCACCGGCTTGTTGGGGTAGGTGCCCTGGGCGCGGGTGGATTCCGACAGGATTGCCGGGGCCGCGAGGACCCCGCCCATGCTGACCAGGATGCTCCGGCGCTTTGCATTTCTCATTTCGTCTCCTCCAGTTGCTCCCATGAAGCTCCGCGAAAGTGACAAACCGCGCAGCCTCCGTCGACAGGTTGTCGCATTCGTCGGGTGAAGCCTTTCAATAGCTTGAAAACTCGCAAAATCTTGTCATTTTTGCCGCTACACTGCGGTTAGGTGGGTGTGAAGCCGCAGGGCGACGTGGGATAGGATACGAGTGATGGTTGGAGACGGGACGCGGGTCGTGGGCCTCGGCGCGTGCGGGATTGCTTTGTGCCTTGTCATGTCGGCGCTTGTCGGACCGGTGGCTGCCCAACCGAAGCCGCAGCAGCCGACCGTACCAGTCCAGACGCCGGCCCAGACCAAGCCGCCGGCTCCGGTACAAGCCGGCCAACCCAATGCCAAAGACGTTCCGAGCGCCTTCGAGATTTGCAACGGACAGAACGGCGCCAAGGCGGCCAAGAAGGTCGAGGCTTGCAACGAAGCGATTGCGCAGGGTGGCCTCAGCCAGACTGAACTCGCCATTGCCTATCTTCAGCGCGGCCTGTCGGAAAGCGGGCCGGGCAGCGACGGCCGGTCTAAGGCCGACTACCGCCAGTCGATCCGCATCCTGAGCGACCTGATCGCCCAGCAGCCCCTCAATCCCTATCTCTACATCCAGCGCGGCGTGGTCCATCAGCAGATCGGCGAAGCCGACCGGGCGATCGTCGACTTCAGCGACGCCATCCGGCTCGCCCCCAAGGAGACGGCGCCGCTGATCCATCGCGGCATCATCCTGTACATCCGCAAGGACAACGCCGACGGCGCCATCGCCGACCTGACGGCCGCGCTCGCCCTCAAGAACTGCGAGGTCTCGGCCTGGATCAATCGGGGCATCGCCTACAAGAAGAAGTCCGACCTCGACCAGGCGATCAAGGATTTTACCGACGGCATCAAGTGCCTGCCGCCGAATGTCCAGCCGGTCAACACCCGGGACCTGCCTGATAACGTCACCAAGGTGCTGCTGCGGCAGCGCGACAAGGACAATCACTGGGCGCTGCTCGCCGCGTTCAGCTTCTACCAGCGTGGTCTCGTCTATTACGACAAGCAGCTCTACGACAAGTCGATCGCCGATTTCACCCAAGCGATCTACTACAACCCCGACGATGCGGCGCCGTTCGTCGGACGCGGCGCAGCATACATGTACAAGAACGAGACGCAGAAGGCGATCGCCGACTTCACCGAAGGGCTCCGGCTGGCGCCCAAGCAGGCCTTCGCCCACATGCAGCGCGGCATCGCCTATCAGCTCACCGGCGATCCGGATGCTGCTTTGGCCGATTATACCGCGGCGATCGAGATCACGCCCAAGGACCCGTTGCCGTACGTCAATCGTGGCATCGTGCTCTACGCCAAGAAGGGCAAGTTCGATGCCGCGATCGCCGATTTCGACGAGGCGCTGAAGCTCAATCCGGAAGAGATCAACGCCCTCATCAATCGCGGCATCACCTACCGCCAGAAGAACGAGCCAGATCGGGCGATCGTCGATTTCCGGCGGGCGATCTCGCTCGGCCTGCGCACGGCCAACCTGCTTACGGTGCTGCCCAAGAACCGCGACCGCAAGGCTGCGGCGCTGGCCGAGCAGGTTTCCCACGCCTACTACCAGCGCGGCATGGCGTTGATCGACAAGCAGGATTACGTCGGCGCGCTGGAGGACTTCAATAGAGCGCTCGAGATCACGCCGGACGAGGCGCGACCCTACCTCGGGCGCGGCGCGGCTTACTTGCGACAGGGTAAGTCGAAGGAAGCGCTCGCCGATTTCGACAAGGCGATCACGCTGGCGCCAGGCCGGGCCAGCTTCTATTTCGAGCGCGGCTCGGCCTTTCACCGCGTCGAGGACTACAAGCGTGCGATCGCCGATTATACCGAGTCGATCCGGCTCGAACCCAAGGAGCCGCTCGCCTATATCAACAGAGGCATGGCGGAGATTTTCGTCAACAAGGTCGACGACGCCATCGAGGATTTCGACTCGGCGCTGCGTATCAGTCCCGACGACGTCAATGCGCTGATCCAGCGCGGCTTCGCTTATGGCCTCAAGAAGGATTTCGGCAGTGCGTTCGCCGACAACAGCAGGGCGCTGGAGATCGCGCCGGACAATCCGACGGCGTTGTTCTATCGCGGCCAGATCGAGTCGCTGCGCGGCATTTCAGAGCGGGCGCTCGAGGACTACAACGCCGCCCAGCGCCTGCAGCCCGACAATCCGCGTACCTATGCGGCACGCGCCGCGGTCTACCTCGAGCTCGGCGACTACGATAGCGCGATCGACGATCTCGACCAGGCCATCAAGCTCAGGCCCAAGGATGCGACGCAGTATCTCCATCGCGGCATCGCCTATTTCGGCAAGGGCGATTGGGCGCATGCCATCAGCGACTACGACGAAGCGATCAAGATCGATCCGACCATGTTCCAGGCGCTCAACAACCGCTGCATGACCAAGGCAGTCCTGGGCAAGGATCTCGACAATGCCGCGTCGGACTGCGACGCCGCCCAGGCGCTGAGCCCGAAGGACCCGTTCACGATCCTCAATCGCGGCCTGATCGAGCTCAAGCGCGGCCAGTTCGACCGGGCGATCGCCCACTACGACGCCGCGCTCGCCATCGATGCACGCCGCGCCCGCGCCTATTACGGTCGCGGCGTGGCCAAGCTCAAGACGGGCGACAAGTCGGGCGGTGACGCCGACATCGCCATGGCCAAGGCGATGCTGCCGAACGTCGCCGAGGAATTTGCCAATTACGGCGTCCGATGACGCCCGCGTCGAAGGAGAAGGTCATGCGGCACTTGGGGGCTGTTCTGGCGGCGATCGGGATCGCCGCGACGGCGGCGCCGCGCACGGCGACGGCGGGCGCTGTGCTCGATGCGATCAAGGTCCGCGGCGAGCTGAATTGCGGCGTGCGCGGCGACACGCACGGCTTCGCGCGCAAGGACGACAAGGGAAGGTTCTTCGGCTTCGAGGTCGATATCTGCCGGGCCGTGGCGGCCGCCATCCTCGGCAATGCCGACAAGGTGAAGTTCTTCCCGCTCGAGGCGGCGCGGCGCTTTCCGGCGCTGCAGAACGGCCAGGTCGATCTGCTGGTGTCGGGCACGACTTACACGATGGGTCGTGCGCTCACCGCCGGGCTCGATTTCGTCACCGTGTATTACTACGACAGCCAGGCCTTCCTGGTGCCGCGCAAGCTCGGCAAGAAGAGCGCCAAGGACCTGAGCGGCAACTCGATCTGCGTGCAGTCCGGCACGACCACGGCGGAGAATGCCGAGGAATACTTCCGCCTGAACAAGATGACCTACAGCCCAGTGAGCTTCGACAAGCTCGAGGACATGCGCACGGCGTTCTTCGCCGGCCGCTGCGACGCCCTCACGGCCGACCGCTCGGCGGTCTATGCCGCGCGCGCCTCCTATGCCGCCACCCCGAGCGATTTCCTCGTCCTGCCGGAAAGCCCCTCGCGCGAACCGCTGGGTCTGATCATCAAGCAAGGGGACACAGCCTTCCGGGAGGTCGTCCGATGGTCGTTGTTCGCCATGGTGGAGGCCGAGGAGCTCGGCGTCCGGGCCAGCAACGTCGACGAGATGCTGAGCAGCGAGAATGCCAGGATCAAGCGCCTGCTCGGCGCGACACCCGGCATGGGCAAGGCGCTCGGCGTCGACGACAGATGGGCCTACACCATCGTCAAGCAGGTCGGCAATTACGGCGAGGTCTACGAGCGCAACGTCGGCACCGGCTCGAACCTCAGGATCCCGCGCAGCCTCAACGCCTTGGCCAGCCAGGGCGGCATGCAGTATGCGCCGCCGATGCGGTGACCCGTTTTCCTCCCCGGCGAAGCCGGGGAGGAGCACAGGTCACCCCTTCCAGGTGAATGGAAACAACTGCTGGCGCACGAAGCCGGGCGGCATGTAATCGCCGAGCACGCCGTACTTGCCGGGGAAGCGGCGGTCGGACTTTACGGCGGTGCCGAAGATGTAGTCGATGAAGGCGAAGTGGGCGGCGTAGTTGCGGTCGATCGCCTCGCGCTCCGAGCTGTGATGCCAGTGGTGGAAATCCGGCGTCACGATCAGCCACTTGAGCGGCGCGCGGGCGAAGGCGTCGGGAAGCCGGACATTGGCGTGGTTGAACACGGCCTGGAAGCCCACGATGACGATGTAGACGTTCATCGAGGCCTCGGTGAATCCCAGCACGTAGAGCACACCCAGGATCGACACGCGGGTGGCTAGCAGCTCGAACAGGTGCAGGCGCGAGCCGGCCATCCAGTCCATGTACTCGGCGCTATGATGCACTGCATGGAAGCGCCAGAGGAACGGGATTTCGTGGTAGGCCCGATGCGTCCAGTACTGGACCAGATCGGCGACCAGCAGCACCAGAAAGAGCTCGGCGAAGAAGGGCAGGCCGCCGACCCACTTTTGCAGCGGCGGCCAGACCAGCCATCCGAAAAGACGGTGGATGGCGAAGTTCACGACGATCAGCGCCAGGCCGACCATCAGATGGTTGACGATGAAATGCGTGAAGTCGGTCTGCCAGCCCGGCCGGAACACCGGTTGATCGCGGTGTAACGGGAACATCTTCTCGATCAGGATGAACACCATGCTGGAGCCCAGCAGGTCGAGCAGGAACCAGTCGAGACCGATGTAGGGCGTATTGTCGGGAAAGTCGCCGACCGGCACGCGATGGCCACCCAGCCCAGCGGCGAGCAGCACCAGGGCGAGCGCCGTACCATTCAGCCAGCGATTGCGAATCCGGATCAGGTTTGCCAAGGCGAGGCCGCCAGCAATCACCATGCCCACCAGCAGCACCTCGCGCAGCAGCTCGACGTCGTACTTTTTCCGCAGATCCGGCGTGGTGAGATATTGCGGGAAGTGAAAGGCCAGCACCGACAGCACGGCCATGCCGCCTAGCGCAAAGGCGATAACTCCGGTGATCTTGCCTTTGCCGGCTTGCAGCGAGCCGCTTTGGGCGAACACGGCGGTGGTCTTCTTGGCGATTTTCGGCGGCTTCATGTGGAGTAATAATAGCAGCCCTTACAAGCATGTGCGCGTGTACGCGTCCGCGCCATCGGGCAGGGCGGGCGCGAGGACTTCGCTCGATGCACGCTTAGACCATGCGTATGTTCCGGTGACCGGCGCGATGGGGGAGGAGGGACGCTGACAGACATCCAACTGCTTCTTTCAGGCTGCGGCGCGAAAAAGCCAATTGGTACAATTGCATAAGCGATCTAATTCAGTGCCTAGGACAGTTAGAATCATCAAGCTATTGATTCAACTTAGGTTAGGGCTCTGCGCTCGGCGGCAAATGCCGGAGCACGAAGAAATATGCACATTTTCGACAAAAGAACCCAAAATTCTCTTGAGTTAAATAGTCACTGTACTAGAGTTGGTCCGCGGTCATTCCGGGGCCGCAGGGCATCAGGCCCTTCTTCTCCCCTCAACTCCAGGCGGGTCGTCAGTTTAGACCCGCCTTTTTCTTTGCGCAGCTACGACGCAAGGGCACGTTCCAGCCACGCCAGATGGCAACCGGCATAGGCGATAGCCGGATCGTGGGTCGATGCCGGGTGTCCCCCGAACACTTTGGTCACACCACGACCCGCCGGCGCATGGCGACAGTCAAGGTGAGATCAGAGCGACGATCGGGATGAAATAGGGCGCCAGAGGCCCTACCAACGTCACGCTCGGCATCCGGGCGAGGTGGGTGAGGTTTCGATCTTTGCACAATCTTGCAACTGAACAACGGATGCTCGCGTTCTCCTCCCATGAATTCGAACAAGCTCCAGGAACATTTCGACCGCGCCGACGTTCGCCTTGCCAGCCGTCCTGACGAGACGGCAAGGCAGGCGGCCTACATCGAGGCGCTGGCCCGTGATGGCCACGACGCCGCCACGGCTCGCAAGCTGTCGAGGGCCTTCCAGGAGATGGAGGCGCTTCATAGGACCGACAGCATGCGCCATCCCTTGGACATGCCAGGCTGAAGGGACGAGCAACTCTCACATCAATATTCGTCGCCTGTCACTCGACGGGGGCAGGGCGGGGCCCGAGAGGCCCAATCGCGGCGCCTCTCCCAGCACTTGCCCACCGCTGCCTGCTTCCTCAGCGACCCATTCACGGAGGCAACAGCCGGCCTGCCAAGGGAGTGTTGCGAACCAATCGCACCAGATGGTAGTGTGACTTTATAACCATCCGCTCGCTGACGGAGACGGCCATGCAAGATCCACTCGCCGAGCTTGTACGGGAAATGTTGCAATTGGTGGCGACTTCGCCCGGACTCGCTGTCGGCGCCCCGCTCAGCCCGGAATTGCGAGAGCTGGAGATTCACGCCCGGCGCATCGTCGACTACGCCAAGCGGCGAACCTCGGCACTATCGTACGCTAAGATGACTTGCTGCGGTTCCGTCTGCCTGAGGCCGGAGAGCTATGGCCAAAAGTTGGTGACGGCCTGATCTGTCAGGCGGCGGCGGTTTCGGTCTGACGGTCGTTCGCCTTGGCGACGACCTCGAGCCCGTTGGAGAATCTCACCCCCAGGATAAGTTTTGGCAAGAGGGCGTGGCCATCGAGGCGGCGCCACGTCTTCTGCGCGCCCTCGACCAGCTTGAACACCATGGCGAGTGCCGTCTTGTTCGAGAGGCAGCCTTTCGATCGGATGGTTCGGTGGCGGACGGTCGCGAACGTGCTCTCGATCGGGTTGGTCGTTCGCAGGTGTTTCCAATGCTCGGCAGGGAAGTCATAGAACGCCAGCAGCGCTCCGCGATCCTTGCGCAGGCATTCGGCAGCCTTTTCGTACTTGACCGCGTAGCCTTCGATGAAGGTGTCGAATGCGGTCTCGGCATCGGCTTTCGTCTCGGCCATCCAGATGTCCTGCAGCGCACGCTTGGCTTTCGGGTGTTGGCTCTTGGGCAACTTGGCCAGCACGTTTGCAGTTTTGTGGACCCAGCATCGCTGCTCGCGGGTTTTCGGCCAGACCTCGCCGAGCGCCTTCCAGAAGCCGAGCGCGCCGTCGGCGACCGCCAGCTCCGGCGCGATGGTCAGCCCGCGACGTTTGAGATCGAGCAGCAGCACGCGCCAATCGTGCGCACTTTCGCGAGTGCCGTCGGTGAAGCCGATCAGTTCCTTCGTGCCTTCCGGTGTCGCGCCGATGATGACGAGAATGCATTGCGCCTCGTCTTCCAGACGCGCCTGCAGATGGATGCCATCGGCCCATATGTAGACATAGCGCTTGGCGGAGAGCTCGCGCCTGGCCCAAGCCGCATGATCGTCGTGCCAGCCCTCCTTCAATCGACCGATCGCAGACGCCGAAAGTCCTGGCGCATCCTTACCGAGCAGGGCCGCCAGCGCCTCGGAGAAGTCGCCGGTCGAGATGCCCTTGAGGTACAGGATCGGCAGCAGCGTTTCGATCGATTTCGAGCGCCGCATGTAGGGCGGCAGGATCATTGACGAGAAGCGGATACGGCCGGGATCATCGGCTGACGCCGCGCGGTCACGTACGCGCGGTTGGCGAAGCGCGACAGGGCCAATCCCCGTCAGCACCTCTCGCTCAGGCAGATGGCCGTGGCGGACGACGCGTTGGCGCCCATCCAAGGTCTTGAGCTCGCCATGCCCGACGAGAAAATCCGCGACCTCCGCCTCGATCGCATGGCAAAGCAAGGAACGCGCACCACGGCGCAACACTTCGGTGAGGTGATCGCTGAAAGTGCCCGGCTGAACCAGTTTGACGACGTTAGAATTCGACACGGCATATCACTCCTTCGATGGAGAAGTGGAGGCTTCAACTACCCCCACGATATGCCGCCTTCCTGATCTAAACCGTCACCAACTTTGGGCCATAGCTCGGCCGGAGGGCTGCAAGGCAGAAATCCACGACGCATCGGCGGGCGGTCGTGACGCACCGCTCCTCGTGGTCGCGGGGGCGATCAATACCGGCCTCGAGCAGGCGGCCACGATCGCGGATCGGTACCTCACTGAAACGCGTTACCTGGGCAATGGCGCGCTGTTCATGGGCGCCCACACTGCCGCCACCCAGATCGGCATCTCCATTCGCGATCTCAAGCAAGCCTATGCGGGCGGTGTCACGTCGTGGCGGCGGCCTTGAGAGCCAATGTAGATGGGAGGGGTGCTGGTCACGACTTGATCACTGGCCGACATTGGCCCGCCGGGGCACGTTCGGGTACCCACAGCACGGGGCACCCACCCCAAATGCCCCGTACCAGAAGGGCCGCCGGCACCCCCGGCGGCCCTTCCCTCTCATCAGGCGGCCGCAGCAGAGAAAGCTCGCGTCAACCAGGGATAGACCGGCGGCCCAGCGACGAGCGCCACCATGGAAACGGACTGATCAGTCTGCCAAAAGCTCGAGCCATGTCAGGCGAGCGCTCAGATCGCGTTGTCGATGGTTTGGACGCCGAGGGTCGGGACGCTTTCGGAGAAAAGTCGAGCTTGTTCGACTGCCGCGATAAAGGTGTCGATCTCTGCCTGCGCCGCCCGCGCGCTCGCCGCGCTGTAGTCGATGCCGTCCAACGCCTGCCGGGCAGACGCCGGCGTCATCGACACGTGATGATTGAAGGTCTGGGCAACGTAGTAGTTGCCGACTGCCACCTTGTTGGCGATGACGAGGGCGTCGCCAGCTTGGGCGCCAGACAGAATGTCGAGAATTGCCGTCGCCACGCCAGTGGTCCCCGATGTCAGTTGTCCGATCCAGTATGCCGCGCCGGCTGCGTCGGGCGTGCGACCGAACAAGTTGCCGTATACCGCCACCAGAAAATCTGCCGCGGCATCGCCGACAGTCGGCGTGGCAAGAAACCCATAGAGAGTGCCGGGCTCGGGCTGCGCGGAAAACGACCGTGAAATCTCGGCGAGGGTCCGTCCTGCCTCTAGTTGATCCAGCCAGTAGGCGGCGCCAGCGGCATCGGGCGCCCGATCGCAATATCCTGTGTAAAGGGCGGTGATTGCGTCATCGATCAGGGTGCTCTCGGACAGTTCGACAGCGTAGGTGCCGGTGAACAGATCGAGAAATGACGCGACCTCGACATAATAGAGGCCGCCTTCGGTGGTGACGAAGCTCAACCCGGCCTCGGCGTTCGCATCGCTTACGTCATCGCCGCTTTCGGCCAGCGTGCGGCCGGCGCTGTCGTGCAGGATCAGATAGGGTTCCGGCAACACGTCGGCACCTGCCTTGGCGCCCGTGACAGCGATGTCGTACCGGTCGCCGGCCGTTGCCTGGATGACAAACCAGTCGCGATCGCCCCAGTCCTCGATGGTGCCGGACGCGGTACGGCCAACGGAGAGCTGGCCGACGGGGCGAAAATCCTCGGCCGGCGCGCCGGCAAGATCGTCGGCGTTGGTCGCCGTGGAAACGCTGACGGTATAGCTGCCTTCGCCGCTGTCCAGATAGGAGCCGGCCTCGAGGTAGTAGGTGCCAGACGCGGCCGGCTCGAAGACCAGTTGCGAATCGGTGCTCGTTCCGTCTCGGCTGTCGTCACCCACGCCGATCACGAGGCCGTCGCCGTCGCGCAGACGCAGGTAGGGATCCTCGAGAGTCCCGCCGCCACCCTGAGCGCCCACCACGTCGAGCGAATAGCGTGCGCCGGCCACGAGCTGAACGGCGAACCAGTCGCGATCGGTCGCGACCTCGAGCGTACCCGTGCTCGATCGGCCGGCTGAGAGAGCGCCGAGCGGGCGCCTCGGATCGCCGAGATTGTCGGCAAAGTCGTCAGCGCCGACGGCCAGGCTACCAATCGTGAGCTCGAAGGTCCCGGTCAAGTTGTCGCCGAAAGCGCCGGCCTCGATGTAATACGTGCCCGTCTCCATCACGACATAGGTGATTCTGGAATCGGGATTGGAACCGCCGGAGATGTCGTCGTTCTCGGCAACGATGACGCCTGCGTTGTCGTGCAAGCGAAGAAGGGGATTGGCGAGCGTGCCGGCCCCGCCTTGAAGGCCGGCGAGATCGATCGTGTAGACGACACCGGCCACCAATCGAGCGGCGAACCAGTCGCGATCGGCCGCCGTTTCGAGGGCGCCGCCGACAGTCTCGCCGACGGGTGCGAGGCCGAAGGCATTGGACCGATCGTCGAGGCTGTCGGCGTAGTCGCGGATGATCGCCGGCCAGTCGACGACACCATCGTCGAACCTCAACCGCTCGACATTGGCCAACGTATCGGAGCCGTCGGGTCCGGTGACGCGCACGCCCTTGCTGCCCAAATCCGTCAACGTGTAGGCCGACCGCAGGCCGGAGAATATCGCCGTGTCGGTGCCGGCGCCGCCGTCGATCGTGTCGTCGCCACGGTTCCCTTTGAACGTGTTGTCCGCGGCGGAACCGGTCAGCGTATCGCTGCCATCGCCGGTGACGACCGATTCGACGGTCGTGCCGATCGCGATGGCGATGTTGTTGATCTTGCCGTTGGCGCTCGAGAATTTTCCCGGGTTGAGGTCGACCACCGACTTCTTGGAAAAGCCGGACAGGTCCAGCGTGTTGTTCGCTCCGCCGTCCCAGATGGTGATCACGGGATTGCGGTTGTCCGAGAAATCGAAGAACCGCTTGGCCGGCCCCTCGATGTTGCTGTTGAAGCCGAACACCTGTCCGCCCGCAGCGAGAGGTCCGGATGTCGCCGCGCCGTAAAGACGCTGGATCGCCAGAATATCCAGCACCATCGGAGTCGTCGGTCCGTAACGGTAGCCCGACAAGCCGCCGTCGGTCGACGCTATCCCCCAGTCCGCCGTCACCGGATAGTCATCGAAGAATTTAGCTTTGGCGTTGGTCGGATCAATGTACGACATCAACGTCCAGGCACGCGTGTCGTAGGCGCCGAACTGCTGCTTGGTTACGTCGACATTGCCGTTGTAGGGGCCGGCATGGCCCAGGCCCAGCATATGCCCTATTTCGTGCACCACTGTCTGCCAGCCATAGCCGCCGGCATCGTCGAAGGAGGTGCCGACATGCCAGTACGGCTGGTTTGTATCGATGTGGATTTCCGACTTCGTGATCTGTCCGGCGAGGTCGCTGCCGGCGGCCGAGGTCGTGAAAACGATGGGCTTTTGATAGGTCTGCCTGGCGTCGGCAGCACGGAAGAAGACCTGATTGGCGGCCTGTTCGCTTGGAGCCAGCGTGAAGCTGACATCGGCCAACGCCGACCACAGCGCCAGGCTGGCTCCGATGGCGCCTTGCTCGGCGGCCGTCCATTGCGCCGCGCCGTCGAACCAGTACGCCACGGTGCCGCCGGACGATCCGATAGCCGCGCTTCCCCACTTCATCTCGCGCGCGACGCTCGGCTCGAAGGTCGCTGGGGTGTTCCGCCTCCAGGTTGCAAAGGAGGTGGTGGCCAGCTTTTGCGCGTCGGTAACGCCCGAGATGAACGCGACCTGCGGCTCGGCTCCACTGGGCACGGTTACCATGGCGTCCTTAGACCGTTGAAAGGAGAACTGCCGACCCTATCGATTCGCCCGCAGGGCCACAAGAACACGAGACCGGAGCCCAAGGAAGAGGGCGTCCGTCACACATCGTCGAGGTTCGCTGTGGATGCAGGCAGGCTTGGCCGATACAGTCGCCGTGCCACCGGCTGTCGCTGCCGAATGGGGCCACCTCTGCACCGGTGCGCTGGAGGATTCTCGTCGTGCCAGCGTCACGCCATTCCATCGGATGAATCACGCGATGCTCGGGCGGAACCTGGCGATATGCGTGGGACTGGCCGTCGTGCTGTCGCATCTGACGGTCGTGCGCGCCGCACCGCCGGACGGTTCCGCGAAAGCGGAGCCCGCGACGATCACGGCCGAGAGTCGAGTGAAGGATTCGCGTCCCACCATCGACGACATTTGCGCCACGCTGGCCCAGGCGGCGGCCGACAACGAGCTCCCCGAGGAATTCTTCACGCGACTGATTTGGCAAGAGAGCCGGTTCGACCCGGCCGCGGTCAGTCCGGCCGGTGCGCAAGGCATCGCGCAGTTCATGCCGCAGACCGCCGCGACACGCGGGCTCACCAACGCCTTCGAGCCGTTGCAGGCGTTGCGCGAATCGGCGAGCTACCTGCGTGAGCTGCGCACGACTTTCCGCGGCAATCTGGGGCTGGCCGCGGCGGCCTACAATGCCGGTCCAGCGCAAGTCGAAGCATGGCTCGCAGGCCGCCGTCGCCTTCCGGGCGAAACGCAAGCCTATGTCCGTATCGTCACGGGTCATCCGGTGGAGGCGTGGGCGTCGCGGTCTCCGCCCGAAATGCAATCCACCAGCACGCCTCCGGGCGCACGCTGCGTCGAGTTCGCAAAGCTGATGATCGACAATCCGCCCCATCGTCCTGCCCTCACGTCCGATCCGGCATGGGGGCCCTGGGGTGTCCAGCTTGCCGGAACCTGGTCCGAAGGGCGCGTCCTCGCCACCTACGAGCAGTTGCGGCGCAGATATTCCGCCGTGCTGGGCGACCGGCTGCCGCTGGTCCTGAACGCACGCCGGCGTATGCCGTCGGCGGTCCATGTGCGAGTCTCCGAAAGCAGCCGGGCAGAGGCGGAGGCGCTGTGCGCCAAGCTGCGGGCCGCAGGCGGCGCGTGCATCGTTCTCCGCAACCCACGGAGCTGAGACGCGGGAGCGACATTGACGGGCGGGCACCTGTTTCCCTGCTCAGTACACGGGTGCGATGATTCCAATTCGTGAGCTCTTGGATATGTTGCGCAGCCAACTGGACGCGGCACAGGAGGTGGCCGGACGACGGGCAGGCAGCAGCAAACTGTCGTCTCGTGACCAGAGCGAGTCGATTCTGGTATCCCACTGAAATTTCCAGCCGCGGAGTCCCCTATGCCGGCAACCCAACGATACATCGTGCAGCAACTCTACGACGTCGATCCGTGGGCCGGATACTCTCCAACCAGGCCGGCTGGTGACTACGTCCAAGGATGGAACGGCGACCATGCTTCGCTCGGCCGGTTGGTGAACGCGACGGCGTCGAAAGTTGTTCTCGACGTCGGCGTATGGAAGGGGCAGTCCTGCATCACGCTGGCCCGGGCCATGAAGAACGCCGGGATTGACGGCTGTGTCATCGCAATCGACACGTTCCTGGGATCATCTGAGCACTGGCGCTCCGATATCAGCCTGTTTAGCCGCCACAACGGAATGCCCGACCTCTATCGCACGTTCATGGACAACGCAGTTCACGCTGGAGTCGCTGACTATGTCGTTCCGATGCCGCAGACTTCCTCCACGGCGGCCATTGTCCTCGGTAGATGCGGCATAAAGGCCGCCATCGCCCACATCGATGCTGCGCACGAATACCGCGAGGTTCTGCGCGATGTCGAAGACTACTGGGAACTGCTCGCGCCCGGTGGGTTCTTGATCGGTGACGACTACGTCGATGGCTGGCCAGGCGTGATTCGGGCCGCAGGTGAGTTTTCGGCACGGCAGGTCCGCCCGCTCACGATCGAGCCGCCGAAATGAATTCTACAGAAAGCCTGATCGCTATCCAACGCTGTCGTTGCAATCGAGGCGTCCTGCCAGCTATTGAAATTTACCGAGGCAGATAGGTGGCCGAGCGGCCTCAGGAATCGGGTTTGAAGCTTTGTGATCATTGTAGTGTCGAATGGGCAATTCTGTCGATATTATAAGCACTTATAGATGCTTTGCTGTTGTAGTCTTGGTAGCAAGAAGTGAATCGCAAGCTTCACCGTGGGAAGAGTGGCCGAGTGGTTTAAGGCACTGGTCTTGAAAACCAGCGGCGGTGCAAGCCGTCCGAGGGTTCGAATCCCTCCTCTTCCGCCACTCCTGCGCTGCGGCCCCCGCGCTATCCGGCAGCCTTCGGCCATTCGGTTCCCCGCTTTTGGCAGGCGTTAGTCAGCGGCGTTCACACCAATTCGACTCTTGCATGATGGCCAGCCGCAGCGGCGAGACGTTGGTCGCGCGTAAGCAACGGAGCGTCGAGCGCTTCGGCAAGGGCAACGTAGACGGCATCATAGGCCGTGAGATTGTTCCGCAGATCCCAGACGCGCGGCAAAAGGAAATCATGCGGGTATCGGCGGAAGGGAAAGTCAGCGAGGTCGGCGAGAGCCGCACGGCCGCGTTCGCTGTCGATCTCGCCCTTTGCCGCATACCGGCGGATGACCTGCGCAACTTCGATATCGAGCAGATGAGGCGCATGCAGCGTCTGTTGAGGTTCGAACAGACGGTCTTCCACCGCCCGTGCCGACGGTGTGCGGAGCAACGCCTCGAGCAGGGCCGAGGCATCGACGACGATCATTGGCGATCACGTTCAGCGCGAATTGCCTGAGCCGGTGACACCGAGGGGGTCATTCCGGGACGGCGCTCCAAGCGCGCGCGCAATTCATCGAGCGTCGGCCGCTCGGCGACTTGGCGAATCTCACCGAGCAGGTAATCGGAGAGCGACATGCCCGCCAGCGCCGCGCGCGATTTGAGCCGACGGTGCAGCGCATCCGGAACATTACGAATTTGAATCATCGTGGTCATGTGAAAAACATGATCGCATGTGATTCACATGTCAACGTGACGTTGTTAGTCGTCCGACTGCGGCGTCTGCAAGTCGGCGCGATCATAGTGGTATGGCGTAGACGTAGTGCTCATCATCGTCGTTTGCGGCCCGCCACGGCGAGGCCGAGCTGGGCTGGCTTCGCCGAGGATCAGCGACCCAGCGCCGCGAGCGTGCGTGCTTCGCCGGCAAGCGGCTCGAGGTGACCAAGGTCAAGCACGATGCTCCGCCTCAGCGGGCAGGGCGGCGCGCCAGGCGGTGCGTTTCGGCCGCAGCGCTTCTGAGCGAAGCCGGCATGCCTGGACCCAGCTTCCGGCTCTGTCTTGGAGCTGCCTTAAATATTGCAAGGTTTGGAGATAGTTGGGTATCTTTCCTGATACCTGACACAAACACGCGCGGGCTGCCCTCATGATCACTCGACGATGGTTGTGCGCAGCGGCGCTGCTGCCGCTGCCGGCGCTGGTTCCGTCGGCGCTGGCCCAATCGCCGGACGCTCGCTTCTCTGCTTTCCTGCAAGGTATCCGCGCCGAGGCGCTGAAGGCCGGGGTCGATTCCGGAACGCTCGACCAGGCGCTCGGCTCGGCCCGCGAGCTCCCCGTGGTCATGGAGCAGGCGCGCAATCAGCCTGAATTCAAGATGACGTTCGAGCGCTACCTCGAGATTGTCGTCTCCGACGAACGGGTCAAGCGGGGCAGGGTGCTGCTGCGCGAGAACCGCGCCCTGATCGACCGCTTCGCCGTTCCGGCCGGCATTCCGGCCTCGACCGTCACCGCCTTGTGGGGCATTGAGAGCAACTACGGTGCGCGGCTCGGCGACTTCGAGGTCGTGTCGGCGCTGGCCACCCTCGTCTACAACAATTTCCGGGCCCAGTTCTTTCGCGGCCAGTTGATCGCCGCGCTCAAGATCGTCTCGCAAGGCCACATAGGCCTGCACGCCATGAAGGGCTCGTGGGCCGGCGCCATGGGCCAATGCCAGTTCATCCCGACCAGCTTCCAGGCCTATGCCGCCGATGGCGACGGCGACGGCCGCATGGACATCTGGACCAACAAGGCCGACGTTTTCGCCTCGATCGTCAACTATCTGCGCCGGGTCGGCTGGCGGCCTGGCCTGAGCTGGGGCCAAGAAGCGCCGCCGGGCACGGCGGTGGGGAAGGACATGCGCATCGTCCGGCCAGCCGGCCCGGGCGGGCCGGCCTTCGCCACGTCGGAGAACTTCCGCGTCATCCTGCGCTGGAACCAGTCGGACTTCTTCGGTCTCGCCGTCGGGCTGCTATCCGACAAGATCGCCGCAGGGTGACTGCCAACCGTGAAACCTCCCCGGCCGGCCCAAGATGATGTATCATCCTGCGCGCATGTCTCTAGCTATAGCTAGATTTTTGGTCGCGTCTGGGCTGCTAGTCCGTTTGGGACTGGCCGTCATGCTGACGACGTCGCTCGCGGCCTGCGGCTCGTCGGGCAAGGGAGGCGGGGTCTCGACCGCCACGCCGCAGCGCGGCACGTACAAGGTGGGCTCGCCCTATACGATCGAGGGCGTCGTCTATACACCAAAAGAGGAGTTCAACCGCGTCGAAACCGGCGTCGCCTCATGGTATGGCCCGGGCTTCCACGGCAAGTCGACCGCCAATGGCGAGCGCTACGACCAGAGTGACCGAACGGCAGCCCATCGGACCTTGCAGATGCCCTCGATCGTCCGCGTCACCAATCTCGAGAACGGCCAATCGACGGTCGTGCGCATCAACGATCGCGGCCCGTTCGCGCGCAGTCGTGTCATCGATCTGTCGCGAACGGCAGCCGAGGAGCTCGACGTCGTTGGCAAAGGCACGGCGCGCGTCCGCATCGAGCAGCTTCAAGCCGAGAGCCTGGCGGTGAAGGAAGTGGCGCTGAACGGCGGCGGCGCGGCCGAGCAGCAGGCCGCCCTGGCCCAACTCGCCTCCGGTCGACGGGCTCCCGCGGCTCAGCCGCGTGCCGTCGAGGTCGCGACCGCCCCCCCTCCGCCACCTCCTGCGCCGCCGCCCCAGCAGCAGCCTCCGCAAATGGTGTGGACTCGCGCACCGCAGCAGGGGGTGTTGGAGACCAACGCCGGCGCGCCGACAAGTGGCGTCACAGTGGCCTCGCTGGTCAGCACGACCTCGCCTGCGCCGATGGCCGGTGGGTTCTTTGTTCAAACCGGCGCGTTCTCGACGGCCGAAAGCGCCGAGCGTCAGCGCGATGCCGTGCGCAGCTACGGCTCGACGGAAGTTTCCCAGGGCTCGGCCGGCGGGCGCGATGTCTTTCGCGTTCGTCTTGGGCCCTACACAACCCCGGACGCCGCCGGCATAGTTGCCGATCGGCTGAAACGGTCAGGCTATGGTGATGCTCGTGTCGTGGCTAACTGATCGACTACGTCCCGTGTCGGGGCTCATGAGACGCCCCGTGACGGCGCTTCTTGCGGTCGCGGCACTCGCCGCGCCGTCGCTCGACGTCCGCGCGCAGCAGGGCGACGCGCCCAAGAAGCCAGCCCAGCAGGCCCAACAGCAGCAGAAGCCGCCGGCCAAGCCGCGCCCGGCACCAACCAAGCCGGCCCCGTCGGCGACAAGCAAGACCGAGGCCCTGCCACCGTCGCAGATCGGAATCGGTACGCTCGCCAAGCAAGCCTTCATGGTCGATCCACAGACCTCGACAGTGCTGCTGTTCAAGGATGCCGACAAGCCGATGCATCCGTCGTCGATGGCCAAGATGATGACGATCTACATCGTCTTCGAGGAACTCGCGGCGGGGCGGCTGAAGCTCGACTCCAAGTTCCGGGTGAGCGAGCGGGCGCGCAACATGGGCGGCTCGCGTATGTTCGTCGAGCTGGGCAGCGAGGTCTCGGTCGAGGATCTGGTCAAAGGCATGATCGTGCTGTCCGGCAACGATGCGTGCGTGGTGATCGCCGAAGGCTTGTCGGGCACCGAGGAGAGCTTCGCCGACCGCATGACCAAGAAGGCGCGCGAGCTCGGCATGATCGGCACGGTCTTCAAGAATTCGTCGGGCTGGCCGGCCGAGGGGCAGTGGACGACTGCACGCGATCTCGCGGTGCTGGCGGCGCGCACCATCGACGATTACCCCCAATATTATAAGTACTACTCCGAGACCAACTGGACCTACAACAACATCAAGCAGGACAACCGCAACCGGCTGCTCAGGACGACAGCGGGCACCGACGGATTGAAGACCGGTCATACCGAGGAAGGCGGCTACGGCCAAACCGCCTCGGCGATCCGCGATGGGCGACGCCTGATCCTGGTGGTGAACGGCATGACCTCGATGGCCGAGCGGGCGCAGGAAACGTCACGGCTCATGGAATGGGGGTTCCGCGAGTTTGCCAACACCACGGTGTTCCGTGCCGGCGATACGGTGGCTGAAGCGCCGGTGTGGCTCGGCACCCAGGACAAGGTTCCGCTGGTCGTCCCGCGCATGGTCCAGATCACGGCGCCGACCGGGCAGGCGGTGTCACCGCGCGTGGTCGCCCGCTACGACGGGCCGCTGCCGGCGCCGATTGCCAAGGGAACCAAGCTCGGCACGGCCGCAGTTACCTTGCCGGACGGCCGCGTCGTCGAATATCCGCTCGAAGCCGGCGCCGACGTGCCGCGCAAGGGCGTGTTCGGCCGCGTGACGGCGATGATCGGCCACTACCTGTTCGGCTGGTTGTCATGAAAGGATGGATATCACCTTTTCGATTGCTTCTACAGTCTTGCGCAATCCTTCGCTTACGTTAGGAATGTCTTTGAAGTGAGCGGTGATATCCCTAAGCCTGTGCTTCTTGTCGGCCCGCGAGACTTCTGAGGAGGTCTGGGATAAGTCTTTAAAGAGGTCGACGGCTTCTTCAATCCTTTTGCTGTCCACCGTTCCTTGGCCTCGAAGCGCCTGAAGTTGTACAATCGCCTGTCGAATTGCGTCATCTTCGTCCATGGTGATCGAATACCTAGGGCATTCGCACGGTGCCCTTCGGCAAGCAGGGCACTCATACCTAAAGTGGTCAGCAAGCATGGTATCCAGATTTTTGCCTATGTTGGCCGTATCCCAAAGGGTTACCAGCCACGCACTTACATCCGCTATTTCTGTTTCAATCCTTACCTTTGTGCTGGTCTCGCCCCGAAGAAATTCACTATATGCGCGGTGTAGTTCTCCCTGCTCTTCCTGAAGTTTTCCCAGAGGGTGGGCATAGTAGCCCACACCAACAACGTAACGATTGCCTGGGTAGATCCGAAAGAGATGATTTCGAAATTCATCAAATGATAACCGGAAGCCGGTGTTGAAGTATGAATTTCGTTTGGCTTCGAGCTCATGGTTGACTTCCTCTGAGCTCATTTGTTTACCGAATCTATCGAGGGCTCTCTTCCCTGAGTCAGCGCAGACGCAAGGAGCTCTTAGGCAGTAAGAACATGCTCCAGGAAAGCGAGCGATGAGCGCACGTTCGTAGTCCACTCGAAAGTAGCTGCTGATAGCAGCTAACCAAGAGATCGCTTGAACAATTGTTGCGTCCTTCGTGGCGTGATTCTCACTCCTATGCAGGAAGGACTTTGTTAGCATGCTACACTTCGTTGCGAGATGGATCATGATGTAGTCAGGGGTAAGCTGGCTGTTCGGATAAATTTTTGCGAACCGGCTCTGCCAATCGCGGATGTGCAATGTAGCCTCCCAAAATGCCTCAGCTAATAACATTAGACTGCCTGATGTCTACCTGTCCACCTTTGCAACTGTTGGATGAGGACCAGAGCTAACACGCTAGGATGCGCCATGGTCACGGGGCACAAGGGGTGGTGAAAGCAAGGTTCTGCTACGATAAGGTGCAGCAAACTTGGGAATATGAGCGGCATGGCTAAGATGATTACTATCGAAGGCGGCGAGGGAGTCGGCAAGTCAACTCAAGCCGAACGACTAGCCGCATGGCTTCGAGAGCGTGGACATGAAGTGGTAATGACACGAGAGCCCGGAGGCTCTGTTGGAGCTGAGCAGATTCGAGCGCTTCTGGTTCAAGGGGTAACTGAGAGATGGGAGCCCATTACAGAGGCGTTGCTGCATAGCGCAGCTCGGAGAGATCATATAAGTCGAACGGTCCTACCTGCCTTAGAGCGCGGAGCATGGGTTGTGTGTGATAGATTCATCGACTCGACCATGGTGTACCAAGGATTTGGACTGGGCCTTAGCCTTAAAAAACTAGAGATGCTCAACGACTTTGTGGTTGGGGGACTCAAGCCGCATCTCACTCTTGTCCTCGACGCGCCAGTGGAAGCTCTTACCAACAGGATAGCAGCACGTAAGAGCTTAGAAGATCGATACGAACAGAGGGAAAGAGATTTTCACGAGCGTGTGCGGCGCGGATTTCTAGAGATCGCGAAGAAGGAGCCACACAGGGTTGTTGTCGTTGATGCTACACTTGGGGTTGAAGCCGTAGCCTCGAAAATCGCCGAGGTAGTGCGTGAGCGCATGGGTCTGAATGGCAAAAGCTAGTACACGCTTCGATGCGAGCGAGCTCGAGAAGCTCGAATGGCCGTATGACTGGTCGCCACCGTGGCGCACCACGCGGCTGCTCGGCCATGAATCGGCGGAGACAGCCATGCTTGCGGCCCACCGCAGTGGACGGTTGCACCATGCCTGGCTGCTAGCGGGACCGCGCGGCATCGGCAAGGCGACGCTCGCCTGGCGCTTCGCCCGCTTCCTGCTGTGCGGACAGGGCGGCGGCGGCCTGTTCGGCGGCGAGCCGGAAAATCTCGACGTGGCGGTCGACGCGCCCGGCCGCTCGCTGGTCGACGCGCGCTCGCATCCCGACCTGTACCACCTGCGGCGCACGCTCGCCGACACCGGCCGCATGAGACAGGAAATCGCCGTCGACGACGTGCGCGGCCTCGGCGCCTTCATGCACATGACGCCGGCGATGGGCCAATGGCGCGTTGCCATCGTCGATGCCGCCGACGAGATGAATCGCAACAGCGCCAACGCGGTGCTGAAAATCCTCGAGGAGCCGCCGCCCAACGCCGTGCTGCTGATCGTCGCCCATGCGCCAGGGCGGCTGCTGCCGACCATTCGCTCGCGTTGCCGCCGGCTCGTGCTGAAGCCGCTTGCCGACGACACGGTGATCCGGCTGCTCGGCGAGCACGCGCCGCAGTTGGCGGCCGAGGAGCGTGCCGTGCTGGCGCGGCTGAGCGATGGCAGCATCGGCCGCGCCCTCGAGCTCGCCAATGCTGGCAGCCTCGCTCTCTATCGCGAGATGGTCGGCCTGCTGGCGACGCTGCCGGAGCTCGACATGGTGCGCTTGCACGGCTTCGCCGAGCGCTTTGCGCGCCGCGGCGAGGAGGCGAACGCCGACTGGCGCTCGCTCGGCTATCTGCTCGATGGCTGGATCAAGGGCTTGGCCCGGCGCGCGGCGCTGGGCCAAGCCCCTCCGTCGCAATCCGTCGTCGCCGCGCCAGCGGAGGCAACTCTCCACGCCCGCTTGCTCGGCCTGGCGAGCCTTGATCGCTGGATGGAGGCATGGGACAAGGTCGCCCACTTGTTGTCCCGCGCCGACGCCGTCAATCTCGATCGCAAGCAGACGGTGCTCGGCAGCTTCCTGGAACTCCAATCGGCGATGCGTTGAGGCGCTGATGACGGCGCTCCGGGAGGGGCGACAGTCCGGAGAAGAGTCATCATGTCGGGCCGCAGCACCTACTACATCACCACGCCGATCTACTACGTGAACGACGTGCCGCATATCGGGCACGCCTACACGACGCTCGCTTGCGACGTGCTGGCTCGCTTCATGCGGCTCGACGGCCGCGATGTCCATTTTCTCACCGGCACCGACGAGCACGGCCAGAAGATCGAGAAGGCGGCCGCCGCCGTCGGCCTGGCGCCGCAAGCCTTCGCCGACAAGGTGAGCGTGTCGTTCCGCGATCTCGTCACCAAGATGAACTACAGCCCGGACAATTTCATCCGCACCACCGAGAAGCGACACTACGCGGCCTGCCAGGCGCTGTGGGAGAAGCTCGCGGCTGCGGGTGACATCTATCTCGGCAAGTATGCCGGTTGGTACTCGGTGCGCGACGAGACCTACTTCGTCGAGAGCGAGACCGAGGTTGGGCCGGACAGCAAGCGGCGGGCGATCTCGACCGGCGCCGAGGTCGAATGGGTCGAGGAGCCGTCCTACTTCTTCAAGCTCTCGGCGTGGGCCGACCGGCTGCTCGACTACTACGAGCGCAACCCGCGCTTCATCGCGCCGGAGAGTCGGCGCAACGAGGTTATCAGCTTCGTGAAGGGCGGCCTGCAGGACCTGTCGGTGTCGCGCACCAGCTTCAGTTGGGGCGTCCCGGTGCCGGGCGATCCCAGTCACATCATGTATGTCTGGCTCGATGCGCTCACGAACTACATCACCGAGTGCGGCTACCCGGATGCCAACGCGCCGCTTTGGAAATACTGGCCGGCCGACCTGCACATGGTGGGCAAGGACATCATCCGCTTCCATTGCGTGTTCTGGCCGGCCTTCCTCATGGCCGCTGGCGTCGAGCCGCCGCAGCGCGTGTTCGCCCACGGCTGGTGGACCAACGAGGGCCAGAAGATTTCCAAGTCGCTTGGCAACGTGATCGACCCGGTCGAGCTGGTGAACGCCTACGGGCTCGACCCCGTGCGCTACTTCCTGCTGCGCGAGGTGCCGTTCGGCAACGACGGCGACTTCCAGAAGCGGGCACTGGTCGGCCGCCTGAACGGCGACCTCGCCAATGCCTACGGCAATCTCTGCCAGCGCGTGCTGTCGATCGTGGCACGCAATTGCGCCGGCCAGGTGCCGGCCAAGGGCGCGCTGGTCGAGGCCGACACGGCGCTGCTCGAGCGTGCGGGCAAGCTGCTCGACCTGGTGCGGGCTGAGCTCGCCGAGCAGGCGTTTCACCGCGCCCTGACGACGATCTGGGAAGTGATCGCCGATGCCAACCGCTACGTCGATGCGCAAGCGCCGTGGGCGCTCGCCAAGACCGACCCGGCGCGCCGCGACACGGTGCTGTGGGTGCTGGCCGAGACGATCCGGCGGGTGACATTGCTGGTTCAGCCCTTCATGCCCGACGCCGCGGGCCGCATCCTCGACCAGCTCGGGGTGCCGGCGGAGCGCCGGCAATTCGCGGCGTTCGATCATGCACTTGAGCCGGGGACGGCGCTGCCGCCGCCGCAGGGCGTTTTCCCGCGCTTCGTCGAGGCGGCAAAGGCGGCGAGCTGATGCTGATCGACAGCCACTGCCATCTCGATTTTCCCGAGCTCGCCGGCGACGAGAGCGGGGTGCTGGCGCGCGCCCGCACCGCCGGCGTGGCCGGCATGCTGACCATCGGCACCCGGCTCGACCGGTTCGAGGGCGTGCGCGCCATCGCCGAGCGCCACCAGAACATCTGGTGCTCGGTCGGGGTGCATCCGCACGAGGCGAAGGAGGAGGGGCAGCGCACTCCGGATCGCCTGATCGAGGCGACGCGCCATCCCAAGGTCGTCGGCATCGGCGAGACCGGCCTCGATTTCTACTACGAGCACAGCCCGCGCGAGGAGCAGGCCGAGAGTTTTCGCGCCCATATCGCGGCGGCACGACAGACCGGCCTGCCGCTGATCGTCCACACCCGCGACGCCGACGCCGAGACCGGCGACATCCTCGAGGGGGAGTTCGCCCGGGGGGCGTACAGCGGCCTGATTCATTGCTTCAGCTCGGGCCGGCGGGTGGCGGAGCGGGCGCTGGCGCTCGGGCTCTACGTCTCGATCTCCGGCATCGTCACCTTCAAGGCGGCCAACGAGCTGCGCGACATCGTGCGCGACATCCCGCTCGACCGGCTGCTGGTCGAGACCGACGCGCCTTACCTCGCGCCGATCCCCAAGCGCGGCAAGACCAACGAGCCGGCCTTCGTTGCCCATACGGCAGCCAAGGTCGCCGAGCTCAAGGGCGTGAGCCCGGCCGAGCTCGCGGCGGCGACGACCGACAATTTCTTCCGGCTGTTCGCCAAGGCGGAGCGCGTCCGGTGCGGGTGACGATCCTGGGCTGCGGCACGTCGGGCGGCGTGCCCCGGCCGGGCGGGAAGGGCGGCAAGGGGGAGTGGGGCGCGGCCAATCCGGCCGATCCGCGCAACCGCCGCCGGCGCTGCTCCATCCTGGTGCAGTCGCAGGACCGGACCATCCTGGTCGATACCTCGCCTGACGTGCGCGACCAGTTGCTCGACGCCGAGGTCGAGCGGGTCGACGCGGTGATCTGGACCCACGAGCATGCCGACCAGGTGCACGGTATCGACGACCTTCGGCCCTACGCCCTGCGTCAGGGCCCGATCGAGGCGTGGGCTGACCGGCGGACGTTCGACATCCTGCGGCGGCGCTTCGGCTACTGCTTCGAGGCCGAGGAGGGCGGCTTCTACAATCCGATTTACAGTCATCGGCCGATCGAGGGACCGTTCGCGGCGGCCGGCGTGCCGGTCGTGCCGTTCGCCCAGGAGCACGGTACCACGAGCTCGCTAGGCTTTCGCTTCGGCTCCGTCGCCTATGCCAACGACGTGGTCGCTTTGCCACCGCAAGCCTTCGAGGTCATGAAGGGCGTCGAGGTGCTGATCGTTGACGCCATGCGATTCCGCCCACACCCGACGCATGCCCATCTCGATCTGGCCTTGGAATGGATCGAACGCCTGCAGCCGCGTCGCGCTTTCTTGACCAATCTCCACGTCGATATGGACTATGCTGAAATCGATCGGTTGACCCCTGCTCATGTCAGTCCCTGCCATGACGGGTTGACGATCACCACGGATGGAGATTAATCCATTCATACCAATGGCTTAGGAAATATTCCTAGAGTAAAGAGCGAGCTGGGACAAACGAGGCCCGGTCGGCGAATGTTCCTGTTCGGGGCACTGGCAAGTGCACTGGCGCCCTTTCGGGCGTCTGCTCAGGAGGCTCTGGACCCCGCTGGGATGACGTTCCGGGACTTCGCGCTCAACGACAACGGCGCCAGCTTCAGCCGCGGCGATCCGATGATTGCCGGTGGTCCCAACCAGGTGTCCTCGCGAGTGCTGGGCATCGACGCGGCCAATGGGTCGGCGCGAGTGCAATTCGCCTCGATCCATGTCGACATATCCTTGCCGCTCGGCTGGCAGGCGACGGAGGATTGGGAGCGGGGTGTTGCCTACAGCAGCGACAAACGCTTCCGCCTGATCATCTGGCGGGTCGATTTTGCCTTTGAGGGCGCCAAGGACGCCGAGCACTACGCGGCGATGAAGAGTGGCTCCATCCAGGCGCGCCGGCCAACGGTCCAGGCGCGTGCCCGCAAGCTGGGCGACGGGACGTTCCTGATCGTCTACGAAAACGTCCCGAAGGTGCAGGGCGACAGCGAGACCCGGACGGTGTTCGATCTACTGATCCAGAAGCCCGGCAATCCGAAGGAGGGTGTTCTGCTTACTCTCGGTGTGCCCGCGAGCCAGATGGATCGCGGCTTCAGGTTACTGGCACTACTCAAGCAAAGCGTGCAGATTACCTGGTAATCATTTGATTAAATGGAAAATAGTACATTTTCCATAATATATATTATACGATAATCGGAAACCTTGGATCAAGCCATGACATCCGGACGCCCGACTGTCGACTCCTTGCCCGACGAGCCCCTGGCCCGGCTGCTGGCGGTCATGGCGTGGCTGCGCGATCGTCAGCACGGCTGTCCCTGGGACATCGAGCAGACCTTCCGGACAATCGCGCCGTACACCATCGAGGAAGCCTACGAGGTCGCCGATGCCATCGCGCGCGACGATCTGGCGGCACTCAAGGAAGAGCTCGGCGATCTGCTGCTGCAGGTCGTCTACCACGCCCAGTTGGCGCACGAGGCCGGTGCCTTCGATTTCACCGACGTCGCCGCGGCGATCGCCGACAAGATGGTGGACCGCCACCCCCACGTCTTCGGCGATGCCACGGTGGCGACTGCCGAAGCCCAGACGATGTCGTGGGAGGCCCGTAAGGCGGCCGAACGAGCGGCCAAGCGGGCCGATGCCCAGCCAACCGGCACGCTCGACGGTATAGCCCTCGCCCTGCCCGCCCTACTGCGCGCGGAGAAGATCCAGAAACGAGCGGCACGGGTTGGCTTCGACTGGAAAGAAATCGGCCCAGTCATCGACAAGATCGAGGAGGAGCTCGGCGAATTGCGTGCTGAGCTGGCGAACAGCACCGTCGTCCAGGAGCGTCTTGTCGATGAACTGGGCGACGTGCTTTTCGCCGTCGCCAACCTCGCTCGTCATCTCAAGGTCGATCCCGAGGCCGCTCTGCGCTCGACCAACGACAAGTTCGAGCGACGCTTTCGCCACATCGAGCGTCGCCTCGCCGAAACCGGCCGGACGCCCTCGGACGCCACTTTGGAGGAGATGGAAGTGCTCTGGCAGGAGGCAAAGATCGGCGTGTAGGCGCTACTCATGCGGACTGTGAGCGCCCCGCGATCCAAGAAAGGCTACGGCTTGGCGCCGGCCGAAGGCGTCAGGTTGGCCAACAAAGGTAGCCGAACAGCATCGAACAGGAGCTGGGCGTCAGCCAGAACCCGGTGGGACGGCGCGGCGATCAGACCGGCATCGAGCGGTTGAGCCGGACTGTAGGGCTGCCCGTCGAAGCGTACCGCGCCGCCGCCTGCCTCGACGAGCATCAGGGTGCCAGCCGCGTGGTCCCATGGCTTGGTCATACGATACAGGCTGAAGTCGGCCACCCCCGAGAGAATGTCGAGGTACTCGTTACCGGCACAGGCCAGGGTCGAAACCTGGGCAAGCTGGCTCCGCTGTGCTGGCGGCAGGCTGCGCTCGAAGGCCTTGCGAATCCGATAGCCCACGTAACCGACCAGTGGCCGCGCGTTCGGTGCGAGACGGACCGGCGCGCCGTCGAGCGTCACCCCCTGCCCTTTGATGCCGATTGCCATGCGCCCGCGCGGCACGTCGAGTATCCATCCGGCAATCGCCCGCGTGTCGTGCACAAGACACACGATCATGGCGAACCGGTCCCGACCGGCGGCAAAATTCGAGGTACCGTCGAGGGGATCGACGATCCAGCACGATTGGCCGGGGCGTGCGATCAGGTCGACCAGGCCGGGATCCTGCTCGACCGCCTCCTCGCCCACGACAGGCACGCCCGGCAGAATCTCGGCCAACCCGGAGGCCAGTCGCTGCTCGGAGGCCAGATCGGCGACGGTTACGACGTCGCCGGGTCGCTTCAGCCGGATGTCCTCCTTGGCCAGCGACCGAAAGCGCGGCAGCAGCTCGGCTGCCGCCGTACTGCGCATCAGCTCGGCGACCCGCTGGGCATCGCCCGAGCCGAGCATGGCGTCAGCCGAGAATGCCGAACAGGTCCTCTTCCTTCAGGATGACGTGATCGACGCCGTCGAGCTTGACCTCGGTGCCCGACCACTTTCCGTACAGCACCTTGTCGCCAACCTTGACGTCGAGCTGCTTCAGGCTACCGTCTTCCATCCGCTTGCCTTTCCCGACCGCCAGAACCTCACCCTGCATGGGCTTCTCCTGCGCGGTGTCGGGAATGATGATGCCCGACTTGGTCTTGGTCTCGGCCATCATCGGCTTGAGCAGCAGTCGATCGTGCAAGGGCTTGAATTTCATGACGTTTTCCTCGTCTGGGTTGGGGCAGCTTATAGGAAGCGCCGGCGCTTTGTGTCAACGCGCCAGTCAGTGCTTGGATAGGCGATTCTCGACCAGTCGGCGCTCGAGTTGCGCCGCGGCAGCCGCATCGAGCGCCACTGTCAGTCGGGCGAGTTCGCCCTCGTCGTGGCGGCTGCGAACCTCGCCGTGGCGATAGAGCCAGGCGATCGTGGCGCCATCGCTGAGCGGCACCGCGACTTCCCGCGCCTCGCTGGCACGGCCGAGGAAGTCTCCAATCGCGTCGAGCAGTTGCTCGACGCCCTCGCCGCTCGCCGCCGAGACGGGATACTGCCGTGCCCGTTCAGCCCCCGTGGCACACCGGGCCCGCAGGGTCTCGCGCGCCTCCTCGGGCAAGGCGTCGATCTTGTTCAGGGCCTCGATCATCGGGCGTCCTGCGGCCCCTTCCTCCTCGATCCCGAGCTCGCGCAGCACGGCTTCGACATCGAGGCGCTGACGTTCGCTGTCGGGATGGGAAATGTCTCGCACGTGGACGATCAGATCGGCCTCGATCACTTCCTCGAGCGTCGCGCGAAACGCCGCCACCAGGTGCGTCGGCAGGTCGGACACGAAGCCCACGGTATCGGAGAGCACGCAGCCTTGGCCGTTGGGCAGCTTGATGGAGCGCATCGTCGGGTCGAGCGTCGCGAACAGCAGGTCCTTGGCCATGACGCCGGCGCCGGACAGCCGATTGAACAGCGTCGACTTGCCGGCGTTGGTGTAGCCCACCAGCGCCACCGTCGGCAGGCGGGCCTTGCGGCGGCCGGCGCGATTGACGGAGCGCGTCCGGCGCACGCCCTCGAGGTCGCGCTTGATGCGCACGATACGCTCGCCGATCAGGCGCCGGTCGATCTCGATCTGCGATTCGCCAGGGCCACCCAGGAAGCCGAAGCCACCGCGCTGGCGCTCGAGATGGGTCCACGAGCGCACGAGCCGGCCGCGTTGGTAGTCGAGCGCGGCGAGCTCGACCTGCAGGCCGCCTTCGTGGGTGCGCGCGCGCGCGCCGAAGATCTCCAGGATCAGGCCAGTGCGATCGATGACCTTGGTCTGCCAGGCTTTCTCGAGGTTGCGCTGCTGCACCGGCGTCAACCTGTCGTCGACGATAACCAGGCCGATCTCCTGGCTCTCCACCGCGTCCTTGACGCGCTCGACCACACCCTTGCCGATCAAGGTAGCCGGAGTCACTCGGCGCAGCGGCACCGCTTCGGCCAAGCGGACGTCGAGGTCGATGGCGCGCGCAAGGCCGACGGCTTCGGCCAGCCTCGCCTCACGGTCGCGCTCCTCACCGCGTTGTCCGGATGCGACCGGGCACACCACCGCGGCCACTGTCGCCGGCCGCGCCGTCTCGATCGGCTTGCGCCTTTGAGTCTCGTGCTGCTCTTTACCTTGACCTTCGTCCAAGTCAGCCCGCTGCATCGGCTTTATCGCCGTCGAACAACTGCACTGGCGTCACCGGCATGATGGTCGAGATCGCATGCTTGTAGACGAGCTGCGAATGGCCATCGCGGCGCAGCAGGACGGAGAAATTGTCGAACCAGGTGACGATTCCCTGAAGCTTGACCCCATTCACCAGAAAGATCGTGACGGGCGTCTTGTTCTTACGAAGGTGGTTCAGGAAGACGTCCTGAACATTCTGTGCCTTTTCGCTCATGTTCTTGGCCTCTTGTTGGGCAGCCAGCCACCATGAGGGTGCCTGTTTGGAAGGTGCAGGTCGGGACCTGCGACCGAGTTCAATCGAATATAGGCGACGAACGGTTCAAAGCAATGCCGCAAGATCATGACAATTGCGTGCCCGAAGCCTAGGCGGGTGGCTTAGGAACATCTCCGACAGCGCATCCGGACCTCCGACCAGGACGGGCAGGCAGCCCGCCGCGTGAGCGCATTTCAGGTCTGCCGGACTGTCGCCGACCATCCATACCGCTTCGCCCGGGGCAATTCCCGTGCCGTCGAGCGCCCGGAAGATCGGGTCGGGTGCCGGCTTGTCGCGCGGACAGTCGCGCGCGCCGACGGCCCGCGATATCCAGCGTCCCCAGCCGAGATGCGCCAGCTCGGTGCGGAGATTGTCGCCAACCTTGTTGCTCACGACCGCGACATAGAAGCCGAGGTCGCGGCAGCGTGCCAACAGATCGTCTGCACCGGGCAGAGGCTGCAGACGCTCGAGGTGGATGCGATGGAAGGTCTCGTAGAAGACCTGCTCGGCCTCGCCCGCGCGCTCGCCGAACAGCGCTGGAAAGACGTCGCGCAGCGAGCCATGCGCCCGCGCCTGCACTTCGCTGGCCGTCCACGGCGTGATGCCGAGCGTCGTGAAGGTATCGTGGTAGCACTCGACGATCGTCGGCCAAGTGTCGACCAGTGTATTGTCCCAGTCGAACAGGATGGCGCGCGGTCGTGCGTGCTGCTCTGCCGCGGTCACGTGACCGCCTCGCCCGAGGCCGAGAAGCGCACATATTCCTCGCGCAGCCGGCGGGCGGCCGGGCCGACCTTGCCGTCCGCCACGGGCTCGCCGTCGATCTTGACCACTGGCGTCACGAAAGACGTCGCGCTGGTGATGAACGCCTCCTTGGCGTTCCGCGCCTCGGCCAAGGTGAACGGACGCTCGACCAGCTTGAGCTGCAGCGCACTGGCAAGCGACTTCAGGGTGTGGCGCGTGATCCCGGCCAGGATCCCGTGATCGGTCTGACGGGTCACCAGCTCGTCGTCCTTGGTGACGATCCAGGCGTTCGTCGACGCGCCCTCGGTGACCCTCCCCTCGTCGTCCACCATCCAGGCCTCGAAGGCGCCGCTCTCCCGGGCCGCCTGCTTGGCCAGCACGTTGGGCAGCAGCCCGACCGTCTTGATGTCGCAACGCGCCCAGCGGATGTCTGGCATGGTCTTCACCGCCACCCCCTGCCCCGGGTCGGCCTCGGCACGCTTGCGATGCTGGGTCGTCAGCACCAGCGCAGGCTTCACCGGCTGGGTCGGGAAAGCGTGGTCGCGGCGGGCCACGCCCCGGGTGACCTGTATATAGATCAGCCCGTCGCGCAGCCGGTTCCGGCGCATCAGCTCGCGCAGGATGAAGCCCAGGACCGGGCGGGCGACGGGCCAGGCGATGCGCAACTCCCCGAGCGAGCGGTCGAGCCGGTCGATGTGCGGCGTCTCGTCGATCAGCCTGCCGTCGCGCACGCCCACGACCTCGTAGACACCGTCCGACAGTTGATAGCCGCGATCCTCGATATGGACATGAGCCTCGCGATGATCGACGTAGTGTCCGTTTACGTAGGCGTAGCGCGCCATGGCCAACTCCAGCGACTAAAGCACGTCCTGGCCGGCTGGGAGCAGCCGACCCGAATGTGCCCTTTGAAAACGACTCATCCGGTGCGTTCTAGATTGGGGCGGGCTCGCCGCGGTCGTCGCCGCCGCCATGGAGCCCCAGTGACTTGAGCTTGCGATGCAAGGCCGACCGCTCCATCCCGACGAAGGTCGCGGTGCGCGAGATGTTGCCCCCGAAGCGGGTGACCTGGGCCAGCAGATATTCGCGCTCGAACACCTCGCGGGCGTCGCGCAACGGCAACTGCATGATCTCGCCGCCCTTCTCCCAGCGCAGCACCGAAGGAGCGTCCTCGCTGACGTCGCTCGGCAGCACATCGGCGCGGATCGGCCCGCCGCCGGGCGGCGCCAAGATCAGCAGCCGCTCGATAACATTGCGAAGCTGACGCACGTTGCCCGGCCAGTCATGGCCCTGCAGTGCGGCCAGCGTGTCCTCCCCGAGCAGGCGCGACGGCAAGCCGGTGGCATCGGCGATACGCTTCAGCAGGTCGTTGGCAAGCTCGGGAATGTCCTCTCGGCGCTCGCTGAGCGCGGGCACGCGCAACGCCACGACATTTAGACGGTGAAACAGCTCTTCGCGGAAGGTGCCGGCCGCGATCTCGTCCTGCAGAGTATGGGCGGTCGAGGCGAGCACACGCACGTCGACCTCGACGCGAGTCTTGCCACCGTCGCGCGTGAACGATTGCTCCTGAAGCACGCGGGCCAGGCGGCTCTGCAGCGGCAGGGGCAGGTCAGCGACCTCCTTCAGCACAAGGGTGCCGCCGTGCGCCATCTCGAAGGCGCCCGTGACGCGTAGCGCATCGCTCGCGCTCTCGCCCTCCGTGCCGAACAGCTCGAGCTCGAGGCGCTCGGCGGGAAGCGCCGAGCAGTTGACCACGACGAACGGCCCGTCGGATCGCTTGGACCCCTGGTGAATCAGCCGCGCCACGGTTTCCTTGCCGGAGCCCGAGGCGCCGGAGATCAGCACTCGGCTGCCGGTCTGCGCCACACGCTCGATCTGCGCACGCACGCCGCTGGCGACGCTCGACGCACCGACGAAGGTGACCTCGCCGCCGGCGCGGCGTCGCAGCGTGGCGTTTTCCCGCCGCAGCCGGTCGGCCTCGATCGCGCGATCGACGACGAGAAGCAGCCGGTCGGCCTTGAACGGCTTCTCGATGAAGTCGTAGGCGCCGGTCTTGATCGCCGACACCGCCGTATCGATCGTGCCGTGGCCGCTGATCATCACCACCGGCACCGGCGGCTCCTCGCGCCGGATGATCTCCAGGATCTGCAGCCCGTCGAGCTCGCTGCCCTGCAGCCAGACATCGAGAATGACCAGCGACGGCCGGCGCTGGCGCACCGCCTCGATCGCCTCGTTGCTGTTGTGCGCCCGGCGCGCCGTGTGACCTTCGTCCTCCAGGATGCCGGCGATCAATGTGCAGATGTCGCGCTCGTCGTCGACGATGAGAATGTCGTGGCCCATGACTCTTCAAACCGTCCGCAATGGTCTCGGCGGATCATTGTGCGGCCGTCGCATGCGAGCGTACCGACGCGACTTCCTTCGCGTCTCGCCGAAATACCAGACTGACGCGCGCCCCGCCACCCTCGCGATCGTCCAAGGTGAGAAAGCCGCCATGGTCTTCCATGATCTTCTTGACGATGGCGAGTCCCAGGCCGGTGCCCTTGCTGCGCGTCGTCATGTAGGGCTCGGTGAGGCGTTCGCGCCCCTGCTTGGGCAGTCCCTTGCCGTTGTCCTCGACGACGATGCGCACGATAGAGTCGTCGTCCCGCAGGGTGAGCGTGATCTCGCCCGGCGGCAGCACCTGTCCCGGCGCGGCGTCCCTGCCCTCGATGGCCTCGGCGGCGTTCTTGAGAATGTTGGTGAGCACCTGGGCCACCTGACGGCGGTCGCAATTGAGCGGCACTGGCCGGTCGGTCAAGGTCGACACGTAGCGAATGTCGGGATTGCCATTGCGCTGCAGGAACAGCGCCTGCTGGCACAGCTCCTTGGCGTCCTCGACCTTGACCGTGGGTCGCGGCATGCGCGCGAACGAGGAAAACTCGTCGACCATGCGACCGATGTCGCCGACCTGACGGATGATCGTGTCGGTGCAGATCGAGAAGGTCTCCGGGTCCTCCTTGATCTGCTTCAGGTAGCGGCGCTTGAGGCGCTCGGCCGAAAGCTGGATGGGGGTCAGCGGATTCTTGATCTCGTGGGCGATGCGCCGGGCGACATCACCCCACGCTGCCATGCGCTGGGCCGACATGAGATCGGTCACGTCGTCGAAGGTGACGACGGCACCGGCGTTCGACGCAGCGCTGATGCGCACCAGAAGGATACGGCGGGTGCCGCGTTGCAGGATCTCGACCTGGCCCTGGGTGACCCGATCGGGCCGTTCCGCCGCCTGCTCGACGAGCGGGCCGAGCTCGGGCATGAGGCCGGTCAACGACCGGCCGATCACGCCGTCCTCGGGCAATGCCAGCAGCTCGAGCGCCGAGCGATTGCTGCGCGTGACGACCCCTGCGCTGTCGACGCTGAGCACGCCCGCCGAGACGCCGGCCAGCACCGCGTCGGTGAGCCGCCGCCGCGTGTCGAGCTCCTTGTTGGCATCGACCAGTTCGCCGCGCTGCTGCTCGATTTGGCTAGCCATGCGGTTGAACGACCGCGCGAGCTGGCCGAGCTCGTCGTTGGGCGGTCCCTCCTCGACGCGGGCCGTCAGGTCGCCGCCGCGCACCCGTTCGGCCGCCGCCATCAGCCCGCCGATCGGCTCGGTGAGGCGCGAGGCGAAGAGGATGGCCAGCCAGACCGCGGCCAGCAGCATCAGCAGGGCAATGGCGCCGCAGGCCAGGAAGATGAGGAGCTGGCCGCGCTGCATCGTCTGCTCGATCTGGGCATAAAACGATCCGGCGAACTCGATCATCTTGATATAGTCGACGACCCTGAGATCGACGGCATGGCCGGTGACCAGGAAGAACGGCTCGCCGACGACGAGCTGCATCACGAAGTAGGCGCCCATCGGCGATTGCATCTCGACCGGTCCGCCGCGATTGAAGGCCTGCCAGAGGGTTTGGGCAGACGGTACAGGATCGGCGATGCCCTCGGCTCCCGGCGCGATGGCGCGGGCAATGACGCCCTTGTCGGCATCGACGATGACCGCCTCGATCATCGGCCGGCCTTCGAGCAAGCGCTGAAGCATCCGGTTCACCGACTCGGCATCGCCGAAGCCGTCGACGCTGACGTCCTGCAACGGTCTGGAGATCGCGCCGATGTCGCGCAGGATCTCTTCCTCGCGAGCCCGGCGCACCGGCTCGCCGATCGTCCGCGCCGCCTCGTAAGATTCCTTGGCCGGTCTGACGACGAAATCGGTGAGGTTGGTCACCAGAAGAGACAGGAAAACGGCGATGATCAGGGTCGGCGTGATGGTGAAGATGCTGCACACCAGCACCAGTCGCATGTGCAGCCGCGAGCCTGCCGCGCCGCGTCGGCGATCGAGCCATAGCTGAGTAAGGCGCACCGCCAGCACGGCTACCAGGGCCACCGCGATCAGCAGATCGGCGACCAGAAGGCCGGTGATCCAATTGCGCGTGTTGAGCTCTGCCGGAGCAAAGCCGGCCAGCCACGAATAGGTCGCGGCGCCGGCCAGCAAGGCGAGTACGGCCAGCGACACGGCCGCCACGCGCCCGCTCAGCCCGCGGCGGACTGCATTGGTCAAGACGCCCAAGCGCGAAACGCCCAGCGCAGCGGTCAAGAGATCACCCGCCTCGGCGGACCTGCGGCGTGCGCACCACGGGGACGTCGAGGTCCTTTATCTTCTTTCGCAACGTATTGCGATTGAGCCCCAGGAGTCGGGCTGCGCGCAACTGATTCCCGCGCGTCGCCCCCAGCGCCAACGACAGCAGCGGCCGCTCGACCTCAGAAATGACACGATCGTACATGCCGTCGGGCGGCAGCCGGTCGCCATGCGCGGAGAACAGCGCCTGCAGATGACGATCGACGGCATCGGCCAGCGACAGGTCGGCGGCGGTGGCATCGCTCGGCGGAGCGCCAGGTTCGGCGGCGGCGATCGCATCGGCCAGCTCGGCCTCGATCGTCTCCACACCGATTACCTCCTCGGAGTAGAGCGCGGACAGGCGGCGGACGAGATTGACCAGCTCGCGCACATTGCCCGGCCAGCGATGCTGCTTCAGCCGCGCCATCGCCTCGGGCGAGAGCACCTTGACCGGCAGCCCATCGGCACTGGCCGCGCGCAAATAATGATTGGCGAGCTCGGGAATGTCGTCGAGCCGCTCGCGCAGGGGCGGCAGCCTGATCGGCACGACATTCAGGCGATAGAACAGGTCCTCGCGGAACAGCCCTTGATTGATGAGGCGGCGCAAGTCGCGATGGGTGGCCGCGACGATCCGGACGTTCGCCTTGATCGGCGTGCGGCCGCCGACCGTCATGTACTCGCCTTCCTGGAGCACGCGCAGCAGGCGCGTCTGCGCCTCGGGCGGCATGTCGCCGATCTCGTCGAGGAACAGCGTTCCGCCGGACGCCTGCTCGAACTTGCCGGCCGAGCGTTGGACCGCACCAGTGAAGGCACCACGTTCGTGGCCGAACAGCTCGCTCTCGATCAGCTCGCGCGGAATCGCCGCCATGTTGAGCGCAACGAACGGACCTTTGCGGCGCTTGCCGTAGTCGTGCAGTGCCCGCGCCACCAGCTCCTTACCGGCGCCCGACTCGCCCGTGACCATCACCGTGAGATCGGTCGACATCAGGCGCGCCAACGCCCGATAGATTTCCTGCATGGCAGGCGACCGGCCGATCAGCGGCAGGCGTTCGCCCTCCTCCGGCGGCAGGATGGCGCGTGCCATCGACGAGGCCGGCGCCGACAGGGCACGGTTGACCACCGAGATAAGCTCGTTGAGGTCGAACGGCTTGGGCAGGTACTCGAAAGCGCCGCGCTCGTTGGCGCGCACCGCGGTCAACAGCGTCGACTGGGCGCTCATCACGATGATACGCAGGTCGGGCCGCAGCTTGCGGATGCGCGGCACCAGATCGAGGCCGTTCTCGTCCGGCATGACCACGTCGGTGATGACGAGTTGCCCCTCGCCTTCCTGGACCCATTGCCAGAGGGTGGCAGCAGTGCCGGTGCTGCGCACATTGTGGCCCTGCCGGCCAAGCGCCTGATGCAGGACGGTGCGGATCGCCCGATCGTCGTCGGCGACCAGGATGGTGGCGGGGTTGCTCATGACACCCCTTGAGGAAACTGCAACGGCAACATGACCCTGAATATCGTGCGGCCGGGCTCGCTCTCGAACTCGATGGCCCCGCCGTGGTCGTTGATGATCTTGGCTACCAAAGCAAGACCCAGGCCGGTTCCGGTCGGCTTGTTCGTAACAAAAGCATCAAACAGGTGGGCGCGAATCTCGTCCGGAACGCCTCCGCCGTTGTCGCGGACGGACACCACCAGGGGCAGGTTCACTTTGGCCTGCTGGCCGGGCACGGCCAGCCGCAAGCCGTGGCGAAAGGCTGTGGACAACTCGATTTCCCGGTCGCCGTCGCACGGCACCTCGCAGGCGTTCTTGACCAGATTGAGGAAGACTTGAATGAGCTGGTCGCGGTCGCCGTGAATATCGGGCAGCGACGGGTCGTAGGTCTCGACAAAGCGGACATTCTTGCCGAAGCCATTCTGGGCAATGCGGCGGACATGATTCAACACTTGGTGGATGTTGATTGGACTGCGCTCGATCGGGCGACCGTCGGCGAACGCCTCCATGCGATCGACCAGGGCGACGATGCGATCTGTTTCCTCGCAGATGAGCTGAGTCAGTTCGCGCTCGGAGTCGGAAACCGACTGTTCGATGAGCTGGGCCGCACCTCGAATACCGGACAACGGGTTCTTGACCTCGTGCGCCAACATGGCGGCAAGCGCACTCACCGAGCGTGCTGCACTGCGGTGCGACATCTGGCGATCGATATTGCGGGCAATGGTCTGCTCGACCAGTGACACCGCGACCAAGCCGTCGCTGTCGACGACGGGCGACAGGCGGAGCGCGCAAAAGCGGTTGCCGATGCGCGGCGACACCAAGGTGACACCATTTTCGGCCACCGCGCCGCCGGTCACGACGACCTGTTCCAGAAGCGAGAACAGGGGCGCGTCGTCGGGCATGAACTCACTCAGTGGATGGGCGATCAGGCGCGTCCGTCCAACACCGAAGAACTGCTCGGCTGACAGATTCGCATAGTGAATCAGGCCGCTGGCATCGACGACGAGGATGGCTTCCGATAGCGAATCGAGGATCGCGGTTGGAAACTGAGCCCCCAGCGCGGCCGTCCTCTTGAGGGGATGAATAGCCATCCTAGGCAGCCTGCCGATCGAGAGCGGGCATGAAGAAGGCAGCCAGCATGGCGCGCACCCTGTCGGGCTCCATCTCGCGATTCACCGAGGCACGAAAATCGGCCGATCCCGGCAGACCCTTGGAGTACCAGCTCAAATGCTTGCGGGCCATGCGCACGCCCGTTTCCTCGCCATAGTGGGACAGCATGGCTTCGAAATGCTCGCGCACGATCGCGTACAGTTCCCCAAGAGACGGGTCGGCCGTCCGCTCGCCGGTGCGCAGGTAGCGGATCACCTGATTGAGGAACCACGGGCGCCCGTAGGCGCCGCGCCCAATCATGACGCCATCGGCGCCCGACTGGGCGAGCGCCGTGTCGACCGCTTCGAGGCTGTCGATGTCGCCGTTGACGATGACCGGCAGGCGGGTCGCCGCCTTCACGTTGGCGACGAACTGCCAATCGGCATGGCCGTCGTAGAACTGGCAGCGCGTGCGGCCGTGCACCGTCAGCATCTTGATGCCGCACGCCTCGGCAATACGCGCCAGATTGGGAGCATTACGATTCTTCTCGTCCCAGCCGGTGCGCATCTTCAGCGTGACTGGCAACTTGACTGCCTTGACCGTCGCTTCGAGGATCTTCGCGGCATGGACCTCGTCGCGCATCAGCGAGGAGCCGGCATGGCCGTTCACGACCTTCTTCACCGGGCAGCCGAAATTGATGTCGATCAGCGCGGCGCCACGGTCCTCGTTCAGCTTGGCGGCCTCGGCCATCATGTCGGGCTCGCAACCGGCGAGCTGGACCGCCATGGGGAACTCCTCCGGCGAATTCTTCGCCATCAGGAGAGTTTTGCGGTTCTCGCGCACCATGGCAGCCGAGGCGATCATCTCAGACACGACCAAGCCCGCCCCGCCCCGCTTGACGAGGCGGCGGAACGGCATGTCGGTGACGCCCGACATCGGCGCCAGGATGACGGGGTCGTCGAGGCGGACCGGTCCGATGTCGATGGGCTGTAAGCGAGGTGCGCAATCCATGGGGGCTGATCAACAAGTAGGCAACTTGTGCAGTGCACAATAATTCATCCAGCAATAACGAGTCCCAGCCCCCTGTGCAAGCGTTCGCCGTGCGCCAGATATGCGCCGGTGATAATTAGAGACCGTGCCAACCTGTACCGCCCTGATCGTCGCTGGAGGCCGGGGAGCCCGCTTCGGGGGCTCACTGCCCAAGCAATATGCCCTTTTTGAGGGCGAATCCGTGATCCGTCGGTCCGTGGTCGCCTTTCGCGGCGTGCCCGGGATCAACCGCCTGCAAGTCGTCATCGGTGCCGACGACGAGGCTCAGTACCGGGCGGCTGTCGGCGACTTCGACCTGCCACCGCCGGTCAAAGGGGGCGCAAGTCGCCAGCACTCGGTGCTGAACGGCCTGGAGGCATTGGCCGCGGTCCCGCCGGACCTGGTGGCGGTGCACGACGCAGCCCGCCCGTTCGTCAGGCGAGCCGATATCACCGCCTGTCTCGCCACTCTGGACGATCCGACCGTCGAGGGCGCCGTTCTGGGGGTGCCGCTCGCCGATACCCTGAAGCGCGCCGACGACGGCGGAGTCGTCTCGACCACCATACCGCGCGCCGGCCTGTGGCGTGCGCAAACCCCGCAGATTTTCCGATTTCGGTCCTTGCTCGAGGCGCACCGCGCCGCCGCGTCGTTGGCGGCAAGCGAAGCCACGGCACTGACCGACGACGCCGCGATAGCCGAACGCGCAGGCCTGAAGGTTGTCATGGTTCGAGGCCATGAGGACAATCGCAAGATCACCACGGCCGATGATCTCCACCAGACGGCGACCATGGAAACACGTACAGCCTTCGGCTTCGATGTTCACGGCTTCGGCCCCGGCGAGTCGGTGACATTGGGCGGTGTCGTCATCGCCCACGGCCGCGGGCTCGTCGGCCATTCGGATGCCGACGTGGCTCTGCATGCATTGACCGATGCCATCTTGGGTACGATCGGCGCAGGTGACATCGGCATGCACTTCCCGCCGTCGGATCCGCAATGGCGCGGCGTCTCCTCCGATCGGTTCGTCCACCATGCGGTCGGCCTGCTGCACGCCGCCGGCGGGAGGATCGTGCATCTCGATCTCACCCTGATCTGCGAAGCGCCGCGTATCGGTCCTCATCGCCAGGCGATGGTCTCTTCGATCGCCCGCATCGCGGGCATCGAGTCCGGCCGCGTCAGCGTCAAGGCAACAACGACCGAAGGACTTGGCTTCACCGGCCGACGCGAAGGCATCGCCGCTCAGGCTGTCGCGACGATCGAAATGCCAGGGGTCCGGACGTGAGGCCTGGAACAGGCCTCACGTTCCCACCGCGCGGCGGTTGCATCGGAAGCCTTCCAGCTTGGACGGCGGCCCACTCGCTTTCGAGCCTCTTGGGCGCATGCTAAGTTGACAGCGACTCCAGTCCATTACACCGCTTCAGCCTGCGGAGAAGACATGGCCGCATACTTCATCGTTCAAAGCACGATCAGCAACGAGCCCCAGTACCAAAGGTACCGGGATGCAGTTATTCCGTTGATGGCCCGCTTTGGCGGGAAAATCATCGTCCGGGGCGCCAAAGTGGAGGCGTTGGAAGGGCGACACGATGGACGCAGAATGGTGATCTTCGAGTTTCCCTCGATCGATGCCATCCATGCCTTCTGGAACTCGCCCGAGTACATCCCTGTGAAGAAGATCAGGGAGGGTGCGGCTGCACTCGATGTCTGGGCAGTGGAAGGCGTGTAGCTGCCGACGTCGCAAGAGAATCTCACTCCGAGGAGCGACCTCGCGCAATGAGTGCCTTGTCTAGGGCCTGTCCTCTATTGAAGAAGAAATTCGCGTAATAATAGAATCAAATGAGCGGGAATTTTGAATCGATCTTGCGTTGTTGTCGTCGAGGCTACATTTTCCAAGGTCTGAGCTACCCAATTGACCCGCGACATGCTCCTTGCCAGTCGGCCACTGGGAGCTGACTGATGCGCCGTTACGCCCTTCGCGACGACCAATGGGATCGGATCAAGGACATTCTACCGGGACGCGAGGGTCACGTTGGCGCGACCGCCAGGGACAATCGTCTGTTCGTCGATGCCGTGATCTACCGCTATCGAGCTGGCATCCCATGGCGCGACCTGCCCGAGCGCTTCGGCGCTTGGAAGGCTGTCCATACCCGCTTCAGCCGATGGGCAAAGAGCGGTGTATGGCGCAGGCTGTTCGAGCTTCTTGCGGCCGATGCGGACAACGAATACGCCATGATCGACAGCACCATCGTGCGCGCTCATCAGCATAGCGCCGGCGCCAAAAAAAAGACGGCGAAGATCAAGCGATCGGCCGAAGCAAAGGCGGGCTGAGCACCAAGATCCATACCCTGGTCGATGCTCTGGGCAATCCTGTCCGCTTCTTCCTGACGCCGGGCCAGGCCCACGACCTGCAGGGCGCCGACGCCCTGTTGCCTGACATGAAGGCTGACACCCTGCTGGCCGACAAAGCCTTCGATGCCGACCAGCGCCTCATCCAACCTCTCCAGGCCGCCGGCAAGACCTGCGTCATCCCCTCGAAGAGCAACCGCAAAAAGCCCCGCCCTTACGACAAGGAGATCTACAAGGCCCGCCATCTCATCGAAAACTTCTACTGTAGCCTCAAGCGCTTCAGGGCCATCGCAACTCGCTACGATAAGACCGCTACCAATTTCCTCGCCGCTATCCACCTCGCGGCGGCTACCATTTGGCTCAATTGAGGAAAGGCCCTAGGCGACTGTCGAGATTTCCAGTCGAAGAGGGCGCCGCTCTACAGCGCGCCCTCTTCAGAGTTGCCTGATCCCCCGCCGCAGGATTGCTCAGGTTTGCTGGATCGCCGACAGTAGCCAGTTGCCGCCGGGGCTGCGCAAGAATGTCCAGACTTCGGTCGCCTCGGTCCGAACCTTGTCGTTGCCGGCCACGATCGTGCCGTCCGCAACGTTGCGGGTCGTGTCGATCATGCTGAAGCGCATGGCGACCGTGGCGTATTCGAGGCCGGCTTCGCGCCAGGCCTCCGACAGATCGCCCTGCTCGAGCTTCACCGCCTCGACCTTGTTCTCGACGCCGCGGCTCGCGTTGGCCGACAACTCCTCGGAGAAGTAGCCGACCATCTCCGGTGTCGCGAGGGTCCGCAGCTTCGCCAGGTCGCCCTTGCTGTATGCCGTCTGGATCCCACTCAGCAGGGACTCGAATGCGTTGTAATCGTCCGGTGTGATGGTGAGCGGTGCCATGGCGGCGCGGCCCGCCAGGGCGCTGCCGCCCGCGAGCGTTCCGCTGCCGACAACCGCGGAGACGCCTTGTCTCGCCAGCGGCGCATCGACCGATCGCGAGGGCATGTCGGCGGCGCGAGCATAGCCTGCCCCTGCGGTCGCTCCGGCCGGCTGCGGTTTGGCGGCGCCCATGCCGCGAAACAGGCGCACCCCCAGATAGACCAAGCCGCCGATCAGGGCGACTTGCAGGAGCAGCCCGAGCATGCCTGCGGCACCACCGAGGCCGCCGCTGAAGCCGCCTCCGAACAACATGCCGAACAGGCCAGCTCCCAGCATGCCGCCCATCAGGCCGGACAGAAAGGGGTTGCGCGACATGAAGCCGCCCGCCGCGGGCGCCGCCGCCGGAGCCGCGCCGCCGGGCTTCTGGGCCTGTTGCGGTTGCGGCGGCGTCTTGCTGCGCTCGACGGGCCTGGCCTCGGGCGCGGTCTGCGTCGGCGCCGGCGCCTGGTCCGTCTTGCTGCCGCGGCTGCCGCTACTGGTCCCTGCCCCGGCCCGCGCCTCGGCCAAGGTCGGAGCCACGACGATCAATGCGGCCATGACCGCAAGCCAGCGAAAGGATTTCATTTTTTTCAGCATCCCTGTTGCAAATGCGAACGGGCGAGATGTTAGGCGGGAAATGCGACGGTTCAAGGTGTCAGTCGCAGATTTAGTGAATCGTTATCCCCGGAGCGGCCCGGTGCGAGCTCTCGGCACCACAGCGCTCTTGTCTTCCCGGTCGCAGCGAGAGACCTTGCCAGATGGAGGGAAATGCAGATGTTCGATCATGAAATGCGGGATGGGGCCGATCGAGTCTTGCAGGCGTGCCGCAGCCGCGGTCTGAAAGTCGTGACAGCGGAGTCGTGTACCGGCGGTCTGGTCGCTGCGACGCTGACCGCCATCGCGGGCTCGTCCGATGTCGTGGACCGCGCCTTCGTCACCTACGCCAACGAGGCCAAGCGCGAGATGCTGGGTGTGCCGTGGGACGCTTTGCTGGGGCATGGCGCCGTGAGCGAGCCTGTCGCGCGGGCGATGGCGGCGGGCGCCCTCGCCCGCTCCGCAGCCGACCTCGCCGTTTCTGTGACCGGCGTCGCGGGACCGGGCGGCGGTTCGCCCGAAAAGCCTGTCGGCCTGGTTCATCTGGCGGCGGTGCGCGCGGGCCACGAGCCAATCGTCGAGCGTCACGTCTTTCCGGGGGATCGCGACGCGATCCGCCGGGTCTCGGTGCTCACGGCGCTTGCGATGCTGGCTGCCCTGGCCGAACGCTAGACTTGCCGTACAACTGCGCGGCGCGGGCCTCGAACGCCGCGACCATGCGACGAACGGCTTCGGCGAACAAAAGCCTGACGGTCTGCTGCAGCAGCAACGAGCGGAATTCGAACTCGAGCTCGAACTCGATCTCGGTGCCGGCTGGATGCGGATGAAAGGTCCATCGGCTCACAAGATGACGGAACGGACCTTCGATTCCGGTCGTGTCGATGCGGGGACCATCCGCACGATCCGGCGTCTGCTCGACCCGCGACACGAAGCGCTCGTGAAACGGGCCGAAGCCGATCGCCAGCTCGGCAATCTCGGTCTGGCCGTTGCGGCTGCGCACGCGAGCGGCGTGGCACCACGGCAGGAACTCGGGGTAGCGGCGGACGTCGGCCACCAGATCGAAGAGCTGGCGTGGCGCATAGGCCACCACCCTGCGTTCGCGATGGCGGGTCAGCACGTCGAGATCAACCCTCGAGAAGCGCGGCGCGAGTAGCTTTCAGCCGAGCGAAATCGTCGCCGGCATGATAGCTCGATCGGGTCAGCGGCGAGGCCGACACCATCAAGAAGCCCTTCGCCCGCGCCATGACGCCCAGCTCCTCGAACTCGGCCGGCGTCCAGAAGCGGTCGAGCGCGGCGTGCTTGGGCGTCGGCTGCAGGTACTGCCCGACGGTCAGGAAATCGACGTCTGCGGCGCGCAGATCGTCCATCACCTGCAGAATCTCCTCGCGCGTCTCTCCCAGGCCGACCATCAGGCCGGACTTGGTGAAGCTCGACGGATCGATTTCCTTCACACGCGACAGCAGGCGCAGCGACGTGAAGTAGCGCGCGCCGGGCCGGATCTTCGGATAGAGGCGCGGCACGGTCTCGAGATTGTGGTTGAACACGTCGGGTCGGGCTGCGACCACGACCTCGACCGCGCCATCCTTGCGCAGGAAGTCGGGCGTCAGGACCTCGATGGTCGTGCCGGGCGCGGAGTGGCGAAGCGCAGCGATGACCGCCGCGAAGTGTCCGGCCCCGCCATCGGGCAGGTCGTCGCGATCGACCGACGTCACCACGACATGGCTGAGGCCTAGCTTGCCGACCGCCTGGGCGATGTTTGCAGGTTCGTGCGGATTGAGGGCGCCCGGCTTGCCGGTGGCAACGTTGCAGAAGGCGCAGGCGCGCGTGCAGGTGTCGCCCATGATCATGAAGGTCGCGTGCTTCTGCCTCCAGCACTCGCCGATATTCGGGCAGGCCGCTTCCTCGCACACGGTGGCGAGCCCGTACTGGCGCATCAGGCGCCGCGTCTCGGCATATTCGGGCGAGTTCGGCGCGCGCACGCGAATCCACGGCGGCTTGCGCGGAATCGGATTGTCCGGGCGGTGCGCCTTCTCGGGATGGCGCTCGGCCCGGCTCAACGGAACCTTGTCGATCGAGCCGTCCATCGTCGCCTAGATATGGAGCGTCCGCCCGTAGGCCGCCAGTACCGATTCGTGCATCATTTCCGACAAGGTCGGATGCGGGAACACCGTCGCCATCAGCTCGGCCTCGGTGGTCTCCAGGGTCTTGGCGACACTGTAGCCCTGGATCAACTCGGTGACCTCGGCGCCGATCATGTGGGCGCCCAGCAGCTCGCCGGTCTTGGCGTCGAACACCGTCTTGATGAAGCCTTCGGGCTCGCCGAGCGCAATCGCCTTGCCGTTGCCGATGAACGGGAACTTTCCCACCTTGATCTGGAGGCCTTTAGCCTTCGCCGCGGCCTCGGTGAGGCCGATGCTTGCGACCTGCGGCTGGCAGTAGGTGCAGCCCGGGATGTTGGCGGTGTTCATCGGGTGCACGCCTTTGACACCGGCGATCTTCTCGACGACCAGCACGCCTTCGTGCATCGCCTTGTGCGCGAGCCAGGGCGGACCCGCGACGTCACCGATCGCATAGACATTGGGCTCGCCGGTGAAGCCCCACTGATCGATCACGATGTGGGTCTTCTCGACCTTCACCTTGGTGCCTTCGAGGCCGAGGTTCTCGACATTGCCGACAATGCCGACAGCGCAGATCACACGATCGACGGTGATTTCCTGGCCCTTGTCGCCGACCGTGATGGCGGCCGTGACGTTGTCCTTGCCCTTCTTCAGGTTGCCGACAGTGGCGCCGGTCAGGATTTTCATGCCTTGCTTCTCGAAGGCGCGCTTGGCGAAGGCCGACACCTCCTCGTCCTCGACCGGAAGAATGCGGTCGAGCACTTCGGCGACCGTGACCTCCGCGCCCATGGTGCGATAGAAGCTCGCGAACTCGATGCCGATCGCGCCCGAGCCGATCACCAGCAGCGACTTCGGGAACTCAGGCGGCACCATCGCTTCCTTGTAGGTCCACACCAGCTTGCCGTCCGACTCGAGACCCGGGAGCTGACGGGCGCGCGCCCCGGTCGCCAGGACCACGTTCTTGGCGGTAAGTGTCACGGTGCTCTTGTCGTTCATCGCCACAGCGAGCTTGCGAAGATTGCCGTCGGTGCCAGAGAGCTTGGCACTGCCGTCGAACACGGTGATCTTGTTCTTGCGCATCAGCCCTTTGACGCCGTTGCTGAGCTGCCCCGCGACCTTGCGCGAGCGCTCGACGATCTTCTTGGGATCGAACGAGACGTCCTTGACCGAGAGGCCGAACGCATCGGCATGCTTGATGAGGTTGTAGACTTCGGAGGTGCGCAGCAACGCCTTGGTCGGGATGCATCCCCAGTTGAGGCAGATGCCGCCCATATGCTCGCGCTCGACGACGGCGGTCTTCATGCCGAGCTGGGCGGCGCGGATGGCGGCGACGTAGCCGCCGGGTCCCCCGCCGACCACGATGATGTCGAAGCTCGTCTCGGCCATCGTGCGCTCCTACGCCAGCATCGCCGCGGGTTGCTCGATATAGCCGCGCAGCGTTTGCAGCCATTGCGCGCCCATCGCGCCGTCGACCACGCGGTGATCGACCGCCAGCGTGCAGTTCATCATGTTGCGCACCACGATCTGGCCCTTGCGCACGACCGCCCGCTCCTCGCCTGCGCCAACTGCGAGGATCATGGCCTGCGGCGGATTGATGATGGCGGCGAAGTCCTTGACGCCAAACATGCCGAGATTCGAGATCGTGAAGCCGCCACCCTGGAATTCGTCGAGCTTGAGCTTGCCGACCTTGGCGCGCGCGGCGAGGTCCTTCATCTCGGTAGCGATCTGCGCCAGGCCCTTCATGTCGGCATTGCGCACGATCGGCGTGATCAGGCCGCGATCGGTGGCAACGGCGACCGAAATGTCGACCGCGCCGTACTGGACCATCTCGTCTTCCGTCCACGAGGCGTTGCACTCGGGATGATCGCGCAGGGCCTTGGCGCAGGCCTTGATCACCATGTCGTTGACCGAGACCTTGGCGCCCCGCTTCTCGACCACGGCATTAATGGCCTGGCGCGCCGCCAGCAGCGCGTCGATCTCCAGCTCCACCGTGAGGTAGAAGTGCGGCACGGTCTGCTTGGACTCGAGCATGCGCCGGGCGATGACCTTGCGGATCGACGTATGCGGCACGCGTGTATCGCCGGGCGCCACGAAGACGGCCTGGGCTGCGACCGGAGCGGGCGCAGGCTTCGCCGGCACCTTGGCCGCAGCCGGCGGCGTGGCCGCACGCGGTTGGGCCGACTCGACATCGGCCTTCACAATTCGCCCGTTCGGCCCGCTGCCCTTGATGCGCGTGAGGTCGAGCCCCTTCTCGGCGGCGATGCGCTTGGCCAGCGGCGAGGCGAAGATACGTCCGCCGTCGGGTGCGGCCGCCGGGGCGGGCGTGGGTGCAGGTGCCGCCGCCGTCGGCACACTACTGGGAGGCGTTGCGGGTTTGGCGGCGGCCGCCGATGCCGGTGCCGGCGTAGGTGCCGCCGCGCCCTTGAGAACCTCGCTCTCGCCCTCCTCCAGCAGGACGGCAATGACGGCATTTACCTTCACGCCCTCGGCGCCTTCCTCGACAACGATCTGGCCAACGCGGCCTTCATCGACCGCTTCGACTTCCATCGTCGCCTTGTCGGTCTCGATCTCGCAGATCACCTGACCGGACTTCACGGCATCGCCGACCCGGACGTGCCACTTCGCGAGCTTGCCCTCGGTCATGGTCGGCGACAGCGCGGGCATCAGGATGTTGATGGACATGCTCGCCCCCGCCTCAACGATTGCAGACCGCGCGCGCGGCCTCGACGATGTTGTCGAGCTGCGGCAGCGCCATGCGCTCCAGATTGGCGGCGTACGGCAGCGGCACGTCGAGCCCGTGCACGCGCTTGACCGGCGCGTCGAGCCAATCGAAGGCCTGCTCCATCATCTGGGCGGCGAGCTCCGAGCCGATGCCGGCGAACGGCCAGCCCTCCTCGACCGAAACCAGGCGATTGGTCTTCTTGACCGAGGCCACGATGGTCTCGGTGTCCAACGGACGCAGGCTGCGCAGGTTGATGACCTCGGCATCGATGCCCTGCTTGGCGAGCTCCTCGGCGGCGGCCAGCGCCTTGCCCACCATGATCGAAAAAGCCGTGATCGTGACGTCCTTGCCGGGCCGTTCGATCTTGGCCTTGCCGATCGGCAGGATGAACTCGGGGTCCTGCGGCACGTCGAACGACTGACCGTAGAGTATCTCGTTCTCCAGAAAGACCACTGGATTGGGATCGCGGATGGCGGCCTTGAGCAGGCCCTTGGCATCGGCGGCGTTCCACGGCGCGAGCACGCGCAGGCCAGGGACGTGGGCATACCAGCTCGCATAGCACTGCGAATGCTGGGCGGCGACGCGCGCGGCCGCACCGTTGGGACCGCGGAACACGATCGGGCACGTCATCTGGCCGCCCGACATGTAATGCGTCTTGGCTGCCGAATTGATGATGTGATCCATCGCCTGCATGGCGAAGTTGAAGGTCATGAATTCGACGATCGGCCTGAGCCCGCCGAACGCCGCGCCGACGCCCAGCCCCGCGAAGCCGTGCTCGGTGATCGGCGTATCGATGACGCGTCGCGCGCCGAACTCGTCGAGCAGGCCTTGGCTCACCTTATAGGCGCCCTGGTACTGCGCGACCTCCTCGCCCATCAGGAAGATCTTCTCGTCGCGGCGCATCTCCTCGGCCATGGCGTCACGCAGGGCTTCGCGCACCGTCATCTGGGTCGTGCCGCCCTTCCACTCGGGTTCGGCCGCTGGCGCAGCGATGTGCGGCGCTGCCGGCGCGGCAGCGGCGGAAGGCGGCGCTTGCATCGGGGTCCCGGTCTTGGCTGGCGCCGGCGGTACGACAGCAGGGGCGGCCTTGGCGGCGTCGACGACGCTCTCGCCTTCGGCCGCCAGGATGCAGATCGGCGCGTTGACGGCCACGCCCTCGGTGCCCTCCTCGACCAGGATCTGGGCAACGGTGCCTTCGTCGACCGCCTCGACCTCCATGGTCGCCTTGTCGGTCTCGATCTCGCAGATCACCTGACCCGACTTCACGGCATCGCCCACCTTGACGTGCCACTTGGCAAGCTTGCCCTCCGTCATCGTCGGCGACAGGGCGGGCATCAGAACCGGAATGGACATGGTAATCAGGCCTCGACCAGGACGTCGGTCCAAAGCTCCGACGGATCCGGCTCGGGACTGTGTTGGGCAAACTCCGCGGCATCGTTCACGATCTTGCGAATCTCGGCGTCGATCGATTTCAGTTCCGCCTCGTCCGTGAGCTTGCTGTCGAGAAGCTGCTTGCGCACATGGTCGATCGGGTCACGCTCGTTGCGATACTTGTCGACCTCTTCCTTGGTTCGGTACTTCGCCGGATCGCTCATCGAATGGCCGCGATAGCGATAGGTCTGCATCTCGAGGATGTAGGGGCCGGCGCCGCCGCGCGCGTGCTCGACCGCCTTCTCGCCGGCCGCGCGCACGGCCAGCACGTCCATCCCGTCGACCTGCTCGCCCGGAATCCCGAAGGCTTCGCCGTGGCGATAGAGCTCGGTGATTGCCGAGGCGCGCTCGACCGAAGTGCCCATGCCGTAGCGGTTGTTCTCGATGATGTAGATGGCCGGCAGCTTCCACAGCGCCGCCATGTTCATCGCCTCGTAGACCTGACCCTGGTTGGCGCTGCCGTCGCCGAAATACGTCAAGGAGACGTTCTTGTTGCCGTTGTACTTGTGGGCAAAGGCAAGCCCGGTGCCGATCGGCACCTGCGCACCAACGATCCCGTGACCGCCGTAAAAATTCTTCTCGCGACTGAACATATGCATCGAGCCGCCCTTGCCCTTGGAGTAGCCAGAGCCCCGGCCGGTCAGTTCCGCCATGACGCCTTTCGGGTCCATGCCGGCCGCCAGCATATGGCCATGGTCGCGATACGAGGTGATGATCGCGTCCTTGCCGTCGATGGTGGATTGCATGCCGACCACGACCGCTTCCTGGCCGATATAGAGATGGCAGAAACCGCCGATCAGCCCCATGCCGTAAAGCTGGCCCGCCCGCTCCTCGAAGCGCCGGATCAGCAGCATGTCGCGGTAGAATGCCTTCAGCTCGGCAGCACCAACGCTGTTGTCGCCGCTCCCGGGCGGCTTGCCTGGCGATTTCGAACCGGCGGAAACAGTCTCGACCTTGGGCTTGGTGGCCGGCTTCGCCATTCGATCCCCCCACGTTGATCACGTTTGGGCTTATAGCATCGCGCGAAGCGATGTGGTTGATCCAACAGGAAAAACCAGAATGTTCGAGAGTGCGGCGCAGCAATTGAGCGAATGTTTGCGAGCAGGCCCGCACGCCGGACAGTTTCTTTCGGCGGGCCGCAACGCGAACATCGAGGGCAAGTGTCAGCGCGTCGGAATGAAGACGATGATGTCGTCCTTGCGCGCGAAATTCAGCAGCACGCGCGCGCGCTCGTCGAGCATGTCGGGGTCGAGGCTTTGATTGCGCAGGGCCGATACACGGCGCTCCCAAATCTTCCGCGTGGCTTCGGCTTCGGCGAGATTCTGCTCGGCAATCAGCACTTCGCGCTGAAGGTGCGCCATGGCCAGCAGCCCGCGATCACCGTTCACGAGGTGATAGCCGAAGTACCCGAACACCGTGGCAAAGACGATCGGGGCTAGAATTTGCCGAGGCCGCAACAACATATGCCGATTTCCTGAAGCCATAAGGCAACATCTGGTGTCGGCTCGTCAAGCGGATTTGACCGTATCCAGACCTATCGCGCCAGCGCGATGCGGACCCGCCGATTGTGCCGTCCCTTGTTGTCGATCTTGAGGATGCGGATCGGCGGCGAGGCGCCGGTCGAGGCGAGATGGGTGCCGCCGCAGGCCTGCCGATCGAGCCCGGCGATCTCGACGATCCTGATCGTGCCGTCCTGTGTCGGCGGCGGCGCAACGGAGCGGCTTCGGATCAACCCGTGCTCCGCCTGCGCCTCCGCCATCGGGACGTAGGCGAAGCTAACGGCGATGTCCTGCGCGATCACATCGTTGATCGGCCCTTCGAGCGCCCGCAGCCGGTCGTTGTCGGCCCCGGGCACGTCGAAATCCATGCGCGCCGTGCCGTCGTCGGCCATCTGCACACCGGTCACCAGGGCACCGTCGAAGCTCTGGAACACGAGCGCGTTCAGGATGTGCGTGCCGGTATGGAGCTGGCGCATGGTCCGACGAAAGCCGGGGTCGACGGCGGCCTCGACGGCGCCGTCGAACTCGACCTGGGTATCGAGCAGATGCCACAGCTTGCCGGCGCTGACCTCGAACCCGAGGACTTTCGCTTCACCACCCTGCCAACGCAGCACGCCGCGATCGGCGAGCTGCCCGCCGCCGCCCGGATAGAACGGCGTGTCGACGAGGGCTACCTTGCCTGGCCAGGCAGCGGCGACGGCGGTCTCGACAGTCAGAGCTTCGGGATGGTCGTGGCAATAGAGATGCATGCCGGGCGGATAGCGGCCTTCCTGGGACCGGTATTGGCGAAAATTGTCAGCCTGCCGCTGCCCGTACGAACTGGCGCGGCGTGATCCCGTAACAGCGCTTGAAGTGCTTGGTGAGCGCGCTCTGATCGTAGAAGCCGACGTCGAAGGCCACCTCGGCGATCGGGCGGGCGTGCCGCAGATGCCGGCACGCCGCGCTCAAACGCACTTGTGTCAGATAGGCGTGCGGGGTCAGGCCAACGGTGCGCTTGAACAGACCGATGAGCTGAAAGGTCGAAAGGCCAACGTCCTCTGCAAGCTCCTCGAGACGAAGGTCCTGCGCGTAATCGCTGCGCATGCGCGCGGCCGTGCGTGCCAAGAGGGTCCGGTCCCGCGGCGCCGGCTCGATCCGGCTGCCGCCGCTGCCATGGCGCTGGAACAGCAGGCCGAAGGTTCCGACGAGCAGCTCGCGCTCCCGAAAGACATCGCGCCCGATCTCGATCGCGCGATGCATCGCGAGAAAGCCGGTCACCAGGTCGGGATCGTCGAAAGCATTGCGGGTGAAGTACGGCGCGTGCGCGATGTCGAGGCTCTCGGCCAGCCGATCCAGGGCGAGCTTCGTCAGGTAGAGCGAGCGATACTGCCAACGCTCGCTCCGCCCCATCCAGCCGGCGTGCGGCTCGGCAGGATTGAACACGAACACGCGCGAGGTCTCGGCATCCTCGACCTGGCCGCGGCTCTTGACGATCGAACCGCCCTGCTCCGTGACCGCCACGACGAGCGCCTCATGTGTATGCGGCGGATACTCGTGGGTGGTGAAATCGGCGTGCAGCAGGCTGAGGCCGGGCAAGTGCCGGTCCCACCAGTATCGGGTGACATTCCTGGGGTCGATGCGCGCCACGCCGGAACCTACCCGCACCGTCGATTTTGGCCAATACCGTCGGCAGCCCCGGACCTAGCCTGGGGTACGCTTACCGAATCCCAGCGCCAGGTGCGCGTCAGGCCGAGCAAAGAGGCGTCGGTGGGCCACCAGCATGGCGATGGCTATCCCAACGACTTCCCGGTCGAGCGCATCGACTGCGATATGCGGGTTCACCCCATCCACGAGGGAACGTTCGACATTCAGCGGCCCGTCATCGCCCGCGCCTTGGCCGGCGAGACCGAATACAGAAGTGCCGCATGATCGCGCGGATGTGGCGAGGCGAAGCCTCGGGTACTGCAAATGCCGATACCTATGTCCGGCATCTGAGCGAGCCGGTGGTGCCGGCGCTGAGAAACCTCGGAGGATTTTGCGGCGCACACCTGCTCCACGGCGAGGACGGCGAGAGGATCGAATTCCGAGCCGTGACGCTGTGGGAATCACGAAAGGCAATCGAAGCCGTCGCAAGCCAGGAGATCGGTATCGCCGTCGTCGAAACCGAAGCGCAGGCCGTGCTCGCCGCCTTCGATGACTTCGTCACCCATTTCGACGTGACGTCGTTCGCACCGACAAGAAGTCACGAGCCCGCGCTGAATTCAGGATTACAGAAAGGCTGTCATCCCAAGCGCCGCGAAGGGCCTCTGGTCTCAGGCGCCGCGCAGGATCGAGCGGCCGGCGTAGCGGGCCTGGGTGCCGAGCTGCTCCTCGATGCGCAGAAGCTGGTTGTACTTGGCGAGCCGGTCGGAGCGCGACAGCGAGCCGGTCTTGATCTGCCCGCAATTGGTGGCGACTGCCAGATCGGCGATTGTCGAATCCTCGGTCTCGCCCGAGCGATGCGACATCACGGCGCCGTAGGCGGCGTTACGGGCCATCGATACGGCTTCCATGGTCTCGGTGAGCGTGCCGATCTGGTTGACCTTGATCAGGATGGCATTGGCCAGCCCATCCTCGATGCCCTGGGCCAGGCGCTCCGGATTGGTGACGAACAGGTCGTCGCCGACGAGCTGGAGCTTGCTGCCCAGCCGCTCGGTGATGATCTTCCAGCCGGCCATGTCGTCCTCGGCCATGCCGTCCTCGATCGACACGATCGGATAGTGCCGCACCAGCTCGGCGTAGTAGTCCACCATGGCGCTGGCATCGAGCACCTTCTTCTCGCCGACCAGCTTGTACTTGCCGCCGCTGTAGAACTCGGTCGAGGCTGGATCGAGAGCCAGCATGACGTCCTCGCCGGGCTTGTAGCCGGCGCGCTCGATGGCCTTCATGATGAAGGACAAGGCCTCGTCGGCTGACGCCAGATTGGGGGCGAAGCCGCCCTCGTCGCCGACATTGGTGTTGTGGCCGGCCTCGCTGAGCTGACTGCGCAGAGCGTGAAAGACCTCCGAGCCCATGCGCAGCGCATCGGCGAAGCGCTCGGCATTGACCGGCATGATCATGAATTCCTGGATGTCGATCGGATTGTCGGCATGGACGCCGCCATTGATGATGTTCATCAGCGGCACCGGCAGGACGGATGCCTGGCTGCCGCCGACATAGCGGTAAAGCGGCAGGCCGCATTCCCGCGCCGCCGCCTTGGCGACCGCGAGCGAGGCGCCGAGGATGGCGTTGGCGCCGAGCCGGCCCTTGTTCGCCGTGCCGTCGAGCTCGATCAGGGCACGGTCGATCTTGATCTGCTCCAGCGCATCGAGACCGGCCAGCAGATCCATGATCTCGCCGTTCACCGCTTGGACGGCCTTGAGCACGCCCTTGCCGCCGTAGCGCTTCTTGTCGCCGTCGCGCAGCTCGACGGCCTCGTGGGCACCGGTCGACGCGCCCGACGGAACGGCCGCGCGGCCCATCACGCCACTGTCCAGCTCGACTTCGACCTCGACCGTCGGATTGCCCCGGCTGTCGAGAATTTCGCGGGCACGGACTTCGGCAATGGCACTCATCGGATAGGCTCCCCCTTACGCGCGGCTTGTCTACCCACCCGAGGGAAGCGGAGCAAGTGACGGGGCTGCGTCAGTTTTCTATAGTCCGGCCCATCAAGATCCCCTGACCATCGCGGGAGCGAGGACCATGCCCGACCAGACCCACATCCAGCGGACCGTCGCTTCCGTCGAGCGGCGGGTCGACGCCATCCAGGAGGCGCTCGAGGAACGCGGCCTGAAGGCCGGCGCCTTCGTCGAGGAGTTCAAGCATCTGGCGGAAGAGCAGTGGGTGCCCGAGAACGGCGCCCGCGTCGTCGCCAAGGCGTGGACCGACCCTGCCTTCAAGCAGCGCCTGATGGCCAATGGTCGCGGCGCCGTGGCCGAGCTCGGCCTCTCGATGCCGGCGCATCACCGCCATCTGGTGGTGCTGGAGAATACGCCGACCGTACACAACGTCATCTGCTGCACGCTGTGCTCGTGCACCGCCTTCTCGATCATCGGTCTGCCGCCCGACTGGTACAAGGACCTGGAATATCGCGCCCGCGTCGTGCGGGAGTCACGCACCGTGCTGAAGGAGATGGGTCTCGACTTGCCGTCGGAAATGGAAATCCGGGTGTGGGATACGACGGCGGACACACGCTACATGGTGCTGCCGGTGCGGCCGACCGGAACCGAGGGCTGGCCAGAGGAAAAGCTCGCCAAGCTGGTCACCAAGGATTCGATGATCGGCGTCGCCCGCCTGTAGGATCGGAGAGATTCATGGACGGCATGCACGATCTCGGCGGCAAGCAGGGCTTCGGCCGTGTCCGCTATTCGCTGAAGGCGCAGACCTTCCACGAACCGTGGGAGAAGCGCGTCAACGCGCTCTACTCGCTCGCCGTGAAGCTCGGCATCTTCAACATGGACGAGTACCGCCACGCCATCGAACGCATGGAGCCGCGGCATTACCTGTCGGCCAGCTACTACGAGCGCTCTCTGACCAGCCTGGCGACGCTCTGCGTCGAGAAGGGAATCGTGACGCACGAAGAGCTGGAACGGCGCGCCCAGGGCCAATTCCCGCTGGCCTCGCCGAGCGCTCCGGGTCGCAGCAATGTTGCCGACCGCCAGCTCCTGAAGCCGGGCGACCGCGTCCGCGTGCGCACCGACTACGTGCCGGGCCACGTGCGTATGCCGGGCTACATCCGCGGCAAGACGGGAGTCGTGGTCGGCGTATCCCCCGCCTACCCCTTCCCCGACGCCCATGCCCACGGCGTCGAGGCGGCCGACGAGCCGACCTACGATGTGCGCTTCAGCACCGACGAGCTGTGGCCGAATTCGGCCGACCCGGCATTCGTCCATGTCGGCGTCTTCGAGAGTTACCTGGAACGTCTGGACTGAAACGAAGAACGCCGCCTGAGGTCTCTCGCCTCCTACGCTGTCGCCGGAGGGCGAGGAATGTGAGAGCGCCCATACGAGATTGCCGTGCGATGACGGCGGAGCCGAAAATAAGAAAGATAGCCCCATCATGAATCTCCACGACCTCACCCTGGTCGAGCTCGGCGCCGGGCTCGCCGCCAAGCGCTTCTCCTCGCGGGAGGTCGTCGACGGCCTCCTCGCGCGCATCGAGAAGGCGGACGGCAAGCTGCATTCCTTCACCGAGGTTTACACAGGCCAAGCCCGCGCGCTCGCCGATGCCGCCGACACCGCCCGCGCGTCGGGCTTTCCGCTCGGGCCGCTGCATGGGTTGCCGGTCGCCTACAAGGACTTGTGCGACATCGCCGGCAGGGTCGGCACCGGCGGCTCGAAGATGTTCGAGCGGCGCGTGGCGACCGAGACCTCGACCACCGTCGAGCGGCTGACCGCGGCCGGCATGGTGCCGCTCGGCAAGCTGCATATGGTCGAGTTCGCTTTCGGCGGCTGGGGCACCAACCCGTTGATGGGCGCGCCGTGGAATCCGTGGGACCTCGCCGTCCACCGCGTGCCCGGCGGTTCTTCGAGCGGTACCGGCGTGGCTGTCGCCGCACGCCTGGCGCCGGCCGGCATCGGCAGCGACACCGGCGGCTCGGTGCGCATCCCGTCGGCCTTCAACGGCCTGGTCGGGTTGAAGGTCACGTTTGGCCGCATCGGGCTCCACGGCACCATCCTGCTGAGCTGGACGTTCGACTCGATCGGGCCGATGGCCCGCTCGGTCGAGGACTGCGCCCTGATGCTGAATGCGCTCGCCGCGCCCGACGCGCGCGATCCGACGACGCTCTGCCAACCGCTCGAGGATTTCACCCTCGCCACCAGGCCGGGCTCGATCGAAGGCATGCACGTGGCCATGCCCGACACCAACCAACTCCCGAATTTCATGCACCCGGACGTGGTCAAGGCCTGGCAGGCGGCCGGCCTCACCTTCGAGAGCCTCGGCGCCACGGTCGAGGCCGTGCGCGTGCCCGATTGGTTCTTCGACCTGTCTCGTCCGGCGGGAACGTTGATCGCGTCCGAGGCCTATTCGCTACATCGCGACTACATCGAGGATTTGAGCAAGCCGATCGGTCTAGCCGTGCGAACCCGCGCACTTGCCGCTAAAGGAATGCCGACGGCTGCCTATGCCGAGGAGTTGCGCGCCGTCACCGACCGCAGGCGTGCCTTCGCCGCCTGGATGGCGCCGTACGACGCGTTGTTGTTGCCGACCGTCGCCGTGCCGGCGATCCCGCTGGTCGAAGTCGACGAGGCCTCGCCGATCCCGGGCTACCTCACCCGCCCGGCCAACTATCTCGGCCTGTGCAGCCTCGCGCTGCCCTCGGGTCAATCCGGCGGACTGCCACTCGGCATTCAGATCGTCGGCAAGCCGTACGCCGAGAGCACCGTGCTTCGCCTTGGCAAGGCCTTCCAGGACACGACCAACGAGCACAAGCGCGCGCCGAACCTTTCGGCTCTGGGACTGTAGCATCGCCTCCTCCCAAGCTTTGCTGCTACGGAGTGGACACATCTCCAATCCCTCCCCCGTCAGCGGGGGAGGTGTCCCCGCAGGGGACGGAGGGGACATCGCTCATGATCCATAAGAATCATGCCCCCTCCGTCGGCGATTACGCCGACACCTCCCCAAGATTCGCTTGGGGAGGTGGGGAATCATAACCTCTGTGGCATGCCTTGCGGCACGACGGTCTCCACGATCGACGAGTCGAGCGCCTCGAATTCATGGTAACCGATCGCCTCGTAGAGCTCGGCGCGAGTCTGCATGCGGTCGAGCATGTTCTGGGTGCCGCCGTCGCGCCGGATCGCGGCGTAGAGCGCTTGCTGCGCCTTGTTGGCAACTCGCAGAGAGGAGACCGGCCAGATCACCATCCTGTAGCCCATCGCCGCGAACTCGCTCGCCGTGAAGAACGGCGTACGGCCGAACTCCGTCATGTTGGCGAGTAGCGGCACACCCGGCAGGGCGCGGGCGAAGCTGCGGAACATCTCGGCATCGTGCAGCGCTTCGGGAAAGATCGCGTCGGCGCCGGCCGCGAGGTATTGGCGGGCGCGGGCCGCGGCGCCGTCGAGGCCTTCGCTTGCCGCCGCATCGGTGCGGGCGATGATGAACAGATGACGCCGGGCCTTCGCCGCTGCCGCCACCTTGGCCGCCATGTCGTGCGCCGAAGCGAGCTTCTTGTCGTTCAGATGGCCGCACTTCTTGGGAAGAATCTGATCCTCGATATGAACCGCGCCGGCACCGGCATCCTCGAACGACCGCACCATCTGCATCACGTTCAGCGCCTCGCCGTAGCCCGTGTCGCCGTCGACCAGCAGCGGCAAGCCGCTGGCGCGGCTGATCTGGCGAATGAAGAATGAGACGTCTTCCACCGTGATGACACCGAGGTCGGGCAGCCCCATCGACGCCGACATCGCCGCACCCGACAGATAGAGCGCATCGAAGCCTGCCGCCCGTGCCTGCAACGCCGCCATGCCGTTGTGAGCGCCAGGAAGCTGCAGAATGCCGGGCCGCGCCAGCAGGTCGCGAAAGCGCTGCCCGGCGGGCGCGCTCGGCAGGTCGGCGGCGACGAGATAAGGCATCCTATTCTCCTTGGCTTTCAGATCTTGCGAGACTGCCATCCAACCATGAGCCCCGCACCGACGATCAGGGCGCTGCCCAACCAGACGAACAGGTCCGGCACCTCGGCGAACATCAGGTAGCCAACGATCACCGAGCCGATCATCTGGGTGTAGTTGAACGGCGCCAGGAAGTTGGCCGAGGCATAGGTCATCGCCTGGGCGATGCAGTAGTGACCGAGCCCGCCCAGGGCGCCGAGCGAGCACAGCAAGGCCCAGTCGGCCGGGCTCACCGGCGTCTTCCAGACGAACGGCACGATGATCGACATCAGCACTGTCCCCAAGAGCACGCTGTAGAAGATCGACGTTGCCGGATGGTCGACCCCGGCAACCCGGCGGATGATGATCTGGTAGGTCGCATAACAGAGCGCGCTGCCGACAATGAGCACCGACGACCATTGGAAGACGGCGCTGCCCGGCCGGATCACCACCAGCACGCCGGCGAAGCCCACCAGCACCGCCCCCAGACGCACCGGCGTGATGCGCTCGCCGAGCAGCGGCCAGGCGAGGAACACCACCGCGAGCGGCGCTACGAAGCTGACAGCGATGGCTTCGGCGACCGGCACATTCTTGACGGCGAAGAAAAAGCAGAGCGTCGACGACAGCATCATGATCGAGCTTCCGGCCTGCAGGCCGATGCGCCGCGTGCGGAATAACCCGAGACCGAGCCGCGGCACGAATACCGCCGCCACCAGCACGAGATGCACGGTGATGCGAAACCATACGATCTGCGCAGGGTCGTAAGTCGCGGCGAGAAGCTTGACGAAGCCGTTCATGATCGGGAACAGCGCGCAGGCGGCGCACATCAACGAGAGGCCGACAATCGGCCGCGACACCCGCGCGGGCGCCTGCGAAGCCGCCATCGCCGGTCAGCGCAGGAAGCGTTCGAGGGAACCCAGCAGCAGGGTGCCGGCGGTGGCGATCACGATCAACGATGCCGCAATCGCCGTATAGCGGCCGATCTCGCGAGCGCTGCCGTCGCCGATGATCAGCCGGTGCGCCACCATCGAGGCCATGCCGATCGCCGCGAGCGTGATGGCCATGCCGAGCGCAATGGCGAGCACGCCGATCACGCCGGCCCAAATCACTCCTAAGGCAACCGAGAGCAGGACCACTACCAGCGCGCCGGCACAGGGCGCAATGCCCGCCGCCGTCAGCAGCAGCCAACCGGCGATGGTGCGCTGACGCTGTCCGCCATCGGCGTGATGGTCGTGGCCGTGGTGATGCCCATGATGATGGGTGTCGGCGTGACCATGGTGATGATCGTGACCGTGATGATCGTGGTCTCCCTGGCCATGCCCGTGGGCATGCTCATGCAGGCGCCCCGTGAGGCCGGCCCATAGCCGCCAGAATCCGATCGCCAGGATCAGCACGTAGGAGACGATCTCGACATTGCGCACCTCGCGCAGCGCCCCGAACACGCCTACAACGGAAAAAGCCTTCAACCCGCCGGCGAGCAACAGAGCGGCCAGCGTGTGGGTGAAAGCGATCCAGGCGCCGGCGAAGATACCCTCGATCCAGGCGCGCGGCCGGCTGCTGTCGAGGAAATAGGCCACGACGACCGCCTTGCCGTGGCCCGGCCCCAGCGTATGCACCACGCCGTAGCCGAAGCAGACGACGACCAGCGTCCACAAGGCAGCCGACCCGGAGCCCGCATGGACGTCGCGCAGCGCTGTCGACAGCACCCGCTGGATGCGCTGCTGGTAGTCGGCCGAGAAGCGCGCCAAGTCGGCCACGCTGTCGCTGAAAACCAGCGCCCCGACCAGAGCGACGAACAGCAGAACGCCGATCCACAGGAACGGCGAGCGCAGCGCGGTCGATTTCACGGCAGTTGGCATGACACTCTATCGGCGAAGATGGGATAGCCGCGGACGAACTCGGCCTTATAGGTCGGACTCTTGGTGAGCGTGCAGCCGGCCGGCAGCGAGGCCTTGTCGACCTCGATGCGCATGAAATCGTCGGGATCGTAGCTCGTGATCGATACCGTCTTGGACGGCTCGGGCAAGGCAAAGCGCATCACGTACACCAGGTTGCGCGGCCCCCGCTTCTGCGGCACCGACGGCTCGTTGACCCGCTTGTTGGGCGGCATCGCCATGCCACCGTCGCCGGCCGAACGATCCCAATCGGGCAGCGTGAAGCTCGCCGGATCGTCGATCCGGGCCGAGAAAGTCGGAAGCTTGGCCGGCCTGAAGTCCTTGCCGCCAGTGCTGATCCAGGTGAGGTAGCCGACCTTTGCCAGCTCCGGCAGCATCTCGCCGCCCAGCACCTTGATCTCGCGGGCCGAGAACTTGCCGTCCTTATCCTCGTCGATCAGTGGGATCTCGATCTCGCTCGAGAACGGATCGAAGCGCCATTCGATCTCGACATGGGTGTACTTGCCATCCTTGGCGATGACGCGCACTTGCTGCTGCAGCCAGAGATGGGGATGCGCCTGGGCTACCCACGCGGGCAGCCAGGCGATCAGCGCCGCGGCGACTGCGAGCACGAGCCTCATGCGACCACTCCCGCCGGCACCGGCCGTGGCCGGCCTTCCTCGTCGATCGCGACGAAGACGAAGGTGCCGTGGGTGACCTGGATGTCGGTCGCCTCGTGGCGCCGCTGCACGACGGTCTCGAGGTCGATGGCGATCGAGGTTCGGCCGACCTTCTTCACCTCACCGTAGATCGACACCATGTCGCCGACCTTGATCGGCTGGACGAAGGTCATGGCGGCGATCGCCACCGTGGCCACCCTGCCCTTGGCGACCCGGGCCGCCAGCGCGCCGCCCGCGACGTCCATCTGCGACAGCACCCAGCCGCCGAAGATGTCGCCGTTGCCGTTCATGTCGGCAGGCTGCGGCACCGTCCTGATGATCGGGTCGCGGTTCTTCTCGGCCATCAAACCTTCCCGGGATATGGTTGATTTCCTGCGGTTTTCCTACCATACGAATGCTGGACCGGCCATCAAGCGATCCCCCTCGCGCGGCCGTGAATAGACAAGAAGCAAATCATGGCGAAAGAAGGCGATCTGTTCGATCGGACGGCTGGCGGCAAACGCGCGGCGAGCAAGGATACCTCCTACACGGCGCGCGACATCGAAGTCCTGGAAGGACTCGAACCGGTCCGCAAACGCCCCGGTATGTATATCGGCGGCACCGACGAGCGCGCCATGCATCATCTCGTCGCCGAGGTGCTGGACAACGCCATGGACGAAGCGGTCGCCGGCCACGCCGACACGATCCATCTCGAATTGCTGCCGGGCAATCGCGTGCTGGTGCGCGACAACGGCCGCGGCATTCCGATAGACCCGCATCCCAAGTTCAAGACCAAGTCGGCGTTGGAAGTCATCCTCACCACGCTGCATTCAGGCGGCAAGTTCAACAACAAGCTCTACGCCACGTCGGGCGGCCTGCACGGCGTCGGCGTGTCGGTGGTCAATGCGCTGTCCGACGAACTGGTTGTCGAAGTGGCGCGCGACCGGCAGGCGTGGGTCCAGACCTACTCGCGCGGCAAGCCCGCGAGCAAGCTGAAGTCGGCCGGCGCCGCGCCCAACCGCCGCGGCACCACGGTGACGTTCCATCCCGACCCGGAGATCTTCGCCAAGCAGACCTTCGTGCCGGAGCGGCTGTACCGTATGGCGCGCTCCAAGGCGTACCTGTTCCGCGGCGTCGAGATCCGCTGGCGCTGCGATGCGTCGCTGCTGCCCAAGGACGGTCGCGTGCCGGCGGAGGAATCGTTCCACTTCCCCGGCGGCCTGAAGGACTACCTGTTGTCGGAGGTCGGCGAGCGGCCGACCGTGGTGCCGCAGCCGTTCGCCGGCGAAGCGAAGAGCGAGACCAACGGCACGGCGGGCGGCCGCGTCGAATGGGCGGTGTGGTGGCCGACCGACGAGGAAGGTTTCATCCGATCCTACTGCAACACGGTGCCGACGGCCGAGGGCGGCACGCACGAGTCGGGATTCCGCAGCGCCCTGGTGCGTGGCCTGAAGCGCTACGCCGAGCTCATCGGCAATCGCAAGGGCTCGATCGTCACTGCCGACGACGTGCTCGACGGTGCGGCCGGCCTGGTTTCGGTGTTCATCGAGCAGCCGCAGTTCCAGGGTCAGACCAAGGAGAAGCTGGTCAGTGTCGAGGCGACCAAGCTCGTCGAGACGATCGTCGGCGACAATTTCGAGCACTGGCTGACCGGCGACAAGGAAGCCGGCAACGTGCTGCTCGAGCATGTCGTCGCCAAGGCCGAGGAGCGCCTGCGCCGCAGGCAAGACCGCGAGCAGCAGCGCAAGACGGCGACGCGCAAGCTTCGCCTGCCCGGCAAGCTGGCCGATTGCAGCAATACGGCGGCGGAAGGTACGGAAATTTTCCTGGTCGAGGGCGATTCGGCCGGCGGCTCGGCCAAGGCGGCGCGCAATCGCGAGACCCAGGCCATCCTGCCGCTGCGCGGCAAGATCCTGAACGTGGCCAGCGCCAGCGCCGAGCGCCTGCGCGAGAATCAGGAGATCCAGGATCTCATCCAGGCGCTGGGCTGCGGCACCGGCACCCACTACAACGACGAGCGCCTGCGCTACGAGCGCGTCATCATCATGACCGACGCCGACGTCGACGGTGCGCACATCGCCTCGCTTCTGATGACGTTCTTCTATCGCGAGATGCCCAAGCTGATCGAGAACGGCCATTTGTTTCTCGCCCAGCCGCCGCTGTTCCGGCTGAGCCGCGGCGGCCGCATCGAGTACGCCCGCGACGAGCAGCACAAGGACGAGCTGATCCGCGACGTCTTCAACGGCGCCAAGGTGGAGATGACGCGCTTCAAGGGCCTGGGCGAGATGCAGTCGGTGCATCTGCGCGAGACGACCATGGACCCGACCCGGCGCATCCTGCTCAAGGTCGACGTGCCGACGGCCCCCGATGTCGAGGCGCGCACCGACGCCATGCACACGCGCACGCTGGTCGAGGACCTGATGGGGCGCAAGCCGGAGAAGCGCTACGCCTTCATCCAGGAACACGCCAAGTTCGCCCGCGACCTCGACGTCTGAGACGGTGTCTTACGCCGTCCTGACGGAATGTACGCAACAATGTGACGTGAATTGACCGCAATCGGCGCCTATCATGCCTCGTGCGTACCAGGGAGGATGTCCTCACATGCGTCTCATGAATAAGCTTGCCGTGGCTGTTCTCGGCTTGGCAGCCATCCCGGCAGCAGCAGCAGGGGCCGTCATCGGCGGCACCTACTACGCACCGCAATATGACTATCGTGAGTTCTTCGCGGCGACCGACGGCCGAAACTTCCAGGTCATTCTGGCCGGCAACCCCTTCCCGGGCCAGGACCCCGCCATGGTAGCGCGCGAGCTGTTGCCCGTGATGCAGGCGGCAAAGCCGCGACCTGCTCTCACCTTCACCTACGATACGCCGGTCGAGAAGCCCCGGCCCGACTACCGGCTGGTGCTGATCTCCGACCCGGCACTTGATCTCGGGTCAGATTCGGTCTGCAAGGGCATCACGCGCTTCCGGCCGCCCAGCCAGCCCGGCGTCTTCTACGTCTACGCCGTCTATTGCCGCAACGACCAGGTGATGTCGGAGACGACTGCCTGGACGCCCGCAACCGGACCGAACGATCCGCGCGTCAATCAGCTCTTCCGTGAGCTGTTCCAGGTCGTGTTCAGCGATTCCCCGGCGCTGCGGCCGCAGAACGGTGGGTTCGATCGCCGCTGAGCGACCCAGCGCTCGGCGACAAACGATCGAAGCTCTGATAACCAGACGGCATGTCCGTCTGGTACACCCTCGCCAATTTCTACCTGTCGCGCGTCGACCCCGAGAAGGCGCATGCCTTCGCTTTGAAAGCGCTGGCGAAGGGGTGGATCGCGGGTGACCGCAAGCCCGACCAGTCCTCGCTCGAAGTCAAGATCTGGGGCAAGACCCTCCCCAACCCGGTCGGCCTGGCGGCCGGCTTCGACAAGAATGCGGAGGTTCCCGAGGCCCTGCTCAGGATGGGTTTCGGCTTGCTCGAACTCGGCACCGTGACGCCGCAACCGCAGCCCGGCAACCCACAGCCGCGCCTGTTCCGCCTCGCCGCCGATCGCGGCGTCATCAACCGCATGGGATTTCCCGGCCACGGCTTGGCGGCCGTGCAGCCTCGCCTCATGGGCCGTCCGCGCGATGTCTGCCTCGGCATCAACATTGGCGCCAACAAGGACAGTCTGGATCGCGTGCGCGATTACGTCTCCTGCGCAGCAGTCCTGGTACCCTATGCCGATTATCTCGTGTGCAATGTGTCCTCGCCCAACACGCCGGGCTTGCGCGACCTGCAGGGCCGCCAGGCGCTCACCGACCTCCTGAAGCGGGTGCGCGAAGTCATGGGCGTCAAGGCGCCGCCTCTGGTGGTGAAGATCTCGCCCGACGTCACCGACGACGATCTCGACGACATCGTGACGGTGTGCCGCGATCTCGCGGTCGGCGGCATCATCGTCGGCAACACCACCGTGTCGCGGCCGCAGTCCCTGCGCAGCCCGCAGCGCGGCGAGGCCGGCGGCCTCTCCGGCGCGCCGCTGATGGAGCTCTCTACCGAGGTGCTGCGCCGCACGGCCCGCCGCGTCGAGGGCCAGTTCCCCCTGATTGGCTGCGGCGGCATCTCCTCGGGCGCCGACGCCTATGCCAAGATCCGCGCTGGCGCCAGCCTGGTCCAGCTCTACACCGCGATGGTGTTCCAGGGTCCGCCCGTCATCCGCCGCATCAAGGACGAGCTCGCCGCCTTGCTGGAGCGCGACCGCTTCGCCTCGGTCATGGACGCCGTGGGAGCAGACCTGCGCTGACCTTGCTTGCGGGAAGCGCCGGCAAGGGACGCGCACGCCCGGTCTGATCGGTGCCTGTTGGCAGCGGGGTGGACGCACGAATTCTCCTTTGTCCAATCGATTGGGCGCCCCGCTCGAAAGACATCTGATCCAAGAAACGGTGCAGGACCCGGATGAATCGCGTCCGGCGTCTTGGAGGGCATATCGCCGGGGTCCATCATGGCGGCCCCGTTCGGGCGCAATGACGTAGGTCGAGGAGAGACTCCGATGAATGGACGTTCGGTCGAACCCGAGAGCCGCACGGCCGGCCGCCGTGCTTTCCTCGTTGGCGCCGCCACAGCATACGCCGTGATGGCGACGCGTGCATTGGCCCAGACGACCACGCCCGTGCCGCCGTCACCGGAACGTAGCAGGGGATACCGTACCGCAGGTGAGCAGGTGGCCGACCTCGCCAATCGCCGTGTCTCGTCGGTCGAGCTGCTCGACCAGGCGATCGCCCGCATCGAAGGGCTCGACAAGCACATCAACGCCGTGGTGGTGCGCGACTTCGAGCGGGCACGCCAGGCAGCGATCGCGGCCGACCAGGCGCTGGCGCACGGCGAGCGGCGACCGTTGCTCGGTCTGCCGATGACCGTGAAGGAGTCCTTCAACATCGCCGGCCTGCCGACGACCTGGGGAATCCCCGCCTTCAAGGACTGGCGGCCGACCGAGGATGCCGTCGTGGTCGAGCGGCTGAAGGCCGCCGGCGCTGTGATCATCGGCAAGACCAACGTGCCGGTGGCGCTCGCCGATTGGCAATCCACAAATCCGATCTACGGCACGACCAGCAATCCCTACGACATCGAGCGCACGCCGGGTGGTTCATCGGGCGGCGCGGCCGCCGCGCTGGCGGCCGGCTACGTGGCGCTCGAGGCAGGCTCGGACATCGGCGGCTCGCTGCGCACGCCGGCGCACTATTGCGGCGTGTTCGCCCACAAGCCGACCTACGGCGTCTTGCCCCGGCGCGGGCAAAGCTTTCCAGGCCGCCCGAGTCTGCCTTCGGACGGCGACGGCCTGGCCGTGGTCGGGCCGATGGCGCGTAGCGCGAAGGATATCGCGCTCGCGTTCGACGTGATCGCCGGGCCGGACGAGCAACGCGAGGGCATCGGTTGGCGCCTGGCGCTGCCGCAGCCGCGCCATCGTGCGCTGCGCGACTTCCGCGTGCTGCTGATCGACACACATCCGCTCTGCCCCACGGCCGAAGCGATTCGTACGGCGCTGGCACAGCTTGCCGATCGTCTCGGCAAGGAAGGCGCCACCGTAGCGCGGCAAAGCCCGCTGTTGCCCGACCTCGGCGAGGTAACCCGCACCTACATGCGTCTGCTCGGCCCGGTGATGAACCAAGGCCGGCCGCCCGAGTACTACGAACGTATGCGCTCGCTCGCGGCGACGCTGGCGCCCGACAACCAGAGCCTCGATGCGATCTTCGTGCGCAGCGCCAATGTCGGCTGGCGCGACTGGGAAGCAGCGGCCGCCGTTCGCACCCGGCTGCAACGCCAGTGGGCGACACTGTTCAAGCAATTCGACGTCGTGCTCTGCCCCGTGATGCCGACCGTCGCGTTCAAGCACGATCACGCCGAAACGAGCGCGCGCCGTCTCGACGTCGACGGCCAGAGCCAGCCCTATACCAACAACATCGTCTGGGCGGGCCTCGCCACCGGGTCCGCCCTGCCGGCGACCGTGGCGCCGATCGGGCCTACCGACACTGCACTGCCGATCGGGGTGCAGATCATCGGGCCCTATCTCGAGGATTCCACGACGATCCAGTTCGCCGAGCTGCTGGAGCAGGCTTTCGGCGGCTTCGTGCCGCCCGTGCTTTAGAGAGGCCCTATTCGTTCGGGTCGCGACAACTGCGCCCCGATCGAGCCCTTACTCCACCTTGGCACCGGATTGGCGGATCAGGTCGGCCCAGATCGGGGTTTCTCGTGCCAGCACGTCGGCCAGCTCCTTCGGCGTCGAGCCCACCGGGGTCTGGCCCTGGGCAATCAGCTTGTCGGCGACCGCAGGCTCCTCGATCACGGCTTTAATGGCACGCTGCAGACGGTCGATGATGTCGGCTGGCGTGCCAGCGGGCGCGTAAGCGGCGACGAACAAGTTGAGGTCGAAGCCCGGGACGAGCCGCTCGGAGAAGGTCCCGAGCTCCGGCATCGACGCCGAGCGCTTGGCGCCGGCGACGGCCAGTGGCTTGATCCGGCCGGCCGCGATCTGCGGCTTGGCGCTGGTCGGGCTCGCCCACGTCATGTCGAGCGTGCCGTTGGCAACGTCCTGCAGGGCCGGCACGTCGCCCCGGTAAGGCACATGGTTGTATTGTCCGCCCAGCGCGCTTTGCAGCATCAGGCCGTACAGATGGCCGCTCGAGCCGATGCCCCAGCTCCCGTAGGTCGCCGGCCGGCCGAGGCCTTTGACCCAGTTGCCCATCCCGCGCAGGTCGTCGAACGGCGCATCCGCCTTCACCGCCAGCAGGATCGTGCCGAGCGAGATCAGCGACACTGGAATCAGTTCCTTGGCCGGATCGAAGGGCAGCTTGGCATAAAGGCTGGGATTGTTGGTGTGCGTGGAGTTCGTCGTGATCAGGAATGTGTAGCCGTCGGCCGGCGCCCGGGCGACGATCTCAGAGCCGACGATGGTGTTGGCGCCCGGTTTGGGATCGACAAGCACCTGCTGACCGAGGCGCTGCGTCAGCCCCTCGGCGATGACCCGCACCAGCGAATCGATCGCCCCGCCCGGATTGAACGGTACGACGATGCGGATCGGCTTGGTCGGCCAGTTGGTCTCGGCGCGTGCCGCGAACGGCAGGCTTAGTGCGCCCGCGACGACGGCCCGTCTTCCGATCTCCCGGTTCATGTCACCTCCCACTCCCCGACTCTTCGGAGCCGACACATCTTGCTTGCCTCCCCCGATGACGGGGGTGGAACAGAAGATGTGTCCACTCCGTGGATTCCCCGGCTTCCTGGCTATCACACCTTTCGCGCCCAGAAATCGTCGATCCCGAGGCGGGAGCGCCAGCCGGCCGTCGCCGCAGCCTTGTCCGGCTCGAGCGGAATGCCCGAGCCGTCGGCAACGCGGGTGATGGCGTCGAAGCCCGCGATGACAGCGGCCGAGTCGATCATCGCCGACTCACCGAGCTCTGCAACGACGGCATCGCGGGCCGTGTCGAGCGACGTCGTGGCGTCGATGACGGCGTCGACGAAGGTCAGCAGGGCCTCCTCGCCGGCCACGCCGCTCGGCGCGCCGCCGGCCTCGACGATGCCGGAAAATTGGTAGTCCTTGCCGCTATGCCTGCCGCTCGCACGGAGCAGGGCCAAATGGCTGGTGGTTCAATAGACGCACTGGTTGCGCACGGCTACGCGGGCGGCGAGCATCTCGATCTGGGCATGCTCGATGGCGCGGTACTCGCGGGCGAAGTCGCGCATCGCATCCTGCGGCAGGTACAAGGTCTCGAACAGATCCCAGAACTGCATCATCGCCTGCGGCACCAGGCTGAGCGCCCGATGCACGTTGCCACCGATGCGTCCGGCCGAAGCGTAGAGCGGCGGGTCCTCGGCGGCGACGTCCTCCGGCGCGAGCATGGGCATCCAGCCGAGCCCTGGCTTGGCCCCCTTCGGTCGCCGGCGCGTCGGGGCGCCCGGCACCGCCACCGGCACGGCGCGCGGCGCCTCGCCGATACCGCGATGGAACGTGTCGACCGCGGTCGTCATTGCCACCACCGACAGCAGCTCGACATAGGCCTCCTCGCCGAGGCCGGCATCGACGATCTCGCGGAACCATGCCTGCGACAGGCGGCCGGGATCGGTGACGATGCGATGGATCGCCTCGATGGCGGCCGGCGGCAAGCCGGTCGCCGCGGTGTGCTCGCCGGCGATCGTGCGCGGTATCAGCGCTACCTTGCGTGAGCGGCACAAGGCGCAGGCGCGGGCCGCCCGCGTCTCCTCGGCGATCGCCGTGCGTTCGGCGCCTGTCCACCATTCGCCGGGCTCGCCGAGCGCGCACCACGCCATTCGGAGGGCGGTTTGCAGTTCTTGTCGCATGGTGAAAATCAATCTAGCAGACGTGGCAACATCGACGCCATAGACTGGCGATCGGAGGAACCGTGCCGCTCTGGATACCGATCACCGTCTTCGCCGCGCTCTGTCAGAACATTCGCACCACGATGCAGCAGAAGATTCGCGGCGTGCTGAGCGTCGACGGCGCGAACTTCGTCCGCTACCTCTACGGTGCGCCGCTGGCGCTGGGAGCGCTGGCCTTCCTGGTCTTCGGCACGGGCCGCCATGTGCCGACACTTTCGCTGGCGTTCCTCGGATTGGTGACGATCGCCGGAGTCGCCCAGATCGTAGCGACGTCGCTCATGATCCACGCCTTCTCGCTGCGCAACTACGCTGTCGGCACCGTCTACTCGAAGACCGAGACTGTGTTCGTGGCGCTGTTCGCCACCTTCATCGCCCATGAGCCGCTGAAGCTCGGTGCCTGGACCGGCATCCTGATCTGCCTGGGCGGCGTGGCGATCCTGAGCGTGCGCGGCTCGTTCGCCAACATCCGCAATGTGCTGGCCGACCTCACCCATAAGGGTGCGCTCTACGGCATCCTGTCGGGAGCAATCTTCGCCATCGCTGCCGGGACTATCCGCGAAGCCTCCAAGCTGCTGCCCGACGGCGACTTCATGATCCGCGGCATCACCGTGCTCGCCTGCATGAACACCATCCAGGTCGTGCTGATGGGAGCCTATCTGGCGCGCCGCGACCGGCCGCAGCTCGGCAAGGTCTGGGTCAACTGGCGGTCGTCGGTGTGGGTCGGCATCTTCAGCGTGCTCGGCTCGGCCGGCTGGGCGCTCGCCATGACTCTGGAGAATGCTGCCCTTGTGCGCGCCGTCGGCCAGATCGAGCTTGTCTTCACCTTCATCGCCTCGCACGTCGTGCTGAAGGAGCGGCCGTCCGCCGGAGAGTGGATCGGCAGCATCCTGGTGATCGGCGGCGTCGTCCTCATCCTCGTCTTCCGGTGAACCCATGAGCGCCAGCAATCCGCGGCCCCTGCACGGTGTCCGCGTCCTCGATTTCTCGACCACCATCGCCGGTCCTCACTGCAGCCGTCTGCTGGCCGACATGGGGGCTGACGTCATGAAGATCGAGGCACCCGAGGGCGAGCTGATGCGCAGCCGCCCGGTGCAGCGCAACGGTGCCGGCACGATGTTCGGCCAGCTCAACGCCGGCAAGCGCTCGCTCGTGCTCGACCTCAAGCGGCCGGAGGCGGTCGCGGCGGTGAGGAAGCTGGTCGAGGGCGTCGACATCGTGGTCGAGAACTACCGGCCGGGTGTGATGAAGCGGCTCGGTCTCGATTATCCCGAGCTGGCGAAGATCAACCCCAAGCTCGTCTATTGCGCCATCTCCGGTTACGGCCAGACCGGGCCGGGCGCTGGCCGGCCGGCCTATGCGCCGGTGATCCACGCGTCGACCGGCTTCGATCGAGCGCACCTGTTCTACCAGCAGGGCCGTGAGCGGCCGGACAATTGCGGCATCTTCGTCGCCGACTACGCGAGCGGCGCCTATGCGCTGGGCGGCATCCTGGCGGCGCTGCACCAGTGCCACGTCACCGGCAAGGGCCAGATGGTCGACGTGTCGATGTTCGAATCGCTGGTCGGCATGCTGCTGGGCGAGGTCAATCGCGCGCAGTTCGATTTCGAGATGCCGTCACGCCCGATGTACGGCCCGGTCGAGGCCAAGGACGGCTACGTCATGCTGGCGACGGCCAGCGAGCGCACCTTCCAGGACATGGCGACGGCGGCCGGGCGGCGCGACTGGCTGACCGATCCGCGCTTCGAGAAGTACGCCGAGCGGCGCATGAACTGGGACCAGTTCGTCGACGAGTTCGAGGCGTGGTCCAAGACGCTCACGGTCGAGGAATGCGTGGCGGTGCTCGACAAGCACGGCGTGCCGTGCTCGCCCTACTACACCGTCACCGAGGCGCTGCAGGACCCGCAGGTCGCCCATCGCGGCACCTTGTGCACCATCGAGGACAGCGCCGGCGCCTACAAGTCGCCTGCCCCGCCGTTCCGCTTTTCCGGCTCGGCCCTGCAGAGCGGCCCCAAGGTGGCGACCCTGGGCGAGCACACGCGAGCAATCCTGGAAGAGGCCGGCCTCTCGGGCGACGAGATCGCGGCGCTGACGAAATGATCGACCCCCGTACCCCCATTCTGGTCGGCTGCGGCCAGATCACCGACACCACTGGCGCGCCGTCGAGTGCGCGTTCCAACGTGGCCTTCTCGGCCGAGGCCGCGCGCCTCGCTCTTGCAGACGCGGGCGCGTCGATCGGTGCCGAGGCGCTCGGTCGCAAGATCGATGCGATCGCGGTGCTGGAATTCTTTCCCGACATCAGCCCGCGCTTCGCCTCGCCGTTCGGGCGCTCGTCCAATCCGCCCAAGAGCGTCGCCAATCGATTGGACGCTGCGCCGCGCCAGCTCATCTACACCCACCAGGGCGGCAACACGCCCCAGTACATGGTCAATCGCTTCGCCGAGGAGATCGCCGGCGGCGAGACCGAGCTGGCGCTGATCTGCGGCGCCGAACTCCTGCGCAGCACCCAAAACGCGCGCAAGGCC